>NZ_SWMS01000006.1 GCF_005146945.1 Prauserella endophytica
CGGTCATCCGCACCGAGTTGCGGAACGCCGGGTGGGTGGTGACGTCGGCGACCCTGTCGCCGTAGATGAACACCTCCCGGCCGTCGCGGATGCTCTCGATGTACTCGTCGCCGGTCATCGGGCGCGTGTTCCGCGGAGTGCTCGCTCCGTTCGCGGCGCTGCCGATGGCTTCGTCACGCTGCTCGACTGTCATCAGTAGTTCCCTTCTCCATTGATGGGGATCGTTGACCGCGTCGCGGTTCAGGCGGGCACGCGCTGGTAGGCGCCCGCGGCGGGCATGCCGAACCAGCTGCTCTCCGGGCAGTCGACGGACGCGGCCCAGTGGTGGCCGCTGTCGAGCGCGCGCAGGGAGCGGAACCGGCCCGCGAAGAACAGCAGGGGTTCGGCGTCGGTGAGCTGCAGGTCGACGACCTCGCCGAGGACGATCAGGTGGTCGCCGCCGTCGTAGGTGCGCCAGGGCCGGCACGAGATGGTCGCCGCGTTGCCGAGGAGCACGGGGGCGGTGGGCCCCTGTGCCCAGAGGGGACCGGGCTCCTGCGGCTTGCCCGCGAAGTGCCACGCGATGTCCTGCTGCTCGGCGGCGAGCACGTTCACGGCGAACGGCGCGCCGTCGAGGTAGCCACAGGCCTTGGACCTGCGGGTCAGCGTCACCTGACACAACGCGGGCTCGAGCGAGACCGCCGTGAACGCGTTGACGGTCGCCCCGTGGGGCTCACCCGCATCGTTCTCGCAGGTCACCACCGTCACGCCGGTGGCGAACCGGCCGAAGCCGTTGCGGATCTCGCGCTGGTCCAGGGTCATCGTCGACACCTCCGGTACGCTATGCGTACAGTCTGACCGCTATGCGTTCAACACGTGGAAGGGTGCACCGCGGACGGCTTGGAAGTCAAGGCCGGGACTGCGGGAAGATGGCGGGCGATGACCAAGGACGAGAACTCGCGCGATCACATCCAGAGCCTCGAGCGGGGCTTCCAGGTGCTCCTGGCCTTTGACGCCGACCGGCCCAACCCCTCGCTCGCCGAGCTCGCCTCCGCCACCGGGCTCTCCCGGCCCGCGGTGCGGCGGATCCTCATCACGCTGCAGAGCCTTGGCTATGTGAAGGGGGAGGGCGGGCACTGGTCGCTGACCCCGCGCGTGCTCAGCATCGGCCAGCACTACTCGGCCTCGCACGCGATGATCGAGCTCTCCCAGCCGCACCTCATGCGGCTCGCGGAGCAGACGAGCGAGTCAGCGTCACTCGCCGCGCTCGACGGCACCGACGTCGTCTACATCGGACGCGTTCCGGTGCGGCGCATCATGAGCATCAACATCGCGATCGGCTCCCGCGTGCCCGCGTACGCCACGTCGATGGGCCGGGTCCTGCTGGCGTGGGCTCCGCCGAAACACGTCGACGAGGTCATCGACGCGGGCCTGCGCCCGCTCACCAGGAACACCGTTACCGACCCCGACGAGTTCCGCCGTGAGCTGCGCACGGTGCGCGCCGAGGGCTACTCGATCGTCGCCGGTGAGCTGGAGGAGGGCCTGCTGTCGGTCTCGGCCCCCGTCCGCGACCAGTCGGGCACGGTGATCGCCGCGCTGGCGTCGTCGACCTCGAGCGGCCGGGCGACCGTCGAGGAGCTGCGCTCCGAGATCGCGCCGCTCGTCGTGCGCACCGCCGACGCCATCAGCGCCGACTACGGCCACCGCGCCTCGGGCAAGGCGACCTCCACCGTGCACCGCGAGCACGAGGGCTTCTTCTGAGGCGCCCGTTCAGCTCACCGCGCTCGCGGTGACCCACGACGCGACCTGGGTGCGCGACGAGAAGTCGAGCTTGCGCAGGATCCGCTCCACGAGACCGTCAACCGTGCGCGGTGAGATCGTGAGCCGCTCGGCGACCTCCTTGCTGGACAGTCCGTCCGCGATGAGCGTGGCGACCTCCTGCTCGCGCCGGGTGAGCGGCGCCGCCGGGTCGCTCCCGCAGCTCGCCGGGCCGCCCGCTGAGTTCCCGCACCTCCCGGCACGTCCGGAGCGCCTCGTGCTCCCGGCCCGCGTGCGCCTGCGCCATCGCCAGCTGGGCCGCCGCCGTTAGCTCCGCACGCCGGCGCTCGCGTGGTTCGGGACGCGGCATTTCACCGGGCGTGTCGTTCCTGCGCGAGCACCTGCGCTGCCGTGCGCCGGCTCCCGCTACGGGGTGAGCGGGAGCCGGGCGTGCACCACGAGCCCGTCCGGTTCGCTCAGCTCCAGCCACGCCTCCGCGCGGCGTCCCGTCAGCTCCAGTGTCGCGATGGCGTTGGTGAACCGCGGTCCGAGCACGCACGACCAGTCCAGCGGCGGCGGCTCCACCCCGGACAGCCGCGCCCACCGGCCCGCCAGCCAGGCCAGCGGCCGCCACCAGCCCGCGCGGAACGCCAGCCGCAGGTACGACGGCGCGGTGTTGTGCACCGGCGAGCACGTCAGCTGGTAGACCGCCGAGCGCAGCCGCCGGGGGAACCGAGCGCGGGCGAAATAGCTGTGGTGCACGTCCCCGGACAGCACGCAGATCGTCGCCGGTGCGCCGTCGGCCGAGCCGGTGCGCTCGACCAGCCGCGCGAGCCGGTCGAACGAGGACCGGAACGCGGCCCAGTGCTCGAAGTCGCCGGTCTGCCGGACCCACTCCGCGACGCGGCCTCGCCGGCCGGGTCTGCGGCACGCGGCCTCGTTGAGCGACTCCAGGTGCGAGAACGCCGGCGGCAGCAGCCACGGCAGTGAAGTCCCGATCAGAAGGTGGTCGTGCTCGCCCTCGGCGCTCTGCTCCACCCAGCGGAACTCCTCCTCGTCGAGCATCGACCGCCGCCCGCCGCCGAGGATGCGCCCCGCCCTGCTGTCGATCACCAGCAGCCGGACGCGGCCGAACCGGCGACGGTAGCTCCACCGCGCGTGTTTCACCGCGCCCAGTTCGTCGTCGGCCTCGTCGGCGAGCCTGCGGAGCAGCTCGGTGCGGTCGCCGGGCCCGTCCAGCACGGCGGCCGCGGTGGGGTCCTCGGCGAGCTCGCCGGGGCCGAGGTTGCCGAGGTGCTGGTACACCCAGTACGACATGAACGCGCCGCGCAGCCGTCCGGTCCACCACGGATGGCGCCGCATCCGCTCGCGCCACACGTCGGAGGTGTTCCAGTCGTCGCGCACGTCGTGGTCGTCGAAGATCATCGACACGGGCACGGTGGAGAGCAGCCAGCGCACCGGGGGATCGCACCACGTCTCGCGGTAGAGATGGGCGTACTCGTCGAAGTCCGTCACCTCGGTGCCGGGCGGTTCGCTCAGGTCCCGCCTCGTGGCGAGCCAGGCCTGCGTCTCGGCCGTGGTCTCGTCGGCGTAGACCTGGTCGCCGAGCAGGAGCAGCGACCGTGGCCATTCGGACTCGGGCAGCCCGCGCATCCGCTCCGCATAGGACACCAGCGCGTCGGTGCCGAGCGAGTCGTGCTCGTGCGGCTTGCGGCAGGACCCGAAGACCAGCCGGAACGGCGCGCCGTCCTCGGGCAGCGTGCGGATGCGGCTCTCCGGGAAGGGGCTCTCCGGTTGCGGCCACACCGTTCGGCCGTCGAGCCGCACCTCGTACGGCGTGCTGGTGCCGGGAGCCAGGCCCGTGAGCACCACGAGCGCGTAGTGGTGGCCGCACACCTCGAACGTCGGGGCGCCAGCGTGGAGCACCGTGACCTCGCACGGCCCGCTGGTCTCCACCCACACCGTCGCCGACGACTCGTCGACATGCCGAAGCAGGGGACCGAGTACGAGCTCGACGTCGTCCACGGCTGGATCCTAGCCGTGGCAAAGGTTCCCGGCAGTGCTTCGTTCACGGTCACGACTTCGTCTCGTCCCGGTGCGGGAGCAACCGGGACCCGCGCCGCGCGTCTGCCTGATACCCGGCGCTGGGACTCCCGTTCGCCATTCTCCCGGCAGGAGGTCAACGATGACCACCCTCACGCGGCGCGCGCTCGCGGCGCTCGCCGCCACCCTTCTGTTGCTCGGCGGTCTCGCGGTGTCGGCGTCGTCGGCCGCGCAGCCGACCACCCCGGTGCTGACCGGCATCCGCACCGGCCTCAACACCGGCTTCGACCGCGTCGTGCTCGACCTGAGCGGGCCGCGGCCGGCCGTCGCCCACCGGCTCGTCGACGAGTTGATCGCCGACGGCTCCGGTGAGATCGTCTGGCTCACCGGTGAGCACTTCGTCGCCGTCACCGCGACACCCGCGGCCGCACACGGCGCCAGCGGTGCACCGACGTATCCGGGCCCGGTGAAGTTCCGCACCCGCAGCCTGCGCAACGTGATGGCGGTTGCGGTCACCGGCGACTTCGAGGGCGTCCTCTCGGTCGGGCTCGGCACCCGGTACCGGTCGTGGGTGCGCGTGTTCACCCTCGGTTCGCCGACCCGCGTCGTCATCGACATCGGCCACTGAGGACGGACCGGGGGCCGTGTCCCGCCACGGCCCCCACAGCCGCTCCACAGTGGACTACCACCCGCTCGCGAGTCGTGCGTTCCCTCATCAACACGGCGCGTGGGCCGATCGTGGACGAGAAGGCGCTGGCCGGCGCGCTGCGCGACGGCGTGATCGCGGGCGCCGGTCTGGATGCCTACGAGCTGGAGCCGGAGCTCGCGGACGGCCTCGCGGAGCTGCCCAACACCACCCTGCTGCCGCACGTCGGCAGCGCGACCAGGTCCGTGCGCGTGCGAGTGGCCGAGCTGTGCGCGCGCAACGCCGTCGCGATGGCGGAGGGCCGTCGGCCGCCGCGCCCGGTGAACCCGGCGGGGGAGGTCACGCGGGGAACCGGCCGCCAAGGGCCCGGGTGATCCGTTCCGCCTGTTCGACCAGCACGTCGACCCGCTCGACGCACTTCTCGTACGGCATCCGCAGCGCCGGGCCCTGGATCATCAGCGCGCCGACCACGTCGGCGGCCGAGTCGAACACCGGGGGCCGCGAGGCCCGAGGCGCCGTCGACGCGTCACCCACCGTGATGGCGTAGCCGTCGGCGACGGTCTGTTTGATGAGCCTGCGCAGCTCGCCGCGGTCGGTCACGGTGCTGTCGGTGAGCTGCGGCGGCTCGTGCTGGGGGACCTTTTCGGCGAGGTCCGGGTTCCAGGCGAGCAGCACGCGGCCCGAGGAGCCGACCGTGATCGGCGCGATCCGCCCGACGGACATCTCGCGGCGCAGGGCGTGGTGGGTCCCGGCGACGGCGATGCACACGCGGTGCTCGCCCTCGGCGCGGAAGAAGCACGCCGTCTCGCCGGTGACGTCGCGCCGGTCCTTGAGCACCGGGTTGACCACGGCGAGCACGTCGAAGTCCTTGGCGGCCGCGGCCGCCCAGTAGGCCATTCGGACACCGATGCGGAAACCGTCGTCGGCGCGGTCCAGGAACCCGTTCGCTACCAGGTTGGTCACCAGCCGCTGCACGGTCGACGCGGGCAGGCCGGTAGATTGCTGTATCTCGCGCAACGTCAGCGACGGCCGCTTCAGTGTGAAGGCGTTCAGGATCTCCGTGATCTTGCCGAGCACGAGCAGCGGCGTGTGCGTGGCCCGTCGGTCGCCCTGGCGGGGTCCCGCCCATGCTCGTCGCGGCTACTCATGGCACGAACATGCGACAGGAGGACCGTGTTGTCTGAGAACGCCCCGGACGCGGGTGTGGTGAGCGCGGCGGACGTCACTGAGGCGGCCGTCCGGTTCGCCGACGTGATCGAGCCGAGCCCGCTGCAGCGCAACGAGCGGCTTTCCCAGCGGCACGACCTCGACGTGTGGCTCAAGCGCGAGGACCTCAACACGGTCCGCTCGTACAAGGGCCGCGGCGCCTACAATCTCATCGCCTCGCTCAGCGACGGGGAACGCTCGCGGGGCGTCGTGTGCGCCAGCGCGGGCAACCACGGGCAGGGTGTCGCGTTCGCTTGCGCGGCTCTCGGGGTCAGCGCGCGGGTGTATCTGCCGAGGACGACGCCGAGGCAGAAGCGCGACCGCGTCGCCCGGTTCGGCGGCCAGTACGTGCAGATCGTCGTCGAGGGCGAGACCTACGACGACTGCGCGGCGGCCGCGCGCGAGCACGCCGAGCACACCGGCGCGGTCCTCATCCCGGCCTTCGACGACCCGCGCACCATCGCGGGCCAGGGCACCGTCGTCAAGGAGATCATCGAGCAGCTCGGGCGGGTTCCCGACGTGGTCGTGGTGCCGGTCGGCGGCGGCGGGCTGCTCGCCGGGACTCTGACCTGGCTCCGGGAGACGCACCCAGGGGTGCGGGTCGTCGGCGCCGAGCCGCAGGGCGCGGCGAGCATGGCGCGCGCACTCGCCGAGGGGCAGCCGGTGGCGCTGGAGCACGTCGACCCGTTCGTCGACGGCGCCGCGGTGCGGCAGGTCGGGCGGCACACGTTCGCCGTGGCGGCGCAGGGCCGGCCGCGTCTCGTGGCCGTGCCGGAGGGGCAGATCTGCGTCGAGATGCTCGACCTGTACCAGTCCGACGGGATCATCGCGGAGCCGGCGGGGGCGCTCGCGTCGGCGGCGCTGCATCTCGACCTGGGGCTGCCCGAGGGCGCGACCGTGGTGTGCATCCTCTCCGGCGGCAACAACGACGTCAGCCGGTACAACGAGATCGTCGAGCGGGCGCTCGTCTTCGAGGGCCGTAAGCACTATTTCCTGGTCGAGTTCCCGCAGGAGCCGGGCGCGCTGCGCCGGTTCCTCGACGACATCCTCGGTCCCGACGACGACATCACGCTCTTCGAGTACGTCAAGCGCAACAACCGGGAGACCGGCCCCGCGCTGGTCGGCGTCGAGCTGGGATCCCCGGAGAACCTGGAGCCCATGCTCAAGCGGATGGACGCCGCCCCGCACCGCATCGAGCAGGTGTCGCCGGACAGCCCCCTGTTCACCTTCCTGGTCTGACCCTTTCCGCGAGTCCCCCGCTCGGGCCCGCGAGTCCCCCGCTCCGGCCCGCGAGTCCCCCGCTCGAGCCCGCGAGTTGCCCGCTTGGGCCCGCGAGTCCCCCGCTTGGGACCGCGAGTTGCCCGCTTGGGACCGCGAGTCCCTCGCTCCGGCCCGCGAGTTGTGCGTTCCCGACCGCGAGTCATTCGTTCCGGTCGTGCGCGGGAGCGCGCCATTCGCGGACCGGAGCGGGGCATTCGCGCGCCGGAGCGGGGGACTCGCGTGCCTGGGCGGGGGACTCGCGCGTCTGAGTGGGGGACTCGCGACCGGCGTAGGCGCTTCGGCTCCGCGCCGTTGCTCCGTTCGTCGTACCACTTCTGTCTCAACGCAGCATAAGTTCGCCTATTTTGACCGTAGATATTTACGGGAGCACCGGAAGTAATTAACTTTCCCCCTGGAACCCTCGGCGCTGAAGGCGAGGCAGGCGTGAGTCGAACGTCGCGACAGGCGGGATACGCGCGGATGCCGCAAGCACTACGGCATGCGCTCCTCCGCCGTTCCGTCGGCGGTCCGGTGACCGGCTTCCCGCCCGGCCCAGCCCCGCCCTGACCGGACCCCGCCACCGCGCAGAAGCCCGCAGAAGCCCTTCCGAAGAACCCCGAACCCCGCGGTCCAACCGTCTCCACCCGGGCGAGCCACGCTCGCCCGGCGGCGCGCCGTGCCGCGGCGAACCCACTCTGTCCACAAGCGACACACGCGCACGGCAAGGATTCACCCCGCTCGTTCCCCACCCCGACCCCGGGCCCGCACGTGCCGCCCGGGTACGCGAATGGAGACCCCATGGCTGAGAAACCCGCCCGCCCGCGCCTCGCGCGGGCGATGTCCCGGCGTTCCATGCTGGCCGGTGCCGCGGCGGCGGGCGTCACCGTTCCCGTCGTCGCCGCCGGTCTCGGCTCGGCCGCGGCGGCGCCGGAGACGGCACGCCCCGCGCGCGCGGGCGTGACGCGGCGGATCACCGTCTACGCCGAGGAGATCGGCGGCGGCCTGTTCGGCTACGGGCTCTCACCGGGCACCGCGACCGTGCCGGGACCCATCCTCGAGATCTGGGAGGGCGACACCCTCGAGATCGACCTGGTCAACAACACCGACCGGCGGCTGTCCATCCACCCGCACGGCGTGGACTACGACGTCGACTCCGACGGCAGCCCGCTCAACGCGTCGTTCAACGAGCCGGGCCAGCGGCGCAAGTACATCTGGAAAACCAGGGCACCGTACCAAAAGGACGGTCGCTGGATGCCGGGCAGCGCGGGATACTGGCACTACCACGACCACGCGATGGGCGGCGACCACGGCACGGACGGTCTCCGCGCCGGGCTCTACGGCGCGCTCATCGTGCGCCGCGAGGGCGACCTCCTGCCGAAGCGCCAGTACACCGTGGTGTTCAACGGCATGACCATCAACAACCGCGTCGCGCCCGACATCCCCGTGATCGAGGCCAATCTCGGCGAGCGCGTGGAGTTCATCGCCATCGGCCACGGCGACTTCTTCCACACCTTCCACCTGCACGCCCACCGCTGGGCCGACAACCGCACCGGCATGCTCAGCGGCCCCGATGACCCGACGCAGGTGATCGACAACCGGGACCTCAACCCCGGCGACTCCTTCGGGTTCCAGGTGATCGCAGGGGAGGGCGTGGGTCCAGGCGTGTGGATGTACCACTGCCACGTGCAGTTCCACTCCGACGGTGGCATGGCGGGCGTCTGGCTGATCCGCAACGCGGACGGCTCGATGCCCGAGGGCGCGCAGGAGACGCTCGACCGCTACCACCAGCACCACCACGTGACGCGGGAACCACAGCAGCTCGAACAGCAGCAGCCCGGCACCACCCACGAAGGCCACTAGGGCGCACCACGAGTGAATGGAGTAGGGATGGGTCGAAGAAGATTGGCGCTCCCGCCCCGCGGCGGCCGATTACGGCCGAGACCGTTGCGGCGTGGCATGATCCTGCTGACGAGCGCGGTACTGACACTGGGGCTGACCGCGCTGCCCGCCACCGGCGCGCCCGCAGAGCCCGTGGCGGCGCAGAACCAGGCCGCCGCGGCGGCGAGCCAGGTCAACGTACTGGTGTTCCGCGGTGTCGCGGCCGAACAGGCCGACCCGGTAGTCCGTGCCGCGCGGGCGATCGAGGAGCTGGGGGAGAGCAACGGGTTCACGGTGGACATCTCCACCGATCCCGCGTCGTTCACGACCGAGAACCTCGCTCGCTACCGCGGCATCGTCTTCCTCTCCGCCGAGGGCAACGAGCTGAACGCCGGGCAGGAGTCGGCGCTGCGGCGTTACATCGAGGAGGGCGGCGGCTTCCTCGGCATCCGCGACGCCGCGAAGGCGCAGGCCCGCTCCGAGTGGTTCGGCGGCCTCATCGGCGCCCGCCCCGCGGGCAACCGGCCCGTGCCGGAGGAGGTCGCCGGCGTCACGGTGAGCGGCGAGAACCCGCCCAACGAGACCGGCGCGAAGCTCGTGGACGGCAACGCCAACAGCAAGTGGCTGACGTTCGCGCGCACCGGCTGGGCCGCGCTGGAGCTTGCCGAACCCGCCGCCATCTCGCACTACGCGCTGACCTCGGCCAACGACTTCCCCGGCCGCGACCCGCTGGACTGGACCCTGCAGGGCTCCCAGGACGGGCAGACGTGGACCGATCTCGACCGGCGCACCGGCGAGGACTTCCCGGAGAGGTTCCAGCCCAAGGAGTACCGCTTCGAGAACACGCAGGCGTACGCGCACTACCGGCTCGACATCACCGCCAACGCGGGCGAGTCGGCGACGCAGCTCGCCGAGATCGAGCTCTACACCGCCGACGCGACCCCGCCGCCGGGCGCCGAGCCCGAGCCGCAGCAGGCCGTGGTGAGTGTGGTCGACCGGCAGCACCCCGCCAACGAGGGCCTGCCGCTGACGTGGAAGCGCTCGGACAAGTGGCTCAACTGGGAGACCAACCCGGTGGGGGAGGTGCACACGGTCGCCCAGGTGCAGGAGCACACCTATGACGCGGGGGCGAACGGAAACGGCGCGTTCCACCCGATCTCGTGGTGCCGGGACTACGATGGCGGCCGGTCCTTCTACACCGGGATGGGCGGCACCGTCGGCAGCTACGGCGAGGCCAAGTTCCGCGGTCACCTGCTGGGCGCGCTGAAGTGGACGACCGGTGTGGTCAGGGGCGACTGCCAGGCCACGATCGCCGCGAACTACAAGACAGAGCGGCTCACCGGGCAGAACCAGCCGGGTCAGCTCGACCAGTACGGCGAGATGCACGGCGTCACGGTCGCGCCGGACGGCACGGTGTTCTACGTCGGCAAGGCGGCCTGCCCCACCGGCCCCGTGCCCAACTGGGACCAGGAGAACGTGGGTCTCGGCTGCGGCACGATCCACCAGTGGGACCCGGAGACCCGCAAGGTCAAGCTGATCACCACGCTCGAGGTGTTCGGCAACCGGGGCAGCGGGGACGAGCTCGTCAAGAGCGAGGAGGGTCTGCTCGGCATGACCCTCGACCCGGAGTTCGCCGACAACGGCTGGATCTACGTCTACTGGATGCCGTACGAGTCGATCGACAAGGAGAAGCGGATCGGCCAGCGCACGGTGTCCAGGTTCACCTACGACGCCGCGACCGACACGCTCGACCTGAGCAGCCGCAAGGACATCCTGCAGTGGGACACGCAGATCCACAGCTGCTGCCACGCCGGTGGCGGCATGGACTTCGACAAGGCAGGCAACCTCTACATCGCCGTCGGCGACAGCAACTCCTCGCAGGGGTCGCAGGGCTACTCCGGCAACAACTGGACCCAGGAGTACGCCGGTGTGTCCTTCCAGGACGCGCGCAGGACGTCGGGCAGCACCAACGACCTGAACGGCAAGATCCTGCGCATCCACCCCGAGGACGACGGGACGTACACGATCCCGGAGGGCAACCTCTTCCCCGAGGCGGAGGATCCCGGTGACAAGACACGCCCGGAGATCTACGTGATGGGCGTGCGCAACCCGGCGCGCCTCGACGTGGACCCCGTGCACGACTGGGTCACCACCGCGTGGGTCGGTCCCGACGCCGGCGCGCCGAGCCCGGAGCTGGGCCCGGCCAAGTACGAGACGGCGACCGTGCTCACGTCGGCGGGCAACCAGGGCTGGCCCTACTGCATGGGCAACAAGCAACCCTACCGCGACCGCAGCGACACGGACGCGTCGGTGCTCACCGGCTGGTACGACTGCGACAACCTGAAGAACACCTCGCCGCGCAACACGGGACTGGTGGACATCCCGCCCGCGCGTGACAACATGATCTGGTACTCGCCGCAGGGCGGCGGACCGGTGTTCCCGGAGCGGCCGGACGGCAGCGGCATCCCCACGTACAAGGAGGAGGACAGCACCTACACGCTGCCGTTCGTGAGCGGCGGCTGCCAGGCCGTGATGTCGGGTCCGACGTACCACAGCTCGCTGGTGGACCCGGAGAGCGACGTGGCCTGGCCGTCCTACTGGGACGACAAGTGGTTCATCGGTGACGAGTGCAACCCGAACAACCGCGTCGCCGTGACCCTGGACCCCGCCACGGTGCAGCAGCAGGGCCCGCCCGCGTTCGCGGAGGACCTGCGCGACATCATCAAGGCGGGCGGTGCCGACACCCAGCTGCAGAGCTGGATGGGTGCGCAGTTCGGCCCCGACGGTGCGCTGTACCTGATCGACTACGGCAGCGGCTTCTTCAGCCTCGCCCCCAACCAGAAGCTGCTGCGGGTCACCTACGAGGGCGGGCCGGCCACCCCGGCTCCGGCCGCGAGGGCGACCGCGCTGCAGAACAAGCCGCTGACGATGGCGTTCAACGGGTCCAGGTCCGGTGGCGTGTCGTACGAGTGGCGGTTCGGTGACGGAGCCAGGTCCACCGAGGCCAACCCCGTGCACACCTACGGCAGCATCGGGACCTACACGGCCACGCTGACGGTGACCTACGCCGACGGCGAGAAGGCGACGACCACCACCAGGGTCGACGTCGGCTGCGCGGTGCCCGACACGCGGGAGACGGTGTGGCTGCGGGACACCGACACGGGTGTCGAGAACCACGAGGTCGGCAACGGCTGCACGGTCAACGACCTCATCGACGACGAGAGCACGTGGCCGACGCACAAGAAGTTCGTCGACCACGTCTCGAAGGTCGCCCGCGACCTCATGCGCAAGGGCGTGCTCGTCCGCGCCGAGCGCGACGCGCTGATCAGCGCGGCCAAGCAGTCCCCCATCGGCAAGGTGGGTGACTCGGGCTGGGAACCGATCTTCAACGGCACGGCCGAGTCGCTGCGCGGCTGGGAGATGGCGCCGTCGGGCCGGTTCGACATCCAGCCGGACGGGTCGCTGCGCAGCTCCGGTGGGCTCGGAATGCTGTGGTACGCGGCGAAACCGTACGCCGATTTCTCGCTGAAGCTGGAGTACAAGGACATCGCACCGGGGCAGGGCCGTGCCAACAGCGGCGTGTTCGTCCGCTTCCCCGACCCGAGAACGCCGCTCGAGCAGCGGCCCGCGGGCAGCTGCGGCACCGTCGGCTCCGCAAGGGACTCGCAGGCCTGGGTGGCGATCTACTGTGGACACGAGGTGCAGATCTACGACGGGGAGTCCGGTGAGCCACAGAAGACCGGATCGATCTACAACTTCGACCCGGTCGGGCTCGACCAGGCCGGCGCGACTCCCAAGGGTGAGTGGAACACCTACGAGATCCGCGTGGTCGGGCAGCACTACACGATCCTGCGCAACGGCGTGGTGATCAACGAGTTCGACAACCTGCCCGGCAAGGAGTCGTCCCGTGCCGGTGACCCGCCGACCGATCTGCGGCAGTTCCGCAACGGGTTCATCGGGTTGCAGAACCACGGGGACAACGACCTGACCGAGTTCCGCAACATCCGCGTGCGGGAGCTGTAAACCGAGGCAGCCGGCCGGTGCGGGCGCTCTTCCGGACGTCCGCACCGGCCGGTACCACTTCACGAGAGGTGCAGCACGCTTATGTACCAACGATTACGCACATCGCTGGGCGTGGCCGCCCGGCGGGGCACCGTGGGGTTGCTGGGCGTTCTCCTGGTGGCGTTGTGGGTGGTGCCCGCCTCGCTCGCCGGCGAGCAGGTCCAGCAGGCCCGGCAGGCGGCGCAGACGCAAACGGAGACCTCCCGGCAAACCCAGGCACAGCAGCAGATCCTGACCTGGACGGCCGACGACAGCATCACCGAGTACGCCTCGGCGCCGGCCACGGCCACGGCGGGCGCGGCGACGCTCGTCTTCGAGAACAGCACCGCGACGGGCAACACCACGGGGATGCCGCACACCCTGACGTTCGACACCTCCACGCCCGGCTACAACCACGACGTCAACGTCAACATCACGGCGAGCCCCTTCGACGCGAACCAGGGCCGCTACGAGGTGGACGTCAACCTCACGCCGGGCCAGTACCGCTACTACTGCGCCCTGCCCGGGCACGGCCAGATGGCCGGCGTGCTCACGGTCACCGACGGCGGCGGCGAGGACACCACCGCGCCCTCGGTCGCGGGCGAGGTCACCGGCGAGCAGGACGCCGACGGCAACTACGTCGGCACGGCGACGGTCGCCGTCTCGGCGCAGGACACCGAGTCCGGCGTCGCGTCCGTCGAGTACCAGCTGGACGGTGGAGGGTTCCAGCCGTACACGGAGCCGGTGGCGGTGAGCGAGCCCGGTGAGCACATCGTGGAGTTCAGGGCGACCGACAACGCGGGCAACGTGTCGCAGACCGGGTCGGTGACGTTCACGGTCGTCGAGCAGGCGCCGGAGGACACGACTCCGCCGACGGTCACGGGCCAGCTGAGCGGCACCCAGGACGCCGACGGCAACTACCTCGCCAAGGCCACGGTCACGGTCACCGCGCAGGACACGCAGTCGGGCATCGCCTCGGTGGAGTACGAGGTGGACGACACCGGGTTCCAGCCCTACACGGGTCCGGTGGAGGTCACCGAGCTCGGCGACCACTCGGTGCAGTTCCGGGCCACGGACAACGCCGGCAATCTCTCCGAGACCGGTTTCGTGACGTTCCGCGTGGTCGAGCCCCCGGAGGGCGACACCACGCCGCCGCACGTGATGGCCGAGGTGACCGGGGAGCAGAACACCGACGGCCACTACCTCGGTTCGGCGAGCGTGGAGCTGACCGCGCACGACGCGGAGTCCGGTGTGGACAGCGTCGAGTACTCGCTCGACGGCGGCGAGTTCACCGCCTACACGGGTCCGGTCGTGGTGTCGGCGCCGGGTGAGCACACCGTGAGCTACCGGGCGACCGACAACTCCGGCAACACGTCCGAACCGGGCTCGGTGACGTTCACCGTCGTCGAGAACGGCCAGGAGGACACCACGCCGCCGGAGGTCTCGGCCGAGGTGACCGGCGAGCAGGACGGCGACGGCAACTACGTCGGCTCGGCGACCGTGTCCGTGACCGCGGTGGACGAGGGGTCCGGCGTGCACGGCGTGGAGTACGCGCTCGACGGCGGCGAGTTCACCGCTTACACCGAGCCCGTCGAGGTCGCCGCGGAGGGCGAGCACACCGTGCGGTTCCGCGCCACCGACCACGCAGGCAACACGTCCCAGCCGGGGTCGGTGACGTTCACGGTCGTGCCCGGCCAGCAGGAGGACACCACGCCTCCCGTGGTCACGGCGCAGCTCACCGGTGAGATGGACGCCGGCTGGAACTACCTCGAGTCGGCGAAGCTCACCCTCACGGCCACCGACGAGCAGTCGGGCGTGGCCTCCGTCGAGTACAGCTTCAGCGAAGGGAGCTTCCGGCCGTACCGCATTCCGCTGACGATCGCCGACGCGGGCGTGTACACGGTTTCCTACCGCGCCACGGACAAGGCGGGCAACGTCTCGGAGACGGGCAAGGCGACGTTCACGATCGTCGACCCGGAGCCGGCCTGCTCGGTGTCCGACACGCGGGCGACCGTGTTCGTGGGCGCCGAGGACACCGGCGTCGCCAACGCCGACACCGGCAACGGGTGCACAATCAACGATCTGATCGACGAGGAGGCCGAGTACCCGGACCACACCGCGTTCGTCACGCACGTCCGTGAGGTCACCGCCGGCCTGCTGGCGGACGGCATCATCACCAAACAGGAGCGGCAGCGCATCGTGCAGGCCGCGAGGAACGCCGAGATCGGCGTCTGACCGACGTCGTCCGGGCCCGCCTCGCCGCGGGCCCGGACGGCCAGGCGAAAGGGGCTCACGGTATGCCGGCACCGAGCCGCACCGGGCTGGACCGGGCCGCGCTCAGGGCGGACCTCCGCGCGGCGGTACCCGACGCGACCATCGCGCTCGGGATCACGGTCGCGATCTTCGGCTGGCTGTACGAACGTGTGCGGGCCGAAACGTCGGCGACCGTCGCCGTCATGCCGTTCCTCGCAGACGCCAACGAGTACTGGATGTACTGGGCCTGCCAGGCGTTCGGCTGGTCCGCGCTGCTGTGGGCGTGGCTGACCACGATGCTGGGCCTTTTGCGGTCGGGGCCGGGGCCGCGGCGGCGGCCGGTGTCCGCGGTGCGGCTGGAGCGCTGGCACCGCTCGACGAGCCTCACCACGATCGGACTGATGTTCGCCCACGCGGCCCTGTTCTTCGCGGAGCTGGTGCGGGCCAACTCCGACGGCCTCGGGCCGCTCGGGCGCGTGTGGAGCGCGTTCGTCGAGACGTTCGTGCCCGGCGGGTACGGCTCGGGCACCGGCGTGGTCGCGATCCTGCTGGGGCTGCTCGCGCTGTACCTGGCGATCCCACTCGGCCTGCTGTACTACTTCCGCGGCGGCACGGGCGCGCGGCTGTGGCGGGCGCTGCACCGCTTCGTGATCGTCGTGTACGTCCTGAGCGTCTGGCACACGTTGCTCTACGGAACCAACGTGTGGTTCGACGGCTGGCCGCGCACCACCCTGTGGCTGCTCCAGCTGCCCGTCGCGCTGGTGCTGCTCGCCCGGCTGCTGGCGCCGGCGCGGCGCGCGGAACGGGCGCGGGACGCGAGCAGGCCGGCGTGGGCACGGGTGTTGTGGGGCGGCGCGGTGACCGCGGTGCTCGGCGCGATCGCCGTCGTCGTGGCCGTGGTCGTCACGGGCCGGGACGGCGGGCGGACGCCGGACGTGCCGAGCGCGCCGCTGTCGGTCACGCAGGGAATGGTGTGGGCCGGGCTGGCCGTCTTCGCGGTCGGCGTGGCCGCCACGATCCTGGTGGTGCGCCGGTCCCCGGTGCGCCCGCCGCGGCGCACCGGGGACCGCACCGCTACGGGATGACGAGCGGGGTCTCCTCGCACGCCTCCGCCACGGCCTGCCGGTTGGCGGCCGCGAGGTCGTGGGCCGTCTGCCGGGGCGGCACCCCGTCGACGATCCACTGCCCGAGCAGCAGCGCGACCTTGGCCTGCATCTCAGTGCGCAGGCGCAGGAACGAGTCCGCCGGGTCGGCGCCGACCTGCCCGAGCAGCAGCCACCACGCCCAGGCCGCGGCGCCCGCGTTGGCGACGAAGTCCGGGATCACCGGGATGCCGTTGGCGGCGAGCATGGCCTCGGCCTCCGGCGTGGTCGCGGCGTTGGCCGCCTCCACCACGACCTTCGCGGCGACGTCCACCGTGTTGTCCGGCGTGATCGCGTAGGAGATGGCGGCGGGCACGAGGATGTCGGCGGCGGTGGAGATCACCGCGTTCCTCGGCAGCCGCTGCACCTCGGCGGGCACGCGGTCGCGGTCGATCTCGCCGTAGGCGTCGCGCAGGTCGAGCAGGGCCGGAATGTCGAGCCCGTCCGGGTGATACAGCGTGCCCGCGGCGTCGGCGACGGCGACCACGCGCATGCCCGACTCGTGCAGGTACCAGGCCGCGCCGCCGCCCATCGTGCCGATGCCCTGGATCGCGACCGTGGTCTCGCCGGTCTCCCAGCCCCACGCGCGCGCCGCGCCGAGGCACGCCTGTGCCACGCCGTAGCCACCGATGACGTCCCCGAGCAGCAGCCCGCCGGGCACGGGCGCGTTCAGCCCCGCCGTCACGCGCCGCAGCGTCCGCTCCGGGTTGGCCGCGCGGCTGATGGCGGCGTGGTAGGACTGGCCGAGGCCGAGCCTGGCGAAGACCTCGTCGATGAGGTGCTGCGGCACCCCGAGGTCCTCGGCGGTCACCCAGTGCGCGTCCAGCCACGGGCGCATGGCCTGGCAGAACCGCTCCAGCACCTCGACGGCGCGGGGGTCCTTCGGGTCGAAGTCGATCCCGCCCTTGGCGCCGCCGACGGGCAGCTCGAAGGTCGCGGTCTTGGCCGCCATGCCGAACGCGAGGTCCTCGACCTCCGACATCGTGCAGCCGGCCCGCATGCGGGTGCCGCCGGTGGCCAGTCCGGACACGAGCGTGTGGACGACGAGGTAACCGTGGGCGCCGGTGACCGGGTCGGTCCACGTCAGGCGCAGCAGTGGCTCGCCGCGCCGGGGCTTGGCCGCGCCGGTCGCGGCGTCGGGCGTTCCGGTGCTCGTCTGTCCCCACGGGTCGTGCATCGTGGTCACCTGCAACCCACCTCCAAAGTTCTCTCGACGGCGTCTCCTGCTCCGGGCTCGTGTGGTGCACTGACGCGGGCGCAGGACAGCGTGCCGCCTCATCTGCCTGACGATGGACGGCTTGTCTGAACTGCCGAGTTCGCGGGCGGTGCCCCCCTTGTGCCGGTACCTCCACTGTGCGTGAGTGTCGCGGGCCACGTCTAGTTAAGGATCATGCACGGTTGCGTTCAGGCTTCCTGCACAGCGCGAGATCGTTGCCTACGCTGAGCGGCATGGAGCTTTCGTTGCACAGGTTGCGAATGCTTCGAGAGTTGCATCGCCGGGGCACGGTCACGGCGGCGGCGACCTCGCTGCACTACACCGCGTCGGCCGTCTCGCAGCAACTCGCCCAGCTGGAACGCGATGTCGGCGCGAAGCTCTTCGAGCGGCTTGGCCGCCGCGTGCAGCTGACCGAGCTCGGGATGCTGCTCACCGAGCACGCGGAGGAGATCCTCGGGTCGGTGGAACGCGCCACCATGGCGCTGGAGGAGGCGCAGGACGCAGTGTCCGCCCGGCTCACGGCGGGCGTGTGGGCCTCGGTCGCCTCCGGGCTGCTGCCCGCCGCGCTCACGGCGCTGGCCGCCGAGCACCCGGGGATCCAGGTGCGGACGAAGGAGCTCGCCCCCGAGGACACCGCGGGCGCGGTGCGCGACGGCAACCTCGACTTCTCCTTCGTCATCGACTACTCGGACTACCCGATGCCCTGGGACCCGTCGCTCGCGCGGGTGGTGATCGCGGTGGAGCGGTTGCACGCCGCCGTGCCCACGGGCGTGGTGCCCTCGGGCACGATGGCGTTGACGGAGCTGGCCGAGCACCCGTGGATCCTGGCGGGGCCGCGGTCGCACTTCGGCCGTGCGGTGCGGATCGCCTGCCAGCGCAACGGGTTCGAGCCGAAGATCAACCACGAGGTGGGCGAGCAGGCCACCGCGCTCGCCATGGTCGGCGCGGGGCTGGGCGTCACGCTCGTGTCGGATCTCGGGCTGTCACTGCTGCCGCCGGGGGTGGACATCGTCGCGCTCACCGACCCCGTGATGCGCACGGTCTCCATCGCCCACCGGCTGACGGCGACGCGCAGGCCGTCGCTGCAGCTCGTGATCGAGGCCGTCCGCTCCGCCGCGGCGGAGAAGGGCCTCGGCGCCAGCTCGCCGATCCCGTAGCGAAGGGCCCGCTCGGGCACGCGTCCCTGACCCGACCCGATGATCCCTTACGTTGATCACCATCAACGCAGCCCGGGCGGCTCGACCGGCCTCAGCGGGCAGGACATTGGCCCGGCGGGCGCCCGGCGCGCTCTTCGGAGCTGCCGAGCCACGCGGGCGGGCTCAGTAGCGCCGTTCTTCCTTCGGCATGATCACCCAGAGCACCAGGTAGATCAGGAACTGCGGCCCCGGCAGCAGGCACGAGAGCACGAACACCCATCGCATCGTGCGCGGCTCCCAGCCGGCCCGGCGAGCGAGCCCCGCGCACACGCCTGCGATGACCTTGTTGTCGCGTGACCTCGTCAACGTTGTTGTCGCCATGCCTCCACCCTGCCCCGGCCCAGGGCCGTCCGCATCGGTGATGACCCGGAGGCGTCCCCGGAGTTCCCCGCCCGCCCTCCGGGACATCCGCAGTCGAACATGACCTCCCGCCGTGTCACTGCGCGACGAGCCGGCCCCCGCGGTCGCGTGGCGGCGAGACCGCGCCGACGCCGCCGGCCTTGCCGGCCGGTGGCCGCTCACCCGCGCTGGGGCATCGCGACCGGCACCCGCGCCCCGGCTTCCCGCACGGCCTGGTCGGCGGAGCCGACCGCGGGCTGCTCGTCGGCGAGCGGATCGAGACCGGAGGGTGGGCCCTCGCGGTCCGCGATCTCGGCACCGAGGCGGGAAGCGGCCCGGCTCGGTGCCGGCGCGATCGTCGACGGACCGCGCACCAGCGAGGTCGTCCATCGGCTCGGTGCGCGCGTCGTCGCAGGTCAGGGACCTGTGTCCAGCGCGGTCCCGCCCGCCGTGTTATGCATGAGTCATGCATGAAGAACGAACCGCGAACCTGCTCGGAGCCGCCGCGTTGACGGTGACCGACCTGGTGCTCGCGGGCGCGACCGGGGCCACCGGCGTCAGCGCGAGCGGAGCGGCGGCGCTCGTGGTGCTGTCCGCCTCGCCGGGCCTGAGCGGCACGGAGCTCGGCAGGAGAGTCGGGCTGAGCCAGTCCGCGGCGGCGCGGATGGTCGACGCGCTCGAGGGGCGGGGGCTCGTGGAGCGCCGTCCCGGTCAGGGCAGGGAAGTGTCCATCCGGCTCACGCGGGCAGGCCGGCGCGCCACGGGTGAGCTGCTGGCCGCGCGGGGCACGCGCCTCGCCGGGGCGCTCGCCGTGCTCGACGACGATGAGCGCGCCGTGCTCACCGGGTTGCTGGAGAAGCTGCTCACCGGTCTCTACGGCGAGGTCGGCGACGCGCAGCTCTTGTGCCGTCTGTGCGATCGCGGGTCGTGCACGGAAGGCGCGCCGTGCCCCGTCGGCCAGGCTGAACGGGATCGGGACGGCCGCTCGTGACCATGGGCCCGGTGCTCGCCCTCGCCTCGGCCGCCGCCTACGGCCTTTCCGACTTCGCGGGCGGCCTGCTGGCCAGACGCGCGCATTTCGTCACGGTCGCCCTGCTCGGCCAGGCCGGCGGGCTCGTGGTCGCACTGCTCGCGGCGCCCGCGTTCCCGTCGACGCCACGACCGGAGAGCGTCGCGTGGGGCGCGCTCTCCGGAGTCGGCACCGGCATCGGCATGCTGTTCCTGTTCCGGGGACTCAGCCGCGGTGCCATGAGCGTGGTCGTGCCCGTCAGCGCGGTCGGGGGAGTGGCGCTGCCCGTGCTGGTCGGCGTGTTGTTCCTCGAGGAACGGCCCTCCGTCCCGTCGTGGCTGGGAATCGCCGTGGCGGTCCCGGCGCTCTGGCTCGTCTCGCGCACCCGCGACGGCACCGGGCGCGGCGCGGCGGCGGCCACCGCGGACGGGCTGGTCGCGAGCGTGGGCATCGCGCTGCAGTACCTCGCACTCGCCCAGGCCGACCCGGCATCCGGCATCTGGCCCGTGGTCACCGGTCGAGTCGCCGCGATCCTCACGATCCTGCCGCTGCTGCGCGCCACACACGTCCGCGCCAGACCGTCCGCCGCTACCGTCGGGTGGGCGGCGGTGACCGGCGCGCTCGCCGCGCTCGCGCTGGTCTGCTACCTGCTGGCCACCCGGCAACAGCTGGTGGTGATCGCCGTGGTGCTTTCCTCGCTCTACCCCGTGATCCCCGTGCTGCTCGGCATCACCGTCCTCCGCGAACGCCTGGGGTGGCGGCAGACGCTCGGCCTCGTGGCGGCCGGTGCCGCCATCGCGCTGCTCACCCTCGGCTGAGGCCGTCGCGGAGTGCTCGGTGCCGCCTTCGAAACGGGCGGTGCCGGAACCGTGGGACTGGTCCATTCGCGGCACCGCACCAGATGTCGCGCGCAGGGGGGCCGACGGCTAGTGGCGCCACGTGCTCGACAACCCGTTCGGCACGGGCGGACCGGCGTGACCGCTCACGCGTCAAGCCCGTCGCGGTCGGCCCAGTCGAGGAGCGTCTCCAGTGAGTACGCGGTGTCGTCGATGCCCTCGTGGAGGTCCCCGAGCTTCGCGAAACGGGCGGGCATGGTCGCGATCGTGCAGTCGCCCGGTTCCACGTCGTCGATCTCCTCCCACGTGATGGGAGCCGACACGGTCGCCTCCGGCACACCGCGCACCGAGTAGGCACTCGCGATCGTGTGGTCGCGCGCGTTCTGGTTGTAGTCGACGAAGAGGAGCCGCGGGTCGCGGTCCTTGCGCCACCACGCCGTGGTCACATCGTCCGGCGCCCGCCGTTCCACCTCCCTCGCGAACGCCAGCGCCGCACGGCGGACCTCTCCGAACCCCCATCTCGGTTCGATCCGGACGTAGACGTGCAGTCCCTGACCGCCGGAGGTCTTCGGGTAGCCGGTGATGCCGAGCTCGTCCAGCACCTCGTGGGCGACGTGCGCGACCCGCCGGACGCGGTCGAACCCGCACTCCGGCATCGGGTCGAGGTCGATGCGCCACTCGTCGGGCCGTTCGGTGTCGGCCCGGCGGGAGTTCCAGGGATGGAACTCCACGGTCGACATCTGGACCGCCCAGATCACGGAGGCCAGCTCGGTGACGCACAGTTCGTCGGCGTGCCGGTTGTAGCGCGGGAAGTGCACCCGCACGGTCTCCAGCCATGGCGGCGCGCCGTGCGGCACGCGCTTCTGGTGCACCTTCTCGCCAGCCACCCCCGACGGGAACCGGTGCATCATGCACGGCCGCTCCCGCAGCGCGCGCACGATCCCGTCGCCCACGGACAGGTAGTACCGGGCGAGATCGAGCTTCGTCTCGCCCCTGGCGGGGAAGTACACCCGGTCCGGACTGGAGATTCGCACCGTGCGGTCGCCCACCTCGAGTTCCACCGCGGAATCCTTCGCCATAGGGAGACGCTAGCCCGAACCGGCGCTTTCCGGTTGACCTGGAGCGCACTCCAGCGGTTACGGTGAGCGAGCCCAGACCCGAGCGAAGGAGAACCGCTCCATGGCACCCGCCATCGCGACCGCGCAGCGCGTCGACCGTGCCGCCCTGCTGGAGTTCCTGCGACCGCGACACCGCGGCGTGCTGATGACCACCCGCTCGGACGGCTCGCCGCAGCTCTCGCCGGTGACGTGCGGGGTTGACGAGAGCGGCCGGATCGTGGTGTCGACGTACCCCATGCGGGCGAAGGCGACGAACGCGCGCCGCGAGCCCCGCGTGTCGATGTGCGTGCTGTCCGACGAGTGGAACGGGCCGTACGTCCAGGTCGACGGGACGGCCGAGGTCCTCGACATGCCCGACGCGCTCGACGGCCTGGTGGAGTACTTCCGGTGCATCTCCGGCGAGCATCCGGACTGGGCCGAGTACCGCGAGGCGATGGCGCGGCAGAACAAGTCGCTGATCCGGATCACCCTCGACCGCTGGGGCCCGGTCGCCACCGGCGGGTTCCCCCCTGGCCTGGCGCGGGACTGACACGGCACCCCGCGCCTGGCATCGTGAGCCGTCCGACCACCACCGAGGGGAGAAGGGGTACCCGATGATCTTCATCACCGCCAAGTTCCGAGTCCTGCCCGAGCACGCGGACCGCTGGCCCGAGATCGCGGCCGAGTTCACCGAGGCGACCCGGAACGAGCCCGGCAACCTGTGGTTCGACTGGTCGCGCAGCATCGGCGACCCGAACGAGTACGTGCTCGTGGAGGCGTTCCGCGACCCCGACGCCGGCGTGGCGCACGTCCAGTCCGAGCACTTCAAGACCGCGCAGCGGACGCTGCCCCAGTACCTGGCGGAGACTCCTCGCGTCGTCAACACCACCGTGCCGCAGGACGACTGGTCCGAGCTCGGCGAGATGGCCGTGCCCTCGAAGGACTGAATGCGATGGCCGATCGGTACGAGTACAAGGTCGTGGAGATCCGCGAGAAGATGATCGGCGGCAAGATGTCGGGGGCGCGGCTCGAGAACGTGCTCAACGACCACGCCGCCGAGGGCTGGCGGCTCAAGGCGATCACCACCGCGGAGGTGAAGGGCCGCCTCGGTCCGGGCGGCGTGGAGGGAGTGCTCGTCACCTTCGAGCGCAAAGTGGGCTGAGCCGCCGCGACGACGATTCACCGGAACCGCCGAGCGGAGATGCTTGTTCCTCGCCCGGCGGTTTCTCCACGTGCCGGTGTTTCGCCGCGCGCGAGCGTCCCGGCCCGGCGCCGTCGCTCGACGGGCTGACGGGCCGGGGGCGGGAGGTGCTCGCGCTGGTCGCGCGCGGTTTGTCCAACCAGGACACCGCGACGGGGCTCGGGATCGGCCTGCGCACCGCGAAAACCCACGTCGGCCGCCTGCTCGCCAAGCCTGGCGCGCATGACCGGGCCCGGCTGGTGGTCGCGGCCTACCAGTCCGGGCTGGCCCGGCCCTGAGCGTGCGCGGTCACGTCGCCGCGGCGGCGAACGCCGCGAGCGAGGGGAACTCCCAGTCCGGGGTGACGGGCTGGCCGGGGTCGGGCGTGGCTCCCCAGCCCGGCCGGTCGTGCCGCCGGTTGATCCACACCCCGGGCAGCCCGGCCTTCCTCGCCGGGACATGGTCGTGGAAGAGGCTCTGCGCGACGTGCAGCAGCCGGAGCCCTTCGCCGCGCGCGTAGTCCGTCAGCACGTCGAAGTTGCGCTGGGCCGGCTTGTAGCTGCCCACATCCTGCGCCGTGATGACGTGGTCGAACTCGACACCGAGCCGCTCGCGACTGCCCTCGAAGCTCGCGCGGTCGACATTGGACAGAATGATGAGCCGGAACCGGCGGCCCAGCGCCACGAGCGCGTCGTGCGAGTCGCCGAACGCGGGCCAGTCCGGCACCGAGGCGCCCAGTCGCTCCGCGTCCTCGTCGCCGACGGGGTGGCCGAGCCGCTCGCCGACGGCGCGGAAGGCCTCCGCCAGCACGTCCGGATAGGGCAGGGCGGGCTGCTCCCTCGCGACCCTGGCCTCCTCGGCGGCGTAGGCCACGAGGAGTCGCTCGTCGGTCAACGCGGCGTCGAACCGGCGTGCCCACGGGCCGATGACGGCGGCGATGCCGGCCTCCCAGTCGATGAGCGTGCCGTAGCAGTCGAAGCTCAGCGCGTCGTACTCACCGAATGTTTTTGCTGTTTCAACCATTCCTCACCCTCCTGGAAGTCCACAGTGGAGTCACTGTCGGCGCTCCCTCGTGACACTGCGTCGATGTAACCCGCGCCACACTCTCCGAAGGCGCTTCCGGGGAACAAAGGGGGCTCGCGCCGTGCTGAAGATCGCGTCAGAGCCGACCTTCCTCGCTTGCCCCTGATCCGAAAGGTAGTGATGGACAGAGTCGCGTTGCAGAGCCGCCCGGCGGAATCACCCGCCGGGGATGCGACCACACCCGAACCAGGACGGGCCGAGCGGATCCGCGTGATCCTCGTGCTGGGCGCGCTCATCGCGCTGGGCCCGTTGACCATCGACATGTACCTTCCCGCGCTGCCCGCGATCGGCGAGGATCTGGACGCCTCGTCGTCGACCGTGCAGCTCACGCTCACCGGCACGCTGCTGGGGCTCGGCCTCGGCCAGCTGCTGGTGGGTCCGTTCTCCGACGCGGTCGGGCGCAGGGTTCCGCTCATCGCGGGCACCGTACTGCACATCGCCGCATCGCTGCTGTGCCTGATCGCCCCCAACGTCGGGGTCCTGGGGATCTTCCGCACGTTGCAGGGCGTGGGCGCGGCCGCCGCGATGGTCGTCGCGCTCGCGGTGGTGCGGGACCTTTTCTCCGGTAACGCAGCCGCCACCGTGCTGTCCCGGCTCATGCTCGTCATGGGCGCCGCGCCGATCCTGGCGCCGACGCTGGGCGGGGCCATCCTGCTCACCGGTTCCTGGCGCGGTGTCTTCGGTGCGCTGGCCGTGCTCGGCGTGCTGTTGCTCGTCGTGGCCGTGTTCGCGCTGAAGGAGACCCTGCCACCCGAGCACCGCAGGGCTCGCGAGGTCCGCCCGGTGCTGCGGATGTACCGGACGCTGCTCACCGACCGCGAGTTCGTGGTGCTGGCGCTGGTGGCCGCACTCGGGATGTCGGCGCTGTTCGCCTACATCTCCGGCTCGTCGTTCGTGCTGCAGGAGCAGTTCGGGCTCAACCAGCAGGAGTTCGCGCTCGTGTTCGGCGCGGGCGCGGTCGCCATCATCGGGGCGTCCCAGTTCAACGTCGTACTGCTCAAGCGGTACGGCCCGAAGCGCATCGTGCTCGGCGCTCTGGCGGCGGCCACGGCGTCGGGTGCCGTGCTGACCGTGCTCGCACTTGGCGATGTCGGCGGGCTCGCCGGATTCGTCGTACCGCTGTGGTTCGTGATGGCCGCCGTCGGCTTCGTACTGCCGAACGCGCCGGCCCTCGCGCTGTCGCGCCACGGCGAGGCCGCCGGCACCGCCGCGGCGGTACTCGGGGCCGTGCAGTTCGGTCTCGGTGCCCTGATCGCCCCGCTGGTCGGCGTCCTGGGCAACGACGGCCCCGCCATGGCGATCACGATGACGGGCGGCGCGGCGGTCGCGCTCGGCGCGCTGGGGGCCGTGGTGGTGCGTGGCCGTCGCCGGGTGCCCGAGGCGGCCCCGGCAGTGTGACCTGGCGGTTTCCGGATTACGTTGGGCAGCGGATTGACTGGCGTAACGAAGGTGTTTAACTTCGGGGCGCGGGAGTGACTCAGGCCACTCCCGCGCCCCGACTGTCAGCGGCCGGCACAGAGGCAGGACACCGCGATGGCACAGACACCCGCGTCCCCGAGGTCCGCGACCCAGCTCAGGAGGGCCGTGCTGTCGAGCTACCTCGGCAGCGTGATCGAGTACTACGATTTCCTGCTCTACGCCACCGCCGCGGCGGTGGTGTTCAACAAGGTCTTCTTCTCCAGCCTGGACCCGGTGGTCGGGACCATCGCCAGCCTGGGCACGTTCACCACCGGGTACCTGGCCCGGCCGCTCGGCGGGGTGATCTTCGGGCACTTCGGCGACCTGCTCGGCCGCAAGCGGATGCTCGTGATCACGATGACGATGATGGGCGTGGCCAGCACGCTCATCGGCCTGCTGCCCACCTACGCGCAGATCGGGGTGTGGGCGCCGATCCTGCTCGTGGTGCTGCGCGTGCTGCAGGGCATCGCGGTCGGCGGCGAGTGGGGCGGCGCGGTGCTCATGTCCGCCGAGCACGCCACCACCCGGCGGGGGCTCTGGGCGAGCTTCACCAACGCGGGTGCGCCCAGCGGCATGGTCGTGTCGACCCTCGCGCTCACTCTCGCGGCGAACCTCACCACCGACGAGCAGTTCCTGTCCTGGGGCTGGCGGGTGCCGTTCCTGCTCAGCGTCGTGCTGCTCGCGATCGGACTGTTCGTGCGGCTGAAGGTCGAGGAGACACCAGTCTTCGCCGAGACGTCGGCTCGCGGGGAACGCGGGTCGCCGCCGCTGCTGGAGGTGCTCCGCCGGTACCCGAGGAACCTCCTGCTCGCGGTGGGGGTGGGCTTCGGCGCGTTCGTCGCGCAGGGCACGCTCACGACGTACGTCGTCTCCTACGCCGTCGGCCAGGGTTTCGAACGGCAGACGGTCCTCAACGCACTGACGCTCTCGTCCGTCGGAGCGGTGCTCGGCGTCGTCGGCTACTCGGCGCTTTCGGACCGGATCGGCAGGCGGCCCGTGGTGCTCGCCGGTGCGATCGCCACGGCGGGGGTGTGCTTCCTGCTGTTCCCCATGATCGACACCGGTTCGGCCGCGATGCTCACGCTGGCCGTCGTGCTCGGCCAGTCGGTCGCGCACCCCGCGATGTACGGTCCGCTCGCGGCGCTCTACACCGAGCTGTTCGGCACCCGGACCCGCTACACGGGCGCGTCACTGGGATACCAGCTGGCCGGCCTCGGCGCGGGGATCGGCCCCGTGGTGTTCGCGAGCATGGCGGGGGCGGGCACGCTGGCGGTCTCGGCCGTGATCGGCGCCTGCTGCCTGCTCACCGTGGTGTGTGTGCTCGCGGTCGGGGAGACCCATACGGCGAGCCTGCGGGACGAGCCGGTGCCGGACTCCGCGGGCCGGCGCGCCACGGCGGGGTGAGCGCCGTGGCGCGGACCGGCCTCAGGCTGCGGCGCCGAACCACCTCGGCAGGTGGTCGAGCAGGTCCCGCTGGTCCTCTCCGGCCCAGGCCACGTGGCCGTCGGGCCGCAGGAGCACGGCCGGTGCGTTCAGCTCCTCGCTGACGTCGACGACGTGGTCGACGCGGTCCGCCCAGCCGGCCACCGAGAGCCGGCCGGTCTGGTCGAGCAGCAGCCCGCGACCACCGTGCATCAGCTCGTAGAGGCGGCCCCGCTTCAGTTCCACGTCCCGCAGCCGCCCGCCGAGCAGCTCGTGTCCCTCGCCGAAGTCGTAGCGGACGCCGATCGCGGTGATCTTCTCGATCAGGTGCCGGTTCACCTCCTCGAAGTCCATCAGCTCCGCCACCAGCCTGCGCACGGCCTGTGGGCCGGGCGCGGTGGACATCAGCTCCATCTGCGCGCGGGTGTTGTCGAGGACGTCCTCGGCCACCGGGTGCCGTTCGGCGTGGTAACTGTCGAGCAGCCCTTCCGGCGCCCAGCCCGCCACCGCTGCGGCCAGCTTCCAGCCGAGGTTGAACGCGTCCTGGAGGCCGAGGTTGAGGCCCTGCCCGCCGACCGGTGGATGGATGTGCGCGGCGTCGCCCGCCAGGAACGCCCGGCCGGCCCGGTAGCGCTCGGCCTGCCGCGTGGCGTCGCCGAAGCGGGACAGCCAGCGCGGCGAGTGCACGCCGAAGTCGGTGCCGGCGATCGCCCTCAGCTGGTGCCTCACCTCGTCGAGTGTCGGCGGGACCGAGCGGTCCTCGGCCACCCCCTCGGCGGGCACGACGACGCGGTACGCCCCGTTCCCGAGCGGTCCGACACCGAACCGCTTCTGGGTCCTGCGGACCTCGGCCACCACTTCCGCCACCGTCTCCGGCGGCACGCCCACCTCCAGCTCACCCAGCAGCGTCTCGACCCTGGCCGGCTCACCGGGAAAGCCGACCCCGAGCAGCTTCCGCACCGTGCTGCGGCCTCCGTCGCAGCCGACGAGGTAGCGCGAGCGCAGCCGCGTGCCGTCCGCCAGCTCCGCGGTCACCCCTTCGTCGTCCTGGCTCAGCCCGGTCAGCTCGCAACCGCGCCGGATCTCGGCACCGACCTCGGTTGCGTACTCCTCCAGCAGGCGATCGGTGACCGTCTGCGGGAGGCCGAGCACGTAGCCGTGCGCGGTGTCCAGCCGTTCGGGCGAGGGCTTGTCGATGCCGGCGAAGAACCCTCCGACCGGGTACCGCGTGCCGCGGGCGAGGAACCGTTCCAGCAGCCCTCGCTGGGCCAGCACCTCGATGCTGCGCACGTGCAGGCCGAGTGCGCGGACCACGGGGGTCGGCTCCGTCTCCTTGTCGAGCACGAGCACGTGCACGCCCCGCAGCCGCAGCTCACCGGCCAGCATCAGGCCGGTCGGCCCGCCTCCGGCGATGATCACGTCGTACATGTGGCCCCCTGATCGTCCCTGCGATCGCCTGTCGGCCGGAGATTCTGCGCCACGGACCGGGCCTTGCCGCAAGACCCTGGGTGCGCTATATGTTGATAGTGGCAGGGAGTCGACGAGACCCCTGCCTTTTTCGTCCGGTGTGGACGACGGGAACACTCCGGCGTCACGCGAACGCACGACTCGCGGGCGGCGCTACGCGCGTGTCGCGGCGGCGTGCTGGCGGGCGCCTCGCGTCCACGGCCACGTCATGAGCGCCCACACCCCGAGCACGAGTACGACGATCGAGAGTACGTACCACGGCCACGGGCCGAGCACGTCCACGAGCGACACCGACTCGGGTGCGCGGTTCAGGTAGCCGTAGTTGGTACCCGCGAACGCGTTGAACACCATGGCGACCGCGGCCCAGCCCGCCGTGACGGTCACGGAGAACCAGTAGCCGCGCCAGTCCGGAACCCGGCCCACGCCCCAGGTGAGGTAGACCGCGGCCCAGATGACGAGCAGATGCACTCCCCAGAACGCCACGAACGTGCGTGACGGGAAGTCCGGCCCGGTCAGCACGGGGAAGAACAGGGCCTGCGTGCTCAAGGTCAGGCACCAGAAGTACGTCAGCGCGCACGGCCATGGCCTGCGGGTCCACAGCGCGTAGGCGGCGACCGGGCCCGCGAGGTCGGACAGGTGCAGCGGGATCCAGTTCACCACCTCGCGGACGGTGATCACCGTGTAGGTCTGCACCACCAGCACCGCGGCCACCACGGCGACGGCGAAGGCACGGCTCAGGCGGCGTTCCGCCGGGGTGCCGCGCTGCCTGCGGCCGGCGAGGACCAACGCCGCGGCCCCCGCCGCGAACACGGCGAGGACCAGCCAGTGCGACAGGCCGTACGCGGAGAACTCGCCGTCAGCCACCGGTTCCTCCAGCCGGGTCGTTCACTGTCGATGGTGCCACGGCGGTGATGTGACTGGAACTCTCGCGCGGACCGTCAGGCGTGGTCCCGATGGGTGAAGAGGCGGTCCACGTGGTAGCGCAGCACCGCCTCCGCTGAGGCCGCCGTTCGCTGGCCGACGAGCACGCTGGTGCCCAGCCCGTGGGTCAGCGCCAGCAGGCGCGCGGCCTCCGCCGCGGGATCCGTGTCCTCGGCCAGCTCTCCGGCCGCCTCGCGCAGTGTCGCCGTCAGCTGTTGTTCGAGCCGCCTCGGCCCGGCGACGAACGGCTGCGCGGCCAGGTCCGGCTCGGTCATCGCGAGCACCGCGTACGACGTCCAGACCAGGTGGAACGCGCGGCTGCGCTCGTCGGTCGGCAGCGCCTCGGCGAGCAGGGCCTCGACGAACCGCCGCGCGGGCACGGGGCCGGATAGGCCGGCGAGGCGTTCCCGCCACCGTGCGTGGCTCGCCTCCTCCAGGTGCAGCAGCGTCGCGTGCAGCAGGGCGGCCTTGGTCTCGAAGTAGTACTGCACGAGCCGCAGCGACACCCCTGCCTCGGCCGCCACCGCCCGCATCGTCACGGCGTGCAGGCCCTCGCGCGCCGCGAGCCGGACCAGCGCCTCGGCGATCGTGGCACGCCGCTGAGCGTGGTCGACGGTCCTCGGCATACTCGCCTCCTTTGTGATACCGATGTATCATAACGGGACCGGCGAGACCGAGGTGCGGACATGACGGAACGCAAGCCGCCCGGCGTCAGCTTCGAGTCGTGGGTAGAGAAGCAGATCCGGGAAGCGCAGGAACGGGGCGAGTTCGACGACCTGCCGGGAGCGGGCAAACCGCTGCCCGGACGCGACCGGCCCGTCGAGGAGCAGTGGTGGCTGCGGGACTACCTGCGGCGCGAGGGCCTGCCCTCGGACGCGTTGCTGCCCACCCCGCTGCAACTGCGCAAGGAGGCCGAGCGGCTGCCGGAGACGGTCGCGTCCCTGCGCTCGGAGGAGGCCGTGCGCGAGGCGGTCAGCGCGCTGAACCGGCGCATCGTGGACTGGCTGCGCGCGGGCACGGGTCCGCGCGTGCACGTCGCGCCCGTGGACGCCGACGAGATCGTCGCAGGCTGGCAGGCGGCGCGGACTCCGCCTCCGGCCGCGCCCTCGGCGCCGGAGGCGGAGGAGCGGCCACGGCGCGCACGGTGGTGGCGCCGAAGGCGCTGAGCATTACGCCGTCGGCGAAAGTCCCAGGAAGCCGTTTCGCCGCAAGCGAATCCGGTGTCCATGCACTGTGGACGATCGGCTCGCTGCTCTAGCGTCCGCGGCATGACACAGGCACACCAATCTCCGGCGACGCTCTCCGACGCGGTCTACGACCGGCTCCTGCGACAGCGGATCATCGTGCTCGGGCAGGAGGTGGACGACGACGTGGCCAACCGCGTCACGGCGCAGCTGCTGCTGCTCGCCGCCGACGACCCGGAGGCCGACATCTCCCTCTACATCAACTCGCCCGGCGGTTCGGTGCCGGCCGGGATGGCCATCTTCGACACCATGGAGCTCGTCCGCTGCGACGTGGCGACGTTCGGGCTCGGCCTCGCCGCCTCGATGGGTCAGTTCCTCCTCTCGGCGGGCACCCCCGGCAAACGGCACGCCCTTCCGCACTGCCAGATCCTCATGCACCAGCCCTCCGCCGGGGTCGGTGGGACCGAGTCCGACATCCGCATCCAGGCGGAGATGCTGCGCGCGAGCAAGCGCGAGCTGGCCGGGCTCATCGCCACCCACACCGGGCAGCCCGTCGAGCGGATCGTCGCCGACTCCGACCGCGACCGGTGGTTCACCGCGAGCGAGGCACGGGAATACGGCTTCATCGACCGGGTGGTCGCGACCCGCGCGGCCGTCGAATCGTAGGCAGAAGGCGCTCACGCCTCGAAGCGGCCTTGAGCTCGACCCGTCGGGTCACAGCGGGACAGCCGGAAACTTCGCCGGCCAGGGGTATCACCATCCGGGCTCCGACGCGCGCACTATGGAGGCGACGGCAACGACGCTGATGGGCTGACGGCGATGACGACGACGCTCGACGACACCGGGGCCGGGACGCCGCGCCGGGACGCGGCCGACCCGTTCCCGGCCCCGACCGCGCAGGGCGGCGAGTACCCCGAGGCCGCCTTTCTCGCGGGCAACTCGCTGGGCCTGCGGCCTTCCGCGACCAGGGCCGAGCCGCTGGAGGACCTCGACAGCCACGCCGTGCGCAGTCAGGCCCGCTTCCACGGCCTCGACCCGGACGCCACCGTCGCGCGCCTGGGCCATTGCGGGGAGGTGCTCGACCCGCTCGCCCGCGAGGGCCACCCGGTGGCCACCGCGGAGGCGTGGCGGGTTTCCGGCCCGCCGATCCTCGCGATGGGTCCGGTGCGGACGTCGCTCTCGACCTTCGAGCAGATCGGCATGCCAGCGCTCCGGGCGCGCGGCTTGCGGCCGACCGGGTACCTGGCCGGGCTGCTCGACGCCGTCACCGCGACCCGCCCGCTCGCCCCGCGGGAGCCGCTCCGGTTCGGCGCCCGGCCATCGCCGCGCGCCGAGCGGGTGGGCGCTGACGAGCCGTCCCGGCGGACGCGCCTGGAGTGCGGCGTGGTCACCGGCGCGCTCGCCCGGCTCGTCGCGGAGGAACCATGACGGCGAGCGGAGACGTCGCGATCGTCGGCGCGGGGCTGACGGGCTGCCTGCTCGCCGGGTACCTCGCGCGCCGGGGCGAGCGTGTGGTGCTCTACGAGCGTCGCCCCGACCCTCGGCTGACCGGGGCCGAACGCGGGCGATCCATCAACCTCGCGCTGTCCGAACGGGGCATCGACGCCCTGCGCCGGGTCGGGCTCGACGGGAAGGTGCTCGCCGACGCACTCCCCATGCGCGGCCGGATGGTCCACTCCGCTGACGGCGTACTGGACTTCCAGCCCTACAGCGCCGACGGTCGGCGGGCGATCAACTCGATCGGCCGCGGCGCGCTCAACAACGTCCTGCTCGACGCCGCGCAGGCGCTGCCGGAGGTGGAGGTGCGATTCGAGCACCGGCTGACCGGGCTCGACCCCGCCACGGGCGCATTGACGTTCGATACGCCCGACGGGCCGCTACGCGCCGGTGCCGCCGTGGTGCTCGGCGCCGACGGGGCCGGCTCGGCCGTGCGTGGCGAGCTGCTGCGCCACGCCGCGACCGCTGAGACGCTCGACTTCCTCGACTACGGCTACAAGGAGCTCACCATCCCGGCCGTGGGCGGCGAGTTCGCGCTCGATCCGGGCGCCCTGCACATCTGGCCGAGGGGCCGTTCGATGATGATCGCGCTGCCCAACCCGGACCGCTCGTTCACGTGCACGCTGTTCTGGCCCACCAGCGGCACCGAGTCGTTCGCCTCGCTGAGCAGCCCTGCCGCCGTTGAGCGGTACTTCACCGCGCACTACCCCGATGTCGTGCCGCTGCTGCCGCACCTGGTCACCGAGTACCGCGAGAATCCCGTCGGACTGCTCGGCACCGTGCGCTGCGCGCCGTGGCACGCGAGTGGCCGGGTGTGCCTGATCGGCGACGCCGCGCACGCCATCGTGCCGTTCTACGGGCAGGGTGCCAACTGCGCGTTCGAGGATGTCGTGGTGCTCGAACGGTGCCTCGACGACACCGGCGGCGACTGGAGCGCGGCGCTGCCGCTCTTCGACCGGGAACGCCGCGCCGACACCGAGGCGATCGCGGAGATGGCATTGGCCAACTTCGTCGAGATGCGCGACAAGGTCGCCTCGCCGCTGTTCAAACTCGGCAAGCGCGTCGAGCACGCTCTGGAGCGGGCACTGCCGGGACGCTACGCTTCCCGCTACGAGCTCGTGTCGTTCTCGACCGTCCCGTACTCGGCGGTGTGCCGCCGGGTACACACCCAACACCGTCTGCTCGGCGCAGCGGTGGCCGGCGCGCTCGGCCTCGCGGGCGCCGTGACCGCACTCCGGAGGCGATCGTGACTGACACGCTGCGGCACTTCATCGACGGGGAGTTCACCGGCTCCGCCAAGGACTTCCCCAAACTCAGCCCCGTCACCGGCGAGATGCTGTGCCGGGTCGCCGAGGCCGGTGAGTCCGATGTGGACGATGCGGTCGCGGCGGCGAGGCAGGCGCTGCGCGGGCCGTGGGCGCGCACCACGGAGCTGGAGCGTGCGGCGGTGCTGCGCCGCGTCGCCGACGAGGCCGAGCGCCGCTTCGACGACCTCGTGGCGGCGGAGGTGGCCGACACCGGCAAGCCCGTGGATCAGGCCCGGACGCTCGACGTCCCGCGCGCGGCGGCGAACTTCCGCGCGTTCGCCGACATCGTCAGCGCGGCGGCGGGGGAGTCGTTCCTCACCGGCACCGCGGGCGGCGGCCGGGCCCTCAACTACGCCGTGCGCAAACCGGTCGGTGTGGTCGCCGTGATCGTGCCGTGGAATCTGCCGCTGCTGCTGCTCACGTGGAAGGTCGCTCCCGCGCTCGCGTGTGGCGACACCGTGGTGGTGAAACCCTCCGAGGAGACGCCGTCCTCCGCGGCGGTGCTCGCGGAGATCGTGCGCGACGCCGGGTTGCCGCCGGGCGTGTTCAACCTCGTGCACGGATTCGGGCCGGATTCGGCGGGGGAGTACCTCGTGCGGCACCCCGGTGTCGACGCGATCACGTTCACCGGCGAGTCCGCCACGGGCGCCACGATCGGCCGCTCGGCCGCCGACGGCGTCAAGGCCGTGTCGTTCGAGCTGGGCGGCAAGAACGCGGGCATCGTGTTCGCCGACGCCGACCTCGACGCCGCCGTGGCCGGCACCGTCCGCTCGGCGTTCACCAACGGCGGCCAGGTGTGCCTGTGCACCGAGCGGCTCTACGTGCAGCGCCCCGTGTTCGAGGAGTTCACCGAGCGGCTCGCCGCCCGCGCGAGGGAAGCCGTGTTCGGCTGGCCCACGGACCCCGGGCTCACCACGATGCCGCTGATCTCCAGGGACCACCGGGAGAAGGTGCTCGGCTACTACCGGCTCGCCCGCGACGAGGGCGCCGAGGTGCACGTGGGCGGCGACCATCCGGTGTTCGGCGACGCCCGCGACGGCGGCGCGTACGTGCGCCCGACCGTGCTCACCGGGCTCGGCGAGCACACCAGGACCAACCGCGAGGAGATCTTCGGCCCGGTGTGCCACGTGGCGCCCTTCGACGACGAGGACGAGGCCTATGCGCTGGCCAACGACAGCGACTACGGCCTCGCCGCGGCGGTGTGGACCCGCGACGTCGGCAGGGCCCACCGCGCCGGGTCCGCGCTCGACGTCGGGCTGGTGTGGGTCAACACGTGGTTCCTGCGTGACCTGCGCAGCCCCTTCGGCGGCACCAAGGCCTCCGGCATCGGGCGCGAGGGCGGGCTGCGCTCGCTCGACTTCTACACCGAGACCACCAACGTCTGCGTCGACCTCGGCTGAAAGGGGACCCATGGACGGCAACGGCGGCACACGCGCCGCGCGCACGGTCGCGGGCAAGGCAAGGCCCCGCGGCCGGTACCCGCACGTGAAGGTCGCGAACGGGTTCGCGTTCCTCTCCGGCACCAGCAGCCGCAGGGCCGACAACACCATCGCGGGCGCCGACGTGGACGAGCTGGGCACCACCGCGCTCGACATCCGCGAGCAGACCCGCGCCGTCATCGGCAACCTCCGCGATGTGCTCGCCGAGGTCGGCGCCGGGCTGGAGGACCTGGTGTCGGTCACGACCTATCTGGTCTCGATGAACGACTTCGGCGGCTACAACGCCGTCTACGGCGAGTTCTTCGACGAGAACGGGCCCGCCAGGACCACCGTCGCGGTGCACCAGCTGCCGCATCCGCACCTGCTGATCGAGATGTCCGCCGTGGCCGTGCTGCCGCGGTCCACAATGGAGTAGGAGGACGACATGACCGAGACGACCGGCATCACCGCTCCCGTCCACTTTCCCGGCTGGCTCGAGCAGAACCAGGCGCTGCTGAAACCGCCGGTCGGCAACAAGCAGCTGTTCCCGGGGTCGCAGGACTTCATCGTGATGGTGGTTGGCGGGCCCAACGCGCGCACCGACTTCCACGTCGACCCGTACGAGGAGTTCTTCTACCAGATCAAGGGGAACATCCACGTCGACATCGTCACCGAGAACGGCGTGGAGCCCGTGCACATCCGCGAGGGCGAGATGTGGGTGCTGCCCCCGAACGTGCCCCATTCGCCGCAGCGGCCCGAGGCCGGCTCCATCGGCATCGTCATCGAGCGCGTCCGCAAGGAGGGAACGCTGGAGAAGTTCCAGTGGTACTGCCCGAACTGCTCTGCGCTCGTGTACGAGGTCGAGCTGCAGGTGCGCGACATCGTGGCCGACCTGCCGCCGGTGTTCGAGGCGTTCTACGCCGACGAGCAGGCGCGCGTGTGCCGTGCGTGCGGCACCAAGCACCCGGGCAAGGGCTGATGCCGTCGCGAGTCCCCCGCTCCAGCCCGCGAGTCCCCCGCTCAGGACGGCGAGTTGCGCACTCAGGACGGCGAGTTGCGCACTCAGGACGGCGAGTTGCGCACTCAGGACGGCGAGTTGCGCGTTCCGGCCGGATCAGTCCGCAGCGGACGCATCGAGATCGGTGTGCTCCGCGACCGTGCGGAAGATCTCGCCGCAGTACTCGACGATCTCCTCCTGGCTCGCCGAGAGCGTGCCGTCCAGCCACGACGTGAGGGTCTGGGCGAGGCCGCCGACCAGCAGCTCGGCGGTGATCTCGAGCTGCGTGCTGGTGTGCACGCCGTAGAACTCGCGCGCCTGCAGGCCGAGCAGCCGCACGAACAGGCGGGTCGACTCGACGCGGCGCTCGCCGAGGACGGTGCCGCTCAGCGCGGGGGAGAACAGCAGCCGCCCGCGCCGCGGGTCCTCGGCGACTGTCCGCACGAGCGTGCCCAGTCCGGCCCGGATCTTCGCGCGCGCGTCCCGCGGAGCCGCGTTGACCGCCTCCAGGGTGGTCGCCGCGATGTTCTCCACCACGTGGTCGTAGACCGCGATCGCGAACGCGTCGCGATCGGGGAAGCTCTCGTAGAAGTACCTCGCCGCGAGTCCGGCCTGCCTGCAGACCCCGCGCACGCTGAGGTTCTGCTCGCCGTCGCGCGCGCCGAGCAGCTCCAGACCCGCTTCGATGAGCTGGGCCCTGCGCTCGGCTTGCCGGTCACTACCCGTGACACCGCCATAGGTCCGCAGAGGTGTGGAGTCCATGCCGACCATCTTGACACCTCCGGGGAGGACGCGGTTGCATATCTGCTAACGGGCGTGAGCAGATGAAGGGGGTCGCCGATGGACACCACCGCGAAGAAGCCGGAGACGATGCTGGAAGTCCGTGACGACATGGTCATCGGTGCGGGGCTGATGGCCGGCGCGGCGAACATCATCATGCAGCTGGCGCGACCCGGGGTCGGGTACGGCGTGGTGGAGAGCAGAGTCGACGACGGCAACGTCTTCAAGCACCCGGTCAAGCGGACGCGGACCACGCTGACCTACCTCGCCGTGGCCACGCTGGGCACCGAGGAGGAGCGGCTGGCCTACCGGCGTGCCGTCGACAAGCAGCACATGCAGGTGCGCTCGACCAAGGACAGCCCGGTGAAGTACAGCGCGATGGACCCTCGCCTGCAGCTCTGGGTGGCCGCCTGCCTTTACAAGGGTTTCGAGGACATCTACCACGTCTTCGCGGGCAGGCTGGAGCCCGGCGAGCTGGAGGCGGTCTACCGCGCCGCCGCGCCGCTGGGCACCACGCTGCAGGTTCGCGAGGACATGTGGCCCGCCGACCGGGCCGCGTTCGAGAAGTACTGGAACTCCTCGCTCGAGCAGGTCCACATCGACGACACCGTGCGCGAGTACCTCTACGGCATCGCGACCCTGCGCTTCATGCCGCGCATCGTGAGCCTGCTGCTCGGGCCGTTCAACCGGTTCGTCACCACGGGCTTCCTGCCGCAGCGGTTCCGTGACGAGATGCGGCTGCCCTGGACGCCGCGCCGGCAACGCCGCTGGGACCGGCTCATGCGGACCATCGCGCGGGTCATCAGACCGCTGCCGAAGCCCCTGCGCGAGTTCCCCTACAACGCCTACCTCTGGGACCTGCGGCGCAGGCTGCGCACCGGCCGCCCCCTCGTCTGAGCCCGGCCTTCGCCGTCCGCCGCCGCTCGCGGGGAAGATCCCGGGTGGCTAGCGTGTTGCAGGGACAGGCGACGCGGGAAGGATGAGGCACATGACCGAGCAGGTGACCCAGCCGCGGGTGGTCCGCAACGACGAGCTCAGCCGCTACGAGGTGTGGTCGGGTGAGCGGCTCGCCGGCTTCTCCGAGTACCGCGAACAGGGCGAGCGCACGGTGTACCTGCACACCGAGGTGGACGACGCCTTCGCGGGGCAGGGGCTCGGGAAGGTGCTCGCCGCCGGTGCGCTCGACGACGCCGTGGCGCGGGGCCGGGTGATCGTGCCGGTGTGCCCGTTCATCGCGAGCTACGTGCGCAAGAACTCCGACCGGTACGAGGAGCACGTCCACTGGCGCGGCAACGGCAAGGCCGATGAGTAACCTCGACGCCAGCCCGGAGGTGACGCCGTGCCGCACGGCGGAACACGGCGCGGTGACCGAGCTGCTGCGGGCGAGGACGGTGCCGCTCGGCGGCGTGCGGGGGATCCAGGTCGACCGGGTCCTGCCGCAGCGGGCACTGCCGACCGTCGGCGCCTGGTGCTTCCTCGACCAGTTCGGTCCCGCACGTTCCGACATGCGCGTGCTGCCGCATCCGCACATCGGGCTGCAGACGGTCACCTGGCCGATCGCGGGCGAGATCCGGCACCGCGACAGCATTGGCAGCGACGTGGTGGTGCGGCCAGGTCAGCTCAACCTCATGACCGGCGGGCGAGGGGTGGTGCACTCGGAGTTCTCGCTCGGCTCCGAGCCGATGCTGCACGGCCTGCAGCTGTGGGTCGCGCTGCCGAGGGAGAGCACCGGCGTCGCGCCCGCGTTCGAGCAGCACGTGTCGCTGCCGTCGTACGAGAACGGCGGGCTGCGGGCGACGGTGCTGGTCGGCTCGCTGGGGGAGGCGGTTTCGCCGGCGACGGTGTACACGCCGATCGTCGGCGCCGAGCTCACGGTGGAGCCGGGCGCCGGGGCGGAGGTGCCGCTGCGCCCGGACTTCGAGTACGCGGTGCTCCTGGTGCAGGGTGAGGCGGTGGTCGCGGACACCCCGCTCGCGGTGGGTCCGTTGCTGTACCTCGGTACCGGGCGCACGTCGCTGCCGGTGTCCTCGGCGCGTGGCGCCCGGGCGGTGCTGCTCGGCGGCGAGCCCTTTCCCGACGAGCTCGTGATGTGGTGGAACTTCGTCGGCCGCGGCCACGACGAGATCGCCGAGGCCCGCGCCGGCTGGGAGGCCGGCGACACGTCCCGGTTCGGCCGTGTGGCCGGCCACGGTGACGCGCGCATTCCCGCGCCCGGGCTCCCGGGCGTCCGGCTGACGCCGCGCCGCCGCCGCTGACGCGCCGCGCGAGTCCTGCGCTCCCGACGGCGAGTTCTGCATTCCCGACGGCGAGTTCCGCGTTCCCGACCGCGAGTTCTGCATTCCCGACGGTGAGTTCCGCGTTCGCGACCGCGGGTTCCCTGTTCCCGTAGCCCCGCCGCTCCCGGCGCGCCGCCGCGAACGCGCAACTCGCGGTCCTGAGTGCGCAACTCGCGGTCCTGAGTGCGCAACTCGCGGTCCTGAGTGCGCAACTCGCGGTCCTGAGTGCGCGACTCGCGCATCGGTTACGAGCAGATCAACTGCGCGGGAACTCTTGTGCGGGGAACCTCGAGCACATAGTGTCATGTAAAAGCGAACGCTGTCAAGATATTCATGACACACATCGAAGCGAAGGTTGGGTGGATGCGTACTGCCGGCAGACCCGCCCCCGCGGCCACGGCGGAGGGGCTCGCGTTCCGCGATCCCGCCGAGCTGATGGATCCGCGGCGACTGGCGGCCATGCAGCCGACCCGGCTCAGTGCGAGCCGGTCACTGATCGAGAAGATGACCCGGGAACGCTGGAACATCGAACTGTCCACGATGGACGTGTCCGACGCCGGCGACGGCGTCGCGGTGTACCGGGTGGACACCGGAAGCGACGTGTTCTCCTTCGCCGCCTTCAGTTCCGAGCCGAGGATGGTCGACCGCACCCCGCGCATCATCGGCCAGAGCTGGGACATGGTCGGCGCCCTGTGGGAGGGCGAGGCCGACGAGGCGCGCATCGAGCAGACCCGCCGTGAGCTGCCGAAGCTCTACGCCGGCCGCGCCGCGCCGGGCACGCTCGTCTGGTGCCGCTCCAACCGGAGCCTGAGGGCGTTCGAGCACAGCGTCCGCGCGCTGGCCGACGGCCGGCAGCCCGACCCGCACGTGCTGCGGGGCATCGGTTACCTCATGCGCAACACCGGTCTCGACGCGAACGGCACGTTCGGCACCCGCACCTTCATCTCCTACGGCGACCGTCACCCGTTGCGCGTGCCCTACCACGCGCAGATGCTCACGGCCTACCTCATGCGAGAGTTCAGCGCCGACCTGTGCGAACGCCTCGCGCGGGGCGTGTCGTCGCGTGCGGTGCCCCTCGCGACCGAGTACCGCCGCTACCTGGGGCTCGGCAACGGCTCCGCGCTCGGGCTCGTGCTCTTCGTCGCCAACCACCCCCGGCTCGTCGACCGTTGGCTCACCCTGCGCGAACGCGCGCTGCTCGCGGCGCGCAGACTCGATCCGTCCGAAGCCGACGGACGCTGGGACACGCTGCTCGGGCTGCTGGACCGCGCGATCACCTACCGGCGCCAGGATCCCATGAGCTACAACGTCTTTCCGGCCAGCGAGCACGTCGCCGCGGAGCTGGAGAAGGTCCGAGGCCTCGTCACCCGGCTGAAGGCCGGGGAACGGTTCGCGGGTCCCGAGGTGCCCGCTTTCGAGCAGCTGCGCGGGGAGATCGCCGGGACGGTCACCGCGGAGACCGAGGAGACGCTCGACGCGCTGCTGATCGAGTTCGTGCCGCAGGAGTGCACGCGGCTCACCGAGGAGCTGCTCGTGGACGAGCAGCTGGTGCGCGAGCCCGGGATGACCATCGGCGAGCTGCGCCGCCTGCTCGAAGAGGAGTACCGCTGGGCGCTGGAGTTGCCCATCGCGGGCGAGCACGACCGCAGGCGCATCTGGTACAAGTCACGGTCGTCGGAGGAACCCAGGTCAGGCCCCCGCGAGGAGGTGCCCGGCGGGTTCGACCTCTCCGTGGACGTGCCGGGGCTCGCGCGGGCGCTGCGCGCGCAGCTGGACACGTATGATCCGCGGGTCCGGGTAGGACGGTTCCTCTTCGACAACCCCGAGCAGCTCGCCGCTATCGAGCGCTTCCAGGCGTTGCGCGGCAACCCCTACGCACAGCCCTATGTGGACGCACTGGACGTGGAGTTCGTGCCAGCGAGGCTGATCCGGCTCATGAACGGCGCACTGTACGGTTTGGACCGGACAAAGGACTATCTCAACCGGACACTGCGCGGCCTGATCTTCCAGGGCGCTCCCACGCGCGAGGACATCGCGCGTGGCGACGAGAGCGTGTGGTGGTGGCCGGCCGAGCCCGGTGCCGGGCGGAACGGAGGAGACCGCGCGTGAGCGAGGAGAGCAAGCCACGCACCCAGCCGTTGTCCACCACGCTGAAGAGCCTCGGCGTGCTCGAGACGGTCGCGCAGGCGGAGCGCTCGGTGCGCGTTTCCGAGCTGGCCAGGGAGCTGGGCTGGTCGCGGGCCGCCGTGCACCAGCAGCTGGTGACCCTGACCGCCGCGGGGTGGATGGAGCAGACCGACGAGGGTGCCTACCGGCTGACCCTGCGCGCCGCGTGGGTCGGGCAGTCGGCGCTGCGGCAGGCCGGACTCGCCGACCGCGTGCTGCCCGCGATGGAACGGCTCGTCGAGGAGATCCGCGAGGCCGTCTCGCTAGCGATTCTCGAACGCGACACCGCCACGATCATCCAGCGGCTCGAGCCCGGCCGCACTCTGCAGGTCGACCTGCGCGCCGAGGCGCAGATGCCGCTGGGCCGCAGCGCTTCCGGGAAGGTGCTCATGGCGTGGGCCACCGAGCGTCAGCTCGACGACCTGCGCAACCGCGGTGTCGAGGTGCCCGCGGCCGAGGACCTCGCGGCGATCCGCGAGGCGGGCTACGCGACCTCCAGTGGGCGCTGGCTCGACGGCGTCACCGGCATCGCCGCGCCCGTCTTCGACGTGCACGGCGGCTGCGTCGGCGCGCTCAGCCTGGCGGGCCCGGCGAGCAGGCTCGACGTCGAGAAGGCCACGACCGCACTGCTGCGGCGGGCCGAGGAGGTCAACGAGGTGCTCTCCGGAAAGGGCGGTGCTCGATGAGCGCGGAGACGCTGCGGGTGAGCCTGCGCGAGACCCGCCTGGTCACCGAACGGATCGTGATGCTGCTCGGCGTCCCCAAGGGCGCGTGGGCCGCGGTGAGGGAGGCCGTCGTCGCCGCCGAGGCGCTCGGGCTGGAAGGTCTCGCCTTCCTCGACGGGCGCGCCCCCGGCGGCTGGGCGACCCCGGAGATCACCGGGGAGGACGGGCCCCGGATCAGCGTGGCGGCACGGGGAATCCCGGCGCCGTTCGCCGTGCCCGCCCTGCTCGACCTGGCCGTCGCGACGGTGAGCGAGCACGATGCCGCGACGGTGACCGTGACGGATCTGGCCGATGCCGAGCTCCTGCGAGCCGCCGAGCCACTCGGCGCGCGGCTCGGCGCCAGGGTGCGCGTGAGCGGTACGGGCGGCGTCCGGGTGCTGGCGGCTACGAAAGCCACCGCCGCGGTCCCGGCAGGCTCGCGTGCGGCCATGGCGGGCGGCGAGCACCTGCTCGAGGCCGCACTGCACGGGCTCACCGTCCCGGCCGCGCTGTGGTGGCGCCTCTACCACCGGTCCAACGAGGCGCTGACCGTCGACACGCCGTTGTCCCGCAACCACGCCGGGGCCGCCCTGCTCACCGGCGGCGAGGGGCTCACCGAGACCGATCCCGACTACGTGGCCGAGGCCGCGTCCTGAAGCGACAGGAGAACCAAGTGCATTACGTTGACGGACTCGAATGCAGCGAGTTCGACCGCGAGGTGTTCACCGAACTGCGTGAGGGCGGGCTCGCCTGCGTGACGGTGACGTGCGGATACTGGGGCGACGCGCTGGAGTCGATGGACTCCCTGGCCGCATGGCGTCAGCTGGAGCGGGAGAACGCCGACCTGATCGCCATCGCGCGCACCGCCGCCGACGTGGAGCGGATCGCGGCCGGGGGCAGGACGGCGATCCTGCTCGGGTTCCAGAACAGCGCGTTCCTCGCGGGCCGGATCCGGTTCGTGGAGCTGTTCGCCGACCTCGGCGTGCGCGTCGCGCAGCTGACCTACAACATCCAGAACGACATCGGCGCCAGCTGCTACGACGACCCCGACAGCGGCCTCACCCGCTTCGGCCGGGAGGTCGTGGCCGAGATGAACCGCGTGGGCATGGCCATCGACCTCTCGCACGTGGGGGACCGCACCAGCATCGAGGCCATCGAGCACTCGGCCAAGCCCGTGGCCGTCACCCACGCCAACGCGGCGTCGCTCGTGCCTCACCGCCGCAACAAGTCCGACGAAGTCCTCAAAGGACTGGCCGCGCGTGGTGGCGTGCTCGGAGTATCCGGTTACCGCAACATCTCCGGCCCTTATGCCGAGAGTATCGACAAGTGGGCCGAGATGGTCGCCCGGACCGTGGACCTCATCGGCATCGAGCACGTCGGCATCGGCACCGACCTCGGCCGCAAGGTGACCTTCGAGCACCTGCAGTGGATGCGGCAGGGGCGCTGGAGCATGCAGCCGCAGTACGGCGCCGGTTCCGCGAGCAACCCGGGCAAGCAGCCGCCGCTGCCGTGGTTCCCCGACACCCGCGCGTTCCCCGCCAAGGAGGAGGCACTGCGCCGCCACGGGTTCGACGAGTCGTCGGTCGCCGCCGTGATGGGCGGCAACTGGTTGCGCTTCTACGCCGAGGTGCTGCCCGGTGGCGGCACAGACCAGCCCAGCCGAGAGGAGTGATCCGATGGCCACCCGCACACTGGCGGACGGGCCCGCGCGCGCCACCGCCGCGCCGTCCGCCATCACGGCTCGCGCCGTGACCAAGACGTTCGAGGGCAAGGGCAAGCTCGTCCATGCGTTGTCCGATGTGGACCTGGAGATCGAGGCGGGCCAGTTCGTCTCGCTGATCGGCCCGAGCGGCTGTGGCAAGTCGACGCTGCTCAAGATGATCGCCGGGCTGCTGACACCGTCCACCGGCACGGTCTCCATCGACGGGGCCACGGTCACCGAGCCGTTGCCGCAGATCGGGGTCGCTTTCCAGAAGCCCACGCTGCTGCGCTGGCGCAATGTGCTCGACAACATCTGCCTGCCGCTGGACATCGACGGCACGCGGAACGCCGAGGGCGAGGCGAGGGCGGTGGACCTGCTGGGCCTGATGGGGCTCGCCGGGTTCGAGAAGCACCACCCCAAGGAGCTCTCCGGCGGCATGGAGCAGCGGGTCGCGATCGCGCGCTCGCTGATCACCCAGCCGTCGCTGCTGCTCATGGACGAGCCGTTCGGCGCGCTCGACGAGTTCACCCGCGAGGACCTCAACGACGAGCTGCTGCGGGTGTGGCAGCACGAGCCCAAGACGGTCGTGTTCGTCACCCACAGCATCTCGGAGGCGGTGTTCCTTTCCGACCGCGTCGTGGTGATGAGCGCGCGGCCCGGCCGCGTCCACGCCAACATCCCGGTGGAGCTGCCGCGCCCGCGCGAGCGCGCGTTGCGCAACACCCCCGAGTTCTACGAGGCGATCCGGCACGTGCGCGCGGTGCTCGACGACGCGCGCCTCGGGGAGCGGAAGGGAGAACACTGATGGCCACCCAGCTCGCCTCCAGCGTCGCGGACGAGACGGCCAAACCACCCCGCCCGCGCGGCGGCGCCGGTCCGAAGTCGGCGGCGCTCGCCGTGCTGATCTTCGTCGCCATCGTCACCACGTGGCACGTGCTCGCCACGTCCGGCGCGGTATCGCCGCTGCTGCTCGCCCCGCCCGGCGACGTGCTGGCGGCGCTCGGGCAGATGATCGCCGACGGCAGCCTGTGGCCTCATCTGTCGGCCACGGTGCAGGAGACCCTGTTCGGCTTCGTGCTCGCCGTGGTCGCCGCTCTCGTGGTGGGGTCCGCGTTCGCGTTCTCGCCGATCGTGCGCAACGCCGTCTACCCGTACATCCTCATCTCGCAGACCTTTCCGAAGGTCGCCATCGCCCCGCTGATCGTCGCGATCTTCGGTTACGACCTCGCGCCGAAGGTGGTGCTGGCCGCGCTGCTGGCGTTCTTCCCGGTGCTCACCAACACGATCGCGGGCCTCACCGAGGTCAGTGACGACGAGGTGAACCTCTTCCGGTCGCTGCGGGCGAGCAAGTGGCAGGAACTGCGCTACCTGCGCATTCCCAACGCGCTCGCGTTCATCTTCCCGGCGCTCAACAGCGCGGCCGTGCTCGCGCTGATCGGCGCCATCGTCGGTGAGTTCGTGGCGTCCCGCACCGGCATCGGCTACGCCATCCAGCAGTTCACCACCACCGGTGAGGTGGCCGCGACCTACGCCACGCTCATCGTGTTGTCCGTCTTCGGCCTGGCGCTCTACGGCGCCCTCACGATCCTCGAGCGCCTCGTGCGCCGCAACCGCTGACCCTCCCCGTCCCCATACCCCGAGGAGATCCGATGACCAGCAACATCCCGCGCAGGCGGTTACTCGGCCTCGCCACCGCCGCGCTGACCGCCGTCACGCTCGCCGGCTGCGGCACCACCGGCGCGCAGGGCGGCGACAGCCTGATCTTCGCCGTCGCCGACAAGTCCCTCACCGCCACCACCGCGTCGTACACGTCGGTGCCGCTGCGGGCGGGCTACTTCGAGGACGAGAAGCTCGACGTCACCATCCAGCCCGTCGACACGGCCCTGTCGGCCGTGCAGTCGGTCGCCACCGGGCAGTCGTTCATGACGTACGCGTCGATGAACGCGGTGGCGTCGGCCGCGGGCAAGGACGACGGGCTCGCGGTGGTGGGCTTCACCAACGGCAACATCTTCCGCGTGGCCGTGCCTGAGGACAGTCCGATCAGGACGGTGGGGGACCTGAAGGGCAAGACGATCGGGTCGAGCACGCTCACCTCGATCAGCAACCTCTACGCCAAGGGCGTGCTCGCGCAGGCAGGTATGGACCCCGAGGCAGATGTGGAGTACCTGCCCGTCGGCTATGGGGCGCAGGCCGCGGAGGCGTTGCGCGGCGGCGAGGTCCAGGCCTACGCGGGCTACGACGGGCCCAACGTCGTGATCGGCGACCTGCTGGGCACGCCGCTGCGCGAGCTGGAGACCCCGCTCAACGACCTCACCGGCACCTCGGCGCTCGTGGTGCGCAAGCAGAGCATCGAGAACGAGCCGGAGCGCGTGGTCGGCATGGTGCGCGCGTTCTTCAAGGCGATGGTGTTCGCACAGGAGAACCCCGAGGCGGCGATCGCGATGCACTGGGCGGAGTTCCCGCAGTCCAAACCGGCCGCGACCGACGAGAAGGTGGCGCGTGAGCAGGCGGTGCGCATCCTCGGCATGCGGCTCGACGTCACGGGCGGACCGGGGCCGTCGGGCGAGTACGGCGTGCAGGACGCGGCCGCGATGCAGCACACGGTCGACGAGCTCGCCCGCTACGGCATGGTCGACAAGGCCGTGGACCTGGAGGCGAGCGGCCTCGTCGACTACAGCCTCGCCGACCGCTACAACGACTTCGACGTGGACGCCGTGAAGCAGGAAGCGCTGAGCTGGAAGGGCTGACGCGCGAGGACCGGGCCGGCCCGGCCGGCCCGGTCCTGCCCACCGCGGTCAGGCGAGCGCGGCCTTCAGGGTCGCGACCGCCTGGCCGATCGCTGCCCCGGCGGCGTGTGTCTCGCGCAGGGCGTTGAGCATCACGAAGTCGTGGATCACGCCCTGGTACCGCGTGGCCACGACCGGGACGCCCGCCCTGCGCAGCTTCGCGGCGTAGGCCTCGCCCTCGTCGCGGAGCACGTCGGCCTCGGCGGTGATCACGAGCGCGGGCGGCAGCCCGGCGAGCTCGTCGAGGCTCGCCCGCAGCGGCGAGGCGGTGATCTCGGCGCGCTGCGCGGCGTCGGTCGTGTACTGGTCCCAGAACCACCTCATGCCCTCGCGCGAGAGGAAGTAGCCCGTGGCGAACTGCTCGTAGGAGCCGGTGTCGAAGTTCGCGTCGGTCACCGGGTAGAAGAGCACCTGCTGCCGGAACTCGACGTCGCCGCGCCGCTTCGCGAGCAGGGTGACGGCGGCGGTCATGTTGCCGCCCACGGAGTCACCCGCGATCGCGATGCGTGCCGGGTCGAGGCCGCGCTCGGCGCCGTGCCGGGCGACCCACACCGCGGTGGCGTAGTTCTGCTCGACAGCCACGGGGTAGCGCGCCTCGGGGGAACGGTCGTACTCCGGAAAGACCACGGCGGCACCGGTTCCGGCGGCCAGCTCGCGGATGAGCCGGTCGTGGGTGTGCGCGTTGCCGAAGACCCAGCCCGCGCCATGCAGGTAGACGATCACGGGGAGCGGGCCGGAGACGCCCCGAGGGCGGACGATCCTGACGCGCACCTCGCCGGTCGGCCCGCCGGGGATGGTGAGGTCCTCCAGTTCGGTGCCGGGCTTGGCGATGTCTCCCGCCTGGACCTCGTCGACCGTCTTGCGGCCCTCCTCGGGGGCGAGCTCGTACAGGTACGGCGGGTTGTCGGTGGCCTCGGCGAAGGCCTGGGCGGCGGGTTCGAGAGCGAGGTCGTGCGGGTTGGCGGTCATCGCTGGCTCCTGTGCTGTCCGGCCGGGGAGGCTCCCCAGGCTCATCGGGCATAACTGAGTTGTGCGCAATTTAATTTGGCTAAATGGGATCTGTCACAGCCGGGTTGCGTGCCAGGTGCTGCCGGGGAAGGATCGGGGGGCTGCCCGGAGGGAGGGTGTGTCATGGCGGAACAGCCGGCCGGACCGGTGCTCGACGACCAGGTCTGCTTCGCGCTCTACGCGGCCTCGCGCGCCGTGACCGCGCTGTACCGGCCGCTGCTCGACGACCTCGGCCTCACCTACCCGCAGTACCTCGTGCTGCTCGCGCTCTGGGAGCGCGACGAGCTGACCGTGAAGGACCTCGGGCGTGCCCTGCAACTCGATTCGGGCACGCTGTCCCCACTGCTCAAGCGGCTGGAGAAGCTGGAGCTGGTGCGCAGGGAGCGGCGAAGCGACGACGAGCGCTCGGTGCTGGTCACGCTCACCGCGAAGGGCGACGACCTGCGCGCGAAGGCCGTGCCGCTGCCCGGCCTGGTCGGCGACGCGATGGGCCTGGACGGAGCCGGGCTGGACGAGCTGCGCACCACGCTGCGCGAACTCACCGACTCGGTGAACGCCTACCGCGCCGCGCTACCGCAGTAGGTCGCCGAGCCTGCGGGCGGCGTCGACCACCAGCCCGCCCAGCCGCTCCTCGTCGGGTGCCTCGAACAGGGACAGTCCGAGCCCGGCCTGCGTGGTGCCGTGGTGGGGCACCACCGCCGTGATGCCGATGACCGACGAGGCGATCTCGCCGTAGGACACGGCGTACCCGCGCTTGCGCGCGAGTGCGATCTCCTCCCGCTCGCCCGCCACCGGCGGCTCGGCCGCGAGCAGCGCGAGCCCGGCCGAGCCGCGGTCTATCGGATCGACCTGGCCCACGCGGAACGACACGTGCATCCGCGCCTGCCTCGGCTCCACGATCATCAGCATCCGCACGCGATCCCGGCCCTCGCGGACGACGAGGTGCGACGTCGCCTGTGTGGCGTCGGTCAGCTCCTCGAGCAGCGGCCTCGCCAGCGTGCGCAGGTCCTGCTCCACCGGCTCGGCCAGCCGGACCAGCCCCGCGGCGAGCGAGATCCGCTTGAACCGGTCACGCCGGCACAGCTGGTGGGCCTCCAGCGTGCGGACGAGCCGGTGGGCCACCGTGCGGTGCACGCCGATGCCCTCGGCGATATCGGTGAGCGAGAGACCCTGCGGGTGCTGGACGAGCAGCTCCAGGATCTGCAGCCCGTTGTGCAGCGTCTTCGACATTCCCGAGTCGAGCGGCACGGACTCAGCGGACACGAGGCTTCCCCCTGGGCAGACGTGGGCGGGCATGAACAGGCGTTGACAGGGCGCGTGCGGCCAACCTACTGTTTCCGTACATCGCACGCTGCGTGCGATAATAGCACGCCAGTCGGCGCGGCACCACCCGCCCGGCAGTGCCCAGCACCGGAGGTTCCCCGTGTCACCCAGCGTCGTGGCTCCCGAGACGCTCGCCGCCGTCCAGCAGCTCTACGGCGAGCAGAGCCACCTCATCGACGAGGGCCACGCGCGCGACTGGGCGCTGACCTTCACTACGGACGGCGAGTTCGTCTCGCCCAGTTACCCCGCACCGGTCACCGGCACGGACGCGCTCACGGCCTTCGCGGAGCGCTTCGCGGCCGACGCCCGTGCCCGCGGCGAGGTGACCCGGCACGTGCTCACCAACCTGTTCGTCCGCTCGGCGGGGGAGCGGCACGCGACCGTGCAGGCCTACCTGCAGATCGTCACCACCCCGGGCGGCGAGCCGTCCCGGCTCGTGCGCCAGACGACGATCACCGACGACCTCGTGCAGTGTGGCGACGGCTGGCGCATCCGGCGCCGCGTCGTCCGCCGCGACGACCAGCCGCAGTGAAGGCCACCTTCACTGCGTTCGACGCAGTGAAGGTGGCCTTCACTGCGCCCACCGAGAACCCCACGACACTCAAGGAGTACCCACGCATGACCAGCGCTGCCGAGCCCACCGGAGAAGGGCGCGTGCTGCACACGCCGATGACCGCCGTCTACCCGGAGTTCCCGGGCAAGGTCGCGGTGGTCACCGGCGCGGCACGGGGGATGGGCTCCCGCTTCACCGCGGCACTGGCGGCCCGTGGCGTCCACGTCGTCGGCGGTGACCTCAACGCCGAGCAGATGACCGCCACGGCGGATGAGCTGAACGCGTCGCTCGCCACGCTGGCGTCGCACGAGCAGCCGGGCACGGTCGTGGGCGCGGGCGTGGACGTCACCAGGGCCGCCGAGCACGAGGCGCTCGCCCGGCTCGCGCTGGAACGCTTCGGGCGGCTGGACTTCTGGGTCAACAACGCCGGCATCTTCCCGTTCGCGCTCGTCGAGGAGATCACGCCGGAACAGATCAACGCCACGCTGTCGGTCAACGTCGAGGGTGTCCTCTTCGGAGCGCAGGCGGCGGCCCGGCACCTGGGCCCCGGCGGTGCGATCGTGAACATGTCTTCGGTGTCGGCGATCCGCGTGCGCCGGGGCCGCGGCGCCTACTGCACGTCCAAGGCCGCCGTCGCGCACCTCACCGAGTCGCTCGCGGTGGAGCTGGGCGACAAGGGCATCCGCGTGAACGCCATCGCGCCCGGCTACATCGACACCGAGATGACCCGCTGGGTGCGGGAGGACCCGGCCGCGCTGCGGCACGCGCTAGACACGGTTCCCCTGCACCGCCTCGGTTCTCCCGAGGAGGTCGTGGGCCCGCTGCTGTTCCTGCTCTCCGACAGCGCCCGCTACGTGACCGGGCACAGCATCGCCGTCGACGGCGGTTCGCGGCATGTCTGAGGAGATCGGCTACCCCTCGGTGGTGCTCGTGACCGGCGCGGCATCGGGCATGGGCGCCAGCCACGCACTGGCGCTGGGGGAGCGCGGCGTGCACGTGTGCCTCGCCGACGTCGCCGACGCGGCACCCGTGGCGGAGCGCATCCGTGACGCGGGCGGCTCGGCGTCGGTGCACGCGCTCGACGTCACCGACGCGCCGGCGTGGGCGCGCGTGGTCTCCGAGATCGAGTCAGAGCGGGGCACGCTCGGCGGGCTCGTCAACAACGCCGGCATCTCCCGGCGGCTGGAGTTCCTCGACACCGGCGACGAGATCTGGGACCTCGTGCTGCGCGTCAACCTCTACGGCCCGTTCTACGGAATGAAGGCCGTCGCGGGGCTCATGCGTGACTCCGGCGGCGGCTCGATCGTCAACATCTCCTCGATCTCCGGCCAGATCGGCTACTTCTCGCCCGCGTACTCCTCCAGCAAGTGGGGCCTCACCGGACTGTCCAAATCGGCCGCGGGCAACTTCGCCACGTGGGGCATCCGGGTCAACTCCGTCCACCCCGGGCTGGTCGGTACCGCGCTGCTGGAAGGCTCCGGCGGCTTCGTGGAGTCCGCCGTGCGCAGCATCCCGGCAGGCCGCGTGGGCACGCCGGAGGAGATCACCGACGCCGTGCTGTTCCTCCTCTCCGACCGCTCCACCTATCTCACCGGCAGCGAGCTGACCGTGGACGGCGGCCTGGTGTCGAACGGCCTCTACCACCGGATCACCAGCGAGGCGGGAGGACGGCTGTGACCGGCGACGGGTTCGACGTGATCGTGATCGGCGGCGGCGGAGCGGGGCTCGCCGCCGCGGTCACGGCCGCCGAGGAGGGTGCCTCGGTGCTGCTCTTCGAGTCTGAGCGCGAGCTGGGCGGCTCGACCCAGCTCTCGGCGGGGCTGTTCACCGCCGCGGGTACGAGCGTGCAGGCCGCCCTCGGCATCGAGGACACCCCGGGGCGGTTCTTCCAGCACTACATGGACCTCAACCAGTGGCTGCTCGCCCCGGGGCTCATCTCGGCGTTCTGCGAGCACGCGGGCCCGACCCTGGAGTGGCTCATCGGTCTCGGGGTCGAGGTCCCGGCCAAGGTATCGGCCAACGCGCACATGCCGGGCCTGTGCCAGGCGGGCGTGGAGGACGTCTGGCGCGGGCACGTGCCCAAGGACCAGGGCTACGGGCTCGTGCAGGTGCTCGCCAAGGCCGCCCGCGACCGCGGGGTCGAGGTGGTGCTGAACACCCGTGTGCAGCGCCTGCTCACCGAGGACGGCCGCGTGTGCGGCGTCGTCGCCGACGACCTCGGGGTGCGCGCGGGCGCCGTGGTGGTGGCCAGCGGCGGGTTCGCCCATGACCGCGAGCTGCTGGCCCGCTACTATCCGGCCGCGCTGCGCGCGGGCGAGGACCTGTTCGTCGTGGCCGCCGAGGGAAGCAGGGGCGACCACCTGCGCTTCGCTGAGGCCGTGGGCGCGTCGGTGGCCGGCGACGGCTGGGGCCTCATGCTGCCGACTGCGTACTTCCAGCGGCTGCACCACTGGCAGTCGGGTTTCCCGCCGAAGTCGCGCGTGTACGTCGACGCGAGCGGGCGCCGGTTCATGGACGAGGACGCCTCGTACGCCGTGTCCACCGGCATCATCGAGGCACACGGCGGGTCGGTGTGGGCCGTCTTCGACGAGCGGGCGCGGCGCTCGCTGCCGCCCGGCTACGCGCACTGGGACGCCGACCACGTGGCCGCCGAGGCCGACGCGGGACGTACCGTGCGGGCGGCAACGCTCGCCGGTCTCGCAGCCGAGATCGGCGTGCCGGGCGAGACGCTCGAGGCCACCGTGCGGCGGTGGAACGACCAGCTGCCGCACGGGCGTGACGACGACTTCCAGCGGCACCGCACGCTGGCCAACAAGGGCTCGCGGCAGAACCCGGAGCCCATCGACGAAGCCCCGTTCTACGCCGCGCGCGTGCTCCCGGCCGAGCTGGTCTGCACGCACGCGGGACTGGAGATCGACGCCGGCGCCGCGGTGCTGGACGAGCGGGGCGAGGTCATCCCAGGGCTGTTCGCCGCCGGTGAGGCCGGCGCGGGCGTGCTCGGGCAGCGCTACGTCGGCGGCGGCAACGCCGTCGCGGGCGCGCTCACCATGGGCCGGATCGCCGGCCGCAACGCAGCCACGACTCAACGCTGAGAAAGAAGAGAACGCATGCCCAACCCCATCACGGCCGCCGGGGGCGGCGAGCTGGGAGCCCGCACCGTCCGGAAGGTGTCGGTGCGGATCCTGCCGCTCGTCGGACTGTTGTACGTGTTCAACTACATGGACCGGGCGAACATCAGCTACGCCCAGCTCGGCATGGAACACGAGCTCGGCCTCACCGCGGCCACGTTCGGTGTCGCGTCGGCGATCTTCTTCCTCGCCTACGTGGTGTTCGAGGTCCCCAGCAACATGATCATGAAGCGGGTCGGCGCGCGGCTGTGGCTCGCGCGGATCGCGATCTCGTGGGGCATCGTCACCGTGGTGACGGGCTTCGTGCACGACGTCACGCAGCTCTACATCGCCCGCATCGTCCTTGGTGTCGCCGAGGCCGGCCTGTTCCCTGGCCTGCTGTTGTACCTGACCCTGTGGTTCCGGTCGAAGGAGCGCGGCCGCGCGATCGCGGCGCTCGCGCTGGCGCAGCCGGTGGCGATGATCCTCGGCAGCCTCACCGGCGGGTTCATCCTGGACCACGTGCACTGGCTCGACCTGTCGAGCTGGCGCTGGGTGTTCGTGCTGCAGGGCGCGCCCGCGGTCCTCATCGGCGTGCTCGTGCTGTTCTACCTCCCGAACGTGCCGAGCACGGCGCGCTTCCTCAGCAAGGAGGAGAGCGACTGGCTGGAGGGCGAGATCGCCAGGGAGTACCGGCCCGAGGAGAAGGAGACCTTCCTGGGGCAGCTGCGCGTGATGAAGGACCGCAAGGTGCTCTACCTGGCCGTGGCCAACCTGTTCGCCGCGTGCGGCCTGTACGGGTTCACGTTCTTTTTGCCGCAGATCGTCAAGCAGATGGACCCGTCGTACTCGGCGACCAACATCGGCCTGCTCGGCGCGATTCCGTTCCTCGTCGGCGCGCTGGGCATGCTGCTGGTGGCCCGCAACTCCGACCGGACCGGCGAGCGGAAGGGCCACGTCATCGCGCTGATGGTGCTCGCGGCGCTCGGCCTGTTCGGCACCATCCAGTTCCGGCACTCGCCGGCGATCGCGCTGAGCTGCCTGTCGATGGTCGGCATCGGTGTGCTCGGCTACATGGCCCCGTACTGGGCGATGGCGTCGCGGGTGCTGTCGAAGGAGCACACGGCGGTGGGGCTGGCCGCGATCAACTCCATCGCCGCGCTGGGCGGATTCTTCGGCCCGTACGTGATCGGCAAGAGCGCGACCGTCGACAACGTCTCGGCGGGCCTGTACTTCCCGATCGGCTGCCTGCTGGTGTGCGCGGCGATGCTCGCGTTCGTCAAGGCGCCGCGGGACCGCCGCGTCGCGGATGTCGCGGATGCTCCCACTGCCGCGGTAAAGTAGTTTCAATATGTACTACTCGATGGCGACGTTAAGGTGAGGCCATGACGGCGGACGGCGAGCACGGCGAACTGGACTTCTGGTCGTTCGTCGAGCTCGCCAACCGCAGGCTCGCCACCGAGTACGGATTCCGGCATCAGCTCGCCACCGAGCTGCTGCTGACCCTCAACCGGGCCTCCAACATCGTCACCTACGACCTCGAGGCGTCGGTCCACCGGCCGCGCGGCCGGTCGTGGTCCGGGTTCCGGCTGCTGTTCGTCACGTGGCTGGCCGGGCCGCTGGAGGCGAAGAAGGCCGCCGAGCTCACGGGCATGAGCAGGGCGGCCGTGTCGAACCTCGCCAAGACGCTCGTCGCCGACGGCCTGCTCGCCCGGACCCCTGGCGAGCACGACGGACGCTCGGTGCTGCTGTCGCTCACCGAGCGTGGCACCGAGGAGATGGTGGAGCTCTTCCGCGAGCAGAACGAGCGCGAGTACGAGTGGGCCAGCGTGCTCACCGAGGCCGAGCAGCGGATCCTCGTCATGCTGCTGGACAAGCTCGTCAGCAACCGGGACCAGTTCGACGTCCGCGGCCGCAACTGACGGCCACCTCTTGACGCGAGGTAGTAAATGCGTGAACTATATGGGCAGGGCGGTTTCTGATTCCTGCCCACGACCGACAGCGAGGAGGCAGTCATGGCGTACTACCGCCAGGTCGGCACCGTGCCCCCGAAACGCCACACCCAGCACCGCACCGACGAGGGCGGCCTCTACTACGAGGAGCTGATGGGCGAGGAGGGCTTCTCGTCGGACTCGTCGCTGCTCTACCACCGCGGCCTGCCCTCGGCGATCGTCGACTCGCAGGTCTGGGAGCTGCCCGACCAGACGACCACGCCGAACCACCCGCTCAAGCCGAGGCACCTCAAGCTGCACGAGCTGTTCCCCAAGGAGGTATGGGCCGAGACCGACGTGGTCACCGGCCGCAGGCTCATCCTCGGTAACGGTGACGTGCGCATCTCCTACGTGGTGTCCACACAGGACTCCCCGCTCTACCGCAACGCGGTGGGCGACGAGATCGTCTACATCGAATCCGGCCAGGCCACGGTGGAGACCGTGTTCGGCACGCTGGAGGCGAAGCCAGGCGACTACGTGATCATCCCGACGTCCACCACGCACCGCTGGCTGCCGCACGGCGAGGGCCCGCTGCGCGCCTACGCGATCGAGGCCAACAGCCACGTCGCGCCGCCGAAGCGCTACCTCTCGCGCTACGGCCAGCTGCTGGAGCACTCCCCCTACTGCGAGCGTGACCTGCACGGCCCCACCGAGCTGGTGCACGGCGAGGGCGCCGACGTCGAGGTGCTCGTCAAACACCGCGCCGGCGGCGCGATCGTGGGCACGCGCATGGTCTACCCGACGCACCCGTTCGACGTGGTGGGCTGGGACGGCTGCCTGTACCCGTACACGTTCAGCATCCACGACTACGAGCCCATCACCGGGCGCGTGCACCAGCCGCCGCCCGCGCACCAGGTGTTCGAGGGCAGCAACTTCGTGGTGTGCAACTTCGTGCCGCGCAAGGTGGACTACCACCCGCTGTCCATCCCGGTGCCGTATTACCACTCCAATGTGGACTCCGACGAGATCATGTTCTACTGCGGCGGCGACTACGAGGCCCGCAAGGGCTCCGGCATCGGCCAGGGCTCGATCTCCGTGCACCCGGGCGGCTACGCGCACGGCCCGCAGCCCGGCGCCTACGAGCGCAGCATCGGCGCCGAGTTCTTCGACGAGCTCGCCGTCATGGTCGACACGTTCCGCCCGCTCGAACTCGGCGAGGGCGCACTCGCCTGTGAGGACACCGACTACGCCTGGACGTGGGCGGGGCGGGGGCCGAAGCCGTGACCTCGTCGAGCGGGCTGCCCGCGTTTGCCCGCGGCCTGTGCGACGACGCGGCGGTGTTCCCTCCCGGGCTCGCCCCGCTGGCGGACGCGGTGCCCGCCCATGTGCGGCACCGGGCCTCCGCCTACGGCCAGCTGGTGGGTCCGCTCGTGCTCGCCGAGCCCGCGCTCGCGAAGCTCGGCCCGCTGCTGCCGGCGGGCGAGCGGATCGAGCTGTCGGTGACCGCGCCGGAGGGCCCCGCGCAGATCGCGTCCGCACTCGCGATCGTGAGCACGCTGCAGGCCGACCTCGCCGCCTTCGAGGTCGCCGTGCCGCCGGGGATGGGCGTGGCGGAGTTCTTCGCCGCGCTGGACCGCGCCCGCGCGGGGGCCGAGCACGTGACCGTGTACGTCGAGGTGCCCCGCGACGAGCGCCGCGCCGAGGTGATCGCGGCGCTCGCGCGGCGCGGCGACCGCGCCAAGTTCCGCACCGGGGGAGTGCGCGCCGAGCTCTACCCGGACGAGGCCGAGCTGGCCTCGGCGATCGCGGCCGTCGTCGCGGCCGGCGTGCCGTTCAAGGCCACGGCCGGGCTGCACCACGCGCTGCGCAACACCGACCCGGAGACCGGCTTCGAGCAGCACGGGTTCCTCAACCTGCTGCTGGCCACCGACGCGGCCGTTCGCGGCGCCGACGAGGCCGCGCTGCGCGGCCTGCTCGCCGAGCGGGATGGCGGCGCGGTCGCAGCCGGGGTCCGCGGCCTCGGCGAGGCCGGGGCCGCCTCCGCGCGGCGGGCCTTCGTGTCCTTCGGCACCTGCAGTATCACCGAGCCGCTCGCGGAGCTCGTGGAGCTGGACCTGGTTCCCTCCGCGCTGGCGAGCGGAGAAGGAGTCAACGCGTGACCAGGATCGACATCCCGGAGGGCTCGCCCTTCGGGCTCGCCAACCTGCCCTATGGCGTGTTCTCGACGCCGGGCACCGAACCCCGCGTGGGCGTACGGGTGGCCGACTCGGTGGTGGACCTCTCCACCACGCTCGGCGACGACGTGTTCGCCCGGCCCTCGCTCAACGCGTTCATGGCGCAGGGCCGCGCGCGGTGGGAGGAGGTGCGGCGGCGGATCACCGAGCTGGTGTCCGGTGACGTGCCGGACGCCGCCGTGCACCCGGTTGGCGAGGTGACCATGCACCTGCCCGTCGAGGTCGCGGACTACGTCGACTTCTACGCCTCGGAGCACCACGCGTCGAACCTCGGCAGGCTGTTCCGCCCCAACGCGGAGCCGCTCATGCCGAACTGGAAGCACCTGCCGGTCGGCTACCACGGCCGCGCGGGCACCGTCGTGGTCTCGGGCACCGACATCGTGCGTCCGAGCGGGCAGCGCAAGGCGCCGGACGAGGACGCGCCGACCTTCGGTGAGTGCCGCAGGCTCGACATCGAGGCCGAGCTGGGCTTCATCGTGGGCACCGGCTCCGAGCTGGGCTCGGCCGTGCCGTGCGACGAGTTCGCCGACCGCGTGTTCGGCGCCGTGCTCGTCAACGACTGGTCCGCGCGCGACATCCAGGCGTGGGAGTACGTGCCACTGGGTCCGTTCCTCGGCAAGAGCTTCGCGACGTCGATCTCGCCGTGGGTGGTGCCGATACTGGCGCTGGAGGCCGCGCGCGTGCCCACGCCCGCGCAGGACCCCGAGCCGTTGCCGTACCTGCGGGAGAGCGAGCCGTGGGGCCTGGACATCGACCTCTCCGTCGTCTGGAACGGCCAGGAGGTCACGCGCCCGCCGTACCGCGAGATGTACTGGTCTCCCGCGCAGATGCTCGCGCACATGACCGTCAACGGCGCCACCAGCCGCACCGGTGACCTCTACGCGTCCGGCACGATCTCGGGCCCCGCCAAGGAGCAGCGCGGCGCGTTCATCGAGCTGACCTGGGGCGGCAGGGAGCCCGTCGAGGTGGCAGGCGAGCAGCGCACCTTCCTCCAGGACGGCGACGAGGTGGTGATCTCGGCCACGGCGCCCGGCGCCGACGGTGGCCGGATCGGCTTCGGCGAGGTCGCCGGCCGGATCGTGCCCGCGAAAGGCTGAGGCGCGCGAACGGAACCTTCCCGGACTCGCGAGTCGTGTGCCCCGGCTCGTGAGTCGCGCGTTCGGCGTGGGCTGTCCGGGACGAACGACGACGACGTCGAGCACATGCGCGAGGCGGTCGGCGACATCCACCCGCACGTCATGCAGCGGCCGCCGGGTCGCGCGCGGCACCGCAGGCGGTAGTCGCTCAGGAACCCGGGCCACGACTCGTTCAGCTGTGCAACACCCCGGCAAGCCGCACCCCGCGCCGGAAACGCACGATTCGGCGTCGGTAGGGCACGACTCGCGGCTGTGGTGGGGTTTGTGCGGTCCTGAAAGGAACGGGCTCCCTGTCGGCTCGCTGATCGGCGCCTGTACCGTGCACGGAGTGCTGAGCGGAAGGGAAAAGGGCTTCGAGCGGGTGACCGGGCAGACACGTTTTCGCCCGGAGCTACAGGGTCTGCGGGCCTTGGCCGCGGTACTCGTCGTCATCTACCACGTCTGGCTCGGCCGGATCTCCGGCGGCGTAGACGTTTTCTTCCTCGTCTCGGGTTTCCTGATCACGGGCCAGCTCTACCGCGCGAGCGTGCGCGGCCGCATCGCCTTCCAGCCGATGTGGGGTCGCATGATCAAGCGGCTCTTCCCCGCGGCGATGACGGTGCTGCTCGCCACCGTCGTGCTGGGCTATCTGCTGCTGCCCGAGGGCCGGTGGTTCCAGACCATCCGCGAGGTGGTTGCCGCCGCGCTGTTCGTCGAGAACTGGCAGCTGGCCGCCGACTCCGCCGACTACTTCGCCCAGCACGACCAGGCCAGCGTGGTGCAGCACTTCTGGTCGCTGTCGATCCAGGGGCAGTTCTACCTGGTCTGGCCGGTGCTGGTGGCGCTCGTCGTGTTGGCGGCCCGGCGCGCGGGCTGGAGCCTGCGCCGCTCGCTGGCCGGGGCGCTGGGCATCGTCTTCGCGGTGTCGCTGGCCTACTCGGTGTGGCTCACCGCGGTGGACCAGCCGTTCGCGTACTTCATGTCGCTCACCCGCGTCTGGGAGTTCGCGCTGGGCGGCCTGCTCGCGCTGGTGATCGACGTCATAGTCCTGCCGGTCGCGGTGCGGTGGGTGCTGGGCTGGCTCGGCGTCGCGGCCCTGGTCGCCTGTGGTCTGGTCCTCCAGGTCGGCACCGTCTTCCCCGGCTACGCCGCGTTGTGGCCGACGCTCGCCGCCGCGCTCGTGCTCGTCGCGGGCACCACCGGCAGCCCCGTGGGCGCCGACCGCTTCCTGTCGGCCCGGCCGCTCGCCTACCTCGGCAACCTCAGCTACGCGCTGTACCTGTGGCACTGGCCCATCCTGCTGTTCTATCTGGCCGCCCGCGACCAGGAGGAGGTCGGCCTGCGCGGCGGCGCGCTCGTGATCGGCGTCTCACTCGTGCTGGCCGCGCTCACGTACCACCTCGTGGAGAACCCGGTGCGGGACGCGAAGTTCGGGACGTACACGCGGTGGGGCGCCTACCGGTTCGGGGCCGCCGCGCTCGTGCCCGTGCTCGTGGCCGCCGGTGGCTGGCAGTTCGTGAGCCAGCAGCGGTCCGCGTTCACGTTCGTGCCCGACGATCCCGCCTACCCGGGGGCCAAGGCGCTGGCGGGTGGGTCCGCGGCTCCGGCGGGGCAGCAGGTCCCGCTGATGCCGCCGTTCGCGGCGCTGCCCGACCAGTTCGCGTTCTTCGAGGAACACGAGTGCGACGAGTCCGACCGTCACCCCGAGCTCGTCGTGTGCGCGACCTCGACGATGGGCGAGCCGTCGCGCCGGATCGTGGTCGCAGGCGACTCGCACTCGCAGCAGTACAACGCCGCGCTGCGGCCCATCGCGCGCGAACGGAACTGGCAGATCATCTCGATGGGCAAGGGCGGCTGCCCGTTCTCGACCGACTCCGAGGGCGCGCCGGGCGACCTGACGTGCATGGAGTGGAACGCGGCGGTGGCCGACGAGATCATCGCGCTGCGCCCCGACGCCGTCTTCACCATGGGCACGCGCGACGTCCGCGTGGGGCTCACCGAGTGGACCCCGCCCGGCTACGTCGCGCAGTGGCGGCGGGTCGCCGACGCCGGGATCCCCGTGGTGGCGGTGCGCGACAACCCGCGCTACGACTCCTCCCCGTCGGACTGCGTCGAGCAGCGTGGCGCGGCCGCACCCGAGTGCAGCACGCCGCGTTCCGAGGTGCTCGCGCCGGACCCGCCCTACACCGCGCTCACCGACCTGCCGCCGAACGTCCACTTCCTCGACTTCAGCGACTACTTCTGCACGCCGGACGTGTGCCCGCCCGTGATCGGCAACGTGCTCGTCTACCTCGACGACAACCACGTCACCGCCGCCTACATGGAGACCATGTCGTCCATTCTGGACGAACAGCTCGTCGCCACGCTCGGCTGGCAGTAGCAAAACACCCCTTCCCGGCAACGGTGTCCACACTCCGGACACCGTTGCCCAAATTCGCTATTCGCGTGCATTGTCGCCGTCGGTGACCGGTGAACCGTAAACGGCGCCGCAGAATACGTTCACGGCGAAATCAATTCGCCCGGCGCGGAAAGCGAATGATGACGACGACAACGATCGAAAGTGCTTTCGTCGGTGAATGGACCGGCTGGCACGAGTCCAGGGAACGGGAACTGCGCGACGACTACGGCTGGCTCAGCCTCGCCGCCCTGCACTGGCTCGACGAGCGAGCGCGGACGTTCGAGGGCATCCCCGGCGCGTGGAGCGCGACCCCGAGGGCGGCGCGGGTGACCGCGACCGGGGGCGAGGGTCTTGTCGTGGAAGGCCGGCTGCTCGATGGCACCACGCGGCTCAGCGTCCGCGAGGCGGGCTCGGCGCTGTTCGCCACCACCGGGGACCTGCGGCTGGAGCTGCTGCGCATGGACGGCCGCTACGGCCTCCGTGTGCGTGACCCCCGTTCGCCCGCACTGCGCGCGTTCACCGGAGTCCCGGTGTTCAGCCCCGACCCGGCGTGGGCCGTGCGCGCCCGGTTCGTGCTGTACTCGCCGACGCACGTGGTGGCCGCCGGTACCGCGCAGCCCGGCCTGCGGCGCAGGCAGGAGATCGTCGGTGAGCTGCGCTTCGACCACGGGGGCACCGAGTACTCGCTGGCGGCCACCGCGGGCAGGGGCAGCGCTCTCACCGTCTCGTTCAGCGACGCCACGAGCGGATCGCTCACCGCGCCGTGGCGGACCCTGTCGGTGCCGAGGCCGCGCGCGGGCCGCGCCGTGCTGGACTTCAACCGCGCCCAGAACCCGCCCTCGGCGTTCACTCCCCACGCCACCTGCACCCGGCCGCCGGGCGGCAACGTCCTGCCCTTCGCCGTCGACGCGGGGGAACAGGCACCTCGCTGATCAGTTCTTTTTTGTTCGGAAAGAAACAACCACGTTTGGGTGAGAACATTTCCCGTGCCCTGGGAACGGCTGCGCGCGACAATCCGGCCGTGCCATCATCGCGGCGTATTCGGGGACCCAGGTAAACCGATCGAAATGGAGAGCGGAATTCGTATGACCGCGACGACGGCGGAGGTCGACGTCCACCCCGAGCTCGCCGGGTGGCTACCCGCGGAGCGGCTGCACCCAGATCGTCTACTGTGGACCCCGGACGAGCTGAGGGACCTGACCGCCACCACGGCCCGGGAGCTGGCCGGGCCGCTGACCGGGCTGCTGCGCTACGTGCCCGAGCGGCGCTGGTGGGCGCGGCTGGCGCTGACCCGCGGGGTGGAGCTGTGGCTGCTGTCCTGGCTGCCCGGGCAGTGCACCGAGCCGCACGACCACGGCGGCGCGGCCGGCTCGTTCACCGTGCTGACGGGAACGCTGGACGAGACCTACCGCTACCCGGGCGGGCCGCTGCGCCGCGCGAGCCGGGCCACCGGCGCGGCGGTCGGGTTCGGCGCCGGCCACGCGCACCGGGTCCGCAACGACGGTGCCGTCCCGGCGGCGAGCGTCCACGCCTACTCGCCTCCGCTGGTGCCCACTCGCCAGTACGCGAGCCTGCACGACATCCCGGCGGAGATCCCGCCATTGCCCGCGTCGACCATGCCGTTCGGGGAGTTGCTGGCCCGCACCGGGGAAGAGGGACCATGAGCATCGAGACGTTCCTGGCCGAGGCGCGGGCGGAGCTGGCCCGGGTCGAGCCGCACGAGGCGGCGCGGCTGCAGGCCGAGGGCGCGTTGCTGGCCGACATCCGCCCGCGCCACAACCGGGAGGCCGAGGGCGAGATCCCGGGCTCCGTGCCCATCGAGCGGATCGTGCTGGAATGGCGGCTCGACCCGCGGAGCGAACACCGCATCCCCGGGATCACCGAGGAGACGACCGTGGTCGTGCTGTGCAACGAGGGCTACGCCTCGAGCCTCGCCGCGCGCGACCTGCGGCGGCTTGGCCTGCCCGGCGCCACGGACCTCGTCGGCGGCTTCCGCGCCTGGGCCGCGGCCGGGCTTCCGGTGCGCGAGGGCGCGACACCGGCCATCACCTGACGCGGATCACCGCAGCACACAAGGAAGGTCCGCAGGTGCACGACCCCGTCCACCGCGTCCACCGCCTCCACTGTCCAACCGCCGCGGTCGGCCTGCCGGGCGCCGAAGCGGTGCCGCCTCAGCCACCCTTCGGCCTGGCCCTGACGTGCATCTGCTCGCCCTGCTTGCCGAACAGGCTCAGCAGCTCCACCGGCTCGGGCCGGGCGCTGCCGAACCAGTGCGGCACGCGGGTGTCGAACTCGGCGGCCTCGCCGGGTTTGAGGGTCACGTCGTGCTCGCCGAGCACGAGCCGCAGCCGCCCCGACAGCACGTAGAGCCACTCGTAGCCCTCGTGCGTCCTCGGGTCCGGCTCCTCGCCGCGGTGCGGGACGATCAGCTTGAACGCCTGCAACGGCCCGGGGTAGTTGGTCAGCGGCAGGGCCGTCATCCCGTTCCGCCGGATCGGCACCGGCCGCACGCGCGGGTCGCCCACGGCCGGGGCGCCGACCAGCTCGTCGAGCGGGACCCGGTACGCCTGGGTGATCGGCAGCAGCAGCTCCAGGCTCGGCCTGCGCTGCCCGCTCTCCAGGCGGGACAGGGTGCTCGTCGAGATGCCGGTGACCCCGGCCAGTTCGGTGAGGGTGACACCGCGCTCGGTGCGCAGCCGCCGCAGCCGGGGGCCGACCTCGTCGAGGAGCCCGCTGTTGTCCATGCCTTGCATCCCAGGTTCGGCAACCCGGTTTGTCAAGTCGGCATGGACCCCGTCACACCTGGGCCGTGGGCCTCACGACGATCTCGTTGACGTCCACGGTGGCGGGCCGGCCGATCGCGAACCCGATGGCCTCCGCGACCGCCGACGCCGGGATCGCGTGGGCCCGGTAAACCTTCATCTCCTCGCGGCCCACCGGGTCGGCGATGCTCTCCGCGAGCTCCGACTCGGTGACGCCCGGCGAGATCACGCTCACCCGGATGTCCGCTCCGGCCTCCTGTCGCAGGCCCTCGGAGATGGCCCACACCGCGTACTTCGTGGCGCAGTACACCGCCGCGGTGGGGGAGACCTCGTGGGCGCCGATCGAGGCGACGTTGACGAACTGCCCATGCCCTTGCCGCCGCATCACCGGCAGCGCGGCGGCGATGCCGTGCAGCACGCCGCGCACGTTCACGTCGATCATCCGGTCCCACTCGTGGACCCGGCCCGCCTCCAGCTTCGACAGCGGCATCACGCCCGCGTTGTTGACCAGCACGTCGATCCTGCCGTGCTCGGCGACGGCGGTGTCGACGAACGAGCGCACGGCCGCGGCGTCCGTGACGTCGAGCGGATGCTCCTGGGCGGTGCCGCCCGCGTCGCGGATCTCCTTGACGAGGGTGCGCAGCCGGTCGGTGCGGCGGGCGCCGAGCACGACGTGGTGTCCCGAGGCCGCCAGCAGCCGGGCGGTCGCCTCGCCGATACCGCTGCTCGCCCCGGTGACGAGCACGATCTTGCGGTCGTTGGTCATGGTCTGGTCCCTTCAGCGCTCGCGGTAGAGCACGAGGTGCTCGTGGTAGAGGACTCCGTCGCGGACGTCGCCGGTGGCGGTGAACCCGCTGTCGTCGACGTAGTCGATGTGGTCGCCGGTGACCGTGTAGCTGCCGGTGTAGGCGCTGACGCGGCTTCCCCTGGCCTCGTCGTAGCGCCCGTCGGGGCGCAGCTCCTGGCGGATGTGGCCGTCGGCGGTCACCCACATCCCGGTCACGTGGTCGTTGTCGTTCATGCCTTCACCCTCGGCCGCGCGCCGGGACCGGGCCAGTGCGCCGTGTTCCCGGGTGCGTCACACCCAGGCGCGGGCCGAGTGACCTTCGTAGAGTGGCCGTATGGCTGGTAACGAGCTCGGAGAGTTCCTCCGCGCCCGGCGCGCGCGGCTGCGCCCGGAGGACGTCGGCCTGCGCGAGTCCGGGCAGCGGCGGGTGGCCGGGCTGCGGCGCGAGGAGATCGCCGTGCTCGCCGGGGTCAGCGCCGACTACTACACGCGGCTGGAACAGGGCCGGGAGCGCAACCCCTCCGCGCAGGTGCTCGACGCGCTGAGCCGCGCGCTGGACCTAGCCGACGACGCCCGCGAGCACCTCTACCGGCTGGCCGGAGCCGGCCCCGGCACCGGCCGCACTCGCGGGCGGGAGCGCGTCGGTCCGGCGCTGCTCCAGCTCATGGACACCTTCACGACCTGCCCGGCGTTCGTGGTCAACCGGACACTGGACGTGCTCGCGCTCAACGCGCTCGCACAGGCCCTGTTCTCGCCGTTCGACCGGGCGGACAACCTGCTGCGCATGATCTTCGTGGACCCCGCGGGCCGGTCGTTCTACGTGGCCTGGCACCAGGCGGCGGAGGCCGCGGTCGCCAACCTGCGCGTCGCCGGGGGCCACGATCCGCACGACCCACGCCTGGCCGAGCTGGTGGCGCGGCTGCGCGAGCACAGCGACGAGTTCTCGGCGCTGTGGGCCGCCCACGACGTACGCGGCAAGACGCGTGAGGCCAAGGAGCTGCTGCACCCCGAGGTCGGCCCGCTCTCGCTGACCTACCAGGCCTTCGACGTGCGGGACGCGCCCGGCCAGGAGCTGATCGTCTACCAGGCCGAGCCGGGAAGCCCCAGTGAGCAGGCGCTGGCCCTGCTGGGCACCCTCGCCGCCACCCGGCGGGCTACCGCCGTCGCTGCACCGCGTAACCCACCCAGAACGCCGCCGCGCTGAGGAGCATCAGCCCGCTGAACGCCCACAGCACCGGCGTCGGCTCGAACGCCACGAGCATCATGACGAACAGGGCGATCGCGAGCACGGTCAGTGCGGCCATGGCGAGCAGCTGCCGCCTCGAGATGTCGGCACCGGGCATGTCGGCCATCCTGCCAGCGAGGAGCGCGGCCACCGCGGAGGCCTCGAGCTAGTGCCCCCGCAACAGACTTCCGGCGGAGGGCACTAGGCCGTTCGGATCCCGTCGAGCAGGGCGTCGAGGAACGCGTCCGCCAGCTCGTCGGTACCGACCTCGCCATCCGGCTCGAACCACAGGTACGTGTAGTTCAGCATCCCGAGAATGCCCTTCACCAGCAGCCGGGGCACCGGGCGCAGCACGCCGTCGGCGACCCCGCGGTCGAGCGCCTGCCGCCAGTACCCCTCGTAGCGCTCGCGGGCCGCGACCACGCGGTCGCGGTTCTCCCCGGTGAGCGCCGTGTACTCGCGGAAGAACACGGCCCATTCGGACCGGTGCTCGGCGATGTTGCACAGCAGCCCCTTGGCCATGCCGCGCAACAGGTCCTCGGTCTCCAGCCCGGAGCCCAGCAGCGCCTCCGCGTGCGCGTTCATGCGGTCGACCTGGGTCTTGCTGATCTCGTAGAGCAGCGTCTCCTTGCTCCCGATGTAGTGGTAGAGCGCGCCGCGGCCCAGCCCGGCCGCCTTGGAGAGCTCAGCGATACCGGTGCCGTGGTAGCTGTTGCGGGCGAACAACTCGGCCGCGATGCCCACGATCCGTTCGCGGTTGCCGGCGTAGGTCGTGGTGCTCACGCGCAGAGCCTAACGGGTGGGGCCGCCGGTGAAGGAGTAGCCGCTCAGCAACTCGCGTGCCGCGACCAGGTACTGCACGGTGGGCGGGCCCTCCTCCAGCCAGTTCAGGCGCGCGTCACGGTAAAGGCGCTCGACGGGATGCCTGCGGGTGTAGCCGATCCCGCCGTGCACCAGCAGCGCGCGGTCGGTGACCCGGCCCACAGCCTCCAGCCCGAACTGCTTGACCATCGCCGACTCGGCCGGGATGCGCCTGCCCTCGTCCCATTTGCGGGCGGCGTCGGCGAGCATGCCCCGCAGGGCGTAGATGTCGGTGCCCATCTCGGCGAGGTAGCGCTGCACGGCCTGTCGCTGCCCGATCGGCTTGCCGAACGTGACGCGTGAGCGGGCGTGTGCGAGGGACAGCTCCAGCGCGCGCTCCGATGTGCCGAGCGAACTGGCCGCGATGAACACGCGGCTGATCTCCAGCGCGCGTTCGAGGTGCTCCTGGCCCTCGCCCTCCGAGCCGACGAGCGCCGACGCGGGCACGCGGACGCCCTCGAACGTGAGCACCCCGTGCTCGCCACCCTTGCAGCCCATCGTCTCGGGCAGCGGCTCGATGGTGAAGCCGGGGGAGTCGCGCTCCACCAGCAGTGCCGACACCTCGGCCGGACCGGTCTTGGCGAAGACGAGGAAGTGGCTCGCGAGGTCGGAGTTGGTGATCAGCCACTTGCGTCCATTGAGGACGTAGCCGTCGTCCGTGCGGGCCGCGGTGGTGCCGAGGTCGGCCCCGGTGCCGTGGTCGGGCTCGGTGAGCGCGAACGCCACCGACTTCTCGCCGGTGACCGCGCCGGGCAGGATCGCGGCCTTCTGCGCGTCGTTCCCGATCTCCGACAGCGCGTGGGCGAACGAGTTGTGCACGTGGACGATCACCCGGATTCCGCCCTGGATCTTGGCGAACTCCGCCAGCAGCGGCAGGTACTGGCGGATGGACAGCCCCTTGCCGCCGTACTCCCTGGGCACCAGCAGGCCGAACGCGCCCGCGTCGCGCAGCACCGGGAGCACGAGGTCGTACGGGATGCGTTCCTCGTCCTCGATGCGCTGTTCGAGTGGATCGAGGTGGTCCCAGATCGCGCGGTGGATCTGCTTGGCGAGCCGCTGGTACTCGGGCTCGGGAAGACCGTCGTGCATGGTGGGCTCCTTTCCGGGGAGACTCAGATGGACCAGCCGCCGTCGGCGGTGAGCACCGATCCCGTGCAGTAAGTGGCGTCCTCGCTGAGGAACACGGCGGCGCGGGCGATCTCGGGCACGGTGCCGAACCGGCCGAGCACGGTGGCGCGCTCGATGCCGTCGCGGGCCTTGGCGGAGACCTCCGCCGTCATGTCGGTGTCGACGAATCCGGGCGCGAGGACGTTGACCCGCAGGCCGTCGCGCCCGGTCTCCTTCGCCAGCGACCTGGCGAAGCCGATGAGCGCCGCCTTCGCGCTGGCGTAGGCGGTGTCGCCGGCGTGGCCGATCACGCCGATCACCGACGAGACGATCACGATGCTCGGATCGTCGCTCACCCGCAGGGCGGGCAGCGCGGCGCGGGCGAGCGCGGCTACGCCGCCGATGTTCAGCTCGACGACCCGCCACCACTCGAGCGGGTCCATCGTGGACAGTTTCCCGCCGTTCCAGGTACCGGCGTTGAGGATCAGCGCGTCGAGCGCGCCCCAGTGTTCGAGGACGGTGTCGACGACGGTGTTCGCCGTGCCGGCGTCGGCGAGATCGTAGTGGACGGGCAGGACGCGTTCTGGGGCGTCGGCGCGCAGCTTCTCGGCGGCCTCGCGGTTGGCGCGGTAGCCGCACGCGACCCGCCGTCCCCGCGCGACCAGCTCACTGGTGATTCCGGCGCCGATGCCCCGGGACCCTCCGGTGACGAGCACCGTGCGGGCAGCGGTTTCGTTCATGAAGGGCACTGTACCGATCGTTCCAAGGATATGCATCTGTGCTCTGTATCTCCCGATCAATCGCCTTGGACCGATCGGTACACGGAAGGTTGATTGGCTGCGTTTCACGTGTTAAAACGGGGGCCAGCGCACCTCGCCACCGCTGTCGTTGGGAGAGCCTCGTGGACACACAACGCACTACCGCGCCACCGCGCGTACACCCCGCCAAGGTCGCGTTCGCCAGCTTCATCGGCACGGCCATCGAGTGGTACGACTTCTTCCTCTTCGGCACGGCGGCGACGCTCGTGTTCAACGAGCAGTTCTTCCCCACACTGAGCCCGGCGGCGGGCACGCTCGCCGCGTTCGCGACCTTCGGGGTCGCGTTCCTCGCGCGTCCGCTCGGTGGAGTCGTGCTCGGCCACTTCGGTGACCGCCTGGGCCGCAAGAGAATGCTCGTCCTGTCGCTGATGCTGATGGGCGCCGCCACCGTCGCGATCGGACTGTTACCCACCTACGCCCAGATCGGGCTCGCGGCGCCCGCGCTGCTCGTGGTCTGCCGCTTCGTCCAGGGCATCGCGGTCGGCGGTGAATGGGGCGGCGCGGTGCTCATGGCCGTCGAGCACGCGCCACCCCGGCGCCGGGCGTTCTACGGCAGCTGGCCACAGGCCGGGGTGCCCGCCGGACTCGTGCTGTCGGCCTCGGCGTTCTTCGCGATCGAGCAACTGCCCGACGAGCAGGTGACGGCGTGGGCGTGGCGGCTGCCGTTCCTCGCGAGCATCCTGCTGGTGCTGCTCGGCCTGTACGTGCGCCTGCAGGTGATCGAGTCGCCGGACTTCGAGCGGGTGCGCCAGTCGCGCTCGGCGTTTCCGCTCGGGGAGGTGCTGCGCACGAGCCGCAAGTCGCTGCTGATCGGGCTTTGCACCCAGGCGGCCGCGAACATCCCCTTCTACATCGTGACCGTGTTCGTGCTGTCCTACGGCCCCTCGGAGCTCGGCGTCTCCCGCGACACCATTCTCCTGTGCCTCATGGCGGCGTGCGTGCTCGACATCGGGTCGGTGCCGTTGGTCGCGACGTTCGCCGACCGCGTGGGCAGGCGCACGGTGCTGCTGGCCGGCGCGGTCTACATGGCGGCGATCGCGTTCCCGTTCTTCTGGCTGTTCGACACGGCGTCGCCGTGGCTCATCCTCGTCGGGATGATTCTCGTGGTCACGGTCGGCCACGCCGTCACCTACGCGGCGATCGCCGGGTTTCTGGCCGAGCTGTTCCCCGCGCGGGTGCGCTACACGGGAGCGTCGGTGGCCTACCAGGCCGGCGGGATGGTCACCAGCGGGCCGGCGCCGTTCGTCGCGGGAGCCCTGTTCGGTGTCGCCGGCGGCTCCTGGGTGCTGGCCGTCTACATCGTCGTCGCGTGCGCCGTCACCTTCGGCGCGCTGCTCGCCGCCGACCGAGACTCCGGGAGTGACCGATGACCGGGAGCGTCTGGGACGAGATCGAGGCCGGCCTGTCCACCGCGCCAAACCGGCTCAACACCGCGCAGGAGGCGTGCGGGCGGTACACCGGACAGCGGGGCAGACTGGCGCTGGTGGTCCGGCACGCCGACGGGTCGGGAGAGCGCTGGACGTACCGGGAGCTGTACCGGGCCGCGTCGAGGGCCGCGCGGGCGTTCGCGCGGGCGGGGCTGCGGCCGGGCGACCGCGTCGCGGGCCTGTTGTCGCGGCAGGTGGAGAGCCTCGTCGTCGCGCTGGCGGCGTGGCGCAGTGGGCTCGTGTACGTGCCGCTGTTCTGCGGCTTCGGCACCGACGCGCTGGCATTCCGCCTGCGGTCCTCGCGGGCCGGGCTGATCGTGTGCGACCACCGATGGCGGGACGTGCTCGACGCGGCACTGTCCACGATGGACGGTGATCCCGGGGTAATGGTGGTGACCGGGCCGAGGGGCACGGGCGTGCGGCGCGGCGACTACAGCTTCTGGGCCGAGGTCGAGCGCAGCGCGCCCGACGGCCCCGAGTCACCCACCTCGGCGACCGACCCGGCCACGCTGCTGTTCACGAGCGGCACCACCGGCGATCCGAAGTCGTGCGTCATGCCGCACGGGGCGCTGCTGTCGGTGTTGCCGTTCGCGCGGCACTCGCTCGGTGCGGGACCCGGTGACCTCCTCTTCACCACGGCCGATCCGGGTTGGGCCTACGGGCTCTACTCGACCGGGGTGGCGCCGATGGCTCTCGGGGCGCCGAGGGTGGTCTACAGCGGTGACTACGACGCGGCGGCCTGGCTGCGGGTGATGAGAGAGGAGGGCGTCACATGCGTGGCGGCGGCGCCGAGCGCGTACCGCAAGCTGCTGCCCGCGCTGCGGCGGTACGGCGTGCCGGGTGAGCTGTCCGCCGCCGCGGCGGCGGGCGAGCCGCTCGACGCCGACACGGCGTCGCGGTGGACCGGGGGTGGCGCGCCGCCGATCCGCGACGGCTACGGGCTCAGCGAGGTCGGCATGGTGCTCGCCGACCTCGCGGACGGTGCCAAACCCGAGCCCGGCACGCTCGGTGGCCCGATCCCCGGCTTCGCCGTGCGCCTGGTGGACCGCGACGGCGAGCCGGTGGCGGAGGGGGAGAGCGGGCTGATCGCCGTGGAGCGGCCGAGGTACCAGCTCAGCACGGGGTACGAGAACCGGCCAGAGGCGTGGGAGGCGCGCTGGCAAGGGGACCTGTTCGTGACGGAGGACCGCGCCCGGACGCGACCCGATGGCAGGTGGGTCTTCCTGGGGCGGGAGGACGACATGATCGTCACGTCCGGGTACAACGTGAGCCCGGTGGACGTGGAACGCGTGCTCAACGAGCTTCCTGGCGTTGCCGAGGCGGCGGCCGTGGCCGCGCCCGGTCCGGGCGGCGGGACGGTGGTGCGCGCGGTCGTCGTGAGGGCTCCGTCGGCGCCGCCCTCGGCGGAGCTGGAGCAGCGGCTCCGCGCGGAGGTCACCTCCCGCATCGGTGCCCACGCCTCACCCCGCGTGATCGATTACGCGGACGCCCTGCCGCGCAACGAGGTCGGCAAGCTCCAGCGCGCCCGGCTCCGCTGACGTCCGCCGCCGCGCCGCGCGAGTCCCCCGTTCCTGCCCGCGAGTCCCCCGTTCCTGCCCGCGAGTCCCCCGTTCGGGCCTGCGAGTTGCCCGTTCGGGCCTGCGAGTTGCCCGTTCGGGCCTGCGAGTTGCCCGCTTGGGACCCGCGAGTTGTGCCGTCTGGAGCGGGCTACTCGCCATCCCGTGGGGGACTCGCGGACCGGAGCGGGGGACTCGCGCGCCGGAGTGGGGGACTCGCGGACCGGAACGCGGAACTCGGCGTCGCGAGTGCAGAACTCGGCGTCGGGAGTGGGGGACTCGCGGACCGGGGTGCACGACTCGCGGGGTTACGTGCCGGAGAACTTCGGCTTGCGCTTGGCGCGGAAAGCGGCGACGCCCTCGGCGAAGTCGTTGGTGTGGAACAGCAATCCCTGGCCCTCGCGTTCGGCTTCCAGGGCCTGGGGGAGCCGGTCGAGCACGGTGGCGTTGAAGGCGTGCTTCGTGTGCGCGTAGGCCGCCGTTGGCCCCTGGGCCAGCTGCGTGGTGAGGCGTTGCACCTCGGAGTCGAACTCGTCATCCGGTACCGCGAACGCGATCAGGCCCCATTCCACGGCCTGCGCGGCGGGGATCCGCTCCGCGAGCATCGCCATCCGGGTCGCGCGCGCCCGCCCGATCGCCGCGGGCAGCAGCGCCGTGGCGCCGCCGTCCGGCATCAGGCCTGCGTTCGCGAACGCCAGCAGGAAGTACGCCGACTCTCGCGCGACCACGAGGTCCGCGGCCAGCGCGAAGGAGCAGCCGACCCCGGCCGCGGGCCCGTTCACCGCCGCCAGCACCGGCTTCGGGGCGCGGCGCAGCGCCGTGGTGAGGCGGTTGGCGGCGTCGATCGTCTCCGGCCCCGGCAGGGCGCCGGGGCCCACGTCGTCGGTGCCCCGTCCGGCGAGGTCGGCGCCCGCGCTGAACGCCCGCCCCGCGCCGGTCAGCACGATCACCCGCACGCCGGAGTCCCTCGCCGCGCCCTCCACGGCCTCGGCGGCGCGGGTCAGCATGTCCGCCGTGAACGCGTTGAGGTTCTCCGGCCGGTTGAAGGTGATCCGCAGGACAGCGTCGGTCTGCTCGACGAGAACGTCGGTCATGGCTCCCTTTCCACAGTGTCACGCCTGCCAGTCGCGCAGCACGGCGTCGTTGTCCGTGCCGGGTTTCGGTGGCGGGGCAGGCTGGTCCGGCACCGTGCGCGAGAACCGCGGCGCGGGTTTCGGCTGCACGATGCCGTCGATCTCGGTGAGCGTCCCGCGCCCGGCGAGGTGCGGGTGGCCGGCGACCTCGTCGAAGGTGAGCACGGGGGTGACGCACGCGTCGGTGTCGGCGAACACCTCCGCCCATTCGTCCCGTGTCCGGCTGGAGAAGAGCTGCGTGAACCGCGCGCGCAGCACCGGCCAGCCGGACCGGTCCATCTGCTCGGGCAGCTCGGCGGGGTCGAGGCCGAGCCCCTCCAGCAGCGCCGCGTAGAACTGCTTCTCGAGTGCGCCGACCGCGATGTACCGGCCGTCGGCGCACACGTATGTGTCGTAGAACGGCGCCGTGCCGTCGAGCAGGTTGCTCGCCCGCTCGTCGCTCCAGACGCCGATGCCGCGCATCGCCCACACCATCTGCGACAGCACGCTCGCGCCGTCGACCATCGCGGCGTCCACCACCTGGCCCTCGCCCGAGCGTTCCCGTTCCCACAGCGCCGAGAGCACGCCGGTGAGCAGGAACATCGACCCGCCGCCGAAGTCGCCGACCAGATTCAGCGGCGGCACCGGCGGCTCGTCGTGCCGTCCGATCGTGTGGAGGATGCCGGTGAGGCTGATGTAGTTGATGTCGTGCCCGGCCCGCTGCGCCAGCGGCCCGTCCTGACCCCAGCCCGTCATGCGGCCGTAGACGAGGCGCGGGTTCACGGCGTGGCAGTCGGCGGGGCCGATGCCGAGCCGCTCGGCCACCCCCGGACGAAAGCCCTCGATGAGCACGTCGGCCTTCGCGGCCAGCCGCAGCACGAGCCCGCGCCCCTCGTCGGTCTTGAGGTCCGCGGCCACCGAGCGGCGGCCCCGCATCAGGTGGTCCGGCTTGCCGCCCGCGAGGTCGAGCGAGCCCGACGGCCGCTCGACGCGCACCACGTCCGCGCCGAGATCCGCGAGGACCATCGCCGCGTGCGGGGCGGGCCCGATGCCCGCCATCTCGACGACTTTCAGCCCGCTCAGCGGTCCAGCCACGATGTCCTCCACCTCGCTCGGTTCCTGCGCGTCGTGCCACCGTAGAGGGTTCGCACCCGGGAGGTCGACGAAGGCGCATGCCGCCGCCGGGGGGAACCGGCGGGCGCTACAGGCGTTCGATGATCGTGGCGTTGGCCATGCCGCCGCCCTCGCACATGGTCTGCAGCCCGTACCGGCCGCCGCTCGCCTCGAGCTGGCCGACGAGGGTGCCGAGCAGCCGCGTGCCCGACGCGCCGAGCGGGTGGCCGAGCGCGATCGCGCCGCCGCGCGGGTTGAGCTTCTCCGGGTCGGCGTTGAGCTCGTGCTGCCACACGAGCGGCACCGGGGCGAACGCCTCGTTCACCTCGTAGGCGTCGATGTCGTCGAGGGACAGCCCCGACCGGGCGAGGATCTTCTGCGTGGCCGGCACGACTCCGGTGAGCATCAGCAACGGGTCGCTGCCGGTGACGGCGAAGCTGTGGAACCGCGCCCTGGGCGTCAGGCCGAGCGCGTTCGCCTTCTCCTCGCTCATGATCAGCGCCGCGGACGCGCCGTCGGTGAGCGGCGACGAGTTGCCCGGCGTGATGCGCCACTGGATCTCCGGGAAGCGCTCGGCGAGCCGCTCGTCGTAGAACGACGGCTTGAGGCCGGACAGTCCCTCGACGGAGGTGTTCGCCCGCACGGTCTCGTCGGTGCCGACCGTGTGCTCGGTGCCGTCCTCGCCGGGGACCGTGATGGGCAGGATCTCCCGGTCGAACCCGCCCGCCGCGGCGGTGGCGGCCGCGCGGGCGTGTGAGCGCGCGGAGAACTCGTCCAGCGTGGCGCGGTCGAGCTTCCAGCGGCCCGCGATGATCTCGGCGGAGATGCCCTGGCCCACGAGCCCGTCGGGGTAGCGCGCGGCGACGGCCGGGCCGAACGGGTCCTTGCCCGCGACCGGGGAGCCCATCGGCACCCGGCTCATCGACTCGACACCGCAGGCGATGACGACGTCGTAGGCGCCCGCGATCACGCCCTGCGCGGCGAAGTGGGCGGACTGCTGGCTCGACCCGCACTGCCGGTCGACGGTCGTGGCGGGCACCGACTCCGGGAAGCCCGCGCCCAGCACGGCGTTGCGGGTGATGTTGACGGCCTGCTCGCCGGCCTGTCCGACGCAGCCGCCGATGACGTCGTCCACGAGCGCCGGGTCGAGGTCGTTGCGGTCGAGCAGTCCGCGCAGCACGCGTGAGAGCAGATCGGCAGGGTGCACACCGGACAGTTGACCGCCGGGTTTGCCCTTGCCGGAGGGAGTGCGAACGACATCGACGATTACCGCGGTGGTCATGGGCATCCTTTCCCGGCGTCTCCTCTGGCGCCTGCGACGCATTAACGATCGATAGCTAAATCCCCTGTTGTCAAGGCTGAGATCGCCCCCTGGCACCCGGGCGAGACGTACATCACGCGGACAATATCTATCGTTCGTTAAGTGGCTAGTCTGCTGCTCGGACCCGAGTCGGCGGGAGGGAGCCGCGAGCGATGCTGCGAACCAGGTTCTGCGAGGTGTTCGGGGTCGAACACCCGATCGTGCAAGGCGGCATGCAATGGGTCGGCAGGGCGGAACTGGTGTCGGCGGTCGCGAACGCGGGCGCGCTGGGCTTCCTCACCGCGCTGACCCAGCCGACGCCCGAGGATCTCGCCAAGGAGATCGCGCGCTGCCGGGAGCTGACCGACAGGCCGTTCGGCGTGAACCTGACGATCCTGCCGTCTATCAACCCGCCGCCGTACGCCGAGTACCGCGACGTGATCGTGGAGTCCGGCGTGCCCGTGGTGGAGACGGCGGGGTTCAACCCGGCCGAGCACCTGCCCGCGTTCCAGGGCGCCGGGGTCAAGGTGCTGCACAAGTGCACGAGCGTCCGGCACGCCGTCAAGGCGCAGGAACTGGGCGTGGACGGCATCTCCATCGACGGTTTCGAGTGCGCGGGTCACCCCGGTGAGGACGACATCCCCGGGCTGGTCCTCATCCCCGCGGCGGCCGACAAGATCACCATCCCGATGATCGCCTCCGGCGGCTTCGGTGACGCCCGCGGGCTCGTCGCGGCGCTGGCGCTTGGCGCCGACGGCATCAACATGGGCACACGGTTCGTCGCCACGCAGGAGGCGCAGGTCCACGACAACGTCAAGCGGCGCATGGTCGAGGCGACCGAGCGCGACACCGAGCTGATCTTCCGGCCGCTGCGCAACACCGCCCGCGTCGCGCGCAACGCCGTCAGCCAGGAGGTGGTGAAGATCCTCGACGCCGGCGGGAAGTTCGAGGACGTCCGCGACCTCGTGGCTGGCGTGCGCGGGCGCCAGGTGCTGGAGACCGGGGACCTCGACCTGGGAATCTGGACGGCGGGACTGGTGCAGGGCATCATCCGCGACATCCCGGCCGTCGCCGAGCTGGTGACGCGGATCGTCACCGAGGCACGGGAACTCATCTCCGGCCGCCTGGCCGGCGTGCTGAACTGAAAGGGGTCACATGGACATCAACGGTGCCGTCGCTGTGGTGACGGGAGGCGCCTCGGGTCTCGGCCTGGCGACGGTGAAGGAGCTGCACGGCAAGGGCGCCAAGGTGCTCATCCTCGACCTGCCGTCCTCGGACGGCGAGTCGGTGGCCAAGGAACTGGGCGACGGAGCCGTGTTCGCGGCCGGGGACGTCACCAGCGAGTCCGACGTCGCCGCGGCGCTGGACACGGCGCAGGGGCTCGGCGCGCTGCGGATCGCGGTCAACTGCGCGGGCATCGGCAGCGCGATCAAGACCGTGGGCAAGAAGGGCGCGTTCCCGCTCGCGGACTTCACCAAGGTCATCAACGTCAACCTCGTCGGCACGTTCAACGTGATCCGGCTGGCCGCGGAGCGGATGTCCCAGGTGGACCCGGTCGGCGAGGAGCGGGGAGTCATCGTCAACACCGCGTCGGTCGCCGCGTTCGAGGGACAGGTCGGCCAGGCCGCCTACTCCGCGTCGAAGGGCGGCATCGTGGGCATGACACTGCCCATCGCGCGCGACCTCGCGAGCCTGCGGGTCCGGGTGGTCACCATCGCGCCCGGCCTGTTCCACACGCCGCTGTTCGACTCGCTGCCCGAGGACGCCATCGCCTCGCTCGGCGCGCAGGTGCCGCACCCGTCGCGGCTCGGCGACCCCGGGGAGTACGCCGCGCTGGCGCGGCACATCGTGGAGAACCCCATGCTCAACGGCGAGACCATCCGCCTGGACGGCGCCATCCGCATGGCCCCGCGCTGAGGAAGGGACGAGGCTGGTGCGCGCGCAGCAGGTGACCGAACTGACCGGGCCGTCCGGCCTGCGTCTCGCCGAGACCGCCGAACCCGGCGGGGGTGACGGAGCGGTCGTCGTGGACATCGCCGCGGCGGGGGTCGCGTTCCCGGATCTGTTGCAGGCCAAGGGTTTGTACCAGGTCCGGCGGGAGCCGCCGTTCGTGCCAGGCATGGAGGGTGCCGGGACGGTCCGCAGTGCGCCCGAGGGCAGCGGCTTCGAGCCCGGCCAGCGGGTCGTGGTCGTCGAGATGGGCGGCACCTGGCAGGAGGTGGTGGCCGCCGACCCCGGCAACGTGCTGCCGCTGCCGGACGGCGTGCCCTTCGAGCTGGCCGCGGGAATGCCCCTGAACTACCTCACGGTGTGGTTCGCGCTGCGCCGCAGGGCCCGCGCCCAGGCGGGGGAGACCGTGCTCGTGCACGGCGCCGCGGGCGGGGTCGGCGTGGCGGCGCTCGACATCTGCCGGGCGCTGGGCATGCCGACCATCGCCGTGGTCAGCGACGACCGCAAGGCCGCCGTCGCCGAGCAGGCCGGGGCGGAGCGCGTGGTGCTCGTCGACGGCTGGCGCGAGTCGGTGCGAGAGCACACCGCGGGCCGGGGCGTGGACGTGGTCGTCGACCCGGTGGGCGGCGACCGGTTCACCGACAGCCTGCGCAGCCTCGCACCCGAGGGCAGGCTCGTGGTGCTCGGCTTCACCGGCGGCGAGATCCCGACCGTCAAGGTCAACCGGCTGCTGCTCGGCAACACGGCCGTGGTGGGCGCCGCGTGGGGGGAGTTCCTCAGGCAGAACCCGGGTTGTCTGCGCGAGCAGTGGGACGAGCTGGCCCCGCTGCTGGCCGGGGGCGGGCTCACGCCGCTGTGGCCCGCGGTGCGCCCGCTCGAGGAGGCCGCGGACGCGCTGCGCGAGCTGGAGTACCGTTCCGCGACGGGCAAGCTGGTGCTGCGGCTGCGCTGAGCACCTGCCGCGGCGGGGCGCGTGTGTATCGTTCACGATGTCGCTGAGAGACGCTCGATGGGTGGGAGATGGCACGACGGAATGGCGCCGCGGCCGTGAAGCGGACCGAGCCCGCGAACGCCGCAGGCGCCGACTGGCGGCACTTCGAGCCGCTGGAGCTGACGCCCATCCTCGCCGCGGCGCTGGAAGCCTTCTACGAGCACGGCTTCCACGGCACCACCGTGCGCGACATCGCCCGCAGGGTGGGCCAGACCGTGCCGTCGCTGTACTACCACCACGAGAACAAGGAAGGCGTCTTCGCGACCCTGCTCGAGATGGGCACCGGCGACGTGGCGTGGCGTGCCGAGGCGGCGGCGGCCGAGGCGGGGGAGCGCGCCGACCTGCGGTTCGCCTACGTGGTCGAGGCCGTGGTGCTCTACATGACCCATCGGGTGCGGCTCGCGGCGCTCGACCCGGAGCTGCGCCACCTCTCCCCGCCGAAGCGCAAGCGCTACGCGGCGCGGCGCAAGGAGGTGGAGAACCTCATGGCCGGCATCGTCGAGGACGGCGTGCGGCAGGGCGTGTTCACGGCCGAGCTGCCCGCCGAGACCGCCCGAGCCGTGCTCGGGATGTGCCAGTCGATCGGCCGCTGGTACCAGCCCAGCGGCCCGCTCGCCCCCGAGGAGCTGGCGGGCCGCTACGTCGACATCGCCCTGATGGCCGTCGGCGTGCGCAAACGCCCGCAGCCCAAGGGGTCGCAGGGCCGCCGGGCCAGGGTGCGCGCGTAACGGCTCAGCGCCGGGGCGCGGATTCGCCGGGACCGGGCTGGTGAACCCACGAAGTGGCGTGACCAGCTGTTGTGGGCGGGCCAGGCCCGCGAGCCAGCCCGCGAGTCCCCCGCTCCAGCCCGCGAGTCCCCCGCTCCGGACCGCGAGTTGCCCGCTCCGGACCGCGAGTTGCCCATTCGGGACGGCGCAAGGCACCCCAGGGCAGGTGTAGGCGGCCCTGTTCGCGCCGCGGCCCGCGCGCCGGGTGGTCACTCGGGACCGGGGTCCTCCCGGGTGCTGTCGACCTGGTCGGAGTCCTCGGCCTCCACCCCGAACCCGGGCGCGGGCTCCGGCCCGCCGCGGCCGGGATCGGCGGCGGCGATGTCGTCGTCCGGGTCGGGATGCGCTTCGAAAGGCGTGGTCGTCATACCGGGCGGGTACCCGGAGACGAGGAGCGCACCCCTAGTCAGGAAGGCAACGCATGACCGAGTCGACAGCCAGGCCGCTCGCCGTGGTCACCGGAGCCTCGACCGGCATCGGCCGCGAGTTCGCCCGGTGCCTGGCCGAGGACGGCCACGACCTGCTGCTGGCCGCCGAGAACACCGAACTCGCGGACGCCGCGCGGGAGGTCGGCTCGCAGTCGTCGGCCGTCGAAACCGTGCGCGCGGACCTCGCCACCGCTGACGGCGTGGAGGAGCTGGCCCGGCGCGTACGCGCGAAGGGGCGCCCGGTCGACGTGCTTGCGATCAACGCGGGCGTCGGCGTGAGCGGGGCGTTCGCGGAGGCGGAGACGTCGCTCGAGGACCAGCTGCGCGTGGTGGACCTCAACGTCCGTTCCGCCGTGCACCTCGCGAAGCTGCTGGTGCCGGACATGGCCGCGCGCGGCAGGGGCCGGATCCTGTTCACGTCGTCGGTCGCGGCGACCACGCCCGGCCCGTTCCAGGCCGTCTACGGCGCGTCGAAGGCGTTCCTGCAGTCCTTCTCGCAGGCCCTTCGCGAGGAGCTGAAGGAGACCGGGGTGACCGTCACGGCCGTGCTGCCGGGGCCCACCGCGACCGAGTTCTTCGCCCGCGCCCGCATGCTCGACACCAAGATCGGCGCCGGGCCGAAGGACGACGCGGGCGAGGTGGCCCGCCAGGCCTACGCGGCGCTGAAGGCCGGCCGCGACTCCGTGGTCGCCGGGTCCCTCCGGAACCGCGTGCAGGCCGCGGTCGCGCGCTTCACCCCCGAGCGGTTCCTCGCCGCCGCCCACCGCCGCATGGCCGAGCCGGGCACCGCCCGCCGCTGACGCTCACGCGCCGGGACCGGACGCCCCGGGGCCGAACTCCGGCACCGGGCGCACCTCGATCGGCGTCCGGATCGGCCTGCCACCGGGTCCGGGCGCCGCCGAGGCCTTCGCCGCGATCTCGATCGCGCGCTCATCGGAGGGCACGTCGACGAGCCAGTACCCGGCGAGGAACTCCTTGGACTCGGCGAACGGGCCGTCGGTCACCACGGGCTCCCCCCGTCGGAGGTGACGATCCTGGCGGCCTCCGGGCCGGAGAGGCCCTGCCCGTCCAGCAGCTCTCCGGAGGCGGTCAGCTCCCGGAAGAGGGCCTGCTGGAAGTCGATGTGGGCCTTGATCTCCTCCGGCCGCCACGTCTGCATCGGTGGCACGCCCTCGACCCTGTAGTGCATCAGCAGCAGGTACTTCATCGCGGGCTCCTCACCGTCGTGGTCCCCGCCATGCTCTCGGGTCAGAGGCCGCCGCGGGCCACGAGCTGGGACACGATCACGTTGCGCTGCATCTCGTTGGTGCCCTCGCCGACGATCATCAGCGGCGCGTCGCGGAAGTAGCGCTCGACGTCGAACTCCGTGGAGTAGCCGTAGCCGCCGTGCACGCGGACCGCGTTGAGCGCCACCTCCATCGCGACCTCGGAACAGAACAGCTTCGCCATGCCCGCCTCGAGGTCAGAGCGCTCGCCCGAGTCGTACCGCGTGGCGGCATGCAGCAGCAGCCTGCGGGCCGCGGTGAGCTTGGTGCCCATGTCGGCGAGGTAGTTGCCCACCGACTCGTGCTTCCAGATCGGCTTGCCGAAGGCCTCCCGCTCCTGGGCGTAGCGCAGCGCGTCGTCGAAGGCGGCCCTGGCGACGCCGGTCGCGCGCGCCGCCACCTGGATCCGGCCGATCTCCAGCCCGCGCATCATCTGCCCGAACCCGGCGCCCTCGACGCCGCCGAGCAGCGCGTCGGCGGGCACCCGGCAGTCGGTGAAGGACAGCTCGCAGCTCTCAACGCCCTTGTAGCCCAGCTTGGGCAGGTCCCGCGACACCTCGAAGCCGGGCCCCTTCTCCACCAGCAGGACGCTCATGCCCTTGTGCGCGGGTGTGGCGGACGGGTCCGTCTTGCACAGCAGCGCGACCAGGCCCGAGTGGCGGGCGTTGGAGATCCACGTCTTGGACCCGTTGATCACATAGCCTCCCCCGCCGGGGGTGCCCCCACTGTCGTCGCGGACGGCCACCGTGCGCATGGCCTGCAGGTCCGAGCCGCCGCCCGGCTCGGTGAGCGCCATCGTGGCCCGCAGCTCGCCGGTCGCCATGCGCGGCAGGTACTTCCGCTTCTGCTCCTCGGTGCCGTAGTCGAGCAGCAGCTTCGACACCACGGTGTGCCCGCCCATGGCCCCGGCGAGGCTCATCCAGCCGCGGGCGAGCTCCTCGGTGACCATCGCGTAGCACGGCGTGGACACGCGCACGTCGCCGTAGGGCTCCGGGATCGCCAGCCCGTAGATGCCCAGCCGCTTCATCTGCTCGATGAGCTTCTCCGGGTAGGTGTTCTCGTGCTCCAGCTCCCTGACGACGGGGCGGACCTCGCGGTCGACGAAGTCGCGCACCGTCTCGACGATCGCCCGCTCGTCGGCGTCCAGCTCATCCATGTTCAGTCCTCCGATCCGGCGAAACGTACCTGTGCTGTGGCATGCCGCGGCTCCGCGGCACTGGCGACGGCCAGCTCCGCGCCGTCGTCCTCCGGCCGTCCCGTGACCACGATCCGGTCGCCGGCGAACACGGGCCGCCGCAGCCGGAAGCTCACCGACCCGACCCGGCGATCGGTGTTGCGCCGCACCAACTCCAGCATCAGCAGCACCAGCAGCGGGCCGTGCACCACGAGCCCGGGGTAGCCTTCCACCCCGGTGGCGTAGGGGACGTCGTAGTGGATGCGGTGCGCGTTGGCGGTCAGCGCGCTGAACCGGAACAGCGCCGCCGGGTCGGTCACGGGCACGATCCGCCACGGCGCCCCGTCCTCCGGCGGTGGTTCTGTGGTCGTGGTGAACGAGCGCCGTGCGTCGTCGCCGCTGCGGTAGACGTAGTCCAGCTCCTCGGTGACCCGCGCCTCGCCGTCCTGCCGGTACTCGGAGCGCACCGTCACGAACGCCATCTCTCCGGTGCGGCCCTCCTTTACGACGCAGTTGTCCAGTGTGGACACTCGCTCGACGTGGGCTCCCGTCTCCAGCGGGCGCGCGATGGTGAGCCTGCCGCCCGCGAACATGCGCCGCCGGTCCGGGATGGGCGGCAGGAAGTGGCCGGAAAGGGGGTGCCCGTCCTCGCCGAGGTCGCTCTGCGGCGGCCACTCCAGCAGGTGCAGCCAGTGCCACAGCGGGGGCAGGTCGTCACCCGCCCTCGCGGCGACGGGCTGGTCGAGCACGGCCGACAGCGCGGCGACCGGCCCCGCGTCGACGACGCCGGTCTCCGTGCGCGGCTCCGGCCGCCAGTCCCGCAGGTGAGTCTCCAGGGAGTCAGTCATGGGGTTCTCCGATAGTGGGTGGATCTTCAGTGTCCCGTCGTCGTAGCCGGCCACGTCGGCGAAGCTCCGGTCCCCGGCGAACGCGCCGACGCTCATGCGCGCGTGCGCCTCGGTGCCGTCGGCCCATCGTCCACTGGGGACACTCGTGACGCCCTTCACCGCCCTGCAGGCGGTACCAGCGCGCGGCACGCGGCCGCCCAGTCGCCGGTCTCGGCGATCGCGCCGGACGCCTCGTGGCCCAGCACGAGCGGGAACTTCGGCGTGAGCGTTCCGTTGATCATGGAAAGGCCGGAGTGGCACACGCCCGCCGCGGTGATGCGCTCCCGCACGTCGCCGTGGCCGGGCGCGGGCGGTTCGAGGTCGGCCACCCTGGCGGTTCCCCGGGTACGTCGACGATGACGGCTCTGACCACGAGGGGCCTCCCTAGAGCTGGATGGACTTGACTTCGAGGTACTCGTCGAGGCCCTGCCGTCCCATCTCCCTGCCGACGCCGGACTGCTTGTACCCGCCGAACGGGGCGAGCGGGTTGTACGCGCCGCCGTTGACGTCGATCTGGCCCGTGCGCACCTGGCGCGCGAAGGCGAGCGCGCGGTCGCTGTCGGCCGACCACACCGCGCCGTGGAGGCCGTAGCGGGAGTTGTTGGCGATGCGCAGCGCGTCGTCGGTGTCGCGGAACGGGATCACCGAGAGCACCGGGCCGAAGATCTCCTCCTGCGCGATGGTCGAGTCGGGGTCGACGTCGGCGAACACCGTGGGGGAGACGTAGTAGCCGCGCTCGAACCCGGCCGGGGTGTCCGCGCCGCCGGTGACCAGGCGGGCGCCTTCTTCGACGCCCTTGGCGATGAAGCCGCGTACCCGTTCGCGCTGCGCGGCCGACACCAGCGGGCCGAGCTTGGTCTTCGGGTCCAGCGGGTCGCCGGGGGCGAACCCGGCGGCGAACTCCCCGGCCAGTTCGGCGGCCTCGGCGTGGCGGTCGGCGGGCACCAGCAGGCGGGTCCACGCCGTGCAGGTCTGGCCGCCGTTGAGGAACGCGTTGGCGACGCCGACCTTGACCGCGGTCCTGAGGTCGGCGTCGTCGAGCACGACGTTGGCCGACTTGCCGCCGAGTTCCAGGGTGACCTTTTTGATCGTGCGCGCTCCCAGCTCGGCGACGCGCGAGCCGGCCCGCACCGAACCGGTGAACGACACGTGGTCCACCTCGGGATGCGTGGCGAGGGCCTCGCCGACGACGGGACCGCGCCCGTGCACGAGGTTCACCACCCCGGCCGGCAGGCCGGCCTCGTGGATCGCGTCGAACAGCGCGACGGCCGCCAGCGGGGCCACCTCGCTTGGTTTGATCACCACGGTGCAGCCCGCGGCCAACGCGGGGGCGAGCTTGCAGGTGATCTGGTGCAGCGGGTAGTTCCACGGCGTGATCGCGGCGACCACGCCGATCGGCTCCTTCACCACGAGGGTGTTGCCGATCTTCTCCTCGGGCTCCTCCCGCGTGAGCAGGTCGACGTAGCTCGAGATGTCGGTCAGCGGGAGGGAGGCCTGGATGCGCGAGGCGATGCGCATGGGGGTGCCGACGTCGGTGGCGATGAGCTCGGCGATCTCGTCGACGCGCTTGGCAAGACCGTCGTGCAGCTTCCGCAGGTACTCCGCCCGCTCGGCCCTGGGCGTGGCCGCCCAGCCGGGGAAGGCGCGCCGGGCCGCGCGGACCGCCCTGTCGACGTGCTCGGCGGTGCAGTCGGGCACCTCGCCGATCGTCTCCTCGGTGGCGGGGTTCTCCACGGCGATCGCCGCGCTACCCGCGGCGACCCACTCACCGTCGAGGTAGAGGTCGCTTCGATGACTCACTGGATCTCCTTCGATCGCGGTACGTCGCCATCTTGACTGCATTCTATAGAATGTGCAAGATGAGCCGGTCACTGTAAGCCACATCACGAGATGGCCCGCCCGGTTCCGGTGGCGGTGGCCCGCGGGCACATCCACGGTGTCCATGCGAAAGGGAGATACGTGACCAGGTCAAGTCCCGGCGACAAGTTGGCGGGAGCGGACCAGGAGCGCCTCGCGTGCGGCCGAGGCCTGAACGGCTCGCGGACGCGATCGCCGCGCACGAGGGCGTGTTCGAGAAGGCGCCCCTGAGGTACAAGGAGGCGGCACGGCGCTCGGCTCCGTCGGGCGACGCCAACCAGGGGGCGGCGGAGGCCGGCCAGGCCAGGAAGTCGCCCTCTAGAATATAGAAATGGCGCGACTCGCGGGTGACGGGATGATGGACGGACACGGCGGGCGGCCCGCCACGGCCGGTACTGCTCCGGCGCGGCGCGCCAGCTTCGGCGGCAAGCAGCAGCTGAGCGAGCGGGTCGCCGCCTATGTCCGCGAGGGCATCATGGTCGGGCAGTTCCCCGCCGGGGAGTTCGTGCGCACCGAGCACCTCGCCGAGGAGCTGGGCGTGAGCCAGACGCCCGTGCGCGAGGCGCTGATGATCCTGCACAGCGAGGGGTCGGTGCGCTGGGAGCCCCGGCGGGGGTACCGCGTCGTGCCGATCACCAGCCGCGACGTGCGGGATCTCTTCGACGTACAGGCCTACATCGCGGGCGAACTGGCCGGCCGCGCGGCCACGCGCCTCGACGAGGCGGAGCTGGACCGGCTCGACGAGATCCAGAGTCGTCTCGCCGAGTCCGAGCGGGCAGGCGACACCGAGCTCGTCGACAGCCTCAACCACGAGATCCACCGCACCATCAACAAGGTCTCCGGCTCCCTGCGGATGGCCTCGCTGCTGAACCTGACGGTGAGCTACGTGCCGCTGCGCTTCTTCGGCAAGATCGAGGGGTGGGCGTCGGCGTCGGCGCACGACCACTCGGCGATCTTCGCGGCGCTGCGTGCCCGTGACGCCGAGGCCGCGCGCACGGCGATGGCGGAGCACATCCGGCACATCGGCGAGCTGCTCGTCGACCACCTCGCGAGGCAGGGCATCCTCAGCTGAGCGCCGGTTAGCGCAGGCGGTGCGGGGGCCCCTTTGGCGACACCCTACAAAGCCGGGGCGCGGGGCGTGGTTGAGTCCGATCATTTGCCGACCCGCCGGTAACCGGAAGAGTACGAGGCAAGGTGCAGGCGACGGCCGCGAACCGGTCGTCGCCTTTCGTGTTGCTCGTGAGTTGTGAGGTTTGCCGGTTTTGTTCACTCGCATCGCCATCGTGAATCGGGGAGAGGCCGCGATGCGGCTGATCCATGCCGTCCGGGAGCGCAACGCCGAAGGCGGGCCACGGATGGAGACCGTCGCCTTCTACACCGACGCCGACCGCACCGCGACCTTCGTGCGGGAGGCCGACCACGCCTACCTGCTCGGCCCCGCCTCGGCGCGCCCGTACCTCGACCTCGCCGTGCTGGAACGCGCCCTGGTCGAGACGAGGGCCGACGCCGCGTGGGTCGGCTGGGGCTTCGTGGCCGAGGACCCGGCGTTCGCGGAGCTGTGCGAGCGGCTCGGCGTGACCTTCGTCGGGCCGAGCGCGGAGGCGATGCGCAAGCTCGGCGACAAGATCGGCGCGAAGCTCATCGCGGAGGAGGTCGGCGTCCCGGTGGCGCCGTGGAGCCGCGGCGCGGTCGAGAACCTCGACGCCGCGCTGCTGGCCGCCAAGGAGATCGGCTACCCGCTGATGCTCAAGGCGACCGCGGGCGGCGGGGGCCGGGGCATCCGCGTCATCACCTCCGACGAGGAGCTTGCCGACGCCTACGAGCGCACCAGCCAGGAGGCCGCCCGCGCCTTCGGCAGCGGCGTCGTGTTCCTGGAGCGGCTGGTCACCGGCGCGCGGCACGTCGAGGTGCAGGTGATCGCCGACGGCCAGGGCACCGCGTGGGCGCTCGGCGTCCGCGACTGCTCCGTGCAGCGGCGCAACCAGAAGGTGATCGAGGAGTCCGCGTCGCCGCTGCTGAGCGAGGAGCAGACCCGCGAGCTCAAGGCCTCGGCCGAGCGCCTCGCGGTCGCGGTCGGCTACCGCGGCGCGGCCACCGTCGAGTTCCTCTACCACCCCGGCCAGAAGATGTTCGCCTTCCTCGAGGTGAACACGCGCCTGCAGGTGGAGCACCCCATCACCGAGGCCACCACCGGCATGGACCTCGTGAAGGCGCAGCTGCACGTCGCCTCGGGCGGCACCCTCACCGGCGAGATCCCGCGCGAGCTCGGCCACGCCGTCGAGGCCAGGCTCAACGCCGAGGACCCAGACCGCGACTTCGCGCCCGCGCCCGGCCGCATCGCGCTGCTCGGCCTGCCCGCGGGCCCCGGCATCCGCGTCGACACCGGTGTCAGCGAGGGCGACACGATCCCCGCCGACTTCGACTCGATGATCGCCAAGATCATCGCCTACGGCCGCACCCGCGACGAGGCGCTGGCCCGCCTGCGCCGCGCCGTCGCCGAGACCACCGTGCTCATCGAGGGCGGCGCTACCAACAAGAGCTTCCTGCTCGACCTGCTCGACCAGCCCGAGGTGATCGACGCCAGCGCCGACACGGGCTGGATCGACCGGGTGCGAGGCGAGGGCCGCCTCGTCTCGTGCCGGCACTCCGGCATCGCGCTCGCCGCGGCCGCGATCGAGGCGTACGAGGACGAGGAACGCACCGAGCTGCAGCGGTTGCTGTCCACCGCGTACGGTGGCCGCCCGCAGGTGCAGCACGAGAGCGGCCGCCCCATCGACCTCAAGCTGCGCGGCGCCGGCTACCGCGTGAGCGTCGCGAGGACCGGCGCCCGCCGGTTCCGCGTCGGCATCGACGGCGGCGCCGAGGTGCGGCCCGTCGACGTCGAGATCGACCGGTTCGACGCGCGCTCGGGCCAGCTCGTGGTGAACGGGCGGCGGTTCCGGTTCGTCACCGGCATCCACGGCCCGATCCACCTCGTCGAGGTGGAGGGCGTCACCCACCGCATCAGCCGCGACGAGGGCGGTGTCGTGCGTTCGCCTGCGCCCGCGCTGGTGGTGGCGACGCCCGTCGAGGTGGGAGCCGAGGTGGAGGCCGGCGCGCCAGTGCTCGTGCTGGAGAGCATGAAGATGGAGACGGTGCTGCGCGCGCCGTTTCGCGCGACGCTCAAGGAGCGGCCCGTCTCCGTGGGCAGCCAGGTCGAGACCGGCGCGGCGCTCCTGCGCCTCGAGCCCGTGGCCGACGCCGACGACGAGGCCACCGGGGAGAGCGCGCCCGGCGCGGACCTCGAGCTGCCGCCGGAGCCACGCGACGTCACCGCGCGGCAGCGCGTCGAGCGTGGTCTGGACGACCTGCGCAGTCTGCTGCTCGGCTACGACGTCGACCCGCACGACCAGGGCCGCGTGCTGTCGGACTACCTCGCGGCCCGCGCGGAGCTGGCGGCTTCGGGCGAGCGGCCCGTCGGCGGAGAGGTGGAGCTGCTGCGCGTCTTCGCGGACCTCTCCGAGCTCACCCGCAACCGGCCCGCCGGTGAGGAGGACCGCGCCGACACCCGCGTGCACAGCGCCCGCGAGTTCTTCCACACCTACCTGCAGAGCCTCGACGTCGAGCGCGCCGGGCTCTCCGAGACGTTCCAGAACCGGCTCTCGCGCGTGCTCGCCTACTACGGCGTCACCGACCTGGAGCGCACGCCGCAGCTGGAGGACGCCGTCTTCCGGATCTTCCTCGCGCAGCAGCGAGCCGCCGCCGACGTGGTGGTGGTGACCACGCTGCTGCAGCAGTGGCTCACCGAGCCCGCGCCGGGCAACTCCGTGCGCGAGGCGGTGGGCCAGGTGCTGGAGCACCTCATCGTCGCCACCCAGCTGCGCTTCCCCGTGGTCGGCGACCTCGCGCGGAGCCTGGTGTTCCGCTGGTTCGCCCAGCCCATGCTGCGCCGCAACCGCGCGGAGATCTACACCCGTGTCCGGGCCCACCTGCGCTACCTCGACGCTCACCCCGCCGCGCCCGACCGCGAGGAGCGCATCGCGGAGATGGTCGCGAGCCCCGAGCCGCTGGTGCGGATGCTGGGGCAGCGGATCGGAAGGCCGGGCACGGACCTCGCGCCGCTGCTGGAGGTGCTGAGCCGCCGCTACTACCACAGCAGGAACCTGCAGGACGTGCGCAACCTGCGGGTGGCGGGCCGCTCGTGCGTCACCGCGGAGTACGACCTCGACGGCAGCAGGCTGCGGCTCGTGGCCACCGCCGCGGACTTCGCCGAGCTGACCGACGCGCTGCGCGCGGTCGCCGAGGTGGCCGGAGGCGCCGAGGCGCCGGCCGCCCTCGTGGCCGACGTCTACCTCACCTGGGCCGATCAGCCCGAGGACGTCGACGCGATGTCGGCGCGGCTGCGTGAGGTGCTCGCGGCGGTGCCGCTGCCGGGTCAGGTCCGGCGGATCACCACGAGCGTCGCCGGGCGCAGCGGGGCCGCCATGCACCACCACTTCACGTTCCGGCCGTCCGCGGCGGGGCTGACGGAGGAGCGGCTCATCCGGGGACTGCACCCGCTCATCGCGCAGCGGCTGCAGCTCAAGCGCTGGCAGAACTTCGACCTCACCCGGCTGCCCTCGGCGGACGAGGAGGTCCACCTGTTCCGGTGCGTCGCCCCGCAGAACCAGTCCGACGAGCGGCTCGTCGCCATGGCGCAGGTGCGCGACCTGACGCCGCTTCGCGACTCGGAGGGCCGCATCCTCGCCCTGCCCGCCGTGGAGGGCACGCTCGACGCGTGCCTCGACGCGATCCGGAACGTGCAGGCGCGGCGGCCGGCGAAGAAGCGGTTCGACACCAACCGGGTGCTGCTCTATGTGTGGCCGCCGAGCGAACTGACGATGGACGAGCTCAAGGCCATCGCCCGGCGCGTCCTGCCGACCACGGCGGGCGCGGGCCTCGAGGAGGTGCTCTTCCTCGGCAGGCAACGCGACCCGGAGTCGGGCGAGCTGACCGACATCGCGGTGCGGATCTCCTACCACGTCGGCTCCGGCGTGCGCGTGCGTGTCACCGACCCGCCGACGGAGCTCATCCAGCCGCTCGACGACTACGGCCAGAAGGTGCTGCGCGCGCGGCGCCGCGACACGGTGTACCCCTACGAGCTCACCGACATGCTCGCCGGGCCGGAGGGCACGTTCACCGAGCACGACCTCGACGACAAGGGCGAGCTGGTGCCCGTCGACCGGCCGAAGGGACGGAACAAGGCCGGGATCGTGGCCGGGGTGGTGACCACGCCGACGGCGCGGCACCCCGAGGGCGTCACGCGGGTCGTGCTGCTCGGCGACCCGACCAAGGCGCTCGGCGCGCTGTCCGAGCCCGAGTGCGCGCGGGTGATCGGCGCGCTCGACCTCGCCGAGCGGATGCGGGTGCCGGTGGAGTGGTTCGCCCTGTCGGCCGGCGCGCGGATCGCGATGAACTCCGGCACCGAGAACATGGACTGGGTCGCGGCGGCGCTCAAGCGCATCGTCCACTTCACCCAGGACGGCGGCGAGATCAACATCGTGGTGGCCGGGATCAACGTCGGCGCGCAGCCGTACTGGAACGCCGAGGCCACGATGCTCATGCACACCAAGGGAATCCTGGTGATGACGCCGGACTCCGCGATGGTGCTGACCGGCAAGCAGTCGCTGGACTTCTCGGGCGGCGTCTCGGCCGAGGACAACTTCGGCATCGGCGGTTACGACCGCGTGATGGGCCCCAACGGCCAGGCGCAGTACTGGGCGGCCGACCTCGCCGGGGCGCGGGACGTGCTGATGTCGCACTACGACCACACCTACGTGGTGCCGGGCGAGGGCGGTCCGCGCCGGGCCCCGACCTCCGACCCGGTCGACCGGGACGTGTCGGACTTCCCGCACAACGTGGTCGGCAGCGACTTCACGACCGTTGGCGAGATCTTCTCCCGCGAGGCCAACCCGGACCGCAAGAAGGCGTTCGACATCCGGACCGTGATGCGCGCCGTGGCCGACCAGGACCACCCTGTGCTGGAGCGCTGGGCCGGCATGGCCGACGCGGAGACCGCGGTGGTGCAGGACGTGCATCTGGGTGGATATCCGGTGTGCCTGCTCGGGATCGAGTCGAGGTCGGTGCCGAGGCGCGGGTTCCCGCCGACCGACGGCCCGGACACCTACACCGCGGGCACGCTGTTCCCGCGTTCGTCGAAGAAGGCGGCGCGCGCGATCAACGCGGCGAGCGGCAACCGGCCGCTCGTGGTGCTGGCGAACCTGTCCGGGTTCGACGGTTCGCCCGAGTCGATGCGCAAGCTGCAGCTGGAATACGGCGCCGAGATCGGCCGCGCGATCGTCAACTTCGAGGGCCCGATCGTGTTCTGCGTGATCTCGCGGTACCACGGCGGCGCGTTCGTGGTGTTCTCCAAGGCGCTCAACCCGTCGATGACGGTGCTGGCCGTCGACGGCTCGTTCGCGTCGGTCATCGGCGGGGCGCCCGCCGCGGCGGTGGTGTTCGCGGGCGACGTCAACGCGCGCACGGCGGCGGACGAGCGCGTGCGGGAGCTCGAGGCCCGGATCGCCGAGGCGAGTGGAGGGGAGCGCGCGGAGCTGAGCACGCGGCTCGCCGACGTGCGCGCGGCGGTGCGCGCGGAGAAGCTGGGCGAGGTCGCCGCCGAGTTCGACGGCGTGCACAGCATCCGGCGGGCCGTCGAGGTCGGTTCGGTGGACGCCGTGATCCGGCCGCAGGACCTGCGCCCGGAGATCATCGCGGCCATTGAGCGGGGCCGCACGGCATGATGGGGGCATGACGACCGACGCACCCGCGACGTTCGACGAGCTGGCCGGGCGGCTGCAGCGCACGCTGCCCGAGCTGTCGCGCTCCCACCGGCTGCTCGCCGAGCGGGTGCTGGCCGACCCCGAGGGCGTCGCGTTCATGACCGTGTCCGACCTGGCGTCGGCGGTGGGCGTGAACGAGGCGACCGTGGTGCGCTTCGCCACCGCGGTGGGCTTCAAGGGGTTCCCCGAGCTCAAGCGGGTCTGCCGGGAGCGGCTGCGCGAGCAGGCCCAGCTGCTGCGCCGGTTCGACAGCCTCGAACAGCGGGGCGACGGCGGGGGCGGCTGGCTGCCCCGGCAGGCCGCGGAGCTGGACTCGGCCAACATCGCGAGGACGTTCGCGCGGCTGGACGACGCGAGCTGGGACGCCACCGTGCGGCTGCTGGCGGAGGCCCCCCGCGTGCACGTGCTCGGGCTGCGCAAGTGCCACGCGCCCGCTTATCTGCTCGGCTACCTGCTGCGGATGGTGCGGGAGGACGCCGAGACGATCACGGGGGAGGCCGGGTCGCTCACCGACAGCCTGCGCAGGGTTCGCGACGGCGACGCGTTCGTAGCGATCTCCATCCACCGCTACAGCGCCGACACGGTGCGCGCGACGGAGTGGGCGAGCAAGCGAGGGGCGCGGTGCGTGGCGCTGACGGACAACGCGTCGTCGCCGCTGGTGCCGCTGGTGGAGCAGGCGTTCTTCGTGGACGCGGCCGGCCCGGCGGTGCTGCGCTCGGTGACCGCGTTCACGGCGCTGACGCAGGCTCTGGTCGCCGGGGTGGCGCAGGTGCTCGGCCACGAGGTCAGGGACACCCTGCTGCGTGACGAGGCGCTGCTGGACGAGTTCGGCGTCTACGAACAGCGCGGTTGACGCGAGCCTGCCGCCGCGGTGATCCACCGCGGCGGCCGGTCGTGTTGCGGGCTCAGGGAGCCGGTTGACGCTCCGGGTCGGCGTCGGTCTCGCCGGCGATCTCGCCGGCGATCTCGTTGACCCGCTTCTCCTCGCGGACCGAGCGGATCGCCGCGGCGAGTCCCACCGCCCAGAGCACGCCTATCGCGGTGAGCACGACCGTGGTGAGCGTGTCACCGGCCTCGAACTCCTTGAGCAGCGTCCTGGCGTTGGTGAAGACGATCAGCCCGCCGGCCGCGGCGCCCAGGATGCGGGGCGGCAGCCTGCGCACCAGCCACGCGGCGAACGGGGCGGCGATGATGCCACCGATCATCAGCCCGGCGACCACCGTGTAGTTCAGGTCGTGCTCTTCGGAAAGGGCGAACAGGAAGCCGACGCTCGCGGCCAGCGCGACGATGAACTCGGACGTGTCGACCGAGCCGACCACCTTGCGCGGCTCGAGCCTGCCCGAGGAGAGCAGCGTGGTGGTGGCCACCGGGCCCCAGCCGCCGCCACCGCTCGCGTCCACGAACCCGGCCACCAGGCCCAGCGGCGCCAGCATGCGGGCGCCGGGGCGCTTCGTGGTGATCAGCTTGCCGAGCTTGAGGAAGGCGAACCGGATGAGCACGTACAGGCCGAGCACGAGCAGGATCGTGGTGATCCAGACGGAGGCGGACTCCGTCGAGAGCGAGGTCAGCACGTAGGCCCCCAGCACCGCGCCGAGCGCGCCGGGGAGCGCGAGAATACCCACCGTGCGCCAGTCGATGTTGCGGAACTTCCAGTGGGAGATCCCCGAGGCCAGCGACGTGCCCACCTCGGCGAGGTGCACGGCCGCCGAGGCCACCGCGGGCACGGTGCCCGCCGCGACCAGCGTCGTGGTGGCCGTCACGCCGAACGCCATGCCGAGCGAGCCGTCGACGAGCTGCGCGAGAAAACCGGCCAGTCCGAACAGCAGGAGTGTTTGCATGCAGACCTCAGCTTCGAAGGAAACCGCGAGCGTTCAGCGCCGCGGTGAGGGCGGGGACGTTGTGCAGAAAGCGCGGCACAAGGCGGAACCGACCCGCAGCAGGTCGATGTGCCGCCGCTCGACGAGCACTGCCGATTGCCCTCCCATGCCCCGATCGTGGCAGACGTCCACGAGCTGGTCCAACATTTCTCACGATTTGAAAGGATTACTTGCAAGGTGTTTCTTAATGCGTGAAATTAAATCATTGGTAATGCCGTGAAATTAACTGTGGCGATCATCCCGAGTGCCGGAATCGTTTGACAGGGCAGCGACGGACGTATTGATTTCACCCGTGAAGAAAGCGAGGTTGGGTGTGGGGAAAAGGTTGCCCGCGGCGGTCCGGGACGTGCCGGGGGCCGGAGGGGTCCGCGAGTCCAACGCCGCGGCGGTGCTGGGCGCGATCAGGGCGGACGGCCCGCTCTCGCGCGCGGCCATCGCGCGGCTCACGGGGCTGAGCATGCCGACCGTGAGCCGTCAGGTCGCCGCGCTCGCGGAGCTGGAGCTGCTGCGCGAGGTGCCCGGCCTGCCGGCCACGAGGGAGGTGGGCAGGCCCACGGTGCCGGTGGACCTCAACGACGACGTGATCGCCGCGTGTGGCGTGCACATCGGCATCACGACCACCACCTACGGCCTCACCAACCTGCGCGGCGGGCTGCTCGGCAGCGAGCGCATCGCGACCCCGTCGGGCGAGCCCGAGAAGGTGCTCGGCGCCATCGCCGACGAGGTCGGGGCGTTCCTGCGAGGCTGGCCGGAGCGCAAGATCATCGGCGTCGGCCTCGCCATCGGCGGGCAGGTGGACGCCGAGCACGGGCTGCTCCACCACGGCCCGCTGGGCTGGCGCGGCGTGCCCGCCCGCGCCGTGCTGGAGGGTGTGACCGGGCTGCCGGTGCACCTCGACGGTCACGTGCCCGCCATGGCCACCGCGGAGCTGCTGTTCGGCGCGGCGGGCAGGGCGCACAGCTCGTTGTACTTCTACGCGCGCGAGATGGTCGGCGTCGCGATCGCGGTGGACGGGGTGCTGCACCGGGGGCCCGGCCAGTCCGGCAGCATCGCCCACCTGCCCGTGGGCGGTGACGTGCGCTGCGCCTGCGGCCGCACCGGCTGCCTCGAGGCGACGGTCGCCGAGCGGGCCGTGGTGGAGCGGGCCGTGCGCGCGGGCGTGATCGCCGAGCCGCACTTCGGCCTGCTCCGCGGCGCGGCCGCGGCCGGGGACCAGGACGCCGACCGGATCCTCACCGAGCGCGCGAGAGCGCTCGGGCGCGCCGTCGGCATCCTGCGTGACGTCGTCAACCCCGAGCTGGTGGTACTCGGCGGGCAGGCCGTCACCGACGCGCCCGCCTACCTGGAGGAACTGCTCGGCGCGTTCCGGGAGACCACCGCGCTACCGGGTACCGATCTGGTCGAGGTGACCCAGTTCGGACCCGACGTGCAGGCGATGGCGGCGTGCACGGGCCTGCTGACGCAACTCTACGACCACCCCCTGTCGATCCTGGGCGCGTAGCCCGCGCGAGTTCCGCGCTCGGGCCCGCGAGTCCCCCGTTCGGGACGGCGAGTTGCGCGCTCGGGACGGCGAGTTGCGCGCTCGGGACCGCGAGTGCCCCTTCCGGGCGTGAGTTGCCCGTTCCCGCCCCGGGCCGAAGCGAACCGGAACGCGCGACTCGCGGACCGGAGTGCGCGACTCGCGGGCGGGAGTGAACGACTCGCGCGCTGGAGTGCACGACTCGCGGGCGGGAACGCACGGTCACTGTGTGGTCTTTCCCTCCGTCGCGTAGAGGTACTCGATGTCGGCGGCGTAGCGGTCGGCGATGACGCGCCGTTTGAGCTTCAGCGTGGGCGTCAGCTCGCCGCTCTCGGGTGTCCACGGCCTCGCCAGCACGTGGTAGCGCTTCACCTGCTCCGGCCGAGACAGCTCCTCGTTGGCACCGTCGACGGCGCGCTGCAGTTCCTCCCGCACGACCGGGTGCGCCGCCAGCTCGCCGAGGTCCGTGGTCTCGAGGCCGCGCGCCTTGGCCCACGCGGGCGCCGCCTCCTCGTCGAGCACCAGCAGCGCCGTCACGTACGGTCGCTGGTCGCCGATGACGGCGGCGTAGCCCACCAGCGGGTGCGTGCGCAGCAGGCCCTCGGCCCTGCTGGGAGCGATGTTCTTGCCGCTGGAGGTGATGATCAGCTCCTTCTTGCGGTCGGTGATCCGCAGGAAGCCGTCGTCGTCGACGGTGCCGATGTCCCCGGTGGCAAGCCAGCCTTCGTCGTCGGTCGCGCGTTCGATGGTGCCGTCGGCGGAGAGGTAGCCCTCGAACACCAGCGGGCCGCGCACCTCGATCTCGCCGTCCTCGGCCAGCCGCAGCTCCATGCCCGGCATCGGCATGCCCACGGTGCCCGCCCGGTACTTGTCGACGAACGTCGTGGTCGCCGCGCCCGTCGTCTCCGAAAGGCCCCACACCTCCATGATCGTGATGCCGAGACTGCCGAAGAACTCCAGCACCGAAGCGGGAATCGGCGCCGCGCCGCTGCCGAAGCGGGTCGCCTTGTCGAGCCCGAGCTGCTCGCGCAGCGGCCGCAGCACCGCGCCGTCCGCCTGCTCGAACGCCGCCGCGACCTCGGCGGGCGGCTCGCTGCCGTCGGCGCGGATCTCGTACACCCGCGCGGCCACCTCGCGGGCCTTGTCGATCGGCGCGCGGTGCTCCTGCGGCAGGGATCCGAGGATGCCCTGGATCCCGGCGGCCATCTTCTCCCACACCCTCGGCACGCCGAAGAACCCGTGCGGACGCACCTCTTTCAGCGTGGGCAGCAGCTGTGTCTGATCAGGACAGACGGTGACGTGGGCCGCGCTGAACACCGGCAGGTACATGCCGAGCACCCGCTCGGCGATGTGGGCCAGCGGCAGGTAGGCCACCAGACGGGGGTTCGGCTCCACCGGGTTGAGCAGCTCCTGCGCCGCGCTCTGGTAGATGACGTTGGTGTGGCTGAGCACCACGCCCTTGGGGGTGCCGGTGGTGCCCGACGTGTAGATCATCGTCACCGGGTCGGCGGCCCGGACGGCGTCGGTCCAGCGCTCCAGCTCGGCCGGATCCCGGCGGTGCAGCTCGCAGCCGCCGCTCATGAGGTCGTCCCACGCGACGAACCGGGCGTCGCCCTCCGGGATCGCGGTGGCGTCGAGGACGACCACGGCGCGCAGCGCGGGCAGCGCGCCGAGCACCGGGCCCCACCGATGCAGCTGGGCGGCGCCCTCCAGCACGATCACGGTGGCCGCGCTGTGGGTGGCGACGTGGCGGACCTGCTCGGTGCTCAGGGTCGCGTAGGTCGTGCACGGCAGCGCGCCGAGGTGCACGGCGGCGAAGTCGGCGACCCAGTGCTCCGGCCTGGCGGAGACGTCGATGAGCACGCGGTCGCCGTGCCGCAGCCCGGCGGCCTTGAGCCCGTGGGCGGCGAAGGCCACGGCCTCGCGCAGCTCCGCCCAGCTCAGCGTCGTGCCGTTGCCGGTCAGCGCCGGTTTACCGCCGTGTTCCCTGGCGTTGCGGCGGATCAGGGACGGGACCGTCCAGGTGCCGGCGCTCTCGCGGACTTCGGATGCGGTTGTCACAGCGGGTGCTCCTCTCACAGCAGCTTGACGTCGTCGACGAGCCAGCGCTCGTCCTGGTGCAGCAGGGTCATCTGCATGCGGTTGCGGTCGATGCGTGGCTGCGGGCTGTTGGTGTTGGTGATGGTCTGGTCCACGAAGAGCACCACGACGGCGCGGTCGCTGTCGGCCTCGGCGACGCCGGCCGTCAGCACCGCCCCCTTGGAGACGGCCTCGTGCTGCTTGATCAGCTCGGTGAGGTTGCGGCTCACCTGCCGGTACTGCTCGGCGAACCTCCCGGTGGCGCCTGCCTCGACGGCGCTGAAGTTGCCCTGGAGGTCGTTGAAGTCGTACGACGAGAGATCGGTGGCGTAGCGTTTCGCCGCGGCGAGCGCCTCGGTGCGAGCCGTCTCGGCGGCCTGGTGCGCCGCGAACCGGGCGCCCAGGTAGCCGCCCGCGCCCAGCAGCGCCGCGACGGCGAGCACGGCCAGCAGCAGTCTCGGCTTCGGCCGCCTTGACCTCCGCTCGGGCGGGTCCTCCTCGGTGGGCGGGGTGTCGTCGGTGGTGCCGGCCTCGTCCTCGTCCTCCGGCTTATCGTCCACTGTGGACCTGGGTTTCGGCGACGGCTTCCGGTCGGCGATGGTGATGCGCATCATTGGACTCCTTGCAACAGGATCGAGGACCAGGACCGGGGGCCGAGCACGGAGCTCTGCCCGCCCGTCGCGCCGAGCCGGAAAGGCATCTCCTGCCCGGACGCGGCGTCGTAGGCGGGGACCGGGGCCGGTGTCCCGCCAGGGCGCGGCGCGTTGAGCGCGCCGCGCTGCTCGAGGTCGGCCGAGGGCACGCAGTTCCACGTGAGCACCGGCTCGCGCGGTGCGGTGTCGGTTGGCGTGCGGCGTGGCGTGTCGTTGTAGCACACCGGTCCCTGCGTGCCGACGAGGTAGAAGCTCGCGGTGTCGCCCTTGACGATGCCGCCCAGCTCGCCGAACGCCTGCGGCATCGAGATGAGCAGCTGTTCCACGGCGGGCGCCCGCATGCCCACCAGCTGCGTGGTGCTCACGAGGTTGCCGAGCAGCGTGGCGAGCGCGGGTTCGTTCTCCCGCATGAGGTCCACCACCTGGCGCGTGGGCGCCGGGACGTCGTGCAGGAGCGTGCGGATCGCGGGCTCGTTGCCGCGCAGGCTGCCGGTGAGCGACCGCAGTGCCGAGGTCAGCTCGCGCAGCCTGCCGCCGTCGGCGAGCAGCCTGCCGTTGTTGATGATCCGCTGGATCTGCGGTGCCCGTTCCCTGGCGAGGTCCAGCAGCTCGCGGACGTTGTCCACGGTGCGGGTCAGCTCGGGCGCGGTGCCGCTCAGTCCCGTGGCGAGCGCCTCGCCGACCACGGCCACGTCGTCGGCGGGCAGCGTGTCGGCGAGCGCCATGAAGTCTTCGAGCAGGGTCTCCAGCGGCAGCGGCCTGCGGGTGTCCTCGCCCTCGATGACGGCGCCGTCGGCGAGGTAGGGCGGGTTTTCGTGCTCCGGCCGCAGGTCGACCCGCAGGATCGCGAGCGGGCTGTCCATCGTGACCACCGCGGTCGCACCGGCCGGGATGCGGCTGTCCGGGTCCACCGACAGCACCACGTCCACGCCGGTCCCGCTCCCGGCGATGCGCACGTCGGTGACCTCGCCGACGCCCACACCGCGGTAGGTGACCTGGGAGCCGATCGTCGCGCCGCCGGTGTCGGGCATCCGCACCGTGACGGTGAGCGGGTCGCGCAGCGCGGTCGGGCCCAGCACATTGGTCGCGACGTAGTAGCTGCACGCCAGGCCGATGACGGCGAACAGGGCGAGCTGGACGACGGCGAGGCGGTTCACCTGGCACCGCCTTCCAGCAGGGCGGTCAGGTCGCCGACCACCGGCTGGGACGCGCCACCGAAGTCGGGGTTCAGGATCTCCGCGATGGTCAGCGGCACCTCCAGCGTGCCGTCGAGCATGAGGTAGTCGCCGGGGGTCGCTTCCCGCAGCAGCACGGTGAAGTTCTGCAGGCTCGTCAGCGTGGGGCCGAGCCTGCCCTGAAGGGATGCGAGGTTGTCGAGCACGGGCCGCAGCCGTGCCAGCTGGCCGGTGAACGCCGAGCCGGTCTCGTCGAGCAGGCCCTGTGCCGCGGTGCCCAGCGAGTTGACGTTGCCGAGCAGCGCGGTGAACCGCTCGCGTTCGGCCAGCAGTGCCCGCAACGCCGGCTCGATCTCGGTGAGCGCGCGCTCCAGCGTGGGCCGGTTCGCCGCGAGCTGACCAGACAGCGCGTGCATCGAATCGATCGCGCTGACGAGCTCACCGCTGCGGGCGTCGAGGGAACCGAGCACCGTGTCGAGCTCGGCGAGCAGGCCGCGGACCTTGCCCGCGCGGCCGCCGAGCGCCGTGTTGGCCTCGCTGACGATCGTGCGAACCTGGTCGATGCCGGAGCCGTTGAGCAGCGTGCCCACCACGGCGAGGGTGCTCTCCACATCGGGGCCGCGGGAGGTGCGCTCCAGCGGGATGGCCGGGCGCTGCGCCAGCGTCGGCCCGTCCCGCCGCGGCGGCGGCTCGAGCACCACGAACTCCTCACCGAGCGCGGAGGTCAGCTCCAGCCTGGCGCGCGTGTTCGCGGGAAGCTCCACATCGGACTGGATGTCGAGCTCGACGATCGCGCGGTAGTCCTCGGTGCGGATCTCCGCCACACGGCCGACCGTGGCCTGGCCGATCTGCACCGTACCGCCGACGGGCAGGCCGGCGGCGTCGGTGAACTCGGCCGTGACGCGGTAGACCGGGCCCTCGGCGCCGGAGATGCCCGCGGCGTTCTGCAGGCTGAGCCCGCAGCCCGACGCGAGCGCGGCGGTGGCGAGCAGGGGCAGCCACGCGAGGCGTCTCATCGGCCACCTCCGTTCAGCGCGGCGTCGAGCCCGAGCGCGTCCGGCACCCGGGGCGGGAACGGGATCGGGTTGTAGACGCCCGCGCCGGAGCAGAGCGGGATCGGGATCCGCTCGCACAGCCGCGCGGTGGCGGGGAACTGGCTGAGGTTGGTGGAGATGTCGAGCCGGAGCCGCAGCCGCTCGTCGTCGGTCACGGCGCGGCTGAAGTTGTCGAGCGCGAGTGGCAGCGTGTCGATCGTCTCGGCCAGCTCCCGCTGGTGCGCCACGAGGTTGGTGCTCAGGTCGGTCAGCCGGGACAGGTCGCCGGTCAGCTGGTCGCCGTGCTCGTCCAGCAACCTGCCGAACGTGCCGAGCACGCGGGAGAGCTGGTCGATGGACTGGGTCACCGCGTCCTGCTGCTCGGCGAAGTCGCCCGCCGCCTGGGACACCGTGGTGTTCAGCGTGTCCACTGTGGATCGGTGGTCGGCGAGCAGCCGCACGAGCCGGTCCACGTTGTCGAGCACGGCGCCGATGTCGCCGGTGCCGCCCGCGACGAGGTCGGTGGCCTGGGTGATGTCGGTGACGGCGTCGCGCAGGGCCTGCCCGTTGCCGCCGAGCGAGTCCGCGGCGCTGCTCAGGAGCGCGCCGACGCCGCCCTCGGCGTTGGCCCCGGCGGGGCCGAGCGCGGTGAGCAGCTCGTGCAGCGAATCCGTCAGCTGGTCCCACTGCACGGGCGTGTGCGTGCGCTGAACCGGGATCACCGCGCCGTCGGCGAGTGCGGGGCCGCCGGTGTCGGCGGGGGAGAGCTCGACGAACCGGTCGCTGATCACGGCGGGGCTCATGATGTAGGCGTGCGCGTCGCGCGGGACGCGCGTGTCCGGGGGCAGGCTCATCGTCACCCGCACCGTCGCCCCGCGGGGCTCGACCTCCTCGACGGTGCCGACGGGGACGCCGAGCACGGCGACGCGGCTGCCGGCGAAAACGCCGCTCGCCGAGGGGAAGTCGGCGGAGATACGCAGTTGCGGTTCCGGCCGGAGGAACGTGTACCAGCCGACGGCCGCGACGAGCGCCAGCGCGAGGACGATGGAGAGCGAGCGGGAGAGCGAGCGTGTCATCGGCAGCCCTCCAGCAGTCCGGCGAGGCACAGCAGGTTGTCCGGGATCGGCCCGGCCGGTCCGGCGACCTCGCCCCACGGCCCGTTGCCGGTGGCGTTGGCGAGGTAGCGGCTGCCGGGCCCGAGCAAGCGCAGCACCTCGCTGATCGCGGCGTCCCCGCGCGCGAGCGTGTCGGTGACGGTGTGCAGGTCGTTCAGCAGCGGGCCGAGCAGTGGCTCGTTCTCGCGCAGCAGCTCGTCGAGGGCCGTGGTGAGCGTGTCGACGTCGGTGATCAGTTGCCGGATCACCGCGCGGCGCGAGTTCAGCGTCTGCGCCACCAGCTCGGCGTCGCCGAGCATCGTGACGAGGGTGTCGCGCTGGTCGAGCAGCTCGGTGGTGAGCGTTCGCACGCCGCCGAGCAGGTCGCGGAACTGGCCGTTGCGGTCGCCGACGATCTCGGTCGCGCGGCTGACCCCGCCCAGCGCCTGGCCCAGCAGCTCCCCGTTGGGCGCCTTGTCCTGCAGCGTCGCGATCATGGTGCGCAGCCGCCCGGTGTCGAGCTCCTCGGTGGTGCGCACGGCGTCGGTGCCGAGGGCGTCGAGGCTGTAGGGCACCTGGGTGCGGTGCAGCGGGATCGTGCCGTCCGCGAGCGTTCCGGACCCGCCCGGCCGCACCGCGAGGTAGCGGGTGCCGAGTACGGTCGCAAGCTTCACCGCGGCGGTGGTGGTCTCGCCGAGCGGCTGGCCGTTGTCGAGCCGGAACCGCACCCGCACCCGGTCGCCGGCGAGCTCGACGCCGGTGACCCGCCCTGCCGGAACGCCGGCGACGTGCACCTGGTCGCCCTCGGTGAGCCCGGCCGCGTTGGCGAACTCGGCGGTGTAGGCGTCGGTCGACGCCTGGAACGTCAGCCTCGGCACGAGAATGGCGGCGCCGACGAGCACCGCGAGCGCCAGCGCTGCGACGGCGCCGCCGAACGCCGGGCCGCGGCGGGCGAGGAAACCGCTCATCGGCAGACCTCCGAATGCGGTCCCATGCCGAGGTCGAGCGGGGCGCCGCCGATGATGTCGATGCTGAGATTGCAGACGTAGACGTTGACCCACGTGCCGTAGTCGAGGGTCCGCCCCACCGTGCCCATGAAGTCGGGCATCCCCCGCAGCAGCGTCTCGAAGCGTTCCTGGTTGGCGACGAGCTCGCCGCTCACGGTCTTGAGCGCCCGCACATCCCCCGTCAGGTGTGGCTCGATGTCGCCGAGCAGGCGGGTGAGCGAGCCGGCGAGCGCGGAGCCGCTGTCGAGCGCGGCGGCGATCTCCCCGCGGCTGTCCGCGGCGAACGACGTCAGGTCGGCGAGGCTCGTGACGAGCCCGCGCAGGTCGTCGCGGTGGGCGTTCATCGTGTCCATGGCCGCGGTCAGGTTGGTCATGACCTCGCCGAGCACCTCGTCGCGGCTGTCGAGTGTGCCGGTCAGGGAGATCACCTTGCTGAGCAGCCCGTCGATCGACGTGGTCTCGCCCTGGAAGACGGCGACGATCTCGCCCGCGAGCTGGTTGACCTGCCCGGGGTCGATCGCGTCGAACAGCGGCTTGAACCCGTTGAACAGCGCGGTGAGGTCGAGCGGGGGCCTGGTGCGCTCCACCGGGATCGTCGCGCCGGGCTCCAGCTCGCCCTCTCCGTCGGTGAGCGCGAGGTAGCGGGAGCCGAGCAGGTCGGCGTAGCGGATCACGGCCTGCCCGTTCGCGGCGACGCGCTGGTCCGCCCGCACCTCGAACGTCACGTGGGCCCGGCCGTCGCGCAGCTCCAGCGCGGTGACCTTGCCGACGCGCACGCCCGCGACGTTCACCCGCGAACCCGGGTTCAGTCCCTGCGCGTCGGTGAACACGGCGTGGTAGGTCACCGTGTCGCCGGTGAGCGGATCGGTGAGCGTGTTGATCACGAGCACCGCCGAGAGCGTGCACACGGCGACGAACGCGGTGAGCTTGGCGAGGGTGGCGCGGACGTTCACGGGACCACCACCCGCGAGCCGCGCAGCAGCGGGCCGAGCAGCAGCGTGAGCAGGTCGGGCTGCTGGTTCCGTGCGGTCGGCTCCGGCAGCAGCGGCGCGAGCTCCTCGACCGTCCGTTTCTCCTGCGGGCTGCCCACCGGGCCGGTGAGCCCGCCCGGCGCGGGTGTCCGCTGCTCGGACCGCGCGGGCACGGGATCGCCGCAGTTGGGGCCGTCCAGGCCGGGATAGCGAGGGCAGTCCTCGGCGGTGTAGGGGTAGGGCTGGTCGAACGTCAGCGCCGCGCTGATCTTGAACCGGCCGGTCGCGAACACGCGTTCGGCGCCCTGGAGGAAGAAGCCGGCCGCGTCGAGCACCTCCTCGGCGGCATCGGGGTGGCGGCCGAGGACGTCGGCGATCGGCTCGGTGCTGTGCGCGAGCCGGATGACGCGATCGGCGCTGCCGACGAGCATGCGCTCCGACTGGGCAGTGAGGTCGATCCCGGCGGCGAGCACCTCACCGAGCGACCGCCGCTCGGCCACCACGGTCCGCGACAGGGCCACGGCGTCGTCGAGGGCACGCATCAGGTCCGGCGCGCTCGCCGAGAGGTCGCGGACCAGCTCGGCGACGGTGGTGAGGTCCTCGCCGAGCGAGTCGATCAGTGGCCGCGCCGTGCCGGTGAGCTCGGCGGCGTCGTCGATCATGGCGCCCAGCTCCGCACCCCGGCCACGCAGCGTGTCGGCCAGCGCCGTCAGCGCGGCCTGCAACTCGGCCGGGCGCAGCGCCGTGATCAGCTCGTAGAGGCGCGCGTAGGCGTCGTAGAGCCGCACCGTGCGGCCCGAGGTGTCGGCCGTGAGCACGGCGCCCCCGGCGAGACTGCCCTCCGGCTCGGCGCCCCGTGGCACGGCGAGGTCGATGTACTGGTCGCCGAAGAGCGTCCTGGGCAGCAGCCGCACCTGGACGTTGGCGGGAACCCGGTCCAGCAGCGCCGGATCCAGGTCCAGGCTCAGGTTCGAACCGCCGGGACCGGCGTCGACCGCGGCGAGCCTGCCGACCGGCACACCCCGGAACTGCACGGGCGAGTCGTCCCGGATCGGACCCGCCGAAACCGGGAGGGTGGCGGTGACGGCGGCGCCGCCGCTGGACGAGCCCTCGCCGGTGGCGACGAGCGCGACCGACCCCGTCACGAGCGCGATCGCGACGGCGAGCCCGCGCAGCGCGAGCGAGGCCCTGCTGGTCTCCCGTGCCATGCCTACGTCCCCAGTCCCGGCAACGTGGGCCTCGGGCCCCAGAACGCGAGCGTCAGGACGACGTCCAGCACCGTCACGGCGACGATGCTCGTGCGCAGCGCGCGGCCAGCCGCCTTGCCGACGCCCTCGGGCCCGCCGCCGGCGTAGTAGCCGTATCCACAGTGGACCAGCGTGATGATCATCGCGAAGATCACGGCCTTGAGCAGGGAGTACCCGACGTCGGTGGGCGTGAGCACCAGGTGGAAGTAGTAGTCGTAGGTGCCACTGGACTGGCCCTTGATGTTGACCACGGCGAGGTTGGTCGCCGCGTAGGAGGCGAACAGGCCCACCAGGTACAGCGGGATCACCGAGATGAACGCCGCGGCCATGCGCGTGCTCACGAGGAATGGCAGTGAGGGCACGGCCATCGTCTCCAGCGCGTCGATCTCGTCGGAGATCCGCATGGCGCCCAGCTGGGCGGTGAACCCGGTGCCGACCTTGGCGGCGAGCGCGATGCTCGCCACCACAGGGGCGATCTCGCGGGTGTTGACGAGCGCGGACATCAGGCCGGTCATGGGGGAGAGGCCGATGAGGTCGAGCCCCCGGTAGCCCTCGAGGCCGATCTGGGTGCTGGCGACGGCCGACATGGCGAAGACGACGCCGATGGTGCCGCCCCCGGCGAGCAGCGACGCCGAGCCGAAGCTGATCTCGCTGACGTGCCGGATGACGTGCCGCCAGTACCGCCGCATCGCGGTGGGCACGTGCAGCAGGACCCTGGCGTAGAACGTCGAGTGCAGGCCGAGCGCGGCGAAGGCGTCGACCACCGGTCTGGCAGCGCGTGCGGGGTACCCGCCGAGGATGCCGACCGCCATCAGTACGCCCCGCGTGCGGGCACGATCGCCGAGTACAGCTCGGTGAGCACGGTGTTGGCGACGAACACGAGGATGAACGCCAGCACCACCGCCTCGTTCACCGCGTCGCCGACGCCGCTCGGACCGCCCTTGGCCGTGAGCCCCTTGAAGCACGACACGAGCGCGGCGAGGATCCCGAAGCACACGGCCTTGAGCTCGGCGACGAGGAAGTCCTCCAGCCGGGAGAACTGGGTCAGGCTCGCCAGGAAGCTACCCGGCGAGTCGCCGAGCACGATCACCTGGAACGCGAAGCTCGCGGTGATCCCGACGGCCATCACGAGGCAGGCCAGCAGCGCGGTGACGAGGATCGCCGCGAGCACCCTGGGCACCACGAACCGCTCCACCGCGGGGATGCCCATCACCTCCATGGCGTCGACCTCCTCGCGGATCTTGCGAGCGCCGAGGTCCGCGCACATCGCGGAGCCGCCGACGCCGGAGATCATCAGCGCGCAGATCAGCGGGGAGGCCTGCGCGACGATCACGAACGCCACCACCGCGCCGCCGTAGCCCTCGGCGCCGAGCTGTCCCGCCATCGAGCCGACGTTGAGCGCCACCACCACGCCGAGCGGGATCGTGACGAGCAGGGACGGGAAGGTGGTGACGGACGCGAGGAACCATGCCTGCTCCAGCACCTCACGCCAGGCGAGCCTGCGCCGGGCGAGGACGGTGCCGAGTGTGGAGAAGGTGCGCACGGAGAAGTTCAGCAGCATGCCGACCTGCGTGAACGCGTCGCCGAGCGCCGTGCGGGACGGTGGCGCCTCGAAGCTCATCACGCCGCCCGTACGGACCTTGGTGAACCGGTATTCGCACGCGCCCTCTTGCGGGCGCGGAGCACGACCCCGTAGGCGAGCGGGGCGAGGCGCAGCGGCTCGGGTGCCCTGCGGTACACCGCCCGCACCGTGCGGGCGAAGCGTTCCAGCCTGCGCTGGTCACGATCGGTCCACGGCAGGCCGAGCCGTTCGCGCAGCACGGGAGGCAGGGTACCCACCGTCGTCATCCGCACCAGCCTGCCCGACGGCACCGCAACGACCTTCCACAGTGGATCCGGGAGCAGTGGCCACGGCTTCTTCGGGTGGGTGAGCGCGGCCAGCACGTCCTCGGTGCTCCGGTTGGCCTCCAGCGTCGAGTTCACCATCTCGTCGAAGTGCGACTGCGCGGCCTTCCAGCCGGGCGCGAGGTGCTGAGGCTTGATCCCGAGGGCGAGGCCGACGGCGCGGAACTCGCGCCACATCCGCTCCAGCTCGGCGTCGGTGAAGGGCTCGCCGAACCACGCGGCGGTGTCCACCATGTACTTCGCGAGCGTGAGGTGCACCCACGCGTAGGCCTCGGGATCGAGCGCGTGGTAGCGCCTGCCCTCGGAGTCGACGCCCTTGATGCCCTTGTGCAGCTCGAGCAGCCTGCGGCCCTCGGCGTGGGCGCCCTGGCCCATGCCGTACACGAAGCGGATGGTCGACAGGTGCGTGCGCCAGGCCCGCACCCACGGCTTCTCCTTGAACTCGGAGTGGTCGAGCACCCCGGCGCCCACCACCGGATGCGCCACCTGCAGCAGCAGGCCGGTGCCCGCCAGGAAGACCCCCGGTGCGGCGGCGAAGCGTTCCCACGTCACCGAGCCGGGCCCGGGCAGCTCGCCCGCTCCGGCCATGGTGTCGTCGTCCATGACTGGCCTCCGTGATGGCACCGTTGCGAATCCCGATTAACCTAGCTGTTTGACATGGGTCGTTGTCAAGTCGTGCTCGATCCGCCCGAGTAGAGTCGAATCGTTAGCCAGGACAACGGTTGTGCGAGTCGGAGGTCACGCGATGAAGCAGTCGGAGCCCGTGCCCGCGGCGCCGACCCGGAGCCGGACCGACCGAAAATCCCAGCTCGCCACGATCGCCGCGAACCTGTTCTGCGAACGCGGCTACCACGCCGTCGGCCTCGGGGACATCGCGACCGAGGCCGGCATCACGGGCCCCGCGATCTACAAGCACTTCCGGAACAAGCAGGCGATCCTGGCCTACGCGGCGGCGGACCTCGCCTCGGCGATCGAAGGGGTGCTGGCCGAGGTGCCCGCTTCCGGACCGCCGTGGGAACGGCTCGACCAGGTGGTCCGCGCGCTGAGCGCCGTCGTGGTCGAGCGGCGCCGGGGCGTGCAGCTCTACCAGTGGGAGCGCCGCTACCTGGACGCGGACGACCACGCGCGGTTCACCGCGACGATCACCTCGCTCGTCGGCGCGATCGCCGACCTCCTCGGCAAGGCCCGGCCCCGGCTGCCCGCCGCCGACCGCACGACGCTGGCGGCCGCGGCGTGCAGCGCGATCGCGAGCCTCTCCACCCACCGCACGCAGGTCTCCCCGAGGGTCGCCGCGGCTGGGCTGCGCGCGATCGCGCTGGGCGTGCTCGCCACCGGGCTGCCGCCCCGGCTCGCCGCCGCCGGGAACGGGCACCCGCTTCCGGCCGCCATCGGCGACTTCGTGTCCCGCCGCGAGCGGCTACTGGTGTCGGCGCTGCGGCCGTTCCGCGAGCGCGGGTTCCACGCCGTGACGATGGAGGACATCGGTGCCGCCGCCGGTATCGGCGGGTCCAGTGTGTACCGGCACTTCGCCAGCAAGGGCGACCTGCTCGCCGCCGTCTACTACCGGGCGGCCGACCGGCTCGCCGTCGCCACGAGCACGGCGATCGAAGGGGCGCGCGACCCTGGGGAGGCGCTGCGCAGGCTGGTGGACGCCTACATCGAGTTCTCCTATCTGGACAGTGACCTGGCCGCGGTCTACCTGTCGGAGTACGGGAACCTGCCCGCCGACGACCGGCACGCGCTGCGCAAGGTGCAGCGCGAGCACGTGGAGCAGTGGGTGCGGCTCGTGGTCGCCGTGCGGGAGGACACGCGCACCAGCTACGCGCGGCTGGCCGTGCACGCGGCGCTCAACATCGTGCACGACCTCTCGATGGCCCGGCACCGGCACACCGACGCCGACCAGATCAAGCACCTGGTCTTCGCCGCGCTCGCGAGCTAGCGGCGCGGCTCAGGCTCGGCAGTGAAGGCCACCTTCACTGCGTTGGGCGCAGTGAAGGTGGCCTTCACTGCGGTTCGGCCCCTGCGCTCCGGCGCCCTCAGCCGCGTTCGCCGAAGAGCAGGCCTGCCGTATTCCGGAAGAGGTCCTCGGGTGCGCGATCGGCCACGAGGCGGCGGAGGTTGTCGCCCCGCCACAGGGTCGCGAACCCGTGGGCGAGCGACCACGCGGCGATCGTGGCGAGCCCGGTGTCGTCGCCCCGCCGCGCGGCCGGCATCGCGGCGACCCCGTCGCGCAGCACCCGGCCCGTGCGTTCCTGCGCGGCGACGAGCTCGGGCGCGTCGCGGTGGTGCAGGTCCGGCCGGAACATCACCTCGAAGTGCGCGGGATGGTCCAGCGCGAAGCGGACGTAGCGCACCCCCAGCTCCTCCAGCCTGGCCGAGCCGGCGCCGAGTGCCTGCCCGAACGCCGCCGCGAGCAGCTCGTACCCCTCCACGGCCAGCGCGGTGAGCAGGCCGGCCTTGTCCTTGAAGTGATGCGCGGGCGCGGCGTGGGAGACGCCGGCGCGCCGGGCGAGGTCACGCAGGCTGACCGCGCCTGGGCCCTCCGCGGTGATCACCTCGATCGCGGCGTCGAGAACGGCACGGCGCAGGTCGCCGTGGTGGTACGAGCGGGGTGCGGCCATGCGGGCATCCTACGACGAGTCTAGTCATTGACAAGTTTAGGGCCCGGCGGACGCAGAAGTGCTCATGCGCGGGGTGCCCGGCCTGGTCCGGTGGCTGTGGCGGCCCCGTCAGCACACGGGCGGGCTCGCGTTCGCGGGATCGAGGGCGTTCTCAACGAGCCGCAGTGCCGCCGGGTCGTAGGAGATCCCGACGTGCTCGGTGAGCCTGCCGGGGCAGAAGTCCTGCAGCGTCTGGTTGGTGACGTTCGGAGCCGGCGCGAGGAACGAGGACGTGTACGGCGTCACCACCTCGTCGAAGACGGTGGCGATCACGGTGTAGTCCACCGCCGGATCGGTCTCGCCGTCCGCGTTCAGCTCCGTGAGGAAGTCCGAGCCCGCGAACTGCTGGCGGCACGCGGCGCACAGCAGGTTGACGAGCTCGGCGGGGATCACGTTCAGCAGCTTGCTCAGCGCGAACAGTGTGGTGCCGTGGTTGGACGGCGTGAGCGCCACGAGCGAGGCGACCTCGGCCGCGCCGCCGAGGTTATCGATGTAGTACCGCGGCATCAGGCTGCCCTGCGAGTGCCCGACGAGGTCGACCTTCTCGGCGCCGGTCGCCGCGAGGACGTCGTCGACGAACGCGGCGAGCCGGGCGGCGGACGCGGGAATGTCGCCGGTGCCCTGGATCGGGTTCCCGGCAAGGCCGCCGTAGTTCAGCGCGAAAACGCAATAGCCCTGTTCCGCGAGCCGGGGTGACAGTGCGGCCCAGTTGTTGTAGCGGTTCTCGAACGTTCCGTGCACCAGCACCACCGGATTCGGATGTTCCGGTCCGGGGCGGCACGAAAAATCGTTGGCGCCGGGCGGGGTCGCCGTCGGGTGGGCGAGCGAATAGGTGAGCGCGGAGACGAAGTTGTGCTGGGGCGGAGCTTCCGCTTGTGGTGTGGCCTGGGCGGTTCCGGCCCCCAGCGCGGTGACGGTGGCCAAGGCGAAAGCGGCGAGTGCGCGGGCGAAGGGCGGTCGTCTCGTCATTGAGCTTCCTCGGTTCTCGGGGCCGGAATTGCCGTACGAGAATGGTGGCGGGAAAGCTCCGGGCTCAATACCCCGTCCGGGTGGACGCCATTTCTTTGTCATCGGCGTGACAAATGGCCGATCCGTTCTCCGGCGGGCCGTGCCAAAACGCCCTCAGGCGGCGACCGGCTGCTTGGCGACCAGTTCCCGCCCCGCGTCGGTGAGCACGGCGGGCACCCGTTGCCCGATCAGGCCGGGTCTGCCCGGCCTGATGAGCCCGTGGTGGCTGAGCGCGTGCGCGGTGAACTGGTCGCAGCACGGCACGCCGTCGACGAACAGGTCGGGTTCGCGGCTGCACGTGAGCTGCGCGCGGCCGGCGGCGACGGCCTTCAGCATGGCCAGCGAGCTGCGGCTGGTGGTGTCCATGGCGGGCTCCTTCCGAGGTCCTTCACCAGTACGTCGGACCCGGCGGCGCGAATTCGACACCGGCCCGCACATCTCCTCGGACTCTTTCCGGAGCCGGACCGTTCCCCGGCAGGTGTGCGGAGGCGGGTTCAGCCCCGCCTGGCCGCCACGTAGGCCTCGATGCCGTCGAGGACCCGCCGCACGCCGAAGTCGAGATCGAGGTCCACGCCCTCGTCGGCCAGGCCGGACGGTGCGAAGGCGCCCTCGCTGACGAGCTTCGCCAGCGAGGGGAATCGCTCGGCGTCCACGAACTCGCGTAGCAGGGCGTCGTAGCCTGCCTCGGACTCCGCCGCGCTGATCCCGGCCTGCGCGCGGGCGCGCTCGACACCGAACGCGATCCCGGCCAGCTCCCGCACAGCGCCCAGCAGGAACATGACCGTCGAGATCAGCTCGCCGTCGGTCAGCCCAGCGTGGGCGAGGGGCCGCAGCGCCGCCTCGAACCAGGCCAGCTGGCCCGGCCCGATGGGCGGGGCGCTCACCTTGGCCTCGAGCGCCCACGGGTGCAGCCGGTACATCGCCCACAGCGCGCGGACCCACGCCTCGATCTCCTCGCGCCAGTCCCGCACCTCGCCGGTGAAGACCGGCGGACCGTCGGAGGCGCGGTCCAGCATGACCTCCACGAGCCGCTCCTTGCTCGGCACGTAGCGGTACAGCGACATGGTCGTGAAGCCGAGCTCCTTGGCCACGCGCTGCATCGACAGGGCCTCCAGGCCCTCCTCGTCGGCGACGCGCACCCCGGCGGCCACGATGTCCTCCAGCGTCAGCTTGGGCTTCGGGCCCCGGCTCGGCCGCTCGGAGGCTCCCCAGAGCAGCTCGACGCGCTTCCTCGGATCTTCCGCCATCACACCCCAACTCGTCGTGCTTGACGACCATCCTAAAACTGTGTATCACTTACACGAAATAGTGTAGTTGATACACAGTTGGATAGGGGGCTCCACGATGGAGCAGGCGATCGAAGTGCGGGGGCTGCGGAAGTCCTACGGGGACATCGAGGTGCTCAAGGGCATCGATCTGAGCGTCGAGCGGGGGAGCCTGCTCGCGCTGCTCGGTCCCAACGGCGCGGGCAAGACGACGACGGTGCGGATCCTCAGCACGCTGCTCGAACCCGACGGCGGCGTCGCGAGGGTCAACGGTCACGACGTGGTGGCGCAGGCGGCGGCGGTGCGCGGGTCGATCGGGCTGACCGGGCAGCAGACGGCCGTCGACGAGCTGCTCACCGGCTACGAGAACCTGGTGCTGATGGGCAGGCTCTTCCGCCTGCGCACGGGCGCGGCGAGACGCCGGGCCCGGGAGCTGCTCGCCAGGTTCGACCTCGAGGACGCCGCTGACCGGCTCGTGCGGACGTACTCGGGCGGGATGCGGCGCAGGCTCGACCTCGCGATCAGCCTCGTCACGTCGCCGCCGGTGCTGTTCCTCGACGAGCCCACCACCGGGCTCGACCCGCGCAGCCGCGGCGGCGTGTGGGAGACGGTGCGGGACCTGCTCGCGAGCGGGGTGACCGTGCTGCTCACCACGCAGTACCTGGAGGAGGCCGATCAGCTCGCCGGGCACGTCGCCGTGGTGGACGGCGGCCGGATCGTCGCCGAGGGCAGCCCCTCGGAGCTCAAGCGGCACGTCGGCGCCGAGCGGCTGGAGCTGACCTTCGCCGACGAGAGGGCGCTCGCGGCGGCGAGCCGGGTCCTCGCGGCCGAGGAGCCCCGCGCAGGCGGCCCGCTGGCCCTGAGCCTGCCCGTCGAGCACGCCAAGGACGTCAAGCGGATGCTCGACCAGCTCGCGGAGTCCGGTGTGGAGCCCGACCGGCTCTTCGTCGCCGAGCCCACGCTCGACGACGTCTTCCTGACCCTCACCGGACAGCCCACCGGAGGCACCCGATGACCACCGTGACCCCGCCCGCCCCTGCCGGCCCTTCGGCGTACTGGGCGCTCAACGACTCGCGCGCGCTGATCGGCCGTTGCCTGCGCCACATCGCGCGCAGCCCCGAGCAGCTGATGCTCATGTTCTTCCTGCCGATCATGCTGCTGCTGATGTTCCGTTACCTCTTCGGTGGCGCGATCAGCACCGGCGGCGTCTCCTACGTCAACTACGTGCTCGCCGGGATCATCACGGTGGCCGTCACCTTCAACGCCACCGCCACGAGCGTCGCGGTGTGCTCGGACCTCCAGGAAGGGATCGTCGAGCGGTTCCGGTCGATGCCGGTGCGGGGATCGGCCGTGCTCGTCGGGCACGTGGTGGCCGCGCTCGTGCGCCACGTCATTTCGATCGCGGTGATGATCGGTGTCGGCTTCCTGGTCGGCTTCCGGCCGCAGGCCGGGTTCGGGCAGTGGTGCGCGGCGCTGGGGCTGCTCCTGCTCTTCGCCACCGCCGTGTCGTGGATCGCCGCCGTGCTCGGGATTGTCGCCAAGACGGTCGAGGGCGCCAGCGGGCTGAGCATGCCGCTCGTGTTCATTCCGTACGTCGGCAGCGCGCTCGTGCCGCCGAGCACCATGCCCGACGGGCTGCGGGCGTTCGCGGAGAACCAGCCCGTGAGCCACGTCGCCGACGCGGTGCGGGCCTTGTTCACGGGCGCGCCGGTGGGAGACGCCGCCTGGCTCGCGGTGGTGTGGTGGGCGGGCATCATCGTCGTGGTCGTGCCGCTCGCGGGCCGGCTGTTCCGGCGCCGGGCCGCGGGGTGACCCATCAGCTCGGCAGTGAAGGCCACCATCACTGCATGGAATCAGACTCAGCGGCGCGGAGCGCCTCCGTCTGGGTGGTGGAGGGAGACGGGCGGGCGCAGGCAGGGTGGCCTTCACTGCGGACGGGTCAGCCGCGGCACCGGCGCCGGTAGTAGGCGACGGTGACCGCGGCCAGCAGCGGTCCCCACAGCAGCAGCGGCAGGTAGCAGGCGAGCAGCAGCGCCTTCCAGCCGTCGCCGGTGAACTCCAGGCCCGCAAGGGTCGGGTCACGGAAGGCGAAGAGCCAGATCGCCTCCACCGCCACCGCTCCCAGCGCGGCGGGCACGATCGCGGCGACCTGATCCGCCTGCCGCCGAGCACCGGCACCCAATGCGGCAGCCGCTCGCCCCACGGCCGCACCAGGCCCAGCGTCAGCAACGCCAGCAGCTCGATACCGATGCTGAGGCCGATCACGTAGGCGGTGTCCGCGCCGTGCAGGTGCACTTCCTGCCCACCGTCGCGCAGCCCGAGTGGCAGGCCCAGCCCGAGCAGGATCCGCCAGAGCCCGGACGGCAGCGTGACGAGGGGGACGAGGTGCGCGGCGACCACCGCCCAGCGCGGGGCTGGACGGCCGTCGCGAGCGAGCGGGTCGGCGGTGGCGAGAGCTGTGGTCATGGGTTCCACGGTCGTCGCGCACGCCGGGCGCGGCCTCCCGCCGGAGCGGGTCCCGCGCCCCTCCCGAGAGGGAGAAAAACCTCTTCCGATTGCGGACGAAAAGTGGCCGGAATCGCCCGTAGTGTTCAGGTCGTCAGCCAGAACCGAGAGGACGGGACCATGACCACCATCGCCATCGAGAAGACGGTCACCGGCGAGCGCGCGGACCTCCTGGAGACGCTCGGGAAGCACCGGTTCTTCCTCGCCTTCACCGCCCGCGGCCTCACCGACGAGCAGGCCGCCGCGCGCACCACGGTGAGCGAGCTGTCCATCGGCGGGCTGATCAAGCACGTGACCGCCGTCGTGCACAGCTGGCTCGACTTCGTCGAACGCGGACCCGAGGCGATGTCGGGCGGCGGGGACGGCTGGGAGGACGGGTTCCGCATGCTGCCCGGCGAGACGCTCACGGGCTTGCTCACCGCATACGAGGAGGCCGGACGCCGTACCGACGCGCTCGTGGCGAGCCTGCCCGACCTCGACGCCTCGCACCCGCTGCCGGAGGCGCCGTGGTTCGAGCCGGGCGCCCGCTGGTCGGCCCGGCGGGTGCTGCTGCACCTCATCGCCGAGACCGCCCAGCACGCCGGGCATGCCGACATCATCCGCGAGGCCATCGACGGCGCGAAGACGATGGGGTGACGATCAGGTCCAGCGAGCACGAGACCGACAGTGCCGAGCACCAGCGACGCGAGCGCGAGCCCCTTGCGGCCGGGCCGGGACCACGGCGCGATCGTCCTATGTGGACAGCTAAGGCCCCCTTCCCTCGGGTTGGCGACCCGTTATCGCGGTGCCGTGACGTCTCGTTACCGGCAAACCCGCTTGTGGCCGTCACGGTCGCGGTGACACGATCGCTGGTGTGAGCCATCCGTTCGACACCGTCACCGTCGAGAGCCTGCGGGCGCGGGGCGGTGTCAAGTGGACACTGCACAGCGACGACCACCTGGGCGCCTTCGTCGCCGAGATGGACTTCGGCACCGCCCCGCCGATCCTGGCCGCGCTGCACGCCGCCGTGGACGGGATGAACTTCGGCTACCTCTCGCCGGGGCTCGCCGAGCCGATGGCCCGCGCCTGCGCCGGCTGGCAGGCCCGCCGCTACGGCTGGACCGTGCCCGCCGAGCGGATCTTCCCGCTGCCCGACGTGGTCAAGGGCCTCGAGGTCGCCATCGCGCACTTCTCCGCGCCGGACAGCCCGGTGATCCTCCCGACCCCGGCGTACATGCCGTTCCTCGAGGTGCCGGGACTGCTCGGCCGACGGCTTCTCCAGGTGCCGATGGCCCGCGAGGGCGGACGGTACGTGTTCGACCTCGACGCGCTCGCCGCCGCGTTCCGCGCCGGCGGGAACCTGCTGGTGCTCTGCAACCCCGGCAACCCGGTCGGGCGCGTGTTCACCGAGGCGGAGCTCGCCGCCCTGTGCGAGGTGGTGGACGCCCACGGCGGGCGGGTGTTCTCCGACGAGATCCACGCGCCGCTCGTCTACCCCGGCCACCGCCACGTGCCGTACGCGTCGCTGTCCGAGACCGCCGCCGCGCACACGGTCACGGCGACCTCGGCGTCGAAGGCGTGGAACCTGCCTGGTCTCAAGTGCGCCCAGCTGATCACGAGCAACGACGCCGACGCGGCCCGCTTCGCCGAGGTCGGCATGTTCGCCATGCACGGCGCGAGCAACCTCGGCGTCGTCGCCAACACCGCCGCCTACACCGAGGGCGAGCCGTGGCTCGCGGACGTCCTCGCCTACCTCGGCCACAACCGGGCCGCGCTCGGCGAGCTGCTGGCGGAGCACCTGCCCGGTGTGCGGTGCACGCTGCCCGAAGGCACCTACCTGGCGTGGCTGGACTTCCGTGAGCTCGGGCTCGGCGACCACCCGGGCACGTTCTTCGCCGAGCACGCGCGCGTCGTGCTCGTCGACGGCCCCGAGTGCGGCGAGGCGGGGCGCGGGCACGCCCGGCTCAACTTCGCCACCCCGAGGCCGATCCTGGAACGCGTCGTCACCGACCTGGCCGCCGCGGTGCCCGCGGCCGGTGCGGGCGCGTGAGCGCGGTGGTGCCCGCCGAGCGGGCGGCCGTGCAGCGGCGGACGGTGGCCGTGCTCTCGGCCGCGCAGGTGCTGGGCGGGCTCGGCGTGGCGGTCGGCATCGCCGTCGGCGGGCTCATCGCCGCCGACATCGCCGGCACCGACGGTGTCGCGGGACTGGCACAGACCCTCGGGGTGCTCGGCGCGGCCGTCGCGGCGGTGCCGCTCGCGTGGCTCACCCGGACCCGCGGCAGGCGTACCGGCCTGGTGTCCGGGCTGTTCACCGGTGCGGCGGGCGCGGCACTCGTGGTCACCGCGGCGACGCTGCGCTGGCTCCCGCTGCTGTTCCTGGGACTGCTGCTGTTCGGCGCCGCGACCGCTGCGGGGTTGCAGGCCCGCTACGGCGCCACCGACCTCGCCGCGCCCGGCCGCGCGGCGCGGGCGCTGTCGACGGTCGTGTGGGCGACGACGGTCGGCTCGGTGCTCGGCCCCAACCTGACCGAACCGGCCGGCAGACTCGGCACGGTCATCGGCCTCCCTCCGCTCGCGGGACCGTTCCTCGTCACGTTCGTCGCCTTCACCGTGGCGGCACTGCTGCTGTTCGCGCTGCTGCGCCCCGACCCGCTGCGGCTCGCCGGGCTCGGCGCCGCAGCGACCGGGCACGAGCGGACCGGCTTCGCGGCGTCCCTGCGCGACATCGCCGCCCGGCCAAGGGCGCTCGTCGGGCTGTGCGCCATCGCGTCGTCGCACGTGGCGATGGTGTCGGTGATGGTCATGACGCCCGTGCACATGCACCATGTCGACGTCTCGCTGACGGTCATCGGGCTCGTCATCAGCGTCCACATCCTCGGCATGTACGGCTTCTCGCCGCTCGTGGGCTACCTCGCCGACCGGGCGGGCCGCGTCCCCGTGATCGTCGCGGGCGCGGTGATCACGGCCGCCGCCGCGGCCGTCAGCGGCGCCGCGGCCGCGGACAACGCCGTCCAGCTCGGCATCGGGCTCTTCCTGCTGGGCCTCGGCTGGTCGTGCGGGCTCGTCGCGGGCTCGGCCCTGCTGTCGGAGTCGGTGCCCGCGCCCACGCGCACCGCCGCGCAGGGCGTGTCCGATCTCGTGATGAACGGGTCGGCCGCGATCGGGGGCTCGCTCGCGGGCGTGGTGGTCGCCTTCGCCTCCTACGGCTGGCTGGCCGCGGGCGCGGCGGCGCTGATGATCGGCATCGGGCTGTACTCGGCCGCCCGGGGGAGAGGGGAGCCGGCGTGATCCTCACCCACGCGGTGACCAGGGGCGTCGCCGAGGGAACCGTCACGGCCGTCTACCGCCGGTGGACCCGGTCCCGCGTGCGGCCAGGGGACACCCTGACGACGGCGTGGGGCGTCGTGCGGATCGAGTCGGTGACCCCGGTGGACCCTTCGGCGATCACCGACGCCGACGCGGCCGAGGCGGGGGAGCCGTCTGCGCGTGCGGTGCTGGCGTCGCTGCGCGGCCCGGCCGACGCGCCGGTGTTCCGCATCGGCGTCGGCTGGGGCGGTGAGGACCCCCGGCACGCGCTCAGCGCCGAGACCGACCTGACGCCTGAACAGCTCGCCGACATCGCCGCCCGCCTCGCGCGGCTCGACCGACGAGTTCGGCACAGCCCGTGGACGCACGAGGTCCTGCGGGCCGTCGCGGCGCATCCCGGCCTGCGCGCCGCAGACCTCGCGGAACTGCTGGGCCGCGAGAAGGACGAGCTGAAGCTCGACATCCGCAAGCTCAAGAACCTCGGCCTCACCCACAGCCTCGACGTCGGCTACCGCATCTCCCCGCGCGGGGCCGCCTACCTCGCCTCCCTCGGCACCTGAGGCGTCACATTCCCCGCCACCGTCTCGTCAACGCCTCACACACCGTCGGGACAACGGGAGGGTGAGCAGCGATGACCGCACGGCAACGCGGGGCACAGGTATTCGTCGAGGTGGTGACCGTACTCGCCGGGCTGGGGATGCTGGCCGCCGGGATCTGGGCACTCGCGGCGCCGGGCTCATTCGCCGACTTCACCGGCTTCACCGGATCCTCGTCGCACGTGCACTTCCTGCACGACGCGGGCGCGTTCCAGATCGGGCTGGGCACCGGCCTGCTGCTCGCGCTGATCTGGGCCGACGCGCTCGCGACCGTGCTGGCGGGCTTCCTCCTCGCCAACACCATCCACACCGTCAACCACGGCACCGACCTGGACCTGGGCGGGAACGTCGCGCAGGCGGCGGCGCTGGGCGTGGTGTCGGTGCTCGTGGCCGCCGCGCTGGTGCTGCGGCTGCGCTGGCGCGGCTACGTGGTCGGCGCCGTGACCGCCGCGACCGTTCCCGCGCTGGTCCCCTTCGCCGACCAGAAGACCGTCAGCCTCACCACCTACCGCCGCGACGGCAGGCCGGGCGCGAGCCCCGTCAGCATCGCGGTGGAAGGTGACCACGCCTACGTGCGCAGCTTCGAGAAGTCGCTCAAGACCCGGCGGCTGGCCAGGGACCCGAGGGTGGAGCTCGCTCCCTCGACCGGCAGGGGCGTGCCCACCGGGCCCGCCGTCTCCGGCAAGATGCGCAGGCTGACGGGGGAGGAAAACCGGCACGCCGCGAGGATGCTGCGCCGCAAGCACCCGCTCCTGCACGGCGTCGTCGTGCCACTCACGCACCGGCTGGCCCGGGCCAAGACCGGCCGGACCGTCCATTTCGAACTGACACCGATGTGACCCGCCCGCGCCCTTGACGCGAGCCGCCGGGATCAGCACCCTGTTGATCTCCGGCGGCACGGAAGGGATGTGGGCACATGACCGACCACACCACCAGGGGCGGCTTCGTCCGGGTGCTCGGCAGGCTGGACGTGCTCGCGATCGCCTTCGGCGCGATGATCGGGTTCGGCTGGATCGTGCTGACGGGCGGCTTCCTCGAGGACGCCGGCAGCCTCGGTGCCGCGCTCGCCTTCGTACTCGGTGGCGTCGTCGTCGCGCTCGTGGGGCTCACCTACGCCGAACTCGTGTCGGCCATGCCGGCCGTCGGCGGCGAGCACAACTACGCGCTGCGGGCCCTCGGCTCCCGCCCCGGGTTCATCACGTCCTGGACGCTCGTGCTCGGCTATGTGTCGGTGGTGGCCTTCGAGGCGGTCGCGCTCCCCCAGACGCTCCTCTACCTCGTGCCCGAGCTGCCCGCGGGCAGGCTGTGGTCCATCGCGGGCTACGACGTCTACGCCACGTGGGTCGCCGTCGGCGTCGCAGGCGCCGTCGTGATCACGGCCCTCAACTACGTGGGGGTCCGGCCGGCGGCGGTCTTCCAGGGCATCGCCGTGCTGTTCCTGCTCGCGGTCGGGGTGCTGCTCACCATCGGGGCTTTCGTCGGCGGGTCCACGGCGAACATGGAGCCGCTGTTCTCCGGAGGGCTGTCCGGGCTGCTGGTCGTGCTGGTCGCGACCCCGTTCCTGTTCGTGGGGTTCGACGTGATCCCGCAGTCGGCGGAGGAGATCAAACTGCCGCCCCGCCGGCTCGGCACACTGCTGATCGTCTCCGTGCTGCTCGCGGTCACCTGGTACGTGATGATCATGCTGACGGTCGGCTCCGGGCTCGCGCGCGACCAGCTGGCCGGTGCCGAACTGCCCACCGCCGACGCCATGTCCGCGCTCTGGAACAGCCCCGCGATGGGCACGGTCCTCGTGCTCGGCGGGATCGCGGGCATCCTGACCAGCTGGAACGGCTTCCTGATCGGCGCGAGCAGGCTGCTGTTCGCGATGGCGTCGTCCCGGATGCTGCCGCGCTGGTTCGCGAGGGTGCACCCTCGCTTCGGCACGCCCTCCAACGCTGTGCTCTTCGTCGGCGGGCTGTCGGTGGCCGCGCCTCTGTTCGGCGAGCAGATGCTGGTGTGGCTGGTCGACGCGGGCAGCCTCAGCATCATCGCGGCCTACCTGATGGTGGCGCTGAGCTTCCTCGTCCTGCGCAGGCGTGAGCCGGACATGGCGCGCCCGTTCCGCGTGCCGGCCGGCCGCACGGTCGGTGTGCTCGCCATCGTGCTGAGCCTCGGCACGGGCGTGCTGTTCCTGCCCGGCATGCCCGCGCAGCTCATCTGGCCATGGGAGTGGGTCATCGTCGGGCTGTGGTGGCTGGCCGGGGTCGTGCTCGTGCTGCGCCTGCCGCGGATCGGGCCGGGGGCCGACGCCGAGGACCGGCTGATCGATGCGGTCCGTGTGGGGGACAATCGCTGACAAGACGCGACAACTTTTCGCCTTTCTCTTGCGGCGGGTCCCCTATGCCCGCATATTGGTTCGAACCACTTCGCTACGAAGGGTTCATACCAATGCTGGGTCGCAGAAGTTTCCTCGCCGGGCTTGGGGCCGCGGCGCTCGCCCTGCCCACGGGAACGGCGTGGGCGCGCGGGACCGCGCAGGCCACCCTCCCGCTGACGATCGTCAACGAGTCCGGTGAGTTCGCCGGGAGCTCGGTCTGGGTCTACATCGTCGGCACTGACCTGGTCTCGAACGTCCAATGCAGAGTGACACCGGACGGCAGAGCGGTGCCGGTGTCGTTGTCGGACAACGGGTCCGACGGGTTCACCGACTACGCCATCCCGCTCGCCGCGAGCGGCCCCACCCGGCTGAACCTGCCCACCATGTCCGGTCGCGTGTACGTCGCGCTCGGCCGGAAACTCAGGTTCAAGGCCGTCGGGGACGGCGCGGGCCGGGCCGCCCTGCAGTACCCCGCCGGCTGGGTGGAATCCGACCCGAACTTCCCGGTGCTGCACGACTTCGTCGAGTTCACCCACGTCGCACCGGGCACGCCGAACCTGCGGCCAGGCATGTACTGCAACACCACGATGGTCGACCAGTTCAGCGTGCCGCTCGCCATCCGGCTCGACGGCGAGCGCTCGCAGACCACGGGCACGCTCGCCGACGGCGGACGGGACCGGATCTTCGCCGACCTCGCCGCCCAGCAGGACTTCGGCTCGCTCGTGGTCGACGACCTCCGCGTGATCGCACCTGGCCACGGGCTCGACTCCGGGCGGTTCCGCGCCGACTACTTCGCCACCTACATCGACGAGGTGTGGAACCGCTACTCGGGCACCGACCTGCGGATCGAGACCGAGGGCGGCGGCTTCACCGGCCGCGTCGACGGCGCGGGGAACTTCGTGTTCACCAAGGACACCGGCGAGACCACGCGGCCCTTCGCGAAACCGTCGACGCGGGACGTGCTGTTCTGCGACGGCGCGCTGGCGGCGCCCAACGACGGCGTGACCGGGCCGGTCGCGGCCGTGCTCGGCGCCGGGTTCAACCGCTCGATCCTGCACACGGGGTCCACGCAGCCCGGCACCGACCCCGGCTCGTTCTACGGGCACGCGGTGACCAACCACTACGCCCGTGTCCTGCACGCCAACACGGTGGACGGCAAGGCCTACGGCTTCGCGTTCGACGACGTCGCCGGGTTCGCCTCCTACATCGAGGATCCCGCGCCGGCCTCGGTCACCGTCACCCTCACCCCGTTCTAGGAAAGGACCTCCGATGAGGATCCCGCGCCGATTCTCCCGGCTGCTCGCCGCCGCGGCCACGGGTGCCGCGCTGCTGCTCGCCGGGGCCACCGCCACGGCGGAGCCGACGCCCGCCGGGGCGCTGCCCGGCAAGCAGCTGACCGGTTACTGGCAGAACTTCGTCAACGGCGCCACCCCGCTGCGGGTCGCCGACGTCTCCGCCGCCTACGACGTGATCGTGCTGGCGTTCGCCGAGGCCGACCCGGCGCGCCCGGGCGCGGTCACCTTCGGCGTCGACCCGGGCCTGTCGAGCGCGCTCGGCGGCTACGACGAGGCCGCGCTCAAGGCCGACATCGCCGCCAAGAAGGCGGAGGGCAAATCCGTGGTGCTCTCGATCGGCGGCGAGCGCGGCGACGTCGACCTGGGCGGCCCCGCGAACGTGACCAACTTCGTCGACTCGTTCGCCGCCATCGCCGCCGAGTACGGCATCCAGGGCCTCGACGTGGACCTGGAGCACGGCTTCGACGTCGCCAACATGGCGAGCGCGATCCAGCGGCTGCGCGAGCGGATGGGCGAGGGCTTCCTGCTCACGATGGCGCCGCAGACCCTCGACGTGCAGCCGGGCGGGGCCTACCTCCAGCTCATCGACCAGGTCAAGGACCTGATCACGGTGGTGCACACGCAGTACTACAACTCCGGGTCGATGAACGGCTGCCACGGCCAGGTCGTCACACAGGGCACGGTCGACTTCATCACCGCGCAGGCGTGCATCCTGCTCCAGCGCCTGCGCCCCGATCAGGTCTCGCTCGGCCTGCCGGCGACGTCGTCGGCCGCGGGCAGCGGGTACGTGAGCCCCGACGTGGTGACCGCCGCCCTCGACTGCCTCACCACGGGCAGCCGCTGCGGGTCCTACGTGCCGGAGACTCCGTTTCCCGGGCTCAGCGGCGTGATGACGTGGTCGGTCAACTGGGACGCGGCGAGCGGCGGCTCGTTCTCCGGCCCGGTGCGCGCCCACCTGGACTCACTCACCTAGCGGTATCGCGCCCACGTCCTCGAGGCGCGGTCCCCTCGGCGAGGAGTGGTCGGCGACCAGCAGCACCTCGGTCACCCGCCACGCCGCCTCGATGGCCGTCCCGGACAGCTCCCGGGGCGGCCGTCCGCGCGCGAGCACCAGCTCGCCCCGGAACGGCTGCGGATGCGTCACCGGAACCAGCGGCTCCGTCGCCGCGAAGATGTCGGCCGCCAGCTCGTCGAGCCCGTTGACGGGCACCGACAGCCACTGGCCCGCGAGCCGGTGGGTGGCGGGCCCGAGCCTCGCGAGCGGTGCCGGCGCACCGTCGAGCGCCGCTGCCGCGGCGCCGAGCAGCGGCTCGCGCAGGGACGACGGCACGTGGCCAAGCGGCCGCAGCTTCACGATCCACTGCTCCGGTAGTGACCAAGTGGTCCGCGCCAGCTCGGGCCGGGGAAGGGCGGCGACGACCGCGCGCACCGCCTCCGGTGGGCGCACGGCGAACGCGAGCCGGACCATGCGCCTTATTGTGACCGAACCCGGTCACTGCTTGCTTACCCGCGCCCACGGGCTGTAGAGTCTGCAAGCGCTTTCAGGAAAGCGCTTTCAAGGCGGACCCGGACTCGAGGATGAGTGTGATGTCAAAGCCGAGATGGTCTTTACTGGCAACGGTCGCCCTGGTGGGCACGTTGCTGTCGGGCACGCAGGCGGCCGCGCAGGCCGACGCGCCCATCATGGATCCGATCCCCGAGGACCCAGTGACCTCCGGGCTCGGGCTCACGGTCGAGGAGGTCGCCCAGTTCCCGAAGTCCGAGCCGACACCGGCTCCGACCGACCCGCGCCTGATGCGGCACGCGCGTATCAACTACCTCGGTGAGCTGCCGGACGGCTCGGGCAGGCAGTACGTGCCCGACCTCAACGGAAACCTGTACTTCCTCTCCGACGACGACGATCCGTACGTCTACCTCGACGTCAAGGCCAGGTTCCCGGACTTCTTCTCCGGCAGGGGGATGGGGCAGGGCTTCGGGTTCGTCGCGTTCGACCCGCGGTTCCAGCGCAACGGGAAGTTCTACACCGTCCACACCGAAGCCGGTGCGGCGCTGGAGAAGCCGACGACGTACCCGGCGCAGCCTGGCACGCGGTACCACGGCATCGTCACCGAGTGGATCGCCGACGACCCGGAGGCCGACGTCTTCAGCGGCACCCACCGGGAGGTTCTGCGGTTCGGGTTCGCCCAGCAGATCCACGGCATCCAGCAGATCGACTTCAACCCGACGGCCTCGCGCCACGACGAGGACTACGGCCTGCTCTACGTCGCCGTCGGCGACGGCGGGCTCGGCGTGTCCAGTACCGAGCCGCAGGACCTGAGCACGCCACACGGGAAGATCCTGCGCATCGACCCGGACGGCACCGGCAGCGGCAACGGCCAGTACGGCGTGCCCAGGGCGAACCCGTTCGTCGGCCAGGAGGGCGCGCTCGGCGAGATCTGGGCCTACGGCATGCGCGATCCGCACCGGTTCAGCTGGGACCCGAGGAGCCCGCACCGGATGTACCTGGGCCACATCGGCCAGCACGCGATCGAGGCGGTCTACGAGGTGCGCGAGGGCGACAACCTCGGCTGGAGCGAGCGCGAGGGAACGTTCCGCTACGAGCGGGGCGACGGCTGCTGGCTGTACCCGCTGCCCGAGGACGACGACAAGTACGGCTACGTCTACCCCGTGGCGCAGTACGACCACAACCCGCCGCCCGACTGGGACTGCGGTGACGTCGGCCGCGCGATCAGCGGCGGATTCGTGTACCGGGGCGACATCCCGGAGCTGCGCGGCAAGTACCTCTTCGCCGACCTGGTGGACGGCAGGGTGTTCTACACCGAGCAGAACCAGATGAAGCGGGGCCACGACCCGGCCACCGTCCACACGCTGATGATCTACGACGAGCACGGCAACCGCGTCAGCACGCCCGAGCTCGCCGGTGACGCCCGCGTGGACCTCCGCTTCGGCCGCGACGCCGAAGGCGAGCTGTATCTGCTGGCGAAGGCGAACGGCAAGATCTGGAAGGTCACCGGCGCGCGGAAGTTCTCGAGCTGTGGCACGGCGGGCGCCGGGGTCGGCGACGCGATGGACGCCGGCAGCTGGGCTCCGGTGACACCGGAGAAGTGGCGGTTCCCCGGGCGTGAGGTGGTCCTTGCCGAGGCGGGCGAGGCGCGGCCGGGTCCGCGCAGGCCCTTCGAGTACGCCGTGCTGACCAAGGGCGGGGAGTACGGTTCGGTGCGCGTCGACGCGGAGGTCCGGCTCGACACCCCCGTGACGGAGGCCAACCGGGACGTGATCATCGTCTTCGGGTACCGCTCGGACACGGAGTTCTACTACGCGCATCTGTCATCGGACAACTCGATCTACCCGCACAACGGCATCTTCAAGGTGAACAACGCCGACCGGGAGCGCATCGACGACCAGTGGAACGCGACGGTCTCGCGGGGCGCGGCCCCGGCGATCACCGACGCCAGCTGGCACGACGTGCGCGTGACCCACTGCGCGGCCACCGGTGAGATCGCGGTGTACGTCGACGGTGCACGCAACCCGCTGATGACGGCGGTCGACACGACGTTCGCCTCGGGCCGCGTCGGCTTCGGCTCGTTCGACAACATCGGCAGGCTGCGAAACCTGGAGGTGAGCGGCACCAGGGCCTGACCGCGGCCGGAGCCCTTCCGGCCGCGGTGAACCGCAGTGAAGGCCACCTTGCCTGCGTTCAACGCAGGGAAGGTGGCCTTCACTGCGGCCGGGTCGCGGTTCAGGCGGGCGTGATCAACCCGTAGTGCCCGTCGTAGCGCCGGTAGACCACCGAGCCCCGGCCCGTCTCGTGGTCGCGGAAGAAGGCGAACGGCAGCTCGGTGCGGTCGAGCCCCGCCGCCGCCCCGGCCGCGCTCTCCACCGGCACGGGCCGCGGCCGGACCGTGAGCGGCACGGCAGGCCGGTCTCGCGGTGGCACGGGGGAGTGCAGGCGGGCCAGCCGGTAGCCCGTGGGGCCCGCGCGGTAGACGACGCTGTCCTCGCCGGTGTCGGCGTCGACGAACAGGTGGAAGTCGTAGTCGCGGAGGTCCATCGTGAACGCCGCCTCGGCGGGGTCGCACCGGCAGAGCGGAAACTCCTTGCACCGCACGATCTCCCTCGGCCCCCGGGACCGCGCCGCGGGTACCTCCGGGGCAGCCCCGCGCCACGGCCGGAAAGTCCTCGGCCCGGTGAGCGACGCCACCTGCTCGCGCAGCCGGGCCCGCAGCAGGCCGCCGGCCTCGGCGAAGAACGCGGCCGCGACCTGCGCGCGCACCGCCCGCCCCGCGACGTCGAGATTCGCCTGTGCCAGCGCGGGAACGGGCGCGCTCGGCTTCGCGAACGCGACCAGCTTCACGCGCGCGGACACGAGCCGGTCCGGCAGCTTCCGTGCCAGTCCGGCGATCTGCTTGCGCACGTAGTCCCGCGCGCTGTCCAGCACCTCGCCCCTGGTCTGCACGACGACGCCACCCGTCCAGCGCTGCCTGCCCATCCGGGCCTCACCACCTTCCGCTCACGCCCCGATCATCATCGGCGGGCCGGGCCGGGGCAAGGCGGGTGATCGGTTCAGCGGTCTCGCGAGCGGCCGGTGACCTGCTCCGGCACGTCGTCGGCGGGGTCGGGCAGGAGGGCGACCACGTCGGCGTCGGACACCTCGGAGAAGTCGCGGTACCAGTTGCCGACCGCGCGCATCCAGACGCGGCGGTTCGGGCAGACGGTGTGGTCGGTGCTGTGGGAGAGCTCCTCGAGCACGTCGGCGGGAGCGACGGGGACGGCGAGCACGATCCGGCTGGCGCCGCGGGCGCGCAGCACCCGCAGTGCCGCCTTCACCGAGGCGCCCGTGGCTATGCCGTCGTCGGTGAGCACGACGGTCCGGCCGGTCACGGGCAGGGGAGCGCGGCCACGGCGCAGCACGAGGGCGCGCCGGTCGAGCTCGGCGAGCTCCCGCCGGGCCGCCTCGTCCACCTCCTCAGCGGTGAGCCGCAGCCTGCGCAGGATGTCGGCGTTGGTGACGAGCACGCCGCCCTCGCCCACGGCCCCGATGGCCAGCTCGGGACGGCCCGGCGCGCCGATCTTGCGCACCAGCAGCACGTCCAGCGGTGCCCCGAGGGCGTCGGCGATCTGCCGGGCCACGACGACACCGCCACGGGGAAGCCCGAGCACGATCGGGTGGCGTCCGCGGAGGTACCCCAGTCGGCCCGCGAGTTCGCGGCCGGCTTCCCGGCGGTTCTCGAACTCCATGGTTCTTCCCTCCAGGTGGGTTACCGCTGATGCTCGGCCACACGGACGCCCTGGTGAAGAGTCGAAGGTCCCTCGGTGGCGGGGCACCGGAAAGTGTCCGATGGTGGTGGCGGAAGGGCTCGACCCCGCGACGAAGAAGGGTGTCGGAATGCGAGCGTTGCGTCTCCTGGCCTGGAAGTCCGAGCCCGAGTTCGCCGACGTCGAGGAGCCGAGGCCCGGCCCCGGCCAGGTCGTGGTGCGGATCGCGGGCGCCGGCGTCTGCCATTCGGACCTGCACCTGATGCACGACTTCGAGCCCGGACAGTTGCCGTGGGGGCCGCCGTTCACGCTCGGCCACGAGAACGCGGGCTGGGTGCACGCGCTCGGCGAGGGCGTCACCGGGCTCGCGCCGGGACAGCCCGTCGCCGTGTACGGCCCGTGGGGCTGCGGGGTCTGCCGCAACTGCCGGGTCGGCGTCGAGACCTACTGCGAGAACCCGGAAGGTGCGCCCGCGCCGGGCGGTGGCGGCGGCCTCGGCGTCGACGGCGGGATGGCCGAGCTCATGCTCGTCCCGCACGCCCGGCACGTCGTGCCGGTGCCGGAGGGGCTCGACCCGGTGCTCGCCGCGCCGCTCACCGACGCGGGGCTGACGCCGTACCACGCGGTGCGCCGGTCGTGGCCGAAGCTCGTCCCCGGCTCCACCGCCGTGGTGATCGGCGTCGGCGGGCTCGGGCACCTGGCGCTGCAGATCGTCAAGGCCACCACGGCGGCCAGGGTGATCGGTGTCGACGCGCGCGAGGAGGCTCTGACCCACGCGCGAGAACTCGGCGCCGACCTCGCGCTGCCCTCCGGCGACGACACGGCGGCGCGGATCAGGGACGTCACGCGCGGTGTGGGCGCGGACGTGGTAATCGACTGTGTCGGCAACGACGCGACGCTGGCGCTGGGCGCGGCCTGCGCGCGGCAGCTCGGCGACCTCACGATCGTCGGGATCGGCGGCGGCACCCTCCCGGTGTCGTTCTTCACGCTTCCCTATGAGCTCTCGGTGCAGACGACGTACTGGGGGAGCAGGCCGGAGCTCATCGAGGTGCTCGACCTCGCCGCACGCGGGCTGCTGCGCACCACGGTCACGCGGTTCGCCTTCGACGAGGCCCCCGAGGCCTACGCGCGGCTGGCGCGCGGCGAGCTGACCGGTCGCGCGGTGGTGACGCCGCCGGCGGACGGAGCGTGACCGGATCGCTCCACTGTGGAACGGCTGGGCCGCCCAGCGCGGTTGAGGTCGAAGGACTCTTCGCGTGCGGCCGCCTTCCGGTCCATCCTGGTGGGTGAGGACGGGAGGAGGTCGGCCACGATGAGCGACTCCACGACTTCGACCTGCCTGGGGCGGTTTCTGCGGAGCCTGTTCCCCGGCCGCAACCCGGTCGCCCGCACCTCGGACCGGATCGAGGCCGCCGTGCTGCTGCTCGCGATCGTCGTCCCGCTGCTGGCACTGCCGATCGCCGCCGCGCTCGGGTCCGACACCTACGCCAGGGAGTCGCGGGCGGCGGAGCTGGAGGCGAGCACCCGGTACGAGTCCACGGCCGTACTGCTCACCGACGCGGTGCTGGAGTCTCCGACGATTTACGCGGGCGGCAGGCAGACGGTGCAGGTGCGGGCGGAGTGGCAGCGGCCGGACGGCTCTCCCGGAACCGGCCTCGTCGTCGCCGAGGCCGGGCTGGAGAAGGGCAGCGAAGTCCGCGTCTGGCTCGACGAGAGCGGTGAGCGCGTGCAGCCGCCGCGCACGCAGGCCATGGCGGCCTGGAACGCCGCCGCCGTCGCGATCACGGCCTGGCTGAGCGTCACTCTCGTGTGCGCGCTCTCCTGGTGGGCCCTGCACGCACTGCTCGACCGTGCCAGGCGGCAGCGCTGGCAGCGGGAATGGGACGAGCTGGACCGCGAGATCCACGGCCTGTGAGGGGCCTGCAGTGCACAAAGGACGGTAATACCGTCGCCAGTGGACTACTTCGGCGTGGGGGTCAGGCTCGGTGCGGGGGAGCCGAACGCGGGGACCCCGATCGCCGACTCGATGTCGGCGGCGACCGCGGTGAGCAGTTCCTCGGTGAGGTCGGTCAGCGCGCGCGCCACGGCGAGCTCGCCGGCCACCTGCGGTACCCGGGCGACGTCCACTCCCCGGTGGGCGAGCCCTATCCCGTCGAAGTGGTTGCCGCGGTCGTCTCCGAGCCGCACTCGCGCTCGAGTCGTGCCGTTGTTCTCCTCGAGGACGACGCTCATCGTCCACTGGGCAGGTCGTGCCATATCTCTCCTCCGAGCCGCGGCATCCACACTCGCAGTCCCGGCGGCGCGAGCCTAGGGTCGTTCGTCCCTATCCGAGGCGTCAAGGGGCCGGAATTCGGTCCCCGGATCGACGAAAGACACAATCGCGCACTTCGTCTCGAACGATGTGGACAGTTGAATGCGAACGTGCCGATGACGAGTAACCGGTCAGTACACAGTGGACGAAAACACAGGGGTCTCGCGTCGCCGTGTCCGGGCCTTCCCGCTCCGGCGACCCGTGTCCGGGAAGCTCCACGTATTGTACGCCTTTCCGGGCCGGTCGTGTCAGCTCGCGGGACCAATCTCGTTAACACTTTTCACCGAGCGAAGTTCGCCCTGTCGGCGTCACGGAAAACTGTTGCGCTGACCGGCCGGGGAAATAAGATCATGGTCGGTGGACGCGGCAGCCGGAATAGTGGGCCCGCAGGGCCCTCAACCCGCCAGATGTCAGGCGCCGGGTGCTCCGTCCCGGTGCTCCGAGGGGGCCGGAATGGGAGTTGCCCGTAGTCAGGGCGTTGAACGACAATGGTGTCCTCTCCGCTCCGGCGCCCGGTGCACTGGCCGAATGGGACGAGGCGGTTCGGATGGACGCGCTCGGCGAGTACGACCCGGTCGGCGGCCTCGGGGCGCCGGTGGCACAGCCACCTGGCCTGAACCAGAAGGACCGTGCCGGGCCGGTTCGCCGTCCGGGCGCGGCGCCACCGCAGACCTCCCGAGTCCCTGCTTCGTGTTGGAGGCGTGATTGACACCCGCGGAACGGTCGACACTCCAGGAGCCCGCCGCGCTGCGGCGCGTGCTCGCCAAAGCCCGGGACGAGAACTTCCCCGTGGCACTGCGGCTGCTCCCCGCCGCCCAGCGCGGGCACCTGCTCGCGCTGTACGCCTTCGCCCGGATGGTCGACGACCTCGGCGACGAGGCCGAGGGTGACCGGCTCCGGCTGCTCGACGCGGTGTCGCACGACCTCGACCGGATCTACGCGGGCTCGCCGCCGCCAGAACCGCTCTACCAGCGGCTCAGCACCACGATCTACGCATGCGGCCTGCCGCGTGAGCCGTTCGAGCGGCTGGTCGAGGCCAACCGGCGCGACCAGACCGTGCGCCGTTACGCCACGTTCGGCGACCTGCTCGGGTACTGCGCGCTCTCGGCGGACCCGGTGGGACGGCTGGTGCTCGGGGTGTTCGGCGTGGCCACCGAGGAACGCCTGCCGTTGTCCGACCGGGTCTGCTCGGCACTGCAGGTGCTGGAGCACTGCCAGGACGTCGCGGAGGACGCGCGGGCGGGCCGGATCTACCTGCCCGCCGAGGACCTCGACCGGTTCGGTGTCGCGGAGGGCGACCTGCTGTCCGGCCGCGCGAGCCGGGAGGTGCGCGCGCTCGTCGGCTACACGGCGCAGCGGGCGGTCGCGCTGCTCGACGAGGGCGAGCCGCTGGTCGGCACGCTCTCCGGCACGGCCAGGCTCGCCGTCGCGGGCTACGTCGCGGGCGGCAGGGCGACCGCCGTCGCGCTCGCCGGCGCGGGCTTCGACGTCCTCGCCACGACCCCGAGGCCGTCGAAGGGCCGCACGATCGCGGAATGGGTCCGGCTGCTGGTCACGGGTGGTGCGCGATGAACGTGGCCGACGCGTACGAGGAGTGCGAGAGAATCACGCGGCAGCAGGCGCGCAACTTCTCCTACGGCATCCGGCTGCTGCCGCCCGCCAAGCGCAGGGCGCTCAGCGCCGTCTACGCCTTCGCCCGCCGCATCGACGACATCGGCGACGGTGACCTCGCGGGCGAGGTGAGGCTGGAGGCGCTGGAGAACGCCCGCAAGGCGCTGCACAGCCTCGACGAGCCGGGCGGGGACCCGGTGCTCATCGGGCTCGGCGACGCCGCGGAGCGGTTCGGGCTGACACTCGGAGCGTTCGACGAGCTCATCGACGGCTGCCGCGCCGACGTGCTCGGCACGACGTACGAGACGTTCGACGAGCTGCACCACTACTGCCGGTGCGTCGCCGGGTCGATCGGCAGGCTCTCGCTGGCCGTGTTCGGCGGCGCGCACCCGCGGCGTGACGCGCGGCTGGCCGACGACCTCGGCATCGCGCTGCAGCTGACCAACATCCTGCGCGACGTGCTGGAGGACCGCCGCAACGGCCGGATCTACCTGCCCGCCGAGGACCTGCGCCGGTTCGGCTGCACCCTCGACCTCGACGAGGGCGGATGGCTCGCCGACTCCGAGGAGGCGCTGCTGCCCCTGCTGGAGTACGAGGCCGCCAGGGCGGAGGAGTGGTACGGCCGCGGGCTGGTGCTGCTGGACTCCCTCGACGCGCGCAGCCGCGCGTGCTGTGCCGCGATGGCGGGCATCTACCACCGGCTGCTGCGGCGGATGGCGCTGCGGCCCGGCCTCGTCCTGCACGGCCGCACGTCGCTGCCCGACTGGGAGAAGCTCACCGTGGCCGCGAGAGCGCTCGCCGGGGCGCGGCCATGAGCGCGCACGTGGTGGTCGTCGGTGGCGGGCTCGCCGGCCTGACCGCCGCGTGCGACCTCGCCGACGACGGGCTGCGGGTGACCCTGCTCGAGGCGCGGGGCAGGCTGGGCGGCGCCACGTTCTCGTTCCGCCGCGACGGTCTCTCCGTCGACAACGGCCAGCACGTGCTCCTTCGCTGCTGCACCGAGTACCGGGCGCTGCTGGCCCGCCTCGGCACGGCGGAGGGCATCGCGATGCAGGAGCGGTTCCGCATGCCGGTGCTCGCGCCCGGCGGGCGGCTCACCGAGCTGACCCGGACCTGGGGGCCCGCGCCGCTGCACCTGGTGGCCGGCCTGGCCCGTTACGGCGCTCTGCCGGTCACCGACCGGCTCCGCGCCTTCCGCGCGGCCGCCGCCATGCGCCTGCTCGACCCCGATGACCCCGCGCTCGACGAGCGCGGCTTCGGCGACTGGCTGCGCGGGCACGGGCAGAACGGCGCCACGCTCGCCGCGCTGTGGAACCTGATCTCGGTGGCGGCGCTCAACTGCGACGCCGATGAGGCCTCGCTCGCGCTCGCCGCGAAGGTGTTCCGCACCGCGCTGCTCGACCGCGCCGACGCCGCCGACATCGGCGTGCCGCGGTGGCCGCTGGAGGACCTGCACGTCCGCCCCGCCGAGAAGTACCTGCTGGCCCGCGGGGCCGAGATCCGCACGCGCAGCGCGGTGCGGGCGGTGGAGCGACGCGATCGCGGCTTCGCGGTGCGGCTCGACGGCGAGACGCTCACCGCCGACGCCGTCGTGGTGGCCGCCCCGCCGGAGCCCTCGGCGAAGGTGTGCCCGGCCGAGGCCGGGGTCTCCGGCGCGCGGCTCGCGGGGCTTGGCGCGGCGCCGATCGTGAACGTCCATGTTGTCTACGAGCGGCCCGTCACCGACCTGCCCTTCGCGGCGACCACCGGCTCGCCCGTGCAGTGGATCTTCGACCGCACGGACGTCGCCGGGCTCAGCGCGGGACAGTACCTGACGATCTCGCTGTCCGCGGCCCATACCTGGCTCGACACCCCCGTGCCCGAGCTGAGGGAGATCTTCCTGACGGAGCTGGGCAGGCTGCTGCCCGCCGCCAGGACCACGCCATGCACGCGGTTCTTCGTCACCCGCGAACGGCGGGCCACCTTCCGGCAGGCGCCGGGCACGGGGCGGCTGCGCCCCCAGCCGGAGACCCGGCTGCCCGGACTCGTGCTCGCCGGCTCGTGGACCGCCACCGGGTGGCCCGACACGATGGAGGGAGCCGTGCGAAGCGGACACCGAGCGGCCGGACTCGTCAGCGCACACGCCTGGGGAGGTGCGCGATGACCGCGACGCTGCCCTCCGAGGTGACCGCCACCCAGGCGCTCGTGCAGCCCGCACTGCGCGACGCGGTGGGCGAGCTGCGCCCGCCGATGCGCCGGATCGTCAGCTACCACCTCGGCTGGACCGACGAGCACGGCCAGGCGCGCAACGGTGGTGGCGGCAAGGCGCTGCGGCCCGCGCTGGCGCTGCTCGCCGCGCAGGCCGTCCGCGCAGGCCCCGAGGCGGCACTGCCCGGGGCGGTCGCCGTGGAGCTCGTGCACAATTTCTCGCTGCTGCACGACGACGTCATGGACGGCGACCTCGAGCGCAGGCACCGGCCCACCGTGTGGCGGCTGTTCGGCACGCCGGCCGCGATCCTCGCCGGCGACGCGCTGCTCACGCTCGCGGTGGACGTGCTCGAACGCGCCGCCGACCCCACCGCCACCCGCTGTCTCACCGCGTCGGTGCAGGACCTGATCGCGGGCCAGAGCCAGGACGTCGGGTTCGAGACTAGGATGGACGTCGGCCTCGACGAGTGCCTGGAGATGGCGGCGGGCAAGACCGCGGCGCTCATGCGCTGTGCCGCCGAGGTCGGGGCGCTGCTCGGCAGGGCGAGCCCGGTGGCCTCCGGGCTGCTCGCCGAATTCGGCCGCTGTCTCGGCATGGCCTTCCAGCTCGTCGACGACCTTCTCGGCATCTGGGGGAGTCCCGACGTCACCGGGAAACCGGTGCTGGCGGACCTGCGCGTGCGGAAGAAGTCCGTGCCCGTGGTCGCCGCGCTGGACTCCGGCACCGGGCCCGGCGCGGCGCTGCGCGAGCTGTACGGCAGACCCGATCCGCCCACGGAGGAGGAGCTCCGCACGATGGCAGAGTTGATCGAGCGGTCCGGCGCGCTGGCCTGGACCCGCGACCGGGCGCAGCGCTACGTCGTGGAGGCGAGGTCGTGTCTCGACCGCCTCGCCCCGCCCGAACCCATCCACGCCGCGCTGAGCGATCTCACGCGGTTCGTCGTGGAGCGTGACCGGTGAGCGGCGTGATCGAGCGGACGACGGCCCCCGCCGCGGCGAGGGAGGCGGCCGAGCGGGCCCGCGAGTACCTGCTCTCGCTCCAGCACGAGGAAGGCTGGTGGAAGGGCGAGCTCGAGACCAACGTGACGATGGACGCCGAGGACCTGATGCTCCGGCGCTTCCTCGGCATCCTCGACGAGCAGACGCTCGCCGAGTCGGCGCGGTGGATCCGCTCGTGCCAGCGGGAGGACGGCACGTGGGCCAACTTCCACGGCGGTCCCGCCGACCTCTCCACCACCGTCGAGGCCTATGTCGCGCTCCGCATGGCGGGCGACCCGGTCGGCTCGGAGCACCTGCGCAAGGCGCGCGAGTACATCCTCGCCCACGGCGGTATCGAGGCCACCCGGGTCTTCACCCGCATCTGGCTCGCACTGTTCGGCGAGTGGTCCTGGGACGAGCTGCCCGTGCTGCCGCCGGAGATGGTGCTGCTGCCGGACTGGTTCCCGCTCAACATCTACGACTGGGCGTGCTGGGCCCGGCAGACCGTGGTGCCGCTGACCGTGGTCGGCGCGGCGCGGCCGTGCCGCGCGCTCGGCGTGAGCGTGCGGGAACTGCGCACCGGACGGCCGGGACCGGAGCCGGCTTCGCTGCTGACGTGGGCGGGGGCCTTCCAGCGCCTCGACGGGGTGCTGCACGTGCTCGAGCGCGTCCCCGTCAAGCCGCTGCGCGGCGTCGCGCTGGCCCGCGCGGAACGGTGGATCCTCGACCGGCAGGAGGCGGACGGCGGGTGGGGCGGCATCCAGCCGCCGTGGGTGTACTCGATCCTCGCGCTGAACCTGCGTGGCTACGGCACGGACCATCCGGTGCTGCGCAAGGCACTCGACGGGCTCGACGGGTTCACGATCCGCGAGCGCACCGCCGAGGGCATGGTGCGGAGGCTGGAGGCGTGCCAGTCGCCGGTGTGGGACACCGCGCTCGCGATCATCGCGCTGCTCGACGCCGGACTGCCTCCCGGCGACCCGGCGCTCGTGCGCGCCACCGACTGGGTGCTGCGCGAGGAGATCAGGAGCGACGGCGACTGGAGCGTGCGCAGGCCGGACCTGACGCCGTCCGGCTGGGCGTTCGAGTTCGCCAACGACCACTACCCGGACACCGACGACACGGCCGAGGTTGTGCTTGGCCTGAACCGCGTCCACCATCCCGAGCCCGCCCGGCTCGGCGAGGCGCTCGACCGGGCGGTGGCGTGGACCACCGGAATGCAGTCGCGCGACGGCGGCTGGGGCGCGTTCGACGCGGACAACACCAGGACGCTGCCGGAGAAGCTGCCGTTCTGCGACTTCGGCGCCGTGATCGACCCGCCCTCGGCCGACGTGACCGCGCACATCGTCGAGATGCTCGCCGCCCGCGGTGAGGCGGACGCCCAGCCCGCGCGGCGTGGCGTGCGCTGGCTGTTGCGGCACCAGGAACGGGACGGCTCGTGGTTCGGCCGGTGGGGCGCGAACCACGTCTACGGCACCGGTGCCGTCGTGCCCGCGCTGGTCGCCTGCGGGATCCCGGTGACGCACCCCGCGATCCGCCGCGCGGTCGGCTGGCTCACGCGGCACCAGAACCCCGACGGCGGCTGGGGTGAGGACCTCCGGTCCTATGTGGACCCGGCCTGGGTGGGCAAGGGCGAGTCCACGGCGTCGCAGACGGCGTGGGCACTGCTCGCGCTGCTCGCCGCGGGGGAGCGCGGCGATCCCGTGGTGCGGGGCGTCGAGTGGCTCACTCGCACCCAGCGGGAGGACGGCGGCTGGGACGAGCCCTGGTTCACCGGCACCGGCTTCCCCGGCGACTTCTACATCAACTACCACCTGTACCGGCTCGTCTTCCCGCTCATGGCGCTCGGCCGATACGTGGAGGTGACCAGCGATGAAACCACCGGATGACGACCTGATCGTCGTCTCGCCGCTGCTGCTGGAGGCCCGGAGCGTCCGGCGGGGCCTGCGCGGTCCCTCCGGTGGGCACGTGGTGCTCGCGGGACCGCACGCGCGCCGGGCCAAACGCGTCGCACGGGCGCTGCGGCAGTACCCGGACCGGCCGGTGGCCGTCGCGGGGGTCGCCGGCGCGCTCGTGCACGGCCTCCGGCCGGGGGACCTGGTGGTTGCGAGCGAGGTCCGCTCCGCGCAGGGCACGCACCACTGCCGGTCGGCGCCGCTGCTCGCGGCACAGCTGCGCAAGCTCGGGCTGACCGTCCACGTCGGACCGATGGTGGAGACCGACCACGTGGTGTGGCAACCGGAGGGCGCGCGGCTCGCGCTCGACGGGGCGATCGCCGTGGACATGGAGTCCGCGCGGCTGCTGGACATGATCGGGTCCCGTCCCGCCGCCGTGGTGCGGGCGGTGGTGGACACCCCCACGCGGTCGCTGCTGCACCCGGCGACCGTGCCGGGCGGCATCGCCGCGCTGCGGTCGCTGCGGGCGGTCGGGCCCGCGTTGCGCCGGTGGGCGGCCGCGACCGGCGACCGCACGGTGCTGCTGGCCGGCCCGCGATCGTTCTGCGCCGGTGTGGACCGGGCGGTGGAGATCGTGGAGCGCCTGCTCGACCGGCACGCGCCGCCGATCTACGTGCGCAAGCAGATCGTGCACAACTCGCGCGTGGTGGGCGAGCTGGAACGGCGGGGCGCGGTGTTCGTCGACGAACTCGACGAGGTGCCGGAGAACGCGACCGTCGTGTTCTCCGCGCACGGCGTCTCCCCGGCGGTGCGGGAGGCCGCCGAGGAACGCGGGCTCGACGTGGTGGACGCGACGTGCCCGCTCGTGGCCAAGGTGCACGGCGAGGCGAGGCGGTTCGCCCGCGACGGCGACACCGTGTTCCTCATCGGGCACGCCGGGCACGAGGAAGTGGAGGGGACGCTCGGCGAGGCGCCGGAACGCACCGTGCTCGTGGAGCGGCCGGAGGACGTCGCGGGACTCGAGGTCGAGGACCCCGACCGCGTCGCCTACCTCATGCAGACCACCCTCGCGATGGACGAGGCCGCGGGGGTGGTGGACGCCCTGCGCGACCGCTTCCCGGCTTTGCGGGGTCCCGGCTCGGACGACATCTGCTACGCCACCACCAACCGGCAGGACGCGGTGCGCGTGGTGGCGCGCGAGTCGGATGTCGTGCTCGTGGCGGGTTCGGGCAACTCGTCCAACTCCCGCCGCCTCGTGGAGGTGGCCCAGCGTGAGGGCGCCAGGGCCTACCTGGTGGACAACGTGAACGAGATCGACCTCGATTGGCTGGTGGGCGCCCGCACGGTCGGGCTGTCCGCCGGCGCGTCGGCGCCGACGGTACTGGTGGACGAGATCGTCGACGCGTTGGCCGGTCTCGGGGCGGTGGAGACGAGGGAGCGCACCACCGCGACCGAAACCGTGAACTTCAGCCTTCCCAAGGAGGTGCGGCACCGATGAACATGCCCCTGCACCAGGCGATCCGCGTGGCGAGGCACGTGGCCACCCAGAAGCTGCGCAAGCGCGACAAGTTCCCGTTCATCATGGAGCTCGAACCGATCCTGGCCTGCAACCTCAAATGCGGGGGCTGCGGGAAGATCCAGCACCCGGCCAACATCCTCAAGCAGCGGATGCCCGTCGAGCAGGCCGTCGCCGCCGTGGAGGAGGCCGGCGCGCCGATGGTGTCGATCGCGGGCGGCGAGCCGCTCATGCATCCCGAGATCGACCGGATGGTCAACGAGCTCGTCAAGCGCAAGAAGTACGTCTTCCTGTGCACCAACGCGGTGCTCCTGCGCAAGAAGATCGACAAGCTCGACCTCAAGCCGTCCAAGTACTTCGCGTTCACCGTGCATCTCGACGGGCTCCGGGAGCGGCACGACGCGGCCGTGGCGAAGGAGGGCGTGTTCGACGAGGCCGTCGCGGCGATCCGGGAGCTGAAGCGGCGCGGGTTCCGCGTCACCACCAACACGACCGTGTTCAACACGGACACCCCGCAGAGCGTCATCGACGTGCTCGACTACCTCAACGACGAGCTCGAGATCGACTCGCTCATGCTGTCTCCCGCCTACGCCTACGAGAAGGCGCCGGACCAGGAGCACTTCCTCGGCGTGCAGGAGACCAGGGAGCTCTTCCGGAAGGCCTTCGCGAACGGCAACCGCAAGCGCTGGCGGCTCGTGCACTCGCCGTTGTTCCTCGACTTCCTCGAGGGCAAGGTCGATTTCGAGTGCACCGCGTGGGGCGTGCCGCTGTACACGCTGTTCGGCTGGCAGAAGCCCTGCTACCTCATGGGCGACGGGTACGTGAAGACGTACCGGGAGCTGGTCGAGACCACCGAGTGGGAGAAGTACGGCCGCGGCCGGGACCCGCGCTGTGCCAACTGCATGGCGCACTGCGGGTACGAGCCGACGTCGGTACTGGCGACCATGAGCTCCCTGAAGGAGTCGATCCGCGCGGCCCGCGAAACCTGACGCCGAGCCCGCGAGTCCCCCGCTCCGACCCGCGAGTCCCCCGCTCGGGCCCGCGAGTTGCCCGCTCGGGGCCTGCGAGTTGCCCGCTCGGGCCCGCGAGTCCCCCGCTGGGGCGCGTGAGTTGCCCCTTCCGGACCCCGAGTCGTGCGTTGCCGAACGCGCGAACGCAGGGCCGGCGGTCCGGAGCGGGGGACTCGGCGTCCGGAGTGCAGAACTCGGCGTCCGGAGCGGGGGACTCGCGGGCTGGAGCGGGGGACTCGCGGGTTCAGGCGAAGCGGCGTTGCAGGGCGTCGGTGAGGGCCGGCGCCACTCCGCGCAGGCGTGCGGGCAGGCGAAGCCAGCGGGGCACGAACACCTCCGCCCGATTCCGCTCGACGGCGGCGACGAGGGCCGCCGCCACTCGCTCCGGGGGTACCGGGCGCGGGCTGTGCCGCGTGTACGGCGTACCCCGGCGCGCGAAGAACGGCGTGTCGACCACGCCCGGCACCACCACCGACACGCCCACGCCGCGACCGGCCACCTCGCCCCGCACGCTCGCGGCGAACGCGTCCAGCCCCGCCTTCGTCGCCGAGTAGACGGCCTCGCCCGCGACGCTCATGCTCCCCGCGATCGACGAGACGAACACGAGATGCCCGCGCCCGCGCTCCACCATCCCCGGCAGCACCGCCCGCACCAACAGGATCTGCGCCAGCAGGTTCACGCGCACGAGGGTCTCGGCGTCCGCCTCCGGCATGTCCTCGAGGCGTCCCGCCCAGCCGACGCCCGCGTTGCACACCAGCAGGTCCACGTCGCCCGCGGAGGCCAGCACCCGCGCGGCGGCACCGGAACCGGCGAGGTCGGCGGCACACGCACGGGCACCGGTGCGCCGCGCGACGGTCTCCAGCGCCGCGGGGTCGCGGCCGGTCACCAGCACGTCACATCCACGCCGGGCAAGCACCGACGCCGTCGCGGCGCCGATACCCGACGAACCGCCCGTCACCACCGCGGTCGTTCCGGCTCCGATCACCCGTTCTCCCTTCCCGGCGTGCTCACCTGCGGGGCCCGCTGGCTGAGCAGCGCGATGCCGGCGATGGCGACCGCCAGCCCGAGCACCTGCCCCGCGATCCTTCCGGCGCCGCCCGGCAGCTCCTCGCCGAGCCACAGCGCGCCGACCCCGATGCTGACGAGCGGGTCGAGCGAGACGATCACCGCGAGCGCGGGAGCCAGCGCCACCCCGACCCGGAACGCGTTCTGGCTCAACAGGAACCCCGTCACCCCGCACACCACCACGACGTAGAAATGCCAGTGCGTCAGCAGCGCCACCACACCGCGCCGGAGGTCGTCGGCGGCGAGCTTGGTGACCCCCGCCGTGACGCCGTACAGCACCCCGGTGGCCGTCGCCAGCGCCAGGACCCGCACCCGGCCAGCGAACCGTACCGCGAGCCCGACCGCGACGGCGATCATCGCGGCCAGCCCTGTCGCCAGCGGCAGGACGTCGCGCAGCTCCAGCGTGCCGTGCCCGGCCTCCGGTCTGGCCACGAGGAAGAACAACGCCAGCCCCGCCACACACAGCCCCGCCCCGAGCAGCACCAGGCCGTCCGGGCGCTCCCGCCGCAGCGCGCTGCTGCTGAACACCGCGAACACCAGCGACGTCACGAGCAGCGGCTGCACGAACACCAGCGGCGCGGTGCTGAGCGCCAGCCACTGGAACACGATCCCGAGCCCGTTGGCCAGCAGCGAGGCCAGCCACAGCGGCTGCCGCAGCAGCGTGAACACCAGCCCCCATCGCACGGGGCCCCCGCCCTCGACGCGACGGGCCGCCCTGTGCTGCAGCGCGCCGGTCACGCCGAACGCCGCCGCGGCCAGGATCGCGGCGGGCACCGCGATCCCCAGGACGGTGTCCTGGCCGGTCATGGGCCGGCGTGGTCACCGGCCAGCTCGGCGAGGAGGGCGTCGGTGCGCGCGGCGATCCCGTCGACGAACGCGGCCTGCGCGGGGGTGCCCGTGAACACCATCGTGATCCAGCGCCCCCACGTCATCGCGCCCCACGCGAGCCCGCTGCCGGGCGCCAGCGCGAGCACGGGGTAGGCCTCCGACATCACCGACCCGTGCCAGCGGATCTCCCGCCGTGGCCCCGGCATGACGGTGCCGATCGCGTTGAACCAGTCGCCTCGGTAGACGCTCCTGGCGGCGAGCGCGTGCAGCCGGGGCGGCAGCCTGCCGATGAGGCGCACCACGGCGTGCGCGGCCTCGGGCACCCCGGCGTCGATGCGCTCCCGCAGCCCGTTGGCCACGAGCGAAGCCCGGGTGCGCAGGTCCATCGGGCCGACCGGCAGGTCCACCGACACCGCCCCGGTGTGGTTGCCCGCCGCGCGCAGGCTCCCGGTGCCACGCAGGGACCACGGCGCCATCAGCCGGAACCGCGCGCCGGGCTGCGCTCCGAGCACGTCGTGCACGGCCTCGGCGAACACCGCTTTGAGCAGGTCGGCCGGTGCGACGCCGAGGGCGCGGGCGGCCTGCCGGACCTCCTTGCCCGGCAGCCGTACGACCGCGTGGTGACGGTCGGGTCCGGTGATCGCGACGTCCAGCGGCGTCGCGGGCGCCCTGCCCGCCCGCGCCAGCTCCCACAGCCCTCCGGCGAGCTTGCCCGGAGCGGGCCGGAAACCGTTGCCGCCCACCGAGGTCGTTGGCCGGATCGCCCAGGAGAGCCCGGTGCTGGTGTCGGTGTCGGACAGCAGGGCCTGCAGCACGGTCATCCCGTCGCCCAGCGCGTGGTGCAGCTTGACGAGCAGGGCTCGCCGCTGGCCGGGCAGGCCCGTCACCAGCCGTGCGGCACCGAGCGCGCGGGTGGTGTCGAGCGGCACGGAGAAGAACGCGTCGACGGAGCGGGCCAGATCACCGGCCACGACCTCGTCGACCAGCGAAAGCGGGTCGGCGTCCTCGCCGGGGTCCCAGCGCGCCCGTCGCACGAGGGTCGCCGGGAGCAGCCTGCCGCCGACGCCCGGCACCGCGGCGAGCATTCCGGCGGCGTCCTTGCGCGTGAGCGGCGGCCCCGGTTCGAACACCAGCGCCGTGCCGACGTACTGCGGCACCTCTGGAGTGCTGGCGTGCAGGAAGAGCGCGTCGGGCGCGGGCAGCGGACGTGCCCGCGCCGCACCGGGTTGCCGGGCGAATACGCGCAGGTCGTCGTCGAGCCGGTGAGCGCTCGTGTGCCGGCGGGCCGCCTCCTCCAGCGCGCGCAGGCGCTCCGGCCGGGTCACCAGCTCGCGCACCGTGCGGGCCAGCTCACCCGGCCCCGCGCACACCCTGGCGAGTCCCGCCTCCTCCAGCAGGCGGGCGTTGGCCTTGCCGTGTCCCGGGATCGGGTCGTGCAGCACCACGGCGCGACCGCACGCGAGCGCCTCCAGCGCCGTCGCGCCGCCCGCGTTGGTCACCACCAGGTCGGCCGCGGTCATGAGCGTGGCCATGTCGTCGACCCAGCCCAGCACCCGTACGCGCTCGTCGCCGGCGAACCCGCGTTCCAGCCGGCGCCGCAGGCGCTCGTCGCGCCCGGTCACCACCACGACGCACGCGGCCGGGCCGCCGCCCAGCAGCTCCCGGACGGCGCCGCTGGGGTCGCCGAAGGCCAGCGAGCCGCACGACACGACGGCCAGCGGCCCCGCGTCCGGAAGCCCCAGCCGTTCCCGTGCCGCGCCGCGGTCACCGGGAGCGAACCGTCCTGGCACAGGGGGAGCGGACACCGCGACCGGCGCGCCGGGCACGCTGCGCCGTGCGGCCTCCACGGCCACCTCGTGCATGACCATGTTTACGGTCACGCCCTCGTGCACCCACGACGGGTGCGGCGCGATGTCGGAGACCCACGCCGCCGTCGGCACCGACAGTCCCCGGTGCCTGCGCAGCCACTCCAGCCCGGTGCTGCCCATCGGGTAGGTGGAGACGATCGCGTCGGGGCGGGCCGCGTCGATGACGGAAGCGAGCCGCCGCCCGCTCCACGCGCCGATCACCCGCTTGGCGGCTTTCGCGAACCAGCGGTGGTGCCACACCGAGGTGTAGAAGAACTCGTAGAGCCACGGCAGCCGCTCGACGCTCGTCGCGTAGATCCAGCGGAACACCGGTCCGGTGCCGCGGCCCATCACGTCGAGCACGTCGGCCCACTCCACCTCGATGCCGGGCCACACCCGTTGCGCCGCCGCCCGCAGGGCGCGCGCGGTCGCGTTGTGGCCCTCGCCCATGGTCGCCGAGACGATCAGCAACCGGGCTGGGCCCTCCGCCTCCGGACTCGCGCTCGTCGTCACCACCGCCCATCCGTGCCCGCTGCCAGGATTCAATCACGATTCCCGGGCGAGCGTGACCCTCTGGAGTGGACGGCTGTAGCGCGTGTCAGCCGAGAAACACCACGGAGAACACGGTGGCGGCCAGGAGCCCCGCCATGACGGGGAGGAAGCAGCGGCGGGCGAGGTCGAGCACGGGCACCCTGGCGAACCCGGCCACCGCGATGAGCGACGACCACGCGACGAGCGTCCCGCCACCGGACCAGATGTTGCCCATCTGGCCGAGCGCGGCGAGGGTCGTGTCGTCGATGCCCGCGCCGGCGCCGAGGCTGCCCGCGAGCGCGCCCGTGAGCGGCAGACCGGAGAAACCGGAGCCGTCGAGACCGGCGACCACGCCGACGAGCAGGATCGCGAAAGCCGCGATGAACCCGTTCTCCGGAATGTGGTCCTGCACCGCGGCCACGAGGTCGAACAGGATTCCCTGGCCCCGGATCTCGGTGCCGAGGATCTGGGAGGCGAACTCGGCGTTGCCGATGAAGAAGAAGCCGGCGATGGGCAGCACGATCCCCATCGCCTTGAATGCGAAGACCAGCCCGTTCACCACGTGGGTTGCCGACGTTTCCAGGAAGCCGCGGCCGTCGCCGACGAGGGCCGCCATGAAGACGATGAGCGCCGCGACGCCGCCGACGAGCCCGGCGGCCTGGCCGGACTCCAGGTCGGGCACGCTCGGTGAGATCTTGGCGACGATCATGTAGCCGATCAGGGACAGGTAGGCGAGGGGCACGAAGACGGCGAAGAACGTCGATGCCCTCGGGTACTCCCGTGCCGGATCGGCGGAAGCCGGGTCACCACCGTCCACAGTGTCCGGTGAGCCGCCAAGGAGCGGTGCGGCCGGCGGAGGTTCCGTGCCGTCGCCGTCAGAGGCCACACGCGCCCCGGCTCCGGTGGGCACCAGCTCGCGCTGCCTCGGCGCTGCCTCGGCGGTTTCGGCGGCCTGGCGCGGTTCCGGCGTGGCGAACTGCCGGCCGCTCGCCTCCCATTCGGTGAGCAGCCGCGCCGAGGGCTTGCGCATCTTGCGGAACTCGAGCGCGTAACCCACGAGCAGCGCCACGCCGCCGACCACCAGCGAGAGCACCATCGCCTTGTCGGCCACCGCGTTCGGGTCCATGCCACCCGCCTGCGCGGAGAGCCCGGGTGCGACGCGGATGACGTAGTCCGACGACAGTGCCATGCCCTGTCCCGCGCACGCCATCACCATGCCCACCGCCATCGGCCGCAGGCCCGCGCGGATCGCGACGGGCACGAGGACCGCGCCGATCAGTGGCACCGCGGGCGTTGGCCAGAAGAACAGCGAGATGAAGTAGGTGACCACCAGGAGTGCCCAGAACGCCAGATGCCCGTTGCGCATCACCCGGCGGAAGGGCGCCACCATCTTCCGGTCGGCGCCCAGAACCTGCAGCGAATGGAGCATCGCGGTCACGAGCGCGATGATCAGGAAGATGTTGAACAGGTTCGTCGCGGCGACCAGGCTCGCGTCGAACACCGCGGTGATGCCGGTGATCAGGCTGCCGGAGAACACCAGCGCGGTCAGGAACGTCGCCGCCACGGCGGGGACGACGATGTTCTTCCTGGCCATCATCGTGCCGAGAATGACGATGACACCGGCCAGGTATATCCAGTGGGCGGCTGTGAGTGGCATGGGCTTCCCTTCGGCTGGAAGTCATGGCGTTAACGGAAGAGGTTCCGCGTGCGGGCGGTGTCCCGTCTACCAGTCATGTGCACACCGCGCGGGGCCAAGTTTGTGCACGTTGCCCTGGTGCCACCGGTTGTAACCGGGGCAGTCTGAAATGGATCTCGGCGCAACCGCACCGTAACCGCCGCGCGACATGGACTGGCCCGGTGCGTGCTCGCCCGCGAGTCCTGGAGGTCCGTTCCGGTGGGGGAAGTCCGCACGCCCGGTGCCCGGGTGTTGTGCACACTGCTGGCGGTGACGCTGCTCGGCACCGTCTGCAACAACGTGCTCAACGTGCCGTTGCGCGAGATCTCGCTCGACCTCGGCGTGCCGCTGCCCGCGGGTGTGCTTGCGGTGAGCTCCTTCGCGCTGGTGCTCGCCGTGACGATGCCGCTGGTGGGCTGGGTTGGTGACCGTGTCGGCCGCACGCGCACGCTGCTCGTCGCGCAGGTGCTGATGGCCTGCTCGATGGCGGGTGCCGCGCTCGCGCCGTCGCTGCCGGTGCTCGCGGTGTGCCGGGGACTCCAGGGGCTCGCGTGCGCGGCGGCTCCGCCGTGCGTGATGGGGCTCCTGGCGAGCCTCTACGGCCCCCGGCGGCGTAACCGCGTGATGGGCGCGTGGGCGGCGGCCAACGGCGTGGGCCAGGCACTCGGCCCGCCGCTCGGCGGGCTCGTGGCCGAATCACTCGGCTGGCGGGAGATCTTCTGGGTACTCACGCCGGTGAGCGTGTTGCTGGTGGCCGCGCTCGCGTGGCTGGTGCCCGCAGAGCCGGCCAGGCCCGCGCGCCTGCACTGGCCGGGCACGATCACGTTCACGCTGGGAACCGCCCTGCTCATGGCGGCGGCCGCCCTCGCACCGGGCGCGACGATCCCGTTGCCGGTGCTGGCCGGGCTCGCCGCCGCGGGCACCGGCTTGCTGACGGCGTACGCCCTGCTGTCCCGCAACGTCGCGGACCCGTTCATCCCGCCCCGGCTGATCACGGAGACCCGATTCCTGCGCAGCGGGTTCGCCGCATGCGCACAGATGTTCTGCCTCGGCGCGACGCTGGTCGCGATGCCGTTGTACGCCACGGGTTCGCTCGGACTGCGCACGGCGATGGCGGGCCTGCTGGTGTTCGCGCTGCCGCTTACCATGGCGGTGCTGGCCGGCGTGGTCGGCGTGCTCAGCGAGCGCACCCGGCCCCGCTGGGTGCTCCGCGCCGGGCTGGCGCTGCTGGTGGTCGCGGAGATGGCGATCGGCTGCTACGTCGGCGCCCGCGGCCAGAGCCTCGCGGCGGTGGCGGCGTTGCTGGCCGCGATCGGCTGCGGGGTCGCGCTGGTGCAGACCCCGGCGGCCGCCGGAGCCACCCGCTCGGCAGCGGGAAGCGCGGGTGCCGCACTCGGCCTGTTCAACACGTTGCGCTTCGGCGGGGCGGCCCTCGGCGTGGCGTGGGTCGGCCTGATGTACCCCGTGGTCTCGCCGCCGGTGCTCTTCGGCGGGTGTGCCGTGTTCGCGCTCGCCGGCCTCGCCGTGAGTTTCGCGGGCCGGAACCCCGCGCCGGGCTGAGGCCTCACTCCGGGCGCAGTTCCCGGTCGACCTCCGCAGTGGTCCTGGCCAGCAGGTCGAGCTTGTACGCCAGCCACAGCGCGAACTGGTGCTCGGCCTCCCGCAGGTCGAAGTGCAGGATCCGGGACGCGCGGTCGAGTTTGTACAGCATCGTGTTGCGGTGGACGTGCAGCCTGCGGGCGGCGGCGTTGACGTTGCCGCCGCACTCGAGATAGGCGAGCACCGCGCGGTTCAGCTCGGCACCGCTCGCGCCCGCCGAGCGCAGCGGCGCCAGCAGGTCCTCGGCGAAGGTGCGCCCCTGCTCGCTGCCCGCGAGGTCGGCGAGTGCGGCGAAGACCCGCAGTTCGTGGAAGCCGCACGCGGTCTCGATACCCAGCTGGGTGCGCAGGCGCAGGGCGATCCGGGCCTCCCGGTAGCTGCCGGTGATCCGCACGGCGCCGCTGACCGGCCGCCCGTAGGCCAGCCGCACCGGCGCGCCCGCACGCTGCGACAGGTCGCGCTCCAGCGCCGTCGCGAACTCGGCGACCATCCGGCCGGCGGCGTCGGGCGCGGCCCGTCGGGGCAGGTCGAACTGGTAGACGACGGCGAGCACGTCCCCGATCGCCGCCGCGAGGGTATGGGTGCCCTGGGGCGGGGTCAGCCTGCTCGCCTCCCGCGCGAGCGCGGACGCGGTCGTGAGCGCGTCGCCCTCGGCCACGAGCACCCCGTAGGTCGCCGACGTGGGGAACCGGTAGTGCGCGGCGCGGGCCTCGAGGTCGGAGGCGTTGCCGAACCGCCCGTGCAGCAGGGCGTGCACGAAGTCGCCCCTGGCGCGCTCCTCGGCCTCCGAGATGCTGCGCACCCGCAGCATCTCGGTGCCGACGATCGTCACGGCCTGCTCCACCACCACGCGGTGCTGAGCGAGGTCGTGCGGGTGCGGTGGGCTCGCCGGCTCGATCAGCACGACCCAGCCGTCGTGTCGCCCGCCGAGCACGATCGGGCCCACGACGCACGTGACGGTGGCGCCGCCGATCTCGGCCTCGCCGACCGCCGGCCCGTGCCCGCCGAGAGAGGCGCCGATCAGCTCCGGCGGCTCGTCGGCCAGCACGCGCCCCAGCTCGTCCGCGTCGAGGGTGCCGGTGGCGGGCTGGACGAAGGCGAGCACCCGGCGCCGGTCGTCGAGTACGGCGACCGCGCAGTGCGAGAGCCGGGACAGCTGGTGGCACAGCGCGGAGATCCCGGCGCCGCGGTAGAGCAGCTCGGCCAGCGCGCGGTGGACGGTAACGCCGTAGCGCAGCACGTGGGCCTCGTGCGCCAGCGCCAGCTCGGCCACCAGCCTGCCCACCTCCCGGAAGCTCACGTGCTCGCCTGCCGAGACCACCGGGACCGGATCCGTCACCGCCGCCCAGCGCCCCGCGTCCGGAGTACCCGAGACCAGCACGGCGGCGGGCTCGCGGCGGCACAGCCGGGCGAGCTCGCCGGGATCGAGCTGCGCCTCGTGGGCGAAGACGAGGACACCGGCGAGCGAGGACGTGCCCGCGGCGGCCTGCTCCCACGGCAGGCACCACGTGACGACCCGCTCGGTCGGACCCGCGACACCCGCCTCGCGCAACACCCGTTCCTGCAGGAGTCTCGCCAGCGTCAGCTCGGTGGCGGTGCCGGTGTTCTCGCGGTTCGGGGTGGTCGTCAACGCTGCCCCCTCATGGACAAGTTGCACAGGTTTTCGCGGCGTCGTCACGGCAGCTTGACCATTGCCGCCCCGTCAGCGCAAGCGGCAGATTGGTCACGACACCGCTACAGCCGAGGAGGACCCGACGTGCACACGGTCAACCGGATCACGCTCGACGACGCGTTGCCCATGCTCGCCGCGGCGCGAGCGAAGGCCGAGGAGATCGGCGTCCGGCAGACGATCTGCGTCTGCGACGACGGCGGTAACGTCATCGCGCTGCACCGGCTACCGGGAGCGCGGCTGACGGGCGTGGAGATCGCGATCGCCAAGGCGTTCACCGCCGCCGGGCACGAGCGGGCCACGCACAAGTTCAACGAGCCGCCGGACGGGCCCGCGCTGCCCGGCAACGAGGCGTTCGGGATCAGCCACATGCTGCCCGGGAAGTTCGCGACGTTCGTCGGCGGGTTTCCCGTCGAGTACGAGGGCCAGATCGTCGGCGCCGTCGGCGTGAGCGGCGGCAACGGCGAGCAGGACAAGGCCGTCGGCGCGGCGGCGCTGCGCGCGTTCGCCGAGCACGTCGCCGCGACGCCGGTGGCGTGACCGGTCAGCGCACCGCCGCGGTGAGCTCCACCTCCACCGGCGCGCCGGAGGGCAGGCACCGGACCCCGGCGGCGGTGCGCACCACCGCGCCGCGCTCGCCGAGCCACGCCCGCAGGCTGCCGGAGGCACCGTCGGCCACGGCCGTGTGCTCGGTGAACTCCGGCGTGCACGCGAGGTAGACCGTCAGGCGCAGGCAGCGGTCGATCCGGTCGAGCCCGCCCGCGGCCTCGGCGATGGCCAGCAGGGCGTTGCCCGCCGCGAGCGCGGCCGCCTGTCTCGCCCTCGGTATTCCGAGATCCCGGCCGACGAGCCCGTGCACCAGCAGCCTGCCGTTGACACGCGGTGTCATGCCCGCGCTGACGGCGAGTCCGTTGTGGACGATCGCGGGCCGGTAGTCGCCCTGCGCGATCGTCCGCGCGAGCCGCTCACTCACCGAGCACCACCCCGTCCTGGCGCGGGTCCGCGCCGCCCGAGAGCACGCCCCGGTCGTGGTCGAGGCCCACGACGAGCGCGGAGCCGCCCGCTTCCCACGGGCCGAGCGCGCGGACCCGGTGTCCTCGCTCGGTGAGCCCGGCGAGCACGTCCGGACCGAGCCGGTCCTCGCAACGCAGTTCCGCCTCGGCACCGAGGGCGTCGGCGTCGCTGCCGGGATACACCGTGAACCTCGGCGCCGACACCGCCTGCTGCGGGTCGAGCCCGTGGTCGGCGAGGTGGGAGAGCACCTGTACGTTCCACTGCACCTGGCCGTCGCCGCCGGGCGTGTTGCCCACGAAGCGCAGCCTGCCGTACGTGTCGGTGGCGAGCCACGCGTTGAGTGTGTGCAGTGGCCGCCGCCGTGGCCTGGCCTCGTTCGGATGCCCAGGCAGCAGGTAGGCGCCGCGGCCGAACCGGTTGTTCAACACGATCCCGGTGCCCGGTACGGTGATCCCGGCCCCGAACGTGAACGCGAGCGAGTGGATGAAGCTCACCGCCCTGCCCTCGGCGTCCACGGCCACGGTCGAGGTGGTGTCGCCGTCTGGCCGGGCGCCCGCCGGAGGGGCGAGCACCCCGGCGGCGAGGTCCGCCCGCGCCGCCTTCACCGCCGCAGGCTCCAGCAGGTCGCGCCAGGCGTCGTCAGCGCCGCAGTGGGTGAACCGGTCGTGGAAGGCCCGCCGCGCCGCCGCCGCGAGCCGGTGCACGGCCTCGGCACCCAACGCCGGCAGCGACGCCAGCACGCCGTCGCAGAGCGCCGCCTGCTGCAGCATCATCCAGCCCGGAGTCGGCAGCGGGGTCTGGTGGACGGTCAGCCCGCCGTAGGCACCGGTGATCGCGGGGCCGGTGAGCGGGCTGGCGCCCTCGGTCCACTCGTCGCCGGAGAACGGCGCCCCGGCTCGCCGCAGCGCCGTCACGGCCCGTTCGGCGATCGCGCCGGTGTAGAACGAGCCCGGATCCGCGGCCAGTGCGCGCAGCGACGCCGCCAGGTCGGGGAAGGTGAGCCGGGTACCGATCGCGGGCACGGAGCCGCCCCGTAGGAACATCGCGGCGAGGCCAGGATCGGCGCGCAGGAGCGCTTCGTGCTCCAGGACGTCCTGCCGGGTCTTGGCCGAGCACGGCGTGCCGCGGTCGGCGAGTGTGATCGCGGGCAGCCACAGCCGCCGCAGCGGCAGGCTCGCCCCGCGCTCGTGCAGTGCCGTCAGCGCGCCGAGCGCGCCGGGAACGGCGACCGAAAGGGCACCCCGGGACGGGAGGCCGTGCTCGGCGTAGAACGCGGGATCGCCTCCGTCCGGGCCGAAACCGCTGCCGCCGACCGTCCACACGGTACCGTCGGGCTCGCGGACGACGGCGAACGCGTCACCGCCGGCACCGCACTGGCCCGGCAACGTCAGCCAGCACAGCGCCGCCATCGCGAGCGTGGCGTCCACCGCGTTACCGCCGTCCGCCAGCACGCGGTCGCCCACCGCGCTGACCGCGGGGTGGCTGGCGACGACCATCCGGCTCGCGGCCAGTACCGCGTTGCGCGCGGGCACTAGCGGCCCGCCTTGCGCCTGCGCGGCCCGCCCTCTGCGACGTCCTGCTCGGTCACACCCACGAAGATCTCGCCGTCCTCCTCCCGCACCGGGTAGGTGCGGATCGGCTCGGTGGCCGGCGGGCAGACGGGCTCGCCCGTCTCCAGATCGAACACGCTGCCGTGGCACGAGCAGCCGATGCCCTCGTCGACGAGCTTGCCCGACGAGAGCAGGCAGTCCAGGTGCGTGCAGTAGTTGGACGTCGCGTACGGCTTGCCGCGCAGGCGCGCCACCGCGATCTCGAGCTCCCCGGCGAAGAACCGGCGGACGTAGCCGTCCGGCACCTGGCCGGAACGGGCGACCCTGACGTACTCCATGGCTCTTCCCCTCATCCGTTGCCGACGTAGACCGTCTTGTCGACGGTGTAGAAGTGCGACATGGTCTCGCCCGCCTGTTCCTTGAACGTCTGCGTACTGGAGCCCTTGACACCGCCGAACGGCGCGTTCATGGCCATACCGGTGGTGGGCTGGTTGACCTTCACCAGTCCACTGTCGACACGCTCGGCGAACTCCAGGGCCCGGCCGAGATCACGCGTGACGACCGAGGCCGACAACCCGAAGCAGGTGTCGTTGGCCAGCCGGACGGCCTCGTCGAACGAGCCGGCGCGCAGGAACGCCAGCACCGGGCCGAACACCTCCTCCCGGGCCAGCCGCGACGACGGCTCCACGGCCGAGAACACGGTGGGGCGGAAGAAGTGCCCGTGTGCGACCGCGTCACCCCCGGGCGGCGTGCCGCCGGTGTGCAGCCGCGCCCCCTCGCGCATGGCCAGATCGACGTACCCCGCGACCGTGGCGAGCTGTTCGCGGGTGGCGAGCGGCCCCAGGTGGACGCCCTCGGACATGCCGTCGCCGACCCGCAGCGCCTCGGCGCGGCGCACGACCCGGGCAAGCAGCTCGTCGTGGACGGCGTCGTGGGCGATCACCCTGCTCGTGCCGGTGCAGGCCTGACCCGAGAGCCCGAACGCGCCGGCGACCACGAGGCCCGCCGCGCGGTCGAGGTCGGCGTCCTCCAGCACCACCACCGGGTTCTTGCCGCCCATCTCGAGCTGACAGCGCCTGGCCGGACCCACGGCGCCGTGGATGCGCCCGCCGACCGCGGTGGACCCGGTGAACGTCACCGCGGCCACCCGGTCGTCGGCCACGAGCGCCGCACCGGCCTCGGCGCCGCCGTGCACGAGCGCGATCGCACCCGGCGGCAGACCCGCCTCCAGCAGCGCCTCCACCAGCCGCCGCGCCAGCAACGGCGTCACCTCGCTCGGCTTGAACACCACGCCGTTGCCCGCCGCGAGTGCGGGACCGAGCTTGCGAGACGGGATGTTGAGCGGGAAGTTCCACGGCGTGATCGCCGCGACGACCCCGACCGGCTGCCGGGTGGTGTAGACCAGGCCCCGCGCCGCCGGGTAGGTCCGGCCGGTCATGCGCACCGCCTCGCTCGCGTAGTACCGCAGGTTCGCCGGCGTGCGGCGGACTTCCCCGAGCGCCTCCGCGAGGGTCTTGCCCTCCTCGGCCACGAGCTCGGCCGCCAGCTTCTCGGGATCGCGCTCCAGCACGGCCGCGGCGGCGGCCAGCACCTCGGCCCTGCGCTCGGGGCCCGCCTGCGCCCACTCGTCATAGCCCTCCGCCACGGCGGTCACGGCGTCGTGCACGTCGGCCGCCGTGGAGTCCGGTGCGGAGGCCACGACCTGCCGGGTGTCCGCGGGGTTGCGCCGTTCGACGAGCCGGCCACCGGACGCGCCGGTCCACTCGCCGCCGATCAGGTTCGCGGTCACGAGACCCCTTCCATCGCCAGGTCGAACAGGTCGGTGTCCTCGTCGCGCAGCACGGCAGGGTCGACCGGGGCCGCCTGCGCGATCAGTTCCTTTGCTGCCATCACGTCGGTGCCGCGCTCGGCGGCGAAGGCCGCCCTCGGTACCCCGGCGCGGAGGAAGAACGCGCAGAAGTCGAGCTCGGCGGGCGTGCCGCGCACGACGATCTCGTCGCAGCCCGCGGCGTGCCCAGCGAACTGCAGGTTCACGCCGTACTGGTCCGACCAGCACCAGTGCGGGTCGGCGAAGACGGCCTGCCTGCCCAGCATCGTGTCGGCCACCACGGTCGCCAGCCTGTTCGCCGACTCGACGTGCTCGGCGCGGATGCGCTCACCGAAGAGCGGGTGGTCGTGGTTGGCGACGTCACCCGCCGCGTAGACGTTCGCCAGGCTCGTGCGGCCGGAGGGGTCGACGAGGATGCCGTTGTCCACGGCGACTCCCGACCGCTCGGCGATCTCCGTGGCGGGCACGATGCCGGCCGCGACCACCAGCGCGTCGGCTTCGAGGCGCTCGCCGCTCGCGGTCCGCACGCCGATGCCGTCGCGGCCCTCGGCGACCGACTCGACGGGGTCGCCCAGCCGCAGCCGCACCCCGTTCGCCCGGTGCAGCTCGGCGCACACGCCTCCCAGCTCGGCGCCCACCACGCGCAGCAGCGGCGCCTCGAGCGGGTCGAGCACGACGACGTCCGCGCCGCGCGCCCTCGCCGTGGCCGCCACCTCGGAGCCGAGGAACCCGGCTCCGGCGATCACGATCCTCGCACCGGGCCGGAGCCGTTCCCGCAGGCGGTCGGCGTCGGCCCGCGTGCGCAGGGTGTGCACGTGCTCGCCCGCGACACCGGGCAGCGTGCGCGGACTGCCGCCGGTGGCGATGAGCACGGCGTCGGCGGGCAGCCCGGTTCCGTCGGCGAGACGCACCAGCCCGGGCTCGACGGCGACCGCGCTCGTGCCGAGCCGCAGCCGCACGTCCTGCTCCTCGCACCACTGCTCGGTGAGCAGCCACAGCCCTTCCTCGACGGTGTTCTCCAGGTACTCCTTGGACAGCGGGGGCCGCTGGTACGGCCGGTCGAACTCGTCGCCGACGAGCTCGATCCGGCCGTCGAAGCCGCGCCTGCGCAGCGTTCGTGCGGCCACCGCGGCGGCCTGGCCCGCGCCTGCCACCACGACGGTTCTCAGCACTGCTACCTCGATTCCACGGGAATTCGCTGACGCTGCACCAGGTTCACGTACACCCGGCCGTCGGTGACGCGGACGTCGTACGTGGGCTGGCACAGCTCCTGGTCCTCGGCCCTGCCCGTCGCCGGGTCGAACTTCCACTGGTGCCCAGGGCACACCACCCGGCCGTGCAGCACCGTGCCCTTGCTCAGCGAGCGCTGCTTGTGCACGCACACGTCGTGCAGGGCGTAGACCTCACCGTCCACAAGGAACAGCGCGATGCTCTCGCCGTCGGCGACGACGAGCTTCTTCTTGCGCCGCATCAGTTCGCTCAGGTCGGTGAGATACACCCACCGCTCACCGGCGGCCATCGGTCAGGCCGCGACGAGGTCGGGCGCGACGTAGGTGTCGTAGAGCGACTTCGTGTACGCGAACCGCATCTCCGCACCCCACCGCACGAACCGCAGGCACCGCTGTTGCAGCTGCGGTGTGTCGGCGTGGTCGAGCACGATCTGGAACCCGCGCTCGCCGTGCACCTCGTCGGAGGTGATGTGCAGGTCGAAGAACTCGATCTCGTCCTCGGTGAAGCCGTAGACCTCGCGCAGCGGGACGATCTGCTTCTTGTAGATGCTCGGCACCTGCGATTCCAGCCCCACCACGAGCGCGGCCGTGGCGACGGCGAAGTGCTCCCGCATGGACACGGTGTAGCACCAGGCCTGCAGCCCACGGGTCACCGCGTTCATGTTGTCCGGGTTCTCGATGCGCTCGCGCGTGGTGCCGCACGACTCGGCGAACCGGATCAGCAGGTCTGTGTGCCGGATGTCGGCGAGCTCCTCCTCGTACATGTTCTGCAGGAGGAAGTCCTTCGCGCCCGTGCACGAGTCCGGGGTGTTGCCGTAGATGTAGCCGAGGTAGTCGGCGAACGGTCCGACGTAGTGGTAGTGGTTCTCAGCCCAGCGCGCGAAGTGGTGCCGTTCGAGCCTGCCCTCCGCCCAGGCCGTGCTGAACGACGCGTTCTTGGCCTCGCGGCCCTTGATGGCGTCCTCGAGTGCGGCCCGGAACTCCGCGTGCGATAGCAGTTCGGTCATGTGATCACCTTCTGGCCGTAGGTCTGCTGTCGTCACCGAAGCTACGGAGCGGCGGGCACCACGCTCCATGGACACAGTGCACACGAGTGCGGCTCATTCCGTGTGCAGGATGAGGGATGCCGGACCAAGGACTCAGTGCTGCCTGCGCGCCATGAGCCCCAGCGCGAGCAGCAGTCGGTCGCGAGGCTCGGCGACCTTGCGCCCGGTGGCCGACTCGATGCGCTGGAGCCGGTAGATCACCGTGTTGCGGTGGCAGTACAGGCGCTGCGCGGCGTGCGTGGGAGAGCCGCCGCTGTCGATCATCGCCTCCAGTGTCTTGAACATCGTTTCCCGCTCCGGCTCCGGCAGGTCGAGCAGGCCGCCGAAGGCCACCTGCTGCAACCGGGGGGTGAGGTGCGGGTTGCCGACGAGCAGCGCCTCCGGAAGCCGGTCGTCGAGGAACGCGACGCCGGGCTCGCGCAGGGTGCGCGCCGCGGTCTGGGCGAGTGTGTAGGCGTCGGCGACCTCGGCGAGCCGGTGCACCACCGGTGAGGCGCCCGCCCGGCCCGCCACCGCGGGGCCGAGCGCGTCGAGCACGGCGGCGGGGGAGCGGTCGCCCAGCGCGACCAGGCCCACGATGTCGGAGGGCCGCACGTGCCACGACGAGACGATCCCGTGTGCCGCCAGCACGTCGCGGGGCGAGCGCAGCGGGTCGTCCCGCGGGGAGTCCACCGGGGCGACGACGCACAGCATCGGCCCGCTCGTGGGCAGTCCCAGCGCGGTCGCGGCCTCCTCGGCGAGCGCCGGGTCGCCACCGCGGCCCTCCAGCAGCGCGTTGAGGAACGCGTGCCGCCTGCTCAGCTCCTGGCTGCGCAGCCGCGCCTCCTCGAGCCGGTAGGCGTCGACGAGCGCCGACGAGCTGGAGTCGATCACGCGCCACACGTACCCGGCCGCGTCGAGCAGCGCGTGGTCGTAGTACCCGGCGAACCGTTCCCGGGAGGTCTGCAGCAGTCCCTCCCAGATGACGCGGCCCCCGAGCCGGTAGGCGCGCAGCACCGCCTCCAGCGGCACGTTCTGCCGGGCGCGCAGGCGGCCGGTCTCTCGGGAGGTGTCCTGCGGGTCCTCGCCCGTGGGCACGTTGCCGCCCAGCGACTGCAGGCCACGTTCGATGTTGCCGCGCAGGTTCTCCCGCAGCTCGTCGGGGGCCGCGATGCCGAGCTGCGCGTAGGCAGGCTCGCGTTGCAGCACGATGATCGTCAGCCGGTCCGCGAGCGCCTCGAGGTTGTCGAGCAGCACGCGGCTCAGTTTGTGCAGCGCGTCCTTCGCGGGTTCGGGGCAGTCGAGCGCTCCGGTGCCCTCGGCCGACGATCTCATTCGCCGACCTTGGCACGGACCGCGGCACGAGGTCCAGCCGTTCCGGGCGGACAGCCCATAAATCGGACACATCTTTGGGCGCGGCGCCTATGGCCGCGATTGGGCGCCGCGCATCACCCTTAGGACCCTCGAAACCCCAACGGTGGGAGGCGCGAGTCGTGACGTTGCCGGAAACATCCGAGACGAGGTTGCCCAGCGCCCGGTCCGACCCGGCACCACTGTTCGCCGCCGACGGCGTCACCGTGCGGTTCGGCGGGCTCGTCGCGCTCGACGACGTGTCGCTCGCCGCGCAGCCGCACGAGGTGCACGGCGTGATCGGGCCGAACGGCGCGGGCAAGACCACGTTCTTCAACGTCTGCTGCGGGTTCGTCAGGCCCGACACCGGAACCCTGTGGTGGCGGGGCGAACCGGTGCCCGCGCTGCGGCCGGCGCAGCTGGCCGGGATGGGCATCGCGCGCACGCTGCAGGGGCTCGGGCTGTTCGCGGGCCTCACCGTGGCGGAGAACGTGATGGTGGGCGCGGATCGCTTCCGCCGCACGGGTTTCGCCTCGGCGCTGTTCGCGCTGCCCCGTGCGGGGGCCGATGAGCGGCGGCTGCGGGAGCGCGCGGCCGCGGCGATGCGCGAGGTTGGTGTGGAGGACTACGCGGCCCGCCATCCGGGCAGCCTGCCCTACCCCGTGCGCAAGCGTGTCGCGCTCGCGCGGGCACTGGCCGCCGATCCCGAGCTGCTGCTGCTCGACGAGCCGGCGAGCGGGCTCGGCGCCGACGACATGGCCGAGCTCGGCGAGCTCGTGCGCGCGCTGACCGAGCGGATGACGGTGATCCTCGTCGACCACCACATGGACCTCGTCATGTCCGTCTGCGACCGGATCACCGTGCTCGACTTCGGCCGGGTCGTGGCCGAGGGCAGCCCCGCGCAGGTTCGCGACGACCCCGCGGTGATCGACGCCTACCTCGGCGAGGAGGCCCGGCATGGCTGAGCCCCGCGGCACGCTGGACATCAGGGGACTCTCCGCCCGCTACGGCCCGGTGACCGCGCTCGACGCCGTCGACATCACCGCCTCGCCGGGGCGGGTCACGGCGGTGCTCGGCGCGAACGGGGCGGGCAAGACCACGTTGCTGCGCACGATCTCCGGCCTCGTCAAGGGCGCCGACGGCAGCGTGCTCCTCGGCGGGCGCGACCTCACCGGCGCGTCGGCGGAGACCATCGCGCGCGCCGGGATCGCGCACGTGCCCGAGGGCCGCGGCGTGATCACCGAGCTCACCGTCGAGGAGAACCTGCGACTCGGCGAGCTGCTCGGTACCGCGCGCAGGGGGAAGGGCGGCAGGGAGCACCGGCTCGACACGGTGTACGAGATGTTCCCCGCGCTGGAACAGCGGCGGCGCAGGGAGGCCAACTCGCTCTCCGGCGGTGAGCGGCAGATGCTCGTGATCGGCCGGGCGCTGCTGTCCGCGCCCGAAGTGCTGCTGCTGGACGAGCCGTCGCTCGGTCTGGCGCCCCGGATCGTGGCGCAGCTCTTCGCGCTCATCCGTGATCTCGTCGACCGCGAGGGGATCACGGTGCTGCTGGTCGAGCAGAACGCGCGCAGCGCCCTGTCCATCGCCGACACCGGCTTCGTGCTCAACCTCGGCCGCGTCGTGGCGGCGGCCGACGCGGCCTCCCTCGCCGGCGACGCCGACCTCCGCCACGCCTACCTCGGGTTCTAGCCGTCTGGCAGGGAGGACGACGCAGACCATGCAGCAGTTCGTCAACATCACGCTGAACGGGCTCAGCCAGGGGGCCATCTACGCGGCCTTCGCGCTGGCGCTCGTGCTCATCTGGCGGGCGACCAGGATCATCAACTTCGCGCAGGGCGCGATGGCCATGTTCACCACCTACCTCGCGCTGACCCTCATCGAGAGCGGGCAGTCCTACTGGGTCGGCTTCGCCGCGGCGCTCGTGGCCGGGCTGGTGCTCGGCGCGCTCGTGGAGCGGATCGTGATGCGGCCCGTGGAGGGCGGTCCCGAGCTGAACGCGGTGATCGTGACGCTCGGCCTGTTCGTCGCGTTCCAGGCGCTCGCGGCGATCCTGTTCGGCGCGACGTTCCAGTCGTTCCCCGCGCCGTTCGGGCTGCGCGGGTTCACCGTCGGGGAGTTCACGATCGCGTTCACGCCGTTCAGCGTCTTCGTCATCGGCTCGGTGCTGGTGGTGATGCTCGCGCTCACCGCGCTGTTCCGGTTCACCGACCTCGGCCTGCGCATGCGCGCGTCGGCGTTCAGCCAGGAGGTGTCGCGGCTACTCGGAGTGCGCGTCGGCCGGATGCTCACGCTCGGCTGGGCGTTCGCCGCCGTCGTCGGCTCGCTCGCCGGGCTGCTCATCGCGGGCGGCAACCTGGTGCATCCCGCGTACATGGACGCGGTGATCGTGTACGGCTTCGTCGCCGCCGTGCTCGGCGGGCTGGAGAGCCCCGGGGGTGCCGTGGCGGGCGGGCTGATCACCGGGCTAGCACTGTCCTATGTGAGCGGTTACCTCGGCAGCGAGCTGGTGACGCTCGCGGCGCTGGGCATCCTCGTGGCGGTGCTGCTGGTACGCCCGCGCGGGCTGTTCAGCCGCGTCGCGGAGAGGAGGGTCTGATGCGTGCCGTCCTGCGTCGTCTCGTGCCCCGGTCGTTGCTGCTGCGCAACCTGCTGGGCGTGGTGGCCGGGCTCGTCGTCGTGGTGCTCGTGCTGGAGACCACGAGCCCGTTCCGGAACTCGCAGTTCGCCACGATGTCCTACTACGCCATCGCGGCGGCCGGCCTGACCGTCCTCACCGGACTCAACGGGCAGATCTCGCTCGGCCACGGCGCGCTGATGGCCGTCGGCGCCTACACCACCGCCCTGCTGCTGGAGGGCGGCTCCGTGCCGTTCCCGCTCGCGATGCTCGCGGCGGCCGCGGTGACGGCGGTGGCCGGTGTCGTCGTGGGCGCGGCGGCCGCCCGCCTGCACGGGCCGTACCTCGCCGGTGCGACGCTCGCGCTCGCCGTGGGAGTGCCGGGCCTGGCGATCTACTTCGACGGCCTGCTCGGTGGTGAGCAGGGACTGAGCGTGCGCTCGCCGCGCCCGCCCGACTGGTTCGCCGACGCGCACTACTTCCTCACCGCGGGCGAGCTCGGTGGCGCCAAGTACCTCGCGTATGTCGGCTGGATCACGCTGCTCGTGGTGGTGCTCCTGCTGGCGAACCTGATGGCGGGCCGGTACGGGCGGGTGTGGCGGGCGGTGCGCGACGACGAGGTGGCCGCCGAGCTCGCCGGCATGCGGCTCGGCGGGCTGAGGATCCTCGCGTTCGTGGTGAGCGCCGCGTGCGCGGGTCTCGCGGGCTCGGTGCTCGCGATGGTGGTGCGGCTCGCCGCGCCGAGCGGGTTCACGATCGTGCTCTCGCTGTCGCTGCTGACCGCCGTGGTGGTGGGCGGGCTCGGCAGCCTCACGGGCGCGTTGCTGGGCAGTGCGCTGCTGGTGTTCCTGCCGCCGGCCGTGACGAACCTGGGCACCGGTGCGGGCCTGACCGGCGTGCAGGCGGCGCAGCTCGCGCCGTTGGTCTACGGCGTGGTGCTCGTGGTGGTGATGCTGCTCGCTCCCGGCGGGGTGATGGGACTGCTCCGCCGGCTCTGGCGTCGGGGAATCAACCAAGGAGGAAGCACATGAGGCGACCGGGACATCGCGGTCTCGCGATCGGGGCCCTGGCGACGATCGCGGCGCTGCTGATCTCGTCGTGCGGCGCGGGCGGACGACCGGAGGACGGTGAGGGCGGTGGCGCCTCCGACGTGGGGGTGACCGCGGAGAGCGTCAAGGTCGGCGCGCACTTCCCGCTGACCGGCGTCGCCGCGCCGGGCTACAGCGAGATCCCCACCGGGACGAAGGCGTACTTCGACTACGTCAACGCCAATGGGGGCGTGCACGGGCGCACGATCGACTACGTCTACCGCGACGACGCGTACAACCCGACCAACACGAGCCAGGTCGTGAACGAGCTGGTGCTGCAGGACGAGATCTTCGCGATGGTCGGCGGGCTCGGCACCCCGACCCACAGCGCGGTGCTCGACTTCCTCAACGGCGAAGGGGTGCCGGACCTGTTCGTGTCGTCCGGCTCCCTGCTGTGGAACCAGCCGGGGAAGAACCCGCAGACGTTCGGCTGGCAGCCCGACTACGAGGTCGAGGGCAAGATCATCGGCCAGTACGTCAAGCAGCACATGCCGGACGCGAAGGTGGGGCTGTTCCTGCAGGACGACGACTTCGGCGATGACGGCGAGAAGGGCGCGCGGGCCTACATCGGCGACCAGATCGTGGCGGCGGAGCGGTACGCGCCCGGCAACACCGACGTGGCGCCGCAGATCGCCGCGCTGCAGGCGGCCGGCGCCGACGTCGTGATCGGCTTCAACGTGCCGTCCTACACGGCCTTGAGCCAGCTGACGGCGATGCGGCTCAACTACCGTCCACAGTGGATCTACAGTAACGTCGGCTCCGACCCGGCGCTGGTCGGGTCCCTGCTGAGCCGGTTCTCCGAGGGCAAGGTGACCGACGCGGCGATGCTGGACGGCGCGATCACCACGGAGTACCTGCCGGGCGTGGACGCACCGGAGAACCCGTGGACGAGGCTGTGGCAGAAGGTGTGGGACGCCCACGGCGGCAGGGGCGAGCTGACCAACTACCGGATCTACGGCATGTCGCAGGCGTACACCTTCGTGCAGGCGTTGCAGGCGGCGGGCCCGGAGCCGACGCGGGAGGGGATCGTGCGGGCACTCGAGGAGATCGGCGGCGAGCTGCGTGGTCCGGCCTTCGTGCCGTACCGGTACTCGGCCGACTCGCACGCCGGCCTAGCCGGTGTGAAGGTGGTCCGCATCGAGGGCGACGCCACGGAGGACCTCAGCCAGGTGCTGGTTACCGGCAACGGCGACACCGAGATCACGGAGTACACCGAGCAGCACGCCGGCCCTCCGCAGAACGGCATCCCGAACGTCCAGCCGGCGAGCTGACGCCCGCCCGCGAGTCGCCCGCCCGGGACGGCGAGTTCTGCGTTCAGGACGGCGAGTTGCCCGCCCGGGATGGCGAGTTCTGCGTTCAGGACGGCGAGTGCTGCGTTCGGGACGGCGAGTTCTGCGTTCAGGACGGCGAGTCGTCCGCCCGGTCCGGCGAGTGCTGCGTTGGGGACGGCGAGTCGTGCGTTCGGAACGCGGAACTCGCCGTTCGGAGCGGGGGACTCGCTGTCCGGAGTGGGGGACTCGCTGTCCGGAACGGGGGACTCGCCGTTCGGGGCGGGGGACTCGCGGTCGCGGTTCGCTCAGGTCAGGCCTAGGGCGGCGGTGAGCAGGCGGGCGGCGCCGCCGCCCGCCTCGATCGCCACGTCGAGGGCCGCCGAGACGCCGAGGTCGTCGGCGAGCAGGGCACGGATGCGCTCGATGTCGGCGTCGCCCGCCTCGATCGGGCGCCCAGCCGCGCGGTGTAGCCGCTCCAGCCGCGTCGCGGCGGCGTCGAGCACCGCCGGCGTGTAGTCCCAGCTCCGCGCCCACGGACGGTCGATGATCGCCAGCCGCACGACCGAGGCCGGGTACCGCGCGAGGAGGTCCTCCAGCAACACCAGGTTGCCCGTGGACTTGGCCATCTTGACGCCGTCGACGGTCACCGTCCCGACGTGCAGCCACGCACGCGCGTACGGGGTGACGCCGGACAGCGCCTCGGCCATCGCCGCGTGGTAGGCGTGGTGCGGGAACCGCAGGTCGGCGCCGCCCGCGTGGAAGTCCACGCCAACGCCGAACACCGACTCCGACATCGCCACGCACTCGGCGTGCCAGCCTGGCCGTCCCGGTCCCCACGGCGAGTCCCACGCCGGGTAGCCGGGCTCGCCCGCCTGCCACACGGCGACGTCCAGGGGATGCTCCTTGGCGGGATCGTCGGGCCTGCCGCCGTACTCGGCCGCGAGCCGCAGCGCCTCCGCCTCGGTGAGCCCCGCACGCTCGGCGACCTGCCTGCCCCGGAAGTAGACGCCGCCGCCGCGCTCGTACGCGGCGTCCGCGTCGAGCAGTGCCGCGGCGAGCCGCAGCACCGCGTCGACGTAGCTGTGGGCCCTGGGCTCGAAGTCCGGCGCGCGCACGCCGAGCGCGGCCATGTCGCCCTCGAAGTTGAACTGCTGGAACGCCGCGAGCTGGTCGTACGGGGCGCCCGTCTGCCTCGCCGCCTCCACGAGAATGTCGTCGACGTCGGTGACGTTGCGGCACACGATGGGCTCGACGCCGAGCACGCGCAGCACCCGGCGCAGCGTGTCGACCCACACGAACGTCGCGGCGTGACCGAGGTGGGTCACCTCGTAGGGCGTGATGCCGCACGCGTAGATCCGTGCCCGGTCGAGCAGCCGCACGGGCCTGCCCGCGAGCGTCACCGCGGTCGCGCCGGCCATCGGGCGCTTTCTCGTCATCGACTCGAACGTCATGCCCACCCACGATGCCGCACGCGCGGCCGGGACGCGACTCCCTTGACCGGCCGATCGCCACGACCGTACAGTCGTGCCGTAAGGCGACAACCGTGCCGTAACACGGCACAGTCAGCGAGGGACTATGGCGTTCGCGCTGGGACACCTGAAGGTCATCGACCTGACCCAGGTCATGGCCGGCCCGTACTGTTGTCAGCTCCTCGGCGACCTCGGCGCCGACGTCGTCAAGGTCGAACCCGTCGGCAAGGGCGACGCCACCCGCCAGGCGACCGGCCACCGGTTGCCGCACGGTGAGAGCGCGGCCTTCCTCGCCGTGAACCGGAACAAGCGCAGCATCGCGCTGGACCTGAAGAGCGACCGTGGCCGCGAGGCGTTCTACCGCCTGGTGCGCGACGCCGACGTCGTGGTGGAGAGCTTCCGGCCCGGCGTCGCGGCGAAGCTCGGGGTCGACTACCCCTCGCTGAAGGCGGTCAACGAGCGGATCGTCTACGCGTCGATCTCCGGGTTCGGCCAGACCGGCCCCTACGCGGGCCGCCCCGGCTACGACCTGATCGCGCAGGCGATGTCGGGCGTCATGAGCGTCACCGGCGACGCGGGCGGCGACCCGGTGAAGAGTGGCGTGCCCGTCGCCGACATGTCCGCGGGCCTGTTCTGCGCGGTCGGCATCCTCAGCGCGTGCCTCTCCCGCGAGGTGACCGGCCAGGGCCAGGCCATCGACACCTCCCTCTACGACGCCGCGCTGGCCCTGTCGATCTGGGAGACCTCCGAGCTGTGGGCCACCGGTGAGGCGCCGGGACGCCTCGGCTCCGCGCACCGGGTCAACGCGCCGTACCAGGCGCTGCCGACGCGCGACGGCCACCTCACCGTCGGCGCCAACAACGACCGGCTCTGGCAGCGGATGTGCGCCGTGCTCGGCCGGGAGGACCTGCTGGCCGACGAGCGCTTCGCCGGCAACACCGACCGCGTGCGGCACCGCGAGGAGCTCGCCGCCGAGCTGAGCACGACGCTCAAGGAGCGCGACACCGACGAGTGGGTGGACGCGCTGCTCGAGGCCGGCGTGCCCGCCGGGCCGATCCGGGACTACGCGCAGTCGTGCTCGGATCCGCACACGCTCGCCAGGGAGATGGTCGTGGAGCTGGACCACCCCACGGAGGGGAAGGTTCGTTCGCTCGGGATCCCGGTGAAGCTCAGCGGGACCCCTGGCAGCATCCGCCGCGTCGCGCCCGCGCTGGGCGAGCACACCGACGAGTTGCTGCGCGCGGCCGGCTGGACCGACGAAGAGATCGCCACGCTGCGAGCCGAGGGAGCCGTGGGATGACCGACCAGGTACTGACCGAGTTCCGCGGCCCGGTGGCGGTCGCGACGTTCAACCGCCCCGAGGCGCGCAACGCGATGACGTGGGAGATGTACGACGCGCTCGTCGAGTTCTGCGAACGCGTCGACGCCGACGAGGACGCGCGCGTGGCCGTGCTGCGCGGCGCGGGCGGCAAGGCGTTCGTCGCGGGCACCGACATCGCGCAGTTCCGGGAGTTCCGGGGCGCCGACGACGGGCTCGCCTACGAGAATCGCATCGAGGGCGTGCTGTCGCGCCTGGAGCGGGTGCGGGTGCCGACGATCGCCGCAATCGACGGCTACGCCACCGGCGGCGGGCTGTCGATCGCGGCGGCTTGCGACCTGCGCATCGCCACGCCGAAGGCCAAGTTCGGACTGCCCATCGCCCGCACGGTCGGCAACTGCCTCTCGATGGGCAGCTACGCGCGCCTCGCGCAGCTCGTCGGCGCGACGCGGGCCATCCATCTCGTCTACACCGCGGGCTTCGTCGGCGCGCAGGACGCAGAGCGGGCCGGGCTCGTCTCGGAGCTGGTCGCCGAGTCCGAACTGGACGATCGCGTGACCGCGCTGTGCGAGCAGCTCGCCACGCAGGCGCCGCTCACCATGCTGGCCGCGAAGATCGCGCTGCGGCGGCTGCGCGAGCACGCGCTGCCGCCCGGCGACGACCTGATCGCGATGTGCTACGGCAGCGAGGACTTCCAGGAGGGCGTCGCCGCGTTCACCGAGAAGCGCACCCCGCAGTGGCGTGGCCGGTGACGGGCCGTGCGCGGCTCACACCGGAAGCCGGTAGCCGAGCGTGGCGCTGATCCGCTGCGCGGCCTCGATCACGAGCTCGCCGTAGCCCTCCCTGAGGTCCTCGGTCATCCTGCTGCCCGGCGCCGAGATCGAGATGCTCGCGACGGGCGTCCCGTCGTGGTCGAAGATCGGCGAGGCGACGGCCGTGATGTCGGTGCGCCACTCACCGACGTTCGAGGCGTAGCCGCGCTTGGCCACGCGGTCGAGCTCGGCGAAGAACTCGTCCCAGTCGACGATCGTCCTGCCCGTGTAGCGTTCCAGCTTCCCGCCGAGGATCTCGCGCACCTGTTCCCGCGGCAGGGACGCCAGCATGGCCTTGCCGTTGGAGGATCCGTGCAGGGGCACGGCGCTGCCGAGGGGGATCACCGCGCGGATCGGGTGCTCGGTCTCGACGCGCTCGATGAGCACGGCGCGGTCGCCCTCGCGCACCATCAGGTGCGAGGTCTCGCCGGTCTCCTTGCGCAGCTCGTGCATGATCGCCGTCGCGGCGTCGCGCACGCTGAGGTCGGCGATCGCGCGCTGGCCGATGTGCAGCGCCCGCGTGGTGAGGACCCAGCGCGTCACCTCGGCGCCGTCGGGGCAGATCCAGCCCGCTGTCCACAGTGTCCGGAGGGCGCGCTGCACGGTGCTCTTGGGCAGGCGCAGCCTGCGGGCCAGCTCGCCGACCCCGACCGGCTGCGTGTACGCGACCTCCTCCAGCACGCGGAAGGCGGAGAGGACGGTGCGCATTCCCTCACTCATGACCGAAGTCTAACCGCCAATGGAGCGGAGGGAGCCCGCCGACACCGGCGGGCTCCCCACGGCTCACAGCCAGCCGGGCACCACGAAGATCAGGCAGGTGACCACCGGCGCGACGGCGATCATGCTCATGCCCCAGATCATCAGACGCCGGAACATCGTGTCCCGGTGCTCCTGCGGCGTGCTCGCCACGACGAGGGCGCCGCTGGTGGAGAACGGCGACGAGTCGACGATCGACGAGGAGAGCGCCAGCGCGATGATCATGCCGACCGCGCCGACCTGACCGGTCTGCAGGAACGGCACCGCCAGCGGGATGAGCGCGCCGAGGATGCCGGTCGTGGACGCGAACGCCGACACCGCGCCGCCGATGAGACAGATCACGAACGCGGCCAGCAGTGGCACGCCGATGCCGGCGACGCTGTCGCCGAGGAACTCGATGGTGCCCACGCGCTCCATCAGGCCCACGTAGGTCACCACGCCGCAGATCAGCAGCACGGTGGGCCACGCGACCTCGCCGAAGCAGGTCTTGGTCTCCTTCGGCGACAGCAGGCAGATGACGGTGGCGATGCTCAGTGCCAGCAGGCCCACGTCGAACTCCAGCGCCAGCGCGCCGACCGCGAGCACCACCAGGCCGACCAGGGTCACCGTGCGCTGGGCGTTGAGAGTCGTCACCTGGGTGACGGGCTGGGTGCTCGTGCGCGTCGCCGTCGTGGCGCCGCCGCCACCGCCGCCGCCCACGGGCTCGCCGGCGCCGCCCGGCTCGTCGACGGGCGCGCCGCCCTCCTCGTCGGTGGTGACTCGCCGGCGCAGCAACTGCTTGCCACCGAAGAGGAAGAACACCACGACGCTCAGCAATGCGTTGAACAGGAACGAGCTCACCCACAGCAGAACCGGGTTCCCGGGAAGGCCGCTGCGTTCCACGACACCGTTGGTGATGCTGCCGAAAATGCTGATGGGCGAGAAACCACCCGCGCTGGCGCCGTTGATGATGAGCAGGCCCATGAGCATCGGGTTGATGCGGTAGCGCGTCGCGAAGTTCAGCCCGATCGGCGCCATGATGGCGACCGCGCCGGGCACCACGGCGCCCACCATGGTCAGCAGGCTCGTGACCAGGAACATCACCCACGGGATGAGCGCGATTCTTCCCTTCACGGCGCGGACGCCGGCGTGGATGAGCCAGTCGACTGTGCCGTTCCCCTTGGCGATGGCGAACAACAGGGTCACGCCGACCAGCACGACGAAAAGGTCGCCGGGAAAGCCGGAGAACAGATCGTCCGCGGACTCGTCGTAAATGAAGGTACCGATCAGGAAGGCACCGAGAAAGGCCACCGCTCCCATGTTCACCGATCGCAGAGTCGCGAGGAGAAAAATGAGAACCAGGCCGATGATCGAATAAATCTCTATGGACATGTGGCTCCTCGAGGCAGGCGTTGGCTCGCGGCCGCGACGGAATTCAGTGATTCCGCAATGCGAAAGCGTGGTCTCGCACCGAGGAAGTATGGCGCGCGACACTTTTGACCGTCAAGAGTCCTGAATAGACCGATGGAGAATCCGATGGCACAGCCGATCGGCCGGCACTTCCTGCAAATTCCCGGCCCCACCAACGTTCCCGAGCAGGTGCTGCGCGCGATGTCCGCGCCCACGATCGACCACCGCGGCCCCGAGTTCGCAAGCCTGACGCTCGATCTGCTCGAGGCGGTGAAGCCCGTTTTCGGGACCACGGGACCGGTCGTCATCTACCCGTCGTCGGGCACCGGAGCGTGGGAGGCCGCGCTCGTGAACACCCTCAGCCCTGGCGACCGCGTGCTCGCGTTCGAGACCGGCCACTTCGCCACGCTGTGGCGGGAGATGGCCGAGAACCTGGGCCTCGAGGTGGAATTCGTCCCCGGCGACTGGCGGCACGGCGCCGACCCCGAGGCCGCGGCCGATCGGCTCGCCGCCGACCGTGAGCACCGGATCAAGGCCGTCTGCGTGGTGCACAACGAGACCTCGACCGGCGTGACCAGCCGGATCGCCGAGATCCGGCGCGCGCTCGACGACGCGGGGCATCCCGCTCTGCTGCTGGTGGACACCATCTCCTCGCTGGGCTCCATCGACTACCGGCACGACGAGTGGGGAGTCGACGTCACGATCTCGTGCTCGCAGAAGGGCCTGATGCTCCCGCCGGGACTGGGCTTCAACGCCGTCAGCGAGAAGGCGCTGCGGGTGAGCGAGACCGCTGGCCTGCGACGGTCCTATTGGGACTGGAAGGCGATACTGGAGGCCAACCGGCGCGGCTTCTTCCACAGCACTCCGGCGACGAACCTGCTCTACGGCCTGCGCGAGGCGCTGCGCCTGCTCGACGAGGAGGGGCTGTCCAACGTGTACGCCCGCCATCTGCGGCACGCCGAGGCGACCCGCGCGGCGGTGCGCGCGTGGGGACTGGAGGTGCTGTGCCTCGACGAGCGCGAGCACTCCGCCGCGCTGACGGCCGTGGTGGTGCCGGACGGCCACGACGCCGACAAGATCCGCGAGCTGATCCTCGACTCGTTCAACATGTCGCTGGGCGCGGGCCTCGGCAAGCTCAAGGGCACCGTCTTCCGCATCGGGCACCTCGGGCACTTCAACGACGTCGCGCTGGCCGGAACGCTTTCCGGCGTGCAGATGGGCCTCGAACTGGCGGGCGTGCCGATCGACCAGGGCGGTGTCGCGGCGGCCCTGCGGGTACTGACCGGGAAGGCGGGCGCATGACGAGCGAGCTGGAACGGCGCCTCGCCGCGGACCTCGCGGGCGAGGTGGCCTTCGACGACTACACTCGGCACCTCTTCTCGCGCGACGCGAGCATGTACTCCATCCGCCCGCTGGGCGTGGTGTTCCCCCGTGGCGCCGACGACGTCGCCGCCGCGGTGGCCGCCGCGCGCGACCACGATGTCCCGGTGGTGCCCCGGGGCGCGGGCACGAGTCTCGCGGGCCAGACCGTCGGGCCCGGCATCGTGCTCGACCTTTCCCGGCACTGCAACCGCATCCTGGAACTGGATCCGGAGGCGCGCACCGCCCGCGTGGAGCTGGGTGTGGTGCAGGACCAGCTCAACCGCGCGGCGGCGCAGCACGGGCTGATGTTCGGACCCGACACCTCCACCAGCAACCGCGCGACGCTCGGCGGCATGATCGGCAACAACTCCGCCGGCAGCGGCTCGGTGCGCTACGGCATGACGATCGACCACGTTCGCGAGCTCGACGTCGTCCTCTCCGACGCCACCACGGCGCACTTTGGGCCGGTGGACGAGGCGGAGCTGGCGCGCAGGGCCGCGGCACCGACGCTCGAGGGCGCGCTCTACCGCGAGCTGCCGAAGATCGTCGAGGAGAACCGCGACGCGATCGCCAGTGGTTTCCCCGAGTTCTGGAGGCGGGCCACCGGCTACCGGCTCGACCGGCTCGCCGACCCGACGCCGTTCGACCTCGCGAAATTCGTGGTGGGCGCCGAGGGCACGCTCGTGGTGGGGACCAGTGCGCTCGTCGACCTCGTGCCCAAGCCGAAGCACACGGTGATCGCGGTGGGGCACTTCGTCTCGACGCCCGCGGCGATCGCGGCCACCGAGGACGCGCTCGCCTGCGACCCCTCCGCGGTCGAGCTGATGGACCGCACGATCCTCGACCTGTCCCGCCAGAAGATCGAGTACGCCTCGCTCGGCTCGATCCTGGAGGGCGATCCCGACGCGCTCCTCTTCGTGAGCTTCACCGGCGACGACCTCGACGAGCTCGTGGGCAGGCTGCGGCGGCTGACCGCGGCGTGGCGCAAGCACGGGCACGGCTACCACACGCTGGAGGCCGTGACCCCGCAGCAGCAGGCTTCGCTGCTCAAGGTCCGCAAGTCCAGCCTGGGCCTGCTCATGGCCGCGAGTGTCGGGGCTCGCAGGCCGCTGGCGTTCGTCGAGGACACCGCCGTGGACCCGAAGCACCTGCCGGAGTACACCACCAAGTTCAAGGAGATCCTCGACCGGCACGAGATGGAGGCCGGGTTCTACGGGCACTGTTCCGTCGGCTGCCTGCACATCCGCCCGTTCGTCGACCTCACCGAGCCCGGCGGGGTGGAGAAGATGCGCGCGGTGGCCGAGGAGGTCAAGGACCTCGTGACCGCGTACGGCGGCGTGAACTCCAGTGAGCACGGCGACGGCCTCGCGCGCAGCGAGTTCAACCGTGAGATCTTCGGCGACGAGCTGTACGAGGCGATGCGCCAGGTGAAGCGGCTGTTCGACCCGAGGGGCACGCTCAACCCCGGCAAGATCGTCGACGCGCCGTCGATGACCGACAACCTGCGCGACCCCGCGCTGCCCGAGCCGGGACCGCTGCGCACGAAGCTGTCGTTCGAGGTGGTGGGCGGCATGCGCGCCGCGGCCGACCGGTGCATGAACATCGGGTTGTGCCGCAAGCAGGAGAGCGGCGCGATGTGCCCGTCCTACATGGCCACGCTCAAGGAGGAGGACTCGACGCGCGGCCGGGCGAACGCCCTCGTGAAGGCACTGTCCGAACCGGACCCGAAGGCGGCGCTCGGTGACGAGCGGCTGCACGAGGTGCTCGACCTGTGCCTGATGTGCAAGGCCTGCAAGAGCGAGTGCCCGCTCGGCGTCGACATGGCCAAGCTCAAGAGCGAGACACTGGCGCACCACCACGACGTGCACGGTGTGCCGATGCGCTCGCGGGTCTTCGGCTCGATCCGGGCGCTGAACCGGCTCGGCGCGGCCACGGCACCGCTGTCGAACCTGCCGGGTCGCCTGCGCCCGGTGCGCAGGCTCCTGGAGCGTTACCTCGGGATCACCGCGAACCGCCCGCTGCCGCACTTCGAGCGCAGTCACCTCGGCGCGTGGTTCCGCAAGCGGGGCGGCACGGGGAAACCCGCGCCACACGGGGAGATCGTGTTCCTCGCCGACTCGTTCACCACCTACACCGAGCCCGCGATCGGCCGTGCGGCGGTGGAGCTGCTCGAACGGGCCGGGTACGCCGTGCGGATGGTCACGCGCGGATGCTGTGGCCGGTCGAGCCTGTCCAAGGGGCTCGTCGACGACGCCAAGCGCAAGGCGGCGGCGCTCGTCGGGCAGCTCGCCGAGACCGACGCGCCGATCGTGGGCTGCGAGCCGTCGTGCGTGCTGACGCTGCGGGACGAGACGTTGTCGATGCTGCCGGGCGACCCCGCCGCCCGGGAGGTCGCCGGGCGGGTGCGGCAGATCGAGGAGGTGCTCGCCGAGGCGATCGACGACGGACGCCTCGAGCTCGACCCCGGCGCGTGGCCCTCGGGCAGGCGCGTGCTCTTCCACGGCCACTGCCACCAGAAGGCGGAGGTCGGCACCGCGGCGACCGTGGGGCTGCTCCAGCGCATCCCGGGCGCCGAGGTGGTGGAGCTGGACGCGGGCTGCTGCGGCATGGCCGGTTCGTTCGGGTTCGAGGCCGAGCACTACGACGTGTCGATGAGCGTCGGCTCCGACCGGCTGTTCCCCGCCGTGCGGGCGGAGCCGGCGGAGACCGTGATCGCGGCGACCGGGGTGTCGTGCCGCCAGCAGATCGCCCACGGCACCACCCGGCAGGCCCGGCACCCGCTGGAACTGGTGATGGCCGCGGCGCGCGCGCGGCCCGCAGCCTGACCTCCCCAACGGTGCCGTTCGCGGATCGGGCCGAATGCAGTGAAGGCCACCATGCCTGCGTTCAACGCAGGCATGGTGGCCTTCACTGCATAGGTTCGGGGTCCCTTACTCGTCCAGCTGCTCCCGGACGATCTCGCGCGCCAGCCGGGCCAGCGCGGGCGTCGCGGGGTGCGCGTCACCGCGTCGCCACGCCAGCACGAGCGGGATCGGCACGGCGTCGGTGACGGGCACGAACGCCACACCGGGATATTTGTGCACCCCGGCGGTGGCCGCCGAGGTCACGCCGGCCGCCCTGCCCGCCGCGACCGCGGCCAGCCAGTCGTCGGTGTTGGCCACGGTCACCACGCGGCCGGGGCGGATCTGCCGCGGCCACAGTTCCAGCGACGTCACGCCGGAAACGGAGTTCAGCGCGATCGGCTCGTCCGCGAGGTCGGCGAGCGTCAGCGACTTCCGCGCGGCGAGCGGGCTGCCCGTGGGCACCGCGGCGACCCTCGGTTCGGTGCCGAGGAAGTGGGTGACGACTCCCTCCGCGGCCACCGGCCCGCGCAGCAGCGCGGCGTCGACCCGCCCACTGAGCAGACCCGCCGTGCGGTCGTCGACGCGCAGCAGCTCCAGCGGCGTGCCGGGGTGTTCCCGTTCCCAGCGGCGGAGCAGCGTCGCCGTCGCCGCGCCCAGTGCCGACCAGGCGTGCCCGAGTCGCAGCGGCGGGCGGGTGAGCGAGGCGGGATCGAGCGCCGCGTCGGCGGCGGCCACCACCGCGGCCGCGCGCTCGCGGAACGCCTCGCCCTGCGCGGTGAGCGTCAGGTGGTGGGTGGAGCGGTCGACGAGCCGCACACCCAGCCGCTGTTCCAGCTGGCGCAGCGTGCGCGACACCGCGGGCTGGGTCAGATGGAGAACGGCGGCCGCGCGCGTCAGGTTGCGCTCCTCGGCGATCGCGAGGAAGCACCGGAAGTGCCGCAGCTCGACAGTCATGCGTGCCGAGCATAACCCGAGCTGGATCGGCATTTCACAGCCGTCCTCGCGGTGCCTAGCTTCGGATGGCGTGACCCGGTCCTCCACCACCTCCGTGGCGCTCGTGCTCGGCGGCGCGCTGTCGCTGCAGTTCGGCTCCGCGCTCGCCGCCCTGCTGTTCCCCCGCGCCGGCGCGTTCGGCGTCGTGACTCTGCGGCTCTGCTTCGCCGCGGTGCTGCTGCTGGCCGTCTGCCGCCCGCGGCTGCGCGGCCACTCACGCCGGGACTGGGCGCTCGTCGCCGCGTTCGGGCTCACGCTCGCCGGCCTGAACACCCTGTTCTACCAAGCGATCGAGCGCATCCCGCTCGGTGCGACGGTGACGCTGGAAGTGCTCGGCCCGCTGGTGCTTTCGGTCGCGGCGTCGCGGCGCATGCTCAGCGTCGTGTGGGCGGCCCTCGCGCTCGCCGGCGTGGGGCTGCTCGGCCGGGGCGGGCTCACCGACCTCGACGGCGCCGGGGTCGCGTTCGCGCTCGCCGCCGGGGTGCTGTGGGCGTGCTACATAGTCCTCAGCGCGCGGGTGGGCAGGCGGTTCGCGCGGGCCGACGGGCTGGCGTTGGCCCTCGGCATCGGGGCGGTGGTGAGCCTGCCGTCCGGCCTGGTGAGCGCGGGCCCCGCGTTGCTCGACCCGGTCACTCTCGGCCTCGGCGCCGTGGTGGCGCTGCTGTCCTCGATGCTGCCGTACACGCTGGAGCTGCTGGCCCTGCGCAGGCTCGCCGCGGCGACGTTCGCGGTGCTGATGAGCCTCGGGCCGGCGATCGCGGCGCTCGCCGGGTTCCTCGTGCTGGACCAGGGCCTCGCGCCGGCCCAGCTCGTCGGCATCGCGCTCGTCGTCGGAGCGAGCGCCGGAGCCGTGAGCATGCGTAGAGTCCAGCGACATGGAGCAGACGTGGGAGTTGCTCGGGGAGGCGGCGGCGACGGCGATCCGCTACCGGGAGACGTTGTCCGGCCGGCCGGTCGCGGGACCGGTTGACCCCGCCGCGATCCGGGAGGCGTTCGGCGGCGAGCTGCCGTCGCAGCCCTGCCCGCCGGGACAGGTGCTCGAGGAGCTGCGCCGCGCCGCCGAGGGCGGGCTCGTGGCCACGACGGGGCCGAGGTTCTTCGGCTTCGTCACCGGCGGTTCCCTGCCCTCGGCGACGGCGGCCGACATCCTCGCCGTGGGCTGGGACCAGTGCGCGGGCCTGACGGTCGCCTCGCCCGCCGCCGCGGCGGCCGAACAGTGCGCGGGGGAGTGGCTCAAGGCCCTGCTGGGCCTGCCCGCCTCGGCGTCGGTCGGCTTCGTGATCGGCGGGCAGTCGGCGAACACGGTCGGCCTGGCCGCCGCGCGGCACCACCTCTGCGCCGAGGCGGGCTGGGACGTCGAGCGCGACGGGCTCGCGGGCGCGCCACCGGTCCGCGTCGTGGCGAGCGCCGAGCGGCACGCGACGATCGACCGGTCGCTGCGGCTGCTCGGGTTCGGCACCGCCGCCGTCGAGGAGGTGCCCGCCGGCCGCGACGGCGCGATCGACACAAGTGCGCTCGCGGAGGTGCTGGCACGCGGCGGGCCCGCGATCGTGTGCCTGCAGGCGGGCAACGTCAACACGGGAGCGTGCGACGAGCTGCGCACGGCGTGCTCGCTCGTGCGTGACCACAGTGGCTGGTCCCATGTGGACGGTGCGTTCGGGCTCTGGGCCGCCGCGAGCCCGCGAACGGCCGCGCTCGTCGACGGCATCGAGCTGGCGGACTCGTGGGCGACCGACGGGCACAAGTGGCTCAACGTCCCCTACGACTCGGGGTTCGCCTTCTGCGCGAGGCCGGACGTGCACACCGCCGCCGTGTCCTACACCGCGCCCTACCTCGTCACCGAGGGCGGCACCATGGGCCCCGCCGACTACACGCTGGAGTCGTCGCGCAGGGCCCGCGGTTTCGCGGTGTGGGCGGCGCTGCGGGAGCTGGGCCGCGACGGCGTCGCGGAGCTCGTGGACCGGTGCTGCCTGCTCGCGAGGCGGTTCGCCGCCGCGCTCGCCGAGGGCGGCGCGGAGATCGGCAACGACGTGGTGCTGAACCAGGTGCTCGTGCGCTTCGACGACGACGCGCGCACCGACCGCGTGGTGGACGGCGTGCAGCGCGAGGGCACGTGCTGGCTGGGCGGCACCACCTGGCGTGGCAGGCGCTACCTGCGCGTGTCCGTGTCGAACTGGTCGACCACCGAGGCCGACGTCGACCGCTCGGCCGAGGCGATCCTGCGGGTGGCGGCGTCGGCCTCCTCGGGGTAGCGCTCGGCGTGCACCACCGCCTCCAGCGGAAGGCGGTCGCGCCAGCCGTGCCGTTCGAGGTCGGGGACCTCGGCCAGCCGCGTCACCGGGCCAAGGCACAGCCACGCGACGGGCCGCACCCGGTCCGGCATGCCGAGGAGGTCGCGCAGGAACGGCTCGCGGTAGAAGCTCACCCAGCCGACGCCGAGGCCCTCGGCGGTCGCCGCGAGCCACAGGTTCTGGATCGCCAGGCACACCGAGTACAGCCCCGCGTCGGCGATCGCGTGCCTGCCGAGCACGGCGGGGGAGCCGCGTTCCGGGTCGTAGGCGACGACCACCGACAGCGTCGACTCGAGAATGCCCTCGACCTTGATGCGCGAGAACGTCTCCGCGCGCTCACCGGTCAGCTCGTCCGCGAACACCGCCCGCTCGGCCAGCACGTGGTCGCGGAACCGTTGCCGCGTCGCGAGATCGCGCACGAGCACGAAGTCCCACGGCTGGCTCATGCCCACGCTCGGCGCCGCGTGCGCGGCGCCGAGGATCCGGTGCAGCACCGCGTCGTCCACCGGCTCGCCGGTGAACTCGGCGCGGACGTCGCGGCGCCGGTGCAGCACGTCGTAGAACGCCTCGCCGGGCGGGAGCCGGCTCACCAGTCGTTGCGCTTGAGGCCGACCAGCACGCGGTCGACCAGTGCGGGATCGGGACCGCCCGGCCGCGGCGGTTCGGGCGGCAGGTCGGCGCCCGCGAGCGGCGAGCGTCGCTCGTCCCGCCTCGGCAGTCGCACGCCCGAGGCCGACATCCCGCCCGGCAACGGGATCTCGCACCACACGAGCTTCCCCCTGCCGTCGATGGGCACCGCGCCCGTCTGCCTGCCGTCCACCGTGGGCGCGCGGTCGTGCCTGCGCGCGAGCTGGTCGTCCTCCACCTCGATGACCAGGCAGTCGCCCGCCAGCCGCAGCCGCAGCGTCACGAAGCCAGGCGCGCGCGGGTCGGTGGTGTCGATGACGGCCTGCACGAGTCTGCGTGCCGCTCTCGTGACGTCGTCGCGCATGGCGGGCAGCGACCACTCGGTGAGCGAGAAGCGAACGAAGAGGTCGCTGCAGTTGAGGGCGCTGGGCAGTGCGACGAGCCGGAGATCGTCCACCTGCGTGGTCTGGGAGTTCACTCAGGATCCTTCCACGGTCGCGTGCCACTCGAGCTGCAAGCTGCTCCCGGAGGCCCGTATCTTGCCAAGGCCCGAACCCGGTTGTCGACGCAGGGTGGTGTTGCCCGGTCACATAACGCGACTACGACATCCGGGTGAGGAACGGGGGCTTTCGGTACCGACCGTGACGGCCGCGCGCATCGCCCGAGGCCAGCGGCGGAGCGGGGTTTCACTGCCAGCGACGAAACGGGGACCGGTTGTGGACAAGCACCGCGGTGTCTGCTTGCATAGCGTCCGTTGGCCATCGGGGGTGGCCAATCCACAGGGCCCGTACGCGACGAGAAAGTAGTGGATGCATGGCGAGGCGGGCGAGAGCGCGAGAATTCCTGGATCGCTCACGTGTGCTGCTCGACCGTTCCCGGGTGGCGGCGGCACAGTTTCTCGATCCACCGCGGTACCTCTCGGAAAGACCGGCGCTGGAGGCCGCTCCGGCGGCGCCACAGCACGATCAGCCCGACATCCGGGACGGCGCACCCGAGACAGCACTGGTCGACATCTGCGCGAGCATCGCGCTGCGTGACCTCAACCTCGTGGACTCCCTGCTCTCCCAGCTGGAGGAGATGGAGACCAAGGAGGACAACCACGACCGCCTGAGCCAGCTGTACCGGCTCGACCACCTCGCGACGCGGTTGCGGCGCAACGCGGAGAACCTGCGTGTGCTGGCCGGCCGGGACGCGAGCGAGACGTCCTCGGAGACGTCGTCGTTGGTCGACACGGTGCGCGCGGCGATGTCGTCGATCGACCAGTACTCCCGGATCACCATCGGGCGCATCGTCTCCCTCGGCGTGGTCGGCTTCGCGGCCGAGGACCTCAGCAGGCTCCTGGCGGAGCTGCTCGACAACGCCGCGAACCAGTCGCCGCCGAACTCGCCGGTGCGGGTCAGCGCGCACCTGACGGAACAGGGCAGCGTGCTCGTCCGCATCGAGGACGAGGGCATCGGCCTCCCCCCGGAGCGGTTGCGCGAGCTCAACGACCGGCTCTCGCACGCGCCGGTGCTCGACGACGACGCCGTGCGGCACATGGGACTCGCCGTGGTGCGCAGGCTCGCGGGCAGGCACGACATGCGCGTGACGCTCGACCGCCGCGTCCCCCACGGCACCACCGCGACCGTGCTGCTGCCCGCGAGCCTCGTGTCGGAGCTGCCCGAGGCGACGTGGTCGGGCACCCAGACCGTGATCTTCGCGCAGGGTGGCCGAAACCACTCCACGCCGCAGGACCAGCCAGAGCCGGTGCCGTCGGCCGTGCTCACCGAGGAGCCCGGCGCGATCTCCGGCGAGCTTCCCCGGCGCGGGGCGCACCGCAACGACACGCCGTCGCCGCGGCCCCGGCACGTGCCGTCGTCGCCGGTCGTCGGCGGCACCACCGCCAGCGGGCTGCCCCGGCGCGTGTCGCGCAGCCTCAAGAACCCCTCGGGGGAGAAGGACGTCACGCCGGCCGCATCGCCGGCCGACGACGCCGAGTCGATCGAGGCCGGTCACGACCAGCTGCTCGCCGACCTCGGCGCGTTCTCCGACGGGGAGCAGGCGGCCCGGGACGAGCAGCGCAGCAGTGACGAAGCCGACCCGAGTTCTGAAGGAAAGCAGTGACAGCCGACATCGACAGCTCCCAGGGCCAGAACTTCTCGTGGCTGATCAACGACTTCGTCCGCAAGGTCCACGGTGTCACGCACGCGTTGATCATGTCGGCCGACGGCTTCCCGTTGACGGCCTCGGAGGCGGTGAGCAACGAGGACGCGGAGCAGCTCGCCGCGATCGCGAGCGGCCTGCTGAGCCTCGCCCGCAACAGCGCGACGCTGTTCGACAAGGGCACGTGTGAGCAGATCATCATCCGGCTCACCCACGGCTACTTCCTGTTCATGGGCATCGGTTCCGGAGCCGGCCTCGCCGTGCTCACCGGCCCCGACTGCGACATGAAGGTCGTCGCGTACGAGATGACACAGTTCGTGCGGAACGCCGGCCACGCGCTGACCCCCGAGATCCGTGCCGATCTGCGACGCGTGCTGACCGCCCGGCGGGCGCAGGCGTGACCCGGGCGAGGAAGTGATCACTGTGTCCACAGAGAACGGATCCGCGCACCACAAGAAGATGCGCAGCAAGCGGATCCGCCCTTACGCGCTGACCGGGGGTAGAACGAAGGCCCGGTACGACCTGCTGGTCGAGACGCTGATCTCGGTGCCGCACTACGACCCGAGCCTGAGTGACTCGCTGATGCCGGAGTCACGCATGCTGTACGAGCGTGCGCGCACGCGTGTGTCCATCGCCGAGCTGTCGGTCCTGCTCACGATCCCGCTCGGTGTCGTGCGGGTCCTCGTGAGCGACCTCGCGGCGCAGGGTGCGATCTACATCCACCCGACGGCACACGCCTACCAGCACGACCGGAACGTACTCGAGAGGATCCTCGATGGACTCAAGCGGCTACCGGTCTGAGGCGGCGGCCGTGGCCTCGGACACCGACGCCGACGCCGGGCTGCTCACGGTTTCCGCGAAGATCGTGATCGCCGGTGGTTTCGGGGTCGGCAAGACGACGTTCGTCGGCTCGGTCTCCGAGGTTCCGCCGCTCAACACCGAGGCCTGGATGACCGAGGCAGGCACCGGCGTCGACGACCTGCCGCCCGACGGCACGAAGTCGACCACCACGGTGGCGATGGACTTCGGCCGCATCACGCTGCACTCGGACCTGCTGCTGTACCTGTTCGGCACGCCGGGGCAGGCTCGGTTCTGGTTTCTGTGGGACGACCTCTCGCGCGGCGCGCTCGGCGCGATCGTGCTGGTGGACACCCGGCGGATCGACCAGTCGTTCGCGGCCATCAACTACTTCGAGAACGACTCGGACCTGCCGTTCATCGTCGCGGTCAACCGCTTCGACGGCACCATCGAGCACGACCTGGACGAGGTCAGGGACGCCCTCGCCCTCGACCCGTCGGTCCCGCTGATCACCTGTGACGCTCGCGATCCGGCGTCCACCGCGGAGGCGTTGCGTGCGCTGGTCACGTATACGTTGTCGCTGGCGGAACTGACGGAACCGGGAAGGGTAAGAGCACATGCCTAAGGTCCTCGTGGTCGGCGCGGGTCAGTCCGGCCTGCAACTCGCGCTGAGCCTGCGGGAGCACGATTACGACGTCACGGTGATGTCGGCGCGCACGCCGGACGAGATCCGCAAGGGCCGGGTCATGTCCACGCAGTGCATGTTCCACGAGTCGCTCGAGCACGAGCGCAAGTACGGCCTGAACCTGTGGGAGGAGCAGACCGTCAAGGTCGAGGGGCTCGGCGTGTCCATCGCGGGCCCCGACTCGAGCCGGGTGCTGGACTGGGTCGGGCGGCTGGACGACTACGCGCAGTCGGTGGACCAGCGCGTGAAGATGGCCGGCTGGCTGGAGCTGTTCGAGCAGCGTGGCGGCAAGCTCGTGATCCACGGGGTCACCACGGCCGACCTGGACAAGCTCGCCGGGATGTACGACCTCGTCGTGGTCGCGGCGGGCAAGGGCGAGCTCGTGGAGCTCTTCGACCGCGACCCGTCGCGCTCGCCGTACACGACGCCGCAGCGCGCGCTGTCGGTCGCCTACGTGCACGGCATGACGCCGAGGCCGGAACACCCGGACTTCTCCGCGGTGCGGTTCAACATCATCCCCGGGGTCGGGGAGCTGTTCGTCATCCCCGGCTACACGTTGAGCGGGAACTGCGAGATCCTGTTCTTCGAGGGCATCCCCGGCGGTCCGCTGGACTGCTGGCAGGACCGGCCCGGGCCCCAGGAGCACTTCGAGCGGTTCCTCGGTCTCGTCCAGAAGTACCTGCCGTGGGAGTACGAGCGCTGCGCGAACGCGGAGCTCACCGATCCGAAGGCGACGCTCGCCGGCGGGTACACCCCGGTGGTGCGGCACCCGGTCGGCGAGCTGCCGTCGGGCAACGCCGTGCTCGGCATAGCCGACGTGGTGGTGGCCAACGACCCGATCACCGGCCAGGGCTCCAACAACGCCGCCAAGTGCGCGGCGGTGTACCTCGAGCGGATCCTGGAGCGGGGCGACAAGCCGTTCGACCGTGAGTGGATGCAGGGCACGTTCGACCGCTACTGGGACTACGCCCAGCACGTGACACAGTGGACGAACGCGATGCTGCAGCCGCCGCCCCCGCACGTACTGGAGATCATCGGAGCCGCTGGCCAGATCCCCGCCGTGGCAAAGCGGTTCGCGAACGGCTTCACGGATCCGTCCGACTTCCAGCACTGGTTCCTCGACCCGGAGAAGGCCGCCGCGTACCTGGCGAGCGTCTCGGGCTGAGGGACGGGGACGGGCGACGGGACAACAGAACACTGGGAGGGTTCGCGTCTCGATGCGCAAGATTCTGATTGTCGGCTCGGGACAGTCGGGGCTGCAGCTGGCGCTCACGCTGCGGCAGCACGGATACGACGTCACGATGATGTCGGCGCGGACTCCTGACGAGATCCGGGCAGGCCGGGTGTTGTCCACCCAGTGTATGTTCCACGACGCCCTGACGATCGAGCGGTCGCACGGGCTCAACCTCTGGGACGACAAGGCTCCGGCGATCACCCATCAGGGTCTTTCGCTCGCGGGTCCCGATGGCAACCGCCTCCTCAACTGGGAGGGCGAGTGGGTGGGGCCCGCGCAGTCGGTGGACCAGCGCGTGAAGATGGCCGAGTGGCTCGAGCTGTTCGAGGAGCGGAGCGGCAAGGTCGTCATCCACGGCGTCACCACGGCCGACCTGAACGCGCTCGCCCGCATGTACGAGCTCACGATCGTCGCGGCGGGCAAGGGTGAGCTCGTGCAGCTCTTCGACCGCGACAACGAGCGCTCGCGGTACACCCGGCCGCAGCGGGCACTGTCGGTGTCCTATGTGCACGGTGCCGGACAGCGGCCGGAGCGGCCCCCCGGCTCCATCGACGTGTGGATGAACAACTCGCCTGGCACCGGGGAGAACATCAACATCCCCGGCTACACCCTCAGCGGCGCGTGCGACATCGTCTTCATGGCCGGCATCCCCGGCGGCGACTTCGACTGCTTCCGCGACCAGCCCGGCTCGCAGGAGGTGTGGCGGCGCCAGCTCGAGAACATGCGGAAGCACTTCCCGTGGGAGTACGAACGGTTCCGCGACGCGGAGCTCACCGACGAGCGGGGCACGCTCGTGGGCGGCTACACGCCGATCGTGCGCAACCCCGTCGGCGAGCTCCCATCGGGCCAGATCGTGCTCGGCATGGCCGACGTGGTGGTGGCCAACGACCCGATCACCGGGCAGGGTTCCAACAACGCCGCGCGGTGCGCTCAGTACTACCTCGAGGGAATCCTGTCGCGCGGTGACCGGCCGTTCGACGCGGACTGGATGCGGCAGACCTTCGAGTCCTACTGGGACCACGCGCAGTGGGTCACCAAGTTCACCAACACCATGCTCGAACCGCCGCCCGAGCACGTCCAGCAGGTCCTCGGCATCGCACAGGAGAACCAGGCGGTCGCCGACCGGTTCGCCAACGGCATGAACAACCCGGCCGACCTCGCGGAGTGGTTCTTCGAGCCGGAGAAGCTGCAGCGGTATCTGGCAAGCCTCAACTAGGGGCAAGCGCTGTGCAGTGAAGGCCACCATCACTGCGTTCAACGCAGTGATGGTGGCCTTCACTGCAGGGGCCCCCAGGCTGCCTGGCGCTCGCGGCCACGGCGAGCCGGTAGCCATCACCGGTGATTTCGACCAGGCCGGAGTCGCCCAGCGCACGCCGCGGTCAGGGCGTGGCCAGCGCCGGCTCCGGGCTCGGCTCCACCGGGGGCCGCGCGGCCTCGCGGGCCTTCGCGCCGATGCGCCTGCCCAGCTCGGCGTAGGCGGAGAACTTGGCGTCGTCGAACCACTGGTCGCCCGTGCTGTCGTTCGGGAACTCGGGATGGTGCGCGGCGTAGGAGAGCAGCTGGTACGGCAGCTCCGGGAACAGCACGGCCCTTGCCACCACGAGCCTGCCCGTGACCTCGGCCGCGAGCCCGCTCTCCGGCGGGTAGTGGACCGTGCCCGTGATGAGCGGCGAGGCCGTGAGCCTGCCCGCGAGGGTGAGCTGCTCGGCTCCGGGCACGTGGTCCACCTGGCCGGGTTCGGCCGGCCACGGGTCGTCGAGCTCCACGCGCACGCCCAGCTCGTGCCTGGCCAGTGTGAGCGCCTGGGCCAGCGTGCCCGCGGTCGGTGGCGCGTCGTTGCTCGCGTCGACGCAGTAGATGAGCGTGCAGCGGCGGCGGAAGAGCTCGACGAGGCCGAGGTTGTCGTAGTGCCCGCCGTCGGTGACGTGCAGCAGCGGGTCGCGGTGCGGATGGACGCCGAAGACCTCCCGCAGCAGGTACGGCAGCCTGCGCGCCCTCGGCAACCACGGATGCGCCCAGTTGCCCTCCTCGGCGGCCTGGTGGGCGTGCCGCACGAACTTCGGGTTCGGCAGCCACGCGCCGAGCCGGGCGCCGGACACGGCCAGCAGCACCTGGAACCAGCGGCTCGACCTACCCATCGCCGAGGCGAACGCGGCACCGCTCACCGCCACCGCGCCCTGCACGGTGAGGTCGCGGCGGAAGCGGGGCGTCACCGCCGCCTCGAGGTCGCCGGTGCGGACCCAGCCGACGTCCGGCCCGCCCGTCCACTCGGCGCTCATCGTGTAGGACACCGCGTCGAGACCCGGGGGAGTGCGGTTCTCGCCGGTGAGGTTCGCCGACGCGGCGAACACGACCTCGGGGAACCCCCGTGGCCTGGCGCCGTAGTGCGACAACGACGTGCGCTCGGCGGGGTCGTAGGGCACGGCGACCACCTGGCCGTCGGCGTCGCGGCGGACCCTCCGCACGGCGAATGCCGACGCGAGCCGCTGCCGGTAGAAGGGGTGCAGGCTCAGCGACGTCACGTCGAACACCCCGCCGAGCACGAGCACCACCGCCGCGACGAGCGCGGCTGACCACAGCGCGGCCTCGTCGCCCAGCGTCGTCGCCGAGCCCGCGAACAGCAGCAGCCACACCACCGCGAGCACGCCGGTGGTGACGATCACCAGCAGCCGTTGCAGGACCCCGCCCGGTAGCGCAGCGGGAATGCCGCCGGTGCCCCGCCGGAACAGTCCTCGCGCCTGCCTGCCGAGGAACGCCCGGTGCCGCCAGAACATCGACGCGACGGCGGCGAGGTAGGTCAGCATCACCGTCCCGAGTGGACCGCCGATTCCGGCGACCCGGCCCGCGTGCGTCAGCAGCCACTCGGCCGTCCACACCAGCAGCGGCACCACGAGGGTGAGGGCGGCGAGCACGACCGTGATCGCGACGAGCGGCGGCACGACGCGGGCCGAGCGCGCTCGGCGATCGGCGGCGCCGCGCGTGAACAGCGCGAGCAGGAACGTGCCCGCCGACAGCACGCCGAGCGCGACGAGCGAGCCCGTGCGCGGTACCGGATAGCGCAGCGGGTCGAGCGTGAGCTCGGTCAGCGGCACGGCGTGGTAGAAGAGTCCGATGAGGACGCCGAGCACCACGGCGGGTCCGAACAGGACGGTCAGGGAGAGCAGCAGGCCCCTGGCGATCCGGCCGAGCGCGGCCAGCATGCGGGCCGGGGTGTCGGCGAGGTAGCTGGAGTGCCTGCGCACGTGGTGCAGCTCGGCGCTGCCCTCGGTGAACACGGTGGCGGGATCGCGCACCGGCTCGCCCGGCGGCGGAGCGCCGGCGTCGGTCAGCGCCTGCTGCAGCGCACCCGCCGTGTAGCCGCCGCCCGAGACCGACACGAGGTGGTCGGCCTCGAGCAGCTCGGTGCGCAGCGACTGGAGCGCGCCCATCGCGACGCTCGCCGCGCGGATCCCTCCGCCGGACAGGCACACGCCGCTGGTGTCGGTGCCTTCCGCCCACTTCCTGCTGATCTCGGCGGGGTCGACACCGGGCACGGTGTAGGCGTCGCGCCAGCGGGTCGCGCCCGGCTCGCCGTCGCGCGGGGCGGGCGGGTCGTCGGCCTCCAGCGGCCGGGGCGGGCACGTCCGCGGCCGCTGCGCGGTGCGTTCCGCGAGTGATCGGGGGGAGTGGGCGACGCAGCGCCACAGCAGTGCGCCGACTCCGGCGAGGCCGATCGCGGCGGCCGGCAGCAGCGCGCTGAACTCCAGCACGGTCGCGGCGGCCGCGCCGTCCAGCGCCCATGCCGCGGTGCCAGGCCACGAGGTCACCAGCAGAAGGAGGAGGTTCGCGAGCGCCCCGGCGGCCACGGTGACGACCGTCGCGACCCGGGCGAGCCACGCGGCCTGGAACGACCTCGGCCCGCACGCGCACCACCGGGCCGCGGAGGCGCCCAGCCACAGCGCGGTGCCGACGCAGGCGAGTAACAGCAGGTTCCACCAGGCCGCGTCCGCGGTCTCCGGCGGCAGCGGCACCGCCTGGCCGCGGCCGGCGAGGGCGACCGCGACGGTGCCGGCCGCCTCCGGTACCAGTGCGCCGGCGACGGGCAGCACGAGTGCGGCGAGCGCGGCACCGGCGGCCACACTCCTGCGCGGAGCGCCACCCCGCGCGGGACTCGGCGATGACACGGTTCCCCCCAAGTACGTCGGCCCTTGACGGTGACGCCCAGCAGTCTGGCCTTCACACAGAGGGGTGTAAAGCCGACTGTCCAGTTCGTTATCGCACGACTCGCGGTCGGGAACGCAGGACTCGCGGGCTGGAGCGGGGGACTCGCGGGCTGGAGCGGGGGACTCGCGGGTTCAGGTGGGGGTCGGGAGGTCTGGGGCGTCGGGCTGTTTGCGTTTGATGGAACGGAAGATGTGCGCGCGCAGGTGGGCGAACTCGGGCAGTTCCTTGGTCTCCACCTGGTCCCTCGGCTCCGGCAGGCCGACGGGCAGCACTTCCTGCACCGCCGTGGGCGGCGGGGTGAGCACCACGACGCGGTCGCCGAGGTAGACGGCCTCGTCGATGTCATGGGTCACGAACACGACGGTGACGCCGTAGGCGGTGCGCACGCGCAGCACCAGATCCTCCAGGTCGGCCCTGGTCTGCGCGTCCACGGACGCGAACGGCTCGTCCATGAGCAGGATCTCGGGCTGGTAGGCCAGCGCCCGCGCGATCGCGACGCGTTGCTGCATGCCGCCGGAGAGCTCCCACGGGTAGTGGTCCATGAACCCGGTGAGCCCCACCGACTCGACGGCGTCCTCGACGAGCCGGTTCCGCTCGTCCCTGCCGAGCGCCTTGTGCCGCAGCGGCAGGGCGATGTTGTCGCGCAGGGACAGCCACGGCATGAGCGAGCGGCTGTACTCCTGGAACACGAAGCCGATCTGCTCCGGCGGCCCGTCCACCACGTGCCCGCGCAGGGTGACCCGCCCCGACGTCGGCGCCAGCAGCCCCGCCATGCATCGCAGCAGCGTGGTCTTGCCGCAGCCGGACGGCCCGACCACGCACACGAACTCGCCCTCGGCGACGGAGAAGCTCAGCTCGGCGATGGCGTGCGTCACCCGCTCGCCCTCGCCGTACGTCTTGGACAGACCGCTCACGTCGAGCATCGACGGACCCTTTCCTCGCAGTCACCGCAGCGCACTGGCCCTGGCCCCTCGATGCCACCTGAGCACGCGCCGCTCGACGAGCGCAAGCCCCGCGTTGAGCAGGTAGCCGAGCAGGCCGAGCAGCAGGATTCCGGACCACATCTCCGGGATCGCGAACGAGCGCTGTGACTCCAGCACGAAGTAGCCGATTCCCTCGGTGCTGGCCACCATCTCGCTGATCACCATGAGGATCAGCGCGAGCGACAGGCTCGTGCGCATGCCCGCGAACACTTGCGGCAGCGCCGAGGGCCAGACGATGCGCAGCAGCCGCTCCGTGCCCGTGATGCCGTAGACCCGCGCCGTGTCGAGCATCGTCGGGTCGACCCCGCGCACGCCGTCGACGGTGTTGAGCAGGACCGGCCAGACACACACCACGGCGATGACGAAGATCTTCATGGTGTCGCCGACGCCGAGCACGAGCATCCCGAACGGCAGCAGCGCGGGCGGCGGCACGGCCCGGCCGAACTCGACGATCGGGCCGGCGACACGGCGGGCCGTCTCCGAGAGCCCGAGCGCGGTGCCGAGCGCGACCCCGGCCAGCACGGCGATTCCGAACCCGGCGGCCAGGCGCGCGAGGCTCGGCACCACGTCGCTGCCGACCCGTTCGAACACCCACGTGTCCGCGAACGTCACGAGGATGTCCGCCAGCGGCGGGAAGTAGAAGCTGTCCGCGCCCGCCGACCACACCCACCACGCCGCGAGCGCGGCGAGCGGCACGGCGATCTCGAGTGCGATGAGCAGCAACCCGCGGCGGGATCCCCTCATCGCGCACCCCGCTGGGACGGATGCCAGTGCAGGACGCGCCGCTCGCCCGCGGCGAAGAGCGCGTTGAGCACCCAGCCGAGCAGGCCGGTGACGATGATGAGCGCGTACAGCAGGTCCGTGGCCCCGCCGACGCGCGCGGCGTTGATCTCCCTGCCGAGTCCGGGGGAGCCGATCACGAGCTCGGCCGTCACCGCGAGGATCAGCGCCACCGACGACGAGATGCGCAGGCCCGTCGCGACGTAGGGCACCGCGCCCGGCAGCACCACGCGCGTGAGCCGTTCGACGCGGCCGAGCCGGAACACGCGCGCGGTGTCGAGCGCGACCGGGTCGACGTCCTGCATCCCGTAGAGGGTCTGGATCAGCAGCGGCCAGAAAGCGGCGAAGGCCGCGAGGAACACCTTGCTCTCCAGCCCCACGCCGTAGACCAGGATCGCGAGCGGGACGAGCGCCACCGACGGGATGGGCCGGAGGAACTCGATGATCACCCGGAACGCCCGGTACCGCACGGCGCTCGTGCCGAGCAGCATCCCGATCGGCACGGCGAACGCCGCCGCGATTCCGAGCCCGAGCGCCCACCCCTGCAGCGTCTGCCCGACCGCCGACCAGAACGACGTCTCGGTGGTCTGCCGGCCCAGCTCCGCGAACATCTCGGTCACCGGCGGGAAGTAGCGCCGGGGCAGCAGTCCGGTCCGGGCGGCCACCTCGGCGAGCAACAGCACGGCCGCGACCCCGGACCACGTCTGCGCGACGGTGCGCGCCCGCGGCCGGGCGGCACGCACCCGCTGGGCCACCATCAGTTCCCGCCGGGGGTCCAGATCAGCTCGTCGAGGTCCGGCGGCTGCTCCAGCAGGCCGTACTTCTGGCTCAGCTCGCTCATCAGCTCGATGGAGGGCCGGTTGAGGTCGGTGCCCCACTGCGCGAGCCGGACCTCGCCGATCAGCTCGTCCGGGATCTGGGTGTAGGTGCCCAGCGCCTCACGCACGGCGCCGGGGTGGCTGCCGGCGTACTCCAGCGACCTGTTCATGGCCCGCGCGAAGCGCTCAGCCACGTCGGCGTTGTCCGCGAGGTACTGCTCGGTGGTGAAGTACGTGGCGACCGTGAGGCTCGGCTCCGTCTCGTACAGCGGTGCGACGATCGGGCGCGCGCCGCTCTGCCTGGCGACCGTGTCGAACGGCTCGACGACGTAGATGGCGTCCACCTCGCCCTGTTCGAGCGCGGCGTTCGCCTCGGGGAATGGCACCTCCACGAACTGCAGCGTCGAGATGTCCACGCCGTGCTTCTCCAGCGCCGCCTTTGCGGTCACCTCGGTGATGTTGCGCAGGGTGTTGAGGCTGATCCGTTTGCCCTCCAGGTCCTTCGGCGTGGTGATGCCGCTGTCGGCGCGGACCCAGATGTGCGACCACGACTGCTGCTCGGTGGCCGCCTCCTGCACGCCCTGCGTGAGGATGCGCACGGGCAGGCCCCGGCTCGCCGCGATCAGCAGCGACGTGGTGTTGGAGAAGCCGAACTGCAGGTCGCCGCTCTGCACGGCGGGCAGGATCTCGGCGCCGCCCGCGAACTCCTGCGGTTCCACCCGCAGGCCTTCGTCGGCGAAGAAGCCCTGCTCCCTGCCGACGTAGAGCGGGGCGACATCGGAGATGGGGATGACCCCGACGCGGACGGTGACCGGACCCTCGCCCTGCTGGTCGCCGCCGCCCCCGTCACCTCCGCAGGCGGTGGTGACCGTGAGCGTGGCCAGCAGGGCGGCCGCGGCCGAGAGAAACCGTCGGGGTCCGGAGATCAGTGCACGTGCCTGGGTCATGGGGCACTCCCTCGTGCCATGCGTGAACCGGCCAGGACTGGAACAGGTCAACAGTCTGTCACCGTTGTGAGTGACACGGGAAGATCTGCCGAGTACCGAAATGGCCCGTATAACGCCCTATACCGCTCGGCCTTGGCCGCCAGGCCGGGACGTGGGCGAACCAGGGCAGTTCGTCCCCAGGCATCGTCCGGCGGGATCATGTGACTTTCCGACCAGCCGCTCGTTGGGTGGGGCATGGGTCGCGCCTAGGGCATTTCCGTCGTTCAGGCCCGGGTGTAGCCGCCGTCGGCGAAGAGTTCGGCACCGGTGATGAACGACGAGGCGTCCGAAGCCAGGAACAGGGCAGCATCGGCGATTTCCTCGGGCTCGGCCAGCCGCCCCAGTGGCACGGTGGCTTCGGCGAACTGGTCGGCAGCCGACCCTGCGGCGCTCAGCAGGCCAGGGGTCCTGGTGGGTCCCGGGCTGAGCACATTCACCCGGAACCGACGTTCCCGTGACTGGCGCGCCCAGTTGTGCACGAGGTTGCTCACCGCCGCCTTCGAGGCGCTGTAAACCTCGAGGCCCTCATTGGGCCGCACGCTGTTGCTTGAGCCGATGACCAGGATGGAGGCGTTCTCCGCCAGCAGCGGAAGCGCCTTCTGAACGGTGAACAGCGGGCCCTTGACGTTGACAGCGAGGACCAGATCAACGTTCGCCTCGGTGTGAGAGCCGAGAGCGGCGTCCGCGGCGATTCCCGCATTTGCCACCAGCACGTCGATGCGTCCAGCCTCGTCACGGACTCGCGTGTAGAGGGCGTCCAGGTCGGCCAGCGCCGAGACGTCCGCTCGTACGCCGGTGGCCGCCGGACCCATCTCCTTGACCGCCGCATCGAGGCGGTCGGCGTCCCGGCCTGTCACAAAGACCCGTGCGCCCTCTCGGGCGAAGCGGTGGGCTATGGCCAGTCCGATCCCGCTGGTCCCTCCGGTGATCACAGCGACCTTCTCCCGCAGTACACCCGGCATGTCGAACCCCTCAAGTTATGGAATGGATCGTCCACAACGTAAGCGTAATGGACGATCGAGTCAAGAATGGGTAGGCTCAGGCCATGCCCAGGCCACGCGCATTCGACGAACAGCAAGTCCTAGCCAGGGCCCGGGAGCAGTTCTGGACGACCGGCTACGCCGGAACGCGGATGGATGACATTGCCCAGGCGACCGGCCTGGGCAAAGGCAGCTTGTACGGCGCCTTCGGAGGGAAGCGCGAGCTGTTCCATCGCGTGTTCGATGACTGGTGTGCCTCAGTCGTCGAGGTGGCCGAAGGGCAACTGACAGGCGGCCCGGACGCAGAGGCACTGGCCCGGCTGTCGGGATACGTGCGCCTGATGGCTGAAAACGCCGCTTCCGACACCGAACGCCGGGGGTGCCTGGTGGCCAAAGGTGCAGCGGAGTTGGCCCAGCACGATCCGGCGATCGCCGGACGTACGGCCGATACCATGACGAGACTCCTGGCCCTGCTGCGAGCGGAGGTCAGCGCCGCCCAGCGTCATGGCGACATCGATAGGGCCGCAGACCCCGAGCAGTTGGGGGCACTGCTGTTGTCGGTGGTTCGCGGTATCGAGGCGGTAGGCAAGGCCGGTTTGACCCCGGAGACACTGCGGAACATCGCGGACACCGTACTGGCCGTCCTGCCCGCACCCGGGGAAAGGAAGCCTTGCCGCTGAGCGCGACCAGGCCTGCGATAAGCAACTCGGCGCCATCACAAGTACATGATCCGCCGGACAGCGCCTAAGTCGCGCTCCGGCTGGGACGGGAGCCTGGACGCGGAGAGCGCGAGGTGAGAGCTGGACCCTCTGAGCACCCTGACCCCGCTGGACCAGTCCGCTCCGCTGGAGGCGCCGGCCCGCGAGAGCCCGCTGCCGCTGCCGATCGTGGTCGGCGTCGACGGCTCGGCCGCCGCGCTCGCCGCGGTGCGCTGGACGGCGTTCGAGGCCGCGCGGACCGGCGCCGCCCTGCGCCTGACGCACGTGTGCGACGTGCCGCCGCTCGATCCGCGCGTCGCGCCCGAGCCGGCCGCGGCCCGTGAACTGGTGCACGGGGCGCGCTGCCCGGTCGCCGTCGTCCGGCCCCGACGCTGGTCCGATCCATTGTGGACACTTCTCTGAGCGGGCTGCGATTGGGCCAAAGCGGTGACACAGCGTGTGTCTGTCGCCATTCTCACAACACATTGGTGTGGTCCAGCGGACGATTACGTTGAAACACCAGACCTCGTCCCGGGAATAATGTCGGTGTCGGATGTTGAACCGGCGACTGACGATGGGGCCGCCGGGCGAAGGGGGTCGGTCACTGGTGGCATCATCTGGAAGAACCGCGCGGTTGTGGCGGCGGCTGTTCGTCGGCCGTAATCCGCTGGCGAGGCCGGGGGACCGCCTCGAGTCGCGGTTGCTCGTGATTCTCCTCCTGCTCGTCCTGTTCTCGATCCCCGTGGTCGCCTCGCTGGGCAGCGAGACCTACGCGAGCAGGCTCGCGGTTGCCGAGCAGGAGGCGGAGTCCAAACACCGGGCCACGGCGGTGCTGCTGGCCGACGCGCCCGTGAGCATGACCACGGGCGAGCTGGAGAGCGTTGGGGTCCTCGCGCGCTGGGAACGGCCCGACGGCACCGAGCAGGTCGGCGAGGTGAGCGCCTACCGGGGCAGCACGCGCGGCACGGAGGTCCCCGTCTGGCTCGACGACAGCGGCGAGCTGACGAGCCCGCCGATCACCAGGGCCGGTGCGGCCACCGACGCCGCGAGCGTCGCGATCTCGGCATGGCTCGGCGTCGTCGCCCTGTGCGGGCTGGTGTTCCTCGCCGTGCGCGGCGTGCTCGCGCGGCTGCGCGCGGCGCAGTGGGCACGCGAATGGGCGCGGGTCGAGCGCGAGTGGAGCCGCCGCTGACACACCGGCGGTGGTCGAGACCTCTGCCGCCGACCGGGTGAACCCGGCGCCCACGCTCCCGGAAACCCCACCGAGCGGATCCGGCCGTCCGCTCGCTCGTTGTCGTGCTAGTGAGCGGACAGCATCCGGGAGGAGGTGGCCCGTGCCCGGCAAGCCCATCCGCCAGCTCATCGCCGCGGTCTCCGTCTTCGCCGTCGTGGGCGCCGCCGTCGCCGCGCTCCTGCTGTTCGGCGACGACGCCCCCACCCGCCCCGGCGCGCCCCAGCGGGGCTCCTCGGCGGTCACCACGCCCGCGCCCGCCGACCGCGTCCTCGTCGTGAAGATCGACAACGTCGCCGCTGCGCGCCCGCAGACCGGGCTCTCCGCCGCCGACGTCGTCTACGTCGAACCGGTCGAGGGCGGCCTGACCCGGCTCGCCGCCGTGTACTCCTCGCGGTTGCCGCGGGTCGTGGGCCCGGTGCGCAGCGCGCGGGAGACCGACGTCGAGCTGCTCGCCCAGTACGGGCATCCCACGCTGGCCTTCTCCGGCGCCGCACCCGAGATCCTGCCGCTGCTGCGCCGCGCCTCGATGACCACGGTGACCGAGCGGCGCGTGCCCCGCGCGTACTTCCGGGACGGTGCCCGGCCCAGGCCGCACAACCTCTTCGCGCGGCCGGACCTGCTGCCGGCGGGCACCGGGCCGGGGCCGCGCCACGTCCTCGACACCGGTCCCGCCCCGGGCGGAGGAACGCCCACCGCGAGCCACGCGGTCGGCTTCCGGGCCGCCTCCTACGAGTTCCGCTGGGCGCGGCGGGACGCCCGCTGGCACGTGTGGCTCGACGGATCGCCGCTGCTCACGACGGAGGCAGGGCAGGCGGCCGCCGCGACCGTGGTCGTGCAACGGGTCGCGATCCGCCAGGGCGCCGTCGAGGACGCGGCGGGCTCCGTGTCGCCGGTCGCGCGGACGGTCGGCACCGGCCCCGTGACCGTCCTGCGCGACGGCAGGGCCTTCCCGGGCACGTGGTCGCGGCCCTCGGCGGGGGAGGGCACCACGTTCACGACCGCCTCCGGCGAGCCGCTGCCGCTCGCGGAAGGCCCCGTGTGGATCCTGCTCGTGCCGCGCTGACCGGCGGGTTCAGCCCTTCGCGGGACGAGGGCGGGCGATCATCACCGGGCACTCGGCGTTGTGGATCAGAGCCTGGCTCGTGGATCCGAGCAGCAGGCCGCGGAAACCGCCCCGGCCCCTGCTGCCGACCACCACGAGCTGCGCCCGCCGGCTCCACTCCAGCAGCTCGTGCCTCGGCCGGTCCTTCACCAGCACCCGCCGCACGCTCACGTCGGGGTAGTGCTCTCGCCAACCCGCGAGCCGCTCGGCGAGGCGGCGCTCCTCGGCGTCGCGCATCGGCTCCCAGTCGAAGGCCATCCGTGCCTCGCTGAAGACCTCTGTGTCGGCGTCGCTCCACGTGTGCACGGCCACCAGCTCCACGCCGCGGAAGCACGCCTCGTCGAACGCATGGCCGATGGCCCGCTCGCTCAGCGGGCTGCCATCGATGCCGACGACCACGGGTCGCTGGTCGTCCCTGGCGGGCAGCGGCGGACCGTCGCCGCGCACCGACACCACAGGGCAGTGCGCGTGGCTCACCAGCGCCAGCGTGGTGGAGCCGACCAGCAGGCCGTAGAGCCCGCCGTGCCCCGACGAGCCCAGCACGAGCATGCGCGCCGACTTCGACGCGTGGATCAGTGTGGGAATGGGCGGGTCGGTCTCGAACAGTGTGTGGACGTCCAGTCCCGGCTCCGCCTCCGCGGCCGTCGCGCGTGCTGTGTGCAGGAACTCCCACCGCTGCCTGCGCAGGTCCTCCCTGAACGCCGCGGGGGGCGGGATGCTCTCGCCCGCGTAGAGGTCGGGGTAGCCCGCGGCGTGCACGAGGTACAGCGGGACGCGGTGGCGCGCCGCCGCGTCGGCGGCCCACCGCACGGCCCGCAGCGCCGCCGACGAGCCGTCGACTCCGGCGACGACGGGGCCGCTGCCCAGCTCGGGGATGCTCACGATCGCTCCTTCTCTGCGTCGGCGTGCTCGGTGGTGGCCGGCGTGGCCGGGGCCCCCGTGCCCGGCCCGCCGGAGAGCGTGGCCAGCTCGTCGCGCAGCGCGTCCATCAGCACCGGCAGGTCGGTGACCTGCTCGGGGTCGGTGACCGCCGTGACGGTCAGCCGCCCGCCGTAGGACAGGGCCACGAACGACACCGTCATGTTGCCCTTGACCGTGGAGATCGGGATGACCTCCCGGATCGGCGCGCCGAGGAACGACAGCCGCGCCGACGGGCCGCGCAGGTAGGTGATCGACGTCGACAGCACGGTCTGGTGGTCCACGAACCACTGCAGCAGCTTGAGCCGCGCCAGCAGCCGGAAGACCGGGCTCACGAGCCGGCCCGAGGCGCCGCGGGCGACGCCGACGCGGCGCCGGGTCAGCCACGCGATCGAGGTCAGCCGCTCCAGCGTGTCCCCGGCCGCGGGCAGCTCGATCGGTACCGAGAACGCGTGGTTGCCCAGGTGCGCGCCCGCGTCGCGGCCCCGGGTGGACACCGGCATCGACACGACGAGGTTGTCCACGTGCTCGCCGCGGGCACGCAGCAGCCCGTGCAGCGCGCCGGTCCCCGCGGCGAGCACGGCGTCGTTGAGCGTCCCGCCGTGCGTCCGCGCGGTGGCCCGCAGCGCCTTGACGTCGGCCCTTGCCACGGCGAAGCGCCGGTTCGGGCTGGTCGGCCGGTTCAGTGACGAGCGGGGCGCCGACGAGGTCTCCCGCAGCCGCAGTTCCCTCAGCGCGCCTCTCACCCGCCGCGGCACGGCGCCGAGCCCGCGCAGCGCCCGCACACGGTCGCGCGTGGCGTCGGTGAGCAGCTGCCACCTGCCGGGCGGTCGTCGGGGGAACGCCGGGTCGTCCGGCGCGGGTATGCCGTCGGCGATCCGCGCGAGCGCGGCGAGCCCGCCGATGCCGTCGGTGAGCACGTGGTGGAGGACGAACACGAGCGCCGCGTCGCCGCCGGCCAGCCCGGTGACGAACGTGGCCGACCAGAGCGGCCGGTCGCGGGGCAGCCGCTCGGTGACGGCGTCCGTGGCGACGGCGAGCAGTGCCGTGTCGTCACCCGGCTCCGGGCAGTGCACGTGCCGCACGTGGTCGTCCACGCGGAACCCGGCGTGGTCGGTCCAGTACGGCCTGCCGAACCCCGGTGGGGTGCGCACGAGGCGCTGCCGGAAGCGGCGGACGCCCCGCACCCGCTCCGCGATGGCCTTGCGCACGGCGTCGACGTCGAGCGCGGCCCCGCCGTCGAGCACCAGGATCCCGGCGATCTGCATGGGTGGTACGCCCAGATCGGACGCCAGCGTCATGAGGTCGCCCGTCCCCATGCGCTCGACGGTGGCTGTGTTCGGAGTCATCGTCGCCCTTCGCGCGTGATCTTGCTGGCACTACTACGCACGGTACGTGTTTCTCGCGCCCGAAGCCCGGCGGCCGCGCGGGCAGGCGGCCGGCCACACCATTGTGGACGGTCACGCGGCGGCCGGTAGGGACCTTGTGCCCTGGTGGCCGGTGACGAGTGCCGCTGCCCTGACGGCCGGGGAAAGCCGATCCTGGTGACCAGGGACGCAGCCCCCCGGCAGAAGGAGCGAGCCGATGACGACCGGCCCCCTGCTCACCCGCCCCGCGCTGCACGCGTGGTCGGCCCAGGAGCGCGACGTGCTGGTGCGCGCGGCGATGAACTCCTACCCCTGCGGTGTCGGCCGCCCGTGGTCACTCGAGGTCCGCGGCGACCGGGCCGAGCTCTCCGAGCGGTTCGGCGCGTCGAGCTGGCACCCCGAGGGCGTGGGCCGCGACCGGGTCATCGCCTGCGGCGCGGCCCTTGCCGGTGTGGTGGTGGCCGCGCGGGTGCTGGGCTGGCTTCCCGAGACGGTCCTGCTGGGTGAGCCCGGGCGGCCCGCGCTGGTCGCCAGGGTCACGGCGCCGGGCAGGCATCGCCCCACCGGCACCGACGTCCGCCGGTTTCGCGCGATCTTCGACCGCACGCGGCACCGGCACGCCGTCGATCTCGCCGAACTGCCCGAGGAGCCCCTCGCCGAGGTGGTGCGGACCGGCACGATGCCGGGCGTGCGGCTGGTGCCGGTGCGCTCGTTCGCCCCGGCGCGTCGCAAGCAGACCCTCGAGGCCGGGCTGCTCGTCGTCACCACGTCCGACGGGCGAAGGGACCAGGTGCTCGCCGGTGCCGCCATGCAGGAGGCGTCACTCGCCGCCCGTGCGCTCGGCTTCACCGCGGCCCCCCAGATCAGCCCGTTTCAGTTCCGGGAGTTCCGGCAGCGGCTGGTCCGCTCGTGCGGGCTGGGCGGCAGTCCTCAGCTGCTCCTGCGACTGGGTAGGTGACGATGGTTGAGCAGGCGTGCGGACAGGCATAACGTGAGCGCAGCGCACGACGTCAATGGTGGTGTGAAGCAGGGGGCCATTGCACGATCGGAGACCGCATGCCCACAGATTCGGCGCCGTCGGGGGACACCGGCGGCCGCAAGCCCGAGGCGAGCGCGCTCGCCGGGCTGCGGCTGGACGAGCTGCTGCACGAGGTGCAGGAACGGCTCGCGGAAATCGTCAGGACGCGGGACCGCCTGCAGGGCCTGCTCGACGCCGTCCTCGCGGTCGCGACCGGGCTGGAACTGGACTCCACGCTGCAGCGGATCGTGCAGGCCGCCGCGGACCTGGTGGACGCCCAGTACGGCGCGCTCGGCGTGCTGTCGGACGAGGGCGGGCTGTCGGAGTTCGTCTACGTCGGCATCGACGAGGAGACCAGGGCGTCGATGGGGCACCTGCCAGAGGGGCGGGGCCTGCTCGGCGTGCTGATCGAGGACCCGCGGCCGGTGCGCGTCGCGGACCTGTCGAAACACCGGGCTTCCGTGGGTTTTCCCCGCAACCACCCGCCGATGCACAGCTTCCTCGGCGTGCCGATCCGCGTGCGTGACAAGGTCTTCGGCAACCTCTACCTCACCGAGAAGCGGGACGGTGCCGAGTTCACGGCCGACGACGAGGTGGTGCTGCAGGCGCTCGCCGCCGCGGCCGGGGTCGCGGTCGACAACGCCAGGCTGTTCGAGAAGTCGAGGATGCGGGAGCGCTGGCTCGGCGCGGTCGCCGAGATCAACGGCGAGCTGCTCGGGGGAGCCTCCGTCGACGCGACGCTGGCGCTGATCGTGCGGCGCGTTCGCGAGCTGGCCGGGGCCGAGGACGCGCTCCTGCTGCTGCCCGGCGAGGCGCTGGACGTCGTGTCGGTCAGCGTGGTCTCCGGGCCGAGGGCCGAGGGGCTCTCCGGGCTGGCGGTGGACACGCGGGGCGGGTCCGTGCTGGCCGAGATCCTGCGCGGGGGCGACCCGCGCATCCTGCCCGATCTCTCGTTGGCGCTGTCCGAGCCGGGGGTCAGCTCCGGCGGGTTCGGGCCCGCCGTCGCGGTGCCGGTGAGCAGCGCGTCGGGCGCGGGCGGGATGCTCGTCGTCGCACGCCCGAAGGGCTCGGCCGCGTTCGTCGACGAGCAGCTGCCGATGCTCGCGTCGCTGGCCGACCAGGCCGCGGTCGCGCTCGAGTTCGCCGACAAGCAGCGCAACCAGCGGCTGCTCGACCTGCTCGCCGACCGCGACCGCATCGCGCAGGACCTGCACGACCACGTGATCCAGCGCCTGTTCGCCACCGGCATGAGCCTGCAGGGCACCCTGCGCAGGATCACCGACGAGCACGCGCGGGGGCGGGTCCAGCACTCGGTCGAGCAGCTCGACCGCACGGTGCGCGAGATCCGGACGTCGATCTTCGACCTGCACACCACGGCCGCGGACAGGCCGGCGAGCCTGCGGCGCAGGCTGCTCGACGTGGCCGCCGACCTCACCGCCGACTCCGTGGTGTCGCCGTCGATCCGGATCTCCGGCGCGGTGGACACGTTCGTGCCGCAGCGGGTCGCCGAGCACGCCGAGGCGGTGCTGCGGGAGGGGCTGAGCAACGCGCTGCGGCACTCCGGCGGCGACGAGGTCGCGGTGTCGGTCGAGGCCACCGCCGAGGAGCTGCGCATCGAGGTGACCGACAACGGCGTCGGCATCCCGCCGGGCGTCGCCCGCAGCGGCCTGGACAACATCGAGCGCCGGGCCCGCCAGTGCGGGGGGAGCGCGGCGATCAGGGCCGCGCGGGAGGGCGGCACCAGGGTGCTGTGGCGGGCACCCCTGGGTGGCTGAGGCCCTGGGCGGCTTTGGTCCTGGGCGGCTGAGGCGGTTACTCCACCTGCGGCTTGGGGCCTGCCGGGCGGCGCAGCTCCGTCGCCAGCACCGCGGCCTGCGTCCTGCGCTGCATGCCGAGCTTGCCGAGCAGCCGCGACACGTAGTTCTTGACGGTCTTCTCCGCGAGGAACAACCGCTCGGCGATCTCCCGGTTGGTGAGCCCCTCGCCGATCAGGTCGAACACGGCGCGCTCCTGCTCCGAGAGCGCGGCGACCGGATCGGCGTCGGCGCGCTCCCGCCGGATCCGGCTCATGAGCGCAGCGGTGGTGCGGCTGTCCAGCAGGGAGCCTCCTGAGCCGACGGTGCGGACCGCCGAGACCAGGTCCGAGCCCAGCACCTGCTTGAGCACGAAACCCGAAGCCCCCGCCATGATCGCGTTGAACAGCGCCTCGTCGTCGGCGTAGGACGTGAGCATCAGGCAGCGCAGGCCGGGAAACCGCGAGAGCAGCTCGCGGCACAGCTCCACGCCGTTGCCGTCGGGCAGCCGCACGTCCAGCACCGCGACGGTGGCTCCGGAGGAGGGAATCCGCGTCAGCGCCTCGCTCACCGAGGCCGCCTCGCCGACGATCTCCATGTCGGACTCGTCGTCGAGCAGGTCCGCGAGGCCTCGGCGGACGATCTCGTGGTCGTCCACGAGGAAGACTCGGATGGACATCTCAGCCACCATAGCGCCGATCGCGGCCACGCACACCCGCCGCTGTCCGGCCGAGGGCCGGAAGGCCCTAGGGGAAGGGACTTCCGGATGGTGCTGACGCGGCGTGATTGCGGGATTCTCAGGGTATGGAGAGCGCGGCGGCCGAGTGGTCGGCCGGTGAAATCGACGTCCTCGCCAGAGCGGTGGTCCACGCGCCGTCGGTGCACAACATGCAGCCCTGGTCGCTGGAGCTGCCCGACGGTGAGGCACTGCTGGTCGAGCGCACGGATCTCGCACTGCCGTGCCACGACCCGGCGGGCCGGGACCGGGCGGTCTCCTGCGGCGCCGCGGCCGCCAACCTCGAGCTCGGCATGCGGGTACTGGGGCGGGCGACCCGGCTCGCGCTGCTGCCCGACCCGGACCGGCCGGACCTGGTCGCGCGGATCACGGCGGGGGAGGTGCGCCTGCCGAGCGGGATTGACCTGCACCGGTACTCGGCGATCGCGCGCAGGCGCAGTTACCGGCACGCGTTCACCGGGCAGTGCGTGTCGGACTACGACCTCGCCGACCTGGTGGCCGCCTCACCGGCCGAGGGCGTCACGGCGCGCCCACTGCGGGGCGCCGCCGAGCTGACCGCCCTGGCCGACGTGCTGGAGTACGCCGGGGCCGCGGTGCGGCAGGACGACGGCTACCAGCGGGAGCTCGCGCTGTGGACGGCCCGCGACATTGAGCGCGCCGGGGACGGCCTCGCGCTCGCGGCGGTGGCGTCGACGCTGCCGTGGGCCGGGCTCGTGCGGCCCGGCACGGCGCTGCCCGACCGGGAGACGCTCGCGGCCAGGCTGGGCCGGGAGACCGTGCTCGTGTTCGTGACCACCGACGACACGCGGCTCGACCACGTGCGCACCGGCGTCGCGATGGAGCAGACCTGGCTCGCCGCGGTGGACATGGGGCTCGCCGCCGCCGTCCAGACGCAGCCGCTGCACCTGGCGGAAGCCCGTTCGGCGTTGATCGAGAACCTGGGCCTGCCGGGGTACCCGCAACTGCTCATGCGCGTCGGCCACCCCGCCGTCGCGGTGCCGCGAAGCCCCCGCCGCGCGATCCGGGAACTGCTCGACCGCGACGCGCTGTGAACGGAGCCCCACCGCCCGTTGACCGTCCCCCAAGGCCACCTTCGGTGCGTTCAACGCAACAAAGGTGGCCTTGGGTGCGTTCAACGCAACAAAGGTGACCTTGGGGAGCGTTCAGTGGCCGAAGTGCTGGCGGCGGCGGGTTGCGAAGACGGCGGCCTCGGTGCGGCGCTCGAAGCCGAGCTTGTGCAGCACCGACGACACGTAGTTCTTCACCGTCTTCTCGGCGAGCACGAGCTGCTCGGCGATCTGCCGGTTGGTGAGGCCCTTCGCGACCAGGTCGAGCACCCGCCGCTCCTGCGGGCTCAGCGCCGCGTAGCGCGGGTCCGGTTCGCGTTCGCCCCGCAGCCTGCTCAGCACGGACTCCGTCAGGTGCGCGTCGAGCAGGGTGCCTCCCTCGGCGACCGTGCGCACCGCCGACACCACCGAGGCGCCCGACACCTGCTTGAGGAGATAGCCCGCCGCCCCCGCCATCACCGCGCCGAAAAGCGCGTCGTCGTCGGAGAACGACGTCAGCATCAGGCACGCCGGCGGATGGTCGATCGACGCCCGGATGTCGCGGCACACCGTGACGCCCTCGCCGTCGGGCAGCCGCACGTCGAGGATCGCGACGTCCGGCAGCACCAGCGGGATGCGCGCGAGCGCCTCCGCCGCCGTGCCCGCCTCACCGGTCACCCGGATGTCGCCCTCGGCCTCCAGCACCGTGCGCAGGCCCGCGCGCACCACCTCGTGGTCGTCGAGCAGGAACACCGAGATCGTCATGGCTCACTCTCCTGACCGCGGCAGGCGGGCCGTCCATTCCAGCTTGGTACCACGCCCGGGGGCCGGGCGCACCGACGACGTGCCGCTCCAGCGGGCCGCGCGCCCGGCGAGCTCCCGCAGCCCGTCGCGCGGCGGCAGGTCCTCAGGCACGCCGGCGCCGTCGTCGGTGACGGTGAGCGTGACCGTGTGGCCCGAACGGTCCACCGACACCTCGACGGCGACGGACGTGGCCCGCGCGTGCCGGGCGGCGTTGGCCAGCCCCTCGCGAAGCGCCGCCAGCAGGTCGGGCCGTACGACCTCGGGCACCGCGGTGTCGAGCGGGCCCTCGAAGCCGATCCTCGGCTCGAAGCCCAGCGCGGGCGCGTGGTCCAGCGCTACCCGCAGCAGCTCCGAGCGCAGGCTGCCCGGCGCCTCCGCAGGCTCCTGGAGCGAGAAGATGCTGTTGCGGATGTCGCGGATGGTCCGGTCGAGGTCGGTGACGAAGCCGCTGACCTGCCCGGACGTCCTCGGGTCGGTGGTCAGCCTGCCGAGCGCCTCCAGCCCGAGCCCGATCGCGAACAGCCGCTGGATCACCAGGTCGTGCAGATCGTGCGCGATGCGCTCGCGGTCCTCGAACACGGCGAGCCGCTGCCGGTCCTCGCCGGCCCTGGCGAACTCCAGGGCCAGCGCGGCCTGGCCGGCGAAGGTCTGCACGAGCCGCACGTCCTCGTCGGAGAAGGGGACCTTGTCGTTGACCTTGGCGACGAGCAGCACGCCGAGTGTCGCGGAGCCCACGGTGAGCGGGACGGCCACGGCCGAGTCGAGATCGGCCACCGGGGGCGGCACGCGCACGCCCGCCGAGTCCCGCTGGTAGTCGGCGGCCCTGCGGCCGTAGTCGCGCACGACCACCGGCTTTCCCGTGCTGAACGCCTCGCCGGTAGCCGTGCCGTGCGCTGAGACGGACAGGCCGGTCACGCGCTCGGCCGTCGAGTCGGTGGTCTCCACGATGTCGAACACCAGCCGGACCTCGTCGCCGGAGCTCGGGCGGGCGATCGCCCCGACCGACGCCCCGGACACCTCGCGGGCGCGTTCGGCGATGAGGTGCAGGGCCGCCGAGGGGTCCTCACCGCTGAGCAGCGCGGTCGTCACCTCGTGGGCGGCCTCCAGCCAGCGCGAGCGCAGAGCGGTGCGCTCGAGCCGCGCGGCGTGGCGCAGCGCCGTGGCCGCGGCCGCGGCGAGCACGCCGACGGAGTCCTCGTCGTCCTGGCCGAAGCGGCTCGCGCGCTCGTCGCCGAGGCACACGTGCCCGAACACGGTGCCCCTGCCCCGCACGGGCACGACGAGCAGGGAGCGCAGCGGCGCCAGCGCGGGGCCGACGGGGTGTTCGCGCACGTCGGTCAGCCGCCGAGGGCCCGGCCGCTCGTCGAGCAACCGGCCGAGGCCGTCCCTCAGCCGGTCGCGCGGCGGGTCGTCCCCGCCCTCGGCGACGAGCGGGGGAAGCCCGTGCTCGGCGCCGTGCGCGACGAACGCGCCGTGGTCTGCGCCGGTGAGCTCGACCGCCGAGCGCACGAGCCTGCGCAGGACCTCGGGCGCGCTGAGGTCGCCGCCGACGGTCGTGACCGCGGCGAGCAGGCGGCGGACGCTGGCTTCGCTCACGACGCCCCCCAACTCGGCCGGCGCAGGTGCTCGCCCGAGTCTAGGCGCGCCCGCGCCCGCCCGGAACCGGGAAAAACGCCGGGTCAGCCGAGCCTGCGCCCCGAGATGACCTCGACCGGGATGCGCAGATGCCGGTCGTCGGGGCCGGGCCGCCAGCTCAGCTCCGGCAGGCCCGCTTCCACGTACTCGTCGCGCAGTTCGCCCGCCCTGCCCAGCACCGTGACGAACCAGCCGCTGGTGAGGTCGGGGGAGAAGGCCTCGGCCTCGAAGGCGAGGACGCTGTCGTTCGCGGCGGCGAACAGGGCGCTGCCGACGGGAGCGCCGCACAGCACGGCCTCACCGCGCACCGCGAACCGCACGGGCTGCACGGCGGGCAGCCCCCGGCTGGTGAACACCACGCGCCCGAGGTGTACCGCGCCGAGCAGCGTGATGCACTCGTCGCGATGGAGCACCTCGAGACCGAACGAGTCCAGCATCACGCACAGCCCCTGTGGTCGAAGATCACGACTCACGGTGCTGCGCGCGTGCCCGCTCCGGTAGGGCCGTTGGACCCGCTGGTTTGTCAGCGACGGGCGACGGCCGACGGGAGGGCGAAATGGACGGTCTCCCTGGTGATCTCGCGTTCGGTGACGGTCACGGGCCCGAGCCCGCCGAGCGCCGCGATCACGGCCGAGACCAGCCGGGGCGGCGCCGAGGCGCCCGCCGTCAGTCCCACCACGCCCGCCCCGGCGAGCCAGCCCGCCTCGATGTCCCCGGCGTCGTCGACGAGGTGCGCCTCGGTGCCGGCTCGGCGCGCCAGCTCCACCAGCCGCGCCGAGTTCGAGGAGTTGCCGGAGCCGACCACCAGCACCAGGTCGGACTCCCCGGCGATGGCGGACAGGGCGTGCTGGCGGTTGGTGGTGGCGTAGCAGATGTCGTCGGACACCGGGCCCCGCAGCGCGGGGAAGCGCTCCCGCAGTGCGTCGACGACCTCGGCCGTCTCGTCGACGGCGAGCGTCGTCTGCGTCAGGTACGACACCCGCTCCGGGTCCTCCACTTCCAGCCCCGCGACCTCGTCGGCGTTCTGGACCAGCACCGTGCGGGCGGGCGCCTCGCCGAGCGTGCCCTCCACCTCCTCGTGCCCCTCGTGCCCGATGAGCACCACCGTGTCCCCCCTGGCGGCGAACCGGCGGGCCTCCGCGTGCACCTTCGTCACGAGCGGGCACGTCGCGTCGATGACGTCGAGGCCCTTGTGCGCGGCCTGAGCGTGGACGGCGGGGGACACGCCGTGGGCGGAGAACACCACCGTCGCGCCGTCGGGCACCGCGTCGAGCTCGTCGACGAAGACCGCGCCCCGTTGCTCCAGCCCGCGCACGACGTGGCTGTTGTGCACGATCTGCTTGCGCACGTACACCGGCGCGCCGCGCTGGTCGAGCACTCTCTCGACGATCTCGATCGCCCGCTCCACCCCGGCGCAGAACGAGCGCGGCGAGGCCAGTAGCACCGTGCGGGGCCCGGCGGCGGACAGGCACGACGCCATCGCCGAGCCCGCCGCCGTGACCACGTCCGGCGGCACGCCGTCGTCCTGGCCCGCCGCGGCCAGGCCCAGCCCCGAGGGGCCGTCCCGCCCCGGCAGGACGGCGCACAGCGTGAGCCCGTTGTCGCCGCGGCCGGGCGCGCTGTCGGCCCGGAGCCTGCCGCGCACCGGTGGCACGCCCCGGCGGCGCAGCTCACCCGCGAGCAGGACGGCGGCGGGGCAGGGGATCGGCGGGGCTCCAGGGGTGAGCAGCTCGTCGGCGACGAGCACCCCGTCGGCGCCGGGGCGCCCTGGCCGGTTCGCGGCCATGATGCTTTGCGCTGCGGTGAACGGCATCGCGTCGTGCTCCTTGCTGTCGTGCGCGGTCGGTGCGGGCTCAGTGGTCGCGGCGGGTCACGAGCCGGGCGAGCGCGCCGAGCTCGGCCGTCGCCCTCGGCACGACGCCCGCGGAGGTCAGGTCGCGCCAGGCCTGCTCCAGCAGGGCGTCGGCACGGGCTTGGGTCCAGCCCCGCCCGCCCGCGGTGGCGATGAGCTCGGCCGCACGGGTCAGGTCGTCACCTTCCAGCGGTTCCTCGCGCAGGTAGAGGCGGGCCAGCTCGCGGCCGGCCGGGGTGCCAGAGGTCAGCGCGGCCACCACCGGCAGGGACTTCTTGTGGTTGCGCAGGTCCGAGAAGGCCGGCTTGCCGGTGACCGACTCCGTGCCCCAGATCCCCAGCAGGTCGTCGACCAGCTGGAACGCGAGGCCGAGCCGCTCACCGAAGCGGCGCAGCAGCAGGACCTGCTCGGGACCCGCCCCGCCGGCGAGCGCGCCGAGCGCGCACGCGCAGCCCACCAGCGCGCCCGTCTTCCGTTCGGCCATGCGGACGCACTCGGGCAGGGTGACGTCGGTGCGCCGCTCGAACTCCAGGTCCGCGTGCTGGCCGTCCATCAGGTCCTGCACGGCCGCGTGCAGCGTCCGCACGGCGGTGGCGCCCGCGCCGCCCTCGGTGAGCGCGTCGAAGGCGAGCGCCAGCAGCGAGTCACCGGCCAGGATCGCCGGACCGGCGCCGAAGACGCTCCACGCCGTGGCCCGGTGCCTGCGGGTCACATCGCCGTCCATCACGTCGTCGTGCAGCAGTGAGAAGTTGTGCACCAGCTCCACGGCGACCGCGCCGGGCACGGCTCGGCCCGCCCTGCCGCCGACGGCCTCCGCGGCCAGCAGCACCAGCGCCGGACGCAGCGCCTTGCCGCCGGAGCCGCCGGTGTCGCTGCCGTGCTCGTCCCACCAGCCGAGGTGGTAGCCGCCGATGTGGCGCATCGGCCCTGGCAGCCCGCCGAGCACGGTTCGCAACGCGGGGTCCACGATGGACTTCGCGTAGCCGAGAACCTCTTTCGCCGAACGGATTCCCGGCGCCGCTTCGGTTGTGGACATCTCCGCTCACCGTCCGATCTCGACGTTCTCCAGCACGCCGAGCGCGTCGGGGACGAGGATCGCCGCCGAGTAGTAAGCGCTGACGAGGTAGGAGAGGATCGCCCGGTCGTCGATGCCCATGAACCTCACCGAGAGCCCGGGCCGGTACTCGTCGGGGATGCCGGTCTGGTGCAGTCCAACCACGCCCTGCTCGTCGGCGCCGGTGCGCATGACGATGATCGAGCTGGTGCCCGTGCGGGAGATGGGGATCTTGTCGCACGGCAGGATCGGCACGCCCCGCCATGCGACCGCGGTCGCCGACTCCACCTGCACCGTCTGCGGGTAGACGCCGAGCCGGGTGCACTCCCGGCCGAACGCCGCGATGGTGCGGGGGTGGGCGAGGAAGAACTCCGACTTGCGGCGCCTGCTGAGCAGCTCGTCCAGGTCGTCCGGGGTCGGCGGGCCGGTGCGGGTGTAGAGGCGCTGGCGAAGATCGGCGTTGTGCAGCAGCCCGAAGTCCGGATTGTTGACCAGGTCGTTCTCCTGGCGCTCGCGCAGTGCCTCGATGGTGAGCCGCAGCTGCTGCTCCAGCTGGTTCATCGGCTGGTTGTAGAGGTCGGCGACGCGGCTGTGGACGCGCAGCACGGTCTGTGCCACGGTCAGCTCGTACTCGCGCGGCGTGGTCTCGTAGTCGGCGAACGTGCCGGGCACCGCGGATTCGCCGGTGTGCCCAGAGGCCAGCTCGATGGCCGCCTCACCCTGCTTGTTGTGGGCGGGCCGCACCTCCGCCCGCACCCCGTCGAGGTGGGCCCGCAGGCCGCCGGCGCCGTCCGCGATCTCCTCGACGGCCCGCCTCGGCAGGGTCAGCACCGTGCACGGGGTGACGGCCTTGACGGTGAAGTCCCAGATCGCGTGCGCGTCGAGCAGCACCTGCTCGCCGACGAACCGGCCGTCGCCCAGCACGTCGAGCACGGTGTCACCGCCGTACTCGCCAGTGCCGATCTTGTTCACCTTGCCGTGGGCGAGCACCACGACCTCGCCGGCCGCGTGTCCGAACTCGACGATCACCTCGCCGGGCTCGTACTCGCGTTGCTCGAACCGGCCGGCCAGCGCGGTGAGCACCTCCTCGTCGGTGAAGCCGCGCAGCGGCGGCAGTTCCCGCAGCTCGGCCGCGATCACCGACACCTCGGAGCCGGTGTTGACGCACGTGACCCTGCCGTCGCCGAGCGCGTAGGTGAGCCGCCGGTTGACCCGGTACGCGCCGCCGGAGGCCTCGACCCACGGCAGCACGCGCAACAGCCAGCGGGGCGAGACGCCCTGCATCTGGGGGACGGTCTTCGTGGTGGTGGCGAGGTTGCGCGCGGCGTCGGGGGCGAGGCTCTGCCTCGGTGCGGTCTCGACGGCCTCTTCGGTGACGGTCACCGGAAAACCTCCTGGGATCGGTGTGGTCAGCTCTCCCTGCCGAGCTCGGCGTCGTCGAGGACGCCGAGCGCGTCGGGCACCAGCACGGCCGCCGAGTAGTAGGCCGTGACGAGATAGGACGTGATGGCCTTGTCGTTGATGCCCATGAACCGCACTGAGAGCCCGGGCTGGTACTCGTCGGGGATGCCGGTCTGGTGCAGCCCGACGACGCCCTGCCGCTCCTCGCCGGTGCGCATGAGCATGATGGAGCTGGTGCGCGTGCGGCTCACCGGGATCTTGTTGCACGGGAAGATCGGCACGCCGCGCCACGCCGGCACGCTGTGCCCGCCGACGTCCACACTGGACGGATAGATGCCCCGGCGGCTGCACTCCCTGCCGAACGCGGCGATCGCGCGCGGGTGCGCGAGGAAGAACGAGGGCTCCTTCCAGACCAGCGCGAGCAGGTCGTCGAGGTCGTCGGGCGTCGGCGGCCCGTTCCGGGTCGGCTTGCGCATGCCGAGGTCGGCGTTGTGCAGCAGCCCGAAGCCGGGGTTGTTGACCAGCTCGTTCTCCTGGCGCTCGCGCAGTGCCTCGATGGTGAGCCGCAGCTGCTGCTCCAGCTGGCTCATCGGCTGGTTGTAGAGGTCGGAGACGCGCGTGTGCATGCGCAGCACGGTCTGAGCGACGCTCAGCTCGTATTCGCGCGGGTGCAGCTCGTAGTCGACGAACGTCCCGGTCAGCGCGACCTCGCCCTCGTGTCCGGACGTGACCTCCACTGCCGCCTCGCCGTGGTCGTTGGCCGCGGCCTGCGGGCTGCTGCGCACCTGGTCCACGTGCGCGCGCAGCTCGGGCGAGCGTTGGAGGACCTCCTCGAAAGCCCGGTGCGGTAGCACGAGTGCCGTGCACCTGGTGACCGCCTTGGCCGTGTACTCCCACAGCGCGTCCGGTTCGGCCAGGCTCTCGTCGCCGAGGTACTCGCCGCCGGCGAGCACGTCGAGCACCACGTGGTCGCCGTACTCGCCGGGGCCGATCTTGTTCACCTTGCCGTGTGCGATCAGCACCACCTCGTCCGCACGGTCGCCGAACTCGGCGAGCACGTCCCCCGGCTGGTATTCGCGCTGCTCGAACCGGTCGGCGAGCGCGTCGAGCACCGCGGTGTCGGGGAACTCGCGCAGCACGGCGAACTCCCGCAGCTCGGGCGGGACCACGCGCAGGTCGGTGTCCGAGCCGGTGAAGGTCACCCGCTTGTTGCCGACCACGCACGTGAGCCGCCGGTTGACGCGGTAGGTGCCGCCGGAGGCCTGGACCCACGGCAGGAGGCGGATCAGCCAGCGCGAGGAGATGCTCTGCATCTGCGGCTGGGTCTTGGTCGTGGTCGCCAGGTTGCGCGCCGCCGCCGTGCCGAGGCTCAGCGGGTTCTGCTGCTCGGTGCCTGTCCCGGGGTCTGTCACCGTCACAATTCACACCACCATTTCTGTGTGCTTTTTCGAGAAAGGCTGCGGCAAGGACAGGTCCGCAACCGGCGTGAATATCTGGGGCGAATGCCGATGGAATGGACACTAGCAGCGGTCGGCGACGACCGTACAGTCGCCCGAAGGTGCCGATGCCCGCCGCCACGAATGAATCAATTCGAATTGAGGGCAATTCTCACTCGATTCGCAGGCTTGCGGTACTGGGCAGGGTAGAGCCGCAGGTGCAGGCGCGGCGTGTCGTGCTCCCCGGATGCCGGGAGGCTGCGCCGGCCGGTGGGGACTCGGTGGACTCTCCGTAATTCCGTTGCTCCAAAAGGGTTTGGGCGCGGACTTGTCACCCCGGGTGAGGGCGGCCGCCGGTGTGCCCCGTTCGGGCCCGATGCCGCCGCGTGCGTCGCCGGTTCGGCGGCACCGGTCCATCACCTTACGAGTATTCCCATTTTCTCCTTGTGCTCGCCGACGGCTGTCATTAACCTGCGGATATCGCTTTCCGATGCGGAAGGAAATTCCCGTTGAATGTCTACGTGACCGGTCTGCTGTGGGTTGCCGGCGCCGTGGCGCTGGGCGCGGGAATCGCTTTCCTGGTGCGCCGGGTCGGGCTCGACGAGGGGCGTCCGGACAACAATGAGGCGGCCGGGCAGGTGTTCACGATCGTCGGCGGGCTACAGGCGGTGCTCGTGTCCTTCGTGCTGATCTCCCTTTTCGACGGCGTCACGCAGGCCGGTGACGGCGCGAGCAGTGAGGCGCACAGCTTGGTGGCCACGGCGTGGGCGGCCGACGCGCTGCCCGAACCGGCCCGCTCCGAGGTGCTCCGGCTCAGTCGCGAGTACGCGGAGACGGTGATCGAACGGGAATGGCCGCAGCTGCAGGCGGAACAGGAGGTGACCGGTCCGGGGTGGACACAACTCGACCGGATGCGCGTCGCGATCGCCGACGCCCGCATCGACACCGGCGACGAGTGGGAGTCCGGGCGCAAGGCCGAGGCGCAGACGCAGCTGGTGACGCTCTACGAGCAACGGGAGGCGAGGGTCGCCGAGTCGGCAGACCGCGGGCTCGGGCCGGTCGTGTGGTTCGTGCTGGCGCTCGGCAGCTTCATCACGGTGGTGCTGTCGAACTTGTTCGGAGGTACCCGGCTGTGGACGCACATGATCCTCGTGACCACGCTCGCCGGCATGATCATGCTGCTGCTGTTCGCGATCTACCAGCTGCAGAACCCCTTCGGCGACGACGCGAAGCTCGGGCCGGACGCGTTCGAGCTCGCGCGCGAGCGGCTGGGCTGAGGGCGTGCGCACCCGGTGGTCGCCTGCGCTGCCGGCGCTGCCGCTGGTGTTGCTGGTGTTGCTGGTGTTGATTCTCAATGCCGGGCCCGCGCGGCCGGGGCAGGCGTTCGCGTGCTCGATCCTGCGCGTCGAGACCGGCTGGGCCGCAGGTCACTCGCGACTGAGCCGCGTGGGCCTGCCCGGCGGGGAGCTCACGCCGATCGGCGTGCTGGACGACCGGGTCAACGCCGTCGGCTACTCCCGCGAGCAGGAACTGGCCTACGGTGTCTCCGGGATTCACGTTGTGACGTTCGACCGCGTCGGTGACCTCACGGTCGCCGGGGAGCTGCCGGACGAGCCGAGGGGCGGCGGGCTGGTGCGGCCGACCGCGGCCGCGGTCAGCGGGAACCGGTGGTTCCTGCTCGACGACGAAGTTCTGTACACAGTGGCCATCGATCCGGCCGGCCCGGACTACCTCCGCGTGACCGAGGCGGTGCCGTTGACCCCGGAGGGCCTCTCCGGCGCGGTCGACGACATCGACGTCGATCCGCGCACGGGCCTGCTGTACGGGGTCGCGGCGGACTACCCGCGCAGCCCCGTGGTGCGGATCGACCCGGGCAGCGGCACCGCGTCCGTGGTGCCGGGGCCAGCGCTGCCGCCGAGCACCGCGTACGGCGCCGTGGCGTTCGGTCCCGACGGCGCGCTCTACGCGACGGCGAACGTGGCCGGTGGCCGCAGCAGGCTGTACCGCGTCCCGCTGGACGGCGCCGGGGAGGTCATCGAGCTGTCGGACGGGCCGGCGCTGCGTGGGTCGGACGCGACGGCGTGCCTCGCGATCCCCGAGCCGGACCCGGCGCCCCCGTCCACCACGCCGCGACCGGCCCCGCCACCGCCTCCACCGCCCCCGGCCCCGTCGGCTCCGACCTCGGAGCCGACGCCGCCCTCACGCCTTCCCGCTCCACCGGCCCCGACCCCGGAGCGGCCGCCACCATCGCCGGAGGCGCCCCAGCCGCCGCCCCAACCGTCACCGCCCCGGCCGCCGGAACCCGCGCCGCCGCCACCACCGCCCCGGCCTCCGGAACCGGCGCCACCGCCCGCCGCGGCGCCGCCACCGCCGCCGGAGGAACAGGGACGGACGGACGAGCTGACGCCGACGGAGAAGAAGCGGCGCTGGGCACTGACGATGCTGTTGATCGCGTTCGGCGCGGGAGCCGCGGCCAGGAGCATGCGACGCCGCTGAGCCCGCCGTCAGAAACGGCGTTTGGCGTCCGCCGCGGCGGACCCGGTCATCAGCTTGTGCAGCAGGCCGATCAGGGTCGTTCGCTCCTCGGGGCTGAGCGTGCTGGCCCACGCCTGCTCACGCTCGTTGTGGGCCTGGTAGTCCTTGGTGATCGTGTCGTGCCCGGCCTCGGTGAGGCTGAGCAGCACCGCGCGGCGGTCGTGCTCGGCCTGGCGCCGCTCAACGAGCCCGCCCTTCTCCAACGTGTTCACCAGGGCGGACACCGCGGCCCGGCTCATCCCCGACAGCTGCGCGACTCGCTTGGACTCCAGCGGCCCCGCGAGCCACAGCACGAACAGCACCCGGAAGCCGGGCCAGCTCAGTCCACGGGGCCGGTGCACCGCGGACTCGAGGTCGTAGACGAGCGCGCTGGTCAGCCGGTGCAGCGTGAGCACGAGCCGCATCGCCTCGGGATCCACGGCGCCGAGCTCGCTGGTCGTCCTGGCCACCGCGAAGTCCACGAACGACAGGAAGTCGAGCTCGTCGGGCTCGGCGGGGTGCGCGGTCATGGCGTTCAGGCTAGCCCCTTCCCTTTCGCGGACAACGGCGTTACGCTTCCCGGGACAGATAATCAAAGCTTTGATCAAAGGAGGGGCTCCGTGTCCCAGAAGGCTTTCGCGTCGTCGGCGGACCTGGGGGAGAAGGAGCAGACGCTCGAGGTCCTCGCCGACGGCGTCTACGCGCTCACCGCCGAGGGCGACCCCAACGTGGGAGCGATCGAGGGCGAGGACTTCCTCGTCTGCTTCGAGGCGATGGCCACGCCCGTCGCCGCCGGCGAGTGGCTCGCGAAGCTGCGCGAGCACACCGACAAGCCGGTGCGCTACCTCGTGCTCTCGCACTACCACGCCGTGCGCGTGCTCGGGGCCTCCGCCTTCGACGCCGAGGTGATCGTGGCGCACGAGAACACCCGCGCGCTCGTCGCCGAACGCGGCAAGGAGGACTGGGAGAGCGAGTTCGGCCGCATGCCGAGGCTCGCCAAGCAGGCCGATTCCGTGCCGGGGCTGACCTGGCCGACGCTGACCTTCTCCGACCGGCTCACCATCGAGCTCGGCGGCGACCGCGGCGACCTCGTGCTGCAGTACTGCGGGCGCGGGCACACCGAGGGCGACATCGTGGGCTGGCTGCCGAAGCATAGGATCCTGTTCGCGGGCGACCTCGTCGAGGCGCAGGCGGCGCTCTACACGGGCGACGCCTTCCATCGCGACTGGGTGGGCGGCACCCTCGACCGGGTCAAGGAGTTCGGCGCGGAGGCGCTGATCGGCGGGCGCGGCGCGGTGAGCCGGGGCCGCGAGGCCGTGGACGAGGCGATCGAGCAGACCCGGCACTTCCTGCGGGTGATGATCGACGAGGTGGGCGCCGTGCACGCGCGCGGCGGCACGCTCAAGGAGGCGTTCGAGAACGCCCACGCGGCACTGCACGAGCGCTACGGCCGGTGGCCGATCTTCGAGCACTGCCTGCCCTTCGACGTGTCGCGGCTGTGGGACGAGCTCTCCGGGGTCGAGCGCCCGGTCATCTGGACCGCTGAGCGCGACCGCGAGGTCTGGGACCAGCTGCAGGGCTGATGATGAGCACCATCGGCTCAGCCGACCCCGTCATCGTCGTCGGGAACGGTCCCGTCGGGCAGACCGCCGCGCTGCTGCTCGCCCGCTGGGGCGTCCCGGTCGTGCTGCTGGACCGCCGTCCGGAACGCGACCCCATCGGGTCGAAGGCGATCTGCCAGCAGCGGGACGTGCTGGACGTGTGGGAGACGGTCGGCGCGGGCAGGCGCATCGCCGCCGAGGGTGTCACGTGGACCACGGCCCGCACGTTCTACCGCGACCGCGAGCTGTTCGCCTACACGCTGCCCGACCACGGCAGCTCGTGCTTCCCTCCGTTCGTCAACGTCTCGCAGGCGCGCACCGAGCAGATCCTCGACGAGCGCATCGCCGCCGAGCCGCTGATCGACGTGCGCTGGAGCCATGACGTCACCGGCCTCGAGCAGAACGAAGGCGGCGTCGACGTGCGGTGCGCGAACGGGGCGAGCCTGCGTGCCTCCTACGTGCTCGCGTGCGCGGGCGCCCGCGGCGAGGACGTCCGGGCACTGCTCGGCGTCACGTTCGAAGGGCACTCCTTCGACGACCGGTTCCTCATCTGCGACATCCGCACCGAGCTGCCTGGCTGGAGCACCGAGCGGCGGTTCTACTTCGATCCACAGTGGAATCCCGGGCGGCAGGTGCTCATCCACCCGTGCCCCGGCTCGACGTTCCGCATCGACTGGCAGGTTCCCGGCGACTACGACCTCGCCGCCGAGGAGGCCGACGGCAGGCTCGACCGGCGCATCCGGGCCATCATCGGCGACCGGGACTACGAGATCGTGTGGAAGTCGGTGTACCGGTTCCACTCGCGGGTCACCGACCGGATGCGATGCGGACGGGTGCTGCTCGCCGGGGACTGCGCGCACCTGGTGGCTCCGTTCGGGGCGCGCGGGCTCAACTCCGGGGTCGCCGACGCGGAGAACGCCGCGTGGAAGCTGGCGTTCGTGCTGCGCGGCTGGGCGCCGGAGTCGCTGCTGGACTCCTACCACGCGGAACGGCACGCGGCGGCGCTGGAGAACCTGGACGTCACCAGCGCCACGATGCGGTTCCTGGTGCCGCAGGACGAAGAGCAACACGCGCACCGGCGGGCGGTGCTCGACCGGGCCGTCACCGAAAGGGCCGCGTGGTCCGAAGTGGACTCCGGCAGGCTGGCGGAACCGTTCTGGTACGCCGACTCGCCGCTGACCACGCCGTGCCCCGGCAGGCCGTTCCTGGGCAGGCCGCCGCGCGGCACGGTGCCCCCGGCGGGGCCGGGCACGATCGTGCCCGACGGTCCGGTCCGGGTCGAGGGGCGTGACACCCGGTTCCGGGAGCTCGCCCGCGACGGCCTGCTGTTGCTCACCACGCCCGGTGCGGACTTGGCGGCGGCGGCCGCCGCCGCCAAGTCGTGCGCCGCGCCCGTGCGCGTGCTCGAACTGGCGGCGATCGACCACACGGGCGCGCTCGCCGACGCGTTCGGAGCCGGGGAGGGCGAGGTGTGGGTGATCCGCCCGGACGCCCACGTCGCCGCCGTGCTCACCGACCCCGCCGCGGTGGAACCCGCCCTGCACCGAGCTCTCGGCTGACCGCAGTGAAGGCCACCTTGCCTGCGCCCACCCGTCTCCCCCCGCCACCCAAACGGAGACGCTGCGCGCCGCTGTGTCGATTGAACGCAGTGAAGCTGTGTCGATTGAACGCAGTGAAGGTGGCCTTCACTGCGGACGGAGTCACCTGGGGAGGCGGCGCCAGAGCGGACGGGGGAGCAGCCGCAGCACGCCGAACGCCAGGCGCAGGATCCCCGGCACCCACACGACGTCGCGGCCCTTGCGCAGGGCGGCGACCGTCGCGTCGGCCACCTGCGCGGGCGTGGACGAGAACGGCGCGGGCGACATGCCCTCGGTCATCCGCCCGATGACGAACCCCGGCCGCACGAGCAGCAGGCGCACGCCGCTGCCGTGCAGCGCGTCGGCCAGGCCGCTCGCGAACCCGTCGAGCCCAGCCTTGGCGGAGCCGTAGACGTAGTTGGCCCGGCGCACGCGCATGCCGGCCACGGAGGAGAACACCACGAGGTTGCCGCTGCCCTGCGCGCGCAGCAGGTTCGCCAGGTGCGTCAGCACGCTCACGTGCGCCGTGTAGTCGGTGTGCACGATCGCCAGCGCGTGGCCCGCGTCCGCCTCGGCCTTGCTCTGGTCGCCCAGGATGCCGAAGGCCGTCACCACGGTCTCGACCGGACCGTGCCCGGTCATGATCGCGCCGAGCACCTCCTCGTGCCGGGCGACGTCGTCGGCGTCGAACTCGACGCGGGTCACCGTGGTGGCGCCCGCCTCCCGCAACGCCGCCTCCTCGGCGTCGAGATCGGCGCTGCGCCGCGCCGCAAGCACGAAGTCCCGTGCGCCCTGTGCCGCGAGCCTGGTGGCCACCGCGAGGCCGATCTCACTTCGCCCGCCGAGGACGACAATCGTTCCGCTCATGCCGTGCAGTGTGCTAGACGGTGCTAGATGGGCCTCGGGATGGTGCACAGGACCTGGGCGAGCCCGCTTTCGTCACGCTCAACGGCCGACTTCTCGGACACCACGACGCCGTCCACGCGGATCGCGCACCGCACCGGTGTGCCGTCCGGGCGTGCGCTGGCCGCCGCCACCCGGATGCCGAGGTAGCCGTCGCCGCCCGCGGGTTCGGTGAACGAGTGGTCGAACGGCTTGCCGCGCAACGCGACCTGCGTCCAGGACGCGCCGCGCGCGACGCGCATGAGCGTGTCGTCGGGTCCCGACACCATGATCCGGATCTCATGCGCCTGTGGGGCGCGCTTCGGCGCGGCCGCGGGCTGTCGCCCGGCCGGCGCGAACGCCGTGCTCGCCACGCCGGTCGCCAGTACGGCGACGGCGATCAGGACGGCGAGAACCGCGCGCACCACTCGCGCGCTCCCTTCGCTCGGAGGCCAGGCTCACGGATTGTCGCATCCGCCGCGGCCGATCCATCCGTGGCGTGTCAAGGAGTCCACGTGAGGGTGACGATGTCGTCGCCGGACGAGCCGAGGTCGTGCTCACTCGTCACACCCGCCTCGCGCAGCGCCTCGGCCACCTCCTCCTGCCGGGACCGGGGCAGGCACAGCCGGCGCCGTGTGACGTCGGCGAGCGTCGCCATGTCGGGATGCCCCGCCGAGGCCGACCGCCCTCGCCGCCAGCGCGACACCCCGGGCTCGATCCCCAGTTCGCGGAGCACCGCCACGGCGTCCCCGGCGGTGGGTCCCTCGGGGCGGACGATGCCGTGGAACCGCAGCCACAGCTCGTTGAGCGAGGTCAGCGGGTGCGCCTCGGCCAGCTCCACCACCACGAGCCTGCGCGCGTGTGCGGTGAGCGCCGTGAGGAACGGGACGATGTCCGGGACGTTGTAGAGCACGTGGTGGCACACCACGACGTCGGCGGGTGGTACCCCGGTCGCGACCTCGGGCCAGCCGCCCTGGACCTCACGCGCGGCCACCCCGAGCGCGTCCGCGCGACGGCGGAACTCCGCGAGCAGCCCCTCGTCCTGGTCGACCGCGGTGATCAGCGTGCTGCGCGCCGCCAGCGGCAGGCTCGCCGCGCCCGCTCCGGCGCCGACGTCGAGCACGGTGCCGGGCGGGTCGAGCGCCCGCCACGCCGCCGGGAACGACGCGCCCTCCGGCTCCGCCACGAGCACGTCGGCCCGCCGGGAGAAGACGTGCCGGGGCAGCACCCACGGCGAGTCCTCGGCCTGCGCGAGGATCTCCTCCGGGATCCGCCACGCCTGCAGCTGCTCACGCCAGTGCCGGGTCGCGTTCATCGAGCGACACTCTAGGCCGTCTACGATCGGCCCATGTCCGACCGGCTCTACTTCCGTCAGCTGCTCGCGGGGCGCGACTTCGCCGTCGGCGACCGCGTCGCCACGCAGATGCGCAACTTCGCCTACCTGATCGGCGACCGCGAGACCGGCGAGGCCGTGGTGGTCGACCCGGCCTACGCGATCGACGACCTCCTCGGCGTCCTCGCGGCCGACGGCATGCGGCTCACAGGCGTGCTCGTCACCCACCACCACCCCGACCACGTCGGCGGCGACCTCATGGGCTTCTCGCTGCCAGGGCTGGCCGAGCTGCTCGCGAAGGAGCAGGTGCCGGTGCACGTCAGCGGGGCCGAGTCGGAGTGGGTGCGGCGCACCACCGGTGTCTCGGGCACGGACCTCGTGGCGCACGACCACGACGACCAGGTCGACGTCGGTGCGATCGGCATCCGGCTGCTGCACACGCCGGGCCACACACCCGGCAGCCAGTGCTTCCTCGTCGGCGGGCGGCTCGTCGCGGGCGACACGCTCTTCCTCGAGGGCTGCGGGCGGACCGACTTCCCCGGCGGTGACTCCGACGCGATGTTCCGCAGCCTGCAATGGCTCGCCGGCCTCAGCGGCGACCCGGTGGTCTACCCGGGGCACCTGTACTCGGCCGAGCCCTCGGCGCCGCTGTCTGACGTGCGGCGCGACAACTTCGTGTTCCGTGCGAGCTCGCTGGAGCAGTGGCGCGCGATGTTCGGCTGAGCCGGGCGCTCACGCTCAGCGCAGCCCGAGGCGGCGTTCGATGGTGATCTCGATGACCACCCGCTGCGGGTTGACCCGCGGGGTTCGGTAGCGCGCGGCGTAGCGGGCCTCGGCGTCCCGCACCGACTCAGGGTCGTCGCGCACCACGGCCCTGCCCTCGAGCGTCGACCAGCGCCTGCCGTCGACCTGGGTGACCGCGACACGCGCCCCGCCGGCTCCCGCCGTCCGCACGTTGCGGGCCTTCACGCTGCCTCGGGAGCAGATCACCCTGGCGACCTCGAGCGCCTCGTCCACGGTCACGCCCACCGGCACGACGTGCGGGCTGCCGTCCGCGCGCAGGGTCGTGAGCGTGCCCAGGTGGCGCTCCCGCCAGAACTCGATCAGCTCGTCACTCGGCATGGCGGTCAGCGTACTGGCGGGGGAGGAGCAGCTGCCCCGTCGACCGTGCTGCCCACCGGGCTGGTGGTGCGGGAGCCTATGGGAGGACACCGGCGGTGATGAACGTTTCGGGGTCGGCGACGATCGTGTGGACGGCCGCCGTCGCGGCGCCACGCACGGCGGCCTCGGTGCCGAGCGGGGAGCGCAGCACGCCGATCGGCTGCCACGGCGCGCTCAGCACCCGGCCGCTCAGCTCGGTGCGCAGAGGTTCGCCCAGCCACGGGAACAGCCGCGCGTAGGTGCCGCCGAGCACGACGGCGGGCACGTCGAGCAGGTTGAGCACGGCCGACAGCGCCGAGCCGAGCGGGCGCGCCGCCGCCCGGACCGCCGCGACGGCCTTGCGGTCGCCGTCCTCCAGCCTGCTCAGCAGCGTGCCGAGATCGGTGGCGCCCGCGCGGTCGAGGATCGCGTCCTGCCCGGCTAGCCGTTCGAGACAGCCCTTCGCCCCGCACGAGCACAGCGGACCGCGTGAGCTCACCGGGAAGTGGCCGAGCTCGCCGCCGAAGCCGCGCGTGCCGTCGTAGAGCTCACCGTTCAGGACGATTCCGGCGCCGATGCCGATCTCGCCGGAGACGTGCACGAAGTCGCGCAATCCGTCGTGGCCGCCCGCCCTCAGCTCGGCGAGCGCGGCGAGGTTGGCCTCGTTGCCGACCAGCACCTCCGCCTCCAGCCCGGTGCGGCGGCGCAGCTCGGCGGGCACGTCGACGTCCTGCCAGCCGAGGTTCGGCGCGCGGCGCACCAGCCCGGTGGAGGCCTCGACGAGACCGGGCACGGCGACCCCGACGCCGCCGACGGCAACGCCCCGCCTGCCTGACTCCTCCAGTGCGGTGCGCACGGCCTTGGCCGCGCGGGTCAGGACGCGGCTGGTGGGCTGGTCCCGGTTGGCCGAGGGGGAGATCGTGGACCAGCGGACCTCGCCGGTGAGGTCGACCAGGCACGTAGCGACGTAGTCGACGGCGATCTCGACCCCCAGCCCGTGCGGGCCCTCCGGCGACAGCGACAGGGAGGTGCCGCGCCTGCCCGGCCCTGCGCGGTGCTGCGGGCCCTGCTCCCGGACAAGCGAGGCGGCGGCGAGGCGGTCGACAAGGGTGGACACGGTGGCCTTGGTGAGCCCGGTGCGCGCGGCGACACCGGCCCGGGACAGCCCGGGCGACTCCGCGATGGCGCCGAGCACGAGGGCGCAGTTGTGCCTGCGAACGGTGTGCTGGCCTGCGGGCTGTGGCATCGGCTGAGCATAATCGTTCACCCGCTGAACGAAATCCTTGACCTCGCGACGCGCCGATCGATAAGTTCAGTCGCCAAACTATTCTGTCTCCTGGAGGGCATCGTGGTCGTGCAACCCCGTCGCGAGGACAGGTTCAGCTTCGGGCTCTGGACGGTCGGCTGGCAGGCCGTCGACCCCTTCGGCGGCGCCACGCGCGCGCCGCTCGACCCGGTGGAGGCGGTGCACAAGCTCTCGGACCTTGGCGCGTGGGGCATCACGTTCCACGACGACGATCTGATCCCGTTCGGCAGCACCGATTCCGCGCGGGAGGAGCACATCAAGCGGTTCCGCGCGGCGCTCGACGACACTGGGCTCGTGGTGCCGATGGTGACGACGAACCTGTTCGGCCAGCCCGTCTTCAAGGAGGGTGCCCTCACCAACAACGACCGCGACATCCGCCGGTACGCGCTGCGCAAGGTCATGCGCAACATGGACCTGGCGGCGGAGCTGGGCGCGTCGACGTACGTGCTGTGGGGCGGCCGGGAGGGCTCGGAGACGGACGCGGCGAAGGACGTGAAGGCGGCGTACGACCGCTACCGCGAGGGGATCGACACGCTTGCCCAGTATGTGCTCGACCAGGGCTACGGGCTGCGGCTGGCGCTGGAGCCGAAGCCGAACGAGCCGCGCGGCGACATCTTCCTGCCGACGATCGGCCACGCGCTGGCGTTCATCTCGCAGCTGGAGCACCACGAGCTGGTTGGCGTGAACCCCGAGGTCGGGCACGAGCAGATGGCGGGGCTGAACTTCGTGCACGGGATCGGGCAGGCGCTGTGGCAGGGCAAGCTGTTCCACATCGACCTCAACGGGCAGCGCGGGCCGCGCTACGACCAGGACCTGATCTTCGGGCACGGCGACGTGCTCTCGGCGTTCTTCCTCGTCGACCTCCTGGAGCACGGCGGCTACGACGGACCGAGGCACTTCGACTACAAGCCCTTGCGCACCGAGGACGCCGACGGCGTGTGGGCCAGCGCGGAGGCGAACATGCGGAGCTACCTGCTGTTGCGGGAGCGGGCGCGGGCGTACCGCGCGGACCCGCGCGTGCAGGAGGCGCTGGCCGCGTCGCGGGTGTCCGAGCTGGCGACGCCGACCCTGGCGCCCGGCGAGACGCCGGCCGACCTCCGCGCCGACCGAACCGCCTTCGAGGACTTCGACCCCGAGGCGGCGGGCCGCCGCGGCTACGGCTTCGCCGCCCTGTCACAGCTGGCCTTCGAGCACCTGGTCGGAGCCGCCTGACCCGCGAGTCCCCCGCTCCGGCCGCCGAGTCCCCCGCTCCGGCCGCCGAGTTCCCCGCTCGGGTCGCCGAGTTCCGCGCTCGGGTCGCCGAGTTCCGCGCTCGGGTCGCCGAGTTCCGCGCTCGGGTCGCCGAGTTCCGCGCTCCCGGCCGCGAGTTGCCGATTCGAAGCCGCGCGAGTCGTGCGTTGAGGCTCGCGAGTCGTGCGTCCAGAGCCGCGAGTCGTGCGTTCGGGACGCCGAGTTGTGCGCTCGGAGCCGGTGGCTCGCGTCGCGCGTGGGTGCGGCGTGCCGATGCGCCGCGTCTCTGGCTGCGGGAGCGCACGACTCGCGGTCGGAAGTGCGGGACTCGCGGGCCGGTGCGGGGGACTCGCGGGCCGGTGCGGGGGACTCGCGGGCTGGAGCGGGGGACTCGCGGGCTGGAGCGGGGGACTCGCGCGTCAGGGGAGGGTGCGCGACAGGGCCAGCGCCGCCGTGCGGACGGCGGGGGCGACGCGGTCCAGCCGCAGGCGGTTCGTCCACCCCGACAGGGAGAGCGCGGCGCGGGCGGTGCCGTCGGCACCGCGCAAGGGGCTCGCCGCGCACACCACGCCGAGACCGGACTCCTCGCGGTCGTAGGCGAGCCCCTCCTCACGGACCCTGGCCAGCTGCCTGCGCAGGATGCCCGGCGCCGTCACCGTCCGCTCGCTCACTCGCGGCAACCCCGCCGCCAGCACGGTGTCCACAGTGGACTTCGGGGAGAACGCCAGTATCGCCTTGCCCACGGCGGTCGCGTGCGCGGGGAACCGGCCGCCGACGCGCGAGGGCAACGCGGGCGCGTCGGGCCCGCGCAGGATGTCGAGGTACACCACCTCGGTGCCCTCCAGCACGGCGAGGTGCACCGTGTTGCGCGTTGCCTCCCGCAGGTCCTCCAGGTACGGCCGCGCCGCGTCCACCAGGCCCCGCTGGCGCACGGCGAGCTGGCCGATCTCGAAAAGCTTGAGCGCCAGCCGTACGCCCGTGCCTTCCCGTTCCAGCAGCCCTTGGGTCACGAGATGCCCCGTCAGCCGGTGGACGCTGGACTTCGGCAGGCCCGTCCTGCGCGCCAGCTCGGACACCCCCAGCGCGTCGTCGCCGGGGGAGAAGGCGGTCAGCAGCGCCGCCAGCCGCGCAGCGGTGGACGCGTCCGAGTCGTTCCGGTCAGCGGGACACATACGTTGATAATCCCTCACGCCCTGGAGGACCGTCCTTGGCCATGAGCGAAGCCCGAGCGGTGGCCGCGATCGTCGGCCCCGGCAACATCGGCACCGACCTGCTCGCCAAGCTGCGGCGCAGCGAGCGGATCGACGTGCGGTACATGGTCGGCATCGACCCGGCGTCGGAGGGACTCACGCGCGCCGAGGCGCAGGGCGTGCGCACCTCGGCCGAGGGGGTCGACTGGCTGCTGGCTCAGGACGAGCGGCCCGACCTCGTATTCGAGGCGACGTCGGCGAAAGCCCACCTGGCGAGCGCGCCGCGCTACGCCGAGGCGGGGATCCAGGCCATCGACCTGACCCCCGCCGCCGTCGGCCCGTTCACGTGCCCGGTGGTGAACCTGCCCGAGCAGCTCGACGCCCCGAACCTCAACATGATCACCTGCGGCGGCCAGGCCACGATCCCGATCGTGCACGCGGTCTCCTCGGTGACGCCGGTGTCCTACGCCGAGATCGTCGCGTCGGTCTCCTCCCGCTCGGCAGGCCCCGGCACCCGCGCCAACATCGACGAGTTCACCGAGACCACCGCGCACGGCATCGAGCAGGTCGGCGGGGCCGCCAAGGGCAAGGCGATCATCATCATCAACCCGGTGGAGCCGCCGATGATCATGCGGGACACCGTGTTCTGCGCGATCGACCCCGACGCCGACCGGGACGCCGTCAGCGAGTCGATCCACCGCAGGGTCGGCGAGGTCCAGGCCTACGTTCCCGGCTACACCCTCAAGGCCGACCCGCAGTTCGACGACCCCCGGCCCGGCTGGAACGGCAAGGCCAGGGTCGCGGTGTTCCTGGAGGTGGCAGGCAACGGCGACTACCTGCCGACGTACGCGGGCAACCTCGACATCATGACCGCCGCGGCGGCGCGGGTCGGCGAGCTGCTCGCCGGGCGGGTCATCGAGAACAAGGCGGTGCGCGCATGAGCGGGCGGGTCCGGCTGGTCGACACGACGCTGCGTGACGGCAGCCACGCGATGGCACACCAGTTCACCGAACGGAACGTGCGCGACACCGTGCGCGCGCTCGACGACGCCGGGATCTCGCTCATCGAGGTCACCCACGGCGACGGGCTGGGCGGGTCGACGTTCAACTACGGGTTCTCGCTCGTCGACGAGCGGGAGCTGATCGCCGCGGCCGCCGACGAGGCGAAGCAGGCGAAGATCGCCGTGCTGCTGCTGCCCGGCCTCGGCACGGTCACCGACATGAAGGCCGCCGCGGATCTCGGCGCCGGAGCGGTGCGCATCGCGACCCACTGCACCGAGGCCGACGTCTCGATCCAGCATTTCACCGAGGCGCGCGGGCTCGGGCTCGAGACCGTCGGCTTCCTGATGCTCGCCCACATGTCCGAGCCGGAGGCGCTCGCGAAGCAGGCCCGCATCATGGTCGACGCGGGCTGCCAGTGCGTGTACGTCGTGGACTCGGCGGGCGCGCTGATCCTGGAGGACGCCTCCGACCGCGTCGCGGCGCTGGTCGCCGAGGTCGGAGACCAGGCCCAGGTCGGCTACCACGGCCACCAGAACCTCAGCTTCGGCGTCGCCAACTCCGTGCTCGCCTACCGGGCTGGAGCCCGGCAGATCGACGGGTCCCTGCTCGCGCTCGGCGCGGGAGCGGGCAACTCGCCGACCGAGGTCCTGGCGGCGACGTTCGAACGGCTCGGCGTCGAGACCGGTGTGGACAAGGACGTGCTGATGGACGCGGCCGAGAGCGTGGTGAAGCCCTACATCACGCGCCTGCCCGTGATGGACCGATCCTCGATCGTCCAGGGCTTCGCGGGCGTGTACTCCAGCTTCCTGCTGCATGCCGAGCGCGCCGCCGAGCGCTACGGCGTGCCGGCTCACGAGATCCTGTACCGGGTGGGGGAGCGCCGTTACGTCGGCGGCCAGGAGGACATGATCATCGGCATCGCACTGGAGCTGGCCGAGGAGAAGAAGAGCAAGAGCGCGTGATCAGCTGTGCAGTGCGTTGGCGCCGAGCACGAGCCGCACGCAGTGCGCGATCAGTCGCTCGCGGCTGACGTCGAGGCTGCCGCCGAGGTAGGCGGTGAACAGGTTGGCGAGGCCGCCGACGAGGGCGGTCGCGGTCATGGCGCGGTCGCCCTCGTCCACCTTGTCGGAGAGTTGTTCTCTGACGAGCTCGGCGAACATCGGGATGCGCTCAGTGCCGCGCCGGTTGAGGGCGGGGTCGGCGAGCGGGGCGAGCAGCAGCACGCGGCCCTTGCGCGGGTCGTCGAGGATGAGGGTGACGAACGCGGTGACGGCGGCCTCGGCCCTGGCCTCGGCGCCCCGCCCCGCGGTGTCCACGGCCTCCACCAGCGTGCGGTGGGCGTCATGGACCACGCCTTCGTACACGGCGAGGATCAGCTCGTCGCGGTCGGCGAAGTTCTCGTAGAAGTACCGCTCGGTGAGCTTCGACTGCCGGCACACGGCCCGCACGCTCACCGCGCCGCTGCCCCCGGAACCGAGCAGGTCGAGCCCGGCGTCGAGCAGCTGGCGGCGCCGCATGGCCCTGCGGTCGGTCAGCGTGGTGCCCGCCCACGTGCGGCCCTCGACGGTCATCGCCTCGCCCCTCAATTGACTACGAACGTTGTCAATCCTAGCCTGACAACACACGTAGTCACTTGGGAGTGGGACATGACACAGGTCGAGCCACTGGGCCCCGACTCGCTGACCTGGCGGATCTTCGGCGACTGGCGTGGGCTGCTCATCGCCTTGTGGGCGGGCTCCATGCAGAACATGCACCCCGAACTGGGGGCGGGCGTGGAGGAGCACTCGCGGTTTTTCAACGAGCGCTGGGAACGGCTCTTCCGGTCGCTCTACCCGATCGGCGGCGTGGTCTACGACGGCGACCGGGCGCACCAGACCGCGCTGGAGGTCCGCGGCTACCACGACACGATCAAGGGAGTCGACTCCCGGGGCCGCCGCTACCACGCGCTGAACCCGGGCACGTTCTACTGGGCGCACGCCACGTTCTTCGTCAGCACCCTGCTGATCGCCGAGAACTTCATGGGCGGGCTCACCGAACAGCAGAAGCGGACGCTGTTCGACGAGCATGTGCGCTGGTACCGGATGTACGACATGTCCATGCGCCCCGTGCCGAAGACGTGGGAGGAGTTCGGCGAGTACTGGGACCACATGTGCCGCGAGGTGCTGGAGGACAACAAGGCCACGCGCGACGTGCTGGACATCAAGGAGATCGCCAAGCCGGCCGCGCTGCCCTGGCTGCCGGACGCGGTGTGGCGGGCCGTGCGCGGGCCCGCGATGCGCGGCTTCGTGTGGCTCACCGTGGGGATGTACGACGAGCCCATCCGGAAGAAGCTCGGCTACACCTGGAGCGCCCGCGACGAACGGCTGCACCGGCTGGTCGGCAAGGCGATCGGCGCCGCGTTCCGGTTCGTGCCGTTCGAGCGCCGCTACCACCCGCGCGCCCGCGCGGGCTGGCGCCGCGCACTCGGCAAGGACCCCGCGAACGCCCCGCTGGTGCACACGCCGGCGCGTAACCTACCCCCTGTCGAGGAACGCGACTCGCCGACGCACTACTCGCCGGCCTGACCGTCGAAGGAGACAACGTGAAGCTGGGCTACCACATCGGTTACTGGTCCTCGGGTCCGCCGGAGGGCGCGCTGGAGGCGATCCGCGCGGCCGAGGAACTGGGCTTCGACTCGGTGTGGACGGCCGAGGGATACGGCTCCGACGCGCTGACCCCGCTCGCGTGGTGGGGCGCGTCGACCTCGCGCGTCACGCTCGGCACCAACATCGTCCAGATGTCGGCGCGAACGCCGACCGCCACCGCGATGGCCGCGATGACGCTCGACCACCTCAGCGGCGGCCGGTTCGTGCTCGGCCTCGGCGCCTCCGGCCCGCAGGTGGTGGAGGGCTGGTACGGCCAGCCGTATCCCCGGCCGCTCGCCCGCACCCGCGAGTACGTGGAGATCGTGCGCAAGGTCGTCGCCCGCGAGGAGCCGGTGACCCACAGCGGCAAGCAGTACCAGCTGCCGCTGGCCGGGGGCACCGGGCTCGGCAAGCCGCTCAAGTCGACCGTGCATCCGCTGCGCAAGCACATCCCCATCTACCTCGCGGCCGAGGGGCCGAAGAACGTGGCGCTGTCGGCGGAGATCTGCGACGGTTGGCTGCCCCTGTTCTTCTCGCCGCGCACCAACGGCTTCTACCGCGCCGCGCTGGAGGAGGGCTTCGCCCGCCGCGCGGAGCCCGCCGGCGACTTCGAGGTGGCCGCGTCGGTGCCGGTCATCGTGCACGACGACGTGGAAGAGGCGGCACAGGCGATCAAACCCGCGCTCGCCCTCTACATCGGCGGAATGGGCGCGAAGGACGTCAACTTCCACCACGACGTGTTCGCGCGCATGGGCTACGAGGAGGTGGCCGACAAGGTCCAGGACCTCTACCTCGGCGGGCACAAGGCGGAGGCGACCGCGGCCATCCCCACGAAGCTCGTGGAGGACACGGCGCTGATCGGCCCGCCCGCGAAGATCCGCGACGAGCTGGCGGCATGGGAGGAGTCGGTGGTGACCACGCTGCTCGTGCGCGGCGACGCGGCCACCCTGCGCACCGTGGCCGACGTGCTGTCCTGACCGTGGCCCGCCTCACCGGCGAGCACGGGAGGGTGGAACGATTCCCTCACCTGATCCGCTGGCGAGGAGGACCATGTCGGCACTGGGGACGAGAACCCGTCTCGGTTACTCGCTCGGCTCGTTCGTCACCGGCGCCTTCGGCACGGTGCCCGGGTTGCTGTTGCTGCCGTACCTGACAGACACGATGGCCGTGCCCGCCGCCGCGGCGGGCGCCATCGTGCTGCTGCCCAAGGCGTGGGACGTGCTGTTCAACCCCGTCGCCGGCCGGATCTCCGACGCGGGCCTGGCCAAGCGGGGCAGCAGGCGGCGCTCGCTGCTTCTCGGCGGGCTGGTGCTGGCGGTGTTCTTCGCGGCGTTGTTCGCCCACCCCGGCTTCGCCAACGTGGGCCTCGACTCCGCCTACGTGGTGCTGATGTTCTTCGTGTGCGCCACGGCGTTCGCGTTCTTCCAGGTGCCGTTCAACGCGCTGCCCGCGGAGCTGACCGAGGGCTATCACGAGCGCACCCGGATCACCACGTGGCGGATCGGCGTGCTGGCCCTGGCGATCCTCGTCTCCGGTGCCGTGGCCCCGGCGATCGCCGAGTCGATCGGCGGCGTCGACGGCTACCGGGTGATGGGCGTATTCGTCGCCGTGCTGATCGTCATGGGCACGCTGTCGGTGTACTTCGGCATCAAGGGCGCGCCCGCGGGCAAGCTGCTGCAGCCGAGCCCGACCTGGCGCGAGCTGTTCGACACGATGAAGGAGTGGAAGCCCTTCCGCTGGCTGCTGAGTGTCTACTTCGTCCAGTCGCTGGGCGTGGCGACGCTGCTGGCCGGGGTGAGCTACGTGGCCCGGTACGTGCTGGGCGACGCCGGCCTGCAGTCGATGCTGTTCGCCGGGTTCGTCGGTCCGGCGCTGCTGGTGATGCCGCTGTGGGACCGGCTGGGCCGCTCCGGCGGGAAGCTCGTGGGCTTCCGCGTCGCCACGGCGGCGTTCGCGGTGGCGTTGCTGGGCCTGGTGTTCGCGCAGTCGCTGCCGACCGCGGTGGTGTTCGCCTTCGTCGCGCTCGCCGGGGTCGGTTACGCGGGCATCCAGGTGTTCCCGCTCGCGATCCTGCCGGACCTCATCTCGGCGGAGGAGGAGCGGACGGGCGCCACGCGCGCCGGGATCACCGCGGGTGTGTGGACGGCGGCGGAGACGCTCGGTCTCGCGCTGGGCCCCGGCCTGTTCGGCCTCGTGCTCGCCACGGGCGGCTATCTGTCCAGTGTGGACTCCTCAGCCGCCCAGCCGGACAGCGCGATCACCGCGATCACGCTCGGCTTCTCGGCGCTGCCCGCCGTGCTGATCCTGCTCGGCATCCCGCTGCTGCGGCGTAGCGTGCTCGAGACCGACCGCAGGCCCGCGGAGGCCGGGGCATGAGCGCCGAGAACGTGCTCGCCGAGGTGGCGGCGCTGCGCGACGGCGACCTGCCCACCCACGGCGGCCGCACGCTGGCCTACGTCTACGACAGCGGGCTCGCCGGGCTCGACGAGCTCGGCGCGAAGGCCCACGCGCTCGCCTCGTCGGCCAACGGCCTCGACCCGACGGCGTTCCCGAGCCTGCTGCGCATGGAGAACGACCTCGTGGCCGCCGCGGCGGCGCTCCTCGGCGGCACGCCGGAGACCGTCGGCTCGGTGACCTCGGGCGGCACGGAGTCGTGCCTGCTCGCCGTGCTCGCCGCGCGCGAGGGCCGCCGCGACGTCGCGGAGCCGAACATGGTGCTGCCCACCACCGTGCACGCCGCGTTCCGCAAGGCGGCGCACCTGTTCGGCGTCCGCGCGGTGGACGTGCCCGTCGACCCGGTGACGTTCCGCGCCGACCCGGAGGCGATGGCGGCGGCCATCGACGAGAACACGGTCCTGGTGGTGGCGAGCGCGCCGTCCTACGCCCACGGCGTGGTGGACCCCGTCGCCGAGATCGCGCGGGCGGCCTCGGCGAAGGGCGTGCGCCTGCACGTCGACGCGTGCATCGGCGGCTGGGTGCTGCCGTACCTGCGGCGCGCCGGTGCGACCGTCCCGCCGTTCGACTTCACGGTCCCCGGCGTCACCAGCATCTCCGTGGACCTGCACAAGTACGCCTACTGTCACAAGGGCGTCTCGGTGCTGCTGCACGCCGATGCGAGCCTGCGCCGGGGTCACTACTTCGCGAGCGCCGACTGGCCCGGGTACACGATGCTCAACACCACGCTGCAGTCGACGCGCTCGGGCGGCCCGCTCGCCGCGGCGTGGGCGGTGGTGCGCCACGTCGGCGACGCCGGGTACGAGCGGCTCGCCCGCGACACGCTGGCCGCCGTGGCGGAGATCCGCGCCGGGGTGGAGAAGGTCGACGGCCTGCGCGTGCTGGGCTCCCCTGACTCGACACTGCTGGCGCTCGCGCTCGAAGGGGATCCCGGGTTCGACCTGTTCACCGTGGCCGACGAGATGAAGGACCGCGGCTGGTACGTGCAGCCGCAGTTCGCGCACGGCGCCTCGCCCGCCAACCTGCACCTGACGATCACGGCGGCCAACCGGGGCGGCGAGGCGGCGTTCGTCGCCGACCTCGCCGCCTCCGTCGCCGCCGCGCGCAAGGCGGGTCCTGTGGTGGTGGGCGGGGAACTGGAGCAGCTGATCGCCGCGCTCGACCCCGAGCAGCTGACGCCCGAGCAGTTCGAGGGCCTGCTCGCCGGGGCCGGCCTCACCGGCGGCGCCGGGCTGCCGGAGCGGATGGCACAGATCAACGCGCTGCTCGCCGTCGCGCCCGCGCGCCTGCGGGAACGACTGCTCCTCGAGTTCCTCGGGCTGCTCTACCGCCCGCCGTCGCGGTGACCGACGCCGATCAACGAGCTGCCGTCGAGCGTGTCGATCCCGGCCTCGCGGAGCCCGTCGAGGAACCGCGCCCGCACGCGCTCAAGAGCCTCGGGCCCGAGGCCCTGGACGAACCCGCGCATCGCCGCGCCGAGGTAGAACGTCCACGCGTCGTCGGGATGCAGCGGCTGGACGTACCGCACCTGGTGCACGGTGATGTCGCGCAGCCCGAGCGAGGACAGCCACGCGCTGAGCTTCTCCTCGGTGTCGACCCGCTCGCTCGCGTTCGGCTTGCCCGCCTGCCCGGCGAGTTCCGGTCGTTCGGGAAGGGCGGCGTCGCGGCCCACCGGGACGATGCGCGCCATCCCATCCGCCAGCCACGTGCTGACCGCGAACCGCCCACCCGGCCGCAGCCTGCCCACCAGCGTGCGCGCGCCCTCGTCCATGTCCGGGAAGAAGAACACGCCGTACGCCGACTGCACCACGTCGTAGGGCCCGCCGTCGTGGCTGAGCACGTCGGCGGTCTCGAAGCGCGCCTGCGTCAGGCCCAAAGCCTCCGCCTCGCGTGCGCCCCGATCGACGAGCCGCTCGGCCAGGTCCACGGCGTGCACCACACCAGCCGGGCCGACGGCGCGGGCGGCGGGAATCGCGGAGGCACCCGCGCCGCAGCACGCGTCGAGCACCCGCTCGCCGGGCGCCGGCCGCGACACCGCCGTGAGGAGCTCGCCCAGCGGACGCCACAACCTCGCCGACCACAGTGCGAACTCGTCGTGCGCGGCGCTGAAGACGTCGCCGACGCCACCGGCGCTCACCGGCCGAACCGCTGGAAGTGCTTGACGAGCCTGCGCGGCACGAGCATCCGCTCGCCCTCCACCGTGATCGGCACCAGGTCGGGCGGCGTGGCCTTCCACTGCGACCGGCGCGAACGGGTGTTGCTGCGCGACATCCTGCGCTTGGGAACGGCCATCATCGCCTGCCCTTCCGCGTGCCGTAGCGGCGGTGGAACTTCTCGACCTGACCCGCGGAGTCCATGATACGGCGCGTGCCGGTCCAGAACGGGTGCGACCACGCGCTCACGTCGACGAGCACGAGCGGGTAGGTGTTGCCGTCGCTCCACTCGATGGTGCGCTCCGACGTGATGGTGGAGCGGGTGAGGAAGGCGTCGCCGGTGGCGGAGTCCTTGAACACCACGGGGTGGTAGTCGGGATGGATGCCGGGTTTCACGGTGTGTCGTCCTTTCCGGAGGGTGCGCCCACGTCGAAGCGGTCGGGCGCGGGGTCGGTGTCCTCGCACGGCTCCTCGTGCCAGGAACCGAACGGGTCGGGGTAGCGGGCCCAGGCCTGCCTGCCCTCGGCGAGCTCGGCGTCGGTGAGCAGAGCCGCGCGCAGGGCGGCCTCGATCTCGCCGGGCTCGGCCAGGTGGGTCACGATCACGAGCTCCTGCGCGCGGTCGCCCCACACCGGGTCCCAGCGCAGTGACGCGAGGGTGCGCCGCTCGGCGGAGACGTCCTCCCACGCGGGCCCGTCGGTGGAGTCGAGCCACGGTCCGGCGTGTCCGATGCCGAGGCCGCCACCCGCCGACTCCACCCAGAACGCCACGTCCGGCTGGCTCGCCACCCACGCGCGGCCGCGCGTGCGCACCACGCCGTCGAGCAGCAGGTCGATCGCCTCGTGCAGGCGTTGCGGGTGGAACGGCCGCTGCGCCGTGAACGTCAGCACGCTCACGCCGCAGTCGGCGTGCAGCGGCGGCTCGCCGGACAGCAGCGCGCCGTGCGGGTCGGCGGGCTCGCCCCTGCGGGCGTGTTCCGGCACGGCGGCGAGCAGGCCAGCGATGTCCACACCGGACAGTTCCAGCAGCGGCACGGACGGCGCGACCCGTTCGAGCACGGCGCCGGTCTTGGCGGCGGTCCACGCGTCCGGCGCGCTGCCGGCGAACACGAGCACGTCGGCGAACTCCACCTGAGCCAGCGCCACCTGGGCGAGGGTGCGCTCGTCGTCGCGGGCGCCGCGCAGGCCGCGCTCCTCGAGAGTGTCGTCGCCGGTGGCGTCGGCGAGCCAGCTCGCGGCGTCCACCACGGTCACCACGGCCTCCACGTCGACGTCCTCGACCACGGGGCGGTCGCCGACGAGTACGTGGTGCAGCTCCCAGCACACGCGCTCGGGCTCCATCGACTCGTCGAGGCGCACGACGATCCGCTCCACGGCGGGCGTGGCGGCCAGCCTTCGCAGCAGGGGCAGCAGGTCGTGCCGGAGCGTGCAGGACACGCAACCGTGGTCGAGCTCGAGTGTCACCAGCTGGTCGCGCGGGCCTGCCTGCAGCCGCCGGTGGACTATCCCCGCGCCGATGTTGCGGAGGTCGTAGTGGACGACCGCCGTGCCGCGGCCGGTCGCGCGGAACCTCTCCGCGAGGTGCGCGACGGGCCCGGGGGAGAGGCCGCTGATCAGGACGAGGGGCACACGGTGCTTGTCGGTCACGTCGTGTACTGTAAATGAAAACGGTTATCAATATCAAGGAGGGAGGGTGTGTGTCCGCGATCTGCCAGGTCACCGGCCGCAAACCAGGGTTCGGCAAACAGGTCTCGCACTCCCACCGCCGCACGTCGCGGCGCTGGGACGTCAACGTGCAGACGCGCAGGTACTGGGTGCCGAGCGAGAACCGCTGGGTGCGCCTGCGCGTGTCGGTGAAGGGCATGAAGACGATCGACAAGCGCGGGATCGACGCCGTGGTCGCCGAGCTGCGCGCGAAGGGGGTCAAGCTCTGACATGGCCCGCAACGACGTCCGGCCGATCATCAAGCTCCGGTCCACCGCAGGCACCGGCTACACCTACGTGACCAGGAAGAACCGCCGCAACGACCCCGATCGCATGGTGCTGCGCAAGTACGACCCGCGCGCCCGCCGCCACGTCGAGTTCCGCGAGGAGCGCTGATGGCCAAGAAGTCGAAGATCGCCCGCAACGAGCAGCGCAGGACGATCGCCGCCCGGTACGCGGAGCGCCGTGCGGAGCTGAAGGCCGTGATCCGCTCGCCGCGGTCCACCCCGGAGGAGAAGGCAGCCGCCGTCTCCGCGCTGCAGGCGATGCCGCGCGACGCCAGCCGCACGCGTATCCGCAACCGCGACGCCGTGGACGGCCGCCCGCGCGGGTACTTCCGCGCGTTCGGCCTCTCCCGGATCCGGCTGCGGGAGATGGCGCACCGGGGCGAGCTGCCCGGCGTGAGCAAGTCGAGCTGGTGAGGAGCGACATGGCGAAGACCGACCGGGTGCGTCCCGGCAAGCGCAAGCGGAACCTGTTGCGGGCCGAGCGCGTGGAGTACGTCGACTGGAAGGACGTCGACCTCCTGCGCAAGTTCATCTCCGACCGGGGCAAGATCCGCGCCCGGCGGGTCACCGGCCTCACCCCGCAGGAACAGAAGCAGGTCGCCACGGCGATCAAGAACGCCCGTGAGATGGCCCTGCTGCCCTACCCGGCGCCGAAGCGAGCCTGACCAACGGCCCCCAAGGCCACCTTTGTTGCTCCCACCCGTCTCCCGCCGCCACCCGAACGGAGACGCTGCGCGCCGTAGTGCTCGGTCCACGCAACAAAGGTGGCCTTGGGGGGCAGGTCTGCCGCTCCTGTGATGCTGGCCGCACCTTGCGGCCACGGCGGTGCCCTCGGCGCGCCGGCGCCGCACCGCGTTCGCCGGGTGACCCGCGCCCGAGGCCGCCCGCGGGATCTGGGCCGGTGCGGGAAAAGCCCCGGTCACGGGCGGTTGGGGCCGTGGTCAGGGTGGTCGTCGGCGATCGGCGCTCCGTGGCCGGGGCGGCACCGCGGGACGCCGCAACCCTGATCGCGCGCCCGCGAACGCCGGGCGGCATGCTTGCACGCATGGCGGACGAGCAGCACTACCTGGTCGGGCTTGACCTCGCGGGACGCCGCGTGGTCGTGATCGGCGGCGGCACGGTCGCGCAGCGACGGCTGCCGCGGCTGACCAGAGCCGGTGCCGTGGTGGAGCTGATCTCGCCCGAGACCACCCCATCCGTGAGCGCGATGGCCGACGCCGGTGAGCTCACCTGGCATCGGCGGACCTACCGCGATGGCGACCTCGATGGCGCCTGGTACGCGCTGGCGCTCACCGACGACCCCGAGGTCAACGCCGCCGTGTGCGCGGAGGCCGAGCGCTCACGGGTGTTCTGCGTGCGCGCCGACAACGGCATCGAGGGCAGCGCCGTCACCCCCGCGTCTGGCGAGCACGACGGGCTGCTGCTCGGTGTCCTCTCCGGCGGCAACCCGCGCCGCTCCGCCGCCGTGCGTGACAGCGTGCTCGACGGCCTGCGCGCGCGTACCGTCGCCGACCCCGGCGAGGACGTCGAACGGGAGCAGGCCGGGGTCGCGCTGGTCGGCGGAGGGCCCGGCGACCCGGAGCTGATCACCGTCCGTGGCCGCCGCCTGCTGGCAAGGGCCGACGTCGTGGTGGTCGACCGGCTCGCCCCGCGGGAGCTGCTCGACGAGCTGCCGCCGCACGTCGAGGTGATCGACGCCGCGAAGATCCCCTACGGCCGCGCCGCGAGCCAGGACGTGATCAACAAGGCGCTCGTCGACAACGCCAGGGCCGGCAAGTTCGTGGTGCGCCTCAAGGGCGGCGACCCCTACGTCTTCGGCCGCGGCTTCGAGGAGGTGCTCGCGTGCGCCGAGGCGGGGGTGCCCGTCACGGTCGTGCCCGGCATCACCAGCGCCTTCGCCGTGCCCGCCGTCGCCGATGTCCCCGTGACCCACCGCGGCGTGGCCCACGAGGTCGTGGTCGTCTCCGGCCACGTGCCGCCGGGGCACGAGCAGTCCCTGGTCGACTGGAACGCGCTGGGGCGGTTGCGCGGCACCGTCGTGCTCATGATGGGCGTGGAGCGGATCGAGCAGTTCGCCGAAGCGCTGGTGAAGGCGGGCCGCCCCGCCGACACGCCGGTCGCGATGATCCAGGACGGCACGATGCGCACCCAGAAGGTGGTGCGCTCGACGCTCGAGGAGATCGCGGTGGACGCCGCGGCGGCCGGGATCAAACCGCCCGCCGTGACCGTGATCGGACCGGTCGCCGACGTCGGCGCCCTGGTTCAGCGCTCGTAGCGGTCGCGGACGAACCCGGTGATCCGCTCGGTCAGCCGCGCCGGGTCGAAGCGGAGCTCCACCGGACTGCGGGCCTGGACGAACTCGGCGTCCGGGAGGTCGGCCGCGAGCGTGTCGGCGTCGCCGAAGGGGTGGATCGGGTCGCGCTGGTGGCCGATCACCAGCGCCGGGATCCGGATCTCCCCGCGCACCGACCTCGGCGGCGCGATCCGGCCGAAGAACACGCCGTGCAGCAGCGCGGCCATCGCCGCCGGGCGCTGGTCGAGCGTGTCGGTGACGACGTCGACCCACTGGTTGCCGTGCGGGACCCGGCGGGCGAGCGCGCCCACCGCGCGAACCGTGACCGGCAGGAAGCGCGCGGCGAACAGCAGCGGGCCGAACGTGAGCAGCCCGGCCACGATGGCGTTGTCCAGCACCGGCATCTCGACGATCAGCCCCTGCACGCGCTCGGGCGCCTCGACGGCGACCTCCAGAGCGACGTTGGCGCCCAGCGACGTCCCGCCGACCACGGCGCGCTCGATGCCGAGGTGGTCGAGCAGGGCGACCGTCTGCTCCGCGAACGCGGGCATCGAGTACAGCCACGAGTCGGCGGGCCGGTCGGAGTCGCCGTGCCCGAGCAGGTCGAGCGTCACCACGCGGAAGCCGTCGGCGGCGAGCTTGCGGGCCAGCGGCGCGTGCATACGGCGGCTGAACATGATCCCGTGCGTCAGCACCACGACGTCGGGGCCCGAGCCGTACTCGGTGTAGGCGAGGCGGTGTCCGTCGAGGCCGCCGAACTCGAACGAGCCCACCAGCTCCAGTGGCCGGGGCGGGCGCCGGCGCGGGGCGGGTAGCGGCTCGTCGAGTGCCGTGACGCTGGTCATGGGCTCAGGCTAACGTGACTGGCCGCCCCGGCACGGCGTACGTCAGGATGACACCCATGACCGATCCCGCCGGAAACGCCGAAAACCTGCAGAACCTGGTGTCGCTCAAGGTGGAGCGAGCCGGGCACGTCGCGGAGGTGACGCTGCTCGGCCCCTCGAAGGGCAACGCCATGGGCCCCGACTTCTGGCGGGAGCTGCCGCTGGTCTTCCGCGCGCTCGACGACGACCCCGAGGTCAGGGCGATCGTGCTGACCGGCAGCGGCGCGCACTTCTCCTACGGGCTCGACCTGCCCGCGATGCTGCCCGGCTGGTCCGAGTACCTCGCCGGGGACGCGCAGGCGGGGCCGAGGACGAAGTTCCTCGCCGAGATCCGCAGGCTCCAGGAGTCCGTGGGCGCCGTCGCCGCCACCCGGAAGCCCGTGATCGCCGCGGTGTCCGGCTGGTGCATCGGCGGCGGGGTCGACGTGATCGCCGCCGCCGACATCCGGCTGGCCAGCGCCGACGCGAAGTTCAGCGTCCGCGAGGTCAAGGTCGCGATCGTGGCCGACCTCGGCAGCCTCCAGCGCCTGGCCGGGATCATCGGCGAGGGGCACCTGCGCGAGCTCGCGTTCACCGGCCGCGACATCGACGCCGCGCGCGCCGAGAGGATCGGCCTCGTCAACGACGTCTACCCGGACCAGGACGCCGTGCTCGCCGCGGCCAGGGAGCTGGCGAACGAGATCGCCGCCAACCCTCCGCTGGTCGTGCAGGGGGTCAAGGACGTACTGTCCGTCGGCGCCGGACAGCGGGTCGAGGCCGGGCTGCGGTACGTCTCGGCCTGGAACGCCGCGTTCCTGCCCAGCAAGGACCTCGGCGAGGCGGTACAAGCATTCATGGAACGGCGGGCCCCCCAGTTCAGGGGCGAGTGAGAGAGGGAGATCGTGGGCAACGACGCTGCGACGGCTCATCAGCGGTTCCGCGAGGCGCGGGACTACCTCATCGCGCACCGCGAGGACTACGACACGGCCTACGCGAACTTCGCGTGGCCGGAGTTCACCGAGTTCAACTGGGCGCTCGACTGGTTCGACCGGATCGCCGCCGACCCCGCGAACGCCGAGCGCTACGCGCTGTGGATCGTCGAGGAGGACGGCACCGAGGGCCGCTGGACCTACCCCGAGCTGGCGCGCCGGTCCAACCAGGTCGCCAACTGGCTGCGCGCGCGGGGCGTGCGACGCGGTGACCGGCTCATCCTCATGCTGGGCAACCAGGTCGAGCTGTGGGAGACGATCCTCGCGGCGATCAAGCTCGGCGCCGTGATCATCCCCGCGTCGACACTGCTCGGCCCGGCCGACCTGCGCGACCGCGTCGACCGCGGCGCGGCCCGGCACGTCGTGATCCGCGCGGCCGACGCGGAGAAGTTCGCCGACGTGCCCGGCGACTACACGCGGATCGTCGTGGGGGAGCCCGTCGATGGCGCTGCCGGCTGGTTCTCGTTCGCCGACGCCTACTCCGCCGAGGGGGAGTTCACGCCGGACGGGCCGACCGCGGCGACCGACCCGCTGCTGCTGTACTTCACCTCCGGCACGACGGCGAAGCCGAAGCTCGTGCAGCACACGCACGTGTCCTACCCGGTGGGCCATCTGTCCACGATGTACTGGATCGGTCTCGAACCGGGCGACGTGCACCTGAACATCTCCTCGCCGGGCTGGGCGAAGCACGCGTGGAGCAACGTGTTCGCGCCCTGGAACGCCGAGGCGACCGTGTTCCTCTACAACTACACGCGCTTCGACGCTGGCGCGCTCATGGCGCAGATGGACCGCTGCGGCATCACGAGCTTCTGCGCGCCGCCCACCGTGTGGCGCATGCTGATCCAGGCCGACCTGACCGCGCTGAGCACGCCGCCGGCCAAGGTCGTCGGCGCGGGGGAGCCGCTCAACCCCGAGGTGATCGAGCAGGTCCGCAAGTCGTGGGGCGTGACGATCCGCGACGGCTTCGGGCAGACCGAGACGAGCGTGCAGATCGCGAACACCCCTGGGCAGGAGGTCAAGCCGGGCTCGATGGGCCGCGCCGTGCCGGGATTCGCGGTGGTGCTGGTCGATCCGGTCACCGGTGAGCGCACGGAGGAGGGCGAGATCTGCCTCGACCTGTCGCGCAGGCCGGCGGGGCTCATGGTGGGCTACGCCGACGACGAGGAGCGCACCGCGACCGCGTTCGAGGGCGGCTACTACCACACGGGTGACGTGGGCTCGATCGACGAGCGCGGCTACATCACCTACGTGGGCCGCACCGACGACGTGTTCAAGGCCAGCGACTACCGGATCTCGCCGTTCGAGCTGGAGAGCGTGCTGCTGGAGCACGACGCCGTGGCCGAGGCCGCGGTGGTGCCGTCGCCGGACCCGCTCCGCCTGGCCGTGCCCAAGGCCTACGTCGTGCTCGCGGCCGGCCACGAGCCGGACGCCGCGACGGCGGAGAGCATCCTGGCCTTCTGCCGCGAGCATCTGGCTCCGTACAAGCGAATCCGCAGGCTCCAGTTCGCCGATCTGCCCAAGACGATCTCGGGCAAGATCCGGCGCGTGGAGCTGCGCGGCAAGGAGGACGAGGCCGGCCAGCGGCGCCCGGAGGGCGAGTTCCGCGAGGAGGACTTCCCGGGCCTGAAAGGCTAGGCACTACTCAGTGTGACGGCCACCGCTTCTCTAGGATCCATTGTAGACAGTCGATGACCAGCGGCGCCCGGTCGTTTCCCGATCGGCCGGGTGACGTTCGGCCTTATCGGCTAACGGATCGGCCGTGGGGGCCGATGTACCTGGTGAGTGACGAACCGGCGGGTTTGCACCACGGGACCCGCCGGTTACCCCCGGCACGTCACCACGGATCCGACCACAGAGAGCGATGAGTACCGACAACGAGAACGGGACCGCGGTCCCGGCTTCGACAGCCACCACAGCCAGGACACCCATGACCTCGACCGAACGGGCGGGCTCCCCGCCGACCACGCCGTGCACGGTCGTGTGGAGCCACGGCCGTCCCTACGTGCTCGAGAGCGGGCCGGGCCGGCCGCGGTGGATGGGCACCGACGACCACGGCAGGCCACAGGCGCTGACCAGGGAGGACCTGCGCCGCCGCGGGTGGAGCTACCGGCGGCACACCTGAGCGCGCGTTATCCGCGAACGGATACGGTGAACGCGTGACCGAGTCGGCGAGACCCCGCGAACACGCGGACGTACCGCAGGCGGCTCCCGAGCCGTCGCTGGCGCGACAGGCGCTCACCCTGCCGAACATCCTGTCGATCCTCCGCCTCGCCGGCGTGCCGGTGTTCCTGTGGCTCCTGCTCGGGCCGGAGGAGGACGGCTGGGCGCTGCTCGTGCTGGTGTTCGGCGCTCTCACCGACTGGCTCGACGGCAAGCTCGCCCGCTGGCTCGACCAGACCAGCAGGCTCGGCCAGCTGCTCGACCCCGCCGCCGACCGGCTCTACATCGTGGCCACGCTCGTGGCGTTCCTGGTCCGCGACATCATCCCGTGGTGGTTCGTCGCGGCGCTCGTCGCGCGCGAGCTGATCGTCGGCGTCGCACTGGTCATCCTGCGCCGCAACGGTTTCGCCCCGCCGGAGGTCACCTACGTCGGCAAGGGCGCCACCTTCTGCCTGATGTACGCGCTGCCGTTGCTGCTGCTCATCCAGGGCGACTCGCTCACGGCCGAGATCCTGCGGCCCATCGCCTACGCGTTCACCATCTGGGGCGGGCTGCTCTATCTGTGGTCCGGCGCGCTCTACGTCGTGCAAACCGTCAAGGCCGTGTCCGGCCGCCCGCTCGCGCACCGCGGGTGACGGACTGCCGTGCTTTTCGCGATCCCGCCTCGGCGTTGTGCGAAGATGCGCAGCACGCAGGCAGCGTAGGAGCACGAAAGGGGAACGGGGTTGTCCACTCCGGAAGAGCTGCGCTACACCGAGGAGCACGAGTGGGTCGCCGTCCGGGGCGGCGAGACCGTGCGCGTCGGGATCACCGAGTACGCGCAGGACCAGCTCGGCGACGTCGTGTTCGTCGATCTCCCCGAGGTCGGGCGCCAGGTGGACGCCGGTGACGTGTTCGGCGAGGTCGAGTCGACCAAGAGTGTCTCCGAGCTGTTCGCGCCGCTGGACGGCGAGATCGTGGCGGTGAACGACGCCGTGTCCGAATCGCCCGAGCTCATCAACAGCGACCCCTACGGTGAGGGCTGGCTCATCGAGATCAGGCTCGATGACGCGAGCACCGTGGAGGGCCTGCTCGACGCCGAGGCCTACCAACGCGTGACCGAGGGCTGATCAGGGGAGCCCCGGCGCCTTCGGCCGACCTGGCACGGTACGTTGGCTACACCACGTTTTCGATGACGACACTTCAGTGCGTAAGGAGAGCTCAGGTGAGCACGAACGACGGGCCCGGCGTTCCCCCGGAGCAGTCTCCGGAGCGGACCTCCGTATTCCGGGCCGACTTCCTGTCGGAGATGGAGGGACAGGAGGCACCTGCGGTCGAGCCGCAGGAGACGGGCGTCGACGCCCTGCCGTCGGGCTCCGCACTGCTCGTGGTCAAGCGCGGCCCCAACGCGGGTTCCCGTTTCCTGCTCGATCGTGACACCACGAGCGCAGGCCGCCACCCGGACAGCGACATCTTCCTCGACGACGTCACCGTCTCGCGCCGCCACGCCGAGTTCCGCCGGGAGGGCGGCGAGTTCGTGGTGATCGACGTGGGCAGCCTCAACGGGACCTACGTCAACCGCGAGCCGGTCGACCAGGCGGTGCTCGCGGGCGGGGACGAGGTCCAGATCGGCAAGTTCCGCCTCGTCTTCCTGACCGGTCCCGGGCACGGGGGTCAGGGGGCACAGTGACGGCTGCCGGGCGGCCACAGCGTGACGGGTTGAGCATCGGGGTCGTGCTCGCGCAGCTGCGCAAGGACTTCCCCGACGTCACCATCTCGAAGATCAGGTTCCTCGAGTCCGAGGGCTTGGTTCAGCCTGGTCGCACGCCGTCCGGCTATCGTCAGTTCACCCCCGCGGACGTGGAGCGGCTCCGGTTCGTCCTGGCGGCACAGCGTGATCACTACCTGCCGCTCAAGGTCATCAAGGAGCAGCTCGACGCCGCCGACCGCGGCGCCGAGCCCGCCGCGCCGTCTCCCCGGTTGCCCCGCAAGCTCGTCCCGCTGGGCTCGCCCGAGTCCAACGGCGGCTCGGCGCAGCTGCCCGGCGCGGATGACTTCGCGACCGACCGCGAGGTGCGGCTGACGCGGGAGGAGCTGCTGGCCGAGGCGGGAATCGACTCCGGGATGCTGCAGGAGTTGCAGCAGTACGGGTTGATCCGTCCCGGCGCCGCCGGCTTCTACGACACCGACGCCGTGCAGATCGCGAGAACCGTCAAGACCATGACGGAATTCGGTATCGAGCCGAGACATCTGCGCGCGTTCCGCGCGTCCGCCGACCGGGAAGTCGGGCTGCTGGAACAGATCGTGGCGCCCGTGTACCGGCACCACGACGCCGATGCGAAGGCGCGAGCGGACGAGCTGGTGCGGGAGCTGGCGGCGCTGTCGGTCGCGCTGCACACGTTGCTGGTCAAGGCGGGCATCCGGGGTGTGACCGGCGGATAGGCGGCGCTTCCGGCCCACATGTGGTCATCGGTGTTCCGCGTGTCGCGTCTGTTACGCCACAGAGCGAACCCTCAACGATCTCACGCGGATGCCGTACGGTGAGTGCAAGGTTCGCGAAAACCGAGCCGGGCAGAAGTAGTTTCGAAGCGAGCACAGCGCCCGCATGACGGGTAGCGTCGACAGTGTCGATGCGAGATCCTCGTGAGAGCGCTGCAGCCCGCGCGCAGGAGAGGGAGGCGAAGCCCGATGAGCGAGATGCGCGTCGTCGGCGTACGGGTCGAGCTACCCGCCAATCAGCCGATTCTGTTGCTGCGGGAAACCGAGGGCGAGCGGTACCTCCCGATCTGGATCGGCTCGGTCGAAGCCACCGCGATCGCGTTGGAGCAGCAAGGTGTCCGGCCCGCCCGTCCGCTGACCCACGACCTGCTCAAGGAAGTCATCGGCGCACTCGGCCGGGAGCTCCAGCAGGTGATCATCACCGACCTGCGCGAGGGCACGTTCTTCGCCGAGCTGGTGTTCGACGGGGACATCCGGGTGTCGGCGCGGCCCAGCGACTCCGTCGCGCTCGCCCTGCGCGTGGGCGTTCCGATCCACGCGGAGGAAGGCGTGCTCGAGGAGGCCGGGCTGATCATCCCGGACGAGCAGGAGGACGAAGTCGAGAAGTTCCGCGAGTTCCTCGACTCCGTCTCCCCCGAGGATTTCCGGGGCGCCGACACCTGAGGCCGCCCCGGCCCTACGGCCGTGCCGCCCTGATGAACAGCTCCGCCAGCTCCCTGCCGTAGGCCTCGACATCGAGGTCCGGCTCCCTGGCGAGCCTGGCCGTGACGCCGTCGATGGCCTGGCGGATCGCCATCGCCATCACCTCGACGTCGAACTCGCCGAAGACCCCTTCGTGTTGTCCTTGCCGGAGCTGGCGCTCCAGCCTGCCGGTGGCGACGCCCTTCAGGACGAGCGGCACCATGGGCGCCTCGTCCCCGGCCGCCGTGCCGGTGGCGATCTCCAGCAGCGCTCGCGCGTGGCGCGGGTGGTCGCCGAGGAAGGCGACCTCCGACCGGATGTAGGCGCCGAGCATCGCCGCCCGTTCGGTCTCGTCGCCCAGCCGCTGCTGCAGGAACCGGTCCTGCAGGTCGACGATCGCGCCGATCGTGGCCATGATCAGTTCGTCCTTGGTGCCGAAGTGGTACGAGATCATCCGGGTGCTGCTGAGCCCGGCCCGTTCCACGATCCGGGCGAACGACGTCTTCCGGTATCCCAGTTCCGCCATCGCGTCGATGGTCGCGTCGATGATCTGTGCCCGGCGCGCCTCCTCCGTGACCGTGAGGCCGAGGCCGCCGCCGAACTCTCTCGAATCCCTCTTTACCTGCATGAGTAAAAATTAACACAGCCAAGTAAATGTCGCAAGGAGCAGGGAAGTCTCGATATCGACTTGAGGGTGCCCGCGCGTCGCGTTGACCGGCCCGCTGAGCAGGCATACCGTCGAGGGGACGATGAATCGCGCTGGTGTGATTAGCGCCTGACTGGGGCAGGCCCACGCCGCGTGACGGTCATACCGGTCGGTCCCGCCCCGGGGCCGGCGGTCTTGTTTCGCCGGTCGTGAGGCCGGGCGAGAGGAGGCATGCGTGGTCGAGGAGAGCCCGATCAGGGCCGCCGACGGCGAGCAGGGAGAGTTGTTTCCCGACGCGTCGCTGCCGGACGAGCTGGTTGGCTACCGCGGTCCCGCTGCGTGCCAGATCGCCGGTATCACGTACCGGCAGCTCGACTACTGGGCCAGAACCAAGCTCGTGATGCCGAGCATCCGCACCGCGCACGGCTCGGGTTCGCAGCGACTGTACTCGTTCAAGGACATCCTCGTCCTCAAGATCGTCAAGCGGCTGCTCGACACCGGTGTCTCGCTGCAGAACATCCGGGTCGCGGTGGACCACCTGCGGGCGCGGGGAGTGCGCGACCTCGCGCGCGTCACGCTCTTCTCCGACGGCACCACGGTGTACGAGTGCACCTCGCCCGAGGAGATCGTCGATTTACTGCAGGGCGGACAGGGCGTGTTCGGCATCGCCGTGAGCGGAGCCATGCAGGAGATCAGCGGAACGATCCACGAGTTCCCCGCGGAGCGCGCCGATGGCGGCGAGCTGGAGCCCGTCGTGCCCGACGAGCTCTCCGAGCGCCGCAAGGCTCGCCGCACCGGCTGACCTGAGACGTAACTTGACGGCTCAGGCGGGGACCCTGTCGAGGAAGCCGTATACCTTGCCGATGCGGTCCTCGCCCTCGGCGACGACCACGTCGAAGCCGATCACCACGGGCTCCGCGCCGTCCTGGCCGAGGTGCCAGGTGAACCGGGCCGTGTCGTGGTGACCGTCGACGGCCCCGCCGAGGCTGAACGTCAGCCCCGCGAACCGCTCCTGCGCGCCCGCGACGAACGTCTCCACGCCGTCCCAGCCCCGGACGCTGCCGAGCGGGTCGGTGTACGTCGCGTCCTCGGTGAACAGCCGCTCGATGAGGGCACGCCGCCTGCCGGCGTCGGTGGCGTTCCAGATCTCCAGGTAGCGCTCGGCGAGGGTGGTGTACTCGGGCATTGTCGGAACCTTTCTCGGAAGGTGCCGCGGTTCGTGTCCCCATCACCGTGCCCGTACGCGTGCCGCCCGTCGATTACCCCGGACGTCATGGCCGCGGCGAGGGCGCGGCCGTAGGTTGAGCCTCGTGACGACAGTGACGACCGCGCGCAGGCCTCCGGTTGGCGAGCTGCTGCGCGCGTGGCGGGACCGCCGCCGGATCAGCCAGCTCGACCTCGCCATCGCGGCCGACATCTCGACCCGGCACCTCAGTTTCGTCGAGACGGGCCGGTCCGCCCCGAGTCGCGACATGGTGCTGCGCCTCGGCGAGCACCTCGACGTCCCGCTGCGTGAGCGCAACCAGCTGCTGCTCGCCGCGGGTTTCGCTCCGGTGTACCCGGAGAGCTCGCTCGACGACCCCGAGCTGGCCGCGGTGCGCGACGCCGTGCGCAGGCTCCTCACCGGTCACGAGCCGTACCCGGCGGTGGTGATCGACCGCCGCTGGAACCTGCTCGAGGGCAACGCCGCGGTCGCCGTGCTGATCGAGGGCGTGGCGCCCGAGCTGATGGGACCGCCCGCCAACGTGCTGCGCGTGACGCTGCACCCCGACGGCATGGCGTCCCGCATCGTGAACCTGGGGGAGTGGCGGGCGCACCTGCTCGGCAGGCTGCGCCGCGAGGTCGCGGTCACCGCCGATCCGGAGCTGGCCGCGCTGCTGGAGGAGCTGCGCGGCTACCCGTGCGACGACGAGGTGCCCGAGGTCGAGATTCCCGGCCCCGGCGACTTCCTCGTGCCGCTGCGCCTGCGCCACGAGGGTCGTGAGCTGTCGTTCTTCAGCACCGTCGCCACGTTCGGCACGCCGTTGGACGTGACGCTGGCGGAGCTGTCGATCGAGTCGTTCTACCCGGCCGACGCGGAGACCGCCGAGGTGCTGCGCGGCGTCACGGCCTGCTGAGGCCGACCTCGTCGAAGTGCTCGCGCTGCTCGGGGGCCAGAAGATAGGCGCGGAAGGACTGGGCGGCCCGCTGCTGCGTCGCGTCCACCCCGTCGCCGGCGAGCGCCACGTACGGGAAGTCGCCCTGCTTGCCGGTGGCCACGGACTGGCCCTGCGAGCCGACGATGGCGGGCCGGCCCTCCGCCAGCTTCTCGGCCCACGACGCCGACTCGGGCAGCCATGCGGCGGGCGTGCCGCCACCCAGGGAGGCGGAGCTGCCGCGGCCGAGCAGAGCGTCGAGAACCCGGTCCGACTTGGCGGCGTGGACATCGACGGTCACGCAGTGGCCGTGGACGACCGTGCGCTCGTCGTTCCACCGCATGGCCGACTTCGTCACCGGCTCCGCGGCGGCCGGCGCCACGACGACGCGCAGCACGCTGTCGCCCTCCTGGCAGTCCGACGCCTGTGCCTCGGCCCGGCTCGCCACCACGCCGTCGGCCCAGTTCCATCCGAACCAGCCGGTCACCAGCAGGCCGACCAGCACGACGCACGCGATCGGCCACGCGGCCACCCGCCGCCGCGCGGCCTTGCCGACGGCCCGGTGGGTTCCGGTGGTGGTGGTCCGGGCATCAGGACGCTCAGTAGCGGGTTCCTCGACCCTGCTGTGCCGCCCCATCGATGTCCTCTCGCCTTCCCGCACGGACGCTGAACACGCTCCGTGTACGTAGCCAAAACGTTATCACTCTAACAGGCGAGAACCTGGGCGGAATGTGACGCTGATCAGCTCCCCGAGACGATCACGCATCGTGCTCGGTGAGCAGCGTGCGGTAGTGCTCGATCAGCCTGGCGCGCAGTGGCGCGGCCCTGCGGGCGAACGCGGCCTGCTCGCGCGCGTACTCGGTGCGGCCCTCAGCGGTCTCTATCCGCACGGGGGAGTGGCCGAGCGAGGACAGGTCGTACGGGCTCGCGCGCATGTCGAGCAGCCGGATGTCGGCGGCGAGCGCGAAGCAGTCGCCGAGCAGCTCCGAGGGCACGAACGGGCCGAGCTTGTAGGCCCACTTGTAGAGATCCATGCCGACGTGAAGGCAGCCCGGCTGGTCCAGGTCGCGCTGGGTCTCGCGGGTGGGCCGCAGCTCGTTGCGCGGGCGGGCGGCGTCGGTGAAGAACCGGTACGCGTCGAAGTGCCCGCACCGCACGCCGAGCGACTCCACCACCTCGTCGGTGCCGCCTGAGCCGAGCCGCAGCGGCAGCTGCGCGTGCCGGACGTCCCCGGCGGGGAGGCGGTAGACCATGGCCCACTCGTGCAGGCCGAAGCAGCTCAGCCGGGGCCGGCGCGACGCGGTGGCCTCCAGCAGCGAGAGCACGTACCGCGAGGTCCGGACGTGCCGCTCGGTGAACGCGCGCGGGTCGAGCGTGATGCCGCCGTCGACCTCCTGGTAGCCCTTCCGGTCGAGGAACCGCCGCGCCGACGGCCCGCCGAGCACGACGCCTGGTCCGGGCTGCCAGCGTTCCAGGTGCGACGGCGGGTGCGAGTAGTAGGTGAACAGGAAGTCCAGCACCGGGTGCTTCTCACCGAGCGAACGGCGCCGCTGGTGCGGCACCGTCCACTCGCGCATCCGCTCGACGTGCACGTCCTCGCGCGCCCGCCACTCCCGCTCGGCAAGCCACATGGGTTACATGGTGACGTGCGTGCCGTCGCGGACGGTACCCACGTACTCCTCGACGAGGTCCTCCAAGGCCACGATGCCCACGACCCTGGCCGAGCTGTCGACCGCCTTCGCCAGGTGGCTGCCCTCGCGGCGCATCGCGGAGAGCGCGTTGTCGAGCCGGGCGTAGAGCGGCAGCTCGGTCAGGTTGCGGGTCTTGGCCACCGGAACCGTGGTCGCCGGGTCGTCGCCGACCTGGTCGAGCACGTCCTTGACGTGGATGTAGCCGGTCAGCTCGCCGTTCTCGGTGCGCACGGGGAAGCGCGAGAACCCGGTCTCCGACACGGCCCGCTCGACATCGCCCACGGTCGGCCCCGGGGCCAGCGTGGTCAGCTCCTCGACGGGCACCAGCACGTCCGCGACCGTCTTCTCCACCGATGACAGGGTCTGGGTGAGCCTGCGGTGCTCGGAGTGCTCCAGCAGGCCCTCGCGGCGCGACTCGCTGAGCAGCTCGGCCAGCTCGTCGGAGGTGTAGCCGGCGTCGATCTCGTCCTTGGGCTCCACCCGCATCAGTCGCAGCACGCCGTTGGCGAGGCCGTTGAGCAGCCAGATGAACGGCTTCACCAGCCGCACCCACGCGACGTGCACCGGCACGAGCCACAGGGCGAGGCGCTCGGGCTCGGCGATGGCGATGTTCTTCGGCACCATCTCGCCGATCAGCACGTGCAGCAGCGTGATCGCCACGAGCGTCACGGTGAACGAGACCGCGTGCACGAGGTAGATCGGCAGCGGCACCCCGAGCGCCGCCACGGCGGCCTCCAGCTGGTGGGCCACCGCGGGCTCGCCGAACTGCAGCAGGAGCAGTGAGCAGATCGTGATGCCCAGCTGCGCGCCCGCGAGCATGAGCGAGACGTGCCTGCCTGCGTTGAGGACGATCCTGGCGCGGCCCTTGCCCTGCTCCAGCAGCGCCTCGAGCCGGTCTCGCCGCGAGGAGATGAGCGAGAACTCGGCGCCGACGAAGAAGGCGTTGCACAGCAGCAGTACGCCGATGAGCGAGATCGCTACCCAGTCGTTCACGGGCTCACCTCGCGGCGCTGCACGTTGACCTCGGCGATGCGATGGCGGTCCATGCTGGTCACGACCAGCCGCCAGCCGTCGAGGTCGAGGGCGTCACCGACGTCCGGGATGTGGCCAAGGCGCTCCAGGAGCAGCCCGGCGATGGTCTCGTAGTCACCCTCGGGCATCCGGAAGCCGGTGACGTCGAGGACCTCGTCGTCGCGCAGCTGCCCGGACACCATCCAGGAGTCGGACGTGAGCTGCTGCGACGCGGGCTGCTCTCGCTCGTCGTGCTCGTCGCGGACGTCGCCGATGATCTCCTCGACCACGTCCTCGAGCGTCACCAGCCCGGCGCTGCCGCCGTACTCGTCCACGACGATCGCGAGCTGGAAGCGGGAGTCCCGCAGCCGGTTGAGCAGCGAGTCGCCGGGCAGCGACTCGGGAACCGTCGGCACCGGCCGCATCACCGACGAGATCGGCACGGTGCGGCGCTCGGCGGCGGGCACGGTGAACGCCTGCTTGACGTGCACGGCGCCCTGCACGTCGTCGAGGTCCTCCCGGTAGACGGGGAAGCGCGAGAAACCGGTGCGGCGCGACAGCTCGACGAGGTCGTGCACGGTGCCGTCCATGCGCAGCGACTCCAGGCGCACGCGTGGCGTCATCAGCTCGCCCGCCGTGCGCTCGCCGAACCGCAGCGAGCGGTCGAGCAGCTGGGCCGTGGAGACGTCGAGCGTGCCGGTCTGCGCGCTCGTGCGCACGATCGAGCCGAGCTCCTGCGGCGAACGTGCCGAGCGGAGCTCCTCCTGCGGCTCGATGCCGAGCTTGCGGACGACCCAGTTGGCGCTGTTGTTCATGAGCGTGATGAGCCAGCGGAACAGCGCGGAGAACCGGGAGTGGTAGCCGGCGACCGCGCGGGCCGTCTGCAGCGGGCGCGCCACGGCAAGGTTCTTGGGCACCATCTCGCCGATCACCATCGACAGCGTTGTCGCCAGCAGCATCGCGACGACCAGCGACGTTCCGGCGGCGGCGCGGTCGGAAAGGCCGAGCTCGGTGAGCCAGGGCCTGATGATCCCGCCCAGCAGCGGCTCGGCGACGTAACCGGTGACCAGCGTGGTGAGCGTGATGGCGACCTGCGCGCCCGAGAGCTGGAACGACAGCGTGCGGTGGGCTTTCAGCAGGGTCTTCGACCTGCGGTCGCCCACCTGGCGGATGTTGGACTCGATGGTGCTGCGCTCGAGCGTCGTCAGGGAGAACTCCGCGGCCACGGCCAGGCCGGTTCCGACGGTCAGCAGGACGACGAACAGGACGCCGAGGACGGTGAGCACGACTTCCATCAGCGCGCACCGTCCTCCCTGGCGCGGGCGGACGAGATCAGGCAGCCGGGTCGGTCACCCGGCCGACTACTGTCACCAGGTGACTGCGCATCGCGCACGAAAGATGTCACTCCTCATGGGACCAGCCGGAAAGAAGGGTGGCGTCATCTTAACCAGGTGAAACGCCTCAGGTGTGCGGCATGTTCCGCCCGGAGCGACCCTCAGGCCGGGTTGAGTCCCCGGTGGCGCCGCACGCTCTCCTCGACCAGGTTCAGCACCGGTTCGAGGTCGTCGGCCGGCAGGCCCATCGCCAGGTGGGACACCAGTCCCTCGAGCACGAGCTCGAGGTAGGCGGCGAGCACCTCGATGCTGATGTCGTCGCGGAGGTTGCCAGCCTGGCGCTGCCACGAGAGGCGCTTGCGGGTGGCGGTGGTGAGCTGTTCGGAGCGCTCCGCCCAGCGGGCCCTGAACTCGGGGTCGGTCCGGAGCCTGCGCGAGACCTCCAGCCGCGTGCCGAGCCAGTCGGCGGGGTGCTGGCTGCGGCCGGAGAGCAGCTCGCGCATCACCTGCACGAGACCCTGCTCCGCGACGACGTCGGCCATCCTCGCCGCGTCGTCCTCCGCGAGGGCGAGGAACAGCGACTCCTTGTCCCGGAAGTGGTGGAAGATGGCGCCGCGCGAGAGCTGGGTGGCTTCCTCGAGCCGCCGGACCGTGGCACCCTCGTACCCGTAGCGCCCGAAACACGCGCGTGCGCCGTCGAGAATCTGTCGCCTGCGCGCGTCGAGGTGGTCCTGGCTGACCCGTGGCATCCCCCGATCTTGACACCGGGGCTACGGCAATGCAATCCGTACGTACGTACTGAGAGCGCCCGCGCGCGAGACCACTGCGATTGTCGGACCCCGCGTGTAGCGTCGCGAACGCATGGTCGGTGCGAGTGGATGGCTGGTGATCCGATGACTGCGGTCCGCATTCCTCCCTATGCCAGAAGAGCCAAGCAGGACGGCGCCGGAGCCGCCGCTGCCGACGTCGCCGCCCGCGTGGTGGCAAGCCGCGCCGAGGGTGAGGCCTACGTGGCGTCCGTCTGTTTCAAGCACGGTCCGCCGAGACTGCTCGGCGTCGAACTGGAGTACATCGTCCACGACGCCGGGAATCCCGGCTTGCCGCTCGACCCCGGTCGCCTCGCCGACGCGCTCGGCCCGCACACTCCCCGAACCCTCCGCCAGGACAGCCCGGCGCTGCCGCTGCCAGGCGGATCGTCCCTCAGTCTCGAACCCGGCTGCCAGGTGGAGATCTCCACCGCGCCCCAGACCTCTCTGCGCGAGCTGGCCACCGTCGCCGGCCTCGACCTGGCCTACGTCACCGATCTGCTGGCGCTGGGCGGCCTTCGCCTCCATCCGCACGCGATCGACGCCTTCCGCGCTCCGGTCCGGCTGCTGCCGACGGAGCGTTACGCGGCGATGGAGCGCCGCTTCACGCCACTCGGCCCCGGCGGGCTGACGATGATGTGCAGCACCGCCGCGGTGCAGGTGTGCGTCGACGCGGGCGAAGCCTCCGGCCTGGCCGCCCGCTGGGCCGCAGTCCACGCGCTCGGGCCCGTCCTGCTCGCCCTCTTCGCCAACTCCCGCACCCACGCCGGCGCCGACACCGGGCTCGCGTCCGCGCGCTGGCGGGCCGTGATGGACACCGAGAACGCCCGCACCTACGCGGCGGGGCCGTGCGACGACCCCGCGGCGGCGTGGGCGACCCGGGTGCTCGACACCCCGCTGATGGTGGTGCCGAGGGTGGACGGTCCGTGGGACGCGCCAGCCGGGTTCACCTTCGCCGACTGGATCGCGGGCGGCGGGCCCGCCGACGTGCTGGGGCCGCCGACGTTCGCCGACCTCGACTACCACCTGACCACGATGTTCACGCCGGTGCGGCCGCACGGCTACCTCGAGGTGCGCTACCTCGACGCGCAGCCGCCCGGCACCTGGCTCCACCCGGTGGCGCTGCTGACGGCCCTGCTGCGCCGGCCGTCCACAGTGGACAAGGTGCTGGAGATCTGCGAGCCCTCGGCCCGCCGCTGGGACGACGCCGCGCGGTGGGGGCTGGCCGATTCCGGCCTGCTGCGGTCCGCGCGCGCCGTGGCCGATCTCGGGTGCGCCGAGCTCACCGCCTTCGACCTGCCCGCCGACACCATCGCCGACATCGCGTACGCCGTGCAGCGGCGCGTGCGGCGCCGAGGAGGGGACCGAGCATGACCAGTACCGAATCGCCCAACCCGCTGCGGGAGCTCGCCCCGAGCGAACTGCGCGAGCACACCGCGAGCACGCTGGCGCGGGCGAGGGAGCGCAGCGTCGCGCTCACCGACGCCGTCGACGACGAGGACCTCACCCGCCAGCATTCGAAGCTCATGTCGCCGCTGGTCTGGGATCTCGCCCACATCGGCAGCCAGGAGGAGCTGTGGCTGGTCCGCGACGTGGGCGGCCGGGAGCCGCTGCGCCCCGACATCGACGACCTCTATGACGCCTTCCAGCACCCCAGGGCCGACCGGCCGTCGCTGCCCCTGCTGGGGCCGGCCGAGGCGAGGGCCTACGTGCGCGAGGTGCGCTCCAAGGCGTTCGACGTGCTGGACCAGGCGCCGCTGGAGGGGCGCAAGCTCACCGAGGCCGCGTTCGCGTTCGGCATGATCGCCCAGCACGAACAGCAGCACGACGAGACGATGCTCGCCACCCACCAGCTGCGCAGGGGAGAGCCGGTGCTGCACGCGCCCGAGCCGCCGCCGCGCCGGGTGGGCGGCGCGGCCCCCGAGGTCGTGGTGCCCGCCGGCCGGTTCCTGATGGGCACCTCGGTGGAGCCCTGGGCGCTGGACAACGAGCGGCCCGCCCACGAGGTGCACGTCGACACGTTCGTCATCGACACCTTCCCGGTCACGTGCGGCCAGTACGTCGCGTTTCTGGAGACCGGCGGCTACGACGAGCCGAGGTGGTGGAGCGAGGCCGGCTGGGCCTATCGCAGCGAGCACGACATCGCCGCGCCGCGGTTCTGGCGTCGCGAGGCGGACGGCTGGTGGCGGACCCGGTTCGGCGTGCACGAGCCGGTGCCCGCCGACGAGCCGGTGGTGCACGTGTCGTTCTACGAGGCAGAGGCGTACGCGGCGTGGGCGGGCAAGCGGCTGCCGACCGAGGCGGAGTGGGAGAAGGCCGCCCGGCACGATCCCGCCACCGGCCGGTCGCTGCGCTACCCGTGGGGCGACGAGGAGCCGACCGCCGAGCACGCGAACCTCGGGCAGCGGCACCTGCGGCCCGCCGTCACCGGCGCCTACCCGGCCGGGGCGTCGCCGCTGGGCGTGCACCAGCTGATCGGTGACGTCTGGGAGTGGACCAGCAGTGACTTCGGCGGCTACCCCGGGTTCACCGCGTTCCCGTACCGGGAGTACTCCGAGGTGTTCTTCGGGCCCGGCTACAAGGTGCTGCGCGGCGGCTCGTTCGGCACCGACGCCGTGGCGATCCGCGGAACGTTCCGCAACTGGGACTACCCGATCCGCAGGCAGATCTTCTCGGGGTTCCGGTGCGCCCGTGACCCGCGGCCGGACGAGCGGGCCTGACGGTGTGCCGCCACCTGGCCTACCTCGGTGAACCGTGCTCGCCGTCTGAGGCGGTGTTCACGGCGCCGCACTCGCTGCTCGTGCAGTCCCACGCGCCGAAGGACATGCGCAAGGGGGGCACCGTCAACGCCGACGGCTTCGGCCTCGGCTGGTTCGCCGGCGACGGCAGGCCCGTCCGGTACCGCCGCGCGAGTCCGTTGTGGACGGACGAGAACCTGCCGAGGATCGCGGAGACGGTGCGCGCGGGGGCATTCGTCGCGGCGGTGCGCTCGGGCACCACGGGCATGCCGGTGACGGAGGCGGCGTGCGCCCCGTTCGCGGACGAGCGGTGGCTGTTCAGCCACAACGGCGTGGTGCGCGGCTGGCCGGCCTCGGTCGCCGGGCTCGCCGAGAAGCTGCCCGTCACCGAGCTGCTGGCGCTGGAGGCGCCCACGGACTCGGCGCTGCTGTGGGCGCTGCTGCGCGACCGGCTGCGCGGCGGGGCCGACCCGGTGGGCGTGGTCGCCGGGCTCGTCACCGACATCGAGCGGGCGGCACCCGGTTCCCGGCTGAACCTGTTGCTGGCGGGCGAGGACCTGGTGATCGGCACGGCGTGGACCCACGCGCTCTCCGTCCGGACGACGGCGGCGGGCGTGCTGGTGGCGTCGGAGCCGCCGGACGACGACCCGGGCTGGCGCCCGGTACCCGACCGCCACCTGGTGGTCGCGCGGCGGGGCACGCCGCACACGGTGGAAATGATCTCACTGGACGAGGATCGGAGTCAGGCGTGAGCGACGTGGATCTCGACGTGCACCACAGCGGCGAGGACGTCACCGAGGCGCTGCGCGAGGACGTGCGCGAGGGCCTGTCCGCGGCGCAGAAGTGGCTGCCCTCCAAGTGGTTCTACGACGCGCGCGGCAGCGAGCTGTTCGAGCGCATCACCGAGCTGCCGGAGTACTACCCGACCCGATCCGAGCGCGAGGTGCTGCGCCGCGAGGCGCCCGAGATCGCGGCGGTGACGGGTGCGCGCACGCTCGTCGAGCTCGGCTCCGGGTCGAGCGAGAAGACCCGGCTGCTGCTCGACGCGCTCGGCGCGTACGGCACCCTCGAGGAGTTCGTGCCGCTCGACGTGTCAGAGTCGGCGCTGGCCGAGGCCGCCGACGCGATCGCGCGCGACTACCCGGCGCTCACCGTGCGCGGGGTGGTCGGCGACTTCACCGAGCACCTGGGGCTCCTGCCGGGTGAGCGGCCGAGGATCGTGGCCTTCCTCGGCGGCACCATCGGCAACTTCCTGCCCGCCGACCGCGCGAAGTTCCTGCGCTCGGTGCGCGACGTGCTGACCGAGGGGGAGTGGCTGCTGCTCGGCACCGACCTGGTGAAGGAGGAGGGCACGCTCGTGCGCGCCTACGACGACGCGCAGGGCGTGACGGCCGAGTTCAACCGCAACGTGCTGCGAGTGCTCAACGAGCGGCTCGGGGCGGACTTCGATCCGGCGGCGTTCGAGCACGTGTCCCACTGGGACGCGGAGAACGAGTGGATCGAGATGCGCCTGCGTGCGCGTGCGGACACCCGCGTGCATATTCCCGGCGCGGGCATGGAGGTGACGTTCGCGGCGGGGGAGCACGTGCGCACGGAGATCTCGGCGAAGTTCCGGCCAGAGGGCGTGCGGGCCGAGCTGGCCGACGCGGGACTCGCGGTCGAGCGCTGGTGGACCGATGAGCGGGGATTGTTCGGCGTGTCGCTCTCGCGCGCCGTCTCCTGAGGCCCCTCATGATCGAATAGGAGCATGCGCAACCCACTACCGGTGCTCGCCCGTGCGCTGGGCAAGCGCCCGTGGCTGATGAAACTCGCCTCCGCGATCGTCTGGGCGGACCACAGGCTGCACAGGGTGTCGCGGGGGCGGGCCAGCCTGGTCGGGATCGCGGGCCTGCCGTCGTTGCGGCTCACGACGCTGGGCCGCAAGTCGGGCCTGCCCCGCGACACCAACCTGCTCTACTTCCCCCACGGCTCCGACTACGTGGTGACCGGGTCGAACTGGGGCAGGGAGCGCGATCCGGCGTGGACGTTCAACCTCCGCGCGCACCCGGAGGCGACGGTGCTCGTGCGCGGCCGGAAAGTAGCCACCAGGGCCAGGGAGCTCAAGGGCCACGAGCGCGACGCGATGTGGCGCGAGCTGACCGGCTTCTGGCCCGGCTACGAGATGGAGCGCGCAGAAGCGGGCCGCGAGCTGCCGATCTTCGTCCTCTCGCCGAGTGACCCACCAACGGGCGAACAACCCTGAACCAGCCCTTCGGGTGGCAGCCCGGCGCAGCGCGCTGTGCCATTCTTCGCCGTGGTTACCGGCGACGGCATCGAAGGGGAACGGGTGCGCAAGGCAAGTAGAGCCGCGGCTGGAGTCGGCACACTGCTCGTGGGGGTGGCGCTCGCGGGCGTCCCGGGAACGGCGGCGGCCCAGGGACAGGCGAAGATCACGTGGGAGTCGTGCGAGCAGGCGCGGGTGGCACAGGCGCCGGGGACGTACAGCTGTGCGACCTACCGCGTGCCGATCGACCACGACAACGCCGCGCTCGGCACGATGGACCTCGCGCTCATGCGCCGGGAGGCGAACAAGCCGGACCAGAAGCTCGGGTCGCTGTTCCTCAACCCCGGCGGTCCCGGCGCCTCCGGTGTCACGATGCCGATGTCGGCCGACCAGTTCTTCGAGCCGGCGGTGCTCGACCGGTTCGACATCATCGGTTTCGACCCGCGCGGCGTGGGCGACTCGACTCCGCTGCGCTGCTTCACCACGTCCGAGGACGCCGAGGACGTCCAGGCACGGCTCGTGCCCGTGCCGTCGACGCGGCAGGAGATCTCCGACGCGCTGAGCACCTACCGGGACTACGGCGAGTTCTGCCAGCGCAACGCGGGCTCCCTGCTGGAGCACATGTCCACACAGGACGTGGCGAGGGACCTCGACGTGCTGCGCGACGCGGTCGGCGACGAGAAGCTGAACTACGTCGGGTTCTCCTACGGCACGCTGCTCGGTGCCACCTACGCGAACCTCTTCCCCGACAGGGTCCGGACGATGGTGCTCGACGGCAACGTCGACCCGGCGCTGCGCACGAGCGACGGACTGCGCTACGACCAGCAGCGGGCAGAGGGCTTCGAGCACGCGCTGGACGCGTTCCTGACCGAATGCGCCAAGGCGCGGACGCAGTGCGCCTTCGGCGAGGGCAACCCGAGGCAGAAGTTCGACGAGCTGCTGCGCGGCATCCGGCAGCAGCCGGTGAACCTGCCGGACGGCTCGTCGGTGGACCTCAACTCGTTCATCAGCGGCATCGGCGGCACGCTGTACTCGCCGAGCTCGTTCGCGGGGCTCGCCGAGGATCTCCAGCAGCTCTACGGCGTGGTGAAGCCGCCGCCGAACACGGCGCCGAAGGTGGTGAACGCGCGCGATCTGGGCACGCTGCTCAACCCGAAGCAGAAGGTGCACCACGACGTCCGGCCGGAGAGTGAGTACACCTCCGACGACTCGTACTTCGCCGTGAACTGCGCGGACAAGCCGTTCGGCTACCCGTCCGGGCAGCTGCCCGAGATCGCGGCCCGTTGGGAGAAGACCGCGCCGGCGTTCGGCCGGTTCCAGGCGTTCGCCGACCCGGCAGCGTGCCCGCTGTGGAAGGGCGGCAAGGAGACCTACCGGGGCCCGTGGAACGCCGCCACCGAGAACCCGGTGCTCGTGGTCGGCAACTACTACGACCCGGCGACGCGCTACGAGTTCTCCAAGCGCATGGCGGACGAGCTGGGCTACTCGCGGCTGCTGTCGGTGAACGCCTTCGGTCACTGCATCCTCGGCGACTCCGGGGGAGTGGACCGCGCGGTGTCGGACTACCTGGTGAACCTGACGGTGCCGCCGCGCGGCAAGGTCTACCAGCCGGACACGCGACCCTTCGACGCCCCGCAGTAGTGCGGGGTCCGGGGCCCGTGCGGTGAGGGACGCACCGCACGGGCCTCTTCGTGCGCGCTACCTCCCGGCGGCCACCGGAAGGCGCCCGCCGGGCGCGGCGTCCGGTTCCGCCTCGGAGATCCCGAAGCGCTCGTGCGCCCGGCGCAGCACCGGCGGCGCCCACCAGTTCGCGCCACCGGCCAGCCGCATGAACGCGGGCAGCAGGATGCCCCGGATCAGCAGCGCGTCCACCAGCACCGCCACGGCCATGCCGACGCCGATCATCTTGAGGTACACCACGCCGCCCGTGGCGTACACCGCGAACGACGCCGCGAGGATCACGGCCGCGGTGGTGATGAGCGGCGCGCTGCGCTGCAGGCCCAGCGGCACCGCCGCTCGGCTGTCTCCCGTGCGCAGGTACTCCTCCCTGATGCGCGAGACGATGAACACCTCGTAGTCCATCGACAGCCCGTAGACGATGCAGAACATCAGGATCGGGATGCTGGACTCGAGGGTGCCGGTCGCGGTGAAGCCGAGCAGCCCGGAGAGGTTGCCGTCCTGGAAGACCCACACCAGGACTCCGAACATCACGCCCATGCTGAGCAGGTTCAGCACGGTCGCCTTCAGCGGCAGCAGCACGCTGCCGGTCATCAGGAACAGGATCACGAAGGTCAGCACCAGGATCGTCGCGAGCACCAGCGGCATGCGCTCGGTCATGTCGGTGCGCCAGTCGACCATCTCCGCGGGTGTGCCGCCGATCAGCACGTCGAACGGCGCCCCGACCGCGCGCACGCTCGCGACGAGGTCCACGGGGTCGCCTTCGAGCGCCTGCTGGGCTGGGATGGCGACGAGGAACGTCCCGCCGTCCGCGGTGAACCGGCCCGGGTCCACGGCGGCCGAGATGCGCTCGCCGTCCACAAAGGATCCTTCGGCGGCGTCGACCTGGGTGATGCCGTCCACTTCGGACAACGCTGCGGCATAGCCGGCGACGTCGCCTCTCCCGGCGGTGGGAGCGACGAGGTAGAGCGCGTCGGACTCCTCCTGCGCGAACCCGGCCCTGATCTCGTCGGCGGTTGCCCGGCTGCTGGAGTCGGCGGGCAGGATCCGCGCGTCGGGCATCCCGAACCGCAGCCCGGTGACGGGTGCGGACAGCACGAGCACGAGCAGCAGCATCAGCCCGCCGGTGAGCGCGGGACGGCGCATCACGGCGTTCGCGAGGCGGTACCAGCCGCCGCGTTCCGTGTGCCTCGGCTCGCGGCCCGGCCGGTACGCGGCACGCCTGCCGAGCGTGGCGAGCGCGGCGGGCAGCAGCACCAGCGCTCCGCCGACCGCCGTGAGCACCACGAACGCGCCGCCGTAGCCGAACGACCGCAGGAACGGCAGCGGGAACAACATCAGTGAGAGCAGCGAGATCGCCACGGTCAGCCCGCTGAACAGCACCGTGCGGCCCGCCGTCCGCACGGCGATGGTGACGGCGTCGCCGACGTTACGGCCGCGCGCGAGCTCCTCGCGAAAGCGCGCGATGAGGAACATGCAGTAGTCCACGCCCAGCGCGAGTCCCATGACGAGCGCGATGTTGGCGGCGAACGTGGACACGGTGGTGACCGAGGCGACGCCGCGCAGCGCGGCGAGCGTGCCGACGATCGAGAAGACGCCGACGCCCAGCGTCACGAGCGCGAGGGTCACGCGCCGGTAGAACAGCATCAGCAGCACGAACACCAGCGGGATCACGATGATCTCGGCGCGCAGGAAGTCCTGCCGGGACTCGGCGCCGATCTCGCGGAAAACCTCGTCCTGGCCCCCGGCCCGGACGTCGATCACGGTGCCGTCGCGGGCGTAGCGCTCGGCGAGCTCGCCGACGCGCTCGCGCGCCTCGTTCACGTCGCCGGGCACGCGGACCAGCACCAGCGCCTGCGTGCCGTCCTCGCTGCGCAGCGCCGGGCTATGGCCGCGCGACCAGTAGGAACCGGCCTCGGCGACGCCGGGCTCGGCGGCGATCGCGCGGGTGAGCTCCTCGCCCGCGGCGCGCACGCCCGCGTCGTCGACGGTGCCCTCGTTCGCGGTGACCAGGAAGGTCAGGTTGGGGTAGCCGGTGTCGAACTGCTCGGCGAGGGCGATCCTCGCCCGGTCGGATTCCGAGCCCGGAGCGTCGATCCGCGACAGCGACAGCGCGTTCAGCGCACCGGCGCCGAAGGCGCCGGACAGGAGGGTGACGAGGACGCCGACGGTGAGCACCCATCGTCGGCGGCGCACGGTGAACCGGCCCAGCCGCTCCAGGGCGGACGGGCGGGGAAACGGTCTGGACACGGGTTGTTCTCCTCGGGAGGCGCTAAGCTGAAGAAAAGGCGAGTGATCGCTCGTGTTCGAAATTACGAGTGATTGCTCGTATTTGTCAACCAGCGCGAGAGGTGATGCCGGGGTGGCGGGTCAGCAACCGGAGCGCAAGCGGCAGGAACGCGGCCGGCGAAGGATGGAACAGCTCGCGGACGCGGCGGCGGAGGTGTTCGCCGAGACCGGGTACGCGAAGGCGACGACCAACGCCATCGCGGCGAGGGCGGGTGTCTCGCCCGGCACGCTCTACCAGTTCTTCGCCAACAAGGAGGCGATCGCCGAGGTGCTGGCGCAGCGGTACCGCGCGGCGCTGCAGGCCGCGCACGACAAGGCGTTCGACCCCGGCTTCGCGACGTTGCCGCTACCGGACCTGATCGACCGCATGATCGGGCCGATGATCGAGGTGAACGTGGCGAACCCGGGTTTCAAGGCGCTGTTCAACGCCGCCGACATGCCCGAGCGTCTCGCGGCGCCGACGCGGCAGCTGCACCAGGCGGTGGTCGGCAAGATCGCGGAGGTGCTCGCGACCCGCGCGCCCGATATGTCCGAGGAGAGCGTGCGGACCACGGCGGTGGTGGCGACGCAGATCTTCGGTGCGCTGCTGAACACGGTCGTCGCCGCGCCGGAGGCTGAGCGGGAGGTCTGGATCACCGAGCTGAAACGCGCCCTGCGCGGCTACCTGGAGCCGATCATCGGCGCATGAGAGCGTGGCTCAGCCGACCGCGGCACGGACGAGCAGCGCCAGCGCGCTGCCCCCGGCGATCACGAGCACCGCGACGCGCATGCGGCCACCGTCGAGGAAGCGGCGCGCGGGGCCGGAGAGCAGGAACCCGGCCAGCAGGAACGGCAACAGCCACGCCGCGAACGCGAAGTGCGTGACGTGCACCTGACCACCAAGGCCGAGTCCCACCAGGGAGAGCAGAGTGCCGAGGCCGAAGGTCGCGGCGAGCGTCGCGCGGATCGTCGGGCCCGGGGAGTGCTGGTACAGCAGGGCGATCGGCGGGCCGCCGATCGAGGCCGCGGTGCTGAACGCGCCGCTCGCGACCCCGGCGACCAGCAGCGGGCCCCGTGTCGGCCGGGGCCGCCACGACAGCACCGACAGCACCACGCACGCGAGCACGGCCGCGCCCACGACCGCCGAGAACGGGCGTTCGGCGAGCGTCGCCACCGCGAGCACGCCGAGCGCCGTGCCAGGAACCCTGCCGAGCATCGCCCAGCCCACGCCGCTCCAGTCTGTGTCGCCGTGCTCCCGTGCCAGCGCCAGCAGGCCGTGCGCGCTGGCGATCAGCAGCAGCGGCACCGGCAGGAACCTCGGGTCGATCAGTGCGACCAGCGGCACCGCGACGAGGTTCATGCCGTAGCCGACCGCGCCCTGCACCAGCGCGCCGGCGAGCACCACCAGTCCCACGAGCACCTCGGGCACGTTCTCGCCTCCGTATTCAGTGAGACGGCCCGGCTCCCCTGAGGGGAACCGGGCCGTCTCATGCCACTGGCACCGCTCAGCTACGGGTCATCTTCCGCAGCACGTACTGCAGGATGCCGCCGTTGCGGTAGTAGTCCGCCTCACCGGGGGTGTCGATGCGCACCACGGCGTCGAACTCGACGGTGGCCCCATCTGCCTTGGTCGCCGTGACCTTGACGGTGCGCGGCGTCTCGCCCTCGTTGAGCTTGGTGACGCCCGCGATCGCGAAGGTCTCCGTGCCGTCGAGGCCCAGCGACTTCGCCGACTCGCCCTCGGGGAACTGCAGCGGGATCACGCCCATGCCGATCAGGTTCGAGCGGTGGATGCGCTCGAACGACTCGGCGATCACCGCGCGGACACCGAGCAGGCTCGTGCCCTTCGCGGCCCAGTCGCGCGAGGAGCCGGAGCCGTACTCCTTGCCGCCCAGCACGACCAGCGGGATGCCGGCCTTCGCGTAGTTCTGCGCGGCGTCGTAGATGAACGCCTGCGGGCCGCCCTCCTGCGTGAAGTCGCGCGTGTAGCCGCCCTGCACGTCGTCGAGCAGCTGGTTGCGCAGGCGGATGTTGGCGAACGTGCCGCGGATCATCACCTCGTGGTTACCGCGCCGGGAACCGTAGGAGTTGAAGTCCTTGCGGTCGATGCCGTGCTCCTGCAGGTACCGGCCGGCGGGGGAGTCGGCCTTGATCGCGCCCGCGGGCGAGATGTGGTCCGTGGTCACCGAGTCGCCCAGCTTGGCGAGCACCCGCGCGCCGCTGATGTCGGTGACCGGGGCGGGCTCCGCGGTCATGCCCTCGAAGTACGGGGGCTTGCGGACGTAGGTGGACTCGGGGTCCCAGGCGAAGGTCTTGCCCTCCGGGGTGGGCAGCGACTTCCAGCGCTCGCCGCCGTCGAAGACGTCGGCGTAGTCCTTGCTGAACATCTCCTGCGTGATCGCCGAGTCGATCGTCTGCTGGATCTCCTGCGGCGTCGGCCAGATGTCCTTCAGGAAGACGTCGTTACCCTGCTGGTCGACGCCGAGCGGCTGCTCCTCGAAGTCGAAGTCCATCGTGCCCGCGAGCGCGTAGGCGATGACCAGCGGCGGCGAGGCCAGGTAGTTCATCTTCACGTCGGGGTTGATGCGGCCCTCGAAGTTGCGGTTGCCCGAGAGGACCGACACGACCGTCAGGTCGTTCTCCTGCACCGCGGCGGAGATCTCCTCGGGCAGCGGGCCCGAGTTGCCGATGCAGGTGGTGCAGCCGTAGCCGACGAGGTGGTAGCCCAGCTTCTCGAGGTACGGCCAGAGGCCGGCCTTCTCGTAGTAGTTCGTGACGACCTGCGAGCCGGGCGCCATCGAGGTCTTGACCCACGGCTTGACCGAGAGGCCCTTCTCGACGGCGTTCCTGGCGAGCAGGGCGGCGCCGAGCATCACCGACGGGTTCGAGGTGTTGGTGCACGAGGTGATCGAGGCGATCACCACGGCGCCGTGGTCGAGCACGAACTCGCCGCGCTCCTCCGACCTCACGGTGACCGGCTTGGTCGGGCGGCCCGACGCGCCGTTGGCGGCAGTGGGGACCGAGGCGACGGCATCCTCCTCCGCGAACGACAGCGCGGGCGCGTCGCTGGCCGGGAAGGACTCCTCGACCTTCTCGTCGACCTTGGTGTGCGGCGTCGGGTACTGCTCCTCGACGTAGTCGTGCACCGACTTGCGGAACGACGACTTCGCGTCGGTGAGCTCGATGCGGTCCTGCGGGCGCTTGGGGCCCGCGATCGACGGCACCACGGTGGACAGGTCCAGCTCGAGGTATTCGGAGTACTCGGCCTCGTGGCTCGGGTCGTGCCAAAGGCCCTGTTCCTTGGCGTAGGCCTCGACCAGCGCGAGCTGCTCCGGCGAGCGGCCGGTGAGCTTGAGGTAGCGGATGGTCTCGTCGTCGATCGGGAAGATCGCGGCGGTGGAGCCGAACTCGGGGCTCATGTTGCCGATGGTGGCGCGGTTGGCCAGCGGCACCTGGGCGACGCTCTCGCCGTAGAACTCGACGAACTTGCCGACCACGCCGTGGCGGCGCAGCATCTCGGTGATCGTCAGCACGACGTCGGTGGCGGTCACACCGGCCGGGATCTCACCGGTCAGCTTGAAGCCGACCACGCGCGGGATCAGCATCGACACCGGCTGGCCGAGCATCGCGGCCTCGGCCTCGATGCCGCCGACGCCCCAGCCGAGCACGCCCAGCCCGTTCACCATGGTGGTGTGCGAGTCGGTGCCCACACAGGTGTCGGGGTAGGCCTGGCCGTTGCGGGCCATGACGGTGCGGGCCAGGTACTCGATGTTGACCTGGTGCACGATGCCGGTGCCGGGCGGGACGACCTTGAACTCGTCGAAGGCGCCCTGGCCCCAGCGGAGGAACTGGTAGCGCTCCTTGTTGCGGCCGTACTCGATCTCGACGTTGCGCTCGAACGCGTCGGCGGTGCCGAAGACGTCGATGATCACGGAGTGGTCGATCACCAGCTCGGCGGGCGCGAGCGGGTTTACCTTGTCGGGGTCGCCACCGAGGTCGGTGACGGCCTCACGCATCGTGGCGAGGTCGACCACGCACGGGACGCCGGTGAAGTCCTGCATGATCACCCTGGCGGGGGTGAACTGGATCTCCGTCGACGGGTCCGCCTTCGGGTCCCAGTTGCCGAGAGCGCGAATGTGGTCGGCGGTGATGTTGGCGCCGTCCTCCGTCCGCAGCAGGTTCTCGAGCAGGATCTTGAGGCTGTACGGAAGGCGCTGCGAGCCCTCGACCTTGTTGAGGCGGAACACCTCGTAGGAGGCGTCACCGACCTTCAGCGTGTCGCGAGCCCCGAAGCTGTCCTTGCTGGCAGGTGCAGTCACGTCTAACTCCATGCGGCGGCGGTTCAGTCGGGTACGCAGGCCGAGTCTTGCGCACCCCCGTCGCGCCCGCAGAGGTGGGCTCGATGACGCCCTGCTGCCCTAAACAGTACGCGTGTCCTTTTTTCGGTTCAAGGGGAGGTGGCGAAGGGCCCGGCACCACGACGTGGTACCGGGCCCTTTCCGAGGAACGAAGATCAGTTCGCGTTCTCGAGGATCGTCCTCAGGTCCTCCGGCTGCATGCTGCGCAGGAACGTCATGCCGAACTCGGTGAACGTGCGAATCGGGCTGACGTAGTGTTTGCCGTCCACCTCCGTGGTGACCACGCCGAGACCCTGCTCCATGATGCCGCCGCCCACGTTGGTGAAGATCTGCTGCAGCTCCGGCGGCATGTCCCCGTCGGTCTCGCCCGCCGCCATTGCCGCGAGCTGGTCGGCGCAGAGCCGGTCGGACTGGCCCTGGACGGTCATCGCGTAGCAGTCGCCGTCCTTGGTCAACTCGAACGTGCCCTGGCCCTCGATGTCCAGCTCCAGCGCCGTGATCGTGGCCCTGGTGCCGCCGGTGACCTCGCTGTTCTCGGTCTCCAGCCGCTTGATCTCCACGCCGGCGGGGGAGGGCTCGCCGAGCGCGTCGAGGAGCACGGGGCCGACGTCGTGCAGCACGCCCATCTCGTCCGGTGGGAGCAGCTCCACCACGCGCCGCAGGTCGCCGTCGAGCGCGGCCTGCACGGTCGCGCGCACGGCCTCGTCCGGCGAGCCGGCGCCGTTCGCCGGAATCGACTGCGCCGGCCACTCCTCGCCCGCCTCGAGCAGCGCGTAGTCGGCGATGCTGTAGAGCAGGCTCGGGTACCACTCGTCGCCGACCTTGACCGTCGCGATGCGGATCGGCTCGCCGGTCTCGCGCACCACCTCGGCGATGTCGATCGTCTCGGTCTGGGGCTCCATCGAGGGGCCGCCCAGGTCGGCGCTCTCGAGCGCCAGGTCCCGGTACTCGTCGGCGAGCGGCACCTGGCTTAGGTCCGACGTGAGCGTCAGCTTGCCGCCGGTGAGCTTGGTGATGGTCAGGTGGTCGTTGACCTGCTCGGCCTGCGACTCGTCGAACCTCAGGTTCTCGGTCTCGATCTGCAGCCCGGTGATCTGCTCAGGGTTCGCGTCCTGCGTGAGGATGCCGAGCCGCTTGAGCTCCCCGGTGACGTCGCCGATCGGGTCGGTGAACAGCGACGCCTCGGCCGGTGTGAGTGTGCCGAGCAAGCCGACGACGTCACCGCTGCCCAGCGCGGAGGCGAAGTTCATCGCCGCCTCGTTCGGCGTCGCCGCGCCGGAGGCCACGGAGTCGCTCTGCCAGAACGCGAACCAGCTGGCGACACCGCCGCCGGCCACCACGAGGGCGGCGACGAGCGCGATGATCAGCCCCCGCTTGCGCTTCGCGGGCGGGCCCTGCTGCGGCGGCACCGGGAAGGCGTCCTGCTGCTGCCCGTAATAGCCCTGGTAGCCCTGGTAGCCCGGCTGCTGAGCGGTGGCCGGGTCGAACGGCTGCGGGTGGGGCTGCTGCGGATACTGGTGCTGCTGCCCGGGGTACTGCGCCTGGGCCGCCTGCGGGTCATGCGGGTACTGCTGGCCGCCGTAGGGCTGGCCAGGCGGATAGCCGCCCGGTTGCTGCGGGGACCACTGGTCCCCTTGGCCTGGACTGGTCACGGTCGCACACCTGCTCTTCCCTCTAGCGCGCTGTGCCGGTGCGGCGGGATGCCGCGGCGGGCGCCACGGACGGCGACGAGCACGCCGAGCGCCCCGCACAGCGCGATGGCCATGCCTGTGGTGGTGGTGATCGGGCCGGTGGTCGTCACGCCGACGAACCGGCCCGGGCTGCCGCCTTGGACGACGGCGAGCAGCGAGACGGTTCCCACGACGAGCGCGACGACCAGGGCCAGCGCCGCGCCCGTGCGCGGCAGCCGCAGGGCGAACAGCCCGGCGGCCACCGCGGACAGCAGCGGCACCGCGATCCACCCGGTGAGCAGCGCGGTGACGAGCGCGCTGTCCAGCAGGTCGAAATGCCCGACGAGGCCCACCGCGTGGTAGCTGCTGCGCTCGACCGTGCCCGAGTGGAACCACGGCAGGAACGTCCCGGTGACGGCCACCGCCAGGCCCAGCGAGCAGAGCACCGCGAACGAGCTCGCGGCGACGCGCCGAGTGGCCGGCATGGCGGTACCCCCAGTGAGACGAACGATCCAGTGGTGAGACGCGGCGCGCCCCGTCCTCGTTTCCCCGGCGTGGTCACCGCCTGATCACGAATCGGCCACGCCCGATATCCCCCATTACGGGGAAATGTAACGCACGATGACGAAGTTTCAGGTGTGACGCCTGGTGTGGCTGTGCTCTGAGTGGCACAGTTTCTGCTGGACCATAAGGGGAGGTGGAGTCTGTGCCGAACGGGCGGAACGGGTCCCAGCGGTCGTGGGGCGGATACGGCGCGGGACTGCGCCGTGGCGTCGTGGTGGGCGCGCTGGCGCTGGTCGCCCTGCTCGGCACGGCGGGCGGCGGGCTCGCGGTGCCGCCACCCCCACCGAACCCGAGCGACTCCGAGCTGGAGGCCAGCCGCGACCAGGCCAACGCCAGGGCGGGCGAGGTCGGCCAGCTCACCAACCAGCTCGCCGAGGCCGAATCCCGCCTGATGGCGCTGCAGGCCGAGGTCGAGCTGAAGATGGAGCAGGCCAACAAGGCCCGCGTCGACATGCAGCTCGCGCGAGACGCCGCCGACCAGGCCGAGCGCGACGCGGCCGCGGCGCGGACCGAGGCCGACGCCGCCGCCACCGCCATCGAGGCCGCGAGGGCCGACCTCGACCAGTTCGTGGCAGGCAGCTACCGGCAGGGCAGCACGATCGGCTCGATCGGCGCCTATCTCGGCTCCGACAGCCCCGACGACCTGCTCGCCCGCGCGCAGCTGCTGGAGGCCGTGAGCGGCAGCCAGCTGGACGCGCTCGAGGGCATGCAGCGTGCCCAGATCGAGAAGTCCAACAAGGACGCCGCGGCGCGTCAGGCGCTGCAGCTCGCCCAGCAGCGGCGCACCGAGGCCGAGCAGGCGAAGGTCGCGGCCGACCAGGCCGAGGTCGCCGCGATCGAGGCCCAGCAGGGCCAGGCCACGCGCACCGGCGAGATCGAGGCCGAGAAGTCGCGGGTCGAGCAGCTGCTCTACGAGGCGCAGTCCCGGGTCGACGGGCTCGAGGGCCAGCGCGCGCGGTACGAGGACTGGCTCGCCCAGAAGGAGGCGGAGGAGGCCGAGCGTGCCCGCCAGGCCGCGCTCGCCGCGGCGTCGTCGAGCTCCTCGGGTTCCTCGGCCCCGGTCGCGTCCCGGCCGTCGTCGGCTCCGGCGGGCGCCACCGTCGAGGCGGTGATCGCGCGGGCGATGTCCCAGCTCGGCGTGCAGTACGCGTGGGGCGGCGGCAACGCCTACGGCCCCACCTACGGCATCCGCGACGGCGGCGTCGCCGACAGCTACGGCGACTACAACAAGATCGGCTTCGACTGCTCCGGCCTGATGATCTACGCCTTCGCCGGGGTCAAGGCACTCCCGCACTACAGCGGCTACCAGTACGAGGCGGGCTACAAGGTGCCGCTGTCGCAGATGCGGCGCGGCGACATGCTCTTCTGGGGCACCAGCGGGATCCACCACGTGGCGCTCTACCTGGGCGGCGGCCAGATGATCGAGGCGCCGTACTCGGGTGGGTACGTCCGGGTCGTCCCGGTACGCTACGGCGACATCATGCCGTACGCGACCCGTTTGATCGGGTGACCCAGCCGCTGGCGGGCATCGTGCTCGCGGGCGGTGCCGCGCGCAGGCTCGCCGGCGTGGACAAGCCGATGCTCGAGGTCGGCGGCATGCCGCTGCTGCTGCGTGCCGTCGCGGCGCTGCACGCCGCCGATCCCGTCGTGGTCGTCGGCCCTCGGCGCGATGACGTGCCCGGCGTGCGCTGGACCAGGGAGGACCCGCCGGGCTCCGGCCCGGTCGCCGCGCTCGCCGCGGGGCTCGGACTCGTCACCGCCGAGGTCGTGGCCGTGCTCGCCGCCGACCTCTCCGCGGTCACCTCCCGGACCATCGGCAGGCTGCGGTCCGCCCTCGGCGACGCCGACGGGGCCGTACTCGTGGACGAGGAGGGGCGGCGGCAGTGGCTCCTCGGGGTCTGGCGGACCTCCGCGCTGCGCGCCGCCCTGCCCGCCGACCCGGCGGGAGCGTCGCTGCGCCGGACGCTGGGTGGGCTGTCCATAGTGGACGTACCGGCGCTGCCGGGAGAGGCCGCCGACGTGGACACTCCGGAGGATCTGCCCGGCCGGTAGCGCCCCGCTGGCCTTCACAGTGGTCATACCGGTCAGCGGGTTTGCTGGGGCGATACGGTCGCGAACAACCGTGCCCGGCACTGAGGGTACGGTCACACGGCGTAGAGGAAGATCACCAGCGAGGAGGTTAGGTGTGACCGAGCCCGGCTACTCCGACGGCGCCGCCCCGGCCCAGCCAGGCACCCCGGCACGTGACGCGCAGCTGCTGGAGCGCACGGTGTTCGAGGTGAAACGCGTCATCGTCGGTCAGGACCGGCTCGTGGAGCGCATGCTGGTGGGCCTGCTGGCAAAGGGGCACCTGCTGCTGGAGGGCGTGCCCGGCGTGGCCAAGACCCTCGCGGTGGAGACGTTCGCCCGCGTGGTCGGCGGCTCGTTCTCCCGCGTGCAGTTCACCCCCGACCTCGTGCCCGCCGACATCCTCGGCACCCGGATCTACCGGCAGGCCAGCGAGAAGTTCGACGTCGAACTGGGCCCCGTCGTGGCCAACTTCGTCCTCGCCGACGAGATCAACCGCGCACCCGCGAAGGTGCAGTCGGCGATGCTCGAGGTGATGGCCGAGCGGCACGTCTCGATCGGCGGCCAGACCTTTCCGATGCCCGACCCGTTCCTGGTGCTCGCCACGCAGAACCCCATCGAGAACGAGGGCGTCTACCCGCTCCCGGAGGCCCAGCGCGACCGGTTCCTCTTCAAGATCGTGGTCGAGTACCCGACCGCGGAGGAGGAGCGCGAGATCGTCTACCGCATGGGGGTGACCCCGCCCGAGCCGCACGAGGTGCTCAGCCCCGCCGAGCTGGTGCGGCTGCAGGGCGTGGCCTCGCAGGTGTTCGTGCACCACGCGCTCGTGGACTACGTCGTGCGGCTCGTGCTGGCCACGCGCACACCCGGCGAGCACGGGCTCACCGACGTCGCGGGCTGGGTTTCCTACGGCGCCTCGCCGCGCGCGAGCCTCGGCATCATCGCCGCCGCGCGGGCGCTCGCGCTCGTGCGCGGCCGCGACTACGTGCTCCCGCAGGACGTGGTCGACGTCGTCCCCGACGTGCTGCGGCACCGGCTCGTGCTGTCCTACGACGCGCTCGCCGACGGCGTGCCGCTGGACCACATCGTGACGCGGATCCTGCAGACGGTCCCGCTGCCCCAGGTCTCGGCCCGGCCGCAGGGCGGGCCTGGTCAGCCGGTCGCGGCAGGTGCGCCCGGCAGGTAAAGCGCGGTCATGGGTGCCATCAACGACGACAAGGGCGGGCGGCCCGGCTGGGCGCCACCGATCCTGCGGGGCGACCGGCTCGAGGCCGGTCTGCGCACGCTGGAGCTCGACGTGCGCCGCCGCCTCGACGGGCTCCTCCAGGGCAACCACCTCGGCCTCGTGCCGGGCCCGGGGTCGGAGCCGGGGGAGGCGCGGCCGTACCAGCCGGGCGACGACGTGCGCCGGATGGACTGGGCGGTCACCGCGCGCACCACCACCCCGCACATTCGCGAGAGCATCGCCGACCGCGAGCTGGAGACGTGGGTGGTCGCCGACCTCTCCGCGAGCCTCGACTTCGGCACCGCCGTGTGCGAGAAGCGCGACCTCGTGGTGTGCGCGGTCGCCGCGGTCGCGCACCTCACCCGCGGTGGCGGCAACCGGATCGGCGCGCTGCTGTCCAACGGCGCCGAGACCGTCCGGCTCCCGCCGCGGGGCGGGCTCGCGCACGCCCGCAACCTCATTCGCAAGGTCGCCGAGCTGCCGCGCGCCGCCGAGGGCACGCGCGGCGACCTCGCCCAGCTCATCGAGCAGCTGCGCAGGCCGCCCCGGCGGCGCGGCCTCGCCGTGGTGATCTCCGACTTCCTCGGCGACACGAACTGGGAGCGGCCGCTGCGGGCGCTATCGGCACGCCACGACCTCGTGGCCATCGAGGTGCTCGACCCGCGCGACGTCGACCTGCCCGAGGTGGGCAGCGTCGTGCTCGCCGACCCCGAGACCGGGCGGCAGCGGGAGGTCAACGCGTCGGCATTGCTGCGCAAGGAGTTCGCCGCCGCCGCGCACGCGCACCGCACCGAGGTCGCCCGCGCGCTGCGCCAGGCCGGGGCGGGCCACCTCGTGCTGCGCACCGACGCCGACTGGATCGCCGATGTCGTCCGGTTCGTGGTCGCGCGCAAACGCGGCTGGTCGGGAGCCGCCTCATGAGCCTCACCGGATTCGCCTCCCCGTGGTGGTTCCTGCTCCTGATCGTGGTCGGCCTCGTGGTGGCGGGCTACGTGTACGCGATGCGTGCCCGCCGCAGGCGCATGATGCGGTTCTCCAACCTGGCGCTGCTGGAGCGGGTCGCCCCGCGCAGCCAGGGCTGGACCCGGCACGTGCCGGCGTCGCTGCTGATCGTGTCGTTGATCCTGCTGACCTTCGCGCTGGCGGGCCCGACGGCCGAGCAGAAGGTGCCGCGCAACCGCGCCACGGTGATGCTGGTGATCGACGTGTCGCTGTCGATGGAGGCCACCGACGTCGAGCCGACCCGCCTCAAGGCCGCGCAGGACGCCGCGAGGTCGTTCGCGGAGGGCCTGACCCCGGGCGTGAACCTGGGGCTGATCTCGTTCGCCGGCACCGCCACCGTGCTGGTGGCTCCCACCACCGAACGAGCCGGTGTCGTGCACGCGATCGACAACCTCAAGCTCGCGCAGTCCACGGCCACCGGTGAGGGGATCTTCGCCGCGCTGCAGTCGGTGGAGAGCTTCTCCTCGGTCGTCGGTGGCGCGGACGGACCGCCTCCGGCCCGGATCGTGCTGATGACCGACGGCAAGCAGACCGTGCCGCAGGACGAGTACGCGCCGAGGGGAGCGTTCACCGCGGCCGGGGTCGCCAAGCAGAAGGACATCCCGGTCACGACGATCTCCTTCGGCACCTCCCACGGCTCGGTGGAGATCGAGGGCAAGGAGGTCCCGGTCGAGGTGGACGACGCCTCGATGCGGGAGATCGCGCGCCTCTCCGGCGGCGACTTCTACAAGGCGGCCACGGCCGACGAGCTCAAACAGGTCTACGCCAGCCTCGGCGAGCAGATCGGCTACGAGACCAAGAACGTCGACAACAGCAGGCCGTGGGTCGTGCTCGGCACGATCGTGCTCATCGGGGCCGCGGGCAGCTCGCTGTTCCTCGGCCAGCGCCTGCCCTGAGCGGCGCTCAGGAACCCGCGAACCCGAGCTGGCGCCAGGCCTCGTACACCACGATGGACGCCGTGTTGGTGAGGTTGAGGGAGCGCGAGGCCGGCAGCATCGGCAGGCGCAGCCGGTCGGTCACCACCGGGTCGGCCAGCACCTCCTCGGGCAGGCCCACCGACTCAGGCCCGAAGAGCAGCACGTCGCCCTCGGCGTAGGCGACATCGGTGTGGCGGCGCGTCGCCTTCGTGGTGAAGGCGTAGACCGCGCGCGGGGCCAGCGCCTTCCACGCGCTCGCCAGGTCGGCGTGCACGTGGACGTCGGCGAGGTCGTGGTAGTCGAGGCCCGCGCGGCGCAGGTACTTGTCCTCGAGCGAGAAGCCGAGCGGCTCGATCAGGTGCAGCTCGCACCCGGTGTTGGCGGCGAGCCGGATCGCGTTGCCCGTGTTGGGCGGGATCTCGGGGTGGTAGAAGACGATCCGGAACACAGTGTTGATCTTCTCCCGTTCACTCGCGCGTCGGTTCCGCGCCCCGCTGCGGCCATGTCGGCGAACAACGATTCTGCCGATCCCGATTCCCCACCACAGGAGGACCCCCTATGGTCGCGCGCCCTTCCGCCGTGTCCCGCCGCCGGTTCCTCGGCTACGGCGGCGCCGGAGCCGCCGCGGTGCTGCTCGGCACCGGCGCCTGGAGCGCGGCGAGCTCGTACGCCGCGCCCGCGCTGAAGGCCAACCCGTTCTCGCTCGGCGTGGCCTCCGGCGACCCGCTGCCCGGCGGCGTGGTGCTCTGGACCCGCGTGGCGCCCGATCCGTTCGCCGCCGACGGCTCCGGCGGCATGCCGGCGAAGCCGGTGAGGGTGGAGTACGAGGTGGCCGTGGACGAGCGGTTCCGCGGCGTCGTCCGCAGGGGCAGCGTCGTCGCCACCCCGGAGCTGGGGCACTCGGTGCACCCGGAGATCCACGGCCTCGCGCCTGACCGCGAGTACTTCTACCGCTTCCGCACCGGCGGCGAGATCTCGATGACGGGCCGCACCAGGACGACGCCCGCCGTGTGGTCCAATCCGCGTGAGCTCAACTTCGCGTTCGCGTCGTGCCAGGCGTGGCAGGACGGCTACTACACCGCCTACGAGCACATGGCGCGGGAGGATCTCGACCTCGTCGTGCACCTCGGCGACTACCTCTACGAGTACAGCGTCGCGAACAACCGCCGCGGGGTCGTCACCGACCCGAAGTTCCACACCGAGACCATCGGGCTCGCCCGCTACCGCCTGCAGTACGGCCTCTACAAGGCGGAGGCTCCGTTGCAGGAGGCCCATGCCCGCTTCCCGTGGATCATGACGATCGACGACCACGAGGTGGAGAACAACTGGGCCGGCGACATCTCGGAGAACAACGAGGACCCGGTGACGTTCCGGGCCCGCAGGGCCGCCGCGTTCCAGGCCATGTACGAGAACATGCCGTTCCGCATCGCGCAGCTGCCGTCCGGGCCGGAGGTGCATCTGCACCGCAGGCTCTCCTACGGCAGGCTGGCCGACTTCACGATGCTCGACACCCGCCAGTACCGCGACGACCAGCCGTGCGGTGACGGCGCGTCGGCGGTCTGCACCGACCGGCTCGATCCCGGCCGCACCATCCTCGGCGAGGCGCAGCGCGACTGGGTGCTCGACGGCTTCAGCTCGTCGAGCGCACGGTGGCAGGTGCTCGGCAACCAGGCCCCGATGGGCCAGACCGACCGTGACCCCGGCCCCGGCACGGAGGTCTGGATGGACCCGTGGGACGGCTACGCCGCCGAGCGTGACCGCGTGCTCGCCGAGGCCCAGGACCGCGGCGTCCGCAACCTCGTGGTGATCACCGGCGACCGGCACCAGAACTACGCCTGGGACCTCAAGCGCGACTTCACCGACCCGAGCTCGGCCACGGTCGGCAGCGAGTTCGTCGGCACGTCGATCACCAGTGGCGGCGACGGCGCCGACATCACCGACCAGGGCCGCGCTTTCCTCGCCGCCAACCCGCACATGAAGTTCTTCAACTCGCAGCGCGGGTACGTGCGCGTGAACGTGAACCGGCAGCGCTGGCGCAGCGACTTCCGCGTGCTGCCCCACGTGACCACGCCGGGCGCGCCGATCAGCACCCGCGCCAGCTACGTCGTCGAGGACGGCAGGCCGGGCGTCCAGGAGGGTTAGGCCGCCGCGGCGTCCAGCAGCTTGCGGACGTCGTCGGGCGGTGGCGTGGGCCGGTGCGAGTCCACGTCCACCCACACGTAGCGGTTGGTTCCCTCGAGGACGAGCTCGTCGCCGCGGTGGATGCGGATGCCCAGCACGAGGGAGGTGTTGCCGATGTGCTCGATGCTCAGGCTCACCACGAGCTCGTCCTCGAACCGCGCGGAACTGCGGTAGACGAGGTTGGTCTCGGCCACGACCATGTCGACGCCGCGGTCGGTGATGTAGGTGGTCGACCCGAACACGACCTTGTAGAACTCGAAGGCTGCCATGTCGGCGTAGGCGAGGTAGTGGGCGTTGAACACGATGCCCTGCTGGTCGCATTCGTGGTAGCGCACCCGCAGCGGCATGTGCACCACCGGCTCGTGACGGAGATCAGCCATGCCGGGCACGGTACGCCGTTGTGGTCAACGCCATGCGGGTTACCTGGCGGTATCGGTGCTGCCCCCGCGACCCGCGCGCCGCGACCGGATAACCTCACGGCGTCAACAGCAAGGCTCGCACACGAGGAGTTGCTACGTGGGACGGTCCGTTCTGGTCACCGGCGGCAATCGCGGCATCGGGCTGGCGATCGCGCGCGGTCTCGCCGACGCCGGGCACAGGGTCGCGGTGACCCACCGGGGCTCCGGTGCCCCCGAGGGACTGTTCGGCGTGCAGGCCGACGTCACCGACACCGAGCAGATCGACGCCGCGTTCAAGCAGGTCGAGGAGCACCAGGGGCCGGTGGAGGTGCTCGTCTCCAACGCGGGCATCACCGACGACACGCTCCTCATGCGCATGAGCGAGGAGCAGTTCACGCGCGTCGTCGACGCGAACCTCACCGGCGCCTACCGGGTCGCCAAGCGCGCGTCGCGGCACATGCTGCGCGCGAAGTGGGGCCGGTTCATCTTCATCTCGTCGGTGATCGGGCTCAGCGGCGGCGCGGGCCAGGTGAACTACGCGGCGAGCAAGGCCGGGCTCGTCGGCGTCGCGCGGTCGCTGACCAGGGAGCTCGGCTCGCGCAACATCACGGCCAACGTCGTGGCGCCGGGCTTCATCGTCACCGACATGACCAACGAGCTGACCGAGGACCAGCGCAAGGCGGCGCTTGCCCAGATTCCCGCGGCGCGCTACGGCGAGGCCGCCGACGTCGCCAACGCGGTGCGGTTCCTTGCCTCCGACGAGGCCGGTTACGTCAACGGTGCGGTGCTGCCCGTCGACGGTGGCCTCGGCATGGGCCACTGACCTTTTTCGTTCCACCGACTTCTTTGTGGAGGACTCCTTGTCCGGACTGCTCGAAGGCAAGCGGCTGCTGATCACCGGCGTGATCACCGACGCGTCGATCGCGTTCCACGCGGCCAGGGTCGCGCAGGAGCAGGGCGCGAAGGTGGTGCTCACCGGCTTCGGGAGGCTGTCGCTCGTCGAGCGCATCGCCAAGCGGCTGCCCGAGCCCGCGCCGGTGATCGAGCTGGACGTGCAGAACCAGGAGCACCTGGACACGCTGGCCGACCGCGTGCGGGACCACGTCGACGGCCTCGACGGCGTGCTGCACTCGATCGCCTTCGCGCCGGCGAGCTGCCTCGGCGCCCCGTTCCTGGACGCGCCGTCCGAGGACGTCGTGAAGGCGGTGGACGTGTCGGCGTACTCGTACAAGGCGGTGGCGAAGGCCGTGCTGCCGCTGCTCGGGCCGGGCTCGTCGATCGTCGGCATGGACTTCGACGCGCGCGTCGCGTGGCCCGCCTACAACTGGATGGGCGTGGCGAAGGCCGCGCTGGAGTCGGTGAACCGTTACCTCGCGCGCGACCTCGGGCCGCGGGGCATCCGCGTGAACCTCGTCGCCGCGGGGCCGGTCAAGACCATGGCCGCGAAGTCGATTCCCGGCTTCGGCGAGCTGGAGGAGGGCTGGGGCGACCGCGCCCCGCTCGGCTGGGACACCACCGACCCGACCCCGGTCGCCAAGAGCATCTGCGTGGCGCTCTCGGACTGGCTGCCCGCCACCACCGGCTCGATGATCATGGTCGACGGGGGCGTACACGCCACCGGCCAGTAGCCCTGTCACGTGCCCCCCAAGGCCACCTTTGTCGCGTTGAGCGCAACAAAGGTGGCCTTGGGGGCCGTTTCGCAGGTGAGCGGCGCGGGCGCCGGTGGTGTCAGAGTGTGGCGAGGGCGACCTCGGCGACGTTCTCGAGCGCGGCTCGGTCGGCGCCGCTGCGGGCCATCACACGCAGGCCGCCCGCCGTGGTGTGCACGAATCGGGCCAGCGTGAGGGGATCCTTGTCCTCGGCGATCTCACCGGCGCGCCTGCCCGCCTCGATGGCGTCGCGGAGCGCGGCGGTGAGCCGTTCGGTGTCGCGGCGGAGATCCTCGCTGACCTCGGCGTCGCGCCCGCCCAGCTCCGCGGCCGTGTTCACGACCAGGCAGCCGCGTGGGGAGCGGAACTCGTCGTCGATGGTCTGGGCGAACAGGTCCCTGATCTTGTCGCGGACCGGCCGGTCCCCGGCGAGCTGGTCGAGCCTGCGCTGCGTCGCACTGTCCATGTAGTGCCGCAGTGACAGCCGGAACAGGGCGTGCTTGCTGCTGAAGGTGTTGTAGATGCTGCTGCGGCTCAACCCGGTCGCCTCGCACAGCCGCGCGGTGGAGGTGCCTTCGTAGCCGTGGTCCCAGAAGGCGTGCATGGCCTTCTCGACGGCGACGGCCTCGTCGAACTCCCGTGGCCGTGGCATGGGCTCACCGTAGCGTTTTGGACCGATCGATACAAAACGCTGACCCGGTCCTGCGTGGGGGCGGCCACAGCGGGAGGATGACAGGCGTGAACTACGACGCGCTGCTGTGGTTGTCCTTCGGTGGCCCGGAGGGGCCCGACGACGTCATGCCGTTCCTCGAGAACGTCACGCGCGGCAGGGGCGTGCCGCCCGAGCGGCTCGCCGAGGTCGCCGAGCACTACCACCACTTCGGCGGGGTGTCACCCATCAACCGGCTCAACCGCGAGGCGATCGCCGCCGTGGAGAAGGAGCTCGCGGCACAGGGCATCGAGCTGCCCGTGTACTTCGGCAACCGCAACTGGCACCCGATGGTCGAGGACACCGTCGCCCGCATGAAGGCCGACGGTGTGCGCCGCGCGCTCGTGTTCCCGACCAGCGCTTACGGCGGGTACTCCGCGTGCCGCCAGTACGACGAGGACATCGCGCGCGCGAGGGCCGCCGTCGGTGACGGGGCACCAGAACTGGTGAAGCTGCGGCAGTTCTTCGACCACCCGCTGTTCGTGGCCTCCTTCGCCGACGCCGTGCGCGCCGCCCACGCCGAGCTCGGCGAGGCCGAGGGAACACGCACGGTGTTCACCGCGCATTCGGTGCCCCTGTCGGCGGATGTCACCTCCGGCCCGCCCGCCGAGGGCGGCAACCGCTACTCCCGCCAGATCGCCGAGGCGGCCAGGCTCGTCGCCGCCGAGGCCGGGGTGGCGGGCTACGACGTGGTGTGGCAGTCGCGGTCGGGTCCGCCGCAGGTGCCGTGGCTGGAGCCGGACATCGTCGACCACCTCGACACGCTGCACGCCAAGGGCGTCACGTCCGTCGTGGTGTGCCCGGTGGGCTTCGTGTCCGACCACCTCGAGGTGATCTGGGACCTCGACAACGAGGCCGCCGAGCGGGCCGGGGAGCTCGGCATGCGCTTCGCGCGCGCCGCGACACCCAACGGCGACCCGCGCTTCGCGGAGCTGGTGGTGGAGCTGGTCCGGGAACACACCGCGAGCGCGCAGGCCCGCAAGCTCTCGGCGTTCCCCGCCGCGGGCGACACGGCCAACGGAGACCCGTGCGCGGTGGGCTGCTGTGCAGCCGTGCGGCGGCCGTCCCAGGCCGGCTAGGACCGGTTGGCCTGGTCGGCGAAGACGCGCACGGCCTCGTTCACGGCCGCGCAGCGGGCGGTGCGCACCGCCTCGGACAGCGGGCGCAGCGCGTCGGCCCTGCGCGTGGCCGCCGACGCCGACAGCGCGCCGCCCGGTTCGTCGGCGTTGGCCAGCGCGAGGATCGCGCCGATCTCCTCGGTCCGCTGCAGCACGCGCAGCGCGCGGCCGGGGGTGCCGGGCGGCCAGTCGGGAGCGGGCCGCGAACGGAGCTTCGCCGACAGCTCGGCCCGCACACCCGGCCGGTCGCTGGCCACGTCGAGCGACTGCAGCGCGCCCGCGCTGTCCCGGATCGCGTCGGTGAGACCGTGCTCGGCGTCGGCGATGCCGAGGTGACCCAGCGGCGACTCCGTCGCCACGGGATACACGGTCCAGCGCACGAGCCCTTCCGCGATCACGTGGGGCACGAGGCCGTACCCGAGGCCGGGGAACACGACGGCCTCACCGGCGCGCAGGGCGGCCTCGGTGAATGGCCCGCCGCCGCCGAGGCCGCGAACGTCGCCGGGAACGGGGAGCACGAGCCTGGCGTCCGTGGCGCCGAGCTTGCGCAGGGCGGTGAACAGCTGCACGGGGGTCGCGGGGAAGTCGCCCGTCACCGGCAGGTCGAACACGTCCGCCACGGACTGCTCCGCCGCCACCACCTCGTGCGCCTCGCCCCACGCGAGCAGGGCGTCGAGCGCGTTGTCGGAGGCGGCGGCGCCGTGCAGCCACGCCGAGGACCAGACGGCAAGGGTCGCACTGGGACAACACACAGAGATCGAGAGTACCCGGGGCTGGAGCTGGTCCACGTCGACGCCAGCCGGAACCGGCAGTAGCGTCGAGTCCGTGACCCAGTCCCCACCCGCTGACCTGCCCCGTACCGCAGGCGAGCTGCGCGCCGCCGGGTACACCCCCAAGGGCATCAAGACCGAGATCCACGACAACCTGCTCGCGGCCCTGCGGGAGGAATCCGATCCGTGGCCCGGCATCGTCGGCTTCTCCCGCACGGTGCTGCCGCAGTTCGAGCGGGCCCTGCTCGCCGGGCACGACGTGGTGTTGCTGGGCGAGCGCGGCCAGGGCAAGACCCGCCTGCTGCGGACCCTGGCCGGGCTCCTCGACGAGTGGACGCCGGTGATCGAGGGCTCCGAGCTGGCAGAGCACCCGCTCCAGCCGATCACGCCCGCGTCACTGCGCCGCGCCGCCGAGCTCGGCGACGAGCTGCCCGTCGCGTGGCTGCACCGGGACCTGCGCTACACCGAGAAGCTCGCCACGCCCGACACCTCCGTCGGCGACCTCATCGGCGACGTCGACCCCGTCAAGGTCGCGGAGGGCCGCAGCCTCGGCGATCCCGAGACCATCCACTTCGGGCTCGTGCCGCGCGCGCACCGCGGCATCGTGGCGATCAACGAGCTGCCCGACCTCGCCGAGCGCATCCAGGTCGCGCTGCTCAACGTGATGGAGGAGCGCGACATCCAGGTGCGTGGCTACACGCTGCGGCTGCCACTGGACGTGCTGCTGGTCGCCACGGCCAACCCCGAGGACTACACCAACCGCGGCCGGATCATCACCCCGCTCAAGGACCGCTTCGGAGCCGAGATCCGCACGCACTACCCGCTCGACGTCGCCGCCGAGGTCGGCGTCGTCAAGCAGGAGGCCGACCTCAAGGCGGAGGTGAGCGACCCGCTGCTGGAGGTGCTGGCCCGCTTCGTGCGGAACCTGCGTGAGTCCAGCGTCGTCGACCAGCGCTCCGGCGTCTCGGCCCGGTTCGCCGTGGCGGCGGCCGAGACCGTGGCGGCCGCCGCGCTGCGGCGCTCCGCGCTGACCGGCGAGCACCCCGCCGTGGCCAGGCCAGTCGACCTCGACGCCGTGCCCGCCGTGCTGCGCGGCAAGATCGAGTTCGAGCCGGGGGAGGAAGGGCGCGAGACCGAGCATTTGGTGCACCTGCTGCGGCTCGCGATCGCCGAGACGGCCCGCGACCGGTTCGCCGGGCTCGACCTGCGGCCGCTGGCCGATGCCGTCGCCGACGGGCACCTGGTGGCCACGGGCGAGCGGGTGCCGGGCCGGGACGTGCTGTCCGCGCTGCCGGAGCTGCCCGTGCTGCACGAGGTCGCACAGCGGGCCGGTGTCTCCTCGGACGACGCGCCGGGCCGCATCGCCTCGGCCGTCGAGCTGGCCCTGGAGTCGCTCTACCTCGCCCGGAGGCTCGCGAAGGACGCCGACGACGCGACGACGGTGTACGGGCCATGAGCGCCCGGCTGCCGGAGAACCCGGAGAGCTACGCCTACGGGCCCTACCACGACGGGCCCGACCCGCTCGCGCCGCCGGTGGACCTGCGCGACGCCGTGGACGAGATCGGCCGCGACGTCATGGCGGGCTCCTCGCCCCGCTCGGCGCTGGAGGAGCTGCTGCGCCGGGGCACCCGCCGCACGGCAGGGCTCGACGAGCTGACCCGGCGCGTGTGGCAGCGGCGCTCGGAGATCCAGCGCAGGCACCGGCTCGACGGCACGCTGCAGGAGGTGCGGCGTCTGCTCGACGAGGCGCTCGACGCCGAACGCCGCGCGCTGTTCCCGGACCCCTCCGACGATGCCCGGTTTCGCGAGGCGCAGCTGGACGCGCTCCCGCCGGGCACCGCGGCCGCCGTCAGCGAGCTCGCGAACTACGAGTGGACGTCCGAAACCGGGCGCGAGAACTACGAGCGCATCCGGGAACTGCTCGGCAGGGAACTGCTGGAGTCCCGGTTCGAGGGCATGAAGCAGGCGCTCGAGTCCACGACCCCCGAGGACGTCGAGTGGGTCAACCAGATGCTCGCCGACCTCAACGCGCTGCTGTCGGCGCACGCGCAGGGGTTCTCCGACATCGACGAGCGTTTCGCCGAATTCATGCGCAGGCACGGCGAGTTCTTCCCGGAGAACCCGCGCGACGTGGAGGAGCTGATCGACGTGCTCGCCGCACGGGCCGCGGCGGCGCAGCGCATGCTCAACTCGATGACGCCGGAACAGCGCGCCGAGCTGGCACAGCTGTCGCGGCAGGCCTTCGGCGACCCGCGCCTCGCCCAGCAACTGTCCACACTGGACCAGCAGCTGCGCGGCCTGCGGCCGGGTGAGGACTGGACGTCCTCGGCCCGCTTCCGCGGCGACGACCCGCTGGGGCTGGGCGAGGGCGTGCGGGCGATGACCGACCTCGCCGAGCTGGACGCGCTCGCCGAGCAGCTGTCGCAGTCCTACCCGGGGGCGCGGCTGGAGGACATCGACCTCGACGCCCTTGAGCGCCAGCTCGGGGACGACGCCGGCGTGGACGCCCGCAGGCTCGCCGAGCTGGAACGGGAGCTGCGCGCGCAGGGCCTTTTCGAGCGCGCGCCCGACGGCTCATTGCGCCTGTCGCCCAAGGCGTTGCGGCGCCTCGGGGAGACGGCACTGGCGGACGTGGTGCGCGCCCTGCGCGGGCGCGACGGCGACCGGGACACGACGTCGGCGGGCGCGGCGGGGGAGCCGGACGGCTCCACCAGGCCGTGGCGGTTCGGCGACACCCAGCCGTGGGCGGTGTCGCGGACGGTCCGGAACGCGGTGCTGAGGACGGCGGCAAGCCGGCACTCGGGCGCCGTGCGGCTCGACGTGTCCGACGTCGAGGTGGTGGAGACCGAGCACCGGTCCCGCGCCGCCGTGGCGCTGTGCGTGGACACGTCGTGGTCGATGGTGCAGGAGGACCGCTGGCTGCCGATGAAGCGCACCGCGCTCGCACTGCACCAGCTGATCTCGACGCGGTTCCGCAACGACGCGCTGCAGCTCATCACGTTCGGCCGCTACGCCGCTCCGGTGGAGCTGGCCGAGCTGGTGGGCCTGGAGGGCGCGTGGGAGCAGGGCACCAACGCCCACCACGCGCTGCTGCTGGCGGGCAGGCACCTGCGCAGGCACCCGGACGCGCAGCCGGTGGTGCTGATGGTGACCGACGGCGAGCCCACCGCGCACCTGGAGGCGGACGGCGTCGCCGAGTTCGACTACCCGCCGAGCCCGCGCACCCTGCTCAAAACAATGTCCGAAGTCGACAGACTGGCGAAGCTGGGCGCGTCGGTGTCGGTGTTCCGGCTCGGCGACGACCCCCGGCTGGCGGCGTTCGTCGACCTGCTCGCGCGCCGCGCGGGCGGGCGGGTGCTCGCGCCGGACCTCGACGGGCTCGGCGCCGCGGTGGTCGGGGACTACCTGCGCAATCGCCGTTAGCGGCGTCAGTACGGCCCGACGTCGCGTTGCAGCTCCACGTCGGACACGCCCGGCACGTCCTGCAGCGCGGCGACGACCGTGTCGGCGTCGACCGAGCCGGTGACGGTGCCGAGGAGCTCCTGCACGCCGTCAACGGACATCCCGGCCTGCCGTAAGTCGGACACCACGTCGTCGAGCGCGCCGAGGTTGTCGTCGGCGACCGACACGATCACCCTGGTCACGGTGCACCTCCCGGTCGGGGACGGGCGGCGCGGTCAGGGTGCCTGCACCAGCCCCGCGCCGACATCAGTCGAGGGTAGCGGCAAACGCCGGGCCGACTGGGAGAGCCGGGCCCACAGTTCCCAGCCTCGGGCCCCGTGCAGCTGCGCGGCCAGCGCGGCGGCTCCCGCGACGTGCGGCGTGGCCATGCTGGTGCCGCTGATGGTGTTGTACCGCTCGGGCAAGGTCCAGCTGGAGTAGACGTCCACGCCGGGGCCCGCGAGGTCGACGGCGCTGCCGGGATCGACCGTGCCGCACGAGAAGTCGGCGATCGCGCGGTGCACGTCGATCGCGCCGACGGCCAGTATCGACGGGCAGTTGGCGGGGTGGCCGACCGGCGCGATGTGCCCTTCGGCGCGCCTGCTCTCGTTGCCGGCGGCCGCGACGATCAGCGTGCCCTGCCGAAGCGCCCTGCTCGCGACGGTCTCGAAGATCCGCGAGTGCGGGTCACCCGGCTGGGTCGCTGCGCCGAGCGACATCGACACCACCGCGCAACGGTTGCTGATCGCCCACTGGATGCCGGAGAGGATGCCACCGTCGGTGCCCGACCCGGCGTTGCTCAGCACCTTGCCCGCGTAGATCTCCGCCTCGTGTGCCACGCCGTAACCGCGGCCGTTCTCGGGGGTGCGGGGACCGCACGCCGTGCCGACGCAGTGCGTGCCGTGGCCGTGCTCGTCGTCCACCTGCTCGCCGTCGACGAAGGAGTTGGTGACGAGCGTGCGCCCCGCGAGATCGGGGTGGTCCACCACGACCCCGGTGTCGAGTACGGCCACGCGGATGCCCTTCCCGGTCGCCGCGCTCTCCGGCGCACCGAGCGCCTGCAGGCCCCAGGTGAAGGTGGTCTCGTCGACGGCGTCATCCGGTTCGACGGCCGGCGCCGCGTAGGCGTGCACGGTGCGCTCGGGCTCCACGAGCGCGAGCGGCCCCGGTCCGGCGGCGGCGCGGGTGAGCGCGTCGGCCTGGTCGGCGGCCGCTGTCACCACGGCGACGCCGAGTTCGTGCAGCAGCAGCCCGTCCGGGGCGGACAGCAGGTTGGCCGCGGTGGTCCCCAGCACGTCGGCGGTACTCGCGGGATGCAGGTCGGCGACGCTGGCGAAGGTGCTCACCGCCGCGGCCGAGGAGTCCTCCTCGAGGAGCACGAGATACCGTCTGGTCCCGCTGTCAGCGCCACTGGTCATGGCCGCCACCTTCTTCTTCAGTGGGGAGCTGGGAAACCTCCTATGTTACGAGTCCTGTACGTGGCGTGACAATCACGCGCGCGCCACGACTCGGCACCATGGTGATATTGCGGGCCTTCGCGGGTTCGGGACGGGCACGGTCGGGCGTCAAGTGGAAGCGCGAGAGCACCGCGCGCAACACGACCGTGGCCTCCAGCAGGGAGAACCCGGCCCCGAGACAGCGGCGGACGCCGCCGCCGAACGGGAACCACGTGCCGGCCGGCGGGCCGTCGCCGAGGAAGCGCTCGGGGCGGAACGCGGCGGGCTCCGGGTGGTGCGCGGGGTCGGCCTGGACGAGGGCGATCGAGGGCATCACCGTGTGCCCCGCGGGAATGCGGTAGCCGCCGACCTCGATGTCCCGGGTGAGCTTGCGGGCCACCTCCGAGATCACCGGGTGTAGCCGCATCGACTCCTTCGCCACCGCCTCCAGGTACCTCTCGTCGCCGTCGTCGGCCGCGCGCGTGGCCGCGGCCAGCTGCGCGGGCTCGCGGGCCAGCTCGTGGAACGCCCACGCCAGCGCGGTCGCCGTCGTCTCGTGTCCCGCCAGCAGCAGGGTGATGAGCTGGTCGCGCAGCTCGGCGTCCGTGAGCCCCTCGCCGTCGGCGTCGCCGACCGCGAGCAGCCGGGACAGCACGTCGTGGCGCTCGCCGAGGTCACCGGCACGCCTGCGTTCGGCGATCTCGGCGTAGAGCAGGTCGTCGGTCCGCCGCTGGGCGATCGCGTAGCGCTTCCACGGCCCGTAGCGCTGGAGCTTCGGGTTGTGCCAGCCGAGCAGGTCGACGGGCCCGACGTCCACGATGCGGCGCAGGAGCCCCCGCAGCTCCTCCAGCCGGGGTCCCTCGGCGACCCCGAAGACGACGCGCAGGATGATCTCCAGCGTCAGCGCCTGCATGCGCAGGTGGGAGGAGAACGGCGTGCCCGGCCGCCAGCGCTCCACCTCCCGCTCGGTGAGCTCGGTGACGAGGTCGCGGTAGCCGCGCAGGGCGGCCCCGTTGAAGGCGGGCATCAGCAGCTTGCGGGCGCGCAGGTGCACGTCCTCGTCGGTGAGCAGCACGGAGTGCTCGCCCATGGCGGGTTTGAGGATCACGTTGCCCTCGCCGGCGTGGAAGATCGAGGGGTGACCCGCGAAGACGGCACGGATGTGGTCGACGTCGGCGAGCTGCACGACGTGCCGCTCGGGGTAGATGTGCAGCCGCACGACGTCGCCGTGGCGGCGGCGCAGCCTCGGCAGCCATCGGTGCCGGTAGGAGCCGAACAGAACGGTCTGCACGGCGAGTGGTAGCCGGGGCCCCGGCGGCGGGGCGGTGGCGGTGAGGTCCTCGGTGCGCACGCCGGGCGTCGTCGTCTCGGTCGTCACAGGTGCTCCTTCGCGAGGGATCTACACGTCCGTTTTATACGCGTGTATAGATCGCGTGTCCAGGGGCCCACGGTCCTCCGGGTACGCTGCGGGCGTGGGCCATCGGGAAGACCTCCTCGTGGCGGCCCGGCGGCTGCTGGAGGACAAGGGCTACGCGCACATCACGGCGCGCGACCTGGTCGCGGCCTCGGGCACCAACCTCGCCTCGATCGGCTACCACTTCGGATCCAAGGCCGGGCTGCTCAACGCGGCCATCGGCCAGGTGTTCGAGGAGTGGACCGAGCAGCTCGCCGACCTCGCCATGGCCGACCCCGCGGCCTCGCCCGTCGAGCGCGGGCACGTCACGTGGGCGGCGCTGCTCGGCAGCCTGGCCAGCAAGCGCAAGCTGCTGCTGTCCTACGTCGAGGCGCTCGCGCAGGCGGAGCGCACACCCGACCTGCGCAGCCAGTTCGCGGAGCAGTACCGGCGCTGCCGCGAGCGCGTCGCCGGCCTGGTCGCGGAGTCCCTCGGCGACGGCACCCGCTCCGACGACCCCCGCTGTCTCGCCGTCGCGAGCTTCGTGATCGCGATCTGCGACGGGCTCTCCGTGCAGTGGCTGCTCGACCCCGAGTCGGCCCCCACAGCGGAGGAACTGCTCGCCGGGCTCGGCGCGATGTGGTCGGCGTCGTTCCCACCACACGGGAAGGCGGACGACGTTTCCGCTTAGTGTTGGGGTATGCAGACTTGGTCATCGGTTGCCGTGCCCCGTATCCCTGGAACCCCGCGTCCGCTGCGGCTCCACGACACCGCGACCGGACAGCTGCGGCCCACGGCGCCGGGGCGCGTCGCCAGGATGTACGTCTGCGGCATCACCCCCTACGACGCCACCCACCTCGGGCACGCCGCCACCTACCTGGCCTTCGACCTCGTCCACCGGCTGTGGCTCGACGCCGGGCACGAGGTGCACTACGTCCAGAACGTCACCGACATCGACGACCCGCTGCTGGAGCGGGCCGAGCGCGACCAGGACGACTGGGTGGTGCTCGGCATGCGGGAGACGGCACTGTTCCGCGAGGACATGGAGGCCCTGCGCGTGCTGCCGCCGCGCGACTTCGTCGGCGCGGTGGAGACCATCCCGGAGATCGTCGAGGTGATCGGCAAGCTGCTCGCGAGCGGCGCCGCGTACCGGGCGGACGACCCCGAGTACCCCGACGTGTACTTCGACCGCTCGTTCACCGGCCACTTCGGCTACGAGTCGAACTACGACGCCGAGACAATGGCGCGGTTCTTCGCCGAACGGGGCGGCGACCCCGAGCGCAAGGGCAAGCGCGACCCGCTGGACGCGCTGCTCTGGCGGATGGCGCGGCCCGGCGAGCCGTCGTGGGAGTCGGAGCTGGGGGAGGGTCGCCCCGGCTGGCACATCGAGTGCAGCGCGATCGCGCTCGGCCGCCTCGGCATGGGCTTCGACGTCCAGGGTGGTGGCTCCGACCTGGCGTTCCCCCACCACGAGTACAGCGCGGCCCACGCCGAGGCCCTGGCGGGCGAGCACCCGTTCGCCCGCCACTACGTGCACGCGGGGATGATCGGCCTCGACGGCGAGAAGATGTCGAAGTCGAAGGGCAACCTGGTGTTCGTGTCGCGGCTGCGGGCCGACGGCGTGGACCCGGCGGCGATCCGCCTGGCCCTGTTCGCCGGGCACTACCGCGCCGACCGCGCGTGGACCGGCGCGCTGCTGGACGAGGCGCGGGAGCGGCTCGCGCGGTGGCGCGAGGCCGTGTCGCTCGAGGCGGGCCCCGCCGTGGAGGACACCGTCGCCCGCCTCCGCGACCATCTCGCCGACGACCTCGACACCCCCAAGGCGCTCGCCGCCGTCGACGCGTGGGTGACCGAGGCGCTGGGCCGCCGCGGCACCGACGCCGAGGCGCCCGCCCGGCTCCGCGCCGCCGTCGACGCCCTCCTCGGCGTCGCCCTCTAGCGCCCTTGCCGTCTGCAGTGAAGGCCACCATGCCTGCGTTCAACGCAGTGAAGGTGGCCTTCACTGCAGACGGGGGACGCTGCAGCAGGTGGGTCAGGTGGCGGGCAGGGCCAGTTCGGTGCCCTGCCAGTCGCGGCGGAGCCAGCGGTCGTGGGAGGCGACCACGACCGCACCCGGTGCCCCGTCCAACGCGTCCGACAGCTCCTCGGCGAGCGTGAGCGAGATGTGGTTGGTTGGCTCGTCGAGCAGGAGCACGTGCGGCGGGTTCGCCAGCAGCATCGCCAGCGCCAGCCGCCGTCGCTGGCCCACCGACAACCTGCCCACCTCGCGGTCGAGGTCCCTCGGTGCGATCAGGCCGAGTGACGACAGCGCCGGAGCCTCCTCTCCGGCCGCCTCGGTGTAGAGCTGCCGGGGCGTCGGCGTCGGATCGGCGAACGTGACGTCCTGCTCCAGCAGCCCCACCCGCACGCCACGCGCCCGGTGGACGGTGCCTCGGGCCGGGGTGAGCCTGCCCGCGAGCACCGCCAGCAGCGTCGACTTCCCGGTGCCGTTGCCGCCGGTCACCAGCAGCCGCGCCGACGTGCCGACGTCCAGCTCGCCGAGCCGCAGCCTGCCGGGCACGTCGACGTCCCGCACCGACAGGGCCAGCCTGTGCTCGGCCGGCCTGCCCGTGAGCGCCGCCGCGAACCGCAGCGGCCGCGGTGGCCTGCGCACCTGGTCGCGCTCCAGCTCCGCCAGTCGCAGCTGGGCATTGCGCACCCGGCGCGAGATCTGCTTCTGCACCCGGCCGGTTTTGAAGTCGTACGCCATCTTCGCGTTGTCGCGGGCGGGACGGTTGTGGTTGATGTCCCGCGCCGTCACCGCGACGGAGTGCCGCAGCTGCTTGAGCTCCTCCTGCTCCTCGGCGTACCGCTGCTCCCACCGCGCCCGCTCGGCCCGCTTGGCCTCCAGGTAGTCCGAGTAGCGCCCGCCGTAGCGGGCCGGCCCGCCGAGCGCGGGGTCGAGGTCCACGATGTCCGTGCACACCGCGTCGAGGAACACCCGGTCGTGAGAGGAGACGACCACGATGCCGGACAACGCCGAGAGGTGCCGTTCGAGGAACTCCATCGCGGCGTCGTCGAGGTGGTTGGTCGGCTCGTCCAGCAGCAGCGTCTCGGGACTGCGGATGAGCAGTGCCGCGAGCGCGAGCCGTGACCGCTGCCCGCCCGACAGGCTGCCGAGCGGGCGCTCCGGCCCGATCTCGCCGAGCCCGAGCCCCGCGCAGACCAGCTTCGCGCGCCGGTCGGCGTCCCACAGCTCGTGGGCCTGCGCCCACTCCAGCAGCCGGCCGTACTCGTCGAGCGCGACCGCGTCCTCCGGGTTCCCGGCCAGCCGCTCACTCAGCACGTCGAGCCGCGCGGCGCCCGCCCGGATCTCGGCGAGCGCGTGGTCGAGCACGTCGGCGAAGCGGGTCGTTTCCGGGAACGGCAGCTCCTGGCGGAGGAAGCCGATGTCCCCGCCGCCGTCCACCGACCCGGCGTGAGGCTGTTCGAGCCCCGCGAGCAGCCGCAGCAGCGTGGACTTGCCGACGCCGTTCTCGCCGACGAGGCCGAGCCGCTGACCCGCGCTCGCGGTGAGGTCGATGCCGCGGAACACGACGCGATCGCCGTAGGCGAACGCGAGGTCGCGGGCACGCAGGAAAAGAGAAGCAGACATAGAGCATCACCGGCCCGGTGTGAGAAGGGGACACCCGCCGGGCGAATCGGCCTCGGGCGCGGGTGAGGGCTCGGGTCAGCTCTTCATGATGCGTCCAGGCTAGCCACACCTGCCGCGGGCGCGCCACCGAGTTTTCGGCGCCCGGGTGATCGCCTTCGCGGGATACGGTGGGCTGCGTGCCCAACCTGTACGCCACCAGCGACCTGCACGTCACGCACAACGGCAACGAGCCCTTCGTCGACCAGATCCGGCCGGGCTCGCCGGAGGACTGGCTGCTCGTCGCCGGTGACGTCGGGGAGCGGATGTCGGCGGTGGTCGGCACGCTGGCGAGGCTGCGCGAACGGTTCGCCACGGTGGTGTGGGTTCCGGGCAACCACGAGCTGTGGACCACCGTGAAGGACCCCGACCAGCACCGAGGCCAGGACCGCTACGACGAGCTGGTGCGCCGCTGCCGCGACGTCGGCGTGCTCACCCCCGAGGACGAGTACCCGGTGTGGCCCTACGCCGAGCGCCCCTTGACCGTCGCGCCGCTGTTCCTGCTCTACGACTACAGCTGGCGCACCCCTTCGGCCGAGGGGGAGCCGCTGGACGTGGCGATGGAGCAGGCCAGGGAGGCCGGGGTGGTCTGCACCGACGAGTTCCTGCTGCACCACGAGCCGTTCGCCAGCCGCTCGGCGTGGTGCGCGCGGCGGCTGGAGGTCACCGAGAGGCGGCTCGCGGCCATCCCCGCCGACCACGGCACGGTGCTGATGTCGCACTGGCCGCTGCACCGGCATCCCACGGAGCCGCTGCGCTACCCGGAGTTCGCGATGTGGTGCGGCACCACCGCGACCGCCGACTGGCACGTGCGCTACCGCGCCGAGGTCGCCGTGTACGGCCACCTGCACATCCCGCGCACGACGCGGCGCGACGGCGTGCGCTTCGAGGAGGTCTCGCTCGGCTACCCACGCGAATGGCGCAAGCGCGCGAGGGGAGCCGTGCCGGTGCGGATCATTCTCGGGAACGGGTTCGCCTGAGTACCGCCGTCAATGGCGTGACGAGCAGCAGCAACGCGGCGGGCAGGCCGAAGCCGAGTGCGGCGTCGTGGTGGTAGGGCGCCGTGAACGCCGCGGGGGCGGCCGCCATGCCCACGAAGCGCATCGCCTGCACCACCGAGATCGCGCCGCCCCGGCCACGCTCCCCGCCGGAGAGCACGCTCGAGTTGATCCCCACCATGATCAGCTGGCCGCAGAAGCCGGCCACCGCCCAGCACGCCGCGGCCACTGCCAGCGAATCCACGAACCCGATGGCCGCGAGCAGCAGCGCGCCGGCCACGAGGCCAGTCACCGTGGAGGGCCGGGGCCCGTACCGGTCGTTCACCCCGCCCACCACGCGGGCGGTGAGGATGCCCGCGACGCCGAAGCCGGTCAGCACCAGCCCCCGCGGCCCCGACGAGAGCCCGAAGGCGTCCTCCAGCCGGAACGCCACCAGGAACGACACCCCGGACAGGCAGGCCCAGCCGACCAGGCCGACGAGACCGGGCAGCAGGACGTCCCGGCGCCACGAGTCGCGCAGGCGCGTCGGCCGCGACGTGTCCCTGGGCTGGTCGGGCGGCAGCGGACACGCCGCGAGCACGGCGCCGACCAGCGCGATCCCCGCGAAGGCCCATCGCCACGACGCCTCGGCGGCCAGCCCGCCGACCAGCGGCGCCGACGTCTGGCCCACCGCCTGCATGGCCCCGAACAGGCCCAGCGCGCGGCCGAGGCGCTCCCGCGGCGTCCCCTCGGCGAGCTTGGCCATGAGCAGCGGCAGCGTGAACGCGTTCGCGCAGCCCTGCACGCCGCGCGTGACCTGGAACAGCCAGAACCACGGGGCGAGCGCCGAGCCCACGGCGGCCACCGCGTAGACCACGTAGGCGAGGCGGATGGTCCGCGCCTGCCCCCAGCGTTCGCCGAGGGTGCCCGACACGAGCATGAGTGCCGCGAACGGCACGAGATAGCTCGTGAGCGCCGACGCCGCGACGGACGGGGACACGGCGAAGCTCGCGCCGATCTCGGGCAGGATCGCGGCGACCACACCGCCCCCGAACGGCCCGAGCAGCGCACCGACGTACAATGAGCCCCTGGCCAGCCGGGCTCGCGCGGACCCCCCGGTCAGCGACCCGACGAGCCGGGCCCGTCCGGCCTGCGGCGTCGTAGATAGCGTTCGAACTCGGCGGCGATGCGGTCGCCACTGCTCTCGTCGACGGTGATCTCGGCGTCGCCGCGCTCCTCGAGGGTGCGCACGTAGTCGCTGATCTCCTCGTCCTCGTCGGCCATCTCGGAGACGGTCCGCTGCCACTCCTCCGCCTGCTCGGGCAGCGCGCCGAGCGGGATGCCGACGTCGAGGATGTCCTCGAGTTTGTGCAGCAGCGCCAGGGTCGCCTTGGGCGAGGGTGGATGCGACACGTAGTGGGGCACGGCCGCCCACACGGACACGGCCGGGATGCCCGCCTGCACGCACAGGTCCTGCAGCACCCCCGTGATGCCGGTGGGGCCCTGGTAGCGGCTGCGCTCCAGGCCGAACCGGGAGGCGGCCTCCGCGTCATATGCCGTTCCGGTGACCGGGACGGGCCTGGTGTGCGCGGTGTCGGCCAGCAGCGCCCCCAGCGTCACGACCGTCGAGACCTCGAGCTCCTCGATGTGCTCCAGCAGCTCAGCGCAGAACGCCCGCCAGCGCATGTTGGGCTCGGGTCCCTGCACCAGCACGATGTCACGGCCGAGGCCCTCGGGACGGCACACGGAGAGCCGCGTCGTCGGCCACTCGACCCGGCGGGTCACACCGTCCACCATGCGGACGGTGGGCCTGCTCACCTGGAAGTCGTAGTAGTCGTCGGGATCCAGCTCGGCCAGCGGCTTCGCGTCCCAGTTGAGCTGCAGGTGCTCGAGTGCCGTGCTCGCGGCGTCCCCAGCATCGTTCCAGCCTTCGAACGCCACCACCATCACCGGTTTCGGCGGGGGCCGGCTGTCTGTTGCTTCGTCGAAGGGCTTGCTCACACAGCCAGCCTACGGCCCGGCGGCATCCCCTGTGGACCGTGCTGGCCCGTAGGCTGTCACCCATGCCCACCCCTCTCTCTTCGCCGCTGCTGGACGCGCTCTCGGCCCGGGTCGTGGTCGCCGACGGCGCGATGGGAACCGCGCTTCAGGCCCACGACCTCTCGCTCGACGACTTCGCCGGGCTGGAGGGCTGCAACGAGATCCTGAACGTGACCAGGCCGGACGTGGTGCGGGGCATCCACCGCGGCTACCTGGCGGCCGGCGCCGACGCGGTCGAGACCAACACGTTCGGGGCGAACTTCGCGAATCTGGCCGAGTACGACATCGCGGACCGGATCTTCGAGCTGTCGGAGGCGGGCGCGCGGCTGGCGAGGGAGGTCGCCGACGAGTTCGCTGAGCCGGGCAGGCCGCGGTTCGTGCTGGGCTCGGTCGGTCCGGGCACGAAGCTGCCGACGCTGGGGCACGCGCCGTTCACGACGCTGCGCGACGCCTACGTCGAGGAGGTCAGGGGCCTGCTCGCGGGCGGCGTGGACGCCGTGATCGTGGAGACCACGCAGGACATCCTCCAGACGAAGGCGTCGATCGTGGCGGCGCACCGCGCGATGGCCGCGGAGGGACGGCGGGTGCCGGTCATCGCGTCGATCACCGTGGAGACCACGGGCACGATGCTGCTGGGCACCGAGGTGGGCGCGGCGCTGACGGCGCTGGAGCCACTGGGCATCGACGTGATCGGGCTGAACTGCGCCACCGGCCCCGCGGAGATGAGCGAGCACCTGCGGACGCTGTCGCGGCACGCGCGGGTGCCGCTGTCGGTGATGCCGAACGCGGGCCTGCCGGAGCTGGGGCCGAACGGCGCGGTGTACCCGCTGAGCCCGGAAGGGCTGGCCGAGGCGCTGTCGGGATTCGTGCGCGAGTTCGGGGTCGGCCTGGTCGGCGGCTGCTGCGGGACCACCGAGGAGCATGTGCGGCAGCTGGTGGCGGCGGTGCGGGAAGCCGAGCGCGCACAGCGTCGTCCCACCCCGGAGCCGGGGGTGTCGTCGCTGTACCAGGCGGTGCCGTTCGAGCAGGACGCGAGCGTGCTGATGATCGGCGAGCGGACCAACGCCAACGGCTCGAAGGCGTTCCGCGAGGCGATGCTGGAGGGCCGCTACGAGGACTGCGTGGAGATCGCGAGGGGCCAGACCCGCGACGGCGCCCACATGCTGGACCTGTGCGTGGACTACGTGGGCCGCGACGGCGCCGCGGACATGGCCGAGCTGGCCGGCAGGCTGGCCACCGCGTCCACATTGCCGATCATGCTGGACTCCACCGAGCCCGAGGTGATCAAGGCCGGGCTGGAGCGCCTCGGTGGGCGCTGCGCCGTCAACTCCGTCAACTACGAGGACGGCGACGGGCCGGGCTCGCGCTACCGCCGGATGATGGAGCTGGTGCGCGAGCACGGCGCCGCGGTGGTGGTGATGTGCATCGACGAGGAGGGCCAGGCCCGCACCGCGGAGGCGAAGGTCCGCATCGCGAGCCGGATCATCGACGACCTCACCGCCAACTGGGGCATGGCCGTGGGGGACATCATCGTCGACTGCCTGACGTTCCCGATCTCCACCGGCCAGGAGGAGGTGCGCCGCGACGGGGTGGAGACGATCGAGGCGATCCGCGAGCTCAAGCGCCGTTACCCGGGCGTGCGTACCACGCTGGGCGTCTCCAACATCTCCTTCGGGCTCAACCCGGCCGCCCGGCAGGTGCTGAACTCGGTGTTCCTACACGAGTGCGTGCAGGCAGGGCTGGACACCGCGATCGTGCACGCGTCGAAGATCCTGCCGATGGCGCGCATCCCCGACGAGCAGCGTGACGTGGCGCTCGACCTGGTCTACGACCGCCGCCGGGAGGGTTACGACCCGCTGCAGGCGCTGATGTCGCTGTTCGAGGGCAAGACCGCCGCGTCGTCGCGGGCGTCGCGGGCCGAGGAGCTGGCGAAGCTGCCGCTGTTCGAGCGGCTGGAGCGGCGCATCGTGGACGGCGACCGCAACGGGCTGGAGGCCGACCTCGACGCGGCGATGGAGCAGAAGCCGCCACTGGAGATCATCAACGACACCCTGCTGTCCGGGATGAAGACCGTCGGCGAGCTGTTCGGCTCCGGGCAGATGCAGCTGCCGTTCGTGCTGCAGTCGGCCGAGGTGATGAAGACCGCCGTCGCCTACCTCGAACCGCACATGGAGAAGCAGGACTCCGGCGGCAAGGGCCGCATCGTGCTGGCCACGGTCAAGGGCGACGTGCACGACATCGGCAAGAACCTGGTGGACATCATCCTGTCCAACAACGGCTACGAGGTGGTGAACCTCGGCATCAAGCAGCCGATCACCACGATCCTGGACGCCGCGCGGGAGCACCGGGCGGACGCGATCGGCATGTCCGGCCTGCTGGTCAAGTCCACGGTGATCATGAAGGAGAACCTCGAGGAGATGAACTCCCGGGGCGTGGCCGGGCAGTGGCCCGTGCTGCTCGGCGGCGCGGCTCTGACCCGCTCCTACGTCGAGAACGACCTGACCGAGGTCTACCAGGGCGACGTCCGCTACGCCCGCGACGCGTTCGAGGGCCTGCGCCTGATGGACACGATCATGGCCGTCAAGCGCGGCGAGGCCCCCGCAGCCGACCCCGAGGAGGAGGCCAGGCGCGCCGAGCGCAAGGCCCGCCGGGAGCGGTCCCTGCGCATCGCCGAGGCCCGCAAGGCGCGGCGGGAGCCCGAGCCGGAGGACGGGCCCGCCCGCTCGGACGTGGCCACCGACGTCGCGCTGCCCACGCCGCCGTTCTGGGGCTCGCGCGTGGTCAAAGGCGTGCCGGTGGCCGACTACGCCGCCTACCTCGACGAACGCGCCACCTTCCTCGGCCAGTGGGGTCTCAAGGGCGCGCGCGGCGGCGCGGGGCCGACCTACGAGGAGCTGGTGGAGACCGAGGGCAGGCCACGGCTGCGGGCGTGGCTGGACCGGCTGGCCACCGAAGGCATCCTGGCCCACGCCGCCGTCGTCTACGGGTACTTCCCCGCGGTGGCCGAGGGTGAGGACCTGGTCGTGCTGACCGAGCCGCGCCCGGACGCGCCGGAGGTGACGCGGTTCACCTTCCCCCGGCAGAAGCGCGACCGCAGGCTGTGCCTCTCCGACTTCTACCGGCCCCGTGACCTGGCGAAACAGGCCGGCGAGGTGGACGTGCTGCCGTTGACGCTGGTCACCATGGGCCAGCCGATCGCCGACTTCGCCAACGAACTCTTCGCGCGCGACGCCTACCGCGACTACCTCGAGGTCCACGGCCTCGGTGTGCAGCTCACCGAGGCGCTCGCCGAGTACTGGCACCGCCGCGTCCGCCAGGAACTGCGTTTCGCCACCGGAAACCCGGTTTCCGACGAGGACCCCGCCGACGTCGAGGAATTCTTCAAACTCGGCTACCGTGGCGCGCGGTTCTCGCTCGGCTACGGCGCGTGCCCAAATCTGGAGGACCGCGCGAAAATCGTCGAACTGCTCCAGCCGGAGCGCATCGGGGTGAAGCTCTCCGAGGAATTCCAGCTGCACCCCGAACAATCGACCGACGCCATTGTGGCGCACCACCCCGAAGCCAAATACTTCAACACCTAGGAGCGAACGTGAACCGACCGTCCGCAATGGACGGCCCCGCCGCCGTGCTGTGGGACATGGACGGCACCCTCGTCGATTCCGAGAAGCTCTGGGACGTCGCGCTCTACGAGGCGGCGGGCTGGCTCGGCGGCGACCTCACGACCGAGCAGCGCGCGTCCCTCGTCGGGTCCAACATGGACACCACGACGCGCTTCCTGCTCTCGGTCGCGGGCAAGGACGTCACCCCGCGGGCGATCGCCGAGGTGTCGCGGTGGATCCGGGAACGCACGGCCACGTTGTTCGCCGACGAGCTGCCCTGGCGGCCGGGCGCGCGTGAGGCGCTCGCGGCGATCTGCTCGGCCGGGATCCCGTGCGGGCTCGTGACCTCCACCGAGCGCGCCCTGACCGAACTCGCGCTCAACACGATCGGCCGCGAGTTCTTCGCCGTCACCGTGTGCGGCGACGAGGTGGACGGGCTGAACAAGCCGCACCCCGAGCCCTACCTGCGGGCAGCCCGGCTGCTGGGCGCCGACCCGGAGTCGTGCGTCGCGGTGGAGGACTCGCCGGTGGGCACCGAGTCGGCGGTGGCGGCGGGCTGCACGGTGCTCGTCGTGCCCAACGACGTGCCGGTGGAGCCCGGGGTGCGGCGGACGTTCCGCTCCTCGCTCGTCGGCCTTGACGCGCTCTCGGTCGCGGATGTCGCGGCCGCGCGGCAGGGTTGAGCCCCGCGGGCGTCAGGGCACGAGCCCGGCGGGGATGTCCGCGTGCTTCACGCCGACGAGCGCCACGTAGTACAGCGGCTCGCCACAGATGTTGAGGCGGTGCCGGTAGCGCTCGGACGAGCGCACCTCGAGCACCCCGGCCTCCTGGCAGCGGTTGATCAGGCGCGCGAAGCCGGACGTGTCCTCGTCGCCGAGGAACCGGTCCTTGATGGTGAACGCGATCCAGCCGCCGTCACTCACGAGGTTGTACGCCGCGCGGAACGCCGCGGGCGGGATGTCGCCGTAGCCGAGCGCCGCCACGCAGGACAGCGTGTTGAAGCCGTACCCGTGCAGCGTGCGGGTTTCCTGCTCGGACAGCGCGGTGAGGTCGGCGACGTGGTAGGCGTCGTAGACCTCGGGGCGGTCACGCCGCGCCGCGTCCCGCGCCTCCGGGATGATGTCCACGCCGACCAGGCTGCCCGCGCCCACCGTGCGCAACTGCTCGCCGACGAGCCCGTTCCCGGCGCCCAGATCGAGGACGCGCAGTGACGAGGCGACCACGTTGTCGCGCTGGACCTGTTCTTTCAGCAGCTTCCCGACCACGTCGGGTGAGCGGCAGTCCAGAATGTCGTGGAAAAGTTGTTCGTAGAGTCCGGGAATTGCGAAGATCCGGTGGTAGTCGTGGAACCGGATCTGCTGCCACTCGCCGTCCAGGAGAACCAGGCAGTACTCCGAGTCCTGGTCTATTCGCTCCGGGTGTTCCGGCAGTCGTATTTGGAGTTCAGTGTGCTTCATCGAAGGGCCGCCATTTTCGTCGGGTAACCTCCTGTTTGCCATACCCCACCTTTCCGTTCTCGATTCGTTCCCGGGCTCCGCAATTCAGCAAAGTGGATTTCCGTGGCCAAGTCAACCGGCCGACAGCGGGATCGCGCGGGAGACGGCCCGCCCGCCACCGTTGCGACGGTGGATGGAAGGATTCAGTCCGTGAAGACCTTCGATGAGCTGTACGCCGAGCTTGCCGAACGGGCCCGTTCCCGGCCCGAGGGCTCCGGCACCGTGGCCGCGCTGGACGCCGGAGTGCACGCGCAGGGCAAGAAGGTGCTGGAGGAGGCCGGCGAGGTCTGGATCGCGGCGGAGCACGAGTCCGACGAGCGGCTGGCCGAGGAGGTCTCCCAGCTGCTCTACCGGGTTCAGGTGCTGCTGCTGGGCCGTGGCGTCCCGCTCGAGGACGTCTACCGGTACCTGTGAGGAGGAAAGGAAAGACCATGCTGCGTGTCGCGGTGCCGAACAAGGGTGCGCTGGCCGGGCCGGCGTCGGAGATGCTCGGTGAGGCGGGGTACCGGCAGCGACATGAGCAGCGCGACCTCACCGTGCTGGACCCGGTGAACGAGGTCGAGTTCTTCTTCCTCCGCCCCAAGGACATCCCGATCTACGTGGGCTCCGGGGAGCTCGATCTCGGCATCACGGGCCGCGACCTGGCGCTGGACTCCGGCGCGCCGGTGGAGGAGACGCTCGCGCTCGGCTTCGGCGGCTCCACGTTCCGTTACGCGGCACCCTCGGGACGGGACTGGAAGACCGAGGACCTGCACGGCAAGAGGCTCGCGACGTCCTACCCGAAGCTCGTGCGGGACGACCTCGCCAAGCAGGGGATCGAGGCGGAGGTCATCCGGCTCGACGGCGCCGTGGAGATCTCGGTGCAGCTCGGGGTCGCCGACGCGATCGCCGACGTCGTGGGCTCAGGCCGCACGCTGCGCCAGCACAGCCTCGTCGCGTTCGGGGACCCGATCTGCGTGTCCGAGGCCGTGCTCGTGCACCGGTCGGGAAACGCCGACTCGAAGCCGATCGGGCAGCTGGCCGCACGCCTGCAGGGCGTGGTGTTCGCGCAGCAGTACATGATGCTCGACTACGACTGCCCGCGCACGCTGCTCGAGCGGGCCATGGCCATCACGCCCGGCCTCGAGTCCCCGACCGTCGCGCCGCTCGCGCACGCCGACTGGGTGGCCGTGCGGGCCATGGTGCCGCGCAAGCAGGTCAACTCGATCATGGACGAGCTGGCCGCCGTTGGCGCCCGCGCCATCCTGGCGTCGGACATCCGCGCCTGCCGGCTCTGAGCAACCGCCGTCAGGGTCCGGGCTCCGGACCCTGACGGCGGTCAGCGCGGCCGCTGGCGTTTGGGCAGCAGGTCGTAGAGCTTGCGGCGGGCGCCGTTGTCGTTGGCGGCCCTGGTGTCGGACAGCTCGGCGATGAAGTCCTCGAACACGAAATCCTGCTCGGCCACCGGCGGCGCGGGAGCGGCGGGGGCGGTCATGGTGTCGAGCACGGTGGCGATCTGCCGGAAAGCCACCGCCTGGATGGTCTCGGGCGCGAACGTCGTCACCGGCACGCCCCGCGCCGCGGCCTCGTTCATCACCACGCCGAGCGGCACGTGGGGCAGGATCGGGATGCCGAACGTGTGCAGCTCGCTCAGCGCCGCCGCCGCGTACGCGGAGATCGGCCGCCGGTACAGCCCGGGAACGAGCCCGTAGTAGGCCACCGGCTGCCGGTCCACCGCGGACTCGACGTAGCGGATCTGCTCCTGCATCAGCCGCAGTGCCCTGATGCTCGTGCGGTCGGGCTGCACCGGGACGAGGATGCCGTGCGTGGCGGCGAGCGCGTTGTTGGTGAGCACGTCCAGCGCGGGCGGACAGTCGATGATCACGTGGTCGTAGTTGGCGAACTGGATCACCCTGGCCAGCTGCCAGCCGGGCACGCGGAACTGGTCGAGCCTGCGCACCAGGTCGAACATCCCCGGCGACGTGGGGATCACGTCGAAGGCGCCGCCCGCGCCGATGTTGCTGCGCGGGTGGGGGACCACCAGCTCCTCGATCGCGCCCCGCCACGTCTTGGTGAGCGCCTTCGCGAGGCTCGGCGCCTCGGCGGGCGCCTCGGGCAGCCCCAGGAGCTCCGTGGTCGCGTGACCCTGCGGGTCGAGGTCGATCAGCAGCACCCTGCGACCGCGCTCGGCGAGCGCGGCGGCGGCGCCGACACTGAGCGCGGTCTTGCCGACCCCGCCTTTCTGGTTGACCACCGAGGTGATCTGCACTGTGCGCCAGCTCCTGGATCTCGTGGTTTGGGAGCAGGTTAGTGGATCAGGACCGGCTCTGCCCCGCGGCCGGCCGCCCGTCGGGGCGAGCACGCACCAGCAGCGCCTGCGCACCGGTCCCGACCTGCCCGGTCGTGTCGTGCAGCCTGCTGGTCGCCGTGCCGAGGCCCTGCGGGCCGAGAACCGTGTCGGCGTCGAGCCCGATCCACTCGCCGACGGGCTCTCGGTGCACGTGGACGGTCAGCTCCGCGTTGATGAACAGCCACTCGCGCATGTCGAGCCGGTTGGACGTGCCGTTGCCGGAGTCGGCGACCGTGAACAGCCGCTGGAGTGGGCTCGGTTTCTCGCCGTCGACGAGCGGCACGCGCTGCCGCGCCCACACCGCGGCCGGACCCGGGTCGGTGACCCGGCCGCTGATCTTGCGCCACTCCATCGCCTTGAGGTAGCCGTCGTTCCACGTCGCAGGCCAGTCGGCGGGCGGGCAGTCCTCGACCGGGGCGAGTGGCGCGGCCGAGCCCTCGGCGACCTCGGTGGTGTCCGAGGTCGCGAACCGCCAGCCGGAGGCCTTCGCCACGACCCGGCCGCCCGCCGCGAGCTCGGCCGACAGCAACTCGACCGAACGGCCGGGCCGTTCCAGCCCCGCCCGCACCGTGAGCTCCGTGAGCGGGGCGGGCCCGAGGATCTCCACGGTCACCCGGCCCAGCAGCATCTCCCGTGCGGCGGGGATGCTCTCCAGCTCGCGCACCAGCAGCGCCGACGGCGGGCCGAAGTGCTGCGAGTCGGGCGACCACGGGCCCGCCGTGTGCTCGGTGGGCAGGTACCGCCCTTCTCCGCGGGGCAGGTAGAACGCTTCGGACACGCGAGGCTCCTCAGTCGGCACGGTCGAGGACGGACTCCTCGCCGGGATCGGGCTCAGGCCAGCCAGGATATTCCGGGGGAGTGCCGCCGAACGAAGGGCACAGCGCCTGGTGGGAACACCAGCCGCACAGCTTGCCGGGGTTCGGCCGGAAGTCACCGGTCCTGCCCGCCCGCAGGATCGCCTGCCAGATCGCCTCCAGCGTGCGTTCGAAGCGGACCAGCTCGGCCTCGTCGGGCGTGTACGCCAGTGCCTGCCCGTCGCTGAGGTACATGAGCTTGAGCTGGCGCGGGACGACGCCGCGCAGCCGCCAGAGCACGACCGCGTAGAACTTCATCTGGAACATGGCCTTCGCCTCGCCGATCTCGCGGGGCGCGGCGCCGGTCTTGTAGTCGACGACCCGGATCTCGCCGGTGGGCGCGACGTCGAGCCGGTCGATGTAGCCGCGCAGCACGACGCCGGAGCTCAGCTCGGTCTCGACGTGCAGCTCGCACGCCTCCGGGTCCAGCCGGTTGGGGTCCTCGAGTCCGAAGTAGCCGTCGAGAAGTTTCGCCGCACCACCGAGCCAGGCGCTCATGGCCTGCTCGGCGTCACCGTCCTCATCGGAGAAAAGCTCAGTCCATTCCGGACATTCCGTGAGCAGCTCCCGCCACGTGGGCTCCAGCATCGCGACGGCCCGCTCCGGCACCCGCTCGCCCTGCGGCAGCGCGAACAGCCGCTCCAGCACGGAGTGCACGAGCGTGCCCCGCACCTGTGCCTTCGTCGGCACCTCCGGCAGCCGGTCGACGGCGCGGAAGCGGTAGAGCAGGGGACACTGCTTGAAGTCGCTCGCTCTGGATGGGGACAGCGCGGGACGGCGAACCGCGCCGGAACGCGGCGGGTCCTCGGTCGGGGTGACGGTGGCCGTCGTGGTGGTGCCCTCTGCCATGCCCGGAGCGTAGCGGCACGGTACGACAACTCCCGGTAGCGCGAGCGGGCGTGGGCCGAATCGGACGCGGGACACACGCCACTTGCGGGGCACGGGTAACGAACACCCCACACCCGACGTTCTACCCTCGCCTGGTGGACGCGACGAGCCAGTACCGCAGGGGCGGTCCCCGGCGCGCGCCCTCGGCGTCCCCGTCGGAGGGCGGCCTGCTGCTCTTCCGCGTCGACGGCGTGCCCGTGCTGCTCGCGCCGTCCTGGTGGATCGGCTCGCTGATCATCGTCGTGCTCTACACGCCGCTGGTCGGCAGGCTGCTGCCGGACGCGAGCACGCTGACGTCCTGGGTGCTGGCGGCCGCGTTCGCCGTGCTGCTCGGCCTCTCGGTGCTGGCGCACGAGCTCGGCCACTGCGTCGTGGCACTCCGGCTCGGCATCCCCGTGCGCAGGCTGCGGCTGTTCCTGCTCGGTGGCCTTTCCGAGGTCGCCCGCACGCCGAGACGGCCCGGCCAGGAGAGCCTCGTCGCCGCCGCCGGCCCGGTCGTGTCGATCCTGCTTGCGGCGCTGTGCGGGCTGCTGCTGCTCGCGGTGCCGCCGGGCGGCCCGATCTGGCTGCTCGTGGCCCAGTGCGCCGTCGCGAACCTGGCCGTCGGGCTGTTCAACCTCCTTCCCGGGCTGCCCCTCGACGGCGGCAGGCTGTTGCGGGCAGGCGTCTGGGCGCTCACCGGTGCCCGCGCGAAGGGAACCAGGGCCGCGGTGTTCGGTGGCGGCCTGGTGTCGGTCGGGCTGCTGGTGTGGGCGCTGTGGGGGCTCGCCGTCGGCAGCGACGACCGCTGGCTGCGGCTCGGCGTCTGCGTCGTCACGGCGTGGTTCGTTGCGCTCGGGGCGTCCAGCGAGTTCGCGGCCGAGGGCAGGCGCGGCTGGCCAGACGGTCTCGAGGTCGGCGACCTGATGCGCCCGGTGCTGCAGCTGCCGGCGGAGAGCCCGGTGTCGGCCGCGCTGTCGGCCTCGGCGGGCCGGGGCGTGGTGCTGGTGCGGGCCGACGGCGTCGCGGCGGGGCTGCTCGACGAGGCGGCGGCGGAACGGCTCGCAGCCGAGTCCCCGCAGGCGCCCGCGGAGCTCGCTGCCGAGCCCATCAGGGCGGAGACCGTGCTCCTGCTGTCCGAGCCGGGCGACGACATCGCCGAACGGGTCCGCGAGGTGGCGACGTGGCAGTTCCTCGTCGTCGACGACGACGGCAAGCCCGCCGGTGTGCTGCACCGCGACGACGTGCGCGCGGCGCTGTCCGGGCACCGGAAGCCGACCCGCTGAACCCGGCACCGGCGTCTCCTGCGACGATCAACCGCTGTCTCGATGAGCAGGGTGACCACGTCTGAACTGGAGGTTCGGTGTCAGCAGGGCCGTTTCGCGCCGGTGACCGGGTGCAGTTGACCGACCCGAAGGGCCGGCACTACACGCTCGTACTGGCCGAGGGGGGCGAGTACCACACCCATCGCGGCGCGCTGGCGCACGACGACGTGATCGGCAAGCCGGAGGGGTCGGTGATCACGTCGGCTGGCGGGACGACCTACCTCGCGCTGCGGCCGCTGCTGCCCGACTACGTGCTGTCGATGCCGCGCGGTGCGCAGGTGATCTACCCCAAGGACGCGGCACAGATCGTGATGTGGGGCGACATCTTCCCCGGCGCGCGGGTGCTGGAGGCGGGTGCGGGCTCCGGGGCGCTGACGTGCTCGCTGCTGCGGGCGGTGGGCCCGCAGGGCAGCGTGACGTCGTACGAGGTGCGCGAGGACCACGCCGAGCACGCGGTGCGCAACGTCGAGAAGTTCTTCGGCGAGCGCCCGCCCAACTGGGAGCTGCGGCTCGGCGACGTCGCCGGGCACACCGGCGAGGTCGACCGGGTGGTGCTCGACATGCTCTCGCCGTGGGAGGTGCTGCCCGCCGTGGCCGGCTCGCTGGTGCCGGGCGGGGTGCTGGTGGTGTACGTGGCCACGACGACGCAGCTGTCGGCGGTCACGGAGGCGCTGCGCGAGCAGCAGTGCTGGACCGAGCCGGAGTCGTGGGAGACGCTCATGCGCCCGTGGCACGTGGTGGGGCTCGCCGTGCGGCCCGAGCATCGCATGGTGGCGCACACGGCGTTCCTGCTCACCACGCGCAGGCTCGCCGAGGGCGTGACGCCGCCGATGCGCAGGAGGCGGCCGAGCCGGGGCTGAGACCTGAACGGGGCGTGCCCGGCGGAACCGCTTCCGCCGGGCACGCCCCGTTCCGTCACGTCCGGTGCGAGCGGGTCAGCCCGCCATGCACCAGGTGCCGTCCTCCTTGGAGGCGGGCAGGGTCTCGTCCTGGCTCTGCCCCCGGTAGGAGATGGTCACCGGGATGTCGGCCGAGTCACCGGTGATCTCCGGGTCCCCGTTCAGCGAGTACTCGACGCCGTCGGGCAGCTGGTCGAAGTCGTCCGTGCTGACCGCACCGGGGTTGCAGGAGATCTCCTTGGCGAGCGCGCCGTCCTTGTTGTTCAGGGCCTCGAGGGCCTGGTCGGCGAGCTCCTGGACCGCGGCCGTGTCGTCGCCGGAGGAACCGGAGTCGCCATCGTCCGAGGACTCCGACGACTCGCCGGAGTCGCTGGAGTCGCCGCCCGCGCCGGGGACCTGCGGGGCGGTGGACTGCTGGTTGCCGCTGTTGTTGTCGCCGCCGTCGGCGTTCTGCTCGTCGTCACCTCCGGAGAGGATGAGGATCAGCGCGACGACGCCGCCGATCACGGCGACCGCGGCGATGGAGAGGCCGACGATCAGGCCGGTCTTCTTCTTGGGCGGCTCGCCGCCGGGGCCGCCGGGGAAGCCGGGCGGCTGCTGGCCGTACGGGCCGGGTTGGCCAAATTGTTGTGTTCCCCCAGGGCCGCTGTACCCGCCCTGCTGTGGCATGGGTCCACTGGGTGGGAATTGTCCGCCCTGCGGCGGCTGCTGTCCCCACGGACCCTGCTGTCCGTACGGCCCGGGTTGCCCCGGTCCCCCTGGCGGTTGCGGCGGATAGGTCATGTGGCCCCCTTAGTGGTCACTTGCTGCGGAAATCCCTGGTCCACGCCGTGGATGTGGGTTAGATCGTAGCCACGGCACGCTTGGTTCCATCCGAGTCCGGCAGGACGGCCTGATTTGTCCGTTTCATGGTCATCTCACGGAGTGCGACCGGGTGCGGCCAGGCGGCGGAAATCGGGCCGCCCCACCGGATCGGAGTCAGTTCGCACGGCAGTGGGTAGCCCCTCGCATCCGCGCGACGCGCCGATCCTGTGATGCGGTTAGGGCTTTTCATGTCGGTGATCGCCGGTACCGTGGGAAGAAATGCATTCCGAGGAGGTGCCGAAATGCAACACGACCTTCCCGGAGGTCGGCATGAGGAGGCCGACCCTTCAGAAACACACGGAGCTGGAGCCGCGGGCAACCCGACCAGCGAGCAGCTGCGGCAGATCCGCTTCCTGGAGGAGGAAGTAGCGCTGCTTCGCCGGAAGCTCACGGACTCGCCGAGGCAGAACCGTGTCCTCGAGCAACGGCTCGCCGAGGCGACCGAGCGGGTCAGCCAGCTCACGGAGCGGAACAACAAGCTGGTTGAGACGCTGCGTGAGGCGCGGAGTCAGCTCCTGGCCCTGCGGGAGGAGGTCGACCGGCTCGCCCAGCCACCGAGCGGGTACGGCGTCTTCGTGGAGGCCTTCGAGGACAACACGGTGGACGTCTACACGGCGGGCAGGCGGATGCGGGTTTCCGTGTCGCCCGCGGTGGAGATCGATTCGCTGCAGCGCGGGCAGAGCGTCCGCCTCAACGAGGCGCTCACCGTGGTGGAGGGTGGCAGCTTCGAGCGAACGGGCGAGGTCTGCGCCCTGCGCGAGGTGCTGCTGCCGGAGACCGAGGGCGGCAGTTCGCGGGCGCTCGTCGTCGGGCACGCGGACGAGGAACGAGTGGTCTGGCTGGCGGACCCGCTGGCCGAGCAGACGCTCAAGCCCGGTGACTCGCTGCTCGTGGACTCCAAGGCCGGCTACGCGTACGAGCGCGTGCCGAAGGCCGAGGTCGAGGACCTGGTGCTCGAGGAGGTCCCCGACGTCCGCTACGAGGACATCGGCGGGCTCTTCCGGCAGATCGAGCAGATCCGCGACGCGGTGGAGCTGCCGTTCCTGCACTCGGACCTCTACCTGGAGTACCAGCTGCGGCCGCCCAAGGGCGTGCTGCTCTACGGTCCTCCCGGCTGCGGGAAGACGCTCATCGCCAAGGCGGTGGCCAACTCGCTGGCGAAGAAGGTGGCCGAGGCGCGCGGCGGCGGCGACGCGGACGACGCCAAGTCCTACTTCCTCAACATCAAGGGCCCCGAGCTGCTCAACAAGTTCGTCGGGGAGACCGAGCGGCACATCCGCATGATCTTCCAGCGGGCCAGGGAGAAGGCCTCCGACGGCACCCCCGTCATCGTGTTCTTCGACGAGATGGAGTCGATCTTCCGCACCCGTGGCAGCGGGGTGTCCTCCGACGTGGAGACCACCATCGTTCCGCAGCTGCTGTCGGAGATCGACGGTGTCGAGGGACTCGAGAACGTCATCGTGATCGGCGCGTCCAACCGTGAGGACATGATCGACCCGGCGATCCTGCGTCCCGGCAGGCTCGACGTGAAGATCAAGATCGAGCGGCCGGACGCGGAGGGCGCGAAGGACATCTTCTCGAAGTACCTCACGGCGGAGCTGCCGATCCACGCCGACGACCTCCTGGAGTTCGGCGGCGACCGGCAGGCCACGATCGACGCGATGATCCAGCACACCGTCGAGCGGATGTACGAGGAGACCGACGAGAACCGGTTCTTGGAGGTCACCTACGCCAACGGGGACAAGGAAGTGCTCTACTTCCGCGACTTCAACTCCGGCGCCATGATCCAGAACATCGTGGACCGGGCGAAGAAGTCGGCGATCAAGTCGGTGCTGGAGACCCAGCAGCCCGGCCTGCGCGTGCAGCACCTGCTGGACGCGATCGTCGACGAGTTCGCGGAGAACGAGGACCTCCCGAACACCACGAACCCGGACGACTGGGCCAGGATCTCCGGCAAGAAGGGCGAGCGGATCGTCTACATCCGCACGCTCGTCACCGGCAAGAACCAGGAGTCCGGCCGGGTGATCGACACCGCGACCAACACCGGCCAGTACCTCTAAGGCCACCGGCCACTGTCCCCCAAGGCCACCTTTGTTGCGTTCAACGCAACAAAGGTGGCCTTGGGGGCGTTTCGGTGCCCGCGTTTCGTATAACGGCCTATACGCTGGCGGCATGGACGAGCTTCGGGAGGGCCGGCTCCGCGCGCCGGTCACGGCGGCGGACATGCTCGGCTGGCTGGAGGAGGCCGCCGCGGCCGTGCGCGCGGGCGAGGTCGACGCGGACGAGTTGATCGCGGTGCTGGGGGAGTTGCGGCAGGCGTCGACGGCATGTGCCAACGCCTCCGACTGGGCGCTGCTCGCCGCCAGGGAGGCGGGGGCGAGCCTGCGGCAGATCGCCCCCGTGTTCGGCAAAGGCTACGTGCGCGCGCCCGCGGCGCGGCTGGAGAAGCTGCACCGCGAGGTGCTCTCGGCTGACCAGTTCCTCGAGTTGATGCGCCGCCGCCAGGCCGACCGCTAAGCGTATAACGACCTATACGGCGCGGCCATGAGGGGTCGTTCGTGCCGCAACCCGCCGAACTACGGTGACACCCGTGAAGAACGACGCACGGATCGCCGTGGGGCTCGCCGCGCTGGGCAGGCCCGCGTACATCAACCTCGGCAGGACGGAGGAGCTGCCCGGGGAGCGCGACGTCGCCGCGATGCGCGCGGGCACCGCCGCCGTGCTCGACCGCGCCTACGCCGCCGGCGTCCGCCGCGTGGACGTCGCGCGCTCGTACGGCCGCGCCGAGGAGTTCCTCTCCGGCTGGCTCGCCGAGCGCGGGCACGACGACGTGGTGGTGTCGAGCAAGTGGGGCTACGCCTACGTCGGCGGCTGGCGGCTCGACGCGGCCGTGCACGAGGAGAAGGAGCACTCGCTGGCCCGGTTCACCGAGCAGTGGGCGCAGACCAGGGAGCTGCTGGACGGGCGGGTCTCGCTTTACCAGGTCCACTCGCTGACCGCGGACAGCCCGCTCTTCGCCGACGAGCCGCTGCTCGGCGCATTGGCCGAGCTGGCCGACTCCGGAGTGCGCGTGGGCTTCTCGACCTCGGGCCCCGCGCAGGCGGAGACGATCAGGCGGGCACTGGAGCTGCGCGTCGCGGGGCGTCCGGTGTTCACGGCCGTGCAGTCCACCTGGAACGTGCTGGAGACCTCCGCGGGCCTCGCGCTCGCCGACGCCCACGCCGACGGCGTGCTGGTGCAGCTCAAGGAGACACTGGCCAACGGCAGGCTGGCCGTCTCGCCGCCGCCCGCGCTGGCGGCGATCGCGGCGGCGCGCGACGTGCCAGCCGACGCCGTGGCGCTCGCGGCGGCGTTCGCCCAGTCCTGGGCCGACGTCGTGCTGGTGGGGCCGGCCAGCGTGGCCCAGCTCGACGCCAACCTCGCCGGCGCGCGGCTGGGCCTCGGCGACGACGAGCTCGCCGCCCTCGCGGAGCTGCGGGAGGACCCCGCCGAGTACTGGGCCCACCGATCAGCGCTGCCGTGGCGATGACTACTGTCAGGGCCCTGTTCGGGGGTCGGTCTGAGGGGACGAGGACAGGGTGCGACGAGCACGGGTAGCGGTCACCGTGACGGCGTTCGCGGCTGCGGGCCTGACGGGCCTGGCCGGCTGCGCCGACCGGCCGAACGACCTGGACACCTACTACGACGAGCCCGAGACGACCACGGAGTCGGCCACGGTCACGGCCTCACCGCCACCGCCGTCCGCGCCGCCGCCGGAGCCGGGCGCCGACCCCGTCGTGCTGGCCGCCGCGGTGGACGGTGCCGTGCTGCCCGATCAGGACGTGGCCGCTGAGGGGGTGCGGCCCGTCGCGGCGCTGACCGTCGCGGAGGGCTGTCTGGCCGAGATCCCGCTCGGGCTCGTCGGCACCGAGCGCAGGGACGCCCGCTGGGAATACCCGACCGGCTCGACGATCGACCAGCTCGTCACCGCCTATGCCGAGCGGCCCGCCGCCGAGATCCTGACGTCGCGGGTGCGCTGCCCGGGCGACGAGCTGGAGGTACCGCTGGAGCCCGCCGTCGACGCACACGCGGCGTGGTGTGCCGAGGGCACCTGCACGGTGCTGCTGGCGAGCGGCAACGTGCTCTCGGGCGTCCAGGTCACCGCCGCCGACCGGGCCAGGGCGGCGGCAGCGGTGCAGCGGCTCGCGCCGGTCGCCGCCGCCAAGCTCGCTCAGCCTTAGGGTGCGTCTCCCAACCCCGTTGCCCGCTCGCTGGGCAGAGGGTCGAGAGACGCGCCCTGCCGCCGGAACCACTCGAGCACGCCGAGCCTGCCGTCGGGGATGAGCGGGCCTTCGGGGTCCTCCGCCCATTTCCGCAGCTCCTCCAGCGGCACCCACCGGCCGCCGACGATCTCCTCCGGCTGGTGGACGATCGGGCCGTCCCAGCGGACCTCGAAGGCGAAGTTGTGGCACCGGATCGGTGGCTGATCGAACACGTGCGTGAACAAAGGGATCGGCGACACGCCCGAGATGCCGAGCTCCTCGGCCAGCTCCCGGGTGGCGCACTCCGCCGGGGTCTCGCCGTGCGCGACCACGCCGCCCGCCCAGCAGTCGTGGTACGACGGGAAGACGTCCTTGCCGGGCGAGCGCTGGTGTACGTACACGTGCTCACCGTTGAGCGAACGCACGAGCACGACACCGGCCGCGTGCCAGAGTCCGCGCGCCCGCATTTCGGCCCTCGTCGCGCTGCCCGCAGGGCTTCCCAGTGCGTCGTAGATCGCAACCAGCTCGTCACCGCCCACCGGGGGATCATCGCACGGAGCACCGTAGGCTGGACGCATGCGCCGGATCATGGGAACCGAGGTGGAGTACGGGATCGCGGTGCCGGGTGACGCGACCGCGAACCCGGTGCTGACCTCCACCCAAGTCGTACTGGCCTACGCGGCGGCCGCGGACATCCCGAGGGCGCGTCGCGCCCGCTGGGACTACGAGGTGGAGTCGCCGCTGCGCGACGCGCGCGGCTTCGACCTGGCGGGGCCGGGGCAGCAGGGCCACGACCCCGAGGTCGAGGACCTCGGCGCCGCCAACGTCATCCTCACCAACGGCGCGCGGCTGTACGTCGACCACGCCCACCCGGAGTACTCGGCACCCGAGGTGACCAACGCCCGCGACGCCGTGATCTGGGACAAGGCGGGGGAGCGGGTGATGGAGGAGGCGGCGATGCGCGCCGCGACCGTGCCCGGCCAGCCGCAGCTGCAGCTCTACAAGAACAACGTCGACGGCAAGGGCGCGAGCTACGGCACGCACGAGAACTACCTGATGGCGCGCTCGACGCCGTTCACGGCCGTGATCGCGGGCCTGACGCCGTTCTTCGTGTCCCGGCAGGTGGTGACCGGCTCCGGGCGGGTCGGGATCGGGCCGCAGGGCGAGGAGGCCGGTTTCCAGCTCTCGCAGCGCGCCGACTACATCGAGGTCGAGGTCGGCCTCGAGACCACGCTCAAGCGCGGCATCATCAACACCCGCGACGAGCCGCACGCCGACGCGGACAAGTACCGCAGGCTGCACGTCATCATCGGCGACGCCAACCTGGCCGAGTACTCGACGTTCCTCAAGCTCGGCACCGCGGCGCTGGTGATCGACATGATCGAGGCCGGCATCCGGTTCGACGACCTCAAGCTCGACGAGCCGGTGCGCGCGGTGCACCAGATCAGCCACGACCCGACGCTCAAGACCAAGGTCGAACTGGCCAACGGCCGCAAGTACACCGGCCTGGACCTGCAGTTCGCCTACCACGAGATGGCGGCGGAGCACCTGGAGCGCGAGGGCGCCGACGAGCAGTCGAAGGAGGTCCTGCGCGTCTGGGGCGAGGTGCTCGACGCGCTGGCCCGCGACCCCGCCGAGTGCGCCGACCGGCTGGACTGGCCCGCCAAGCTGCGCCTCCTGGAGGCCTACCGCGAGCGCGACCAGCTGGGCTGGGCGGCGCCGCGGCTGCATCTGGTGGACCTGCAGTACTCGGACGTGCGCCTCGACAAGGGCCTCTACAATCGGCTCGTCACGCGCGGTTCGATGAAACGCCTGGTCAGCGAGGACGAGGTGCAGGCCGCGATCACCACGCCGCCGTCCGACACGCGGGCTTACTTCCGCGGCCGCACGCTGGAGAAGTACGCGACCTCCATCGCGGCCGCGTCGTGGGACTCGGTGATCTTCGACGTGGGCAAGGAGTCGCTGGTCAGGATCCCCACGCTGGAGCCGCTGCGGGGCACGAAGGCCCACGTCGGCAAGCTGCTCGACGAGGCCGCCACGGCCGAGGAACTGGTCGAGGCGCTGACCGCTTCGGACTGAGTCCCCGGCCGGCGGTGAAGATCACCGGACGGTCAACGAACGCACCGAATGCCGTTGGCTCTGGGTAGGCTAAGAGGCAACGGCCACACCGGGAGGCGAGTATGGCTCAGGAAAAGGTTGAGAAGCACGGCGGCGGAGACTCCGACGACGACGTGGACGGCGGTGCCCCGGCCGGTCAGGAACGCCGCGAGAAGCTCGGCGAGGACGTCGACACGATCCTGGACGAGATCGACGACGTGCTGGAGGAGAACGCCGAGGACTTCGTGCGTGCCTACGTGCAAAAGGGCGGGCAGTAGGCGGCGCCGGTCGGCCGAGCGCCATCCCATAAGCTTGCTGATCACATTTCAGTCCCCGCCCCCTTCGTCGATGGGAACTACGAGCACGCATGGAACACACTCCGCGCAACTCGGGCTTCGCCCTGCCCTCCGCCTACCTGTCGTCGACGACGTCGTCCTTCACCGACTTCCTCCGGGCTCAGGCTCCTGAGCTACTGCCCAGCAAGCGGCCGGAGGGTTCGTTCGCGCCCGGCAGCGCGCTCGAGCCGCCGCACGGCACGACGATCGTGGCCTCGACCTTCAGCGGCGGCGTGCTGATCGCGGGCGACCGCAGGGCCACCAGCGGCAACATGATCGCCACGCGGGACCTGGAGAAGGTCCACATCACCGACGAGTACTCGGCCGTCGGCATCGCGGGTACCGCGGGCATCGCACTGGAGCTGGTACGGCTCTACACGGTCGAGCTCGCCCACTACGAGAAGATCGAGGGCGTCTCGCTGTCACTGGACGGCAAGACCAACAAGCTGGCCAACATGGTCAAGGGCAACCTCGACGTCGCGATGGCGGGCCTGGCGGTGCTGCCGCTGTTCGTCGGCTACGACATCGAGTCCACCGACCCCAAGCGCGCGGGCCGGATCGTGTCCTACGACGTCACCGGCGGCCGGTACGAGGAGAACGCCGGTTACCACGCGATCGGCTCCGGCTCGCTGTTCGCCAAGTCGGCGTTGAAGAAGCTGTACGACCCGGACGCCGACGCCGACACCGCCGTGCGGGCCGCCATCGAGGCCCTTTACGACGCCGCCGACGACGACACGGCGACCGGCGGACCGGACCTCGTGCGCAAGATCTACCCGTCGGTCGTCACCATCACCGCCGAGCACGGTGCGGTCTCGGTGCCGAGCGAGGAGACCTCGGCCATCGCGACGGCCGTGGTCGAGGCCCGCGCCGAGCGGCCCGGCCGGTACCGCAGCTAGCGCCCGGCCAAGACCGACGAACCACAGCAGGACCACGAAGAGAGCGGAGCCAACGCAGTGACGATGCCGCTGTACGCCTCACCCGAGCAGTTGATGCGCGAGCGTTCCGAGCTCGCGCGCAAGGGCATCGCCCGGGGACGGAGCGTCGTCGTGCTCAAGTACCGGGGCGGTGTGCTGTTCGTGGCGGAGAACCCTTCGCCCACGCTGCACAAGGTGTCCGAGATCTACGACCGCATCGGATTCGCCGCCGTGGGGCGCTACAGCGAGTTCGAGAGCCTGCGCCGCGGCGGGATCCGGCACGTGGACCTGCAGGGCTACCAGTACGACCGGCGGGACGTGAGCGCGAGGGCACTGGCGAACGTGTACGCGCAGACGCTGAGCACGATCTTCACCGAGCAGCTCAAGCCGTTCGAGGTGGAGATCTGCGTGGCGCAGGTCGGCGCCGACACCGACGAGGACGAGCTGTACCGGCTGACCTACGACGGCTCGATCTTCGACGAGCCGAGGTTCGTCGTGATGGGCGGCCAGACCGACGCGATCAGCTCGAAGCTCAAGGACACGTTCGAGGACGGGATGGACCTGAAGGCCGCGCTGCGCGTCGCGTCGGAGGCGTTCCGGTCCAACACCGGCAATGGCAACGGCGAGGGCGAGCCGAGCAAGCTCGAGGTCGCCGTGCTCGACCGCGAGCGGCCCGGCCGCAAGTTCCGCCGGTTCACCGGCGCGGCGCTCGACGCGTTGCTGCCGGGCAAGACGGAACCCGCCGAGGAGGCGGAGGAGGACAAGAAGCCGGAGGCGCCCGCCGACGGCTCCGAGGGTTCGGCAGGGTAGGGGCGCTACAGCCGGTAGATCGTCAGCGCGCTCGGCCGTGACCGGAACCGGAACACGCGGCCGAGCGGGCCGACCTCGCCGTCGGTGGCCACCCGCCGGTTGCCGTCGAGGATCTCGACGTCCAGCGACGGCAGGTCGTACTGGCGGTACACGTGGCTCGCGTTGAGCGTGTTGGTCACGGCGGCGAGCACGAACCGGGCGCGCGAATAGGGCACGTCGGCGCGCAGGTAGCGCACGTCGAGCAGGCCGGTGTCGAGGGCGGGCCTGCGCGAAGGCCAGAAGCCCTTGGGCGCGTAGGTCCCGTTGCCCACGAAGACCATCCACACGAGCGCGCGCTTGCCGTTGAGCCGGACCCGCAGGGGCCTGGCCCTGCGCAGGGTGCGGATCGTCGCGATCGCGGCTGACGGCCATTTCGGGTGCCGCTGCTGGATCTTCTCGCGCAGCCGCACCATCTCGGGGTAGCCGCCGAGGCTCGCGGTGTTGACGAACCAGCGCCGGTGCGCGCCGGAGCCGCCGTCGATCTCCACCTCGCCGAGGTCGACGCCAACCGCGGCGCCCGCCTCCGTGGCGGCGTCGGCGTCGGGCATCGAGCGGACGCCGACGTCGCGGGCGAAGTGGTTGAGCGTGCCGGCCGGGATGAGCGCCAGCGGCAGCCCGGTGTCGGCGGCGACAGAGGCCACCGCCGCGACGGTGCCGTCCCCGCCCGCGACCCCGAGCGCTCGTACGGCTCCGCCTCGCCGCGCGATCTCGCTGGTCAGCTGCGTGCGGATGTCGACGCCGGGGTCCGGGTAGAGCAGGGTCGCCTTCGGCCACGCGAACCGGACCTCGTCGGTCGGGTCCATGTCGGCGTTGCCGGAGCCGGGGTTGACCACTGCGAGCATGTCCTCGCCGTCGCGCATCACGGGTGCGTCGGCGCGGTGTGCGGTGCGGCCGGGCGTGTCGGGGTGGATGGGCCACCAGTGCTGCGTGCCGATCGCGGAGGCGACGCCGATGAGCGCGCCGACACCGACGTCGGTGGGCCAGTGCACACCGGTGTGGACGCGGGAGTAGGCCACGGCGGCGCCGAGCGGCGCGAGCGCCAGACCGGCGACGGGCGACTCCATCGCGACGGCGGTGACGAACGCCGTCGCCGACGCGGCGTGCCCGGAGGGGAAGGACGACGACGTGGGGCGCTTCTGCAGGCGGCGGTGCTCGGGCACGGCCTCGGCGGCGGGGCGCCTGCGCGGGAACAGGGGCTTGCCGATGAGGTTGGCGCTGGTGCTGGCGCCCGCGATCGCGGCGACGCCGCGCAGGGCGCCGCGGCGGGTCGCGCCTTTGCGCGCGGTGAGGACGAGCGCGACGCCCCACCACAGGCGGCCCTTGTTCGCCGAGCGGGACAGCCTGGTGAGCAACCCGTCCGCCGGCGTGCGCGGCAGCGCGGCGCTGCGCGCCATGAGGCGGCGGTCGGTGGCGCTGACCTGGCGCAGCCGCGACTTGAGTACGTCCAACACGGTGTTCCAAGGTACCGACACCGTCTCGGCGGCCGATTCGTTCACCGTCCCACGGCGGTTAGCGCCTACCCTTGAAGGATGCAGCGGCGGATCTTTGGGATCGAAACCGAGTTCGGGGTCACCTGCACCTTCCACGGGCAGCGCAGGCTCTCCCCCGACGAAGTGGCGCGATACCTCTTCCGGCGAGTCGTGTCGTGGGGCCGGTCCTCGAACGTCTTCCTGTCCAACGGCTCCCGGCTCTACCTCGACGTGGGCTCCCACCCCGAGTACGCGACCGCGGAGTGCGACGACCTGACCCAACTGGTCACGCACGACAAGGCGGGCGAGCGGATCCTGGAGGACCTGCTCGTCGACGCCGAGCGGCGGCTCGCCGACGAGGGCATCGGCGGCGACATCTTCCTGTTCAAGAACAACACCGACTCGGCGGGCAACTCCTACGGCTGCCACGAGAACTACCTGGTGACGCGCGCGGGCGAGTTCTCCAGGATCGCCGACGTGCTGCTGCCGTTCCTGGTGACCCGTCAGCTCATCTGCGGGGCGGGCAAGGTGCTGCAGACGCCGAGGGGCGCCGTGTACTGCCTGTCGCAGCGCGCGGAGCACATCTGGGAGGGCGTCTCCAGCGCGACCACGCGGTCCCGGCCGATCATCAACACGCGCGACGAGCCGCACGCCGACGCGGAGCGCTACCGCAGGCTGCACGTGATCGTGGGCGACTCCAACATGGCCGAGCCGACGACGCTGCTGAAGGTCGGCTCCGCGAACCTGGTGCTCGAGATGATCGAGCAGGGCGTGCAGTTCCGGGACTTCACGCTCGACAACCCGATCCGCGCTATCCGCGAGATCAGCCACGACCTGAGCGGCCGGCGGCAGGTGCGGCTGGCGGGCGGGCGCGAGGCGTCGGCGCTGGAGATCCAGCGCGAGTATCACGCGCGGGCGGCCCAGCACGTGGAGGCCAACGGTTCGGGCCCGACCGCGCAGCGCGTGGTCGAGCTGTGGGGCCGCGCGCTGGACGCGGTGGAGCAGCAGGACTTCTCCAAGATCGACACGGAGATCGACTGGGCGATCAAGCACCGGCTGGTTGAGCGCTACCGCGCCAAGCACAACCTCGACCTGTCGGACCCGAGGGTGGCTCAGCTGGACCTCGCCTACCACGACATCCGGCGCGGCCGGGGCGTGTTCGACCTGTTGCAGCGCAAGGGCCTCGTGCGGCGGGTGACCGACGACGGCGAGATCGAGCTCGCCAAGGACACGCCGCCGCAGACCACGCGGGCGAAGCTGCGGGGCGACTTCATCGCCGCCGCGCAGCAGGCGGGCCGCGACTTCACGGTCGACTGGGTGCACCTGAAGCTCAACGACCAGGCGCAGCGGACCGTGCTGTGCAAGGACCCGTTCCGCTCGGTCGACGAGCGCGTGGAGCGGCTGATCAACTCGCTGTAGGGAAGGGGTGGGCCGGGGTTTCCGGCTCCACCCCCACCCGCGCGCGATCAGGCGTTGACGCGCGGCCGTTCGGGTGGGGCCGCCGGTGCCTCGCTGATGCCGAGGCGGTCGTGCAGCCTGCGCAGCGGCGCGGGCGCCCACCACGCCCTGTCGCCGAGCAGGCGCATGCCGGCCGGGACGAGCAGGCCGCGGATGATCGTCGCGTCGATGAGGATCGCGAGCCCGCTGCCGAGGCCGAACATCTGGATGAAGCTGACGCCGCTGGTGCCGAAGGCGAAGAAGCTCACCGCCAATAGCACGGCGGCCATCGAGACGATGCGGCCGGTGCGGGACAGCCCGTCCACCACGGCCTCGCGGTTGCCCAGCCCCCGGTCGTGGGCCTCCTTGATGCGGCTGAGCACGAACACCTCGTAGTCCATCGAGAGCCCGAACGCGATGCAGAAGAGCAGCATCAGCATGCTCGTGTCGAGCGGCAGCGGGGTGAAGCCCAGCAGTCCGGACAGCGCGCCGTCCTGGAAGATCAGCACCATCACGCCCAACGTCGCGGACAGCCCGAGGACGTTGAACACGAGCGCGCGCAGCGGTTGCAGGACGCTGCCGGTGAACAGGAACAGCAGCACGAACGTGGTGAGCGCGATCAGGCCGAGCGCGAGCGGGAGCCGGTCGGTGATCGAGCCGGTTGAGTCGAGCAGCACGGCGGCGTCACCGCCGACGAGCGCCTGCACACCCGGTGGCGCGGGCAGAGCGCGCACGTCCTCGACCACGCGCTGTGCGGACTCGGACCGGGACTCCTCCTCGGTGATCACGGCGTAGCGCTGGCCCTGAGCGCTGGGGACGACGTCGGCGACGCCCGGTACGGCGGCCAGTCGCTGGGTGTAGGCGGCGGCGTCGCCCGCGCCGACGGGACCGGTGGTGACGACCTGGACCGCGCGGCTGTCGTCGCCGGGAAACTGTTCGCGCAGCGCGTCGCCGACGATCCGGCTCGACGCGGTGGTGGGCAGCACGCGGTCGTCCGGCGTGCCGAACTCGACGCGGAGCAGGGGAGCGGCGGCCAGCACGAGCACCAGCACGGCGGGTGCGCCCACGAGCCACGGCCTGCGCCCGGCGGTCCGCGCGACGCGGCCCCAGAACGAGGACACGGTGGTGGGAGCCGACTTCCGCCACGGCAGCCTGCCCGCGTTGACGCGCTGGCCGAGCACGGCCAGCAGCGCGGGCAGCACGAACAGTGCCGCGAGCATGGCGATCAGCACCACGCCGATGCCGGCGTAGGCGAACGAGCGCAGGAAGTACTGCGGGAACAGCAGCAGCGCGGACAGGGCGACGGCGACGGTGACGGCGCCGAAGGTGATGGTCCGGCCCGCGGTCTCGACGGTCCGGATCACGGCGTCGCGGGTGCTCGATCCGGCGGCGAGCTGCTCGCGGAACCGGCTGACCATCAGCAGCGCGTAGTCGATCGCGAGGCCGAGGCCGAGACCGGTGGTGAGGTTGATGGCGAAGACCGACACGTCGGTGAGTGAGCCGAGCAGCGACAGCTCGGCGAAGGTGCCGAGGATCGCGATGCCGCCGATGGCCAGCGGCAGCAGCGCGGCCACGACGCTGCCGAACACGAGCACGAGCAGTATCAGGATCACGGGCACTGCGATGGACTCGGCCACGAGGAGGTCACGGCCCACCTGCTCGTTGACGTCCTGGCCGACGGCGGCGCGGCCGCCGAGGTCGACGGTGATCGCCCCGGTGTCGCCGGTGTAGGAGCCGGCGATCTCCTCGACCGCCGTGTTCTCGCCGCCCTCGTCGGCGAGGTGGGCCGCGATCAGCGCCTGCGTGCCGTCGTCCGAGCGCAGGGCGGGTACGCCGGCCTGGAAGTAGGACGTGACGCCGGTGAGCGCTGGGTCGCCGGCGAGCCGGGCGGTCAGGTCCGCGCCGGCCTGGCGGGCGGCGGGGTCGTCGACGGTTCCGGTGTCGGCCGTGACGAGGAAGACGAGGTCGGCGGAGCCGCCGTGGCGGGCGTCGATGAGATCGGCGGCCCTGGTGGACTCGGCCGACGGGTCGGTGAAGCCCTCCGCCTGCAGCTTGCCGAACGCCGTGAAGCCCAGCGCTCCGGCTCCGACGAGCACGAGCAGGGTCACGGCCAGTACCGCACGTGCGTGGTCGGCGGCGAACCGTCCGATGCGAGCGAACATGGTGAGCTCCGAGTGAGGGAGTGATCAATGTTGACGGCTGTAAACTTTGTGGGCGTTAACTTGCCACTGATGTGTACGGGTGTCAACATCGAGCTGTGAGTTCCTCAGCCCCCGTTCGAAGCGGCTACCACCACGGCGATCTCCGCAACGCGCTCATCGAGGCCGCCGCCGGACTCGCGGCCGACGGCGGCCCCGGGGCGGTGACGATCAGGGCGGCCGCGCGCGCGGTGGGCGTCACCCCGACCGCGGCCTACCGGCACTTCGCCGGGCACGAGCAGCTACTGGACGCGGCCAAGGACGAGGCCATGGTCCGCATGAACGACTCGATGCGCGCCGAGCTCGCGCAGCGCACGCCGTCGGCGGACCGGATAGCCGCCGCGCTCGGCGACCTCGCCGCGATCGCACGCGGCTACCTCAACTTCGCGCTCGCGCAGCCCGGCCTGTTCCGCACCGCTTTCTGCTCCGAGGGACACGTGCTGCCCCCGCCGGACCAGCAGGCCGAGTACAGCCCGTTCCGCACGCTCGTCGGCGCGCTCGACGAACTGGCCGCGGCCGGGTACCTGCCGCCGGAACGCAGGCCCATGGCGGAGTTCGGGGCGTGGTCGATGGCCCACGGCCTCGCGATGCTGCTGCTCGACGGGCCGCTGCGCGAGCTGGACGCCGAGACCAGGGAGGAGATCGTGGTGCGCTCGCTGGTCATCTTCGCCGAGGGGCTCGGCGGCGGAGGGCTCACCGACGAGCTGCGGGACGTGGTCGTGGCCGCCGCGCGCGAGTGAAAGATCCGTTCGCGCGACATGCCCGGCACAAGGCCGGACCTGACGATCGGCGCGCGGGACGCGAGCTAGGGTTGTCAAGGTGTCCACCGCCCGCGCCGAGCGCCTGGTCAACCTGGTGCTCGCTCTGCTGTCCACCCGGCAGTTCCTGACCGCCGAGCGGATTCGCGGGATCGTGCCCGGATATGCCGACGCGGCGACCGACGAGGCGTTCTCGCGGATGTTCGAGCGGGACAAGACCGAGCTGCGCGAGCTGGGCATCCCGCTGGAGACGGGCCGCAACTCCGTCTTCGACCCCATCGAGGGCTACCGCATCGCGCGCAGGGACTACGAGCTGGGGGAGATCGAGCTGGCCCCGGACGAGGCCACGGCGGTGGCGCTCGCCGCGCGGCTGTGGGACTCCCCGGAGCTGACCGGGCAGGCACACGGCGCGCTGGTGAAGCTGCGCGCCGCCGGGGTGGAGGTCGACGAGCACGCCGCGCCGGTCGTGGAGCCCCGCGTGCACACCGAGCCCGCGTTCGCCCCGCTGCTCGCGGCCGTGCAGCGCGGCCAGGTGGTGCGCTTCGACTACCGGCGCTCCGACTCGCCGGAACGCCGCGTGCGCACACTCGAACCGTGGGGCGTCGTGTCGTGGCGGGCCCGCTGGTACGTCGTCGGCCATGACCGCGACCGCGACGCGCCCCGCTGCTTCCGGCTCTCCCGCATCACCGGCGAGGTGCGCACCGTCGGCAAGCCCGGCGTCGTCAGCCGCCCTCCCGACGTCAACCTCCTCGAGTTCGTGGCAGGCACGTCCACCAGGCAGGAGCCCGCGCCGACGACGAGAGCGCGGCTGTGGCTCGCCAGGGGCAGGGCCGCGGGCATCCGGCGGCACGCGCGGATCGTCGGCTCGCTGACCGTCGGCGACGCCGAGGGCGACGTCGTGGAGGTCGACCTGCACTACCCGGAGAGCGCGGCGGACTGGATCGCCGGGCACGGCCCCGACGTGCTCGTGCTGGAGCCGGACGTGCTGGCCAAGGCGGTGCGCGACCGGCTGGAGCGCGTGGTGCTGGGGGCGGGCGCATGAGCGGTTCCACCGAGCGGATGCCGAGGCTGCTCGCACTCGTGCCGTACCTGCTGGCGCGGCCGGGCATCAAGATCGAGCAGGCCGCCCAGGACTTCGACGTCAGCGCCAAACAGCTGCGCAAGGACCTCGAACTGCTGTGGATGTGCGGCCTTCCCGGGTACGGCCCCGGCGACCTGATCGACCTCTCCTTCGACGGCGACACGGTGTCGGTCACCTTCGACGCGGGCATGCGCAGGCCGCTGCGGCTCACCGGTGGTGAGGCGAGCGCGCTGGTGATCGCACTGCGCGCGCTCGGCGAGACCCCCGGCGTGGTCGACACCGACGCCGTGCGCAGGGCGATCGCCAAGATCGAGGCCGCCGCGGGCGACGCTCAGCCCGCGGGCGTCGTGGTGGGCATGGGCGTGCGCGAGCGCGAGGCGACCGCGCGCACCCGCGAGGTCGTGCGCGAGGCGCTGCAGGAGGGCCGGGCGCTGCGGATGCGGTACTACACGGCGTCCAAGGACGAGGTCAGCGACCGCACGGTCGACCCGATGCGGCTGCTCATCGTGCAGGCCAACAGCTATCTGGAGGCGTGGTGCCGCAGGGCCGGCGCCGTGCGGCTGTTCCGGCTGGACCGCGTGGACGAGCTGGAGGTGCTCGACGAGCCTGCCGACCCGCCCGCCGAGGCCGAGCCGCGCGAGGTCTCCGCGGGCGTGTTCGCTCCGCACGAGGACTATCCCGAGGCCGTGCTCGTGCTGGAGCCGGACGTGCGCTGGATCGCCGAGTACTACCCGTGCGAGGAGCTCGCGGAGCTCGACGGCGGGCGGCTGCGGGTGCGGATGCGCTACGGCGACGAGTCCTGGATGGTGCGGCTCGTGCTGGGCAGGGGAGAGGGCGTCCACGTCGAGAGCCCGGAGTCGCTGGCGCAAGCTGTTCGACAGCGGGCCGCCGACGCGCTGGCCCGGGCGCGTCACCTCCCGGTTACCTACGGCCAGTAAGGTGACGGCGTGTTCTACGTGCTGAGCGGCGCCCTGGTCGCGCTCGGAATCCTGGTGCTCGGCATCGTCGCCGTCCGGCTGGTGGGAGCCTTGCGCCGCTACAGCCGGACGGCGAGCATGGTTGCGGCGAGCACCCAGGACCAGGCCGGCCTCCTACGGGCGCGGGCGGCCGCCGTCGGCGTGGCGCTCGCGCGGCGACGCGGTTCTTCGCTCACACACAACGAAAAAGCCAGTACGATCGATCCTGAACGAGTTAAGGGAGGCCACTGATGGGTGCACTGCAGCCGTGGCACTTGATCATTTTGGTCCTTGTGGTGGTTCTGCTGTTCGGCGCCAAGCGGCTCCCGGACGCGGCCAGGTCGATCGGCAAGTCCATGAAGATCTTCAAGGCCGAGACCAAGGACATGCGCGAGTCCGGCGAATCGGACACCACCACCGCCACCGCCGAGGCCGAGACCAGGCAGCTGCCCTCCTCGTCGGCCACCGCAGCGGCCCAGGACAAGGACCAGCAGCTCGCTGACCTGCAGCGGCAGCTCGACGAGCTGAAGAAGCAGCAGCAGCCCAACGCCACCGCCGATCAGGCGCCGAAGAACGCCGGCTGACCGATCGACTGACGAGAACGGAAGCTCTCCGTGGCGGACTCCTCCGAGAAGCGCGAAGGCCGCCAGAGCAAGCGGCGGAACCGAAGCCGTCGGCACAACCCCGACGGCACGATGACGCTCATCGAGCACATCTACGAGTTCCGCCGCCGCCTCGGCTACGCGCTGCTGGCCCTCGTCGCCGGCGGCATCCTCGGGTTCCTCTGGTTCGGCAACAGGATCGGGCCCATCCCGTCGCTCGGTGACATCGTCACGGGCCCGTACTGTGCGATACCCGCCGAGCAGCGGTACCCGAGGGGCGGTGAGTGCCAGCTGCTCCAGACGGTGCCGTTCGAGGCCTTCATGATCCAGCTGCGGGTGGGCCTCACGGCGGGTGCCGTGCTGTTCGCGCCCGTGTGGCTCTACCAGCTGTGGGCGTTCATCGCGCCGGGGCTCTACTCGAAGGAACGCAAGTACGCGCTGACCTTCGTGGGCTTCGCGAGCGTGCTGTTCGCGGGCGGCGCGGTGCTGGCCTACCTGATGGTGCCGCACGCGCTGGAGCTGCTCACCAACTTCGGCGGTGGCGAGTTCGCCACCTGGTTCACCGGTGACCGCTACATCTCGTTCGTGCTGTCGCTGCTGCTCATCTTCGGGGTGAGCTTCGAGCTGCCACTGCTGATCGTGATGCTCAACCGGGTGGGCATCGCGCGGTACGAGCTGCTCAAGAAGTGGCGGCGGGGGATCATCTTCCTGCTGTTCGTGTTCGCCGCGTTCGTCACGCCTGCCGACCCGTTCTCGATGATCGCGCTCGCCGGTGCGCTGACCCTGCTGTTCGAGTTCGCGTTGCAGCTCACCCGCCTGCACGACCGCAAGCTGGAACGGCAGCGCGGCGAGGAGGGCTGGGACAAGCTCGCCGACGACGAGGCGGCGCCGTTCGACTACACGCCGAGCACCATCGACGACGAGCCCGCGAAGCCGACGAAGGCCGCCAGCACCGACGACGTCACCTAGCGAGTGTTGCCGGACGGGCTCTGCGTGGCGGCGCGGCCCACCCCAAGCGGCTCCGCCGCTTCTGAAAGGACGTAGCGGGCGATGGGACTGCATGCGGCGCTGGCCGTGCATCCCGACTCCGGGAAGGGCGCGGCGGCCCGCATCGCGGGCACCGTCGCCGCCCGCCTTCGGGACCACGTCGACCGGCTCGACCTCCTCGCGGCCAACACCGTCGAGCAGTCGCGGGCGCTGATGGACCGCTCGCACGCCGAGGGCCTCGACGCGCTCGTCGTGCTCGGCGGTGACGGCGCGGCGCACCAGGCCGTCCAGTTCTGCGCCGGCACCGGTGTCGCGCTCGGGCTCGTGCCGTCCGGAACGGGCAACGACCTCGCGCGCGCACTGGGCTTGCCGGCCGATCCGCTCGCCGCCGTGGACGCTCTGATCGCGGCGCTGCGCCAGCGGCGGAGCCACCGCATCGACCTCGGCAGGGTGGGCGAGAACTGGTTCGGCACCGTGTTGTGCGCCGGGTTCGACGCGGCCGTCAACGAGCGGGCCAACCGCATGCGGTGGCCGAGCGGTCCCCGCCGCTACGACCTCGCGATCGTCGCCGAGCTCGCGGCGTTCCGCACCCGCCGCCTCGTCGTGCGCACCGACCGGGACGAGCTCGAGCTGCCCGCCGTGCTGGCCGCGATCGGCAACACCGGCTTCTACGGCGGAGGGGTGCCGATCTGCCCTGACGCCGACCCCGGCGACGGGCTGTTCGACGTCACAGTGGTGGGCGACGCCGACCGTCGCGAGCTGGTGCGCCTGCTGCCGAGCCTGCGCACGGGCAGGCACGTCACGCATCCCGCCGTCACGACGCTGCGGGCCCGCGAGGTGACGCTGTCCGGCAACGACTGGCCCGTCTACGCCGACGGCGAGCCGCTCGGCCGCGTGCCGGTATCGGTCACGTGCGTTCCCGGGGCACTCGCTGTTCTCGGCTGAGCGCCGACCACTTCAGCCGCTCCCGCTCCGCCCTCGGCAGCCCGGCGACCACCAGGTCGTAGGAGTCCTCGATCAGGTCGCGCACCAGCTCGTCCGGCACCGAACCGTCCAGCACCACCGTGTTCCAGTGCCGCTTGTTGAGGTGGTAACCGGGCGTGATCGCCGGGTGCGTCGCGCGTAGCTGCACGGCCAGCTCCGGCTCGCACTTGAGGCTCACCCGCAGCGGTGTCGCGTCCAGCCTGCTGATCGCGAAGATCTTTCCGGCCACCTTGAAGACGCTGTTCGACTCGTCGAACGGGAACTCCTCGCGCGCGCCGGTGAACCCGAGACACGTCGCCTTCAGCTCCTGCGGAGTCACGCACCCAGGGTAGATGTGGCGAGATCGCCCACCGCATGCGAGCCCCCACGGCCATATGGAACCCTGGCGCCGTGGACTCATCCACTTCTCCCAGCCCGGCCGAGGCCTACGTGGCCGCCCGCCGGCGCGGCAAGTACCCCAGGCTGGCCGACTTCGCCGCGCAGGTGTCCTTCGAGTTCGACGACTTCCAGGTCCGCGGCTGCGAGGCGCTCGAGGACGGTCACGGCGTGCTCGTCTGCGCCCCGACCGGCGCGGGCAAGACCGTCGTCGGCGAGTTCGCGGTGCATCTGGCGCTGGCCGAGGGCCGGAAGTGCTTCTACACGACGCCCATCAAGGCGCTGTCGAACCAGAAGTACGCCGACCTCACCGCGCGCTACGGCTCCGAGCAGGTCGGCCTGCTCACCGGCGACACCGCGATCAACGGCAACGCCCAGGTCGTGGTGATGACCACCGAGGTCCTGCGCAACATGCTCTACGCGGGTTCCTCCACGGTGAACGACCTCGGCTACGTGGTGATGGACGAGATCCACTACCTCGCCGACCGCTTCCGCGGGGCCGTGTGGGAGGAGGTGATCCTGCACCTGCCCGAGTACGTGCGGGTGGTGGGACTGTCCGCGACCGTGAGCAACGCCGAGGAGTTCGGCGAGTGGCTCGTCGCCGTCCGCGGCGACACCACGGTGGTGGTCGACGAGCACCGCCCGGTGCCGCTCTGGCAGCACATGCTGGTCGGCAACCGCCTGCTGGACCTGTTCGTCGGCGAGGAGCACGGCGGCGGCGAGGCCAGGATCAACCCGCAGCTGCTGCGCCGGGTCGAGGACGTCGCCAGGATGCACGCCCCGGCCGGGCTGCGCGGGCCGCGGGGCAGGCGAGGCCAGCCGCCGCGCGCCCCCCGCTACCGCCCGCCGTCGCGGGTCGACGTGATCGACCGGCTCGACCGCGCCGGCCTGCTGCCCGCGATCGTGTTCATCTTCTCCCGCGCCGGGTGCGACGCGGCGGTCGGCCAGTGCCTGCACTCCGGCGTGCGGCTCAACACGCCCGAGGAGGTTGCCGAGGTCCGCCGGGTCGTCGACGAGCGCACCGCCGAGCTGCCCGAGTCCGACCTCGGCGTGCTCGGCTACTGGGAGTGGCGCGAAGGCCTCGAACAGGGCGTCGCGGCCCACCACGCCGGGCTGCTGCCCGCGTTCAAGGAGACCGTGGAGGAACTGTTCGTCCGCGGCCTCGTCAAGGTCGTCTTCGCCACCGAGACGCTAGCGCTGGGCATCAACATGCCCGCGCGCACGGTGATGCTGGAGCGGCTGGTCAAGTACAACGGCGAGGCCCACGTCGACCTCACACCCGGCGAGTACACCCAGCTCACCGGCCGGGCGGGCAGGCGGGGCATCGACGTCGAGGGGCACGCCGTCGTGCTGTGGCAGCCAGGGGTCGACCCGCGTCAGGTCGCCGGGCTCGCCTCGACGCGCACCTACCCGCTGCGCTCGTCGTTCCGGCCCGGCTACAACATGGCGATCAACCTCGTCGGACAGTTCGGGGCCGAGGAGGCTCGCGAGCTGCTGGAGCAGTCCTTCGCGCAGTTCCAGGCCGATCGCGCCGTGGTCGGCACGGCGCGCCGCATCGAGCGCAACAAGGAGGCGCTCGATGGCTACGCCGAGGCCGTCAGCGGCGACTTCGACGAGATGCTGTCCTACGTCGAGCTTCGCAAGAAGATCTCCGAGCGGGAGAAGCTGCTCGCCAGGCAGAACTCGGCCACCCGCCGTGCCGAGACCGCGCGGTCGCTGGAGAAGCTGCGCAAGGGCGACGTGATCTCGGTGCCCCAGGGCAGGCGCGCCGGGCTGGCCGTGGTGGTGGATCCCGGCGTCGACCCGCTGCACGAGCCGAGGCCCGTCGTGGTCACCGAGGACCGGTGGTCGGGGACGCTTTCGGTGTCGGACTTCCCGGCTCCGGTGGAGTCGCTCGGCCGCGTCAAGCTGCCCAAGCACGTGGAGCTGCGCTCGCCGAAGACGCGCCGCGACATCGCCTCCTCGCTGCGCAGCACCGGCATCACGCGGCCACCGCGCGAGCGGCGCCGCTCCGGCGCCAACGAGGACGGCGAGCTGGCCGCCCTGCGCAGGGCCCTGCGCGCGCACCCGGCGCACGGACTCGCCGACCGCGAGGCGAGCCTGCGCTGGGTGGAGCGGCACCAGCGGCTCGCCGCCGAGACCGCGCAGCTGGAACGCAAGGTGGCCGCCACGACCCATTCGCTCGCGAGGGCGTTCGACCGGATCCGCGCGCTGCTGGCCGAGCGCGGCTATCTTGGCGAGAACGGCGACGAGGTGACCGACCACGGCCGCCTGCTCGGCAGGCTCTACAGCGAGTCGGACCTGCTCGCCGCGGAGTGCCTCCGGCACGGCGTGTGGAACGGCCTGACCCCGCCCGAGCTCGCCGCGGTGGTCTCCGCTCTCGTGTACGAGGCGCGCCGCGACGCGGCCGCCGAGCCCAGGCTGCCGACGGGCGGAGGGGTGCCCAATGCCTGGCAGGAGACCGTGCGGATCTGGACCGACCTGGTCGAGGACGAGCGGCGGCACCGGCTCGACCGCACCAGGGAGCCCGACGCCGGGTTCGCCTGGCCGGTGTACCGCTGGGCCCGCGGCGAGTCGCTGGAGAAGGTGCTCACCGCGGCCGAGGTGAACGGCCAGGAACTGTCCGCGGGAGACTTCGTGCGCTGGTCGCGGCAGGTCATCGACCTGCTCGACCAGCTGAGGACCGTGCTCGGCAGGGACCATCAGGTGGGGGCCGCCGCGGCCAAGGCGGTGCGCTCGCTGCGCCGCGGGGTCGTCGCGGCGGGCGAGGTCTGATCCCGGTCCGGTCTCTCCGGCGCGCCCTTCACGTGTGCGCGACGGTGCTCTGTGGTTGGATCGCGCACGACGTGGTGGCAGGAAACGTTCAAGGCGGACTGGCGGAGGCGACACGATGAGCACCCCGTACGGAGGCAACGACCCTCAGCAGTGGGGGCAGCAACCGCCATCGGGCACCCCGTCCGGCGGCTTCCCGAGCCAGGGCGGCTACGGCCAGCAGCCGCAGTACGGCCAGCAGCCCGGTTACGGGCAACAGCCCCAGTACGGGCAGCAGCCGGGCTACGGCCAGCAGCCCCAGTACGGGCAGCAGCCGGGTTACGGGCAGCCGCAGCAGCCGCAATACGGGCAGCAGCCCGGCTACGACCCCGCGCAGTACGGCCAGCCGCAACAGCAGCAGCCCTACGGCCAGCAGCCCCCGTACGGGCAGCCGCAGCAGCCGGGGCAGTTCGACTACGGCCAGCAGGCCCCGTTCGGCACGCCGCCGGAGAAGAAGACCGGCAAGGGCCTGTGGATCGGGCTCGGCGCGCTCGTGGTCGTGGTGGCCGCGGCGGCGGTGGTGCTGTTCTGGATCCCGGGCATCCTCGTGTCGAAGGTGTTCGACAACCAGACCATGCAGAACGACATCCAGCGTGTGCTCACCGACAGCTACGGCGTCGAGAGCGTGGAGAGCGTGAGCTGCCCGGCCGACCAGCCCGTCGAGGTCGACAGCACCTTCCAGTGCGACGTGACCGTCGGCGGCGAGCAGCAGGCCGTGACGATCAAGGTCAAGAGCGAGGACGGCCACTACGAGGTCGGAGCCCTCGAACCCAAGAACTAGGCTCGCCAACCGCAGTGAAGGCCACCATGCCTGCGCCCGCCCGTCTCCCCCCACCACCCAAGCGGAGGCGCTGCGCGCCGCTGTGCCGTTCAGCGCAGTGAAGGATGCTCCTATAGAGGTCAAGTGGTGAGGTTGGCGAGGTCGGCTTGGATGGCG
>NZ_SWMS01000060.1 GCF_005146945.1 Prauserella endophytica
GACCTCCTGCACGGACACCACGCCGTTGGTCAACCCGGTCTGGTAGGTCGTCCACCGCTCGGTGGGGTTCGCGCGCATGTACTCGTCGAGGTTGAACCCGACGACCTGGCCGCGAGCGGTGACGTCGTTCATGGACAGCCGGTCAGTGATCGCCCGCATGTACGGGGCGAGCACGTCGTTGATCCGATCGCGCCGGCGGTCGACCGCGTTGGCGTAGGTGCGGCTGGTGGTGGACACCTGCAGGTCCTCGGCGTCCAGGCCCAGCGCGTTCGCGATCTCGACCGTCGCCTGCCGCTGCAGCTGCGCCAGCTGCAAATCCGCTGGCGACGGAACATCGACGGTCTCGTACGTCAGCGACGCCGGCACGTAGGCGGTCGAGCGCTTGCGGCGCGCCTTGCGCCAGTCGTCGAGGATCTCCTTGACCTCGTCGTCGGTGGCCGGGTCTGCGCCGTCGGCGGGCCGGAAGTAGTCCAGCGGGCGCGGGTCCTGCGCGTAGGTCGCGGCGGCCTGCTCCAACAGGATCGCCCGCCGGATCGCCCGCGCGGCCGCGGTCAGGATGCCGGGGTTCGGTGAGTCGAACCGGATCACGTCGCGCCCGTCGACGGGCTCACCGTTGACCCACACCACCCCGGCGGGCAGCTTCTGCCCGGACGGCAACGTGCGCAGCTTGCGCCACGCGTCCGCTGGCGGCTGCAGCGACACCGTGCCGACGTCGAGATGGATCGCGCGCAGCGGGAACCCGTTCGCCAGCCGCTTGGTGACCTGCCACCACGAGATGCCCTCGAACACCAGATCTTCGACGGTCTGGCTGAGAGTGACGACGTTGGGCACGTTCGGGTCGATCTGCTCCAGCAGCGGCGTGCGCAGCTCGACGCGCGCACGGTCGCGCGTGACCAGCGGCAGCGTGGCAATCGAGCACAGCAGGTTCCGGCCCCGCAGCACCGCAGGCACCGACAGCGCCGCCGCGCGGGACACCGGCCGGTTCGAGGCGGCCCGGATCGCGTCGAGGATCGGCGTCGGCTCCGTGCCGTCGGCCGGGGTGGTCAGGTCGTGGGAGAACGTCACCGACGGCTCGGGTACGCGCCCGGAAGCGCGTACCTCCACCGCCCGGAACAGACTCCGCCACCAACCCACGAGCGGAGCCTAACAGGAAGATTTACGTCAAGTAGGCGCTGACACCGTAAGACCTTCCGTCACCATGCCTTCGGTGTGACCTGTTCCGCAGAATCTCCCGCCACGATGATGCGGGGCTTGCCCACCGTGGCGGGCAGCGTGCGCGCGAGATGGACCGCCCCCGCCGCCGCATACGTCGCGTCGACGTGGCCGGCGCCGCGCCGGGTGAACCGCCACACATCGCCCTGCCACAGCTTCTCGGCGCCCCCGACCTGCGCATTGAGCAGCGGGTCGTCGGAGTGGAGCACCTGCGCGTTCTCGACGAGGTCGGCGAAGCCCATGCACACCGCGGTGACCTCGCGGGTGATCTCCTCGACCTCCACCCCGGCGGGCGGCCACTCGCCGCGCCGGTTCTTCCTGTCGGCGAGGTAGGCGTGCGCCGCGGCAGACGGGCCACCCGGAAGCCACCCGAACCTCCGCGGACGGACCCGGCGCACGTGACCGGGCAGCTCCCGCCACATCGTCGCGGTGTCCTCCCACGCGGCGACGATCTCGACGCGCACCCGCCCGCTGGGCAGCATCGCGGCCGCGGCGAGCGTGGCGTGCTTGCCGTCGAGCGACATGTCGAAGCACAGCGCCACCCGCGCCCGCAGTGCCTCAAGCGTGCCCGGCTTGTTTCCAGCGGCCCAGCCCTCAGCACTCACCGCCGGGTCGAGGTTCGGCACTCGAATGCACAACACCTCGGTGAGGAACTGCGCGAGCTCCTCGCCACCGTTGCGCTTCGCGCGGCGCGCATCGCCGAGCAGGCTGTCGAGGTCGATCCGGCGGCCGAGGTTCGGGTTGGCCATCGCCAGCGCGTACGGGTCGTCAGGCTCGGAGCCGAGCGGTGCCGAGTACTCGAACAGCCCGAGCCGCGGGTCACCGTCGACGCGGATCACCTCGTGTGGCGGCTCGCCCTCCACCGCGTCGGCGCGCAGTGAGTCGAGCACGACAGCGCTGTCGTCGCCCTGGTTGGTGATTCCGAACGCCTGCGCATCCGGCACGGCGTTCATGGCGTTGTAGGCCGCGTTCCAGGCGTCCCACTTCGCGTGCTCGCGGAGCTCGTCGAGGATGAGGCGGTGGATCGTCAGGGACCGGCCGCCCTTGCGATTGCTCGCGGCGATCTTGTACCGGCATCGGTCGATGGTCTTGAGGGTCTGCTCGCCGTTGACGCGCCGGATCCCGCCGCGCGGGACCTCGACGGCCAGTTCCTCGATGCCCTCGACGATCTCGACGGCCTTCTCCCACGACTCGCGGGCGTAGTCGAGGTTGGTCGACGTGCCGAGGATGAGCTTGCGCTGTTCGACGAACAGCCAGTACAGCGACAGCACCACCAGCACGTGTGTCTTGCCGTTCTGCCGGGCGACGATCACCAGCACCTTGCGGAACCGCGGTCGCCCATCGGGCAGCAGCTCGCCCGCGTGGATCACCAGCCACCGTTCCCACGGGTCCAGCGGCAGCTCGATGACTTCGGTGGCGAACTCGTCGACGCCGAACCCGTACGACGTCGCCGGTGTCAGCGCGCACCCACACCCACACGGCCCCGGCGGGCCGGTGACGAGCGGCGGCGTCCACAACCGCGGCTGAGTGCTACCCAGTACCTCCAGCGTGCCCGTGGCGGAGAGCGAGGAGCTTGGCCCGCTTGCTGGTCGCTCCAGTGGTGTCACTGTCGGCGCCTCCCTTTACCACCGACGCCCGCGAGCGCGGCGTCATGCCCAGGTCCCGCAGCGCCTCCAACAGCAGCGGCCCCAGCTTCACCAGCATGGTCGGGTCCGCGTCGATCGCCGCCGCGTACCGCTTGGCCAGCCGCACGACCGCACCGTCACGGTCCTGGCGCTCGACACTGCGCAGCGCGTCCTCCAGCGCCCGCACCATGCTCGGCGGCTTGCTCTCACCCACCGCACACCTCCGCATTCCACGGGGAGAGAGAGGACATAAGGGCGCGGATGTCCGCCCCCGCCAGGGTCGGGAAAAACCGCAGGTCAGAGCATATGTCCACTGTGTACCCCTGTTTCCGCAGGTCAGAGCCTTGCATCATCACTTGAGTCCTCGACACGATGTGTTGTCCGGGTCTTGGTTGCTGAGCCACCGTCGGCCGCAGCGTCGGCACTCCCACAGGTGCAGTCCGTTCGCGACGATCGTTCGGATTCGGTGCCTCATGATCACCACCTTGTCATTGGTCGTGGTGCTGGATCGGGTGCTGCGGTGGGGTCGCCTGCGTCGAGGTTGCACTTGCGGTGTGCGGCCACGAGGAACTCTGGGTCGTCGCCGTACGCCTTGCCCTTGGTGTGGTGGACGTGCGCGCTGTACGGGTGCGGGTGCCGCAGGTACTTGCTGATCGGCTTGCCGCAGAGCTGGCATATCCACCGGTCGCGGTTGAGCACGAACAGGCGGATCTTGCGCCATCGGCGGGTGCTGCCGCTCTTCCACGCGGTGCTCAATGCCTCATTAATCCTTGACTTTTCTTGGTATTTTGGGTTAGACTGATGGCACAACTTCAGAGAGGAGGTGAGAACCGAATGGGAACCCTGGGTGAGGCGATCCTGAACGCCATGCGAGACCAGGGCTGGCTCATTGCCTTCGAGGAAGGCGAGGTGCGGCTCTGGTCCTGGAATGGCTACCACCACGCGACGCCGATCGAGCTGTGGGAATCCGGCAATGAGCAACGCTTGCGAGTGGTGCTGCTGGTGATCCAGCTCAAGGGCGGGTTCCGGTGGCCGTGGCCACCGGATCACGTCGACGGCATCGGCGGGGAGGTGCCGCGTAGCGGCTGGTGATCGCCAGGGCGGGCCGGGAATGGACCAATCACTCCCGGCCCGCCCGACCCAGCATAGCCCTCGATTCAAACCTTGAATGTAGTCAAGAAATAGTGGAGCATGGCCGACATGAACACATGGAATCTTGCCATCTCGTCCACCCTCGACCGCGCCCCCGGCGAGCAGGAAGGCATGCCCCTGGGCCGCGCGATCGCCGGTGACGACCTGGTCGTCGTCAGCACGCACGAGAACCGGTTCAGCGTCACCGCCACCGCTGAGGCGGATGACGGGCTCGCCGAGCTGCAGCGGCTGCGCGACCGCTACGCCGCCGAGCTGGCCGCGCGAGGGTTCGCAGTGACCGCGTGGGAGTCGGCTGAATGCCTCTCGCTGGCCGAGACCGACCGCCGCATCACGACGTCCTCGATCCCGCCGATGGTGTCGGCGACCGAGTTCGCCGAGCTGTGCGGCGTGGCGAAGCAGCGCATCTACGAGCTGGAGACCGAACGTAAGAAGGCGGCCGAACGGGGCAAGCCGCACCGGTTCCCGACACCGGTCGTGCCCGGCTACTGGCTGCGCTCGGCCGCTGAGCACTACGCGCGCAACCGGCCACGTCGCGCCGGTCGGCCCCGCAAGGACGAGGGGTAGGTCATCGACCGCGGATGATGTAGCGAATTCCTTTCGGCGAACGATATGGGCGGCATGCCTGTGTGGTTGCAGATCGTCTTGCCCATCGTCACGGCCGGTGTGGGCTTCGGACTTGGTCGCCTTGGTGGCGCCCTGGATCGCCGCCGGGAGCGGCGTGACACAGAGGCTGCGCGTGCGCCCGTGTTCGAGTTCACCTGGGTCGGGGGGCACCGCTACCGCGTGATGAACGTTGGCGACGCGTCCGCATCGGGTATCCGGCTCCATTTCGACGACGAGCGCTTCGAGGCGCAGAACGTCGTGGACATGCCGGACCCGGTGCCAGCACTTCAGCCCGGCGAGTCGTTCACGTTCATGATGGTCGGGACGATGGGGCTTCCGCTGCCACATCAGATTCGGCTGTTCTGCGATGAGTTGCCTGACGGGAAGCCACTCCCCGTGCCTGCCCCTGCGTAGGTCCCGCCGTGCACGGTCGCACTCATGATGCCTCCAGGTCGAATAGCGAGGGCTCGGGCGTGCGGTTGCTCCACAGCACTTCGGTGCGGTCTTGACGCGTGCCGCCTTGTCCTGTGGTGGTGTCGATGCGGGTGACGTGCCATCCGTCGTAGAGGTCGGTGTAGAGCGGCGAGTCGTAGCCGGAGAGCACGACGGAGGCTGCGCAGCTGCGCAGCGCGGCGGCGAGCTCGCGGTGCTGTGCCTCGGTCTTCATCTCGTGCCGGTAGCCGCCGGACACCCGCGTCGAGCCGAGGTAAGGCGGGTCGACGTACAGAAGCACGCGCTCGCTGCGGCCGTACCGGTCGATGATGTCGAGCGCGGGTTGGCATTCCAGCGAGACACCGGCCAGGCGTTCGGCGCCGGCGGCCATGCGGCCGACGTAGGCCTCGAGGTAGCCGGGCATCGACGTGGTGGACCCGGCGGGGTCGACGTAGTGGCGCCACCCGGTGCGGAGCAGCGTCCCGGAGCGGGACTGCGCCAGGCGGACCCAGATTCGGCGGGCACGTTCGATGTCGTCGGGCTCGTCGAGACCGAGCGCGTAGGCCTCGAGGAACTCGGCGCGGGCGTGGGGGGTGAGCGCGCAGACGCGGGCCAGCTCGGCGGGCTGTTCGCGCAGGACGCGCCAGAAAGTCATGAGGTCGTGATCGATGTCGTTCACGGTCTCCATGCGGCTGCGTGGCTTGGCCAGCAGCACGGCCAGCGATCCAGCGAACGGCTCGACGTAGTGCTCGTGGGGCGGCAGATGCGCGACGATCTGCTCGGCGAGCCTGGTCTTGCCGCCGAAGTAGGCGAACGGCGGTCTCACGTCGTCTCCTGCGGCCGTTCGCCGGTGAGCAGTGCGACGAGGTCGGCCACTGTGCAGGTGACCCACTGACGACCCGGATCGGCGACGCCATGCCGCTTGTGCACGAGCAGGGCGGCGACCGCGTCGTCGTTGCCGCGCTCGGTCTCCGCCTCGGCGTGCTGGGCGCCGAGGGCCACGCGGCTGGTGTTCTTGCACTCGACGACCACGCGGCCGCTTCGGAGCGCCGGTGAGAGCCGGATGCCGGCGATGTCGCCGCGGTCCTTGGCGCCGGTCTTGACGCGCCGGTCGATCCGGTCGTCGACGTGTTCGGCGAGGTAGTCGGCGACCTCACGTTCGAACCGAGCGCCCGCGGCCTTTGCCGACGAGCGGGTGCGCCTGCGCGCGGTGGTCATGGTTGGGTCCTTTCCTCGTCGGTGGGCTCGAAGCGGATGGGGGTGGGGGTCGCACTTGATGCGGTGGCCGCGTGGGCCGGGGCGGGTGCAGGACTGGCCGGGTGCGGCGTGGCAGTAGCGGCAGCGGCGCACGAGCGGGCTCTGCCGGAGGTCGCCGGGCTCGACGCCGCCGGGGCTCCAGCGCCAGAGCCCGCCGTCGTAGCTGCGCCGGGCGCGGCGGTTACGTCGCGGGCTCACGGTCGGCGGCCTCGTCGATGGCGCGGCGGCAGTCCGGGCAGTCCGGGCCGCCGCGCGCGAGGTTCAGGGGTCGGTGGTGCACGCACAGCTCCTCGTGGTCGTCGGGTCGTGATGGGTTGCTGGTGCGGGACTTCAGGTACGGGTTGGGCGCCAGGTGGCTGCGGGGTGTGGTGGCGGGGCCGACGGTGGGGCGGTGGCCGCGGGGTCCGGCGTCGCCGACGCGGTGGCGGTAGGCGCGATCAGGCGCGGTATCTGGCCCGTGCCCGCCCCTACCCGGCCCGGTAGTCATCGGGCCGTTGATCGGGGCGGTGATGTCGCGTTTGGTCGGTGCGGCCTGCGCGTTCGTCTGCTGCTCGGCGGCCCGCGCGGTGGTGGTGGCGGGGTGCGGGTCTGGTGCGGGATCAGCGGCGGGATCAGGTGCGGTTCTGTGTTCGCGCGGTTGATCTGTCGGTGATCTGTCGGTGATCGGTGGTGGATCGGTCGTGGATCTGGTGTTGATCTCGGGTGGGTCGAGCAGGGTCATGCCGGCGGCCTCGGGGGTGCAGTCCTTCTTGCGGCCGTTGCAGCCGCGGCAGGCCACGACGAGGTTCGCGGCACCGGCGGCGACGGCGGGGTCGACGTGGTCGAGCACGCCGCCGGCATCGGTCTTGCGGTCGGCCCAGCGCACGTCGCGTCCGCAGTAGCGGCAGTGATTGCCGTCGCGGTCGCGCACCGCGCGACGCAGCTCCTTGTCGCGCAGCTCGCGACGTTTCGCCTTGTGGACGTCGTTTTCGGCGCGGGAGGGGTTGCGGTCGAGGAACCCGTGCACCCAGTAGCCGCCGGTGCGGGTGCCGGTGACGGGCCAGGTCTTGTCGGTCAGGCATGGGCAGTCGTCGCCGGGCTGATGCAGCATCGGCGGGTCGTCACCGAGCCGGACGTTGGTCAGCGCGCGCAGCTCGGCCCGCGAGGCGATCTCGCGGGCCTTGTCGGCAGGCAACCATCCGTCCGTGCGCTGCGCGGAGGCGTACTGCTTCATCCGGACCAGGGCGCCGTAGGCGCCGTTGCCGATCGCGCGCACGAGCGGGTCGTCGTAGCCCACGTCATCGAGGCGGAGCCAGGTCACCGCGGCTCGCCCAGCGCCATCACCCAGCGGACGTCACCGCTGAGCATCAGGTACAGCAGCGAGACGACGCCGTTGTCGTGCACCAGGCGCGCGAGGCGGTCGCGGAAGTGGACGTAGCGGCCGGTGATGAGGTCGTGCTTGCCTCGGCGGATCTCGACATGCTCGCCGAGCTCGGGCGCTCCGGCCTTCTCGGCGTCGGCGAGCCACAGCGCGGGGGTACTCCAGCACGTCTCGATCTCGCGGCGCACCGTGCGTGGCATCCACTCGGGCCACTGCCAGTCCTGCCAGCTGTGCGCGTCGGCGCCGGTCACGGTCGTGCTCCTGTCGGTGGTAGATAGGCCGGCCGCGCCCGGGGGAAGTCGGGCGCGGCCGGGGTCACGGGTGGGTGCGTCTGTTGTGGACGGTCAGTGCCGGGTGCGCGCTCCGTTGGCGCGCGGACAGTCGACGTCGTGCAGGCGGTGCAAGTGGTGCCCGGCGTTGCGGGCGCCGGAGGCTTGGCCACGGTTGAGGACTCCGGCGACGAGCTCGCCGTTCTGCACGGCGAGCAGCACGTTGCCCGTGTGGCTGGTGCCGGGGTTGACCGGCACGTCCTCGCCTTCCGGGGTGACCGCCCACAGGATCGGCGCCGCGCACCCGTTGCACTTGGCGCGGAACGGCGCCAGGTTGGCCGGGGGTGCTGGGGGCCGCTGTACCGGCGTCACGAGGCGGCCTCGACGGCGGCGGACGGGAGTGCGCGGAACGCGACGTGGCCGCTCGCGTATATCTCGGCCTCGACCGTCGTTCCAGGGCACACAAGCGACCCGTTGATGTAGATGCCGCGGCCACTGGTGGGGAACACGTCGTGGTCCGGTCGGCGCCCGGTGGCGCGCTCGAAGATGTCCTTGGCCCACGGCTCGATCACGTTGTCGGGGTGGTCGACCCCGGCGAACTCGATCGTCTCCACCGCGAGCAGCTCGCCGAGCACCTCGGGCGGCGGCACGGGCAGGTGTGCCGCGGGCGACGGGTACGGGGCGCTGTCGACATCGCGTGCCCACCGGTCGAGCATTTGCGTGAGCCGGTCGTTCTCCACCGCAACGTCGATGGGATCGACACCGTGCAGGATCCACTCGGCCACGCGCAGCAGTTCGTCGGGATCGGCGCCCGCTGTGCTGGCGAAGCCGCGGGCGGTGAGCAGCGGCCGGGCGGCCTCCAGCGCGGCGACGCGGGCGTGCTGCTCAGGGGTCAGTCGGTTGTGGTCGGTCATGGTCGGTGACTCCTTCTCGTGGTGGGGCGATGTGCCCGCGCTTGTGCGCTGCGGAGGCTCGGCGCGGGGGTCGGGGTGGCCGGCGGGACGTAGGGGCGCACACGGCTGGGGTGCCAGCGGCACTCGCCGAACGTCGGGTGACCCAGCACCATCACGCGGCGGCCGCCGATCGCGTCGGGCTGTCGGCGCCACTCGACGAACACCGCGACGGTGCCCGACTCGATGTGCTGGAACCGGTCTCCGGGCTTCGGATC
>NZ_SWMS01000061.1 GCF_005146945.1 Prauserella endophytica
CACAGTGCCCATCCTGCCAGACCATCAGCCCGGCGTGTCGGGCCAGAAACACCGATCTTGGAACACTCCCCCCTAGGTCGGGCGGACCTGGTGGGAGCGGCCACGCCGAGTCCCTCGTCTACGACACAGCGGGGTTGTACTTGGCGACGAAGTAGGCGGTGGAACCGGTGATCGGGCCGGTGTGGTCCTGCGGATCAGTGAACAGCGCCAGGGGGCAGAAACCGGCGAGGGTGGCGTAGAGCTCCAGCTCGCGGGGGAACAAGACTCGGCGCTGGATGCGGTCGGTCTCGGTGGTGCCGTCGTCGAGCTGCCAGGTGCGGCGCAGGGTGGCGATCTGGGTGCGGGCGTCCCAGCTGTGCTCGGTGCTTACCTCGGCGTGGATACCCGCCGCCTCGACGCGGCCACGCGTGGGTGTGGTCGTGAGGGCGGGCGCGATCTGGGTGACGATGAGCAGCAGGGTGCCGCGCTGGGCGTGGGCGGCGAACGTGGAGAAGGCGGCCCGGATGTCCTCGTTGTGGTGCAGGTAGGCCAGGGAGTTGCCGAGGCAGAGGATCGTGTCGAAGGTGCGGTCCAGCCGGATCGTGCGCAGGTCGCCGACGCGCAGGTCCAAGGCCGGGTGCTGGTGGCGCGCATGGTCGATGAGCGCGGGCTGGATGTCCACACCGACGCAGTCGTGACTCTCGGCGAGTACGGCCAGGTCGCGGGCGGTGCCGCAGCCGAGGTCGAGAACACTCCCGGTAGGGACGGACCCGTAGTCGTTGATGAGGCGCTGGCAGGTCACGGCTGCAGTGCTGTCGCGGGTCAAGGCATCGTAGAGGTCGGGACGCCGGTAGGCGACGTTGTGCTCGGCCAGGCTCATACGACCGGGGCGGCGTCAGGGGCCAGCAGGGAGCGGAGGCCGACTTCGAGGACGAGGGTGTCGCACAGCACGGACGGCACGGTAGCGCTCTGGTGGGCGTCGCGCACGGTGCGCTGCAGCGCGTCGGGGTTGATGAAGCCGTGGTCGGCCAGCAGCATGCCTTCGGCGAGCAGGCGTTCGGCGAGGGACAACCCGTGGTGGCGCAGGCCCTGTTGCATGAGGTCCCGGAAGTGTTCCGTGCGCTGGGGGTGGGTGACATAGGGCGGGAGGCCGGCGCGGGTGAGAAAGTCGCGGAAGAGCTTCTTGCCGCGGCGAGTCTCGAGCGGGAGTTGTTCGGCGAAGCGCACCAGGCGAGGGTGGGCAAACGGTGTGACCGGCCAGATCCCGGCGCGTAGGTAGGCGGGGTGGTGGATCGCGAACCCCATCAGGGTCGGTGTTGGCAGCACGGCCGACGGCGCCAGGTTGTCATCGATCGCGGCGAGGGCATCGTGGGCGCGGGGCCCCAGCCAGGACACCTCGGCCAGGCTCTGGGGTGGTGGTGGAGGCAGTTCGTCGATGCGGGGCGCCATGATCTCGTCGCCGCCGTTGCCGGTCAGCATGATTGCGACACCGCGGTCGGCGGCGCGGTCGGCGAGGGCTTCGAAGGCTTCGCGGTAGAACTCGCCGCGGGGATCGTGCGCCGCGCCGCTGGCCCGGATGCCGCCGGTGCAGAACGGGGCATGATCGTGCGCGCGCAGGACGTCGTCGAGTGCGCCGACATGCGCGGCGATCGCCGCGCGGCGGTGGTGCTGTTCGGCGCCGAGGGTTCCCTCGACCAGGAGTCCGAAGGTCCGCAGCGGGGTCGCTCCGGACTGATGCGCGGCGATCGCGACGGTGGCGGAGTCCAGGCCGCCGGACAGCTCCAGCCCCATCGCGGCGCCACTGGTGCACCACGGCCGTACTGCCTCGGTGAGCAGATAGGCGAGCCCGTCGCGGGGGTCGGCGCCGGGGCGCAGCCCCCGTGCGCGCGTGACGTGTTCGGCCGGGGGCGGATAGGTGAGCTGGACGCCCGCCGTGGTGAACGTCGCGATCGCGCGTTCGGTCAGCATGGTCACGCCGGTGAACAGGGTGTCGCTGCTGTAGCGGTGCCGTCTGGTTAAGGCACGTGCCACGGCACGATCCTGTAGCCGGGACGACTGGAGAAGATCGCGCAGCGCGGGCAGGTCCCACGTGCCGTGCAGCACCTCGCCGTTGTCGGCCAGGTACAGCGGCACGGTGCCGCCGATGCCGGCGGTGAGGGTGACCCGTCCCGGCTGCAGGTGCAGTACGAGCGCGTCACCACGGGCGGCGTCGGCCGCGCCGTCGCCGCCAGTCACAGGCGGTGTCGGTCCTTCCAGCGTCACCGGGCTGGCGAGGTCACGCACCAGGATCGTGGTCGCGCGCCGGTCATGGTCGATCTCGTGAGCTAGCGCCGGGTGCGAGATCGGCTGGACCCAGCTTTCGCCGCAGCGCCATCGGTCGTGGTCCCAGTGCCACGCCGGCCGGGTGAGGTCGGCCAGTGCCAGGCGAAACGCGAGCATGTCGGCTCAGGTCCTTTCCACCGTGCGGCTCGGGCGGCGCGCCGCCGCCCGAGCCGCGGCGGGTGTGATGTCCGGTCAGCTGGCGCAGTGGTCGCCCTTGTCGTTGCCGTCGGCGTCGCCGGGCATCTTCGGCGCGTAGAGGCTCTCCGCCGAGGGCACACCGAGCACCAGGTCTCCGGTGAACATCGCGTCCAGATCCATCTCGACTCCTTCAGGTCACATCCCGTGTGCTGTCCCACCGCGAGCTGTCGGGGCCCGCCGTGGTGGACGCGCCAGTCGACGCGCATACCTCATCTCACCAGCGCGTTTGCCGCTGTTCGACCCCTGCGGGCGGGCGAGGGGTACCCGAACCGTGGACGAAGCGGAGACAAGTGGCGGACTTCGGCACCTGCCCAGCGTCCCGGCTCGCTTACTGTGTGCGTATGGCTGGCTCCTCCGACCCGTTCCGCTCGCCGAACGAGACCTTGATCGCCCTGCGGGTCGAGCGGGCCCTGTCGCAGCAGGAGCTGGCCGAGGAACTCAACCGGCTAGCGACCACGAAACACAACCGGCACCTGACCCTGACCAAGAAGTCGGTGTACCGGTGGGAATCCGGGGAGACGGAGTTCCCGAAGCGTCTCTATCAGCGCCTGCTCGCCGAGTACTTCGGCGTCTCCATCACCGAACTCGGTTTCCATCGACCCCAGCTCCAGGCCAGCCGGCCGCCAGACACCACCGGGGCTGCCGTCGTGCCCGCGTCACCGGACGAGAACCCGGACGTGGTCGAGGACCGGCGGCGGTGGCTCGCGGTCCGCACCGCGCTCGGCAGCGCCCGGCGAACGCTCGCGCTCGTCGCCGAGGGCCTCTACCCGGACTACCGCGTCCCGGGGCTGGAACACACCGGCGTCATCACCCGGCCGAACTGGATCCCGGCCACGCCCGTACCGCTGGGTGCGGTGACTCTGACACTGGACTCCGACGCCGCCCTCCCCCTCCTTACCGGTGGTGAACCCCAGACCGCCGCCGTACGCCCGCTTCTCACGCCTGCGCAGCGGTTTCGCCGCTACCACGATGCGATCCGCGAACTCGCCGCGCCGCGTTTGTTCGAGAACAGGTTGTGCTTCCGGCTGACCGGGCTGGACTGGTCAGCGCGCACGATCCGGATGACCTTCGGGCACATGGGCTTTTTCGACTCGATGGACACCAACGAGGCGCTCGCGCACGAAACCGCCCTGCACCACCTGAGCAGAGACCAGCATGACCAGGTGGTCACCACCAAACCGTCGTGGCGGAACCTGGCCTTCCGCAAGCTGGTCGCCGACCCGTTCGACCTGTCCCGCCGTCCGCTCATGGGCGCAGTGGGCACCCTCACCATCCGCGGCGGCGAATCCCCCAGCATCGTGCTCCACCAGCGAGACGGCGGCCGAGTCGCCGGCGGAGGTGGCATGACCCACCTCATGCCCGCCGGGATCTTCCAGCCCTCCAGCGTGCTGCCCGCCGCTGTCGCCGAAGACTTCTCCTTGTGGCGCAACATCGAACGGGAACTCGCCGAGGAACTGCTCGGGCACGACGAGTACGACGGCAGCGGACACCCCATCAACTACAGCGACCTCGAACCCTTCGCCACACTCGACGACGCCTACCATCGCGGCGACATCAAGGTCTGGTGCCTCGGCGTCACGCTCGACGCACTGACCCTCTGCGGAGACATCCTGACCGTCGCGGTCATCGAGCCAGATCTCTACGACACCATGTTCGCCAGTGCCGTCAGCTCGAACTCCGAGGGCACGGTCTCGGCCCGCGCCCTTCCGTTCGAGGAGAACACGCTGCGCGAACTTCGGGAACAGGGGTACCTCTCACCGGGTGCAGCCGCAGCGCTGCATCTGGCGTGGACCCATCGCGCGACGCTCTTTCGCCGATAAGCCAACCGTCACAGGGATTCGAGGAACGGCGCGGCGACGCGGCTCTCAGCACAGCACAGAGAAACCGGGGCACGGCCATCCATTGTGGATGGCCGTGCCCCGGTTTTTTCTCGTTTCGGGCCCCGTCCAACCCGGCGCCCCGTGGTGGGTCAGGCGGCCGTGGGCCGGTTGCGCCGCTGGTTGCGCGGGACGATGGACGCGGCGGCTTCGGCGGTCTCGCGGGCGAGTTCGGGCAGGACGTGGGCATAGGTGTCGGCGGTGACTGCGATGGTGGAGTGGCCGAGCAGCTCCTGCACGACTTTGAGGTCCGCTCCGGCGGCGAGCATGAGGGTCGCGGCGCCGTGGCGCAGGTCGTGCAGGCGTACGGGCGGGAGTTCGGCGGCGTCGGCGATGGCGTGGAAGGCGTCGGTGAGCTTGGCCGGATGCAAGGGGCTGCCGTCGCGTTCGGTGCATACCAGTTCGTGCTCGACCCACGCGGCCCCGGCTGCCGCGCGCAGTTCGTTCTGGTGCTTCTTCTGCCGCCGCAGTACCAGGGTGGTGGCTTCGTCGAGGGCGATGATGCGGCCGGAGGCTTCGCTCTTGGGTTCGCCGAACTCGGCCTTCCAGCCCAGCTGGACGATCGCGGTGGAGATGGTGATCGACCGGCTGGGCAGGTCGATGTTCCACCACGGCAGCCCGCAGGCTTCCCCGCGCCGCAGGCCCCTGTAGGCGATGAGGTGGAACAGCGCGTAGTAGGGGTGGCCCTCGGCCTGGTCGAGGAACCGGCCGATCTGCTCGGGCGTCCACACCATCACGCGCGACGGCTTCTGCCCCGTGCGCTGCCACCGCTCGACCCGGTCCGGTGTCCACAGCAGCGCCTTCGGGCGGCGCCCCGAAGGCAGCTCGACGTAGGCGGCCGGGTTGAAGGTGATCTTCTGGGCCCGGATGGCGGCGTTGAACGCGGCGCGCAGGGTGGCGCGGTAGCGCTGCATGGTGGCAGCGCTGATGAGCCGCAGGCCGTGCACGCTCTCGCGGACATCGGGGTCGTCGCTTTCCTTGGCGGCGGAGATAGTGTCGTTGCGTTCGGCCATCGCGTCGAACATCCGCGCGATGTGGTCGACGGTGAGCGCGTCGAGCCGATAGTGGCCCAGGTGCGGGATCAGCCAGTTGGTGATGTGGAACTGGTAGGAGATCCGGGTGCCTTCCCGGATCTTCCTGCGCGTGGTGATCCAGCTGGTCAGCCATTCGCCGACGGTGGGCATGGCTCCGAGGCTGGCGTTGCCCGCATCGAGCTGCTTGGCGACCTCCTCCGGTGTGGGGAACGGTTCGCCGGTGCGCAGCCGGTTGTCGATGAGGTCGCCGATCGTGGCGAGTGCGGTGTCACCGCGTCGCTCACCGAGGGCGACGAGGTCGGCGATCTTGTCCAGCTGGTCCTGTGCGTCGGTCTGCGAGGCGAATCCGTGCCGCCTGCGGGTGCGGCGGGTCCCGTCGTGGCGTTTGGGAAGTTCGGCTTGATACGACCAGGTTCCGTGGTTGGAACTCCACATGCCGTTGGCGCGCTTGAGTTTCGGGCAGTGGGAGCCGAGTTGTTTCTTGGTGCCGGGCTGGGTGCAGGTGCAGCGTTTGTAGGTAGTGCCTTTGAAAGTCATCGCGGATTTTTCCTTTCCCGCAATCCGTGGGTGTCGCGTTCGGACAGGGGCCATGGACGCTCCGGTGCGCGCAGAGGGGAAGCGTCAGGCATGAGGCTCTTTGTCCAGCCCGAGCAGCTCGACCAGTGGCGCGACGGCGATGCGGTAGCTGCGGCCGACGCGGACCGCCGGCACGGGGAAGGTTCCGGCGCGGGCGAGTTTGTAGGCTGTGGTGCGGCCGATGCCGAGCATGCGGGCGGCGGTCATCAGGTCGGTGGTTACTCCGAGGTCGCCGAGTCGTTCGCGCGACCATGCCGGTGACGACGCGGCCGCGGTTGTCGAGTCAGGTGCGGCGGAGTGGATTCGGTCGAGATCGTGCACAGCAACCTCCTCGCGGCGAGGCGATGTCAGGTTTGGCGGCAAGGCAGGGGGGTTCTCGTGCGCGGGCTCTGACCGACACGGAACGGGGTCCCGGCGTCCTTGGGCGTGGAACGCCGTGACGGTGCCCAGCGGCGCCGTCAGGTACCGGCACGGCTAGGCCGGGACGCGGCTGTCGGCCTTTGCGGCACCGGCACCGTGGCCGCAGGACCGCTGCGGCAGGAGAACGGGGAGCAGCCGTCGGGATCGTCTTCCTCGGCGCTGGGTCGGCTGCGGGTGGCGTCGAGGTCGACTTGGTCGAGTGGGCGCAGTGAGCGGTGGATGAAGAACTGGCCGCGCAGCGGTTTTCCCTCGGCGTTGGCGCGGGGGCTGCCGTTGCGGATCGCCTTGTCGAACTCGATCAGGTCCGCCCACGCCTGCGGATCGGTGTCGCGGATGAACCTGAGCCGGGAGTTGCCCGAGTACGGGCATCCCAGGCACGAACTTTTCACCACGTCGCCCAGGCCCCGCTCACGCAGGTAGGCCAGGCAGTCCGAACGCGACATCCCGAGATCTAGCAGCGGGAAGATGTTGCGGGTGTAGTTGACGTCGGAGTCCTTGGCGCGGTGGATTTCATCGGTGGAGATACCGATGGCCTGGTCGACGAACACGCCACGCGGAACGCGCAGCGGATGTGGGTAGCCAAGGAGTTCGCGGACCGCTTTCTTCAGGGGCCGGATTTTATAGTCGCCGGTACATTGGCGGCGCGCCATTCCCCGTGTGCCGTCAGGGTTTTTGACGAACAACGGCATTGTCACGAAGCGCGCGTTGGGGTTGAGTGTGTCGTGCCGGATGTTGCCGTTGGACACGGTCAGCACCGGTATCCCAGCCTGCGCGCCGATCTTGCGCGCGGTGTCGAGTTGGGCGTAGACCTGCTTGGGTTCCCAGCCGGTGTCGGCGAACAAGGCGGCGTCGAAACGCGGAATCCGTCCCTCGCACGCGAGCAGAAACACCGACAGGCTCTGCACTCCGGCGCCGAGGCTCAGGAATCGGCCGCGTGGCCGACCGGGGTAGCGTTCGCGACGCGGCGTGCCCGATCGGTGGGCCGCCGGTGTCGCGGACGGACGGCGGCGCGCTGACGACTGCGTCGGCGGGCGCGACGTGGCGCCCTGCGCTGCGGACGGTGGACGCGATGCCATGATCACCGCACCTCCTTCCCGTCACCGTTTGCGGCGGATCCGTGGACCGGGCCGAGAAGCCGGTGCGGGATGCGCCGCACGCTGGTCGCGGGATCTTGAGCGGCCCAGAACAGCGCGGGGGTAACCAGGGCGCGATGCGCGGGCTGGTCGGAGAGCACCCACTGCTCGACGGGACGGAACGCACCGTTCTCGTCTCGGGTGCCGGTGGCCTGGTAGCCGGTGTACTTGATGTTGGTCAAGATCGAGGCGACTGCTGCGGGCGGCCAGGAGAGGTGTGTCCCGGGCGGGGGGTAGCGGTCATGGTCGGCGTCGAGCCGTGCGGTGATGTCCTCGACGGACAGGCCGGTGACCGCGCGCCAGTAGAAGACGTCCTGCACCACCGGGGCGCGGCGTGGATCCGGTGTCAGGCGGGTGCGGGGAGTGCCGCGTCGGCTCTGCGCTCCGGCCACGGTCATCGTGGTGTAGCCGTACGGCGGGCGGTGAACGTTCCAGCCCTCGCGGATCAGGACCGCGATCGCCTCGGCCGACCGCCGCGTCACCGGATGCTGCGCGGGCTGACCACAGGAAGGCGTGTGGCCGGGTACTCGGTTCGGTGGCCGCCGGTATCGCAGCCGGAGGCGGCGGCGGGCGGTACGGGCCCAGTGGCGCAGAGGGGCCGCTGGGTGGCGTGTCCTGCTGTGTGTGGGCATGGCAACGAGCCCCTTCAAAGAAGTCGAGTGGTGGAAGTGGGTGGAGCGTGGCGCTCCGGGGCGGGCTCGGTGGTGCCCTCGCCCCGGAGCGCCACAGGTTCAGCGACGCGAGCGGGTATCGCTGCGGCGGGCGCGCGCGGCGGTCGAGGCCCGGGCGGTACCAGGCGGGCGTGTCGAGCCACCGCCCGCTCGGGCCGGTCGGCTCACGCGGGAGCGCCTGTCCCGCGTCGGGCTGGCCGGCGGGTGGCAGGGCGAACGGTGCAGGTGGGTGAGGTCGTCCAGCAGGAGGCGTAGTGCGTGCGCGGCCTGCTGGGGCATCACCCCGTTGCCCAGAGCACGGAGTTGCGCGGTGCGGGGCAGCTCGAGGTGCTCGGCGGTGACCCAGCCCGGGGGAAGGCCCATGAGCCACTCGACGAACCGCGGCGCGAGCACGGGACGTCCGTGGCGCCCGGGCTGCGTCGGGTACGGCGCGACCCGCCCGGTGATGAGTTCCCACCGATACACGGCGGCGGCGTACTCGCCCCAGTCCACCGGGCCCGGTTCACCGCGCGCGGCGCGGCGGGCGCGCGGTGCGCGGCCGGTCGCCACGATCACTCACCCCCTTCCGCACCCGGGTCGTCGGCTTGGGCGTGGTGACGGCGATGACCACGGAGGGCAGCATCAGATCGCCCTTCGAGCCGCGCTGCGCGGGACAGCCTTTCGTGCCGTCGGTCGCCCGCGGAGTCGGCAGAAGTCGTAGAGTGTCCAACAGAGACGGGCCTCCTTGTCGTGACGCGGCGGAGATTCCGTTGGAAGAACCGTCGTGCGCGGT
>NZ_SWMS01000062.1 GCF_005146945.1 Prauserella endophytica
ACATAGGAGGACAACATGAGGAACATCCCGGTGAACCTGAGCGGCTACAAGCTGATGGTGTCGGAGGCGCCCGCGATGAAGATGCGCCGCGATGGCGACGACGGGGACTGGGTTCCTGCGACGAACTTCGAGGGTGTGCAGCAGTTCGTGGTGTCGCTGTTCGCGAAGCGTCGTCCGCGCCCGGATGGCGGCCCGGTGGGTAAGGGCGAGGAGATCAAGGTGACGCTCACGGCTGACCCGGGGGACGGGTTCGACGAGGGCACGTATGTGGAGCTGATCGACGCAACGGCCTCGCCGTGGGCGATGAAGGACAACCAGGGGAACGTGACCTCGGGGATGTCGTTCCGGGCGGCTGGCCTGAAGCCTGCCGGGCAGGGCGGTCTGTCGTCCGCCGCGTAGTCCGGCTGCGGTGACCGGTGGGTGACCGGTCGCGGGTTCCCCGCCCCCGCAGACCAACACCCTGGAGCGCTGCCTTTTCGCGATTCCCCCGTCGTAGGTGGGCCGCCCGTTCGAGTCGGGCCAGCGCGCTTTCGTGTTCTTTGACAATTCCAGAGTGGGCCGATCTATGTCTAAATTCGCGCCTTTTTGTGGTGGCGCGCCTTGATTCCCGGCGCATTGCTCCGGGGGTCTTGGGGTTCTACCACGAACATTTCGAGTGAAGGGAGTAGGCGAATGGTGGGCGAGATGGTCGCGTGGGGCGGGTTGTCGTCGTACGACCCGACCGGGCCGAAGCGGGGTGCGTGATGGACGAGCGTGTGGTGCACCTTCTGGACTTCCGCTCGTGGTGGGACGGCAGGGCCGTTATGTTGTGCGGCGCGGTGTTCGAGGCCGGGAACCACGAGGGTGTGTGGATCACCTGGGGCGAGCGAATGTGCCAGCCCTGCGAACGCGCGGAGCGGGGTGCGTGATGGCTGGTCATGTGTGTTCGGCGAATTTCTGGCTGTCCCCGACCGGAATAGCGACGTGCAATGTGTGCGGCGCGCAATGGCAAATGTAGGAGAAAAACGTGATGACGTACGTGTTCTTACTGGTATTGGTGGGCTGTTTGGCGGTGGCGATGCCCTGGGCCGGGCTGCTCGCGGTCGCGCTCGGGTTCGCCGGAATCACGTGGACGAACCGGAGGGCGGCGGCATGAGCAGGCGACCGGTGCAGGTGGCCCGGCTGGTCCGCCGGTGGGCCTCGCTGCTGGAACGCGACCGGCAGACCGCGCTGGCGGAACCGACGAGTGATCTGGCGTGGCAGGCGGGGTTCTGCGAGGGCCTGCGCCACGCCCAGCACGTGATCCGGAACGGAGGCTGACCGGAAATGCGGGAGATTCAGGCGATCATCACCGCCGCGAACACCGAGTATCGGCGGTTCATCGCCACCAACCCGGACACCGAAACCCGGGTCGCGGTGAGCAACGCGGTCAAGTTCCTGACCGCCGACCTTCGCTCGGCCGCCGCGCTGGTGGCCTCGACCCAGGACAGGAGCTAGCGGGATGCAGATACCGGCACTGAACCGGCGGGCGCAGCAGAACTACGCCTCCTTCGTGGCGGCGATGGATCTGGTGGCCCAGCAGTTCGACGAGATCGACAAGCTGATCGACGCCTTGGATGAGGACGCGATGCCGGGCGGGTTCACCGTGGCCACCCCGGACGAGCTGCGCGGGTTCCGGGCGAAGGCGTTCGACGAGCTGGACCGGATGCGGGCGGTGGCCCGCAAGTACGAGGGGGAGTTGATCTCCCGGGATTGGAGGCTCTGACATGGCTCACCAGGTGGACCGCGTGCTCGACGACCTCGGTGCGGCGATGACCCAGCTCAAACGGGCCATGCACGGCATCCCCGTGCGCAAGGAGGGCTTCAAAGCCCACCACGACCGGGCCGCCCGCGCCGTCGGCCGATTGACGGCCGAGCTGCAGGACGCCAGCGCCGCCATCCAAGACTGAACCACAACCACACCACGACACACGCACACGCGAGACCGGCCCCGCACCCTCTGACCTGGGTGGTGGGGCCGGTCTCGTTCTTACGGAAGGACATCTGACGTCATGAACACCCCACAGTCGAAACGCGCGATGGGCCGCGAGATCAAGGCGGCCGTGTGGACCGCCCGCCACCCCGGCGCCATCCTCACCCCCGGTGCGGCGGTGACGGCCGGGCTCGAGTTGGGCTGGACCACCACCGGCGGGATCGTCGGCGGGACGGCGGCGGCGTTGTGTGGCTGGTACCGGGCGCACCCGGACACCTTCGACGCCTACGCCGCCCCTCGGATGCGGGCCTGGCGGCGCCGCTGGTCGGTCTATCTCGGCCCCCGCTGGCACGCCGCGCTGCGGGCCTGCGACCTGTACACGATCCACCGCAAGACCGGGGAGGAACGCTTTCCCCGCATCATCCGGGTGCGCTCCTACTCCCCGACGGTGGACACGCTGTGGTTGAAGATTCCGGCCGGGCAGCATGCCCGCCAGTTCGAGGCCCGCCTCCCGGAGCTGACCGAGGCGCTGCGGGTGGAGCGGATCGCGGTGGAGCGGGTCAAGCCCGGCGTCATCGGCCTGGTGATCGAACGCTCCGAGCCGTTCACCGAGACCATCGACGCCCCCGACATGCCCCACGAGACCGACGCCGTCGACCTCAAGAGCGTCTACGTCGGGGAGACCGAATACGGCCACGACTGGCGGCTGCCGGTGCTCGGGCAGCACACCTTCATCGCCGGAGCGACCGGCGCGGGGAAGAACTCGATCGTCCTGTCGCAGCTCCGCGCGATCGCCCCGCTGATCCGGGACGGGCTGGTGCGGTTGTGGCTGTGCGACCCCAAGCAGATGGAGTTCGCCAAGCTCGCCTCGATCGCCTACCGCTACGCGGCCGACGAGGGCGCCTGCTCCGAGCTGGTCGATGAGTTCGTCGACGACCTCCGCAGCGTGCAGCGGACCTTCGCGGACAACGGCAAGCGCAAGATCACTGTGTCCCGGGAGACCCCGTTGAACCTGCTGATCGTGGACGAGATCGGGGCGCTGTTGGCCTACGGCGACGGCTCCATTGCACGGAACCTGCGTAAGCAGCTCGCCATCGTCGGCTCGCAGGGCCGGGCCACCGGCCACACCATGACCGCGCTGGTGCAGGAGCCGACCAAGGACACCGTGCCGGTGCGGGAGCTGTTCACCACCCGCATCTGTCTGCGGGTCACCTCGGCCGCGCACGTGGACATGGTGCTCGGGGAGAACGCCCGCCTGCGTGGGGCGATCGCGGACGAGATCCCCAACCACGAGGGCACCGCCGGGATCGGCTACGTCATCCGCGAACGCACCCGCGTCCCCCTGCGGGTGCGGGCCGCCTACGTCAACGACACCGAGATCGACCAACTCGTCACCTTCGTCCACACCGGACGGCAGGGCAGCGGCCATTTGACGGTGGTGGCCTGATGAGCCACCGCGAAGACGCCTACGCCGAAGTGGTGCGGCTACTGGAGGCCGCCTGCGACGAGGCTGCCGTGGACTGGTGCTTCCTGGTGCGCCAGGACGTTGAACGTCGCCTCGACTGGACCGGCGACATCGGCCCGGTCGACGACCCCGAGTACGGGGCCGTCCTCGACGCCTTCGGCGTGATCTCCGAGGCCCTGGACACCGTGCGCCGCGTCGGCGCCTAACCGGAATGGAGACCTGATGTTGACCCTGGCTTTCCTGTGGACCTGGACCAAAACGACCGTGGTCGCGCTGCTGGCGGTGGTGATCGAACGCGCCACCCTCACCAGCATGTGGGCGTTCGTCCCGGTCGCCACCATCACGGTCCTGATCTACGTGGTGATCTCGGTGGGCCTGTTCCGCGAATGGCGCTCGCAGGCCACCGGGCATCACCACCAGATCACCAGCATCCGGCGGGAGCGTGTGTGATGCCCCGCCGCGACCGTGACCAGCTCGACCTGTTCGGCGAGGCCTCGGCGGCACCCGCCCCCCGGCCCGCTCGGCAGTGCCCGCCCACACGCGGCCGGAGCACCCGCAAACCCCCCGCCAACCCACTGGTGGCCAAGGACGTGCTGGCCGAGGTGCAGCTCGGCCGGTTCGGGCTGCTCGACGACACCGACCGCGTGATGGTCTTCGACGACGAGGGCCACGTCCGGGCCGCGCTCGACGAGGACATCGTGCACCACCTGCTCAGCGGCGGCTACGTCGAACGCTGCCCACCCCGCGACACCCTCACCCGGCTACACGGCGTGGTCCGCAAACCCGTCCTGCCGCTGCGGCTGACCAAGACCGGGCGGGCGATGCTGCAGCGCTGGGCCAACCTGCACCCGCTCGGCGGGAGCTGAGCCGTGGACGAGGACCTCGACGAGCTGTACGACCGGCTCGATCAGCTCGTCGCCGACCTGTCGGAGCTGGCGCACCGGCGGGCACCCTGCCCGGACCATCTGCCGGAGTCCTACTGGAGCGACTACACCGCCCGCATCCGCTCGGCCGCCCACGGCGCCTACGAGCTGGTCTGGCAAGCCCGCTGCGGGCTCGCCGAGTTCGAAACCGAACACGACATCTTCATGCAACAGCACGGCATCGACTGGAGGTGACCTTCCCATGTCCACCACGGACAGTCCCACCCGCACCGGCCGCCTGGTGGACATCATCCGCATCACCGTCGCGGTGATCCTCGGCGGCATCGGCGCCGCCGCCGGATTCACCCACACCCACGAATGGGCCACCCACCACGGCCAAACCGGCTGGCTCGCCTGGGCCACCGCCATCGTCATCGAAGGCATGGTCGTCGTGGCCGGGTTCGAGGTCCAACGCGACCACCGCACCGGCCACACCGCCCGCCTGTCATTCCCGATGGTGGTGCTGGTCGCCGGGTTCGGCGTCCAGATGACCGCCCAAGTCGCCCTCGCCGAACCCAGCCCCGCCGGATGGCTCGTCGCCGCCATGCCCGCCCTCGGCTTCCTCGTCGTGGTCAAACTCCTCATGCGCCGCACCCCCACCCCGGGCACGACGGAACAGCCGGCCGAACCCCAGACCGTGACACCGGAACCACCCGCACCCGCTGCGACCGTGCCGTCCGTGCAGGTCACGCCACCCGCGCCGGGGAAGTCCCCGCGGCTACGGCTCCCGGCGCCGATGGCCGCCCGCCTCGACGCGCTCGCCGCCGATGCCGCCGAAGAGGGGCGGGAGCTGACCACCGACGACATCCGCCGCGCGGTCAAGGTCCCCGAAGAGATGGCCGCCCGCCTGCTCGCCGACCTCGCCCCCCGCAACGGACACCCCATCACCACCTAGCACGACATCCCGCCAGCAGCGGGGCACGGCCAACACCACGGCCGTGCCCCGCCTTTTTGGTGCACCACACAGAAAGGGCACTTGTTCATGCGCACGCTGGAACAACGCCTCACCCACCGCCTCCGCTCAGCGGACTACGCCGACTGGCGCGCCAAAGTCCACGCCGTCAACGGCTGCGCCCGCCCCATCCGTCTCGCCGGAGCCCACCAGCTCCAGGACGCCCACACGGGCGCGGTGCTGCATCACCACGGCGGGGACATCTTCGTCCCCTGCGGCAACCGCCGCTCCGCTGTCTGTCCCGCCTGCTCCGATCGCTACGCCGCCGACGCCTTCCACCTCATCCGCGCCGGACTCATCGGCGGCACCAAAGGCGTCCCGCAGACGGTCACCGACCGGCCCCGCACGTTCGTCACCCTCACCGCCCCCTCCTTCGGCCCCGTCCACCATGCAAGGACCAGCGCGCGCGGGAAGCGCATTCCCTGCGGCTGTGGGGAGTTCCACCACGAAGACGATCCCCGCGTCGGCACCCCGCTCGACCCCGGCGGCTACGACTACACCGGGGCGGTGCTCTGGCAAGCCCACGCCGGGATCCTCTGGCAGCGCTTCACCATGCGGCTACGCCGGGAGATCGCCAAACGCGCCGGAATCAGGGTGCGCGAGTTCCCGGATCACGCCCGGCTGTCCTACGGCAAGGTCGCCGAATACCAGCGACGCGGCCTGGTGCACTTCCACGCCGTGATCCGCCTCGACGGCCCCGATGGCGCCACCTCACCGGCCCCGTCGTGGGCGCATCCCGACCTCCTCGACGACGCCATTCTGGCGGCCGCTGGGGCCGTGGCGCTGAGCGTGGCCCGCCCGGACGGCACCCGAGACACGCTGATGTGGGGTGCCCAAGTCGACGTGCGCGCGATCCAGCCCAGCGGGGCCGACGACTTCGAGGACGAGGCCGGGCAGATCAGCGAGGCCCGGTTGGCGGCCTACATCGCCAAGTACGCCACCAAAGGCACCGGCAAAACCGAGGCCGCTGACCGGCCGATCCGCTCGCAACGCGACATCGACCACCTCAAAGTCAGCGAGCATCACCGGCGGATCATCCAGACCGCCTGGGACCTCGGCGAGCTCCCCGCCTACGAGGAGCTGAACCTGCGGCGCTGGGCGCACATGCTCGCCTTCCGGGGCCACTTCCTCACCAAGTCCCGCGCCTACTCCACCACGTTCAAGACCATCCGGGGCGACCGCCGGGCCTACCGGCTGGCCGAAACCCTCCAGCGCCTCGGCCTGGCTGGCCGCGCCGAGACCGTGGCCGTGGTCAACGACTGGACCTTCCACGGCGCGGGCTACCGCGACGACGCCGAACGCGAACTCGCCGCCGCCATCGCCCAACGCATCCGAGACGACCGCAAATCCAAGTACGCAAAGGAATACCGCAATGAGCAGCAAACTCCTGACCATCGATGACCTCGCCGACTACCTCGGCATCCCCAAAAACACCCTCTACCAATGGCGCACCAAGGGCTACGGCCCCACCGGCCGCCGCATCGGCAAACACGTCCGCTACCGCCCCGAAGACGTCGACACCTGGATCGAACAGCAGGGGGCGGTCTGATGGGTAGGCCACCGTTGGAGGTCGGGACCTACGGCAAGATCCGATTCTCCGAGACGAAGACCGGTTACCGCGCGCGTGCCAGTTTTCGCGGCTACGACGGTCGCGTACGCGACATCGAGCGCACTGGCGAGAGCAAACCGAAGGCGGAACGTGCGCTGAAGCGAGCGATCCAGGAGGAGCTGAAGACTCCCGGTGGGAGTGAGATCACTGCGAAGAGTCGCTTTCAGGTGGTCGCTGAACGCTGGCTCGCGTGGCAGGAACGCCGGGTTGCCGCCGGAGAACGCGCCGTCGGCACTCTGGACAACTACCGCAGCATGCTGAGGAACCACGTGCTTCCGGCCTTCGCCGAACTGCGAATGTCGGAGGTGACCGTGCCGCGACTCGACCGCTTCTTCGTAGAGCTGAAATCGCGGGCAAGCCCTGCGCATGCGATCACAGCTCGTGCGGTGGTGAGCGGGATCATGCGATACGCCGCACGACACGGGGCCATCACCGGGAATCCCGTTCGTGATATCGAGCCCATCGAGGGCAGTGGACGCAAGAAATCGCGTGCGCTGACCTTGGCTGAGTGTGGTGAATGGCTCGCTCAGCTCGAGCAAGATCCGGCAGCCTGCCGTCACGACCTGCCGGATCTAACCCGGTTCATGATGGCCACGGGCGTCCGTATCGGTGAGGCTCTGGCGCTGTACTGGGAAGATGTCGACCTGGACCGAGGTGTCGTCGCGATCGAATGGACAGTGGTTCGGGTTCGCGGTGTCGGCCTACGCCGAACACCACCCAAGACGGCGGCCAGTGAACGGACGTTGCTCGTTCCCGCATGGGCTCTGGAGATCCTCCGGAAGCGTCACGCGGCGGCTGTGGCAGAACACCGCCCGTCCGCGAGCCCGGTGTTTCCCGACTCGCTGGGTGGCCTCCGGGACCCGTCGAACACGCGGCGGGCACTCCGGGAGGCTCGCGGGGGTGCGCAGTTCGGCTGGGTCACGTCGCATGTCTTCCGCAAGACTGCGGCGACCATGCTGGACCAAGCGAGCCTCACCGCACGAGAGATCGCCGACCAGCTCGGTCATGCCAAGCCGTCGATGACGCAGGACGTCTACATGGGGCGCGGGGTCGCGTCACCTCGGGCAGCGTCGGCGTTGGAGTCGCTCGGAATTGCGGGCGGTTCGAATTCCGGGGATAAACCGGGGAAATGATCTCGGATG
>NZ_SWMS01000063.1 GCF_005146945.1 Prauserella endophytica
TCGGTGCGGACCGGTCGGTTCGCACGCAACTGGACGAGGCGTCTTCGTGAGGCCGTTTGAGGAGTTGGCGGGCGGATGTTGCGTAGCGGACCGCGGTCTTGGCGTCGAGGTCGAACACCTCGGACAGGTGCAGCGGGTCAGCGCCGCTGACGAGGGCCTCGTCGAGTTGTCGGTCGATCCGCAGCCGCTCCAGGGACGCGGGCAACCCGGTCAGGGTCCGGTTCGCCCAGACGTGACTGACCTGTCCTGTGCCGATCGCGGTCATGGCGTTGACCATCAGGTGCGGGTTGGCAGTGTTCGGCCAATTTTGCCGACGGTGGTCCAGCCATGCGAGCAACGTCTGGTGGCTCAGCTCGCTCAGAGGCTGGCTCCTCCCGGCAATAGTGACGCGCCGATTCCCCAGGTCGACATCGGACAGGTGCAGCGCGCGGATCGCGCCTGGTCGGGCGGCGTGCACGGCGGCGAGGACGACGAAGACGCGTGCCTGGAGTGTCGTCGCGGCGCGAACCGTGCGGGCGATCTCGACGGTCGTGAGCGGCTGCAGGACTCCGCGATCGACGTCGCCGACATGAAAGCGGCTGGTGGGATTGGCGAACACGACGCCCCGGCGTTTAGCCCAGGAAAACAGCGACCGCAACGCCACGAGTGTGATCTGGCGTCGGATGCCGTGCAAGGGCTTGAGCGCGGTCATGACCTCGTCCCGGCTGATCTCGCGCAGATGGTCGTGGCGGGCCGACCAGTCCAGCAGGACCGGCCGCAGCAGGTCGATGTATCCGCGCAGGGTCCGATGACTACGGGCGCGGGTGCGTGGGCCACCGATGTGCATCAGCTGAACCCACCGACGGGTGTCGTCACGGATTCCCGGGGCGATGTCCGCGAGCTTCGCCTCGAGCCAGCGGGCAAAGGCAAGGTGGCGATCGTCGAGCAGGATGCCCATCGACTGCAGGACCTCGGTGGTCTGGGCGAGGCTGGAGCAGCGGCCGGTCAGCACCGGGTGATAGCTCGAGTAGCGGATCAGTTCGCCCTCGACATAGCGCGTCAGCAGCATCGTGAGGTTGCGGGTCAAGGTCCGCGTCAGCTGGGGGTTGAACCCACGGGCCTCGGCCATCGTCGCGGCGATGTGCAGCGCCCAGCACAGCCACGGGTTGGCCGGGGTCTGCCGGTCCCGCCGGTCGACCATGCCGTAGCGGTAGGCGCGGCGCAGATCGGGAAACAGCAGCAACTGCACCCCCCGAGGCGCGGGCCGCGTCGCGATCACCGGCATGGCCTCGGAAGCTTCTGTGCGCGGACGGGCGGTGCGCTGCAGCGGCATCCCGGCGAAACACAGCTGGTGGTGCCGTACCTGCCGGACGTAGGGCAGCAGCATCGTGTTGGGACCGGTCGGCCGATCCAGCTGAGCCTGCGCCCAGCACGGTCGGCAATGGCCCTTCATCAGCGGCAGTCGGCGTCCGCAGGCACCGCAGTCGGCGACCTCCAGGTGGCGGGCGGCGAAATCCGAGCATGGCCTGCACGTTGCCTCGTGCCAGAGCACGCCCCAGGCGAAGCAGGTGCCGCAACTGCGCGCGTCGCGATGTTCATGCACCAGCGATCACGCCGGGGGCAGCGAGCGGCCGTCCCGCCGCCGGGGCACCACGGGAGCGGCACCCGACACCGCCGCAGCCGGTGCGCTTTCCGCGTCGCCCGGCTGCGCGACCTTCTCCGGTTCGGGCAGCAGCAGTTCGCCGACCTGACAGCCCAGGACCGCGCAGATGACATCGAGGTCGTCGAGTTTGATCGAGGCCGGCTGGCCCGACCACAAGCCGGACATCTTCCCGGCCGAGATCACCAAGCCACGCTCGGCGAGGCTGCGCTGCAGCTCCGAGGCCTTCCAGATGCCGCGGTTTGCCGCCGCGAGCCGCAGATTCCAGCGCACTCAGATCAGCCCTTCCAGCCGTCGCGCCGCCCGCAACTGCCCAGCAGCCCAGGCATCTTCGATCCGGGTCCGGTGGACATGGACGTAGCGCATCGTCGTGGCGATCCAAGAATGCCCCAACAGCTCCTGGATCGCGATGAGATCCATGCCCTCGTGGTAGAGCTGAGAGGCGCAGTAGTGCCGCAGCACGTGCGGGGTGAGTTTGCCCGGCCAGTTCGGCAAGTGATTCTTCGCTGCGGCGCCGAGTCCGCGCCGCAGCGTGTCGTCACCGACCCGCGAGCACGAGCCGTCGCCGTTGCATCGCTCGGAGGGAAACAGCGGTGCGCCCGGGCGGGTGTGGTCGTCGTCGAAGTGTCCCCACACGTCCTCGATATACCAGCGCAGCGTCCGATCGGCGCCGTTGATCAGCGGCACCATCCGCTCTTTCGGCCCGGAACCACGCGACCCTTTGCCGTGACGGACGTGGATCTTTCCGAACCGTCCGAGATGCCACTTGATGTCGGCCAGGTCCAGCTCGCAGACCTCGTTCACGCGCAGCCCCACCTCGGACATCAGTCGCGCTGCGGCGTAGTTGCGGGCGGTCGGCGCGAATTTGCGACAGGTCGCCAACTCAGCCGACCAGCCAGCGAACAGCGTCGTTGTCTCGCCCGCTGTGGGCGGGATCCGCAGCTTCGCCTGCTTCGCGCCGCGCGGTCGGTTCATCTCATCCAGCGGGCACGTCACCACCCGGCCGATCATCGCGTGGATCTCCACCTGATGCCGCAGCTCCAGGTAGGAGAAGTAGGTCGTGATCGCCTGCGCCCGCGCCAGCCGAGTACCGCTGGGAACTCCGCGCAGCAACCGCCCGAAGTAGGCATCGGCGTCCTCGGGCTCCATGTCCCACAACGGTTTGCCCAGCCACGCCCGCACCTGATCCAGATGTCCGACATCGCCACGGATCGTGCTGTCGGCCAATCCCGCGGAAGAGCGAGCAAGCACGAACCCGGCCAGCACGTCGGTCTCGAAATCGACGAGCTCCTCCGGACTCGTCGGCGACCGCACCTCGCGCACGTCGCGTACCGCTGCCAGCGCCAAACCCACCGCCCTCGCCTTCATGCCTGCAGAAACAACCTCGACTAGATGGAGATCGGCTCATGAATCGCGAAGTTGAGTCATTGCGCCGCATGATCACCCGAACGGGAAAACACGACCAGGTCCAGGGGACCACATCGCCCAGATACGTCCACAACGGACGAGAGAACTCGCGGGTTGTCGCACACGACCCCGGCGCGCCGCCACCCGGGACCGGTCCGGGGGCCGCCGCGCACAGCGTCGCGCCCGGTGCCGGAGGTGGCCAGTGACCCCGCCTTCGCCGCGCCCGATCGGGCTTTCCCCGGCCACTCCCACACCTGCGAAAGGCAGCACGCTCATGTCCCACCAGCACACCTCGGCATCGGCCACCGCCGGAGCGCCCAGCTCGACCGCCCACGGCAGTGACGACCCGACCGTGCCGATCTCGCGCGCGCTCATCGACGCGCTCGACACCGCCGGCGACACCAGCCCGGCGAAGGCGAGTACCTCGGCTGGAGACGACCCGACCGGCCCGGCCACCGCGACCGGTGTGACCGACGTCGAGGAGCTGGCGTTGTCGGTGTGGGCGACCGCGCAGACCTCCCCGGCCGCGCAGCGCAAGGGCCGCTACGTGAGCGACTCGACCGCGCACCCGGCGAAGATGCTCCCGGCCGTGGCCGCGCACGCGATCCGCGCCTACACCCGCCCCGGAGACCTTGTCTTCGACCCGATGGTCGGATCCGGGACCACGCTCGTGGAGGCGATCGATGCCGGGCGCCGGGCGGTCGGTGTGGAGTACGAGCCGCACTGGGTCAGCGTCGCCCGCGCGAACCTCGAGCTGGCCCGGCGACGCGGTCACGACCACGACGGCGAGGTCGTGCACGGCGACGCGCGGCAGCTGCCGTTCCTGCTGCCAGAGAGGTACCGGGGTCAGGTCGCGCTGGTGGTCACCTCCCCGCCATACGGGCCCTCTACACACGGGCAAGTCGTCACTGACGGCACGGGCTCGGATGACGGGAAGGTGCACAAGTACCACCACCGCTACGGCAGCGCGCTGGATCGCGGGAACCTCGCCAACGTCGGCCATCACCGGCTGCTGGCCGGGTTCACCCGCATCCTTACCGGGTGCGCGGCCGTGCTGCGCCCTGGCGGGCATGTTGCGATCACCGTGCGGCCGTGGCGCGAGCACTCGGAGCTCATTGATCTGCCCTCGCAGATCATCGCCTGCGGCCAGGCCGCCGGCCTGGTGCCGGTCGAGCGGTGCGTTGCGCTGCTGGCCCGCGTCGCCGAGGACGAGCTGGTCGCCCGCGGCTCGTTCTTCCAGCGCGACTTCATCCGCAAACAGCGCGAGCAGGGCTTGCCGCTGCATCTGATCGCGCACGAGGACGTCGTCGTCCTGGCCAAGCCGCTCGTGCCCAGTGGCACGTCCGTCCCGGGCTCGCTGACCGGTAGTGGGCGGTGGGGGTCGTGAGCACGCTGGTGCACTGCCGGGACTGCGGCTGGGACGCCTGCTACCGGCGTCCCGCCGCCGCCCGGCGCGCCGTCGCGCGACACCGTTGTCCGCCGCCGAACGCGGCCTCGGATCGGCGGGTTCCGGCCCGGGAGGCAGACGATGTCTGAGCGCCACACCGAGGGCGGCGATCCGCTGCGGTTCGTAGCGACCGAGGGCCCGGTGATCGGGTCGCTGTGCACCGGCGTGGCGGGTCTCGACCTCGGTGTCGCGGCCGTGCTCGGCGGCCGGATCGCCTGGTACTCCGAGGTCGACCCGCACGCTGCCGCGATCCTCGCCGCCCGCCTGCCGGGCGTGGCCAACCTGGGCGATCTGCGCGCGGTCGACTTCACCTCCGTCGCACCGGTCGAGGTGCTCACGGCGGGCTTTCCGTGTCAGGACATTTCCGCGGCCGGGAGGCGCGCGGGTATCGAGAAAGGTGCTCGCAGTGGACTGTGGCACAGCATCCTGGACGCCATTCGCGTACTACGACCACGGCTCGTCGTCGTGGAGAACGTCGCCGCCCTCCGCTGGAAAAACGGCGGACTCGACCGAGTACTCGCAGGGCTGGCCGAAGCGGGGTATGACGCGGTCTGGCGTTGCGTACGAGCCGCCGACATCGGCGCCGCCCACCGACGGGAACGGGTGTTCTTGTGTGCCGTCCCCGGCTCGGGACGGGATGCGGATGATGCCGACCCCGCAAGCGAGGGACGGGGAACCGCGCGGTCCGGCCGATCCGGTTCGGCGTCGCGCGGGCGGGCATCAGGTGAACCTCAACGACGCGGTCGACTCGGTGATCCGGCCGGCGCAGTTGTTGCCGACGCCGACGGCGGCGGACTCGCGTTCGGCGGCGATTCAGACCGTGCGCAAGCCGGGCCGTCCGATCCCGGCCGGGTGTGTGACGCTGACCGATTCGGTGCGGCTGCTGCCGACCCCGACGGCCTCGGACGCGAAGAACTGCACCCACGACACGCACGACGGCGGACCGTCGCTTCCCGACCGCGCCCGCGAACTGAGCACGCCGACGCCACTGGCGACGGAAACGTGTTGCGCGGCAACGCAAATTCGGGGG
>NZ_SWMS01000064.1 GCF_005146945.1 Prauserella endophytica
ACACCAAGCCCGCCTCAGCCACTACAAACGCCGCGGCTACCCACTTCCTTAACTGCCGTTGCAGTACTAGTCGAACACGACAGCCGGGCCACCCAAGACGCCGATCGCGTCCACTCGACGGCTCGCAAGCCACAGCGCCGGGTTTCGCTGCGGCGCCTAGCGCGCGGACGTCGACGACCGACATCTCATCCTCCCGGGAGGCCATCATCGCCATGACTCAACTCCTCGACGCTGCGCTCATCCGCATTCGGAACGTCTTTGACCCGCTTATCGGAGCCGGTCGCCAGGAGCAGCCGCCACCGGACGACGGCACGGTAGATCCGCTGATCTTCTTTTTCCGTTGCCGTGGCTGGACAATCCTCGACCGCGACTCCGACACCAGCGCCAGCGTCTACTACCCCCGGAGTTTCCACGGCGCGCTCGACGACGAACACCGGCGCCAGGCCACACCGGACCTGGGCCTGAGCGAACTCGAATGCGTCCTCGCGCTCCGCGGTGAGCACTGGATCGCTCACTTCACCTCCTGCGGAACCCTGACCGGTTGCCTCCGGCACCGCAGCACGTCGGTCCTGATCGGTGTCCACAGCGCGGTTTTCCCCGTCGTGATCCGGGAACTGGAACGTCACGCGCGCACTCTCGATCGTGACCTCGCCCGGTGCCTGGTCTTCGGTCCCTGCGGCAGCAGCGACACCCCCGACGAGCCGTGCCGCCTCTCACCGCCTGCGCCGGAGACACCCGCGTCACTGCATGCCGTCGCCGAACGCGACGAGGGCGTCGAGTAGCGCGGCCATCCGACAGTGCCCTTGGCTCACCCAGGACGCGGACCTCCCAGAGCCCCGCACCCAATCACTCCATTGTGGACCTACAACCATTCCAGATAGGAAAGACGTCTTCGTGAACAGAAAGATCCTGTCCTTCGCCGCCGCCGTGACGGTGAGCATCACCGCCGCACTGACCGCCCCCGTGACGGCGGCCGTGGCCGACACACCACCGCCGCCGATCGAGCCGATGATCGTGGGCGGCCACCCGGCCGCGAGCGCCCCGCCGGGGATCACCTCGCTGCAGTACGACGCACCCGAGCACGGTGAGCAGTTCATCGACTACCACACCTGCGGCGGGGCCCTGGTGTTCCGGGGCTGGGTGGTCACCGCCGCGCACTGCGTCACCGACCCGCCCACGGGCGCGGCGGCCAAGTCGGCGGCGATTCAGCGGTTCACCGCCGACGCGGCATCGATTCCGACCGCGGACAAGCGGTTCCACGTCCGGGTCGGCAGCCTCGACCGGCTCTCCGGCGGCGAGACCGCGACGGTGACCAAGATCGTGGTCCACCCCGGCTGGAAGTGGGCTCAAGGCGCACCGAAGAAGCCGGTCTCCGACATCGCCATGCTCAAGCTCGACCACCTGCTCCAGCAGCCGACCGTGCAGCTCGCGCGCGACACCGCCCGCCGTGGCAGCGCGATCAGCCTCTACGGATGGGGCGTGACCGAACCCGACAGCACCCACGCCGGTCTGCCGAGGCACCTGCAGCAGCTCGACACCCGCGTCACCGCGCCCTCGCGCTGCGCCGACGCCGCACTGTCCGCCGCCGAAATCTGCACCGACAACCCCTCCGGCACCGACGCCGCCTGCTACGGGGACTCCGGCGGGCCCGCCCTGGCCACGATCAACGGCATAACCCAGCTCGTCGGCGGCGCCAGCCGCTCCGCGACCGAGTTCTGCGGCACCGCGCCGGATGTCTACACCAGCTCGCCGGACTTCCGCGACTGGATCTACCACGTTGCCCGCACCGGCAACGCCACCTGACCCACGTCCGGGGTCGCCGCGCGTCGTCCAACGCGGCGCGCGGTGCCCCGGGCCCGCCGATCTCACCTTCGGGACACCGACGCCGACGAACTACCCCGTCAGCAGCTCACCGACCGCCGACCCGCCATGGCCGATACCAGAGAGACGACAAGATTTCTTAGTGGCTCTGACAGCGGTGCACGCAATGTACGTCGCCTGAGCTGCGCCTGAAACAGCATGGACTGCAGCCGGGGCCATCCAGCTGGTGGCAGCGAAACCCTCGTGGGGCGGTCAAGTCCGGGTTCGTCGCCTACTGGCCCGGTCACCGCTTCACGACCTGACCGCGGTGCCCGCCATTCCCGGTTGGGCTGCACATCCGCCCCGGCAAGCAGCCATGCGCCAGCAGTGAAAGCCCCACCGACGCAGACCATGGCCAAGGCCCAGACACATCTGGAGACGCGTTCATCTTTCAGGAGGGAGATCATGTCGGACTTCCGATGCGGGCGAGAACTGATCAGCGCAGGCGATTTCCATCGTCTCGTGCGGTATCTCGACGAGCGAGAGCACATGGAACGCCCCTACGCCGCCAGGGCACTCGATCAGCTCCTGGCCTTTCTCGTCGCTCTGGGAAATTCCGGGATGCTGCTGATCCCGGACGAGGATGTGGACACGGCGTGGCGCGCACTCATTGTCCATACCGAGCTGTATCGGGAGTTCTGCGACAAGTACAACGGCGGATACATCGACTACCACCCGGTCCCCGGCAGCCAGAACACAGCCACGTTGCGGAAGTGGTCCACGCGCTGGGACTCCACGGCAAAGAAATATGTGAAGCTCGACGAATCCTACGACCACAGCTTCATCGCCGTCCATGAAATCCAGCAGTCCGGTTTCTACGCCGACCTCGACCTGTGGCTACCGGGACGCAAGCCAGAACACTACGAGGAAGCCGCGCACCAGGGCTTCGAGATCATCGAGCAAGACAGGAGCGAGAATTGCTAGAGCAGCAGTTGCTGGAAATCTCCGACGTGCACATTGAGAACCCCGAGCACGGCAAGCGGGTCGCCGTGGCGCTGCGCTCGATCGCGAGCCGCACAGACATCGCAGTGGCCTACGATTGGTCGCTCATTTATGGCGGGGCCGACATGACCGACCCGTATCGCATCGTCCTGCGCGTGGGCATCGACCCGCGCAATCAGATCGGGGCAATGCAGTTCGGCGCTGCCGACCACCTCTCCATCCCCGCCACGGGAGGCGGCGACGGGAGCAAGATCTACAAGATGGCGGGCAAGCGGGACATGTACTTTCAGCCAGGCTGCCAACTCAGCCTCGGCACAGTGCTGGACGCCGTGGACCAGTTCGTCCTGACACGGACACGGCCGGCACTGGTGGCCTGGCGGACGGTGTAGCGAGCGAACCATGACCGATACCGCGCACCTGATACCGCGAGACGTCTTTGAGCGTCTGTACCTCGACCTCAGCACTCCGGTACGCGACGTCGCCACCCAGGTGGGTGGCGTCCGCCGCGTCTACTACCTGGCACACAAATACGACGTTCCACTCCGCAAGCACCTGAGCGACGCACGGCGCGAATACCTCCGCAAGAAGCTCGTCGGCGGTCTGACACACGAGATCCCTTACCACCGCCTGGCCGCTCATCTCGACATGTCCGACAAGGCGCTGGACAAGCTCATCTCCTACCACCGCCTGGAAAACGAACGCAACGAAAGTTTCACTCGAGATGACCCAACCTCATAAGCCACGATTCGATCGAGATCAGTTCGACAAGCTTTATCGGGATCACACCATAAAAGTCGGGACGATCGCCGACCGGCTCGGCATCCACCGGAACACTGTGCACATATACGCCGACGTTCTCGGCATACCACGCCGCACCAGCCGGGCCAGACAGAGAAACTCGGACGAGCCCGCCCTGGCATCAGCATGGTTTAACCGGAGCTACCTCAAATGCACCACGGAGGAACTGAGCACGAAACTGGGCTTCACCTCGAACAGGATCTTCTACTACGCCAACAACCACGGTTTTCCACGCCGAGGACTGCTGGCCACCAGCAACCGTGACCGGATCGAAGCCCTCTGGCTCGACCATGAGTTAGGGATAACAGAGATAGCGGAACGTTTAGGGACCACTCCCAAGGGCGTCCTATGCCTGGTGGGCTGGCACGGCCTACGACCGTGACTGCAGGCCAAGCACAAACCCCCGATACTCGTGTGGCCAAACAAAGACGCCCTGCCCTGCACAACCCACACGGACACCCAGTCCAATCGGAAGGCAGCGCCCGCCGGGCAAACACCGCCCCACTGACGCAGGAAACCACAGTCAAATCATGGGTAAGCCCACCACCAGCGCCACACCTCGTCGAGTGCTTCGCCGCCTGACACCACCGGACATGGTCAGCCGCTACCAGGCCGGCGAATCCTTGCGCGCCCTGGCCCGCGATTACCGCATGGCGGCCAAAACTGTACGCGCCCACCTGGTTGCCGCCGGAGTCACGATCCGCCCCCACAGCAGACAGTCACACACCGCTACCCCGCCACAGCCCACCCAGAGAACAACGAATTCCCGGCACACGCCACCGGCACCCAAGCTGGCCACCGTGCACCAGCTCCTGCCACGCATGCCTCAGCAACCGCACCACGAGCCGCTCGATGCCGATCCCGATCTCGATACCGGCCCCGAGCCGGTCTTGTGGCCACCTGCCCTTGAGCCCGTGACCGCGCCGCCGTCGGAGCCCGCGACCGCGCCGCAAACTGAGGCGGCTGCCATTCCCGGGCAGCCCTGCATGGGTTTGACCACGTCGAACCAGGTGCACAGGGTCGACGACCGGCCGGCCGCGGGCAGACACGGCGGGGTCACCTTCGCCCTGACCCGGTGCGCGCGCGTCGGCATCGTCACCGACTCGATCCCCGACAACGCCGAGCCCTGCCCCGAATGTCACCCCCGCCCAGTGCACGACCACTCGCGACGGCCACACCGGGCCAGCCGTGCATCGGGTACAGCACACCGCACCTCATCCACGTCGTCGACGACAGGCCAATGTCTGCTCGAGCCGGCGAGCACACCGCCGCGATGACCCGGTGCGGACGTGTCGGCCTCGTCGACGCACCCGTACCGCCGAACGCCCAGCGCTGCCCCGCACGCCACCGCCGCGCCAACACGACCCGGTGACCGCGGCCTCCGCACGGCCGGGGAGAGGAGACAAGCCGACACCGAATGCCGCGTCACGGCACCCGCGACGGTGGTGCTTCGAACATCAACTGCACACCGGGCCGCACGGTGCCTGACGGTCTCCGGTTAAACTCTCCTCGCGGGCCGTTAGCTCAATTGGTAGAGCTGCTGACTTTTAATCAGTAGGTTCCGGGTTCGAGCCCCGGGCGGCCCACAAGTTTCCGCAGGTCACACCGCCTTTC
>NZ_SWMS01000065.1 GCF_005146945.1 Prauserella endophytica
TTCTGGATCGCGTCGGGCAATCCGATCTTGGTCCATCCGCGGCTTACACAGTTGTCATGACACGGCCTGAACGCGAGCAACGTCCCGGTACCTGGTTGGACGACCCCGCAAATCTCCTGGAAAAGCGCGCGAAGGACGACATCGCGAAGGCCGTTGAACGAGCCCAAGTATGGCGCCGGGTAAAGGAGATCCGGCGCCCCACCAAGCCGAAGCCGCCGGTCGGTGCTGTTGTTGCCGAGCTTTCCTTCGGCTTCTGGCGGTACCTCCTGGCAGCCCGGTATGAGCACACGCTGTGGCTTGAGTCGATTCGGCACGGATTCCCCCACGTCCACGGACGACGTACCGCAGTGGACGAGCCGATGCGCCGACTGCATCAGCTCCGCAATCGAATCGCGCATTTGGAACCGATCATCAACCGCGAGCTCCACCGAGATGCGGCGGACATCCACGCGGTAGTCCACGCAGTGTGCCCGAAAACCGCAGAGTGGGCGGCATCGTTGCGTCGGGTCGATGCTGCACTCGCGGCAAAACCGTAGAGCGGTCACCGCTCGTCAGACACCCACCTAGCACGGCAAACGGTGCCGGTCGCCATTCGTCGCTTCAACTCTGGCCCCGCAGTGCTAACCCATGGCCGGGTACAAATCCGGTACAGATGGCACCGGCCAGCGACGATCACCAACGGCAGACGACCACCGATAAGCGCAGGCCAGAGCCCTCGCTAGACGCGTCGACACAGGTCAGGCGCAGTTCACCAACTACCGCTGACGCGGCAGCGCTGACGGTGTCCGGCGGACCCGCCGGACACCGTTGCCCGCAGGCCGCGAAGAGTGCCAGAGAAGAAGCCGCCACGACGCGACGCACAAGATCACGTCATGGTGTAATCCCTCCGTCACAGCGCGAAGGGGATCACCATGCGCAAGGTCTGCGTCCTGCTGTTCTGCCTGCTCACGCTCTCGGGGGTCGTCGCGCCCGCGGCGGCCGCCGAGCGAGAGCTTCTCCACGACGGGCTCGGTTCCTACCCCCGGCTGATCCGCCTCGAGCACAGCGGGCTGCTCGGCAACGGGCGCATCCTCGCCTCCGTCACCAGCAGGGACTCCGCCGGCAACTACGCGCCGATCTTCGAAAGCACCGACGAGGGCCGCACGTTCACCAGGGTCGGCGCCGTGCGTGATCCCGCCGGGGCCGCTGGAATGTGCTGCGGCACGCTCTACGAGCTGCCGGAACGCGTTGGACGGCTGCGGGCCGGGACGCTGCTGTGGGCCGCGAGCTACCGGCAGAAGGCGGGGCCCGATCGGCGCATCGGCATCCGCGTGTGGGCCAGCCGTGACCTCGGTCGCAGCTGGAGCTTCCTCGCCGAGCCCGTTCGCTCCCACAACTACGACGGCGTGTGGGAGCCCGAGTTCACCGTCGACGTGGGCGGCAACCTCTGGATGCACTACGCCGACGAGACCGAGGCGCCCCGCTACGGCCAGGTTCTCAACCGCGTCGCCAGCACCGACGGCATCAACTGGGGCACCAAGCAGCGCACGATGGCCATCCCACCCGACCGCGTGCGTCCCGGCATGCCGATCGTGCGCAGGCTGCCCGACGGGCGGTACTACTTCGCCTACGAGATCTGCAACTACGGTGACCGCTTCTGCGACCCGTACTTCAAGATCTCCCCGGACGGCGCCAACTACGGCGACCCGAAGGCCCCTGGCACCAGGGTGGACACCGCGAGCGGCAACCACTTCCAGCACGCCCAGACCATCACGCTGTTCCCCGGCGGCCCCACGGGCACCCGGATTCTCATGGTCGGCCAGATCTACGTCGACCGGAACGGCAAGCCGCTGCCCGGCAACGGGCGGACCCTGCTCGCCAACGACCACCTCGGCGCGGGTGACTGGTACGAGGTGCCCGCTCCCGTCCACGTGCGCAGGCCCTACGACAACTGGTGCCCGAACTACAGCTCCACGCTGCTGCCCGTGGACGACGGCGAGAACGTGCTGCAGATCGCCGCGGACTACACCAACGGGGTGTGCAAGGCCTACTTCGGCAGGGGGCCGGCCCGCTGACCGCCGCGATACCCTGGCCATTCACGACCGAGTGACGGCAGGAGTAGTTGATGAAGGGCATCGTGCTGGCTGGTGGCAGCGGCACCCGGCTCCACCCCATCACACAGGCGATCTCCAAGCAGCTGCTCCCGGTCTACGACAAGCCGATGATCTACTACCCGCTCTCGGTGCTCATGCTGGCCGGGATCCGCGAGGTGCTGGTCATCTCCACGCCCACGGACCTGCCGAACTTCCGGCGCCTGCTCGGTGACGGCAGCCAGTTCGGGCTGGAACTGAGCTACGCCGAGCAGGCCGCGCCCAACGGGCTTGCCGAGGCGTTCGTGATCGGCGCGGATTTCGTCGGCGACGACGACGTGGCGCTCATCCTCGGCGACAACATCTTCTACGGCCAGGGCTTCTCGCGGACCCTGCAGGAACAGGTGTCCACTCTGGACGGCTGTGTGCTGTTCGGCTACCCCGTCAAGGACCCCCAGCGCTACGGCGTCGGCGAGATGGACGCCGACGGCAGGTTGGTCTCCATCGAGGAGAAGCCGGAGCGGCCGCGCTCCAACCGCGCCATCACCGGTCTGTACCTCTACGACAACCAGGTGGTGGAGATCGCGAAGGGCCTCACGCCCTCGAAGCGAGGCGAGCTGGAGATCACCGACGTCAACATGGCCTACCTGCGCCAGGACCGCGCGCGGCTCGTGGAGCTCAGCCGCGGTTTCGCGTGGCTCGACACCGGCACGCACGACTCGCTGCTCGAGGCCGCCCAGTTCGTGCAGGTGCTCGAACACCGCACCGGGGTCCGCATCGCGTGCCTGGAGGAGATCGCGCTGCGCATGGGCTTCATCACGGCTGACGAGTGCTACCAGCTGGGTGCGAAGCTCGCCAAGAGCGGCTACGGCGACTACGTGATGGACGTCGCCATGGCCGCGGGCGCCTCCGGCTGAGCCGCCTCAGTACCGCCTGCGGGCCAGCTCCTCCAGCCTGCGCACGCGGTCCTCGATCGGCGGGTGCGTGGAGAACAGCTGCGAGAGCCGCTGACCCGGCCGGAACGGGTTGGCGATCATCAGGTGCGACTGAGAGACGACCTTGGGCTCCGGCGCGAGCGGCAGGGCTCTGGTGCCCCGCTCCAGTTTGCGCAGCGCCGAGGCGAGCGCGAGCGGGTCGCCGGTCAGCTCCGCGCCCGAGGCATCGGCCTGGTACTCCCGCGAGCGGCTGACGCTCATCTTGATGATCCCGGCCGCGATGGGGCCGAGGAACACGAGCAGCAGCGAGACGAGCGGGTTGCCCCCCTCGCGGTTGCCCCCGGTGAACAGCGCCAGGTTCGCCAGCACGCTCACCACGCTGGCCAGCGCACCGGCCACGCAGGAGATGAGTATGTCGCGGTTGTAGACGTGGGACAGCTCATGGCCCAGCACGGCCCGCAGCTCGCGCTCGTCGAGGATCTCCAGGATGCCGGTGGTGCAGCACACGGCGGCGTTGCGCGGGTTGCGGCCCGTCGCGAACGCGTTGGGCGCCTGCGTGGGGCTGATGTAGAGCCTCGGCATGGGCTGGCGCGCCTGGGTAGCCAGCTCGCGAACGATGCGGTACATCGCGGGCTGCTGGGCCTCCGACACCGGCCGCGCGCGCATGGCGCGCAGGGCGAGCTTGTCGGACTGGAAGTACGCGTAGGCGTTCATGCCGATCGCGATCGCGAGGCCGATGAACAGCGCGCCGCGGCCGAACAGCCCGCTGATCGCGATGATGATGGCACTCAGCAGGCCGAGCAGCATCGCGGTCTTCAGCCCGTTGCGGTGCTTGTGCACGTGCTCATGCCTCCCTTCGAGTGCCGGCCGTTGGGCGCCGGCTCCACTAGATCGAACGCCGTCGATGCTTGCGAAGTTCCTGGTGAACGTCACTCGGCAGGGGCGAAGCCGCAATCACACTCGCATTTCAGCCGACGTTCAGCCTGCCCTCAGGTTACGGTCCGACCGACAACAGCGCAGAAACGTGGAGGAAAAACAGGAGGTCGGAGTGGCCGAGCCGAGGTGGGCGCGCCGCGTGGTGCTCGGAACGGCGATGGCCGCGCTGGCCTCGCTCCTCCCGACGGGAAGGGCCGGAGCGACACAGGTCACGGCCGTTTCCGTGGGCCGGTCGCCGTCGTGCGTGGCTGTGAACTCACTCACCGGATCGGTCTACGTCGGCTGCGAGGGCGACGGCACGGTGTGCGTGCTCGACCGCACGGGCGCGTTGCGCGCGGTGGTGCCGGTCGGGTCCACGGTGAGCGACGTCGCGGTGAACGAGGTCACCGGCCGGGTCTACGCGAGCAACCGGCCGGCCGGGACGGTGACCGTGTTCGAAGGGGCCACCGGCCGGGTGCTGACCACGATCGCGGCGGGGCCCGGGGCGGCGGCGCTCGCGGTGGACGAAACCACCGACACGGTCTACGTCGCCAGTGAGGCGAGCGGAACGGTCACGGTGCTCGACGGCGCGGCAGGGTCGTTCGCGAACCTGGTGCCGGGCGAGTCGGACGCCCTCGCCGGGATCTGCGTCGATCCCGGAAGGCGGCTGGCGTACTGCACGAGCGTGGGCGAGGCGCGGGTCGAGGTGCTCGACCTGCATACCGAACGGTTCACGGGCTCGATCCCGGCAGGCCGCTCCCCGGCAGGGGTCGCGGTGCACCGGCTGAGCAACACCGTCTACGTCGCCAACGCCGGCATCCACCACCTGTCCGTGCTCGACGGTTCCAACCGCACCGAGAAGGCGACGATCCTGCTCGGCAGCGCCGCCTCGGCCGTCGCCGTGCACCAGGGCACCGCCACCGTCTACGCCAACGGCGGGGCGAACGGGCTGGTGCGGATCGACGGGGCCCAGGGCGAGCGGACGGGAGAGCTGGCGCTCGGAATCAATCCCGGCGCCGTGGCCGTGGACCAGCGCACCCGCGTGGTCTACGCGACCGACCCGGTGCGCGACTCGGTCTGCGTGGTGCGCGACTTCTGAGTGGGCGCCAACCGCAGTGAAGGCCACCTTCACTGCGTTGAACCTGGATCCGCTGAAGGTGGGGTGGTTGTTGGCCGTGTT
>NZ_SWMS01000066.1 GCF_005146945.1 Prauserella endophytica
CACAGTGCCCATCCTGCCAGACCATCAGCCCGGCGTGTCGGGCCAGAAACACCGATCTTGGAACACTCCCGGCTTGCCGCTAAGCAGTCGGTCATGTTCCAGGGTCTGCGCCACCTCAAGGCGCATGTCCTTGTCCTGCCGTGATTTGGTCGAGGTACTTAGCGCCTTCCGGTGTGAGTTTGTAGGCCCAAGCGTTTGCGTCCTCGATGTAGTGGTGGCCGGCTGGGCCGAGCCTTCGGGCGGCAATGCGACTGATGGCCGTCTTGGGTAGCCCTGGGAGGGGCGCATCCCGGACCGCGGTGAGTGCCTGGGTGAGCCAGGCTGGCATCGCCTGGCTAGCTTGGTCACGAGGTGGGAGTGCTTCCCGCACGGTTTGGCGGCCAGTTCGGGTGAGCCGGACCTGCCGTTGCGGCGCGGTGCCGTGGGATGTGTTGATGTCGACGGTTCGTACTTCGATGAGCCCGCGGCGGAGGAGCGCGGAGAGCGTCGCGCCGGATCCGGGGTCATGGATGCCTTCTTGCGTCAAGCGTTGCTGCATCTCGGTGACACCAGCTCGGGGATGGTCGGTAGAGAAGGGGATCCACCGCCAGTGGTGCGCCGGCTCTCGCCGCAAACTCTGGTGCCATCGGCGCCGCTGTCGCTTCTCGGCCTCTTGGTCCGCTTGGTAGAGCAGCTCCAGGTACTTCCTTTGACGGGGGTTCAACTTCAGCGTGCGCGGCTTCGCGTGCGCGGGGGTCGCCCGCGCAGGCGAAGATCCGCGATCGCTCATGTCAGCTGCTCACGTCTTCGAACCGTTCCAGTTCCCGCCGCGGCAGCAAGTATTCGCCGATCTTGTTGGCGAGGTGGAGTTCGGCGGGGATCGCAAGGGGATCTGCGTAGTGGGCGCAGATGTAGCGATGCTGGTGCGCGATTGCTGTCCAGGCTTTGGGGTTGTCGCCTGGGTGTAGCACTGCCGCAGTGATTTCCAGCAGGCGGGGATTCCACACGTCGGCAAGGGTGTCGACGCGCATGCCGTACTTCGTGAGATGCGCTTCGAGCCGCGAGCCCTGCGGTGATCCTTTCCCTGCGGTGCTGGGTTTGCCCGGCGTGCTGTAGAACCGGCGCGGATGGTCGACGTCCTCCCACAGCCACGCTGCGTGCCCGACACTGGTTTCGCCGACGGCGTCGCCGTGCGCGAAGACCTGGCTCGTCTCGTGGCGTAGGTTCGTCCGCAACCGCAGGTGCCGCAGCCCTTTGATTTGGTCTGCGGGCACAGACCCGTCTGGGTCGAAGGCGAGCACGTCTGGTCGCAGGTTGTCATTGGTGAGCCCTTTGCACAGGCCGCGCATGTTCTGGGCCAGGGTGAAGAGCGCAATGTCACTGCCGTCGCAGACCTCGGCGGTGATCTCGCCGAAGAACTCCCGCACCTGAGTCGAGGTGAAGACGCGTTCGGCGGCGGTGTCGCTGAGTGCGAGCAGCGCTCGGCGCATCGGGAGCCACTCATCCATGTAGGGCAGGCGGACGCGGACGTAGGGCTCGTCCGGGATGCGGGCGACCGCCAGCGGCAGCACGGCTCGGGAATCACCGTTTCGACGCACTACCCAGAGTCCGACCGTGGTGATGTCCTGGAGTGGTTCATCCGGTAGGCCGAGGATGTCGGGAGGTGTGACTATCCCTGTCTGTCGGATCAGGAGGTCTCGGGTACTGCTCCGTGCCCTCTGCCGGGGGCCGTCTTCTGACTCTTTGCCGGGTCCGCGTCCTTGCGGCTTCGGTGGCGTGATGTTTTGCGTGAGTACCTGGGCGTCCAACGCGCCGGCCTTGAGCGCCTTCTTGGGGTCAGTGTCGGCGGTGAAGCTGTCCTCGTTGCGCATCTCGATGATGGCGAACCGGGCGCTGGTCGGCGTTGGGCGGGACGTGAAGTAGCGGAAGCCTTGGGTTCGCCGCTCGGCGGACGCAGCAGCTGCGCGGTCCTTGCGAGAGGTGATGGTGGGGTTGGGGGTGAGTTCCGAACCGAGCGCGCCGATCGGCTCGACGCGGACGGTTACCGCGAGCGGGCCCTTCTGCTCCCTGTGTTCGATGACTTGGCTGGGGTCGGCGGGCGTGAGTTCTTCAGGGGTCCAGGTCAGACCGAGTGCAGCAGCTGCGGCGTCCATCAGGGCGCTGCGCATGACGGTGGAGTCGAACAGCAAGATCAGTTCGAGATGGTTCTCGGTTGCTGCTGCCAGATGGGTGGGATTGATACAGATGAGATCGCTCTCGCTGGGCCGAGATCGAGTGCCAACCCGGATCTTGGTGTGCGGCTGCACTGGTTGGGTGACATCGGCGAGCGCCTGCTGGAGTTGGGTGAACAGGCGCCAGCGGTCGCGGGCGGACACACCGTCTCCAATGGCGTGCTTGCATTTGTCGCCAAGGCCGTAGCGGAACGGCACGCCGGCGATCGGGTGAGGGTGAGGGGCGTGTTCGGTTGGTTCCGGTTCGAGGTGGCCCAGAGGGTCTCGGGCCAACGCCTTCGGAGTGGGCAGTCGGGTGGCGGAGGTCAGCCTGGCCAGTGTCGGGGCGAGGTCATCGTTCCAGTCGAGGAAGCCGTCGCTGCCGCTGCGGCTCTTGTGCCACTTGATGCTGGCGATTCCGAACGGCGAGGTGTGGTCGGCCCACGGCGAGGGTGAGAGTAGGTGCACGCCGATGGCGCGTTCGGGGTCGAAGACGGGGCTGCGAGCCCACCGCCGGATACCTACGTGGGTATGGATGCGTGGGGACGCGTCGAACGGCATGGTTTGTGCGGTCAGGCGGAGGATGTAGGACCACGGGTAACGGGTGCCGTTCTTGCTCGTGTACACGTGTGGTGGCCAGGACACCATCTCCGCGCCGCCAGCGTGGCTGGCGGTCCGTCGCCATCCGAAGGCGCGGCCAGGGATCGGTTTCTCTTCCTCGCGATCCCAGCCGGTGTAGTCGACCTGCCAGTTTGTGGACACGAGGGTGATGGCGAGCAGTTGGGGCAGCACGAGAAAGTCTTCCCGTGCCAACGGCGTCCCTGGCGTGACGCGCAGCTCACGGTCGTCGTGCTGGAGGTCTTCAGTGCGGAAGTCGGTGACCACGGCGGCGAGGGCGTCGAGGTCGATCGGGGGTCGTTGCCCGCGGCGAACTGCCTTGGTGTTGCGGTTCATTGCTGCGGCGATGAGGCCGCCGCGGACGCATTCGACGATGAGGTTCTCGTCGGGGGCGGGGCCGTTGGCGGCGGTGTTCCAGGCCAGCCAGGTGGTGTCGGCGAACCCGCGGGCATCGTGGGTCAGCACCTGCGGCATCAGGGCTGAGATGGCGTTGGTGACGGCCCACAGCGGCAGGCCGCGTGGCTGGTCGGGGTCCTCGTCGTCGTAGGGCAGGAAGACCTCATTGCGCAGCGCCGTTGCCCAGACCGTGGGGAACTCGTAGGCGCGGTAGCGGCCCAGGGGATGGCCGGTGATGTCGCCGACGTGCAGGGCCATCGGCTGGAGCTTGTCATAGATTGCCACGGTATTTCTCCAGGAGTGTTTTCAAGGCGCTGTGCAGGGGCCGGTAGAGGGCTTCCGCGATGTCGGCGTCGGGGCCGACGAGTGCGTGGTCGAGAGCGCGGTACATGCCCAACAGCGGGCTGTCCGGTTCGGCTGGGGCGAACGCCGCGTCGCAGAAGTACACGCGGGCGGTCGCACCACCGCGGAGCATGCGGCCGATCACCTGGTTCAGCGGCGGGATGTTCGTCCAGTCCATCGCGCGCCGCTCGGGTGAGTTCGATTTGGTCAGCGAGTAGCGCAGGGGTTCTTCGAGACGGTCCATCCAGTCCCGCCGAGCGATCTGGCGGAACATCTGCGCTCGTGCGCCGATCGCTGCGGTGGCTGGTCCTGCCGAGGGCAAGCCGTTACGGATCTCTTCCACCGCCCACCGGCTCATGCTTTGCACGTGGTAGCTGAGGTCCTCGGGGTGCAGGTGCGGTCGGACCAGGTACAGGGCGGCGCCGAGCGCAGCGACCTGCTGATCGTTGAGGATGTTGTGCCCGCGTTCGATCGCCAGCTGCGGCGCGATCAGGATCCAGACGTGCTCGTGATCGGACAGTGTGTGGATGTTCCCGCGGGCGATGGTGCTCCAGTGGTGGGTGACGGTGTCGTCGTCGGGAACCATCCGCAGAATCTGGTCTCTCCACTCTGGACGCATGCGGACCAGTTCGGTGAGCGCTTCCTCGCCCTCCTGGTAGCTGCCGACCAACAGCAGCAGGCGCCGGTGGGTTCAGACGGTCGTAGCATTTGATCTTGATGTTCGGTGGGGAAGGATTCCCTGTCGTGCGCAGGATGTTGACCTTGGCTGATCGGGAGGAGATCTCTCGGGGGTTGGCCGAGTCGTTGGAGTTCAGGGACATCGCGGTCCGGATTGGTCGTGATGCCTCGATTGTGTCGCGGGAGGTGGCCCGTCACGGCGGGCGTGATCGGTATCGGGCTGTGGAGGCGGAGCGGGCGGCGGGAGCGGCTCGATCGCGGCCGAAGCCGATGGCGGTGGCACGGTGCCCGCAGTTGCTGGCCAGGGTGATCGAGTGGCTGCGTCGGGGCTGGTCACCGGCGTCGATCGCCGGGCGGGTGGCATGTGATCACGTCGGGCGGGACGCTTGCCGGGTGAGTCACGAAGCGATCTACCAGTGGGTCTACGCCCAACCGGTGGCCACGTTGCGCCGCGAACTTGTCGCGCTGCGCTCGGGCCGCACCGAGCGCAGGGGGCCTCGTCCGGCTCCGGCGCCGCGTATCCGCGAGCCCCGCTACCTCGATGAACGTCCCGCCGAGGTCGAGGGCCGCGCGGTGCCCGGGCACTGGGAAGGCGACTTAATCATCGGCAAGGGCGGCAAGACGGCGGTGGCGAGTCTGGTCGAGCGGACCAGCCGGTTCCTGATCCTGGTCCCGCTGACCGGGCGTGGCACTGTCATGATTTCCGTGTAAGCCACGGATGATGTGTTTCTTATCTTAGTGGAGTGGTATGCGGTTG
>NZ_SWMS01000067.1 GCF_005146945.1 Prauserella endophytica
AAGACACCTGTCCACGACACGAAATACCAGGTCAACGGCAAGATTCGGAAATCGAAGTCGAGATAACCGCCGCCACGACGTCGTCGGAGAACGTCTCACCCCAGCGGCCGAAGGGCAGGTTCGAGGTGACCATGACCGAGCCCTGCTCGTAGCGGGTGGCGATGAGCTGGAAGAACAGGTTGGCCGCGTCCTGATCGAACGGGATGTAGCCGACCTCGTCGATGATGATCAGTTTGTAACGGCGGATCTTCTTCAACTCGGCCTCCAGCCGGTTGCCGTGATGTGCCTCGGTGAGACGGGCGATCCAGTTGCTGGCCGTGTCGAACAGCACCGAGTAGCCGGCCTGCGTGGCCTTGACCCCGAGGCCGATCGCGAGGTGAGTTTTTCCGATTCCGGGCGGGCCGAGCAGGATCACGTTCTCGGCCTTGGCGATGAATGTGGCGGTCGACAGGTGCGCCAGGACGTCGCGGCGCAGCGAGGGCAGGTGATCAAGGTTGAAGTCCTCCAGCGTCTTGACCGCCGGGAAGTGGGCGGTCCGGATCCGCATTACGGTGCCCTTCGACTCACGGTCGGCGACTTGGCGCTGCAGCAAGGCGGCAAGGTATTCCTCGTGCGACCAGTTCTCGTCGCGGGCCTGGTCGGCCAGTTGTTCCCAGAACGCGGCGATCGTCGGGGTCTTGAGGACCCGGGCCAGATAGGCGATCTGGGAGGGCAGTCCGTCTTTCGGCGCAGCAGCCAAGACCTGGGGCTGGGATGAGGTGGGACTCACGTGTTACTCGCTTTCGTTGGTGGGGCAGTGAAATCGACGCCGAAGAGCGCGTCGTAGTCCGGCAGGGCCCGCATCGCGACAACGTGTCCGTCGGCGTGACGGCGGGTCTGTCCGGCGGTCTCGCGGCGCAGCCGTTCGGCTGCGAAGTTCTTCCGCAGCGCCGCTGCGGCGGCTTGGTGGGCGGGGTCGGTGACCACGACCTGCTTGGCCCAGCAACGTTCATGCCGAGCAACCAACTGCCCGTCGCAGAACACCCTCACCTCGGCCGGTGAAGCGGTGACGTCGACGAAACGGCCGATCACCCGCGGGTCGACGGAGTAGTCGACGGTGTCGACCCGCACGTAGTAGTCCCGGCCGAGCCGGATCCGCTGGTTCAGCCCAATCGGTGGCGCGACCGGCGGCAGCGGCAGCATCGCCTGGTAGTCGGTCTCCAACAGCTCGACCGGACGCCCCCGGATCGAGCGGACCGTCCGGGTGTTGGCCCGAGCCAGCCATTCGCCGAGCTGGGTGTTGAAGTCCCTGGGTGAGGTGAAGACCCTGCCGGGCAGGAACGAGGTCTCCAGATACTGGTTGTTCCGCTCGACCATGCCCTTGAACTCCGGGTCTCGCGGCGGCGCGAGCACGATCTTCGTGGCCAGCGTCCCGGCGAACGCCGCCGCCGGCGCGCTGACCCGCCCGGTCCCGCCGATCGCGGATTCTCGGTCCCAGACAAGCTGTTTCGTCACCCTTCCGATCCCGTCGATCAACTGCCACATCCCCGACAAGATGTCCCCGGCCTGCCGCGACGGGATCATCGTCGCCGTCAGAAACCGAGAGAACCCCAGCGTCATCACCAACACCGGCAACACCCGGTCCTGCCCGGCAGCGACCGGGATGGGTGGTTCGGGAAACCACAGATCGCACTGAGCGATTTGCCCAGGCTCGTAAACCACCCGATCGACCGGGTCCACCCCGGCATACTCCGGACGCAACATGGCCAGCTTCTTCTTCAGCGGTGACATCGAGTGCGGCCAGCCAATCCTCTGCGCCATCACCGGACCCGGCATACGAGGCCACTCCGCCAGCAGCGCCCGAATCTGCGGCTCGAACGAGTCGGCCACCGAGCCGCGCGAGGCCCGCTGATACTTCGGCGGCCCGTCCGACTTCAACGCCGCCCGCACCGTGTTCCGGGCAATTCCCATCCGTCGGGCGATCTCCTTGATCGGCACGCCCTCAGCTCGATGCAACCGGCGGATCTCCGCCCAGTCCTCCACGTTCAACACCCTCCTACCTCAGAGGGGGTCAACTTTCGGAAGACTCCTGGGGGTCAGCTTCCACGAACCGGCGACAACTGTTGATCATTTCGCTCGTGGCCGCGGCCGTGCTGATGGTGGCGATGCTCGTGAAGGACAAGCCGTTTTACGGCGGTATTGGTCTCTGTGTGTTGCTCGGGCCGGGTGCGGTGCTGACGTTCTGGTACACGACCTTGTCCTGGGGTTAGACGCGGCCCGCGCGCCGTCGTCGCGGTTGGGGCGTTCAGGGCGGGCCGTGGCCGGTGTTCAGGCGTGCCCACTCGTGTGCCCAGTGGGCGTAGCGATGCTGGTCAAGTCCTGCCCGCAGGAGCCAGAAGGCGGCCGACAACGCGCCGACCACAATCAGCCAGGTAGCGATGGCGGTGGCTGCGGCATGACCGGCGGCGTCCTGCGGCGTGGCGGGTGACGACGTCACCTCGCCAGCAGTGTCAATCCAGATCGGTACCTCGCTGCCCGCGGACATCCCGGAACTGGCCGGGACAGCCCCCGTGAGCTCGATGCCCTCGGATGTGGTCCACCGGGCCTGCGCGCGCGTGCCGTTCTCACTGACTGGCCCGCGCCCAGCTCGGGGTCTCGATGGGGCGTCGGCGAGCAGGGTGGCCGTGGTTTCGTACCGGCTGGCCATCGCTTCCTCGGCGATCTGGCGGTTGTGTGCGTAGCTGCGCTGCCCGTGAGTAACGACAACGGGGATGGTCAGCAGCGACAGCAGCACAACGATCACGAGAGCAGCGGCCTCGATTCGGTCGGAGCCTCGCGCCACAGGGCTTCGCCCCGGGCGGAGACGCCGGGCGAGCCGCAACAGGTACATGGAGGTATCGGGCATGCCGGGCGACCTCCTCCGGTCCCGATCGCCGGTTGAAGCCACCTTTCAGGGTACGACTGACACGGGCATCGGACATGTTGATCACCGCTGCCCTGGGGAGATGCGTTCAGGTGACGGGAGCGACCAGGACGGGGGTGGGACTGCGCGTGAGCAGTTCAGTGGTGACGCTGCCCAGCAGGAGTCGGGTGAGCCCGGTACTCCCGTGTGTGGCGGTGATCGCGAGTGTGGCCGGGCGGGACTGGAGCAGCTCGGCGATACTGGCGGCGGGATTGTCGCCGGTGAGCAGGGTGGCACTGGCCTGAACACCGTCATCGGCCAGTGCGTCGGCAGCTCGGGACAGGCCCGCTCCGAGAGCTTCCAGGTTTCCCGGGGTTTCTCTCGGAAACGCGACGTGCACGAGCTCGACCTCGGTAGCGAAGAGGCGGGCCCACGTGGTGGCGACGGCGAGGGCTGTTTCGGCACGGTCGGAGCCATCGAGACAGACCACGAGACGTTCATAGCGGCGGGGCAGTCGCGAAAGCTCGTAGCCGGGACCGACCACCAGGGTCGGCGCACGGCTGGTGCGCAGCAGATGCGCGGAGACGCTGCCGAGGACGAGACGATCAACCTCGTCGCGGTGTTGCGCCGACATGCAGATCAGGGTTCCGGGGTTCTCGCCGGCCATGTCGGCGATCACCTCGCCCGGCCATCCGGCGCCGACGACAGCGACCTCGACCTGGTCGTAGGGCAACAGCTCGGCGATGTCGTCGAGGTCACGGGCCCAGCGTCCGTTGACCGGGTCGTAGACGGTGACCAGCTCGATAGGGCAATCCAGCGTCTGGGCAACCCGCAGTGCGGGCAGGAGTGCCCGCTGCGCCTCGTCGGTGCCGTCCAATGGCACCAGCACACGGGAGACGACATGCTTATCGTCCGCCATCACAGCCTCCGACCTGCACCATTTGCCCGATTCGACCTGATGTGTTGGGTAGGGTCGTGATCGTATGTGGACACCGGAAACCGTGGAGCTATGAGCATTCAATTACCTGCCGACTGGTGGATCCTGCTGGTTGCGGTGCTGTTGGTGGGTGGTGTTCTCGCGGCCGGGTTCGCCAACCGGCTGCGGTTGCCCGGTCTGTTGCTGTTCCTCGTGCTGGGCATGGTCATCGGTGACGACGGGCTCGCGTTGGTCAGTCTGTCCGACCCGCGTGTCGCCCAGATCGGGGGGACCATAGCGCTGTTGTTGATCCTGTATGAGGGTGGGCTGACCACCAAACCCGGTGATCTGCGGCAGGCAGCGCTGCCTGGCTCACTGCTGGCCACCGTCGGCGTGCTCATCACCGCGGGCGTGGTGGGTGGCGGTGCGTATCTCCTGCTCGATGTGGAGCTGTTGACCGCGTTCCTGATCGGCGCTGTGGTGGCCTCGACCGACGCCGCTGCGGTCTTCGCCATGTTGCGCCGGGCCCCGCTGCCGCGGAAACTGGCCTCGCTACTGGAGGTCGAATCCGGTGCGAACGACCCGATCGCGATCATGCTCACGATCGGGTTGATCGAGACCTGGCGTGCCGATCCCGGAATTGGCGACTGGGTCACGTTCGCGCTGCTGCAACTGGGCGGTGGCCTCGGTGTCGGCGCACTGGCCGGCCTCGCCGGCACTTGGATGCTCATGCGCCCCAACCTCGGCCCCGAAGGCGCCTATCCGGTCCTCGCGCTCGGCGTCGCCGGACTGTCCTACGGTGCCGCCGCGGCGGTGGGCGCCTCCGGCTTCCTCGCCGTCTACGTCACGGGGCTGGTGGTGGGCGCCCGGGTCCCGCTGCACCGCCGCGGGATCCGCACCTTCCACCAAGGACTGTCCAGCACCGCCGAAGTCGGGCTGTTCCTCATGCTCGGGCCGTGTCATGACAACTGTGTAAGCCGCGGATGGACCAAGATCGGATTGCCCGACGCGATCCAGAAAG
>NZ_SWMS01000068.1 GCF_005146945.1 Prauserella endophytica
GGTGACCGCTGGCCGGGAGCCGAGACCTACTGATCAACAACGCCGGAAACACCGATCATGGGATAGACCCAAGCGGGTCAACGTTGGGTGGTCGGGTGGTGGCCGGGGCCGAGGAGGGCGTCGGTGGGTTTTGCGGCGATGGGGGTGGGGCTGAGCGAGGTGTCGTCCTCGCCGGGTTCCAGCAGGGTCGCGGCCGAGCCGACGATGAGCGGGTCTGGTTCGCCGACGATGTCGGGGTCTTTGTCGTCGTAGTCGAACCGGGCCAGGACGCTGCGCATCGCCTCGGTGCGGGCGCGTTTCTTGTCGTTGCTCTTGACCACTGTCCACGGGGCGCTGTCGGTGTCGGTTGCCCGGAACATGGCGACTTTGGCCGTGGTGTAGGCGTCCCAGCGGTCCAGCGCCTTGATGTCGTTGGGGCTGAGTTTCCACCGCCGTACGGGGTCGATCTGGCGGATCAGGAACCGGGTGCGCTGCTCGGCCTGGGACACCGAGAACCACAGCTTCACCAGGAGCACGCCGTCGTCGACGAGCATCTCCTCGAACGCCGGCGTCTGGTGGACGAACCGCTCGTACTGCTCATCGGAGCAGAAGCCCATCACCCGCTCCACCCCGGCGCGGTTGTACCAGGACCGGTCGAACAGCACCATCTCGCCGGCCGCCGGCAGATGCTGGACGTAGCGCTGGAAATACCACTGGCTCTCTTCCCGCTCAGTGGGCTTGCCGAGCGCGACCACCCGAGCACCGCGCGGGTCGAGATGCTCGGTGAACCGCTTGATGGTGCCGCCCTTACCGGCCGCGTCCCGACCCTCGAACACGATCACCATCTGCTGACGTGCCGCGGCCACCCAGTACTGGAGTTTCAACAGCTCGATCTGCAGCAGTCGCTTCGTCCGGTCGTACTCCACCCGGCTCATCCGCGACCGATACGGATAGTTGTCCCGCCACGTGTCCACCTCGGAGCCACCCGGCCACCGCAGGACCGGCTCGTCCTCATCGCTGTAGTCGGCTGTGATGCCCTGACTCAACTCAGGGAACGCCGCCGCGACCTCGGGCGAGTCATCGATCACGCGTTTGAGAGTACCCACCGAACCTGCTGTTAAGCCGCCATCGAGTCCCGCACGCGGTGGACAGCCACGGCTACGTCGACCTGTACGAGCAGATGCTCGCTCACCACGCCGGTCGTGGTCGGAATGTATAACGTGTGTCCGGGGTGATGAAAAAGATCTGCGAGAGGCCCCGCACCGTGCGGACTTCTCCCAGTGGGGGAATCTGTACGGCCAGCAGACTGATCAGCGCATAGTTGACACCGCAGGCCACCAGCCCGCCACGGGCGAGTCCTTCCAGCCAGCGACTGGATGCCGCGTCACGCCCCACGGGCTTGGCCCCGAACCCCTGCCGAACCTGCCTACCTATTGACGCCATGAGAGTCGCACCTCGGTTCGCCCGTTGTCTCCAGACAGCCACCGAGGCCAGAGCGGCGAAATCTTCAGCATCCCGGTACCGGGACCGGCAGAGACGCGCTGACCTGACGCTACGCCCGCCACGCTGCCACGAACAGGACGTGCCAGTGCGACAACCCCCGCCGCCGCGGCCTACCCGGGCTGCGGACCGCGCCAGTCGCGTTGCGGAGATCACGCGGCTGGCGGGGTGGTGGTTGGCGGCTGCTCGCCGGTTGTGCTGTGGGCGAGGCGGGCGGCGGCGAGAAGGGTCCAGGGTGCAATGACGCAGAGCGTGAGGACGCCTACGCCGATTGGTCCGAGGCCGAACAGCCGTATGCCGATCGGGATCATGGCGAGTCCGAGGGCGAGCAGTCCCAGGAGGCGGAGCCAGGTCCGCGCCGCAGGCGAGGACTGGCGGCGGACGGACTCCGCGTTCAGCGCCGCCGCCATGCCTGCTTCCTTCGGGGTGAACTCGCCCTCGATCTGGGCGAGGATCTCCTTTTCCCGCCGCGACAACTCCATGGCCCTCCTCCCATCTTGTCGATGAACGATCCCAACTCTCACGCCAGAGCCCTCTGGCTCGCCGAGGGCTCGGGGTGCGTGTGGTGGCGCGCTAGGGGTCAGGCGTCGAGAAGCTGGTTGAAGAACGTCCGGTAACGGCGCAGGGCGAGTCGCAGGTCCTCGGTCAGGGCCTCGGATTCGCCGTGCCACTGCCCTTCCAGTTCGTGTTTGCGTTCGGTGAATGTGCTGGCCAGTGATTGCAGTACCTCGGCGAGGAGGTGATCGGCGCCCTGTTCCGCGTCCTTTGGGTCGTCGACGAATCTGGTTTGGATCTGCTGCCATTCGACCCGGAACCGTTTGGCCGCCTCGGGATGGAACAGGTGCACGGGTGATTCGTCGTCACCGACCGCCGGAGGTGAGGTATGGCCATCGACAGCTAGAGGCGGGGCATCGACGAGCCGGTCGTGATGGTTATCGGGGCCGGCGGTCAGGTCCGCTGTGCGCGGCTGGATGTCGTCTGGAACGGCTCCATTTGGCGTGAGTTGGTCCTTGGCGGGATGATTGTCGGTTCCCTGGTCGGGATGCATGCCATGGCTCCTGGTTCAGGTTCGAGGGTTCGGGTTCACGCCGCGGCCGGCGTTGTCGACGTGGTCGGCTCGACCGTCCACAGTGGGGTCGAGTAGGTCCTCGAACAGTGACCGGTAGTGCACCATCGCCTTCCGAAGTTCCTCCGTGGACACCTGGCTCTGGTCGTGCCGGGTCTTGATGTCGTGTGCGCTGCGGTAATGCTCGAGTGTCGAGGCGTGCTGGACCGACAGGTCGGTGACCTGTTGCTGGTAGTCCTCGGTCGGGTAGCCCCGCTCACCCATGACCACGACCACGAGCCGGTCCGCCTCTGCCACCGCGATGTCGGGGCGGTCGACGAACTTCGCCTGGATCAAGGCCCACTGCTGCGCGTAACCGTCTCGCGCGGTCGGCGACAACGGCGTGATGTCGAACTGCTCGTGACGCTTCTCGCGCTCACCGAGCTCCCGCTCGGCTGCCCGCCGGTTCTGGCCGTCGTCGACAGCCTTGTCGTACTCAGGGCCGAACCGGTCCCGCAGCTGTTGTCGGCGCCGAAGCCGGGCCACCACCAGCCAGACGACCAACGCCGCCACGATGACGACGGCGACGATGACACCAATGATCACGCCGGTTGACATCACACATGTCCTTTCACGATGGGAGGATCTTGCTCGTTAGGTGGGTCGCCGGCCTGAACACACGGGGAACGAGGGGGTTTCATCGGTGCTGCTGCCCGTATCGGCACACTTCCCGCGGGAACCCGGGACCACCGTGTAGTCCACGCGACAGCGCTCGTCGACCAACCAGCTGGCCACGTCGCGCACGATGCGGATCTGCCAGATCCTGACTGGAAAAGGGAGTCGCTCTCACGTAGGGGAGGCTGTCACACAGCCATGGTGTCCCTCTCCGTCGTCAAACACTGCGATTCGACTGCCGGGGTCCGGGACAGCGCCCACCAAAGACGCGGGGCCAGTATGCGCCGCACCGACATTCTCCACAAGAGGACCCCGACCGGCCCCACATCCCACGGGTCAGAATCGATCTCCGACTCTGGTGGCCCACTGGTCGTCGTGGCTGCACGGTGGCACGTGATTGGGCCGATGACGCTGAAATCGTTGTCAACAACAGGGATTGCGCGGTGGTCAGCCGGGGTATTCGAGGCTGGGCCGGGCAGATCGTGTGACCCCGGTGAGGCCTGGTTGCCCGGTGAGAATGGCGGAGTGTGCGACAGATGTGGTGCTCACGAGCGCGCGTTGACCGATGAGTGGGTCCGACGAGACGCGCGCGTCCCGAGTGCCGGTATCAGGCCGGGACGTGACAGGGTTGGTGCCGACTGGGTTGCGGGTGAGCGCGGCTCTGTCGTGGCGGTTCATCGTGGTGATCGCCGCGCTGTACGTGATCGTGTGGCTTGCGGGCTACTTCTCGCACCTGATCGTGCCGATGGCGATCGCGCTGTTGCTCGCCGCGCTGATGGCGCCCGGCGTCGACCGGCTTGTCAAATGGGGCGTGCCGCGCTGGGTCGCCGCTGTGATCGTGATGGTCGGCACTGTCATGATTTCCGTGTAAGCCACGGATGATGTGTTTCTTATCTTAGTGGAGTGGTATGCG
>NZ_SWMS01000069.1 GCF_005146945.1 Prauserella endophytica
GTGGACGGATTACCTTGCCGTGTCTATGACGGGATCAGCGTTGAGGGTGCAGCGGGTCGTGATGCCTTCGGGCACGGAGTCGGCGACCGTTCTGGCCGACGGCCTGGTACTGGTTCCGGCGGACCGGTTCCTGGCGCATCTGACCGCGATCGATCGCTCCCCGAACACCGTCCGCGCCTATGCCCACGATCTGCGGGACTACTTCGACTTCCTGCACTGCCGTGGCCTGCAGTGGGATCGAGTTGTGCTGGAGGATCTGGGCCGGTTCGTGACGTGGCTGCGGTTGCCGGTCGAGGCCCGCGATGGACGGGTGGCGATGCTGCCCTGGGTGGAGGCGAATCTCGCCGCGGCGACGGTGAATCGGAAGTTGTCGGCGTTGGCGTCGTTCTACGAGTTCCATCAGCGGCACGGTGTCGCGCTCGGCGAGTTGCTGACGCGGTGGCGGCCGGGCCGCCGCGGCGGGTCGTGGCAGCCGTTCCTGGCGCACCTGGGCGCACGGCCGGAGCGGCACCGGGCGATCTCGCTGCGGGCAGAGCGGCGGCCGCCACGGGAGCTGAGTCAGGCGGAGATGACGACGCTGATCGACTCCTGCGACCGGTTGCGGGACAGGTTCCTGCTGAGCCTGCTGAAGGGCACGGGATTGCGGATCGGTGAGGCACTCGGGTTGCGGCACGAGGATCTCGACGCCCGCCGCCGGTTGGTCGCGGTCCGGCCCCGGACGAACGTGAACCGAGCGCGGGCAAAGACGTGGTCACGGGAAGTTCCCGCCGACGCCGACCTGTTCCGCCTCTACAGCGACTACCTGCACGAGGAGTATGGGCTGTTGGACTGCGACTACGTGTTCGTCAACCTCTGGGGAAAACCGGTCGGCGAGCCGATGAGCTACGCCACTGTCGACCGCCTGGTGCGCCGGTTGCGGGACCGCACCGCGATCACGTTCTCGCCCCACCTGTTCCGCCACAGCTACGCCACCGGGTTGCTGCGTCGCGGGGTCGCCGCCGAGATCGTGCAGCATTTGCTCGGTCACGCCAGCATCAGCACCACCGTCGACACCTACTCCCATCTGGGCGTCGAGGACGCTCGTCGCGCCCTGGCCGCGGCCGGGTTCCTCGACGAGCCAGCGGCGACGGGGCCGACCGCATGAGGCAGCTGCACCCGATTCCGAACAGCGACAACGACTCCGGCACCGACCTGGCGGCCCGGCTGCGGCCGCAGTTCGCGCAGCCGGTGATCGTGGTCGACCCCGATGACCCGGTGATTGGCGGACCCCGGTGCCTGGTGCCGGTCTGCGAGCGGCTCGTGGTGATCTTCGGTAAGTGCTCGGCGCATCATCAGCGCTGGATCGACGAGGGCCGTCCCGACGACCTTGAGGCCTGGGCCAAGGCGGCGCCGGCGAACCGGCGCTGGCTACAGCAACCACCGAAATGCGCGATCACGACATGTCGTCGCAGCCGCCGCGAGCACGGCCTCTGCCACTCCCACGCGCATCGCTGGCACCAGCAGGGCCGCGTCGATCTGACGCGGTGGATCGCCGATGGCGGCGGCCGGCCGCTGCCGGCCGGGGCCGACTGCCGATTCCCCGGCTGCGGTCTGGAGGCCGAGGGCGACGCGGGATTGTGTGTCCATCACCGGAATCGGTGGATCCGCGCCCACCGGCCGCCGATCGAGTCCTGGCTGCTCGGTTGCGCGACGTTCGGGCGGGACCGGTTCGATCTGCGCCGGTTGCCGATGCCGATGCGGCTGGAGATCGCCTACGCGATCCAATGCCGCGTCGACGAGCGCCGCACGATCACCAGGCCGCACTCGATCCGGCGACTGCTGCGAGCCCTGCCGGGCGGCGGCGTCACCTCGCTGCTGGACCGCAGCCCCGATTCCTGGATCACCTATCTCGGGTTCTCCAGCGAGCGCGGCCATATCGAGCGCCGGTTCCTGCTGGACGCGATCGGCTATCTGCGTGACCTTGTCGAGGGTGTGGGCTGGGACGCGGAGTTCCCGCGCGATGTCTGGCTGCTGCGCAGGCTCGGGTTCCCCGGACGCGACACCCGGTTCCGGTTCACCGGGATCGAGCCGATCTGGCTGCGGCAGTTGACCAAACGGTGGGCCCGCTGGCGGCTCTCGACCGGGATCGCGGTCGCGACCGTCGGCGCTGACATCCGCGCGATCACCCTGTTCGCGCAGTCGTTTCCGGCTCTGCAGCGTGGGCCCGAGGCGTTGACCCGGGAGCTGGTCGAGGTCCATCTGGCGCACCTGGTCGAACGGTTTCCCAACCCGAAGAGCCGGACCGGTCAGCTCAGCAGCCTCGCCGGTCTACTGCGCTCGGCCCGTCAGCACGGCTGGGAATCTCGCCTGTCTGCTCAGGTCGACCTGTTCCCCGAGGACTACCCGCGCCTGGTCAAGGGGCCACCACGGGCGTTGTCGGAAGCGGTGATGGTCCAGCTTGAGCACCTCGACAACCTCGTCCGCTTCGCCGACTCCCGTGGTCGTCTGCTGGCGCGGATCCTGATGAGCACCGGGCTGCGCGTCGGTGACGGAGCTCGCCTGCGGCTGGACTGCGTTGTCCGCGACGGTCAGGGCGCGCCCTATCTGCGCTACACCAACCACAAGATGCGCCGCGATGCGTTCGTCCCCATCGACACCGATCTGGCCGAGGCCATCACCAACCAGCAGAAGGCCGTTCTCGACGAGTTCGAAGACCCGGCGTTCCTGCTGCCGCGGCCAACTCGCAACCCCGAGGGCAAGGTGGCATTCAGCACCGGAACCTTCCGGGGAGAACTGCGGGAGTGGTTGCGTGTCTGCGATGTCCGCGACGAGCTCGGCCGTGAGGTCCATGTGACGCCGCACCAGTGGCGCCACACCTTCGGCACCCGTCTGATCAACAACGAGGTCCCGCAGGAGACCGTCCGCCGACTGCTCGACCACGACTCGCACGCGATGACCTCCCATTACGCGCGGCTGTCGGACAAGACCATCCGGGAGCAGTGGGAACGCGCCCGCAAGGTCAACATCGCCGGTGAGCGGCTGGCCACCGACACCGGTCCGCTGGCCGACGCGGTCTGGATGAAGAACAACCTCGCCAGGGCGAAGATGGCGCTACCCAACGGTTACTGCGCCTTGCCGCTGCAGCAGAAGTGCGAGTTCGCCAACGCCTGTTTGACCTGTCCGGTCTTCGTCACGACGCCTGAGTTCCTGCCCCAGCATCGTCGTCAGCTTGAGCAGACCCAGGCTCTGATCAGCCAAGCCGACACCAACGGCCATCAGCGTCTGGCCGAGATGAACCGGACCGTCGAGAAGAACCTGCTGACCATCATCGACAGCCTGACTACATCGGGCGGCTGCAGCGGCGGCGGAAAGTCCTGCGCCTGCAACGGAAAGGACGGTTCCGATGCCTGCTGACCATACGCACCATCTCGCCGAGCACGCCCGCCAGCGCCACGATCAAACTCTGCGACGCGCCCAGCAGACGCTTACCGAGCTGACCGACGCCGGAGAACACGTGACCGTCGCACGGCTCGCCAACCAGGCCGGCGTCTCGCGGTCGTGGATCTACACCCAACCCGCACTGCTCGACCGGATCCAGCAGCTCCAGCAGCACCGCTCCAGCGCCGACTTCGTCCGCAACACCGTCACCCAGGCCACCGACGACTCGCTACGTCAACGTCTGGCCCTGGCGCACGAGCGAATCAACCAGCTTCGCACCGAGAACCAGCAACTCCGCGACGCGCTCGCCCACGCCCACGGCCAACTCCGCACAGCCCGCCTCAACACCGATGATCACTAG
>NZ_SWMS01000007.1 GCF_005146945.1 Prauserella endophytica
TCGGTGGCCTTCCGAGTCAGGAGTGCCGGGATCCCGCCCACACACATCATCACTGTGGCCTTCACTGCGGGCGGACGGGTCGGAGGTCAGGCGTAGTGCACCCCGATGCCGCCCCGGCCGGGAGCGAAGCGGGGTCGCAGCACGAGATCGTCGTCGTAGTCCCCGCCGTCCTGGTAGCGGAACGGCACCGGATCAGCCGTGGGCAGCTCGGCGAGCCGGGCCCGCAGGCGTTCGGCGGCGACGGCGAAATCGGCGGGCGTGGCGCGGTCGGCGCCGTACACCGCGAGCGGCGGCAACACGTCCATGCCCGTGTACCAGAAGATGCCGTGCTGGATGGGGAACAGCACGTCGTTGAGCTCGCCGTGGATGCCGCGCGGCCCGAACGACGCCGCCCGCGCGCCGATGGTGGTGACGAGCAGCGCCCGCTTGCCGCGTAGCCCGCCGTCGCCGTAGCGCAGGGTCCGGCCGGTGGCCGGGTCCTTGACGCCGAAGGCGAAGCCGTTGAGGAAAACCCGGTCGAACCAGCCCTTGAGGATCGCCGGCATGCCCATCCACCACAGCGGAAACTGCACCACGAGCGCGTCGGCCCAGCGCAGCTTCTCCTGCTCGGCGACGATGTCGGCCTTCAGCGTGCCGGCGGTGTAGGCGTGCTGGGCGGCCTCGCCGACGAGCAGGCGCTCGCCGGTGTCGTCGCCGAAGTCTCCCGCGCCCACCACCGGGTCCCATTTCATGGCGTACAGGTCTGAGACGAGTACCTCGTGGCCGAGACCGGTGAGCCCGCGCACGCCCTCGTCCTTGAGCGCGACGGTGAGCGAGCGCTGGTCCGGATGAGCCACAACCCACAGAACATGCATGCCTTCGATGGTCGGCGGCGCCCGTGCTCGCAACGAGTGGCCCGATGGTCAATATGTGCAAGAATCGGGCCATGACGCTTCACCGGGTCGCCGTGTTCGTCCGGCACGGCGTGATGCCGCTCGAGCTGGGCCTGGTGCACCAGCTGTTCGGGACAGCGCGCTCGCCGGCGGGCGAGCCGCTGTACGAGGTGGTCACGTGCGCGCTCGAACCGGGCCTGGTGCGCACCGACGCCGACTTCCCCATCCACGTCGCCCACGGGCCGGAGGCGCTGGACGGGGCGGGCACCGTGGTGGTGCCGGCGACCCACGAGCCGGACGAGACGGAGACCGAGGGCAGGCTCGGCGACGCCCTGGCGGGGGCGCTCGCCCGGATCCGGCCGGGCACGCGGATCGCCTCGATCTGCACGGGCGCGTTCGTGCTGGCCGCAGCGGGCCTGCTCGACGGGCGCACGGCCACCACGCACTGGCAGTCGGCCGAGCAGTTCCGCCGCCTGTACCCGCGGGTGGAGCTGGACCCGGACGTGCTCTACACCGACGCCGGCGACATCCTCACGTCGGCGGGCGAGGCGTCCGGCATCGACCTGTGCCTGCATCTGATCCGCCGCGACCACGGCGCCGCGGTCGCCAACGACGTGGCCCGGCGCACGGTCGTGCCGCCGCACCGGGACGGCGGGCAGGCACAGTACGTGCCCAGGCCCGTCGCCGAACCGCACATCTCCTCCACCGGGGCGGCGAGGGCGTGGGCGCTACGGCGGCTGCACCGGCCGCTGTCGCTGCGTGAGCTGGCCGGGCAGGAGTCGATGAGTGTGCGGACGTTCACGCGGCGCTTCCGGGAGGAGGTGGGCCTCTCGCCGGGACAGTGGCTCACGCAGCAGAGGATCTCGCGAGCGCGGCAGCTGCTGGAGGAGACCGACCTGCCCGTGGACCGGGTCGCGGAGGACTCCGGGTTCGGCACCGCGGCGTCGCTGCGCCAGCACATGCACGCCGTCCTCGGAGTGTCACCGAGCGCTTACCGCACGACGTTTCGCGGCATCGGCTGACGTGGAATTACCTCGGCCTGAAAAGCGTTGTCAGCAGCGGAGAGAGGTGACAACGATTGGCCAACGCCACTGTGACGCGCCGCCGCGGCACCCGCGACGACACCGACCTGGTTCGAGTCTACCTCGACGAGATCGGTGCGACGCCCCTGCTGACGGCGACCGAGGAGGTAGAGCTCGCCAAGCGCATCGAGGCCGGCGTGTACGCCGCCGAGCTGATCAGGCAGGCCGACGCAGGCGGCCGCGCCCTGCCCGCCGACCGGCGTGACCTGGAGGCCGTCGCGCACGACGGCGAGCTCGCCAAGGACCACATGATCCGCGCGAACCTGCGCCTGGTGGTGACCGCCGCGCGCAAGAGCCGCAACACCAACCTGCCGCTGCTCGACGCCGTGCAGGAGGGCAACCTCGGCCTGCTGCACGCGGTGGAGAAGTTCGACTACGCCAAGGGGTTCAAGTTCTCCACCTACGCGATGTGGTGGATCCGGCAGGCGATCCAGAAGGGCAACGCGTTCCACAGCAACACCATCCGGTTGCCGCTGCACACCGCGGAGCAGGTCGCCAAGCTCGACCGCCTCGCACGGTCGCTCGAGGCGAGCGGGCAGCAGAGCCCGACCGTGGAGGAGCTGGCCGAGGCCGCCGGGATGCCGGTGGAGAAGGTCGTCGCCCTGCGCCAGGCCGGGCAGTCGACCGTCAGCCTCGACGTGCCGCTCGACGAGGACGGCGAGCTGCACCTCGGCGACCTGGTGACCGCGGGCTCCGTGCCCGAGGTCGGTGACGCGCTGGAGCACGAGCTGATGGTCGCCGACCTCAACGCCGCGCTGGAAACGCTGGAGCCCGCCGAGGCCACGGTCGTGTCGCTGCGCTACGGCCTCACGGACGGCAACCAGCACACGGTGCCCGACATCGCGCGCAGGCTGGGGCTGACCCGCAAGCGCGTGCGCACGCTCGAGGAGCGCGCCCTCGCCCGGCTCCGCGATCCCGAGCAGCACCGGCCGCTGCTCGCCTGGGCAAGCTGACCCCTGCCCGGCCTGACCGCAGTGAAGGCCACCTTGCCTGCGTTCAACGCAGTGAAGGTGGCCTTCACTGCAGTTGTCTGCCCTCGAAAGCGCGTGCCCGGGGTCGCCGCAGGTCATAGGATCGGGTCGTGGATCTTCCCGTGCGGCCGCCGGTCAAGCCGATGCTCGCGACACTCGTGCGCGAGCTGCCGACCGGACCGGGGCTGGTCTACGAGCCGAAGTGGGACGGGTTCCGCTGCATCGTGTTCCGCGACGGCGCGGAGGTGGAGCTGGGCTCGCGCAACGACCGGCCGCTGACCCGGTACTTCCCCGAGCTGGCCGAGCTGCTCGCCGAGGCGCTGCCGCCCCGCTGTGTGGTGGACGGCGAGATCGTGATCGTCACCGAGGCCGGGCTGGACTTCGACGCGCTGCAGCTGCGCCTGCACCCCGCGGCGTCGCGGGTCCGCAAGCTCGCCGCCGAGACGCCGGCGAGCTTCGTCGCGTTCGACCTGCTCGCACTCGGTGACCGCGACCTCACGGGCGAGCCGTTCGCCGAACGGCGGCGACTGCTGGAGGACATCCTCGACACCGCGCAGTCCCGCGTGCACCTCACGCCGCTCTCCGCCGACCCCGAGGTGGCGAGAGACTGGTTCACTCGCTTCGAGGGCGCGGGCTTCGACGGTGTGATGGCCAAGGCCACCGACGTGCCCTACGAGCAGGACCGCCGCGTGATGTGGAAGGTCAAGCACGAGCGCACGGCCGACTGCGTGGTGGCCGGGTTCCGCTGGCACCAGGACGGCCAGGGGGTGGGCTCGCTGCTGCTCGGCCTTTTCGACGACGAGGGCACCCTGCACCACGTCGGTGTCGCGAGCGGGTTCTCCGTGGCGCGGCGGAGGGAGCTGGTCACCGAGCTGGAGCCGCTGCGGGAGAACGCGCTCGCGAACCACCCGTGGCGCGAGTGGGCGGCCGCGCACGCCGAGGCGGGCGGCCGCATGCCCGGTGGGCTGAGCCGGTGGAGCGCGGGCAAAGACCTGTCGTGGGAGCCGCTGCGCACCGAGCTGGTCGCCGAGGTGCGCTACGAGCACCTGCAGGCCGGCCGGTTCCGTCACGGCGGCAGGCTCGTGCGGTTCCGGCCGGACCGCACGCCCGAGTCGTGCACCTACGCCCAGCTGGAGGAGGCGCCGCCCGCCGAGCTGGCGGCCCTGTTCGAGGAGGTGGCGTCCCGGTGAGCGAGGCGGTGACGCTCGACGTCGACGGCACCGAGGTGACGGTGTCCAGCCCGGACAAGGTGTTCTTCGCCGAACGCGGGGAGACCAAACTGGAGCTGGTGCACTACTACCAGGCCGTGGCGGGACCGCTGCTGGCCACGCTCGGCGGCAGGCCACTGCTGATGGAGCGCTACCCGCAGGGAGCCGGTGGGAAGTCGTGGTTCCAGAAACGGGTTCCGAAGTCGGTGCCGGACTGGCTGCGCACCACCGTGGTGTCGACGCCGAACGGCACCACGAGCGACGCGCTGGTGGCCGCCGACCTCGCTCACGTGCTCTGGGCGGTGAACCTGGGCTGCCTCGGGTTCCACGTCTGGCCATACCACGCCGATCGGCCCGAGGTCACCGACGAGCTGCGCATCGACCTGGACCCCTCCCCCGGCGTCACGTTCGACCAGGTGCGGGAGGCGGCGGTGCTGACGAGGGAACTGCTCGGCGCGCTCGGCATCGAGCCGCACCTGAAGACCACGGGCTCGCGTGGTCTGCACATCTACGTGGCGCTGGAGCCGCGCTGGGACAGCTACGAGGTGCGCGCCGCCGCGGTCGCGCTCGCGCGCGAGCTGGAACGGCGCCACCCGTCGCTCGTCACCGCGCAGTGGTGGAAGGAGGAACGCGGCGCCCGCGTGTTCGTCGACTTCAACCAGAACGCCCCGCACAAGACGGTCTTCGGAGCCTGGTGCGTGCGGCCGAGGGCGGGCGCGCAGGTGTCCACGCCGATCGGCTGGGACGAGCTGGCCGCGGTCGAGCCCGCCGAGCTGACGATCGCGACCGTGCCGGCCCGCGTCGCCGAGCGAGGCGATCCGTGGGCGGGGATGAGCGAGCGGCCGCAGTCGCTGGAGCCGCTGCTGGAGTGGTCGCGCCGCGACCTGGCGTCGGGACTGATGGACGCCCCGTGGCCCCCGGTGTACCCGAAGCAGCCCGGTGAGCCGCCAAGGGTGGCGCCCAGCAGGGCGAAACGCGGCTGACCCCGGCGCGGGTTTGCCGATCCGGCGCCCGGGTAGCAGGTTCTGGTGCGTATCCGGCAGTCCCTGAGCGCGCCGGTCGCCTGGCTCGGCCGGGCCGCGCGGTACAACGGCACCGAGCGCGGGGCCTTCGCGCAGAGCGCCAAGGCCGCCATCGCGGCGGTGATCTCGTGGGTCATCGCCGCCGAGCTGCTGTCGCTGCCCCAGCCGTTTCTCGCCCCGTACACGGCGGTGTTCGTCGTCGAGGCGACCGTCTACCGGTCCGTGCGCTACGCGGCCCAGCAGCTCGCGGCCATCGTGGGCGCGGTCGTGGTCGCCGGGGTGACGAACCTGCTGATCCCGTCCACCATCGCGAGCATCGGCGTCGCGACGCTGGCCGGGCTGCTGATCGGGCAGTGGCACCGGCTCGGCTCCTCGGGCCCGTGGGTGGGCATCACGGCGCTCGTCATCATCACGTTCGGCACGTCGACGAGCGCACCCCTGCTGCTGGACCGCTTGCTGGAAAGCGCGCTCGGCGTTGCGGTGGGCACGTTCGTCAACGCCGTGCTGTTCCCGCCCGTCTACGCGGGTGGGGCGCGGGAGGCCGTCCAGCGCCTCGCCGACCGGCTGGCCGAGCTGCTCACCGGTGTCGCCGAAGGGCTGCGCCGCGACGAGGTCGCCGACCGCGCGCAGGACTGGGTGAGCGAGGCCGAGCACGTCGAGCGGTTCGTCGTGCAGGCGGAGCAGGCCGTGCAGTGGGGGCAGGAGAGCCGCAGGCTCAACATCCGCACCCACAGCTCACGGGTGAAGGTGCCGGACGACCAGTACCGGTTCCCGTTGGCGACGCTGCGTTCCCTCGCGCCCTACGTCCGCCAGCTGACCGACGCGCTGCGCGCGATGGCGGACGAGGAGCTGCCGAGCCGACATCCCGGCGAGGACGAGCGGCGCCGCTTCGCCGAGCTGCTCGACGCGGTCGCCCGGACCGTCCGCCTGCGCGGCGACCCCGAGGCGTCCGAGGAGGACCTGACGAAGTCGCTCGAGGACAGCCGCGAGCGGCTGGACGAGCTGGACGGGTACCTGACGGCGGACTCGCCGATCGGCCCGGCGATGGGCCTGGTCGGCATGCTGATCCCGGTGCGCCGCACGCTACGCGAGCTCGAAGCCCGCTGAGGCGCCCGCCGAATCGGCCCCGCGAAAGTCCCCCAAGGCCACCTTTGTTGCGTTGAACGCAACAAAGGTGGCCTTGGGGGACAGACACCTGAGGGGCCTTGCGGGGCGGACGCGTGCCCGCGGAGTGTGGGGCTCACCTGCCCTTGTCGCGGGCCTTCGCGGTCTCGCGCTCGCTGGCCTTCTCGAGGGCCCGCACGAGCTCCGGCTTGCTCATCCTGGAGCGGCCGCTGATGCCGAGTTCCTTGGCCCGGCGGTACAGGTGCTCCTTGCTGGCGGAGGTGTCCACACCTCCGGCGGTGGGCTTCGGCCGCTGACCCGCGCCCCCCTCGGCCTGCGCGTCGGACGGCCCCTCGTGCTGCTTGGGCTCCCAGCGGTCGCCGACCTTCTCATAGGAGTGCTTGAGCGCGGCGTACGCGGTCTGGTGCGCGCGCCTGCCCTCGCCGTAGCTCTCCACCGCGGAGTCGTGTGCCTTGACCCAGGTTCGCCGTGCTTTCTCCGGAGAGCGGCGTACCGTACTCGGGAGTTCCTCACGTCCAGGCATCGCAACCTCCTCGCCTCTGGCAGAAGGTTTGCCACGCAGCTCCGGTCCAAACGTGCCATCGCCCCGGCCTGGTTACGCCGGGTGCTCGAAGTAGCGCGGATCGGCGACGGCCAGCCGGTCGGTGACGTCGGCGCGGACGGCCGCGAGCACCGACGGATCGGCCGGGTCGAGCTTCCCTGCCCGCAGGGCGGCCGCGAGCTCCGCCGTGCTGCCCACGCCGAGCGCGGCGAGCCGCCGAGCGTGCCGCCGCTCCTGCTCCTCGCCGAGACGCAGCTGCCGCGCCACGATGCCCAGCACGTTGGCGGCGACCCTGGCGTGGAAGCTCAGCGTGCCCCCGGTGCCGGGAACCACGTCTGAGCGCAGGAACTCGGCGACCGAGGTGACCAGCTCCCCCGCCGTGGGCCTGCCGTGCAGGTCGGACGGCGGTGCCGTGACCTCTCCGGGGATCTCACCGGGGCCGGCTCCCAGCGCGAGCAGCAGGTCGTGCTCCTGCTCGCACGCCCGCCTGCCCACGGCCGCGAGCTCGACCGACCGGGTCTGGCCGCTCAGGTGCCGTTCGGCCTGCGCGCGGCAGAGCACGGCCCACTTCGCGGTGCCGTAGACCTCCCACCAGCGCACGGCATCAGGGTCGGGACGTCTCCCTGCCACCTCGGCGTAGCCGTCGAACAACTCCTCCCGCCGCCCGAACCCCCCAACCGGTGGCGCGGTGCCGAAGCGCCACGCCTTGACGCAGAGCCAGCCGAGATCCTCGAGCGGATCGCCGCGATGCGCCAGCTCCCAGTCGAGCACGGCGCGGAGCCCGTCGTCGCCGACGATCAGGTTGCCGTTGCGGAAGTCCCCGTGCACCACGGCGTCGCCGAAGGACGCGGGCCGGCTCTCGCGCAGCCAGCGCAGCGCGATCTCCACGGCGGGCAGCGGCTCGCCCGTCTCGTCGTAGCGGGCGGTGAGCCAGTCGAGCGGGTCGAACGCCGGCAACCCGGGCACGTCCGCCACGGGAACGCGGTGCAGCCGTGCGAGCACGCGCCCCAGATCTCGCGCCAGCCCGGCTCTCGCCGCCGCGTAACGGGGTTCGCGCAGCAGGCGCCTGGGGATGGTCTCGCCGTCGAGGAACTCCGTGAGCACGTACGGCACGCCGAGCACACCGTCGTCCGCGCAGTGGTCGACGAGCGCGGGCACCGGCACCCCGGCCGCGGTGGCGGCCCGCAGCAGCGCGGCCTCAAGCGCCGGTTCGCCCGGTCTCCCCTGGCCCGGCTGGTCGCAGCGCAGCACGAGCCGGACCGGCGAGCCGCCGCGCGGCAGGGCCTCGAACACCCACGTCTGCTTGCTGGCGCCGCCGCTGAGCCTGCGCAGCCCGGCGATCTCGGTCGGGGTCGCCCACAGCTCGCCGAGCCGCGCGCCGAGCCGTTCCGCGTCCATCAGCGCTCACCGGTCGCATGTGGACGCCGCTGCCGAGGGCCGGCGAAGCCGAAGAGGTACCCGGCGACCTTGCGCAGCTGGATTTCCTCGGAGCCCTCGGTGATGCGGTAGCGGCGGTGGTGCCGGTAGAGGTGCTCGAACGGGGTGTGCCGCGTGTATCCGAGGCCGCCGTGCACCTGCATGGCGCGGTCGGCCGCGTCGCACGCGAGCCGGTTGGCGCGGTAGTTGCACATCGACACCCTGTCGCTGAGCAACAGGTGGTCGGTGCGGTCGAGCTCCCATGCGGTCTTGCGGACGAGCGTGCGCACCAGCTCGGCCTCGGTGTGCAGCTCGACGAGCGGCCACTGGATGGCCTGCCGGGTGGCGAGCGGGCTGCCGAACGCCACGCGCTCGCGGGCATAGGCGACGCTGCGGTCGATGCAGTACTGCGCGACGCCGACCCCGGACGCGGCCTGCCGGATGCGGTTCTCGTGCACGAAGTGCTGCGCGAGCGCGAGCCCGGCGCCGACCTCGCCGAACACGGCCGAGCCGGGCACGCGCACGTCGCGCAGGGTCACCTCGGCGTGGTCGGTGGGCATGTTGAACGTCCACCAGTGGAAGTCGACGGAGAAGCCCTCGGCGTCGGTCGGCACGATGAACGCGGTGATCCCCCTCGCGTCACCGGCCTTGCCCGACGTGCGGGCGAAGATGACGTCGTGGGTCGCCGAGTGCAGCCCGGAGTTGAACCGCTTCCGTCCGTTGAGGACCCAGTCACCGCCGTCGGAGACGGCGGTGGTCTCCAGCCATGTGGCGTCGCTGCCGTGGTCCGGTTCGGTCAGTCCGAACGCGACCCGCCGCGTGCGCGTGATCATGCCCTCGACGAACTCCTCGCGCTGCTCCGGGGTGCCGAACGCGAGGAACATGTGCACGAACGGGAAGTTGCCGACGACGGAGGACTCGTTCTGCAGGTCGTTGTGCAGGCCGAGCCCCTTCGCGGCGAGGTGCTCGCGGATCACCGCCATGTCGAGGTTCGAGCCACCGCTGCCGCCCACCTCTTCCGGAAGTCCGTAACGCAGCCAGCCCGCGCGGTCGGCGTGGTCGGACATCTCGCCCAGCAGCGCCTCCCATTCCGGACGCGGCGTGCCGCCGTTCTCGAAGTCGGTGCGGGAGAACTCCCTGCGGTGGTCGAAGAACCGCTCGTTGTCGTCCTGCTCCTGCAACGGGCGGATCTCGGTCTCGATGAACTCGTCCAATGCCGACAGCCGATCCCGGAGGCCGGCGGGCAGTTCGAAGTCCATGCACGCTCCTTTCGTGAGTTGACACGCCTTGCCCTCGCGACCGGACGGAGGCCAGACTACGAGCGAAAGCCGTGGCACAGCATGGTTCTGCCGATCAAGTGGGAGGGCACCGTGACCGATCCGGATGAGCGGCGCGTGAGCTGCACCGTCACCGACGGAGTCGCCGACGTGCGACTCGACCGGGAGGCGAAGCTGAACGCGCTCGACCCCGCGATGGCGTCGGCGCTCATCACCACGGGCGAGCGGCTGCGGCGCGACACCGGCGTGCGCGCGGTCGTGTTGTCGGGCAACGGCCGCGCGTTCTGCGCAGGCCTGGACATGAGCTCGTTCCAGGCCATGGCCGACGACGAACCGGTTCGCCTGAACCACCAGGAGGAGTACCCGTACACCGGACCCGCTCGGGCGACGGGACAGCGCGCCGCGTACGTGTGGGCCGAGCTGCCGGTGCCGGTGATCGCCGCGGTGCACGGCGTGGCCTTCGGCGGCGGTCTGCAGATCGCCCTCGGTGCCGATATCCGAGTGGTGGCACCGGATGCGCGGCTGTCGGTGATGGAGATCCGCTGGGGACTCGTCCCCGACATGACGGGCTCGCAGCTGCTACCGGAGCTGGTGGGCCGCGACGTCGCCAAGGAGCTGACCTTCACCGGCCGGGTCGTGAACGGCGAGGAGGCCGCGCGGATCGGGCTGGCGACGAAGGTCGCCGACGACCCGAGGAAGGCGGCGCTGGCGCTGGCGGCCGAGATCGCGGGGAAGAATCCGGACGCGATCCGGGGAGCCAAGCGGCTGCTCGACCTCGCGGGCCGGACCGGGCTGGCCGACGGCTTCACCGCCGAGCAGCGCGAGATCGGCGCGTTGATCGGCAGTCCCAACCAGGTGGAGGCGGTGCGGGCCAACCTGGAGGAGCGGGCCCCCGTGTTCACCGACCCCGGCGAGGAGGGGTACGCGTGAACCCGTTCGACCTCACCGGACACGTCGCGGTGGTCACCGGTGGCAACTCCGGCATCGGGCTCGCTATGGCGGACGCGCTCGCCGCGGCCGGGGCGGGCGTGTGTGTCTGGGGCACCAGCACCGAGCGCAACACCGATGCGGCCGGGCGGCTGCGCCGCCACGGTGGCGAGGTTCTCTCGGTGCCCTGCGACGTCGGCGACGAGGAGCAGGTCGACGCGGCCATGGAGCGAGTCACCGGCCACTTCGGACGGCTGGACTCGTGCTTCGTCAACGCGGGCGTCACCGGGGTGCCTGCGAGGCTCGTCGACACGGAGCTGAGCGAGTTCCGCCGCGTGACCCGGGTCGACCTCGACGGCGCGTTCCTCACGCTTCGGGCCGCCGCGCGGGTGCTCGTCGCGCAGGGCGAGGGCGGCAGCCTCGTCGCCACGTCGAGCGTCGCGGCCAGGCAGGGTCAGCCGCGCGGGCACGCCTGCGCGGCGGCGAAGGGCGGGCTGATCTCGATGGTCAACGGCATCGCGGTGGAGCTGGCCCGGCACGGGATCAGGGCCAACAGCATCCTGCCCGGGTGGGTCAGCACGCCGCTGGCCGATCCCGCACTGCGGTCCGAGGGTTTCCAGCGGAAGGTACTGCCGCGGATGCCGGTCGGCCGCTGGGGCCGCCCCGGCGACTTCAGCTCCCTCGCCGTGTACCTGGCGAGCCCGGCGAGCGCGTTCCACACCGCCGACAGCATCACCGTCGACGGCGGTTACCTGGCCTTCTGAGCGCGTCAGTACTCCTCGGGCCGAAGGGGCCAGCGAGGCACTGTGGACGGAACATCCTCGCTGACCCGCAGGGGGAAATCGGGCTTGCGCTTCTCGAGGAACGCCGTCACGCCCTCGGCGGCGTCCGCGGCGGCGCCGAGCTCGTACAGCGCGCGGGAGTCGTGGCGGTGCGCCTCCCACGGAGTCGGGGAGCCCAGCATGCCCCACAGCAGCTGCCTGGCCACGGCGACCGACACGGCGGAGGTGTTGTCAGCGATCTCCGCGGCGAGCCCGCGCGCCTCGGTCAGCAGGTCGGCATCGGGGACCACGCGCGAGACGAGTCCACCGGCCTTCGCCTCCTCCGCGTCGAACACGCGGCCCGTCGCCACCCACTCCATTGCCTGCGAGATGCCCACGATCCGGGGCAGGAACCACGTCGACGCCGCCTCGGGCACGATGCCACGGCGGGTGAAGACGAAACCGAAGCGCGCGGACTGCGCGGCGATCCGGATGTCCATCGGCAGCGTCATGGTCACCCCGACCCCCACGGCGGGGCCGTTGACCGCGGCGATCACGGGTTTGCGGCTCGCGGCGATCCGCAGGGACACGGCGCCGCCGGAGTCCCTGGGCACGCCGCCGATCTCGCCGAGGAGCTCACGGACGTCGTGGTCCTTCTTTCCCGCGTTGAACGTGTCAGCGCCGCGGCCGAGGTCGGCTCCGGCGCAGAAGCCTCTGCCCGCACCGGTCACGAGCACCACGCGCACGCCGTCGTCGGCGTCGACGCGGTCGAAGGCGTCGATCAGCTCCCGCGCCATCGTGATCGTGTAGGCGTTGAGCCGGTCGGGCCGGTTCAGGGTGACGGTCGCGATGCCGTCGGTGACGTCGTAGTCGATCTCTCGGTAGGTCAAGTCGGTGCTCCCGGCTCAGAGGGCGAGGCGGTCGGCGAGGCGTGCCCGCTGCTCCTCGGGCGCTCCGAGCAGCAGCTCGCTGGTCTTGGCGCGCTTGTAGTACAGGTGCGCGTCGTGCTCCCACGTGTAGCCGACCCCGCCGTGCAGCTGCACGCCCGCCGCGGCGGAGTCGAAGTAGCCGGGGCCGAGCACCACCTGTGCCAGCGCGGCGGCCACGGGTAGCGCGCCGGGATCGTGGTCGGCGGTCCACGCCGCGTGGCGCACCACCGAGCGCGCCTGCTCCGCGGTGGAGTACAGGTCGGCGCAGGCGTGCTTCACGGCCTGGTAGGAGCCGATGGGCCTGCCGAACTGCACGCGTACCTTTGCGTAGTCCACAGTGGTCTCCAGCACGTGGTCGAGCCCGCCGAGCTGCTCGGCGGCGAGCGCGAAGGCGGCGCGGTCGCGCACGGCCTCCAGCACGGCGGCGGGGTCGGCGGCGGCGACGGCCCGCGCGGGAGTGCCTGCGAAGTCGAGACGGGCGAGTGCCCTCGTGGGGTCGAGGGTGCGCAGGCGGGTGGTGCGCAGCCCGGCGGCCTCGCCGGAGACCACGAACCAACCCGGGCCGTCGGGCGTGCCCGCGTAGACGAGCACGAGGTGCGCGGCGTCGCCGGAGACCACGAAGGACGCGTGCCCGTCCAGCGCGAAGACCCCGTTGCGGCGCGTCACCGCGATGCTGTGCGCGGCCGAGCCCCACGTGCCCTCGTCGCCCGCAACCGCCACGGCGGCAACCAGCTCCCCTGTGGCGAGCTGCGGCAGCAGCTCCGCCGACAGCTCCGCGTCGCCCAGCGCCAGCACGGTGTCCACGGCGAGCACGGCCGAGGCGAGGAACGGCACGGGTGCGAGCGCCCTGCCCAGTTCCTCCAGCACCACGCACCGCTCCACGTGGCCCGCGCCCGACCCGCCGTGTTCCTCCGGGATCACCAGCCCCGCGACGCCCAGCCCGGCCAGGCGGGACCACAGTGCACGGTCCCAGCCCTCGTCGCCCCCCATGATCTCGCGCACGCGCGCGGGCGGGCAGTGGTCGGCGAGCAGCTCCCGCACGGCCTCGCGCAGCTGCCGCTGCTCGGAGTCGAGCACCAGTTCCATGCCAACGCCTCCTAAGCCTGTGTGCCGACGCGCAGCTCGCGGAACGGCACGTCGCGGTCGACCTGTGGTTCCTTCGGCAGGCCGAGCACGCGCTCGCCGATGATCCCGCGCTGGATCTGGTTGGTGCCGCCCGCGATGCTCGACGCGGGGGTGGCGTTGATCGCGATGGCCAGCTCTTCGGCGGCGGGGTCGCCCTCGTCCCATGCCGCCGCCCGCACACCGGCGATCAGGCCGGCGACGCGCACGGCGCGCCACAGCAGCTCCGCACCGGCCAGCTTGGCGACCGAACCCCGCGCGCCGGGCGGGGAGCCCGCGTCGGCCTCCTGCCGCAGGCGGGTGTTGAACAGCGACAGGGCCCGCTCGGCGGCGTAGAGCCCGGCCAGTTCCGTGCGCACCACGGGATCCCGCGCGCGGCCGAGCCGCCGCGCCAGGTCCGCGAGGTTGGTATAGGTGAGCGGGTCGTAGCGGCGGCGCACCGAGCCGCCGATCGACACGCGCTCGTGCCCCAGCATCGTCACCGCGGCGAACCAGCCCGCGTCCACCTCGCCGAGCACGGCGTCGGCGGGCAGCCGCACGTTGTCGAAGAACACCTCGTTGAACGGTGCCTGGCCCGTCATGTCCTTCAGCGGCCGCACGGTCACGCCCGGCGCGTGCATGTCCACGATGAACATCGTGATGCCCTTGTGCTTCGGCACGTCGGGGTTGGTGCGGGCGAGCAGCGCGCCGAAGTCGGCGTGCTGGGCGCCGGACGTCCACACCTTCTGCCCGTTGACGACCCAGCTCTCGCCGTCACGCACGGCCCGCGTCTGCAGGCTCGCGACGTCGGAGCCCGCGCCCGGCTCGGAGAACAGCTGGCACCAGATCTCCTCGCCGCGCAGCAGCGGCCGGACGTAGCGGGCCTTCTGCTCGTGGGTGCCGAGGTCGACGATCGTCGGGCCGCACATGCCCATGCTGATCATGAACACGTCGGTCGGCAGGTCGTAGGCCGCGGCCTCCTCGTCGAACACCTGCTGGTCGGCGGCCGTGCGGCCTTGCCCGCCGTACTCGGCGGGCCACGTCAGGCCCGCGAGCCCCGCGTCGTGCAGCGCGGCCTGGAACCGCTTGGCGGTCGCGATCCGCTCCTCGGCGGACGCGTTCTCGACGGTCTTCGGCACGTTCTCCGCGAGCCAGGCGCGCACCGTTTCCCGGAACGACATGTGCGTCTCCTCTCAGCGCGCGGTGGTGGCCGCGTACCGTTCCTTGAGCTTGCCCTTGACGAGCTTGCCGGTGGGCGTCCGTGGCAGCTCGTCGACGAAGTCCACGCTGCGCGGCGCCTTGTAGTGGGCGATCCGTTCCCGCACGTAGGCCAGCAGCTCGTCGGCCAGCTCCGGCCCCGGTTCCACCGTGGACGACGGTTGCACGACGGCCTTGACCGACTCGCCCATCTCCGGATCTGGCACGCCGATCACGGCGACGTCGTCAACGGCGGGGTGGAGCGTGAGCACGTTCTCCACCTCCTGCGGGTAGATGTTCACGCCGCCGGAGATGATCATGAACGCCTTGCGGTCGGTGAGGAAGAGGTAGCCCTCTTCGTCCACGTAGCCGACGTCGCCGTTGGTCGCCCACGTCGGGTGCGCCGGATGCTGCGCCTCGCGGGTCTTCTCGGGCGCGTTGTGGTAGCTGAAGGGCACTTCGTCGCGTTCGAAGTAGACGGTGCCGATCTCGCCGGGAGGCAGCTCGTCGCCGTTGTCGGCGCACACGTGCAGGATGCCGAGTCCTGCCCTGCCGACGGAACCCGGCTTGGCGAGCCACTCCTGTGGCGAGATGAACGTCAGCCCCGCGCCCTCGGTGGAGCTGTAGTACTCGTAGAGGATCGGCCCCCACCAGTCCATCATGGCGCGCTTGACCTCCTCGGGGCACGGCGCCGCGGCGTGCACGGCGACCCGGTGGCTCGACAGGTCGTAACGCGTGCGCACGTCCTCGGGCAGCTTGAGCATGCGCACGAACATCGTGGGCACCCACTGGCTGTGGGTGACGCGGTGGGTTTCAATCGCGCGCAGGGCGGCCTCGGGCTCGAAGCGCTCCATCATCACCAGCGTGCCGCCGACGGCGTGCACGCACGCGCCGAACCGCAGCGGCGCGGCGTGGTAGACCGGCGCCGGTGAGAGGTACACGATGCCCGAGTCGAAGCCGTACATCGCCTCCAGCAGCGGGCGCAGCAGGTCGCCCGGCTCGTCGATCTGCCGTTCGGGCAGTGCGACGCGGACGCCCTTGGGCCGCCCGGTGGTGCCAGACGAGTACAGCAGGTCGGCCCCGGCGGGCTGGTCGTCGGGAACCGCGGCCGACGCCGCGGCGAGCACGGCGTCGTAGTCGTCGAACCCGGGGACCTCGCCCCCGTAGGCCAGCCGGACGCCGACGCCGGGGACGAGCTCCGCGACCTCGCGGGGCAACTCCCCCAGCGCGGCCGAGACGACGAGCGCCTTCGCACCGGAGTCCTCGACGACGTAGGCGACCTCGGACGGCGAAAGGTGGTTGTTCACCGCGGCGATGTAGCAGCCGGAGCGCACGACGGCCCAGTACACCTCGTAGGCGCGCATCGTGTTGTCGGTGAGCAGCGCGACGGTGTCGCCGGGCCGGAAACCCTTGTCGCGCAAGGCGTTCGCGAGTCGCGCGGAGCGCTCGTCGAGCTCGCGGTAGGTCAGTGTCTCCCCGGAGCCCGCCATGATCACGGCGGGGTGGTCGGGCCGTACGGCCGCGTGGGTGCCCGGATACATTCGGCTCCTCCTCGAACCGGCGTGTTCCTCCTCGCAGCCTGTCAGTCCCGGACCCGGACAGTCAATGCCGACTGTTTTTCTCGCACGCGGTGGGTAGGCTGTCCCGATGACCCGATCCGTGTCCACGGCTCCGCGCAGCCGTAAGGAGCGCACCGAGGACAGCCGTGCGCTGATCCTCGACGCCGCCGTGGACTGCCTCGTGGAGCTGGGCTACGCGGGCGCCTCGACGCTGGCGATCCAGGCGAAGGCTGGCGTCTCGCGGGGCAGGCTGCTGCACCACTTCCCCTCGCGCGACGGGCTGCTCGTCGCGGCGGCGCAACACCTTGCCACCGGAAGGCTCGCCCGGACCGAGGAGCGCGTCGCCGAGGCGCTCACCGGTGAACCCGAGGGCCCCGCGCGCGTCGAACGGTGCATCGAGCTGCTGTGGGTGACCTTCCATGAGCCGCACTTCTGGGCGGCGATGGAGCTGTGGACGGCGGCGCGGACCAACCCCGCGCTCGCCGAGGCGCTGCGGCCTGCGGAACGCGCGCTGCGCGAGGCGATCCGGGGCGTCGCCGACCGGATCTGGGGCCCCGAGGTGTGCGCCCACCCGCGTTACGACGAGCTGCGCGAGCTGCTGTTCACGAGCATGCGCGGCGCGGCACTGCCGTACGCGTTCGAGGACCGCTCCCCCGCCGGCGACAAGCACGTCGCGATCTGGAAGTCGGTGGCACGCACGTTGCTCTTCGCCGACGGCCCCGAATAACAGTCAGGGTTGACTGCGCGCTGGCGGCCGCGTCAGCATGAGGTCCGCCACTCCCGACCATCGCCGAGGTTGCCGATGTCAGAGTCCAGCACCGCCTCGTCCCCCGTCTCCCCCGAGATCCCGCGGCTGCTCGGCCGCGGCATGACCATGGGCGACCAGCTCGCCCGGCACGCGCGCACCATCGGCGACGAGGTCGCCTTCACCTTCGAGGGCACCAACCGCACCTACGCCGAGCTGGACGAGCGCGTCAGCAGGCTCGCGGGCGCACTGCGTGACCGGGGCGTGTCGGCCGGCGACCGCGTCGCCGTGCTCGGGCTCAACACGCTCGAGGTGATCGAGACGTTCTTCGCCTCGACCCGGCTCGGCGCCGTGTGCGTGCCCGTGAACTTCCGGCTCGTCGCCGACGAGATCGCCTACGCGCTCGAGGACAGCGGCACCACGGCGATCGTCGTGCACGCGGCGCTCGCGCAGGCGATGGCCAAGGCGCGCGAACAGCTGTCGGCCGACACGGTGTGCCTCACCTTCGGCGGCCCCGCCGAGGCCGCGGGCCCGGGCGCCGAGGACTACGAGCGCGCGCTCGCCGACGCACCTGCCACGTTTCCCGAGCGGAGGGTGAACGAGCACGACGCCGCGTTCATCATGTACACGTCGGGCACCACGGGCAGGCCGAAAGGCGCCGTGCTGACGCACTTCAACCTGCTCATGCACGCGTTCAGCAACATGGCGACACTCGGCTCACCGCCGGAGGACCGCGTGTGGCTCGCCGCCGCGCCGCTGTTCCACATCGCGGGGCTCTCGGGCATGCTGCCGTGCCTGCTGCGCGGCGGGCGCACGGTGCTGCTGCCCTCCGGTCAGTTCGACCCGGTGGCGACCGTGGACCTCCTCGAGCGCGAGCGCGTGTCGGCGGTCTTCTTCGTTCCCGCGCAGTGGCAGGCGATCTGCGCGGTGCCGGGGCTGGCCGAACGCGACCTGTCCGCGCTGCGGCAGGCGTCCTGGGGCGCGGCGCCCGCGTCGACCACGCTGCTGCGCACGATGATCGACACGTTCCCCCAGGCCGAGATCACCACAGCGTTCGGGCAGACCGAGTGCAGCCCCGTGACGACGCTGCTGCGCGGCGAGGACTCCATCCGCAAGATCGGCTCGGTCGGCACGCCCATGCTCAACGTCGAGGTGCGCGTGGTGGACGACCACATGAACGACGTGCCGCGGGGCGAGGTCGGCGAGATCGTCTACCGCAGCCCCATGGTGATGAAGGAGTACTGGAACAAGCCCGAGGAGACGGCGGAGGCGTTCCGCGGCGGCTGGTTCCACTCCGGCGACCTGGTGCGACAGGACGGGGACGGCTACTACTTCGTGGTCGACCGCAAGAAGGACATGATCATTTCCGGTGGTGAGAACATCTACTGCGCCGAGGTGGAGAACGTACTCGCCGCGCACCCGAAGATCTCGGAGGTCGCGCTCATCGGGATGCCGGACGAGAAGTGGGGCGAGACCCCGCTCGCAGTCCTCGCGCCCCGCGAGGCCGACGACCCGCCCACTGTGGCCGACCTGCACGAATGGTGCGCCGACCGGCTCGCCGGGTACAAGCGGCCGCGCCACATCGCGGTCGTGCCCGCACTGCCCCGCAACCCCAGCGGCAAGGTGCTCAAGACACAGCTGCGCGCCGACCGCGCGGCGGGCAAGCTCGGTGTGGAGGGCGCTTGAGCACGCCCTCCCGTCACGCGCTCGATCACTTCCTGACGCTGACACCCTCCGGCGACGGCTGGGCGGTGGACGTGCCACCGGCGTGGACACCGGCGGGCGCGGCGCATGGCGGCGTCCTGTTCGGCATGGCCGTCACCGCGATGGGGCGCCGCGCGCTGCATCCGGACCTGCTCACGGCGACCGCCCACTTCCTGCGCCCGACGATGCCCGGCGCCGCGCACGTGACCGCCGAGGTGCTGCGCTCCGGCAGGGCGCACGCGACGACGCAGGCGACGCTGAGCCAGGACGGCAAGGAGACCGTGCGCGTGCTCGCCGTGTTCGGCACGCTGCCGCCGGGACCGCCGGACACCGAGCTGAAGCCTCCGATCCTGCCGCCGCCGCAGGAGTGCGTGCAGGTCCACGGCGCGCCACCCGGGGACGGGCCGCCCGACTACCCCTCGACGCTCGACGTGCGGATCCACCCCGACGTCGGGTGGCCGCACGGCAGGCCGAGCGGGCGCGCCGAGGTGACCGGGTGGGCTCGCATGTCCGACGACCGGCCCCACGACGACGCGTCGCTGGCCGTGCTCGCCGACGGGTTCCCGCCCGCGATCTTCGACGCCCTGCCCGTCGCCCACGTGCCGACGCTGGAGCTGACCGTGCACGTGCGCGCCAAGCCGTCGAGCTCGTGGCTCGCCGGGCGGTTCACCACACGGGTCGTCAACGAGCCGTACCTCGAGGAGGACGGACTGCTGTGGGACGAGAGCGGCAGGCTCGTCGTCATGTCCCGCCAGCTCGCCCTCGCCGACGCGAACTCGGCGCGGCGGTTGTGAGATGGGCCGGAAACCGGGTGGGGCCGGGGCGGGAAGCTGCCAGACTGACGACGTGCTGTGGCTCGAGCTCGAAGGCGCCGTCAACATCCGCGACGTCGGGGGCATCCCCACCGAGGACGGCGGCACGACCGCCCGCAACCGGCTGCTCCGCGCGGACAACCTCCAGGACCTGTCGCGCGGCGACCTCGACTACCTCGTGGACACGATCGGCCTGAGCACCGTGGTCGACCTGCGCACCGCGTCGGAGATCGAGGCGGAGGGTCCCGCGCCGCTGACCAAGTACGCCCACGTGGCGCACGTCCACCACTCGCTGCTACCCGAGCAGGCGTGGGGCGACAATTCCCCGGACGCGCTGCTCACGCGCAGGCGGGAGGACGAGGCCCGCTACGCGGGTGACCGCACCTGTTCGCACTACCTCGGCTACGTCGAGAAACGCCCGGACAGCATCGTCGGCGCCCTGCGCGCGATCCTGCGCTCCGAGGGGCCGGCGCTCGTGCACTGCGCGGCAGGCAAGGACCGCACCGGCGTGGTGACGGCGTTCGCACTCAGCGTGGCCGGTGCACGGCGGGAGGCCATCGTCGCCGACTACGCCGCGACCGCCGAGCGGATCGAGGCGATCGTCCGACGGCTGACCGCCTCCCAGACCTACGCCGAGGACGTCATGCGCGTGTCCCTCGACCGGCACACCCCGAAACCGGAGTCGATGGCCGAGTTCCTCGAGCAGATCGACGTCCGCTACGGCGGGGTCACCGAGGTGCTCACCGCCAACGGCTTCACCGCCGAGGAGACGAGCGCCCTCCGCACGAAACTGCGCAGCTGACCGCGCGAGTCCCCCGCTCCCGACCGCGAGTCCCCCGCTCCCGACCGCGAGTCCCCCGCTCCCGACCGCGAGTCCCCCGCTCCGAACCGCGAGTTCTGCGCTCCCGCGCGGCGTCTACCGACCCGTGACGCTCAGCGAGCCGAGGCTGGTGAAGTCCGCCGTGACCTCCTGGCCGCGTTCCACGAACACCGCGTCGGTCAGGCCGCCGGTCAGCACGATCCACCCCGGTTCCAAGGCGACACCCCTTCGGCCGAGCGCGTTGGCCGCGAGAGCCAGCGCTTCGGCGGGGTGGCCCTGCACGGCGGCCCCCGTCGCCGACGCCACCACCTTGCCGTCGACCCCGAGCAGGCACGCCTCGAGTCCGAGATCGATCGCCGACGGCGGGAGTCCCTTGGCGCCCACCACGAACCGGGCCGACGACGCGTTGTCCGCCACGACGTCCGGGAGCGCGAAACTGAAGTCCCGGTACCGGCTGTCGATCACCTCGAAGCCCGCGTGCACGCTGCGCACCGCCGCGAGCGCGGTCGCGGCCGTCACACCGGGGCCGCGGAGCTGCTCACCCAGCACGAAGACGATCTCGGGCTCCACCCGGGGATGGATCAGCTCGCCGAGCGGCACCGGTTCCCCCGCTGGCAGCACCATCGCGTCCGTGAGCCACGCCGTGAGCGGCGAGTCGATGCCCATCCGCTCCTGCTTCGCGCGCGACGTCAGGCCGAGCTTCACCCCGACCACGCTCTCCCCCGCGTCGACCTTGCGCCGCACCAACGCGTCCTGCACGTCGTACGCCGTCGCAAGGTCGAGGCCGGGCCATTCGGTGGTGATCCGGCCGCCGACGCGGCGCGTCGCCTCGCGGTCGAGGAGTTCCGTCACGGCGCGCTCGATGCCCCACTCGGTCATGTCCGCACCCTAGCCCGGCGCGCCAGCAGCCGGGTCGTGTGCTCGCCGGGCTGTTCGGTGACGACCTCGAAGCCGGGTGGTAGTCGCCTGCCCAGCTCGCCGTGGGGGACGCGGAACGGGCGGTCCGATTCGCCGGGTTCGAGCGCGAGCGCCTCCCACGCCAGGAGGCCACCGTCCGCGACCGCGTGGCATGCCGCTTCGAACGCCGCCGCGTCCCAGTACCGGGTGGCCAGGACGAGTGCGTAGCGGCCGGGGTCGGCGGCGATGTAGGTGGGCACGTCGGCTTCGACGAGCCGGATCGCGTGCCGCAGGCTTCGGTTGACCGCTTCCTCGCGGAGTTGCGCGAGGGCGACGCCCGAGATGTCCACGGCCGTCACGGTCCGGCCCGCGACGGCGAGTGCGAGCGCGTTTCCCGAGCGGCCGCAGGCTAGTTCGAGGACAGGCCCTTCGGGGATGCCGGCTTCGAGGACCTGGGCGAGCATCGGGTGCGAGGCGAAATCGGGCGGGTTGGCGGCGTACCGCTCGTTCCAGCGCAGCCGGTCTGCGTCGTTCACAGCTTCTGGGCGAACTCGACGACGTTGCCATCCGGATCGGCGACGTGAAGGGTCCGTTCGCGCCACGGGCGGTCGACCGGGCCGGTCAGGATGTCCGCTCCCGCGGCGCGGAGGCGAGCCGCTTCGGCGTCCACGTCCTCGACGATGAAACCGATCTCTCCGCATGGCGCTCGGCCCGGCTCCCGGTTGATCAGCTCGGGCAGTCTCGAACGTTCGAAGAGCGAGAACTTGGTGTTCTCCATGGAAAACTCGACGTAGCCGTCGCCTTCCTTACGGACGTCCAGTCCGATGACGTCGCGATAGAAGGCGGTGGAGCGGCTGAGCGATTGCACGTACCAGATCACGTAGTCGATGCGGCGCATGCCGATACGGTAGCCCTTTGCGAGGCGGCGAGGCGTTTCCAGCACGAATCCGGCGCGCCGCGGGAAACCGTCGCTCCACGGGTCGGCGTACGCTCACTGTCCACTATCGACAGTCATACACGGAGGGGCACGCACATCACCTTGTTCACCCGGATCGACTAATGGTAGGCGGCTACGTGTGGTGTTATGGTTGTGGCATGGGGGAAATCATTGAGATCATCGCGCTTGAACGACAACGCGCGAAACTGGAAGCCTTGCAGTACAAGGCAATCGCCATGCTTGCCGAGCAGCGGGATGACGTGGCCGAGGAGCTGGCCCTGGTGTTGGCGGTCACCGTCCACAAGGCACAGCGGATGGTAGACCTCGCGACCACGCTCGTTCATCGGCTGCCACTCACGTTCGCGGCCATGCGGCGTGGGGACGTCGACTCGGTGAGGGCCGGCGCCATTGCCGGGCCCACTGCCTGGCTGAGCGACGAGCACGCCCGGCAGGTCGATGTCCTGATGGCCGATCGGCTGGAGGGCAGGAATCCCGGGCAGCTGCGTCGAGCAGCTGCACGCGCGGTGCACCGGGTCGATCCTGATGGTGCTGCGGCCCGGGCTCAGGCCCGTCGCCAGGAGCGAAAAGTCGAGCTGTTACCCGGTTTCGACGGCATGTCGACGCTCGTGGCCGAGCTGCCCGCCGAGGTCGCTTCAGCCGCCTATGCACGGGTGGATCGCCTTGCGCGGCAGCTTCGGGGCGACGGTGAAGGCCGGACATTGGATCAGTTGCGGGCCGACGTGTTCGCCGATCTCGTTCTCGGCTCGTCCGGCGGCGGCGGCGCGAAGGCGGAGATCTTCGTCTACGTCGACGCCAAGACGCTGGCCGGAGCCGATGAGCAGCCGGCCGAGCTGGCCGGGTACGGGCCGATTCCCGCATGGCTGGCGCGGCAGATCGCCCACGATTCCGGAAGTACCTGGAGGCGGATCGTCACCGATCCGCTCAACGGCCGACCAATCGACGTGGGGCGGCAACGCTATCGTCCACCCGCTGTCACGGACCGGTTCGTGCGGGTGCGGGACCGGGAGTGCCGCTTCCCTGGCTGTAACCGGCCCGCCCAGTTCGGAGACAACGACCATCACCGGCCGTGGGGCCGTCACGGTGATACCGACACCGACCAGCTCGTCAACTACTGCCGACGGCACCACCGCCTCAAGGACCGGCCCGGCTGGCGCTACGAGTTGGAGCGCGACACCGGCGTGCTGACGATCACCACACCCGCGGGAATGCGATACGCCAGCACGCCGGGCGCTCAGGAACCGGTCTGCCTCAGTCCCAATAGACGACCGGGTCCATCAGCTCGACGCCGTTCTTTCACTGTTCGGGCTGGAGCGTGAACATCAATGCCTCGTTCGCGCAGTCACTGGCCGGCACTTGTAGAACCGCCACGCCTGGTCGTCGCGGTTGTAAACCGAGCCAGTCGGGCCAGGGTTGCTCCGGCGACAGCGGCCAGAGTGGACAAGGCCGTTCGACCGGCTCAGCTGAACAGGCCCGACCAGTACGACCAGAAGCGCTGCACGATGAGGATCACGATGAGCAGCAACCAGAACAGCAGGGGTGCGAGGTGCCGCCTGACGAGCGTGGAACCGCCGGGGAGGTGACCGGCCGCGAGGTTGTGCACGGTGGTGTACCAGAAGATCGGGATGGTCACCGCCCACACGACCACGCAGTACGGGCAGAGCGCGCCGATGTTGTAGAGGCTCTGAGCGATCAGCCAGTGCACGAACCCGACGCCGAACAGGGTGCCCGCTTGGAGACCGAGCCAGAACCAGCGTGGCAGGCGGGCGCCGGCGAGGAGTGCGACGCCGACGGTGGCGACGACGGGGAACGCCGCGAGGCCGATGAGGGGGTTGGGAAAACCGAACGCGGCGGCTTGGTCGCTCTGCATTACGGAGCCGCAGGAAAGAGTGGTGTCGATGGAACACGACGGCTGGTAGAACGGGTCCTCGAGCAGCGCCATCTTCTCGACGGTGAGCACGAGCGCGGCAATGGTTCCGATGAGGCCGCCGACGACGAGCACCCAGGCGACGATCGTGCGCAGGCGCGGCGGCACGCCGGTCTCGACGAGCGGTTCCGTCGCCGGTGCGGACATGCCGGGAACTCCCTCGCGTCGCAGGTCAACGTCTTTCGCCTACGAAGGTACGCACTCGGTGCGCGGGGCGCCGAGGCAGGGCTTCGGGTACCCCCTCGAGCACCGGCCACAGGGGTGACGTGATCGAGGACTCGTTGATCGGCCTCACCACGGCACGTTATGTTCGAGGTCATTACAGACGAAGGCCGTCTAGGAAGTCGGTGAGCCATGACAGCGGACCCCACCGATCCCGGGGTGCCCGGGATCAGCGTCCTCGGGACGGCGCAGCGCGCCGCCTGGCTCGACCGGACGCTGCCGCCGGTCGAACGACTTCCCGGCGGGCTGTGGTCGGTGCCGGTGCCGATTCCGGACAACCCGCTGCGGTACACGCTCTGCTACCTGGTTCCCGGCGACGACGGCATCGTGGTGGTGGATCCCGGCTGGAACACGCGCGAGGGCTGGGACACGCTGCTCGCCGGACTGGCCGAGGCAGGTGCGACGACGGCCGACGTGACGGGCATCGTGGCGACCCACGTGCACCCCGACCACCACGGCCTCTCCGGCCGCCTGCGCGAGGAGTCGGGCGCCTGGGTGGCGATGCACCCCGCTGAGCGCGACACGCTGCCGCAACGCATCGCCGTGGCGGCGAGCCGGAACTCCCTGCCGACCGCGGGTGGCTGGCTGCGGCTCTCCGGGGCGGACGAGGACGAGATCGCGGAGCTCGTGAGCCCACTCGACGAGTCGGCCACCGCCGACGACCGCGCGGCGATGGCTGAGCCGGACGTGCTGCTGGAGGACGGCGACCTGGTGCCGATGGCGGGGCGCAGGCTCCGCGCCGTCTGGACGCCCGGGCACACGCCGGGCCACCTCTGCCTGCAGGAGCCCGACGCCCGGCTCCTGCTTACGGGCGACCACGTGCTGCCCCGGATCACGCCGAACATCGGGCTGTACCCGAACTCGGCCGACTCCCCGCTCGGCCGGTTCCTCGAGTCGCTGGAGCGAGTGGGCGAGTACGACGACCACGACGCGCTGCCCGCGCACGAGTACCGCTTCCGGGGGCTCGCCGCGCGCACGCGGCTCCTGCGGGAGCACCACGAGGAGCGCTGCCGCGAGGTGGTCGCGGTCGTCGCCGGGCTGGGCGAGCCCACGGTGTGGGAGGTCGCCCGCCACCTCACGTGGTCCCGGCCATGGGAGCGGATCGGCCGCATGCGCTTCGGCGCCCTCGCGGAGACGGGCGCCCACATCGACCACCTCGTGCGCCGGGGAGAGCTGGCCTGGCGGCACGGGGAGAACGGCAGCCCGATCCGCGTCAGGAGCACCACGTGACCGATCTCGACGCCCGCACCCCCGTCCTTGTCGGCGTGGGGCAGTCCTCCGAGCGCATCGGGGAACCCGGCTACCGCGGGCTGTCGGCGGTGGAGCTGGCCGCCGCGGCCGCTCGGGAGGCGCTCGCCGACACGGGCGCCGAAACCGCGGCGATAGCCGACGCCATCGACACCGTGGCCGGGATCCGGCAGTTCGAGATCTCCACGCCGGGGGCGTTCGCTCCGCTGGGCCGCTCGGACAACTACCCACGGTCGGTGGCGAACCGGCTCGGCGCGTCGCCGGCGAGGGCGATCCTGGAGGTCGTGGGCGGGCAGGAACCGCAGCATCTCGTGACCGAGCTGGCCGCCACGATCGCCGGCGGTGGCGCGGAGGTGGCGCTCGCGTTCGGGTCCGAGGCGATCTCCACCGTGGCCCACCTGCTCGGCGCGGAGGACAAGCCGGACTTCACCGAGCACGTCGAGGGCAGCCTCGAGGACCGGGGGCTCGGGCTGCGGGGGCTGGCCACACGGCAGCAGGTGCTGCACGAGCTGATCGACCCACCCACCCAGTATTCGTTGTTCGAGAACGCGCGCAGGGCACGGCTGGGACTGTCGCGTGTGGACTATGCCGCGGCGATGGGCGAGTTGTTCGCGCCGTTCAGCAAGATCGCGGCGACCAACCCGCACTCGGCGGCGCCGGTCGAGCGGACCGTGGCCGAGCTGGTGACGCCGTCGGAGTCGAATCGGCCGATCACCGACCCGTACCCGCGCTACGTCGTCGCGCGCGAGAAGGTGAACCAGGGCGCCGCGGTGCTGGTGATGTCCGTGGCCGCCGCGCGAAGGCTCGGGATTCCGCGCGAGAAGTGGGTCTTCCTGCACGGGCACGCGGACCTGCGTGAGCGGGACCTGCTGCGGCGGGCGGACTTCAGCGCGGCACCTGCCGCCGTGCTGGCCGTGCGGCACGCGCTGGAGGTCGCGGGCATCGATCTCGACGACGTCGCGGCCATGGACCTCTACAGCTGCTTCCCGATCGCGGTGTTCGCCCTGTGTGACGGGCTCGGCCTCGCGACCGACGACGCACGCGGCCTCACGCTCACCGGCGGCCTGCCGTTCTTCGGCGGCGCGGGCAACAACTACTCGATGCACGCCATCGCGGAGCTGGTGCAGCGGCTGCGCGAGCAGCCTGGCGCCTACGGACTCATCGGGGCCAACGGCGGACTGCTGAGCAAGTACTCGGCCGGGGTCTACTCCACGACGCCAACGGAATGGCGGACGAGCCGCGACGCCGAGCTGCAGGCCGGGATCGACGCGGGGGCCGCGCCCGAGGACGTGATGCACGCCGACGGGTGGGCGACGATCGAGACCTACACCGTGAAGTACGGCCGCGACGGCTCGCGCACGGGCGTGGTGATCGGGCGCCTCGAGTCCGGTGAGCGGTTCCTGGCCAACACCCTGCGCGGCGACGACGAGATGCTCGACCTGCTCGGCACCGGTGAACCCATCGGGACGAGGGTGTTCGCGCGCTCGTTCGGCTTCGGCAACCGTGTCACCACGAGCGAGGCGCGGATGGCCGAGCTGTTCCCGCCGAGACCGGCCGTGCTGCGCGAGTCCTACGAGCACGTGCTGGTGCGCCGCGACGGGCACGTGCTGGAGGTGACGATCAACCGGCCGCAGGCCCGCAACAGCCTGCACCCGGAGGCCAACACCGAGCTCGACGAGATCTTCGACGCCTACTTCGCCGACGACGAACTGTGGGTCGCGATCCTCACCGGCGCCGGCGAAAAGGCGTTCAGCGCGGGCAACGACCTCGCTCACACCGCGTCCGGGAAGTCGTTGTGGATGCCCAAGAACGGCTTCGCGGGGCTCACGTCGCGCCGCGAGCTGCCGAAGCCGGTGATCGCGGCGGTGAACGGCTACGCACTCGGCGGCGGGCTGGAGATCGCGCTCGCCTGCCACCTGGTCGTGGCCGACGCGACGGCGCAGTTCGGGCTCACCGAGGTGAGGGTGGGGCTCGCCGCCGCGGCGGGCGGGCTGGTGCGGCTGCCGAGGGCGATCCCGAAGGCCGTGGCGACGGAGCTGATCCTCACCGGCAGGCGGATGGGCGTGGACGAGGCGCGCTCGTACGGGCTGGTCAACCGGGTGGTGGAGGCGGGCACGGCGCTGGAGGGAGCGCGTGCGCTCGCCGCCGAGATCCTGGAGGGCTCCCCCACCTCGGTTCGCGCGTCGCTGCGCATGATGGCCGAGACCGAGGGCATCGCTGACACAATCGAGGCCGTGAACCACCCATCGGCAGCGCTCGACGACCTGCTCGTCAGTGAGGACACCATCGAGGGCGTCACCGCCTTCGCCCAGAAACGCCCGCCGCGGTGGCGGAACCGATGACCGCGTCCGCCTCTCCGCACACCGGCCGGCCCCGTGACCCGGAGGTGGACCGGCGCATCGCGCTCGCCGCGGTGGAGTTGTTCGGCGAGGCGGGCTGGGCCGGGTTCAGTGTGGAGTCGGTCGCGCGCCTTGCGGGTGTCGGCAAGGCGTCGATCTACCTGCGCTGGCAGACGAAGGAGAAGCTGCTGCTCGACGCGCTCGCCGCGCACGTCGCGAACGTCGCCGACGCCGACACCGGGACGCTGCGGGGCGACCTGGTGGATCTGGCGAGGCAGTTGCTGCGGCTGTACGTGGGAACGAGCCGCAAGGCGGCACTGCGCATGAGCCTGGAGGCGCCGACGATCCCCGGACTCGCGCAGCGCTGCGAGGAGCTGCGGCATGCGCAGATCAGGGCCGCGCGCGCGATGGTGAAGCGCGGGATCGCCAGGGGTGAGCTGCCTGAGGGCACATCGGTGACGCTGCTGCTCGACACCCTGTGCGGCGGCGTCGTCATGCACGTCATGTCGACGCCCGCGCACCTGCAGTCCACGCTGCCAGGGCAGATCGACACCTACGCCGACCAGCTCGTCGACTTCCTCCTGCGCCCGCCGCTCACGGCTCCCTGACGCTGAACCGGCGACTGCTGGGCACCAGGGCCGCCGCGGCGGGCGCGAGGAAGCACACCAGCGCGCACGCACCGAGCACCGCCGGGGCCCCGAACGCATCCAGCGCGGGCGCGATCAGCGCGAGGCCCACGGGCGCGAGGCCGTAGGAGAGCAGGAAGTCCAGTGACGAGACGCGGGCCAGCTTGTCGGGCGCGACCTCGCGCTGCGTGGCCGTGAACCACGGGACGTTGAACAGCTCGATGCCCACACCGGCGAGCACGTAGGCGCCCACGACCACGGCAGGGTGCACGGGCAGCAGCAGGCTCAGCGGCGCGAAGCCGTAGCAGGCGAGCCCGGCGAGGGCGACCCGGCCCTGCGCGCGGGGGCGCCAGCGCGCGACGAGCAGAGCGCCCGCGAGTGCACCGGCCGTGTAGGCGGTGAGTGCGGCGGCGAGCACGGCCTCGGTGTCGTAACGGTCGCGGCTGACCAGCGGCAGCAGCACACCCGTCGCGGAGTAGCCGGTGGCGATCACGGCCGTGAGCGCGCCGAGCCCGGCGAGTAGCCACGGGTGCCTGCGCGCCTCGCGTACCCCGTCGGCGAACTCGGTGACGAAACGCGCGCGCGTACGGGCGGGCGACGGCGCGTGCGGGGTGACCCACGGCGGGACCACCGCGGCGATCAGCCACAGCGCACCGGTGGCGATCAGCAGGGCCGCGGTGTCGACCACCGTGGCGAGCAGTGCGGTGAGCGCGGGGGCGACGAGCGTGGTGACCCGCACGGCGAACGTCTGGGCGGCGTTGGCCTGCTGGCGGCGCGGCTCGTCGACCACTTCGGCGGTGAGCGCCTGGAAGGCGGGCCTGCATGCGCCCTGACCCGCGCCGACCACGGCCGCGGCGACGGCCATGAGGGCCAGCGACCGGTCGAGCCCCAGCGCGATCAGCGGGGAACCGACGACCGCGGCGAGCCCGGACCACCACACGACCTTCCTGCGGGAGTAACGGTCGGCGAGCACGCCGCCGACCGGGACGGCGACGAGAAAGCCCGCGGTGCGCGTGGCCAGCACGAGTCCGAGCCCGGTCGCGCTGAGGGAACGATCGAGCACCGCGAGGCCGAGGATGAACGGTAACGCCCAGGTCGCGAGCCCGGATGCGGTGGTGCCCGACCAGAGTCGCAGGAACGACGTGTCGCGCAGGACGGATGTGGTCGCCGCGCCGGCTGTCTGTGTCACGGGGTGGTGGCTCCTCCGGGGTCTCGCTCATTCTGGCACGCACAGGCTAGACGACAATGATTTTCATTTGTAGTATCGCTGCGGCCGGGTGGCGACCATCCGGACAAGTCCACTGTGGAGGATTCGCGTGACGGTGACGGAGGCGGCGCCCGGGGTGGCTCCGCCGGAGAACTCCCGGGCCCGCGGTCCGCTGACCGTGGCGGCTCTGGTGGTCGTGCTGGTGGCGTCGGCGATCGCCGGGATCTCACTCGGTCCCGCGGTCGTCCCACTGCCGGACACACTCCGCTACCTCGGGGCCGCCCTCACGGGCGGCACGATCGGGCCCGAGGACGTCACGGGGTACTCGATCATCTGGCAGGTCCGCACGCCACGGGTGCTGCTCGCCATCGTGGTGGGCGCCGGGCTGAGCGTCATCGGCGTCGCGGTGCAGGCCATGGTGCGCAACGCACTCGCCGACCCGTTCATCCTCGGGGTCTCGTCGGGCGCCTCGGTGGGCGCGAGCGCGGTCGTGTCGTTCGGACTGTTCGCGAGCCTCGGAATCTACGCGCTGTCGGCGGCCGCGTTCCTGGGCGCGCTCGCCGCGTCCGTGCTGGTGTACGTCGCCGCACACGGCCGGGCCGGGCTCACGCCGCTGCGGCTCGTGCTCACCGGCGTGGCACTGGCCTACGGCTTCCAGGCGCTGATGAGCGTGATCGTGTTCTTCGCTCCGTTCGGCGAGGCCGCGCGCTCGGTGCTGTTCTGGCTGCTCGGCAGTCTCGGTGGGGCGGCGTGGGGCTCGCTCCCCATCGCCGCGGCGACCGTCGCGGTGGCCGTCGCCCTGCTGCTGAGGCAGTCCAGCGCGCTCGACGTGCTGGCGATGGGTGACGAGTCCGCGGCGAGCCTCGGTGTCGACGCGGCGGCCGTGCGCCGCAGGCTGTTCCTGCTCACCGCCGTGGTCACCGGCGCGCTCGTCGCGGTCAGCGGCGCGGTCGGCTTCGTCGGGCTCGTCATGCCGCACCTCGTGCGCATCCTCGTCGGCGCGAGCCACCGCCGCGTGCTGGTGATCGCCCCGCTCGCCGGCGCCATCTTCCTGGTGTGGGTGGATCTCGCCTCGCGCACCCTGTTCGCCCCCCGTGAGCTGCCGCTGGGCGTGATCACGGCGTTGATCGGCGTGCCCGTGTTCGTGACACTGCTGCGCCGCCGCGGCTATCTGTTCGGAGGCCGCTGACATGGAGCTGACCCTCGACGCGGTCTCCGTGGAGATCTCGGGTGCCAGGCTGATCGACGAGCTGAGCCTCAAGGCGGGCGACGGCGAGGTGGTGGGCCTCGTCGGGCCGAACGGCAGCGGCAAGTCGACCGCGCTGCGCTGCGTGTACCGGGCGCTACGGCCCAGCTCGGGCGCCGTGCTGGTGGACGGAACCGACCTGACGACGCTGTCCATTCGCGACAGTGCGCGCTCGGTCGCAGCGCTGACTCAGGACGGCACGGCCGATCTCGACTTCACCGTCGCCGAGGTGGTGGCGTTGGGCCGGTTCCCGCACCAGCGCGGCAACCCGGTGCTGAGCGATCGCGAGCGGGAGCTCTGCGCCGAGGCGATGCGCCGCACGGGCGTCACCCACCTCGCGCGGCGCGGCATCCTGTCGCTCTCCGGCGGCGAACGCCAGCGCGTGCTCATCGCCCGCGCGCTGGTGCAGGAACCGGAACTCCTCGTGCTCGACGAACCCACCAACCACCTCGACGTGCGGCACCAGGTCGAGCTGCTCGCGTTCCTGCGCGACTGCGGGCTCACCGTGCTCGTCGCGCTGCACGACCTGAACCTCGCCGCGTCGACGTGCGACCGGCTCGCCGTGCTGCAGAACGGAACGCTCGTCGAGACCGGGCCACCTGCCGACGTGCTCACGCCGGAGCTGGTGCGGCGCGTGTTCGGCGTGACCCCCACGGTGGTGCGCCATCCCCGCACCGGTGTCCCCCAGCTGCTCTACACCCTGTAGTCCCCGACAAGGAAGGCCGTCCCCGTGAACCGGCTCCCCGCCACATTGTCCGCGCTGCTCGCCGCCGGCCTGCTCGCCACCGCGTGCGGCGCCGACGTAGCGCCGCAGGCCAAGCAGGGCCCGAAGCCCGTGACGATCGAGAACTGCGGCGAGCGCATCACCTATCCCCGGCCGGAGCGCGCTGTCGCCTACGACATGAGCAGCACAGAGAAGATGTTCGCGCTCGGCCTCGCCGACCGCATGCGCGGCATGGTCATGCCCAGCACCGCCGACCCCGCGGTCGAGCGGTCCCCGTACCTGCGGGACTACCGGTCGGTGGAGACGTTGTCCACCGACGTGCTGAGCTTCGAGACTGTGGTCGCCGCCGAGGCCGACTGGGTGCTGGCGGGCTGGAACTCCGGCTTCAGCGAGGAGCGGGGCATCACCCCCGCCCGGCTCGACGAGGTCGGCATCCGCAGCTACCAGCACACGGAGAGCTGCTTCAACTACGGCGACCGGCCCGTGAAGGTGCCTCCGCTTGAGGCGCTCTACACGGACCTGCGCCAGATCGGGCAGATCTTCGGCGTCCCCGACCGTGCGGAGGAGCTCGTCGCCGATCTCGAACAGCGGGCGTCCACATTGGAGGGGAACCGGCCCGAGGGCGAGCCCGCGCGGGTGTTCATCTACGACTCGGGAACCGACCAGCCGTTCACCTCTGGCGGGCAGGGCGCGCCCGACGTGATCGTCTCCCTCGCCGGAGGGCGCAACATCTTCGGCGACCTAGCCGAGCGGTGGACCACGGTCGGCTGGGAGCCGGTGGTGGAGGCACAGCCCGAGGTGATCGCCGTGGTGGACTACGGCGACCAGCCGGTGCAGGAGAAGATCGCGTTCCTCAAGTCGTTCCCGCCGCTGGCCGACTCCCCCGCCGTGCGGAACAACCGCTTCCACGTCCTCGACTACGGCGAGGCCGTGAGCGGACCGCGCAACCTCGACGCCGCCGAGAAGCTCGCCGAGTACCTGCGCTCCATCGGCCGCTGACCCACCGAGAGGAGGCAGCTGTGGGCACGATCGGCCGGCCGCCACCGCCGCTTCCGGCCGAACAGATCATCGCGCTCAACCAGCCGAAGGCCGACCCGCACACCCTCCGGGCCTACGAGTGGAACGGTGGACGTTCGACGTGCCGCCGGGCGTGTTCCTGCCCGGAGCGACGAGCCGCGTGATCCACGAGCGCGTGCTCGACGGGCGCATCGAGGTGCGCGGCCGCGAGTGAGCGACGATTCCCGCCGTGGTGCGCAACGTGTGCGCCGGCGCCGGCGTCCACGCGGGACGAGCTTGCGCTGCCGTGGTCACGCATGGCCTGCGGCCGCGCTTCGTTCCCGTGACCTGCGCGTACGCGGGCGGGCACGGACCGCTACCGTTGAGGGGTGCGCGTGCTGGTCACGGAGGACGACGAGAACCTCAGGGTGGCCGTCGAGGCTTCGCTGCGCGGCGCCGGCTTCGCCGTCGACGCGGCCACCGACCTCCCCGAGGCGGACGAGGCGCTGGCCGTCAACGCCTATGACGGAGCCGTGTTCGACCGGATGCTGCCGTCGGGCGACGCGCTGCGGTACGTCGAACACCGCCGGCGGGCCGGGTGGCCCGTGCCCGTGCTGTTCCTGACCGCGCGCGACGCGGTGACCGACCGGATCGCGGGGCTGCGGTGGGGCGACGACTACCTCGTGAAGCCGTTCGCGGTCGCCGAGCTCGTCGCGCGGGTGCGCAGCCTCTGCCGCCGCGGTGCCACGTTGCCCGCGCCGGTGCTGCGGGCCGGGGATCTCGAGCTCGACACGGGGCGGCACGAGGCGCGCCGCGCCGGCACGCTGCTGACCCTGACAACCAAGGAGTTCCTGGTGCTGGAGCGGCTGGTCGCGAAGGGCGGGCCGGTGCCGAGGGCCGAGCTGATCGCCGCGGCGTGGGACGAGCTGGTGCCGCCGGCTTCGAACGTGCTGGAGGTGCTCATCGCGCAGCTTCGCCGCAAGCTGGGACCGCCGCCGGTGCTGCACACCGTGCGCGGTGTCGGCTACGTGCTCAGGTGAGGTGACGGCAGTGAAGGCCACCATGCCTGCGTTGAATCGAACACCGCGGCGCGCCAGCGTCTCCGTTCGGGTGGTGGTGGGAGACGGGTGGGCGCAGTGAAGGTGGCCTTCACCGCGGACGGGGTGACTCAGGAAACGGCGCGGGCCACGCGGGCCTGGGCCGGGAACACCGGCCGGCGCGATGGCGCGCTGAGGTCGAAGTCGGCGCGCACCGTGTGGCCCGTGCCGCCGTCGAGACCGCTCACCGCCGCGAGGGCGCGAACCAATTCGAGGCCGCAGCGTTCCTCGGGCGTGCGCGCCGCGACCGGCGTGGCGAGCCGGTCGAGCTCGACGCGCAGGCGGCGACCCGGTGCGTGGGACAGGCGCAGCCGGACGGAGCGGGAAGCGCCGGTCAGCGCCAGCGTGATCAGCTCGTTGACCAGTAGCTGAGCGTCGGTCACCAGTTGGTGGTCGTACCGGGAGAGCATGGCCCGCACGCGATGTCGTAACGCCGGGAGATCACGTACGCGAGCCGCCCGCCATCCGGTGTCGTCGGCCCACGCCTCATCCGTTTCCGCCACGGTCAATCACCCATCCGCTGTTCGCTCAACGCACGAGAAACCGGAGTACCCTGCCCCACTGATCAACAAACGCGCTCGGTGAGACATCCGTCACACCTTCCGTTGCCGCTGGGGAACCACGACGTACTTCGGATCCTTCGTGGACTCGACGCCGGCCTCGAAGATGCCGAACCGCTGCAGCGCGCTGCCCGCCAGCAACGCCAGACCGGACGCCACGGCCGCGGCGCGGCTGCGCCGGGCGGGAAGCAGCGCCCCGAGCGCGCCGCCGATGGTGAGGCACTCCGACCATTTCCGCAGCCGGTGAGCCTTTCCCGTGCGGTACGCCTCCCCCGCGAGCCCAGAGCGGTGCTCGACGAGCCTGGCCGCCACGCTCTCCAGCGCGGCCCCCGCGACAGCGAGCCTGCGCGCGGGCGCCGCCTCGCTCACGGGCGCGCAAACCAGGCCGAGGCCCGCGCCCGCGGCCGCGGCTGAGCCGGTGAACACGAACGGCAGCTGGCGGTGTGCCTCGTGCCAGGCCGGCACGGCGGTCTGCGAGAGCAGCACCGCCGTGTAGGACGCCACCGCGGGTGCGACGGCGGCGGAGGACAGTCCCGCGGGCCGCGCCAGGCGGCGCAGCAGCCGCCCTGGCAGCCTCTTCCGCCATCCGCGCGGCACCAGCTCGGCGACGGCCGCCACGCCGGTGCCAGGCCCGTAGGCGACGAGGATCCACGTGCCGACGCTCATCGGCGAGCTCGGCTTGGCCACCCGAAGCATGTGGAGGAAGCGCTCCGGCCTGCCGAGGTCGGCCACCAGCAGATACATGCTCGCGCCGAGCGCGCCCAGCGCGCCGAGCCTGCCCGCCCTGCGCAGGGCGGGGCGGCCCGTCAGGTCGGCCCCGGCGCCGAGCAGCGCCGAGCTCGCGGACAGCCCACCGGTGAACAAGTAGGCCGCGATCTTCCACTCCCAAACCGGCGGTTTGAGCACCGGCTGCCCGTAGTAGGAGCGGAACGTCGCCTCGGGCACCACGCTCTCCTGCTGCTTCACCGCGAGCCCCTTCCGAGAAACACCGACACGGCGGCCGCGGCGAAGGCCGACGCCGCCATGCCCGCGTACTTCCACATCGACGGCGCGTCCCTGGTCGGGACCACGGGGTCCGGTGGGAGGCCGTACACCTCGGGTTCGTCCAGCAGCAGGAAGAACGCGCCGTCGCCGCCGACGCCGTCGTCCGGGCTCTCCCCGTAGAGCCGCGCCTCGGGCACGCCGGAGTCGTGCAGGTGCTCGACGCGTTCCCGTGCCCGCTCGCGCAGCTCGTCGAGCGGTCCGAACTGGATGGAGTCGGTGGGGCACGCCTTGGCGCAGGCGGGTTCCAGCCCGTCGCGCAGCCGGTCGTAGCAGAGCGTGCACTTCCAGGCGCGGCCGTCGTCCTCGCGCCGGTCGATCACGCCGTACGGACAGCCGGACACGCAGTAGCCGCAGCCGTTGCAGATGTCGGGTTGCACCACCACGCTGCCGTACTCGGTGCGGAACAGCGCACCGGTCGGGCACACGTCGAGGCAACCGGCGTGGGTGCAGTGCTTGCACACGTCGGAGCTCATCAGCCACCGGAAGTCGGTGCGGCCCTCCTCGCCGGTGCCCGCGCCGGGCAGGTCGAACGACGGCAGGCCGAGGTCCACGGCCTCGGCGCGCCGGGGCTCGGGCGGCGCGGGCTGCTCGACGAAAGCGACGTGGCGCCACGAGTTGGCGCCGAGCGTGCCGGTGTTGTCGAACGACATGCCGAGCAGGTCGAATCCGTCGTCGGGGACGCCGTTCCATTCCTTGCACGCCACCTCGCACGCCTTACAGCCGATGCACACCGAGGTGTCGGTGAAGAACCCGACCCTCGGTGGGTGCTCTCCGTAGCCGGTGGCGGTGGCCGGGTCGGTGCGCGCGGCCTCCTCGGTCATCGGTCCTCCTCCAGGTGCGCGGTGTCGTGCCGGGTGACGGTGTCGATTCGCGTGCCGGTCTCCGGCGTGACGCCCGCCCGCTGCCGGTACCCGGCGACGTAGTCGAGCAGCGCGGGCCCGCGCGGGCGCCTGCCCGGCCGGACGTCGCACGTGGCGACCTTGGTCTCCTGGATGAAGACGTTCGGGTCGAGCACCACGCCGATCAGGTCGTTCACCACGTCGCCGTCCACCAGACCGGTGTGCCCCCAGTGGTAGGGCATCCACACCTGGTGCACCTCCCTGCCCTCGAGGCGCAGCGGCCGCATCCGGTCGGTGACGAACACGCGCGCGTCCACGGCCGTCCTGCTCGTGATCACGTGCGCCCAGCCGAGATGCGTGAGCCCGCGCTCGGCGGCGAGCCGGGGAGAGACCTCCATGAACAGTTCGGGCTGCAGCTCCGAGAGGTACGGCAGCTGCCTGCTCATCCCACCCGCGGTGTGGTGCTCGGTGAGCCGCGCAGTGGTGAACACGTACGGGAACACCTCGCCACCGCGTTCGGGAGGCGACGGGTTGGACGGGTTCTCCGCGCGGCCGAAGACCTTGCGCGCCGGGTTGCCCTGCTGTGCGTACAGCCGGTTGCGCACGGGCGACTCGTGCGGCTCGTAGTGCGTCGGCAGCGGACCGTCCACCACGCCATTGGGCGCGAACAGCCAGCCCTTGCCGTCGGCCTGCATGACGAACGGGTCGTCGCCGCTCAGCGCGGCCGGGCCGACGGCGTCGTCGGCGGGCCGGTAGTCCGGCGGCTTGTTCTTCTCGAAGTCCGGCACGTCGTGACCGGTCCACTCGCCGCGCTCGGCGTCCCACCACACGAGCGCCTTACGCTCGCTCCACGGTCTTCCGTCGAGGTCGGCGGAAGCCCTGTTGTAGAGCACGCGCCGGTTCAGCGGCCAGGTCCAGCCCCACTCGTTCTCGTAGGGTCCCTGCTCGTCGTGCGGTTCGCGGCGCGCGGCCTGGTTGACGCCGTCGGCGAACACTCCACTGTAGATCCAGCAGCCGCACACGGTCGTGCCGTCGGCCCGCAGGTCGAGGTAGCCGTCGACCTCCTTGCCGGTGCGCAGGTCGATGCCGTTGATCCGGCGCAGCACGTCCTCCGCGGACGGTTCGTCCTCTCCCTCCAGCTCGTAGTCCCAGGCGAGGTCGAGCAGCGGGCGGTCGCGCTCGTCGGCGGAGCCCGCGAGCTTCTCCCGCAGCAGGCGCCCGAGGTGGTAGATGAACCACAGCTCCGAGCGCTGGTCGCCGCGCGGCTCGACGGCCTTGTCCCGCCACTGCAGCATCCGCTGCGTCTGCGTGAACGTGCCCGCCTTCTCCACGTGCGCGGCGGCCGGGAAGAAGAACACCTCCGTGCGGCACCGCTCGGGCACGATCTCGCCCGTCTCGATCTCCGGGGAGTCCTTCCAGAACTCGGCGCTCTCGATCATCGTGAGGTCGCGCACCACCAGCCAGTCCAGATTGGACATCCCGAGCCGTTGCAGCCGCCCGTGCGCTGAACCGACGGCGGGGTTCTGGCCGAGGAGGAAGTAGCCGAACACCTTGCCGTCGAGCATGTCCAGCACCGTCCGGTAGGTGCCGTGGTCGCCGTTGATGCGCGGCAGGTAGTCGAAGCGGAAGTCGTTCTCCGGCGTCGCCGCCTCACCCCAGTACTCCTTGAGCAGCGAGACCAGGTACGCGTCGGCGTTGCGCCAGAAGCCCTTCTGCCGGTCGCCCCGCACCTTGTGCAGGTAGCTCGGCAGGTCCTCGTGCGAGGTGTCTGGCATCGGCAGGTAGCCGGGCAGCAGGTTGAACAGGGTGGGAATGTCGGTGGAGCCCTGGATGCTCGCGTGCCCGCGCAGCGCGAACACCCCGCCACCCGGCCTGCCGATGTTGCCGAGCAGCAGCTGGATGATCGAGCCTGCCCGGATGTACTGGGCGCCGAGGGTGTGCTGGGTCCAGCCGACGCTGTAGACGAGCGCAGCGGTGCGCTCGCGGCCCGAGTTGGCCGTCCACGCCCGGCACACGCGCAGGAACGTCTCGGCGGGCACGCCGCAGATCTCCTCGACGGCCTCGGGCGTGTAGCGCGCGAAGTGCCGTTTGAGGATCTGGAACACGCAGCGCGGGTGCTTGAGCTCGGGGTCGGCCGCGATCTTGCGCGCGCCTCCCTCGACGCCGGGTCCGCCGGAGCCGAGCTGGTCGGGCCGGGACTGTTCCTTGGCGCGGGTGCCGCCCTCGCCGCTGTCGGTCTGGCTCTCGTACTGCCAGGTGGTGTTGTCGTAGGAGGCGGTCCCTGAGTCGTACCCGCTGAAGAGCCCGTCGAGGTCCTCGGTGTCCTGGAAGCGTTCGTCCACCAGGTACGGCGCGTTGGTGTAGGCGCGCACGTACTCCCGGAAGTCGAGATCGTGCTCCAGGATGTGGTTGATCACACCGCCGAGGAACGCGATGTCGGTGCCGGCGCGCAGCGGCACGTGCAGATCGGCAAGCGCACTGGTGCGCGTGAACCTCGGGTCGATGTGGATCACCTCGGCGCCGCGCGCCTTGGCCTCCATCACCCACTGGAACCCGACCGGATGGGCCTCGGCCATGTTCGAGCCCATGATGACGATGCAGTCGGAGTTGACGAGGTCCTGCTGGTAGTCCGTCGCCCCGCCGCGACCGAAGGAGGCTCCCAGACCGGGAACCGTGGCGGAGTGTCAAATACGCGCCTGGTTCTCGATCTGGATGGCGCCGAGCGCCGTGAAGAGCTTCTTGATCAGATAGTTCTCTTCGTTGTCCAGCGTCGCGCCGCCGAGGCTCGCGAGGCCCATCGTGCGGCGCAGGCGGTTGCCGTCCTCGTCGGCGTCCTGCCAGCCCTTGCGCCGCGCGTCGAGCACGCGGTCGGCCACCATGTCCATCGCCGTGTCGAGGTCGAGCTCCTGCCACTCGGTGCCGTACGGCGGCCGGTAGAGCACCCGCTCGGCCCGCTGCGGCCCGGTGACCAGCTGCTTGCTCGCCGAGCCCTTGGGGCACAGCCTCCCCCGCGAGATGGGGCTGTCCGGGTTGCCCTCGATCTGGACGACGCGCTCGTCCTTGACGTAGACATGCTGGGCGCAGCCGACAGCGCAGAACGGGCACACCGAGCCGACGACCCGGTCGGCATCGGTGGTGCGTGCCGCGAGCGCCGCCGAGCGCCCCGACTGCGCGGCCTTGCCCCGGCCGGTCCGATCACGTCCGGTCAGCTGCCGGTACACCGGCCACGAGCGGATCCAGTCCGCCAGCCCCATGCTCACATCCTCCTCACTCGCCGTAACGCCTTTCCCCGTGATCACGAGTCCCAAACCCGGGTTTCCGGGGGCGGACCAGGGGAACACCGGGCCATGCCCGACACCTCGATCCCGGGAAGGCTGCGGCGGCTCGCCAGGAAGACCTTCGGCTGGCGCGAGCTGAGCCCCGAGCAGCTCACGGCCATGGAGCACGTGCTCGACGGCGACGACGTGCTCGTGGTGATGCCGACCGGCTCCGGCAAGTCGGCGATCTACCAGCTGCCCACGATGCTGCTGCCCGGGCCCGCGATCGTGGTGTCGCCGCTGATCGCGCTGCAACGCGACCAGATCGGCAGCCTCGGCGAGGCGGACGCACCCGAGGCCGTCGCGGTGAACTCCGCGCAGGGCGCCCGGGACACCGAGGAGGCGTTCGAGGCGGCCACCGCCGGCGACGCCGAGTACCTGTTCCTCTCCCCCGAGCAGCTGGCCAAGGACGACGTGCTCGACCGCCTCGCGGACAGCGACCCCGCCCTGTTCGTCGTCGACGAGGCGCACTGTGTGTCGGCGTGGGGGCACGACTTCCGGCCCGACTACCTGCGGCTGCGCCACGCCGCCGAGTACGTGGGCAGGCCGCCGGTGCTGGCGCTCACGGCCACCGCGGGCGGACCGGTGCGCGACGACATCGTGGAGAAGCTCGGCCTGCGCGACCCCGCACGGGTCGTGGCCGGCTTCGACCGGCCGAACCTGCACCTCGCGGCACGCGAGACCGCCGACGACGACAGCCGGGTCGAGATCGTCGCGGGGCACGTCACCGGCGCGGCGAAGCCGGGCCTCGTCTACACGGCGACGCGGGCGGACACCGAGCGGCTCGCGGAGGTGCTGCGGGAGCGGGACGTGCGCGCCGAGGCGTTCCACGCCGGGCTCCGCGCCGTCGAGCGCCGGCGCGTGCAGGACGCGTTCATGGCGGGCGACGTGGACGTGGTGGTCGCCACCTCGGCGTTCGGCATGGGCATCGACAAACCCGACGTCCGGTTCGTCGTCCACGCCGCGCCGCCCGACTCGCTCGACTCCTACTACCAGCAGATCGGCCGCGCCGGGCGCGACGGCGAACCCGCCGGGGCGCTGCTGGTGCACCGCGGCGAGGACTTCGGACTGCAGCGCTTCCTCGCCTCGCAATCGCTGGACGAGGCCGCGGTGCGTGAGCTCGCCGACGTGATCCGGCGGCACGAGGGACGGCTCCGCCTCGCCGACGCCGAGGCCGCGACCGGGCGGTCGCACCGCCGCGTGACCCGCGACCTCAACCTTCTCGAACAGGCCGGCGTCGTGCGCAGGACCCGGCGGGGCGAGCTGACGTGGGCAGGCGACGGCACCGACCCGGTGCGCGCCGCGGCGGCGGAGCTGGAGCGACGGCAGCGGCTCGACCGCTCGCGGGTCGAGGTGCTGCGCGAGTACGCCGAGACCAGGACGTGCCGCAGACGGTTCCTCCTCGGCTACTTCGGCCAGGACCTGCCGCGGGCATGCGGGCTCTGCGACCGGTGCGACGCGGGCACCGCCGTCGAGCACGCCCCGGCGGAGGACACCCGTGCGGAGTTCCCGCTGCGCTCGCGGGTCCGTCACCCCGAGTGGGGCGCGGGCAACGTGGTGGCCCAGGAGGCCGACAGGATCACCGTGCTGTTCGACGACGCGGGCTACCGCACCCTGTCACTCGCCGCGGTCCGCGAGCACGGCCTGCTCACGCACGGGTGAACCTCGGTTGACGTTCCGGCGCCGCGGGTAGGCCCTGCCCATGCCCGACACTCCCCCGGACAACGGCGGCAGGCGACCCGTCCCGGCCGGCCGCCGGTGCCACCCCGGCTACGACAACCAGAACCGGCGCACCGCGGGCCGTCGCGGGCCCGCCGCGACGCTCGAGAACGCCCGGTCCCCCGAGAAGATCGGCCACCGCGAGCGCATCCCCGAGCGCGGCAAGCCCACCGACGTAGCCGTGCGTTTCTCCACCGTGATCGGCGGCAGGCACTCCGAGGGGGCCCGCGACCGGCGGCGGCTGCGGAACCTGGGCCACAACGGGCCGCGCGAGGTCAGCGATCTCGTGCTGACGCACTGCGTGCCGGACGAGCGCGCGGCCGTGCCCAGGTGAGGGGGCTCAGAGCACGGGCGCGATCAGGACGGTCCGGACTCGACCGCGTCGACCAGTCCCCACTCCAGTGCCGTGTCCGTGTCGATCGCGCCTCCGGACAACGCCGCGAACAGGGTGCGCCAGCGGCCGATGCGGCGCGGGATGCTCACGGTGCCGCCCGCGCCGGGGAGCAGGCCCATCGACACCTCGGGCAGCCGGAACGTGGTCCCCGGTGCCGCCACGACGCGTCCGGCGAACGCGGGCAGCTCGATGCCGGCGCCGACGCAGCTGCCGTGCACGCGCACCTCGGCGCGCTCCGCCAGCGTGTGCAGCAGCGGCCCGGCGCCCGCTCTCGTGCGCACGAGGTGGGCGGTGGCGAGGTCGGGAGTGGTGCCGAACTCGTCGAGGTCACCGCCCGCGCAGAACGACGGGCCCGCGCCGTCGAGCACGACACGCGTGATCGTGTCGTCCACTGTGGCCAGACGCAGCGCGTCGGTGAGCGCGTCGCGCAGTTCGCGGCCGTAGGCGTTGCGCCGCTCGGGACGGTTGAGCGTGATCCGCAGCAGGCCGTCGGCGCGGGCGAGGAGCACGGGCTCGGCGGCGGGAGGCGGCAGCGGACGCGTGCCCCTGGCGGAGAGCCAGCGGGCGAACTCGGCGCCGCCGAGCAACGTCGAGTAGGCGAACGACTCGACGTCGAGCGCCGCGCGCACGCCCAGCGGTTCCGTGGCACGCAGCACCTGCGCGAGCGTGAGCGTGGCCCTCGGGCACGCCGTGGCCGCCGCGTGCAGGGCCGCGGCGTCGGCCACCGGGTCGCCGCCGCAGGCGAACTCGGGGCCGAGCCGGGCCGCGCCGCCGGGCACGAGCGTGACATCGAGCGCGCGGGCCAGCCCGCGCCACCTCTCGTCCGGCTCGCCGGTCACCACGCCGACGAGCACACGGTGGGCCGTGGCCGCCGCGTGCGTGGCGGCGCCGAGCGTGCCGGCGTCCGCGGGGCCGAGGTCCACGAAGAGAAGTGGGTCGATCACCTCGCCGTTCTCGCCGAGAAGCGGCCCCGCCGCGGCGCCCTCGGCGAGGTCGGCGACCGAGCACCGCGGCACGGGAATGCCGTCCATGCGGCGACTGTATCGTCGCGGCCGCCGCCGAGTCTGGGGAGACACCATGACGTGGACTGAGTCATCGGAACGCGGCCGGATCATGGAAGCCGCGTCGCACTGCCTGGCGACGGGCGAGAGGCGAGGAGTGTCGGTGACCGACATCCTCGCGGCCTCGGGTCTGTCCACGCGGGCGTTCTACCGGCACTTCCGGTCCAAGGACTCGCTGCTGTTGGCGATGTTCCGCCGGGACTACGAGCGGGTGCTCGCCGAGCTGCGCGACGCCGCCGCCACAGCCTGCCCCCGGCAGGCGCTCGCGAACTGGGTCGAGGGCATGCTGCGGGTGGCGACCGAGGCGCGCGAAGGGCGGCGCGTGATGTTGCTGGGTTCCCCGGACCTGGCCAGTGCCAGGGGTTTCACGGCGGAGGCGGCGCGCGCGGCGACGGCGCACCAGGCGGCGCTGGCGGAGATCCTGCGCCGGGGCCGCGACGACGGCTCGTTCCCGCTGACCGATCCCGAACCGGACGCGAAGGCCATCCGGGCCGCGCTGCAGGAGACGTTCACCGAACTGCTCTCGGGCGCGTCCACGATGAGCGCCGACGACGCCGCGGCCGAGGTCACGCGCTTCGCCCTGCGCGCGCTCGGGGCGGTGCCTCAGCCCGCGTCGTAGACGAGCGCGCCGCGGCACACCGTCGCCCGCACCGCCCCGGCGCCCGGCTCCCGCAACGCCACGTCCACCGGCACCCGCAACACACACAGGTCCCCGGGGACGCCCACCGCCACCCGCCTCGGTGCCCCACCCGGATCCTCCAGCGGCGCAAGCAGGCCCGCGAGCACCTCCCCCGCCGCCACCCGCTCGCCTTCGCCCACCACGGCGCCACCGGCCGTGCGGCGGTGCACGGCGGACGCGATCGTGCGCCACGGGTCCTCGCTCGCGAACGGCGCGTCGCTGCTGGGCGCCACGCGGATCCCGGCGCGCCGCAGGCTCGCGTAGCGGTACAGCTCGGTGTGCTCGGCCTCGGGCAGGTCGCGGCGGTACTCCTCACCCCGCTCGGCGACGAACCCCGGCTGGGTCACCACCACCGGCCCCGTCCGGGCCAGCAGCGGCAGCAGGTCGTCGCCCACGATCGCGGCGTGCTCGATCCGGTCGCCGGGCAGCGGGCCTGCCTCGGCCAGCACGGCGAGGGCCACCACCAGCGACTCGCGCGTGACGGCGTGGATCGCCACGGCCCTTCCCACCGCGTGCGCCGCGGTGACCTCGGCGTGCAGCGCGTCCCAGTCGGGCGGCACGTGGTCGGGCGGCAGGATCTTGTGCGGGCCCACCGTCACGCGCTCCGGCAGGACGGCCCCGGCGGGCGCCCCGAGCAGGTGCAGGCGCTGTGGCAGCGCTCCTCCGGCGAGCAGCGCCACGGTGTCGTCGTCGAGGCGCGGCGTCGCGTCGGTGACCCCGGTGATGCCCAGCGCCGCAAGCCGTTTCCCCACGGCCGCCAGGTCAGGGGGCGGGGACGCGCCGAGGCGTTCGCGCAGCAGCGCGTCGGCCCGCCACACCCGCCCGGTGGGCTCCCCGCCGGGGCCCAGCTCGACGCCAGGCTCGTCGCGCAGCCGCAGCGCGGCGAGGGCTTGCGAGTTGAGCATCCACAGCGCGCCGCCCCGGTGCTGCACGCGCACCGGCCTGCCCGGCTCGAGCCGGTCGAGCACCGTCCGGTCCAGGATCCCGGCGACGCTCTCGTGGTAGCCGACGCCGCGGACCCACTCGCCGGGCGCGGCCCGCAGCACCACCGCGAGCTCATCGAGGCTCGTGACCTCGGGCGGGCCGCAACGCACCGACTCCCGCGCCGCCGCCAGCGCCAGCAGATGCAGGTGGTGGTCGTGCAGGCCAGGCAACACCGCGCCCCCAGCCGCGTCGAGCACCGTCTCCCCCGGCTCGGGCCGCAGCGTCCCGATCGCGGTGACGCACCCACCGGCGACGCGCACGTCCACGCGCCGTCCGCCGACCTCCCCATCCCGCACCAGCAGCCCGCTCACGCCAGCCCCAGCTCATGGAGGACCGCGGCGGTGTGCTCACCCAGCGCGGGCGCGGGCCGCTCGGGGCGCCTCGGCACGGGGGTCACCTCCGCGGCGGGCTCCGCGGGCGCCGCGCACACGGTCGCCGCGGCCTGCTCCCGCAGGGCCAGGTCGGCCAGCCACGTGCCGCCGCCGAGGCGGCAGGCCACCGCCGCGAAAGCGGCGTGGACACCCGTGAGCGGATCGGCGATGGCGTCCCCGCACGGCGCGGGCGTTCCGGTGTCCCGGTCGAAGGCCACCAGCCCGCCCGCGATCGCGGCGTCGTCGCCGAAGCCGACGGCGTTGTCCCACGGACCCGTGCGGCCGTAGGCCGTGATGCTCACCCAGCACCCGGCCCGCGCGTTCGCCAGCACGTCCTCCGCGACCACGCCCAGCTGGCACAGAGCCCGTGGCCGTGACCCCTCGATCACGATGTCGGCGGCCCCCACCAGCCCGGCGAGCGCGGTCCTGCCCTCGGGTGTGCCGAAGTCGAGCGCCACCGACTCCTGCCCGCCGTGCAGCAGGTCGTAGAAGGCGGCGGAGCCGTAGCGGGCTCCGTCGGGGCGGTGGGTGCTCTCGACCTTGATCACGCGTGCGCCGAGCAACGTCAGCAGGTGCCCGCACAGCGGGCCCGCCCACAGCGACGACAGGTCGACCACGAGCGTGGGCTCCAGCGTCCACGCCCGCCTGCGCGGCTCGTACCCACCGCCGCCCACCGCGCGACGCACCTCGCCGTTGAGCACGAGGGGCGAGACGGGTGCGGTCTGCCCGCGCGCCGCGAGCTGCTCGTCGGCGGGAGCCGGATGGGCGCCGACCGGCAGGCCCAGCAGGCGGGCGCGCTCGGCCAGCGGCGCGGCGGCCCGCTCGGCGACCAGCTCGGCCAGCATCGGCCACGGGTCGTCGAGTGGCACGGGCGCTTCCAGCCACGCCGGGAGCAGCTCGGCGTCGGAGGCCCTGGCGACGTTGACGCCGAGCCAGCCGTCGGCGGTGCGCAGCAGCCGCAGCGCACCGCCCGCCGACCGGGGAGCGTCCCGGCGCAGCCCGGCCAGCGCGGCGCGCTCGGAGAGCACCTCGGCTCCGGGCAGGGTCACCGGCGAGCCTGCGATGCGGGCGAGCAGCTCGGTGGCCAGCAGAGCACCCCGGGCGGCGCTCGCCGGGATGCCGGGAGCCGCGAGCGGCGGGCCGTCGCGGCGGCCGGTGAGCGCCAGCGCGCCGGAGGCCGCCCAGTCCCCGGCCGCGCTGGTGTCCTCGGTGCGGACGACGGCTCCGTCGTGGCCGGTGCCGGTCGCGTCGAGGACGCCGTCGACGTCGTCGTCCGGTGCGGGCAGGACCGTGGCACCGGCGGCGGCGAGCAGGCGCGCGGCGTGGCGGAGCGCGGGCCCTTCGCCCGTCACCGCCACCCGCATTCCCGTCAGCGGGCCGCCGCTCCGCTGTGCAACCAGGCCCCGCATGCCCCGATTCTGCCCGGTCAGCGCAGACCCCTGAGCACCATGGCGGGCTGCCTGGTGCCCTTGATCACCGAGACCATGTCCAGCGTCTGGCACGTCTCGGCGACGTTGTGGGCCCGGAACACCGCCACGCCCTCCCACGCGCACACGGCCGTGGCGGCGAGCGTGCCGTACAGCCGCTCCCCCACGTCGGCGCCGAGCGACTCGCCCACGAAGTCCTTGTTGGACAGCGCGACCAGCACGGGCCAGCCGGTGGCGACGAGCCTGCCGATCTCGCGCGTGAGCGTGAGCGAGTGCCACGTGTTCTTGCCGAAGTCGTGGGTCGGGTCGATGAGGATGCCCTCGGCGGGCACCCCGCGGGCCACCAGCTCGCCCGCTCGCCGGGTGACCTCGTCGACGACGTCGGCGACCAGCTGGGGGTAGGTGACCCGGTGCGGGCGGGTGCGTGGCACGGCGCCGCCGGTGTGGGAGCAGACGTAGCCCGCGCCGAACTCGGCGGCCACGTCGGCGAGCCGTGGGTCCGCACCGGCCCACGTGTCGTTGAGCAGGTCGGCGCCCTCCTGGCAGGCGAGCCTGCCGATCTCGTGGCGCCAGGTGTCGACACTGATGACGAGCTCGGGGAAACGGGCGCGCACCTCCGCGACGAAGGGCACGACGCGGCGGCTCTCCTCGGCCACGTCGACGTCGCTGCCGGGTCCGGCCTTGACGCCGCCGATGTCGATGATGTCCGCGCCGCCCTCGACGGCCCGTTCGACGGCCGCCATGGCCTCGCCGGTGCCGTACGTGGCGCCCCGGTCGTAGAACGAGTCGGGTGTGCGGTTGACAATCGCCATCACCAGCGGGCGGTCCCGCCTCATCGGACGGCCCCGGAACCGGATCTCGCGCGGCGTGACGCCTTCCATACCACTTCCTTGCGACGTTGCGGACGACCAAACCGAGTATGCCCGCGCGAGTCGTGCACCCCCGCACGCGAGTCCCCCGCTCCAGACCGCGAGTCCCCCGCTCCAGACCGCGAGTCCCCCGCTCCGGACGGCGAGTTCTGCGTTCCGGATCGCGCCCGCCGGCTTCCGCCCGTCCCGGCAGGTGTGCGCGTAGCCGAGCGAGCGCATGACTCGTCGTCTGAAGCGCACGACTCGCGGTCCTGAGCGGGGAACTCGCGGGCCTGAACGGGGGACTCGCCGGCCTAAGCGGGGAACTCGCCGGCCTGAGCGGGGGACTCGCCGGCCTGAGCGGGGGACTCGCCGGCCTGAGCGGGGAACTCGCGGAGCCGTCAGCGGAGTGGCGGCAGCGCTCGGCCACCGCGGAGCCGGACGGTGAAACCGTCGGGAGCGGCGATGAGCGCGACATCGATGTCGAGCTGGTGGGTGAGCCAGAGCCCGAGGCCGGAGCGGGTCACGGAATCGGCGACGGGCATGAGCCCGGCGAGCCGGTCGCGCGGGCCAGGGCCGCTGTCGTGCACGTGCACGACAACGCGCCCGTCTGCCGCCCAGATCCGGACCGTTGTCGGCGCCACCCCGTGGATCTGGGCGTTGCTGGTCGCCTCGGAGATGCCGAGCACGAGATCGTCGACCACGGCGTCCGCCACCTGCGAGCGCGCGACACGTTCCAGCGCGTGCCGCGCCTGGGCAGGCGCCGGGTCGGCCAGCTCCACCAGGGGCTGCGTCTCCTCCAGCGGATCCGGTTCGGCGGGCAGTCCCACGAACGACGCCGGGTCCTCGTAACGCCCACTCGGCACGCGCCCGCCAAGGGGTGTCACCAGGTGCCGGTGGGTCCGCTCCACCACGTCGCGCACCTCGGGAGCGACTGTCGTCGCGTCGTAGAGGCAGACGCTGCGCACGGGGAGGTCGTCCCACACCACGTTCACCGCGGCCTCGTAGCGGTCCCAGCCGTCGAACCGGCCCCCGTTGCCCGCATGCGGCACGTCACCCGCGACGCGGATCTGCCGTGCGCCCTCCGCGACGTGCCGCTCGAACAGCCGCCGGTACTCCGCGATCGCCTTGGCGGGGCTCGCGTACACGCTCCGGTCGGCGACGAAGGTGACACCCGAAGGGTCGGCCAGCCACGACCGCAGCAGTTCGGACTTGTGCTCGTCGTAGCCGATCACCACCGGCGCGCCCTGAGCGAGACCTTCCTCGACGAACGGAACGATCAGCGCGCGGAACTCGTCCTCGGACGAGTAGAAACCGGCCTGGTGAACGTGCCCGACACGCATCGCCCCACCATATCCGCGCACTCCGCACGGGGCATCTTCTACAAGGGACGTGATGGCCGTCACTCACGCGTCGAAGTCGACCGTGAGCCTCTCCGACACCGGTAGCGACTGGCAGGTGAGGACGAAACCGGCGTCCACTTCGGACTCCTCGAGCGCGAAGTTGCGCCGCATGTCCACCTTGCCCGTGGTGACCTTGGCCCGGCAGGTGCCGCACACGCCGCCCTTGCAGGCAAATGGCAGATCGGGCCTTGCACGCTGGGCGCCGTCGAGCACCGAGCGGTCCTGCGGCACGGCGACCGTCGTGGACCTGCCGTCGAGCACGATCGTCACGTCGCTGGCGATGCCGTCGACGGGCGCCTCCTCGTGCCGGACCGGCGTGGGCGGCGTGCCGTCGACGAAGAACAGCTCCTGGTGGATCCGCTCCGCGGGCACGCCCGCGGCCCGCAGCTCCTGCTGCGCCGTGGTGACCAGCTCGAACGGTCCGCACAACCACCAGTGGTCCACCCGCATGAGATCCCCGAGCAGAGGCCGCAGAGCGGCGAGCTTCTCCGCGTCGAGCCGGCCGGTGAACAGCTCGACCTCGCGTGGTTCCCGGGAGAGCACGTGCACCAGTTCCAGCCTCGCCGGGTAACGGTCCTTGAGGTCGGCCAGCTCGTCGGCGAACATCACGGTGTCCGTGCGCCGGTTGCCGTACAGCAGGGTCACGGTGGCGTCGGGCTCGCGCAGCACCGTCGCGGCGATCGAGAGCACGGGCGTGATCCCGGAACCCGCCGCGATCAGCACGTGGTGCCCCGGCACGGCCGGGTCCGGCGTGAAGCTGCCCGTGGGCGTGCCGACCTCGATCACGTCGCCCGGCCGGACGTCGCGCACCAGCCATGTGGAGAACAGGCCGTCGGGCACCTCGCGCACGCCGATCCTCGGCGCCGCCCCCTCGGGCGCACAGATCGAGTAGGACCGCCGTTCCTCGCGGCCATCGACCGCGCGCCGCAGCGTCAGCGACTGGCCCGCGCGGAACGCGTAGCGCTCGGCCAGCTCACCGGGGACGTCGAAGCTGATCGCCACCGCGTCGTCGCACAGCGGCGTCACCTCGGCCACGGTCAGCGCGTGGAACTCGCCTCGCAGCCGGGACTTCGTGCTCGCGGTCAACTCAGATCTCCTTGACGTGTTCGAACGGTTCGCGGCACGCGCGGCAGCGGTGCAGCGCCTTGCACGCGGTGGCACCGAACTCCGAGAGCCGCTCGGTCTCGGCCGACCCGCAGCGCGGGCAGCGCACGCGCCGGGCAGGCGGGCCGAGCGTGAGGGGGACCGGCACCGACCGCCTCGGGGCGGCGCCGGGCGGTGAGATGCCCGCCTCGGCGAGCTTGCGGCGGCCGTCCTCGGTGATCCAGTCGCTCGACCACGCGGGCCGCAGCACCGTGCGCACCTCGACCTCGGCGTAGCCGGCCGCCCGGAGCGCGTGGACGAGATCGTCGCGCATCGTGTCCATGGCGGGGCAGCCGCTGTAGGTCGGGGTGATCGCCACGACCACCTTGCCGTCCTCTTCGGACACCTCCCGTAGCACGCCGAGGTCGGCGAGGGTGAGCATCGGCAGCTCCGGGTCGGTCACCCGAGAGGCGACGGCCTGTGCGGTCACCATGTCGCCTCCGGGTGCGCCCTCGCGACGCTCTGCAGCTCGGCGAGCAGGTAGCCCATCGCCTCGGTGTGCACGCCGTGGCGGCCGGCTTTGCCCGCCACACCGGGGATCGCGGCGGCCTCGGGAACCTCGAGCGTCGCCGCCCGCAGCACCTGCCCGAGCACGTCGTCGAACTCCGCCCGCGTCGCCGAGGGGTCCACCGCGACACCGGCCCCGGCGAGCCGCAGCTCCACGGGGTGCGGGGTGAACAGCTCGTCCGCGTACGGCCACACCGACGCCAGCCCCGCCGTCATGCGCTCACGGGAGTACTCGGTGCCGTCGCCGAGGCGGACGGCCCACTGCGCGGCGTAGTCGCGGTGGTAGGTCACCTCCTTGACGCCCTTGGCCGCGATGGCGGCCAGCACGGGGTCGCGGGACTCCACGAGCCGCTGCAACAACGCGAGCCGCCACGTGGAGAACACCAGCAGACGCGCGATCAGCTCGCCGAAGTCGCCGCGCGGCAGCTCTGCCAGCCGCACGTTGCGGAACTCGTTCTCCGCGCGGAAGAACGCGTAGTGGTCCTCGCCCCGGTCGCCGCCCTCGGCTTTGCCCGCACGGGCCAGCAGCAACCGTGCCTGACCGAGCAGGTCGAGGCCGATGTTGGCGATCGCCACCTCGTCCTCCAGCTCGGGCGCGTTTGTGCACCACTCCTGCAGCCGGTGCGAGAAGATCAGCGCGTCGTCGCCGAGCATCAAGCAGTACGCCGCGAGGTCGGCACCGTCCACTCCGGACGGAACGGTGGCGTCGACCCCGGACAGCGGGTCCTCGAAGCCGGTGCCGAAGGCCCAGCGGGAGTCGTTCTCCTCGGTGATCGCCTCGTAGGCGTTGTCAAAGGACATCGCGGGCTCACATGTGGGGGACGTGGTCGGGAATGTCGTAGAACGTGGGGTGGCGGTACACCTTGTCACCGCTCGGCGCGAAGAAGGGGTCCTTCTCGTCCGGGCTGGACGCGGTGATGTCGGCGGCCTTGACCACCCAGATGCTCACTCCCTCGTTGCGCCGCGTGTAGAGATCGCGCGCGTGGTGCAGCGCCATCTCGTCGTCGGCGGCGTGCAGCGAGCCGACGTGCACGTGGTTGAGGCCACGCTTGCCCCGCACGAACACCTCGTACAACGGCCATTCGCTCCTCATGCCGCACTCCCCTGTCGTTCGTCGATCTTGCGGGCGTGGGCGGCCGCTGCCTCACGCACCCAGGCGCCCTCGTCGTGCGCGGCCTTGCGGTGCGCGATCCGCTGGGCGTTGCACGGTCCGTTGCCGGAGACGACCTGCTTGAACTCGGCCCAGTCGATCTCGCCGAAGTCGTGATGCCCGCGCGCGGCGTTCCACTTCAGCTCGGGGTCGGGCAGTGTCACGCCGAGCGCATCGGCCTGCGGCACCGTCATGTCCACGAACCGCTGGCGCAGCTCGTCGTTGGTGTGCCGCTTGACCTTCCACGCCATCGACTGCGCCGTGTGCGGCGAGTCGGCGTCGGGCGGGCCGAACATCATCAGCGACGGCCACCACCAGCGGTTCACCGCCTCCTGCACCATCTCGCGCTGGCCCCGCGTACCGCGCATCATCGTCATCAGCAGCTCGTAGCCCTGCCGCTGGTGGAACGACTCCTCCTTGCAGATGCGGATCATCGCCCGCGCGTAGGGCCCGTACGACGACCGGCACAGCGGCACCTGGTTGCAGATGGCGGCGCCGTCCACGAGCCAGCCGATCACGCCGACGTCGGCGAAGGTCAGCGTCGGGTAGTTGAAGATCGACGAGTACTTCTGCCCGCCGGTGATGAGCTTCTCGGTCAGCTCAGCGCGGTCGGCGCCCAGCGTCTCGGCGGCGGAGTACAGGTACAGCCCGTGCCCGGCCTCGTCCTGCACCTTGGCGAGCAGGATCGCCTTGCGCCGCAACGACGGCGCCCGCGTGATCCAGTTGCCCTCTGGCTGCATGCCGATGATCTCTGAGTGCGCGTGCTGCGCGATCATGCGCACCATCGTCGAGCGGTAGGCGTCGGGCACCCAGTCCCTCGGCTCGATCCGCTGGTCGCGGGCGATGGTCTCCTCGAACGTCAGTTCCAGGCTCACTGCGTGACCTCCTTCGCGACGAGGGTGAGCACGTCGTATTTCGCCACCGACTCGCCGTCGGCGTTGGTGACGTCGGTGTCCCAGCGCACCTCGCCGTAGTCGGCGTTCTCGCGCGGGGTGATCTGCTTGCACGTCAGCGTCACGGTCAGCTCGTCCCCGGGCTTGACGGGCGTGAGGAACCGCAGGTTCTCCAGCCCGTAGTTGGCGAGCACGGGACCCGGCTCCGGCGAGACGAACAGGCCGGCCGCGAACGACACCACGAGGTAGCCGTGCGCCACGATCCCGCCGAACAGCGGGTTCGCCGCGGCGGCGGCCTCGTCGGTGTGGGCGTAGAACGTGTCGCCGGTGAACTCGGCGAAGTGGGCGATGTCCTCGGGCGTGACACGGCGCGGGCCCGCCACCACGGTGTCGCCGACGCGCAGCTCGGCCAGCGACTTGCGGAAGGGGTGCGTGCCCTCCTGCCGGGGTGCGCCCGCGACCCACTGGCCGGTGACCGCCGACAGGACCTTCGGGCTGGCCTGCACGGCGGTGCGCTGCATGTGGTGCAGCACGCCGCGGATGCCGCCCATCTCCTCGCCGCCGCCGGCGCGGCCGGGTCCGCCGTGCACGAGCGCGGGCAAGGGCGAGCCGTGCCCGGTGGACTCCTTGGCGTCGTCGGCGTCGAGCACCAGCAGCCTGCCGTGCCACGGCGCGACGCCGAGCACCACGTCGCGGGCGAACGCCGGGTCGCCGGTCACCACCGACCCGGCGAGGCTGCCCTGGCCGCGCGCGGCCAGCTCGACCACCTGCTCGGTGGACGTGTAGGGCATCAGCGTCGACACGGGGCCGAAGGCCTCGACCTCGTGCGGCTCGGCGCGGTCGGGGTCGTCGGCGCGCAGCAGGACCGGGGAGATGAAGGCCCCGCGCTCGGCGTCGGCGTCGACCACGTCCACGTGCTCGGGGTCGCCGAAGACGAGGCGACCCGCCTCGCTGAGCCCCTTGAGCGAGCGGCGTACCTCCTCGCGCTGCTCGAGGCTCGCGAGCGCGCCCATCCGCACGCCCTCGCTCGACGGGTTGCCGACGGTGGTCTTCGCCAGCCGGGCGCTGACGGCCTCCGCGACGTCGTCCAGCAGTTCGGCGGGGACGAACGCGCGCCGGATCGCGGTGCACTTCTGGCCCGCCTTCACGGTCATCTCGGTGACCAGCTGCTTGACGTAGAGGTCGAACTCCGCCGTGCCAGGCTTCGCGTCGGGGCCGAGGATCGAGCAGTTCAGCGAGTCGGCCTCGGCGTTGAACCGCACCGAGTGCCGCACGATCGCCGGGTGCGCGCGCAGCCGCTGCGCGGTGGAGGCCGAGCCGGTGAACGACACGAGGTCCTGGCCGGTGACGTGGTCGAGCAGGTCACCGGCGCCGCCGCACACGAGCTGCAGCGTGCCCTCCGGCAGCAGGCCGGAGTCGATGATCAGCTCGACGAGCTTCTGCGTCAGGTACGCCGTCTGGCTCGCGGGCTTCACCAGGCTCGGCACCCCGGCGAGGAACGCGGGAGCGAACTTCTCCAGCGGCCCCCACACCGGGAAGTTGAAGGCGTTGATCTGCACCGCGACGCCCCGCAGCGGGGTCGCGATGTGCCTGCCGGCGAACGTGCCGCCCTTGCTCAGCGGTTCGACGGCGCCGTCGACGTAGACCGTGTCGTTGGGCAGCTCGCGGCGGCCCTTGCTCGCGTAGGCCAGCAGCACGCCGATGCCGCCGTCGACGTCGAACTTCGAGTCGCCGAGCGTGGCGCCGGTGCGCGCCGAGAGCGCGTACAGCTCGTCCCGGTGCTCGCGCAGGTGCCCGCCGAGCGCCTTGAGCAGCGCCGCCCGCTGGTGGAACGTCAGCTCCCGGAGCGCGGGGCCGCCGACCCTGCGGCCGTGCTCCAGAGCGGCACCCATGTCGATGCCCTCCGAGGAGATGCGGGCGACCTCCTCACCCGTCACCGCGTCGTGCAGCGGCGCACCGTCCCCGGACGGGGCGTGCCACCCGCCGCTCACGTAGCTGCGCAACAGCGCCGTCGCGTGCTCACCCATCGAGCCTCCTCGAATTACCAACCGAACGTTCAGAAAGTGATGGTAGCGTGCTCGCATGGCTGACGAAAGCAGGAGCACCGAAGTCCGCGTCGAAACCGAGCACGCGGTGGCCACGGTCACCCTGAGCACCCCGGCGCTGACCAGGCGGAGCAAGACCGCGCTGCGCGAAGCGCTGGAGAGCCTCGCCGCCGACGACGCCGTGCGGGCCGTGGTGCTCACCGGCAGTGGAAAGGCGTTCTGCGTCGGGCAGGACCTCGCCGAGCACGCGGAGGCGCTGCGCGCCGACCCCGCGACCGCGTTCGCGACCATCGACGAGCACTACAACCCGATCGTGACCGCGCTCGCGACCATGCCGAAGCCCGTGGTCGCCGCCGTCAACGGCACGTGCGTGGGCGCGGGGCTCGGGCTCGCGCTCGCGTGCGACGTGCGCGTGGTGGCCGACACGGCCCGCTTCGGCACGGCCTTCACCGGCATCGGCCTGGCCCCCGACTCGGGCCTGTCCGCCACACTGGCGCGGGCCGTCGGCGTCGCGAGGGCGAGCGAGCTGATCCTGCTCGCCGAGCCGTTCACCGCGGAGCAGGCGCGCGACTGGGGCATCGCGGGCCGCGTGGTGCCCGCGGCCGAGCTGGCGGGAGAGGCCGCCAGGCTGGCCGCCCGCCTCGCCGGGGGCCCGACTCTGGCCTACGCCGAGGCCAAGCGCGCGCTGGCCTCGGCGTTCCCGCTCGCCGACGCGCTCACCACGGAGGGGGCGGCGCAGGCCCGGCTTGGCCTCACCGCCGACCACCGCGGAGCCGTCGAGGCGTTCCTCGCCAAGGAGAAGCCGACCTTCGCAGGTCACTAGACGCGTTCGACGAGCAGCGCGACGCCCTGACCGACGCCGACGCAGAGCGTGGCGAGCCCGCGCCTGCCCTGCTCGCGCTCCAGCCTGCCGAGGAGGGTGACCACGAGGCGGGCCCCCGAGCAGCCGAGCGGATGCCCTAGGGCGATCGCGCCGCCGTCGGCGTTGACGCGCTCCTCGTCGAGCTTGAGCCGCCGCAGCACCGCGAGGCTCTGCGCGGCGAAAGCCTCGTTGAGCTCCACGGCATCGAGGTCGGCGACGCCGAGCCCGGTGCGGCGCAGGAGCTTCTCCGTCGCGGGGACGGGCCCGAGACCCATCAGGTGCGGGGCGACGCCCGCGCTCGCCCCGGCGACCACGCGAGCCCTCGGCGTGAGCCCGTGCCGGCGGACGGCCTCCTCACCGGCGAGCACGAGCGCGGCGGCGCCGTCGGACAGCGGCGAGGAGGAGCCGGCCGTGACGATCCCGTCCTTGCGGAACACCGGGCGCAGCGAGCCGAGCTTGTCCAGCGTGGTCCCCCTCCGCGGCCCCTCGTCGACGGCGAACTCGCCGTCGCCGACGGGCACGGGCACGATCTCGCCGGCGAAGCGGCCGGCGTCGATCGCCGCGATGGCCCGCTGGTGGCTGCGCAGGGCGAACTCGTCGCACTCCCGGCGCTCGAGCCCGTCGAGCAGGGCGACCTCCTCGGCCGTCTCCCCCATCGGCAGCGTCACCTTGCGCACGTCCGGGCCCGCGCCCGGCGCGACGGCGCGGTCGTGGGCGGTGAACTCCGGGTTGGTGAAGCGCCAGCCCAGCGACGTGTCGGCCACCTCGCCCGGGCGCGCCCACGGCGTGCCCGGCTTGGCCATCACCCACGGCGCACGCGTCATCGACTCGACGCCGCCCGCCACCACGACGTCGGCCTCGCCGGCGCGGATCGTCGCCGCCGCGGTCGCGACGGCGGTGAGCCCGCTGGCGCACAGGCGGTTGACGGTGTAGCCGGGCACCTCGTCGGGCAGCCCCGCCAGCAGTGCGGCCATGCGGGCGACGTTGCGGTTGTCCTCGCCGGCCTGGTTGGCGGCGCCGAGGATCACCTCGTCCACCGCCTCGCCGTCGACGCCTGCCCGCCGCAGCGCCTCGGCCACGACGTGCCCGGCGAGGTCGTCGGGTCGCACCCCGGCCAGCGCCCCGCCGTACCGCCCCTGTGCGGTACGGACCCCATCGACCACGAACACCTCGGACATGGCTCTCCTCTTGACATCCACTTACGCGCTGACCTTTACTGAAGTGCCATTAATAACCGTCCATTCGGTCAGTTAGCAAGGCGGCGCAGGCTCCGGAGTCCGGGGTCACACCCGCCACGCGGAGGAGTTCCCGAGCATGACCACCACGCACAGCGAAGTGCCGAGCACCCGGCGACTGGGCACCGCCCCGGCCGTCGACGACTTGTCACCCGCCGAGCGGACGAGCGTCGACGAGCTGCGCGCGATCCAGCTCGAGCGTCTACAGTGGACACTCCGCCACGCTTACGAGAACGTGCCCTTCTACCGCCGGAAGTTCGACGAGGCCGGCGTGCATCCCTCCGACTGCCGCGAGCTGGCCGATCTCGCGAAGTTCCCCTGCACCACCAAGCACGACCTGCGCGACAACTACCCGTTCGGAATGTTCGCCGTCCCACAGGACCAGGTGCGCCGCATCCACGCCTCCAGCGGCACCACCGGCAAGCCCACCGTCGTCGGCTACACCGAGGACGACATCGACACGTGGGCGACAGTGATGGCCCGCTCGATCTTCGCCGCGGGCGGGCGGCCAGGCCACAAGGTGCACGTGGCGTACGGCTACGGTCTGTTCACCGGCGGGCTCGGCGCCCACTACGGCGTCGAGAAACTCGGCTGCACCGCGATCCCCGCGTCGGGCGGCATGACCGCGCGGCAGGTGCAGATCATCACCGACTTCCGTCCCGAGATCATCATGGTCACGCCGTCGTACATGCTCACGCTGCTCGACGAGTTCGAACGGCAGGGCATCGACCCGCGCACCAGCTCCCTTCGCGTCGGCATCTTCGGCGCCGAGCCGTGGACGGAGCAGATGCGCCGCGAGATCGAGGAGCGCATGGACCTCGACGCCGCGGACATCTACGGGCTGTCCGAGGTGATGGGTCCCGGTGTGGCGCAGGAGTGCGTGGAGACCAAGGACGGCCTGCACGTCTGGGAGGACCACTTCTACCCCGAGGTCGTCGACCCCATCGAGGGCACGGTGCTGCCCGACGGCGAGGGCGGCGAGCTGCTGTTCACCTCGCTCACCAAGCAGGCGATGCCGATCATCCGCTACCGCACCCGTGACCTCACCACGCTGCGGCCCGGCACCGCGCGCCCGGCGTTCCGCCGCATGGACAAGGTCACCGGCCGCAGCGACGACATGATCATCCTGCGTGGCGTCAACGTCTTCCCCACCCAGATCGAGGAGATCGTGCTCGGCACGGCGGGACTCGCCCCGCACTTCCAGATCAAGCTCACGCGCCGCGACCGCATGGACAACCTGACCGTCGTGGTGGAGGCACACGGCGACACCACCGCCGAGCGCCGCGCGGACGCGGCTCGCGAGATCGCGGCCAGGGTCAAGGACGGTGTCGGCGTGAGCGTCGGTGTGGAGGTGGTCGACCCGGAGACCCTCGAACGGTCGGTGGGCAAACTGCGCCGGGTGGTCGACCAGCGGCCGCCCGCCTGAGCGGACCTGGGATAATGCGGCCATGACCGACACCTCGCCGAACCGGCCGGCCAAGCGCGGCAGGCCGGGCTACGACCTCGAGTCCTTGCTGGCGGTGGCGGTCAAGCTGTTCAACGAGCGCGGCTACGACGGCACGAGCATGGAGGATCTTTCCCGCAAGCTCGGCATCACCAAGTCCGCGATCTACCACCACGTGCCCAGCAAGCAGGAGCTGCTACGGCTGGCCGTGAACCGAGCGCTGGACGGCCTGTTCGCCGAGGTGGACAAACTGGACACCGTCGAGGGGCGCGCGATCGACCGGCTCGAGCACCTCGTGCGCGGCAGCGTCGCGGTGCTGGTGGACCAGCTGCCGTTCGTCACGCTGCTGCTGCGCGTGCGCGGCAACACCAAGGTGGAGCGCGACGCGCTCGCGCGAAGGCGCGAGTTCGACCACATCGTCACCGACCTGGTTGGCAAGGCGATCGCCGACGGCGACCTGCGTGCCGACGTCGATCCGGCCACCGCCGCCCGGCTGCTGTTCGGCATGGTCAACTCGCTCATCGAGTGGTACCGCCCCCGGGGTGGGCTGCGCGCGCCCGAACTGGCCGGCATGGTGGCCACGGTCGCCTTCGACGGCCTGCGCGTGCGCGGCGAGGCCTGAACCCGTACCCCCTTCTGCAGTGAAGGCCACCTTCCCTGCGTTGAACGCAGGGAAGGTGGCCTTCACTGCGGTCGCCTAGTCGAAGACGATCACGCCGCGGATGTTGCGGCCCGCGTGCATGTCCTCGTACGCCTCGGCCACCTGGTCCAACGTGTACTCACGGGTCACCAGCTCGTCGAGCTTCAGCTGGCCGGCCTGGTACATGCGCAGCAGGTTCGGGATGTCGTGCCGAGGGTTGGACTCGCCGAACAGCGAGCCCTGCAACCGCTTCTGCATCAGGGTCAGGTCGCCGAGCGCGATCGGCGCGCCGGCCGCGGTGATGTCGCCGAGTCCGGTGAGGACGACGGTGCCCGCCTTGCGGATCGACGCCAGCGCCTCACCGACGTGCTCTCCTTTGACCACGCCGATCGTGACGATCGTGGCGTCGGCGCCCTGTCCGTTGGTGAGCGAGCGGGCGAAGTCGGCGGCCTCCTCGATCGTCGCGTAGGCGTGCGTGGCGCCGAAGAGCTTGGCCTGTTCCCGCTTGAACGGCACAGGGTCCACCGCGATGACGGTCGTCGCTCCCGCGTGCGCGGCTCCCTGCAGCGCGTTGGCTCCGATGCCGCCGATGCCCATGACGATCACGGTGGCGCCCGGCCGGATGTTGGCCGAGTTGACCGCCGAGCCCCAGCCGGTCGGCACGCCACAGCCGACCAGCGCCGCCGCCTTGAGCGGGATGTCCTTGCCGATCTTGACCACGGAGTCGACCGACGCGGTCGTGTACTCCGCGAAGGTCGAGATGCCGCACTGCTGCCCCACCGGGTTGCCGTTCTCGGTCATCCGGAAGCTCGTGGGGTCGTCGGCGCGGGCGCCGGTGAGCAGGGACGCGCCGAGGTCGCACAGGTTCGACAGGCCCTGCGCGCAGAACTCGCACTTGCCGCACGCCGGCAGGAACGAGAACACCACGTGGTCGCCGACCTCGTAGCCGGGCGTGTCCGGGCCGACGGCGGTGATCACGCCGGCGCCCTCGTGGCCGCCCACATACGGGTAGACGGCCACGGGCACGTCGCCGGTGGCGACGTGGTCGTCCGAGTGGCACAGCCCCGAGGCGGCGAGCTTGACGGTCACCTCGCCCTGGCGCGGGTCGTCGAGCTCCACGGTGGCGGTCTCGTAGGTGCCGGGCGCGCCGCGCACGAGTGCGACACGGGTGGTGATGGGCATGTTCGCTCCTCCTTGAGCTGAATGGGTCCGTAGTGTCCTCAGAGGACGACCGTGACGACCTTCTCCTCGGTGTTGGCGAGGATGCCGCTCCAGCCGAGCTCGCGGCCGATGCCGCTGGTCTTCATGCCGCCCCACGGAAGGGCGGCGTCGATCGGCGCCCAGCCGTTGACGCCGACCGCACCGGCACGCACCTGCGCGGCGAGCGTGTGCGCGGCGGCGACGTCCCTGGTCCACAGCGTCGCGGCGAGCCCGTAGCTGGTGTCGTTGGCGATCCGGATCGCCTCCTCGGGCTCGTCGAAGGGGATCACGGAACCGACCGGGCCGAAGATCTCCTCGCGCGCGATCGTCATGTCGTTGTCCACGTCGGCGAAGATGGTGGGCTGCACGAAGAACCCGGCCCCGTCGGGACGGCTGCCGCCCGCGACGATCCGGGCTCCCTCCGAGCGGCCCTTCTCGATGTAGCCGAGCACGCGCTCCTGCTGCTTCTTGTTCACCAGCGCGCCCATCGTGGTGGCCGGGTCGAGCGGGTCGCCGAGCACCTGCTGCGCCGCGGCGGCCGCGAGCGCCTCCACCACCTCGGCGTAGCGCGAGCGGTGGACCAGTACGCGCGTGCCCGCCGCGCAGACCTCGCCCTGGTTGAAGAACAGGCCCATCGCGGTGCCGGCGACGGCGGCCTCGAGCTCGGCGTCGGGCAGGACGATCTGCGGCGACTTGCCGCCCAGCTCGAGCGTGATCCGCTTGAACGACGACGCGGCCGCCATCGCGATCTGGCGGCCCACCTCGGGGCTGCCGGTGAAGCTGATCTTGTCGACGCCCGGGTGGTCCACCAGCGCCTGGCCCGCCACCGGGCCGAGGCCGGGCAGCACGCTCACCACGCCGTCGGGAAGGCCGGCCTCCTGCAGCAGTGCCGCCAGGTGCAGGATCGACAGCGGCGCGTCCTCCGGCGGCTTCACGACCACGGTGTTGCCCGCCGCCAGTGCGGGCGCGAGCTTCCACGCGGCGATCATCAGCGGCGTGTTCCACGGGATGATCGCGCCGATGACGCCCACCGGCTCGCGGCGGGTGTAGGAGTGCGTGGGCCTGCCCAGGTAGCCATCGGTGGGCACGACCTGCCCGGTGATCTTGTCGGCCCACCCGGCGAAGTGCCGGAAAGTGCGCGCCGCGTTGGGGATGTCCAGCATGGACGGCTGCGCGAGCGGCTTGCCGACGTCCATGGCCTCCAGGCGGGCCAGCGTGTCGGCGTCGCGCTCGATGAGCTCGGCGACGCGGTTCAGGATCTTCCCCCGCTGCGAGCCGGGCAGCGCGGCCCAATCGCCGGAGAGCTGGGCGCGGGCGGCGGCGACCGCGGCGTCGACATCCTCCGCCGACGCGGCGGCGACGTCGGTGAGCTTCTCCTCGGTGGCCGGGTTGAGGTCGGCGAACGTGCCGCCGCCCCCGTCTCGCCACTCGCCTGCCACGAACAACCGGTGGGGAAGGGTGTCGGTGCTGGTCACGGGTTCTCCTTGCCGATCTGCGCTGACCGCGGCCCGGACGGGACGCCGGTGCCGAGCATGCGCGCGGCGGTGACCACACGTCTTGTGCGTGCGCGCACAGCTCTTGTGCGGATGCGGCGTCTCCGGTCAGCGCCCAACGCAGTGAAGGCCACCTTCATTGCGTTGAACGCAGTGAAGGTGGCCTTCACTGCATCCGTCAGCTCGCGGCGGCGGTCAGCTCGGCCCGGTGCTCCCTCGGCGTACGGCCGTAGCGGGCGCGGAAGACGCGGCTGAACTGCGGGGCGTCGACCAGCCCCCAGGACGCGGCGACGGCGGCGACCGGGCGGTGCGCGAGCCGGGGGTCGGCGAGGTCGTGCCAGCAACGGTCGAGCCTGCGCTCCCGGATCCAGCCGGTGATCGTGGTTCCGCGCCGTTCGAACAGCTTCTGGAGGTGCCGCAGCGACACGTGCACCGCCGCGGCGACGTCGGCGGGCCGCAGGTCGGGTTCGCGGAGGTGGTCGTCGATGTAGCGTTGGGCCGCCGTCACAACGGTGTCGGCCGCGGGTTCCGGGCGGGTGCCCGCGCGGCCGGTGAGGCAGGCGGCGAGCAGGTCGACGGCCGCGTCGCTCAGGTGGGCGGCCTCGGGGCCGGGGCGCAGGATCCTCGGGTCCAGGCCGCGCAGCAGCGACGAGGTCAGCGCGCCCGTGCCGCTCGCGCCCGGGATGGTCACCGCGGTCGCGTCGGCCAGCGCGGGCGCGCGGGTGGCGAGCCGGTGCCGGGGCACCACGAGGACCAGCATCTCGAAGTCGTGCTCGAACACGAGCTCGTAGGGGCGCGTGGTGTCGTAGACGGCCAGGTCGCCGGGTTCGAGCCGCGCGGCCCTGCCGTCCTGCTCCACACGGCCGCGGCCGCGCAGCTGCAGGCCAACCTTGTACAGGTCGGCGGCACTGCGCCGGACCAGGCCCGGCGTCCGCCGGACGACCTGCCCTGACGAGGAGACGACGGAAACCTGCAGGTCGGCCATCGGCCCGGCGTGCAGCCGCCCTCGGAACGCCGCGGCCTCACCCAGCGGGGACACGTCCAGCGGCACGAACGCCCGCGCGAGCGCCTCCCGCCAGTCCGTCAGGCTCGTCGGTGCGTCGGGGAGCGCGCCCACGTCGGCCTCCTTCCCGGCCCAATTACTGACCGTGTGGTCGGGAAGCGCCATGGTACGACGAAGTGGTGGTTCGCGTCACCTGCCGCGGGCGGCCCGGAAGGCGCGGACGGCCTCGCGGTGCTCGTCGGTGTCGAACAGCAGTGCCGTGGAGTCCACCGACTCGGTGAACCCGCCGCCGGTGTCGCGGTTGACGAATGCCTTGCCGACCTGCACGGCGAGCGCGGGGTGCGCGGCGATCTCGGCGGCCAGCGCGACGGCGGCGTCGACCAGCGACTCGTCGGGATGCACCTCCTGGACCAGGCCCGCCCGCTCCGCGCGCTCGGCGCCGATGTCGCGGCCGGTGAGCGCGAGGTAGCGCGTCCAGTGCCTGCCGACGACGTCAGGACCGCGGACGATGCCGTAGCCGGGCATCAGCCCCACGGTCGGCTCCTTGAACGCGAACCGGGCCGAGCGCCCCGCCAGCACGATGTCGCAGGCTAGCGCCAGCTCTGTGCCGCCGCCGTAGGCGAGCCCGTTCACGGCCGCGATCACGGGCACCGCGCACCGCTCGACGGCGTGGAAGGCGGCGTAGACGTCGCGCAGGTGCGGCCGCGTCCGGCGGACCCCTTTATCCGATGCTATTAATGATTACCATAGCAATAGATTGCGCCGTCGATCGTGTCCAAGGAGGAACCTCGTGACCACCGCCCTGACGCTCGAACAACGGCTCACCAGGATCGAGGATCGCACCGAGATCACCGACCTCGCCGTGCTGTACGGCTACGTCATGGACGAGCGGGACGTTCGCGGGATCCGCCGGATCTTCTGCGAGGACGCGACGTTGCGCTCGGCGGACGGGGTGTTCGCCGCCAGCGGGATCGACGAGATCGTGCGCGTGTACCAGGGCCGGTTCGCCGCGCTGGGCGCCACCAACCACTTCACGCACGGCCACGTGATCCGCTTCGACGACGGCGACCCCGATTCCGCGCACGGGCTGCTGGCCTCGCACGCCGAGGTGGTTCGCGACGGCAAGCCCATGGTCGTCGCGCTGCGCTACCGGGACCGCTACCGCAGGACGCCGGAGGGCTGGCGGTTCGCCGACCGCCTGATGTCCTATATGTACTACGTCGACGTGCGCGAGTACGCCGACGCCCTCGGCGACGCGCTGCGCGTGCGGGCCTACGGCGACCAGCGGCCCGCCGACTGGCCCGAGGTGCTGAACGGCGGCAGTGCCGACTGGCTGCACGACCACCTTCACTGACCCTGGAGGGTCCGGTGTGGACACACCGGGCTGCGGCCGTCGGCGATGCCGAACGCCGGCGCCTCTGCGTGCTCCGCCGCCTCCAGCACCACCACCCGGCGCCCGCGCAGTGCCGCGCCAATGGGCGGACGCAGTGAAGGCCACCTTCCCTGCGCCCGCCCGTCTCCCACACCACCCAAGCGGGGGCGCTCCGCGCCGCTGTGTTCGATCAACGCAGGGAAGGTGGCCTTCACTGCAGCTGCTAGCGCGCCGCCGCCACCGGCTCCGCCTCCTCGACGGCCCGCACCGGTGTGCGGCCGGGCAGGAAGGCCGCGACGGCGAGTGCGACCAGCGCGGCGGCCGCACCGATCGCCATCACCACACGGAAGCCGTTCACGGCGGGAACCGAGACGGTGCCGAGCGAGACGGTCAGGTGCGCGAGCACCACGCCGGCCACCGCACTGGAGACCGACGTGCCGATGGAACGCATGAGGGTGTTGAGGCTGTTGGCTGCCGCCGTCTCCGACACCGGCACGGCCGCCATCACCAGCGCCGGCATGGCACCGTAGGCGAGCCCGATCCCGGCGCCGATGACGCAGGAGACGAACACCAGCTCCCAGATCTCCGACATGAGCACGATGCCAAGCCCGTAGCCGATCGCGACCACGGCCGCGCCGGCCATGAGCGTCACCTTGGGGCCGAGGTTGCGGGAGATCCGCGCCGACACCGGCGCCATCGCCATCATCACGAGTCCATTGGGCGCCATCACCAGGCCGACCGCGACCATCGACTGACCGAGGCCGTACCCGGTCGCCTCCGGCAGCTGCAGCAGCTGCGGGAGCACGAGCGACATCGCGAACATCGAGAACCCGAACGCGACCGAGGCCAGGTTGGTGAGCAGGACCTGACGACGGGCCGTGGTGCGCAGGTCGACCAGTGGCTCGGTCGTGCGCAGTTCCCACCATCCCCACAGCAGCAGCACGACCACGGCCACGGCGAAGAGCCCGGTGGTGAGACCGCTCCCCCAGCCCCAGTCGGCACCCTTGGAGATCGCCAGCAGCAGGCACAGCAGCGCCACGGAAAGCCCGGCCGCACCGGGCACGTCGAAGCGGCCCCCGGTGCGCACCGAGGACTCCGGCACGAGCACGAGCACGAGCGCGGCGGCCCCGATCCCGAGCCCGGCCGAGCTCCAGAACAGCACGTGCCAGTCCGCGTTCTCGGCGAGGAACGCCGCGGCGGGAAGGCCCAGCGCGCCACCGACACCCAGCGACCCGCTCATCAGCGCGATCGCCGAGCCGACCCGCTCGGCGGGCAGCTCGTCGCGCATGATGCTGATCCCCAGCGGGATCACCCCGGCGGAGAGGCCCTGCAGTGCCCGCCCGACCACCGCTGGCGCGAGGCTGCCGGACAGCGCGACGACGGCGGAGCCGACCGCCAGCATCCCGAGGCTGAACAGCAGCATGCGGCGCTTGCCGTACATGTCCCCGAGCCGCCCCACGGTGGGAGTCGCGACAGCGGCGGCGAGCAGCGTCGCGGTGATGGCCCACGCCGCGTCGGAGGCGCTCGCCCCCAGCAGGTCGGGAAGCTTCGGCACGAGTGGGATGACCATGGTCTGCGTCAGCGACACCACGATCCCCGAGAGGGCCAGCACCGCCACGACGACGTTCGGCCGCGCCACGGCAGGGGCATGCGTCATGGGAAGTCTCCGTCTTCGGAAAATATGCTTGTGCGTTGCAAGTTTAAAGCAAGCGCTTGACGAAGACTAGCAGGGCTCGGTTAACTGGCCACGTACTCGACGGCTACTTCGAGGAGGATGCACCGTGGGCCATGCCGGAATCGAGGAGGCGCTGGGCTATCCCTTCACCGGCCCGGCGGCGCTCGAACCGCCAGGGGAATGGGAGCGGCTGCGGCAGCGGTGCCCCGTCGCCCGCGTGACGTTGCCCAGCGGCGACGAGGCGTCACTACTCACGCGCTACGACGACGTGAAGCAGGTGCTCGCGGACCCTCGGTTCGGCAGGCTCCTGAACGCCCCCGACGCGGCGCGCATCTCAGCCACCGAGTCGGGCGGGCTGTTCAACAACGAGATGGCGACGACACTCCCGCAGAGCGGCGAGGCCCACCAGCGGTGGCGCCGGATGGTCAACAGGTGGTTCACCGCAAAGCGGATGGCGACCCTGCGGCCCGCCATCGAGGCGATGGCCGAGCGGCTCGTCGACGACATGGTGAAGTCGGGCCCGCCCGCGGACCTGAAGGCGAGTGTCGGTTTCCCGCTGCCGGTGTGGGTCATCTGCGACATGCTCGGCGTGCCCGCCAGCGACCGCGACCGGTTCGCCCACTGGTCCGACTCCCTGCTAAACCTGACGCGCTACACCGAGGACGAGGTCAACGCGGCGCAGGACGAGTTCTTCGCGTACCTGGCCAGCCACGTCGCCGCCAAACGGGAGCGGCCGGGCGACGACCTGCTCAGCGAGCTCATCACCGCCACCGACAGCACCGGCGAGCGCCTGTCCGACAAGATGCTCGTCGCCACCGGCCTCGGCCTGCTGATCGCCGGGCACGAGACGACGGCGAACATGATCGGGAAGATGGTCGCCATGCTGCTGGCCGACCGGCGGCAGTGGGAACGGCTGCTCGCCGACCCGTCGGCGGTGCGCACCGCCGTCGAGGAGGTGCTGCGCTTCGACGCCAACCCCGGGCTCGGCATGGTGCGCTACCTCGACGAGGATGTGGAGATTGGCGACGCGGCGCTGCCGCGCGGCACCACCGTGCTGTGCAGCATGGCCGCCGCCAACCGCGACGAGCAGGCGTTCGAGGATGCGGACGAGCTGGACATCGCCCGCACACCCAACCCGCACCTCGCCTTCGGCAGCGGGCCGCACTCGTGCCTCGGTCAGGCACTGGCCCGCACGGAGTTGCAGGTGGTGCTCGAGGTGCTGCTGCGCAAACTGCCGACGCTGGAGCTGGCCGTGCCCGCGAAGGACCTTCGCCGCGTGGAGGGGCTCGTGGTGGGCGGCCTGCGCGAAGTCCCGGTGCGGTGGTGACGATGCCGAACGGAACCGCGCGCGCCGACCGCGTCAGCGCCACCAGGGAGGCGATCCTCGCCGCCGCGGAACGGCTGTACGCCGAGCACGGGGTCTTCGCGGTGTCCAACCGCCAGATCAGCGAGGCCGCGGGGCAGGGCAACAACGCGGCGGTCAACTACCACTTCGGCACCAAGACCGATCTGGTCAGGGCGATCGTGCGCAAGCACCATGACCAGACCGAGCGCATCCGCGAGCGGATGGTGTCCGAGCTGGGCGACTCCACCGAGACCAGGGACTGGGTGACCTGTCTCGTGCGGCCGCCCATCGAGCACCTCGCGGAGCTCGGCACCCCCACGTGGTACGGGCGGTTCTCCGCGCAGCTCATGACCGAGCCCTCGCTGCGAGACATCACGTCGGAGGAGTCGCTCACCTCGCCCACGCTGGTCCGAGCGATCGACGGCCTCAACCGGTGCATCCCCGAGCTGCCGGTCGAGGTGCGCATGGAACGCGGCGACATGGTCCGGCAGCTGATGGTGCACACGGTCGCCGAGCGCGAGCGTGCGCTGGCAGAGGGCTCCCCCACCCCCAGGAGCACTTGGCACGCGGCCGCGAGCGGTCTGATCGACGCGATCGTCGGCCTGTGGCACGCCCCCGTGACGGAAACGCGGCAACCGAAGGGAGAACGCAGGACATGAGGGTCGAGGTCGACGAGGACAGGTGCTGCGGCGCGGGTTCCTGTGTGCTGGTGGCGCCGGAGGTGTTCGACCAGCGCGAGGAGGACGGCGTCGTGGTGCTGCTCGACGCGGAACCGCCGGAGCAGGTGCACGGCGGCGTCCGCGAGGCCGCCGACATCTGCCCGGCCGGCGCGATCGCCCTGCGCGGCGCCTGAACCCTGTCATGACCACCACCGCCCACACCACGCTCCCGACGGCCCGACCGCAGTGAAGGCCACCATGCCTGCGTTGAACGCAGGCATGGTGGCCTTCACTGCGGCTGCCTGAGCTGAAACGCGCCTCTCATTAGGGTCAACGCAAACGATCTTCAGCACGGTGCGAACGTGTTTATGTTGACGACAACCAAAAGTCCCCTTACTGTTCGAAACGGCGAAGACACCCGGTGTGGGGCGCTCGCGTAGGCCCCGCCTCGAGCACTACCGAGCCGAAGAAGGTTGGGGGTCACCGCGTGAGCAGGATCGGGGCGGATCCGACAGCGTCACCGGCACCGTCGCTCGTTCCTCTCCCACGTGAGCTCGATGGCTGCTCCCCGCGTCACGCCTTCTACGGCACGCGCCACTTCCCCATCCCCACCGAGTTCCGTGACGAGAGGTAGGTACCCATGCGAATATCGCGCATGGTGGCACTGGCCGCCGCGGCCGGCACGGCTCTGGCCGTCGCGCCGGCGATGTCGGCGGCCTCGCCGGCGTCCGTGAGACAACCCGCGCCGCCGCCCGATTCGGCCTTCCAGAAGGTTACCCTCAACGACTCCCCCGGCGAACCGGTCGACCTCGCGGTGCTGCCGGACGGGCGGGTGCTGCACACCACCCGCGCCGGCGAGCTGTGGCTGCACGACCCGGACACGCGCCTGAACACCCTGGCGGCGGAGCTGGACGTCTACACCCACGACGAGGAGGGGCTGCAGAGCGTCGCCGTCGACCCCGGCTTCAACGGCACGAGCAACCGGTGGGTGTACCTGTACTACGCGCCGCCGATGGACACCCCGGTCGACGACCCGGCCACCCCGGACGTCAACGAGGGCGACGCGCCGTTCACGGGGACGCCCGCCGACTTCGAGCCTTTCGAGGGCGTGCAGCGGTTGTCCCGTTTCCAGCTGAAGGGCAACGAGCTGGACCTCTCCACCGAGCAGCAGATCCTCGAGGTCGAGGAGGACCGGGGCATCTGCTGCCACGTCGGCGGCGACATCGTGTTCGACGGCAAGGGAAACCTGTACCTGTCGACGGGCGACGACACCAACCCGTTCGAGTCCGACGGGTACACGCCGATCGACGAGCGAGCCGACCGCAACCCGGCGTTCGACGCCCAGCGGACGTCGGCGAACACCAACGACCTGCGTGGCAAGGTGCTGCGGATCCGCGTGCAGCAGGACGGCTCCTACACGATCCCCGACGGCAACCTCTTCGAGCCCGGAACTCCCCAGACGCGGCCCGAGATCTACCTGATGGGGCTGCGCAACCCGTTCCGGATCGAGGTCAACGGCCGGGGCGACCTCTACGTGGCCGACTACTCACCGGACGCCGCCGAGGCCGACCCCGGACGCGGGCCTTCCGGGCACGGACGGTGGCTGGTGACGAGGGAGGCAGGCAACTACGGCTGGCCCTACTGCGTCGCGCCGGACATGCCCTACGTCGACTACGACTTCGCCACGGAACAGTCCGGTGAGCCGTTCGACTGCGCGGCGCCCGTGAACAACTCGCCGCACAACACCGGCCTCACCGAGCTTCCGCCAGTGGAACAGCCCGACGTCTGGTACACCTACGCCGAGTCCGAGGAGTTCCCCGAGCTCGGCGCGACCGGCGGCATCGGTCCGATGGCCGGGCCCGCGTACGAATACGACCCGCGCGACCAGCACGGGCGCACCCCGGTCGCGTGGCCGAAGTACTACGACGGCATGCCGCTGTTCTACGAGTGGACGCGCGACTACATCAAGGGTTTCCGCCTCGACCGCGCCGGTGAGCTGACGTCCATCGAGGACGTCGTGCCGTCGATCCCCGTGTCCGGGCCGATCGACATGGAGTTCGGCCCCGACGGGGCGCTGTACGTGCTCGACTACGGCAAGGGCTACTTCGCGGAGAATCCGGACGCGCAGCTCGCCCGGATCGACTACATCGGAACTGGCGGCAACCACACACCGGTGCCCGTGGTGACAGCCGACGTCGACAATGGACAGACACCGCTCACGGTGAACTTCTCCAGCGAGGGCACCCAGGACGCGGACGGGGACCGGCTGCGCTACGAGTGGGACTTCGACTCCGACGGTGACATCGACTCCCGGCAGCTCAACCCCACGCACACCTACACGCAGAACGGTGTCTACACCGCGACGCTGAAGGTGACCGACCTCGGGGGCAAGCACCGCGGCCGTTCCGCGTCCGCCGAGGTCGACATCGTGGTCGGCAACGAGGAGCCCGTGGTCACGTTCGTCAGCCCCGTGGAGGGACAGCCCTTCGAGTTCGGCGACGTCGTCCAGTACGAGGTCGCCGTGACCGACGATCAGCCCGTGGACTGCTCGCGGGTGCAGGTGACCTACATCCTCGGTCACGACGATCACGGTCACCCGATCTCGTCGGCGACCGGCTGCACCGGGTCCTTCGTGACGACGGTGCCGGACGGCCACGATCCCGAGCACGACGAACTGGCCGGCGTGTTCAACGCGACCTACACCGACCCCGGCGCCGAGGGCGTGCCCCCGCTGACGGGCACGGCCGAAGTCGCACTGACCCCCACCGAATAAGTACCGCCCTTCTTGTCCCCCAAGGCCACCTTTGGTGCGCTGAACGCACCGAAGGTGGCCTTGGGTGCGGCCGGCAGCCTCGGTCACCCGACCTCGGTGACCGTCAGCCGCGAAAGCCGTGAGGGGTCGCCGATCACGGCGAACTCGGCGATCAGGTCGCCCACGATCCGGAACGTGAGCGCGAGCCGGACATGCCCGTCGCGGACCACGACCGCTCCCGGCGAACCGTCCACCAAAGCGGGCCGCGCGGTCCGCGCTGGTGCGGACATCGTGCGTGCCTCGGCCACCACCGTGGCGGATCCCCGGACCTCGGCAGGCACGCCGTCCGGCAGCAAGGCCGGGTCGACGCGCCGGACGACGTCGGGCGCCAGCACCGCGAGCAGCGCCTCGGTGTCACCTGCCCGGATCGCGGCGAGGAAGGCGTCGACGAGACGCCGATGTCCGGCGAGGTCGGCCACGGGCTCCTCCCCGGCGCCCCCGGCCACCCGCGCGCGGGCACGGCTCGCGAGCCTCTTCGTGGCCTGCGGTGTCCGGTCGAGGATCGGCGCGATCTCGGCGAACGGGACGGCGAACACGTCGTGCAGCACCAACGCCACGCGCTCCGCGGGGCTGAGGGTTTCCAGCACCCTGAACAGTGCCCTGCTCACCGAGTCGGCCAGCACGGCCTCGCGGGCGGGGTCGGCGGCGTCGCCGGGCCGGTCCGGCAGCTCTGGATCGGCGGGCGTCTCCCGCCGCCTGCGGGGCGAGCGCAGCAGATCGAGGCAGATCCGGGTGACCACGGTGGTGAGCCAGCCCGGTAGGTTGCCGACCTCGCCGAGGTCAGCGCGCTGAAGTCGCAGCCACGTCTCCTGGACGGCGTCCTCCGCGTCGGTGGCCGAACCCAGGATCCGGTAGGCCACCGCCCACAGGTAGTCCCGCCGCCCCTCGAACAGCTCGGCCAGCGCGTCCCAGTCGCGCATCGTGTCCCCTTCCTCGTGCGCCTCTCGTCAGAGGGATGACGCGATCCAACCCCGCAACGGGACACACAGGAGGACACCATGCCGGTTCAGCTGGTCCGGTTCACCACCCGCGAGGCGGACGTGCCCGCAGTCGAGGAGGCGATGGACACGATGGTCGCCGCGCTCCGGCGGGCACGCCCGCACGGTATCCGCTTCGCCGCGTGCAAGCTGGCCGACGGCGTCACCTTTCTCAACCTGCTGGAACTCGACGAGGGCGTGGACAACCCGTTGCCCGGCATCCCGGAGTGCCGCGCGTACCAGCAGCTGATTCCCGAGTGGTCGCTGGAGCCGACGGGGCCGCACCCCGTCACCGTGCTCGGCTCCTACGAGCTGTTCGGCTGAGGCGCCATGTTCGTCGCCTATCTCGCCGTGACGGTGCTCGCCATCGCCGCCAACGCCTTCATCGTGGTTGCCGATCTGGCCCGCGCCCGGTTCGTGCTCCAGAACTCGGCCGCCGTCGGGGTGCCGGAGTCGTGGTTGCCCGGTCTCGCGCTGCTGAAGGGCGCCGGCGCGGTGGGACTGCTGCTGGGGCTCCTCGGCGTGCCGGTGATCGGCCTGCTGGCCGCGGCCGGGCTGGTGCTCTTCTACATCGGGGCGGTGCTCACGCACCTGCGAGCCGGTGACCGCTCGGCCTCGCTCGGCTTCCCCCTCGCCTTCCTGCTGGTCGCCGCGGCCTCGCTGACGCTCGGCCTCTCGGCCTGACGCCCCCGCGCGAGTCGTGCGTTCCCCTCACGGCGGGCGTGCACAACTCGGCGCCCTGAGCGCACGACTCGCGCGGCCCCTGGTTACGGACCGGACAAGATACCGCGGCCAACGGGGCGAGTTAGGTTAACCTGCCCTAATGAACTTTCGAGGACGTCTGTCACGCTCCGTCGCCGTGCTGGCCGGCGCGCTGGCGGTCGCGGCCATCGCGGGCTGCGGTTCGGACGAAGGCGGCACTGAGGCCAGCGGCCGCGCGCTGGCGAATCCGGTGACGGTCGAGCACCGGTTCGGGTCGACGACGATCGACACGGTGCCCGAGCGGATCGTCACCATCGACGTGCAGTGGACCGACACGATGCTCGCGATGGGCGTCGAGCCCGTCGGCTACACGGTCGACGACCTGATGCCGGAGTCGGGCGTGCCGTGGCAGAAGCTGCCCGCGAACAGCAAGGCGCTCTCCCTGACCGACGGCGTGCCCGTCGAGCAGATCCTGGCGCTGGAGCCCGACCTGGTGGTCGGCTCGTTCTCGATCAACAACGAGGAGACGTACCGGCTGCTGTCGGAGCGCGTGCCGACGATCGCGGGCCCGGCGAGCGCCGACGAGGTGACGCCATGGCAGGACCTGGTCCGCACGGCGGGAAAGATCCTCGACAAGCCGGACGAGGCCGAGCGACTCGTCACCTCGGTCGACGACGCCGTGTCGGCCACGGCGCGGGAGCTGCCCGGGCTCGATGGCAAGACGTTCGCGCTCGCGCAGTACATCGTGGGTGACTCGATGTACATCGTCGCCAGCGAGAAGGACGGCTCGAGCCTGTTCTTCCAGCAGCTGGGCATGAAGCTGTACCCGCCGGTGCGGGACGAGGGCACGCGAACAGGCCAGACCAGGCTCAACGTGAGCACCGAACGGGCCGACCTGCTGCGCTCCGACCTGCTGGCCTTCCTCGTCAACGGTGGCGATGAGAGCGACCTCGCCGACATCCCCGGCTTCGACCAGCTGCCGGGCACGGTGGCGGTGCTCGACTACCCGACGGTGGTGGGGCTCAACACGCCCACGCCGCTGTCGATCCCGTACGCGCTCGACCAGTTGCGGCCGCACCTGCGCGAGGCCGCCGGCCAGCCAGGCGCGTGACAGAGCGGACGCGGGTGCCGACCGGGCAACGCCGGAGGGCACCCGCCTCGTACCGCCTCGCGGCGGGCCTCGCCGGGCTCGCCGTGCTGGTGCTGCTCGTCTCCGTGCTCGGCGTCGTCGTCGGCGCGCGGCCGATCGAGCTCTCCGTCGCGCTCGACGCGCTGCGCGCCTACGACGCGGGGATAGCCGAGCACCAGGTGATCGCGGACCGGGCGGTGCGGACGCTCGCGGGGTTGCTCGTGGGCGCGGCACTCGGCCTCGCGGGCGTCCTCATGCAGGGCATCACCCGCAACCCGCTCGCGGACCCCGGCCTGCTCGGGATCAACGCGGGCGCCGCGTTCGCGGTGGTGTGCGCGATCGGGCTGTTCGGCGTCACCACCGCGCTCGGCTACGTGTGGTTCGCATTCGCCGGAGCGCTGTTCGTGGCGGTCGTCGTCTACGTGGTCGGCTCGCTCGGCCGCGGCGGCGCGACACCCGTGAAGGTCGCGCTCGCCGGCGCCGCGGTCAGCGCCGCGCTCGTGGCACTGACGACCGCCGTCCTGCTCACCGACTCGGTCACGTTCGACCAGCACCGGTTCTGGACCGTCGGCTCCCTCGCCGGCCGCGACTGGGACCTGGTCGCCCCGCTCACGCCCTTCGTCGTCGCCGGCGTGGTCGCCGCGTTGTTTCTCGGCAGGGCGCTCAACGCGCTCTCCCTCGGCGATGACGTCGCGAGCGGGCTCGGACAGCGAGTTGGCCTGGCGCGCGGGGCGACGGCCGTCGTGACCGTGGTGCTCTGCGGCGCGGCGACGGCGATCGCGGGCCCGATCTGGTTCGTCGGCCTGTTCGTGGCGCATCTCGCGCGGCTGGTGACCGGCCCCGACTACCGCTGGATCCTGCCGTACTCGCTGCTGCTCGGCCCCGTCCTCGTGCTGGCCGCCGACGTCCTCGGGCGGGTGGTGGCCCAACCGGGCGAGCTGCAGGTCGGCATCGTGCTGTCCCTGGTCGGCTCGCCGTTTCTGATCATGCTCGTCCGTTACCGCAAGCTGTCGGAGCTCTAGATGCCCACGTCTCTCGACGCCCGGCCGCCGACGGTCGCCCGCACCCGCAGGCGCAAGCGTTCGCGCACCACGGTGGTGTCGCTCATGCTCGCCGCGGCGGGGTTCCTCGCCCTCTGCGTGTCGGTGTCGCTCGGCGACGTCACGATCCCGCTGCCCGACGTCGTGCGCGCGCTGTTCGGCGGCGACGGGGACGGCATGTCCTACATCGTCAGGGAACTGCGGCTGCCCAGGGCGCTGGTCGCGGTACTGGCCGGCGCGGCACTCGGCCTGTCCGGCGCGATCTTCCAGTCCCTCGTTCGCAATCCGCTGGCGAGCCCCGACATCATCGGCATCACCGGCGGCGCGAGCGCGGCCGCCGTGGTGGCCCTGCTGTTGATCGGGCTGCGCGGGTTCGCGGTGTCGCTGGCCGCGTTCGCGGGCGCGCTCGCCACGGCCGCGGCGATCTACGTGCTCACCTGGCGCAAGGGGGTTACCGGCTACCGGCTGGTGCTGGTGGGCGTGGCGATGGGCGCCATGCTGACGAGCATCGTGTCCTACTGCCTGACGAGGGCCGACGTGTACGACGCGCGCGAGGCGCTGGTGTGGCTCACGGGCAGCCTCAACGCCAAGACGTGGACGACCGTGCAGATCCTCGGGCTCAGTCTCGCGCTGATCGTCCCGCTCGCGCTGCTGGCAGGCCGCTGGCTGCTGCCGCTGGAGCTCGGCGACGACACCGCGCAGGCACTCGGCGTGCCGCTCGAACGGGCCAGGATGGGACTGATCGTCACCGCGGTCGCCCTCGCGGCCGCCGCCACGGCCGCCGTGGGCCCGGTCGCCTTCGTGGCGTTCGTGTCCGGCCCGATCGCCCGCAGGCTCGCGGGCGGCCCCGGTATCGCGCTCGTGCCCTCGGCGCTGGTGGGCGCGCTGGTGATGACGGTGTCCGATCTCGTCGCCCAGCACGCGTTCGCCTCGGTGCAGTTCCCCGTCGGCGTCGTCACCGCGATCGTCGGCGCACCGTACCTGCTCTGGCTGCTCGCGGTCACCAACCGTGTGGGCCGGGGCGGTTAGCCTCCGTCAGGCGGCGGGCAACTGAGCCACCCGCGCGAGTCCGTGTTCACTGTGGAAACCGCGCGGCGGCGCTGATCCAGCTCGTGCGCGATGCGGCCGCTGGGCATGGCGGTGCCTGCCCTGGGCCGGTGTCAGCCGAGCGCCGCCTGCTCCTCGCACAGTTTGCGCACTGTCCGCAGCTCCTCGCGGACGGTCGACATCTGCTCGGCGACCGCCGTGTCCGGCGCGTCGGCGGGGAAGAGCATCGTGAACTGGTACTCGGAGCCCTCACCGTTGGGCAGCACCCGGGTGAACACGCCCTGCCGGGGGTCCTGCGCGGAAAGCAGGTCCACGGTGCCGTGCTCCCGCGACACGCGGACGGTGATCCGGAACTCGGTGTCGCCGTTGACGAGCACCCATTCGTCGCCCTCGGGGCGGACGGCCTTCGCGACGCCGGGAGCCCAGCGAGGCAGCTGTTGCGGGTCGGCGACGAGGTCGAGGACGGTTTTCGTCGGTGCGCTGATGGAGACGGTCGCGGTCTCGGCACGGAATGAAATAGTATGCATGCGCGTATCGTACGCATGTGCGTATCAATTTGTCACTCTACGATCCCCGTTGTGGAAGACGAGGACCTCGGCGCGCTGCTCGCGCGCATCATGCGACGGCTGATGGACGCGGAGCACCCGCTGCTGCGCGCACACGGACTCTCCATGTGGGCCTACGCCACGCTGACGAGCCTCGCCGAGCAACCCGCGACCTCCCAGCTCGCGCTGGCCAAGGCGATCGGCTACGACAAGACCCGGCTGATCGCGCTCCTCGACGAGCTCGAGCACGACGGGCTGATCGTCCGCGAACGGGATCCGGCCGACCGTCGCGCGCAGACCGTCCGGCTGACCCCGGAAGGCGAAGCCCGCCACGCCGCCGCGAAGGCCGACATCCGGAAGATGGAGATCGAGCTGCTCGCCGACCTGCCCCCCGACGAGCAGGGCGCCCTCCGCGCGATGCTGACCAAGCTCGCCCATCCGGAGTAGCGCCACCGGCCCCCAAGGCCACCTTTGTTGCGTTGAGCGCAGCAAAGGTGGCCTTGGGGGCAGGTGGCGGGGCTTGGCTTGATACTTAGCTCTTGCGCTAAGTGTTGTGCGCGCGGATACTTAGCCTCGTGGCACAGTGTTTGGCCGACCTCGACGGCCTTTTTCTCGCACTCGCCGACCCGACCAGACGGGCCGTGATCCACCGGCTCGGGCACGGTCCGGCGAGCGTCGGCGAACTGGCGCGTGAGGCGACGATGACGCTCCCCTCGTTCATGAAGCACGTGCGGGTTCTGGAGACGAACGGGCTGATCCACACGGCGAAGTCCGGTCGCGTGCGCACCTGCACGCTCAACCGGGAGCGGTTCACGGTCGTCGAGGACTGGCTGGCGCGGCAGCGGCGCCTCTGGGAGGAGCGCACCGACCGGCTGGAGCAGTTCGTCACCGATTCGACGCATTCCATGGAGAAGAGGACGTCATGAACCCCGAGCTCGACCTCAGCATCGAACGGGTCATCCGCGCACCCCGCAAGGTGGTCTGGGCAGCGTGGACCGATCCCGGCAGTCTCGCGCAGTGGTGGGTGCCCGCCCCGACCCTGTGCCGGGTCGACCGGCTGGAGGTCCGCCCCGGCGGCGCGTTCGTGACCCGGATCAGCGACGACGGCGACACGTTCGTCCCGCACGTCGACGCGTGCTTCCTGCTGGTGGACGAGTTCGAACGCATCGTGTTCACCAACAGCGTGGACTCCGCGTGGCGGCCTGCGAACCCCGAGCCCGTCGCGATGACCGCCGAGATCACGCTGCGCGACCACGCCGACGGCACCGACTACCGGATCGTCGTGCGCCACGGCGACCCTGCCGCCAGGGACCGCCACGCCGAACTGGGCTTCGCCGACGGCTGGGGCACCGTCGCCGACCAGCTCGCCCGGTTCGTGGAGCGTGCGCCGTGAAGATCGCACTGACGGAGTTCGTCACCCTGGACGGGGTGAGCCAGGGCCCTGGCTCAGCCGCCGAGGACCCGAGCGACGGGTTCGGCAGCGGCGGCTGGCTCGTGCCGTACCTGGACAAGGCGTTCGTGGAACGCACGTCCGAATGGCTCGACCTCGCCGACGGGCTGCTGCTCGGCCGCCGCACGTACGAGGCGTTCGCGCGCGACTGGCCCCGCATCACCGATCCCGCGGACCCGTACACGAAGCGGATGAACTCGCTGCCGAAGTACGTCGTGACGAACACTCTCACGGCGGGGCACTGGCGGCCGACCACCGTCCTTCGCGGCGACGCCGCGAAAGCCGTCCGCGAGCTGAAGGACACTCCGGGCGGCGAGCTGCAGATCCACGGCAGCGCCCGGCTCGGCAACGCGCTGCTCTCCGCGGGCCTCGTCGACACCCTGCGCCTCGCGGTGGCGCCGGTCGTGCTCGGAACGGGGCGCCGACTGCTGAACCACCCCACGTCGGCGACGGGCTTCCGCCTCATCCGGCACGAAGCCACACCGGAGGGCCTGCTGCTGCTCGAGTACGAGACCACGGGCGAGGTCCGCACCGCCGACTACGGCGGGGTCGCGGATCTGCGCTAGGCGGTTCGCCCTTCTCTCGACACGCGGTCGCCACGGCCCAGAGCGCGCCGGCTTGATCCATTAATCTGGTCCTCGCGGTCCGACGGGCACCGAAGCAACACTTCGTCGCTGCCCCCAATCCGCACGTGGATACCTGCGTGCCTGTTGGGGGAAGACTTAAGTGGCGCTCATCCGGGGGAAGGTTTCCGACCTGCTCGTCGAGGCACAGGCGCGACAACTACACCAGCGCCTGCACGAACAGGCCAGGTTCCAGTTGGAGCACCGGGTGGGGCACGGTGAGGTGACCTCGTGGGCACGAAGCCTCCCGATCCTCCTCAACGATCTCGCCGACGCCGACCTCGGTCATGTGGAGGTTCTGCTCGAGCACAAACTTCCACATAGCCCGAAGCGGGTCGACGCGGTGCTGTGCGGCAGCCATCCCCGCACCGGTGAGGCGACCTACGTGCTCGTCGAACTGAAACAGTGGTCGCGGGCGGAGCAAGAAACCGCGGAACTGGTGCACCTCGCGGGCTACGGTCAGCCGGTGTTGCACCCGGTCGAACAGGTGCGGCGCTATTGCGAGTACCTGGTGGACGAGACACCGGCCCTGGCCGATCGACCGAACGCCGTGCACGGTGTGGCGTATCTGCACAACGCGCGCAACTCCGGCATCGCGACACTGCTGCAGTACGAGCCAACTCCGTTCGGCCGGCTTTTCACACTCGACGACAGAGCAGCGTTCGTCGAACACCTGCGCGGTCTGCTCGATCCCGACGGCGAGCGCGACGCCGCTCGCGACGCGGCCGAGATGTTCCTGAACTTCCGGCACGCGCCGGCCAAGCCGCTGCTGGACCTGGCGGCGAAGGAGATCCGCGAACGCGAGCAGTTCGTGTTGCTCGATGAACAACAGGTCGCTTACCGTACGGTGCTCAACGCCGTGGAAAGGGCACGCCGGGCCAACACCCGCACCGTCGTGATCGTGCTCGGCGGCCCCGGCTCCGGCAAAAGCGTCATCGCGCTGAGCCTTCTTGGAGACCTCGCCCGTCGCGGGCTGAAGGTCCACCATGCGACGGGCTCAGGCTCGTTCACGCGCACGCTGCGCAAGATCGCGGGCAGCCGGAACAGCAGGGTGCAGGCGCTGTTCAAGTTCTTTCACAACTACATCGACGCCGAACCGCGTGCCCTCGACGTGATCGTTTGCGACGAGGCGCACCGAATCCGCGAGCAGAGTGTGAACCGGTACACGAAACGTGAGCTCCGGGAACGCGCGCGACCGCAGGTCGACGAGCTGATCGAGGTGGCGTGGACGCCGGTGTTCCTCCTCGATGAGCATCAGACGGTGCGACCCGGTGAGCTGGGTTCCGAAGAAGAGATCGCCGCAGCCGCCCGTGCCGTGGGCTGCGAGGTCGAGGTGGTCCACCTCTCCGGACAGTTCCGCTGTGGCGGCTCGGCCGCCTACGACGAGTGGGTCGCACGGCTTCTCGGTATCGCCGAGCAGCCGCCGGTGTCGTGGAGCGAGATCTCGGCCGGCCTGGACGACGATTTCCGGGTCAGCAGCGCTGTCAACCCGGCGGCGCTGGAGTCGTGGCTGCTGCACCAGCGCGCGGAGCGCAGCGGCACGGCCCGACTGGCGGCCGGGTACTGCTGGCCGTGGAGCGACCCGGTGCGGACCGGGGACGGCAGGCAACTGGTCCTGGACGTGCGCATCGGTGACTGGGCGCGCCCGTGGAACGCCAAGCCGCAACAGCGCGTTCCGGACGCACCGGAATCGCACTACTGGGCCTCCGACGAACGCGGCTTCGGACAGGTCGGTTGCGTGTACACGGCACAGGGCTTCGAGTACGACTGGGCGGGCGTGATCTTCGGCCCCGACTTCGTATGGCGAACGGACCGCTGGGTCGCCGTCAAGTCTGAATCGCGCGACCCACAGGTGAAGCGCGCCGACGACCGGCAGTTCGCCGCGCTGATCCGCAACACCTACAAGGTGTTGCTCACTCGAGGGATGCAAGGCGTGTGCGTGTACTCCACCGACCCGGAAACACAGGAGTTCCTCGAGTCCATGGCACGCTAACCGGCAAGCCAGGATCCGCCGCGGCGGCCGAGGACGAGGGCGGGCACTAGCGTGAGCGCATGACACTCGACCTCTTCGCCGGTCTTCCCGTGAGCGACTACCAGCGTGCGCTCGCCTGGTACGAGCGGCTGTTGGGCTCCGAACCCGCGTTCCTGCCGGACGACACCGAGGCTGTGTGGGAGCTCGCCGAGCACCGGTACTTCTACATCGACGTGCTGCCCGAGCGCGCGGGCAACGCCGTGCAGACGGTTTTCGTCGACGATCTCGATGCGCGGGTCGAGGGTATCGCCACCAGGGGTATCGAGGCCGCCACCACCGAGACGTACGACAACGGCGTGCGCAAGGTGATCTACCGCGATCCGGACGGCAACGAGATCGGCTTCGGCGGCCTGCCCGCCGGCGCCACGGCTCCGGGAGCCGATGGGGACTAAGTGCTCTGTTCGTCGCCAGGGCCCGGGGCCTAACGTCGGTGCCCCTTGTACCGGCCGAAGGCAGGAGACGACGATGAGCAACCGGATCGTTCATTTCGAGATCCCCTACGACGACGGCGAGCGGGCCCGCGGCTTCTACCGCGAGGTGTTCGGCTGGAGCCTCACCGAGTTCCCCGGCATGGGCTACACCGGCGTGACCACCGGACCGACCTCGGAGCAGGGCATGCCGACGGAGCCAGGGTTCATCAACGGTGGCATGTTCGACCGCAAGGACGCCGCTCCGAAGAGCCCGGTGATCACGGTCGATGTGGCGAGCATCGACGCGGCGCTGGACAAGGTCGAGCAGCTCGGCGGCGCGAAGCTGGTCGGCCGCACCGAGATTCCGCAGATGGGCTTCTACGCCTACTTCACCGACACCGAGGGCAACGTCGTGGGCCTGTGGGAGAACCTCCCCCAGCGCTAACCCGGGAACGGCAGGCAGCGGTTCCCGCGAGAGGTCCAGCGCGTCCAGCGGCAGCCAGGGGTCCGGCGCTCCGGGTCGGTGACCGGCGCCTGGTGCCTCCCCAGCAGATCGACCGTCTCGAGGACGACGTTCGGCCGTCCTCGAGCGCGGGCCCCAGACGTCGATCGGGTCGAACTCGGCCGCGCGGACGAACCTGCTGACGTCGATCCCCTCGGAGTTGCCGGTCGCCGCTGGATGGCGGCGGTCCGGGTACGGGCGGGCGCAGGGTACGTGGCCCGTCGTGACGCGCTCCGCCACCATCCCGCCCGGCCCCGGCTCCTATGTGGACAACGGTGAACGGCGACGGCGGCGAGGTCGAGGTCACGCCAGCGCGACACGGTCCGCGTCGAGAACCGACCGGCCGTTCCCGACCGGGTCGGCCGGCCTTTCAGGCGCCGGAGCGTGTTTCGGTCCGCAGCCGCTCCAACGCCTCGTCGGCGGTGAGGCACCCGGCGGTGGTGAGTTCGAGATTCGCCAGCGAAGCCGTGTGCACGGCCTCGTCGGCAGCGGCCACGCAGTCGCTCACCACGTGCACGGTGAACCCGAGGTCGGTGCCGTGACGCGCCGTCTGCTCGACGGTGAGGTTGGTGGCCACGCCGGTGACGAACAGCGTGTCGATGCCACGCCCGGTCAGCAGGTCGGCGAGTTCAGTGCCGGCGAGACCGGACAGCTTCTGGTTGTCGACGGTCTGCGCCCCTTCGGCCATCTCGGGAATGAGCTGCGAGCCGGGCGCGTCCGGCCGGAACGCCTCCTGCGCCTCAGCGACCGCCCGCATGAAGCCGGTGTTGCGCACCAGCCCGCCCTCGCCCTCGGGGATCGTGAACCGGGTGAAGAAGACCGGCACCCCGGCCGAGCGGTGAAAGGACGCCGCGCGCTCGACCACGCCGCTGCGGGCCACCGGTTCGCTCAGCATCCCTCCGAAGAAGCCCTCCGGCTTGATCACGTTGACCTGCCAGTGCAGCGCCAGCACGGCCACCCGCCCTGAAGTGCTCGCCATTCGTCCACACTGCACCAGAAAACCCGCGGCCGTCCACCGCCCTGTCGCTCACGTCCCGCGCAGCGCCGAGGGCGGCACGCCGAAGGTCCGGGTGAACGCCGCGGTGAAGGCGGCCGGGGAGGCGTAGCCGAGGTCTCCCGCGACGCGGGAGATCGCGTGCTCGCGCAACAGTGGCACGGCCGCGATGAGCCGGGCCCGAACGCGCCATGCCGAGGGACTCGAGCCGAGCTCGGCGCGGAAGCGGCGCACGAGCCCGCGTTCGCTGAGCGCCAGCCGCCGAGCCCAGTCCGCGTTCGTGACCCCCGGCTCCGGATGGGCGAGGTAGTCCCGGCACAACGCGGCGAGCCGCGGGTCCGCCGGCAACCTGACGTGCAGCGGCAGCGGAGTCAGCGCCGCGATCTCGAAGAGCAGCAGGCTCGCGATCGCGCCCTCGCGGCCGGCGAGGTCGTAGTCGGGTCCGAAGTCGACGGCCACGAGCAACAGCTCCCGCAACAGCGGCGTGACGTCGACGACCGTGCACGCGGCGGGCCACCACGGCACCGCGGTGGGCTCGAGGTAGAGGCTGCGGGTGCTCGCCCCCAGCATCCGGATGCGGTGCCGGGTCCCCGCGGGGATCAGCACGGCGCGCTCGCTCGGGACCGTCCACGTGCCGTCGTCGGTCTCGGCGATCATGCTGCCCGTGGCGCTGTAGAGGAACTGCGCCCTGCGGTGGGTGTGCCACTCCAGCAGGTGGCCGGGTTCGTAGTCGGTACCGATGGGCAGCACGTCGCGCGGCACCCGGTCGTATCGCTCGTAGGGCACGTTCCGCACCCGGCGAGCATACTGGCCGGGTCTCGAAGGAACCTGGCGGATCATCGATTGTCGGCCAGCGGACGACCGGCTGGAATGAACCCCCGTGGACGTGGCTCTCCTGTTGTTCGGCGTCGGGATCCTCACCGGAACCACGACCGTGCTGTTCGGCTTCGGCGGCGGTTTCGTGACGGTGCCCGTGATCGTCGGGGTGGACGCGGCGCTCGGCGCGGACGCGGCGCACGTCGCCGTCGCGACGTCGAGCGTCGTCATGGTCGTCAACGCGCTGGTCGCCACGGCCGCGACCGACCGGGGCGTGCTCGGGCTGCTCCGGGGCAGGGCCGGGCTCGTCGGGCTGCTCGCCCTCGGCGGGGCCGCGGGTGCCGTCGCCGCGCGCTTCGCACCGTCGGCGCTGATCACCTGGGGCTTCGTCGGCTACGTCACGGGCACGATCGTCGACGTCCTCGCCCGGCCGGGGTTCCTGCGCCGGGCCGCCCCCGCCGTAGCGGCGCCTGGTCAGGCGGCGCTCGCGACCGGCGCCGGGCTGCCGATCGGAGCGGTGGCGTCGTTCCTCGGTGTCGGCGGCAGCGTGCTGACCGTTCCGTTGCTGCGTCGCGCCGGCCACCCGATGCGGGTCGCGACGTCGCTCGCCAACCCGCTGACCCTCGCGATCGCCACACCCGCGCTCGTGGTGTTCCTCGCCCAGCACGCCGCCATCGGCGGCGAAGGGGGTGTCGCGCTCGTCGGCGCCGTCGACGTCGGCGCGGCGGCTGCCCTGCTCGCCGGCGCCCTGCCGGTGATCGTGGCACTGCGCCGGCGGCCGCCGCGCATCCCCGACCACGTGTACGCGTGGACTTACGTGGGACTGCTCGCCATCGTCGTCGTGGCGATGGTCGCGACCACGGTCTGAGCGTCCATAGAGGAGTTCGTCACATAAAAAGCCGGAACGCACCGATGGAACCGAACGTCCCAAAACCGACAAAGACGATCACCGACACCGGTGCCGACCAAAAGGCAAGAACCTATGCGCAGACCACGTATCGCGATCGCGGCCGTTGCGGCCACACTTGGACTCGCCCTCGCCGCGTGCGGCGGCGAGGAGGACACGGCCGGCGACGCGGCGGCCGCCGAAACTCCAGCCTCCTCGTCGTCCGAGCAGTCCCCTGCCAGCGAGACCGAGAGCTCCTCACCCGCCGCCGACGAGGCCGCCCCGGCGGAGGTCACTCCACCCGGGACGGAGCTCAAGGTGGGTGAGACCGCGACCGTTCCGTTCACCTACGGAACCGAAAAGAGCGGAACGATCGCGATCACCGTCACGGCGATCGACAAGGGCGATCCCGCCGACCTCGCGGCGTTCGGAGATCGCGCGAACGGTCTTGTTCCCTACTTCATCAGGATCAAGGTCGAGAACGTCGGCGGCACCGACCTCTCCTACAGCTCGGTACGTCTGCGGGCGCTCGGCGAGGACGGCCGGGGCACCGGTGTGGTGATCACCGGTGACGTCGAGGGCAAGTGCGAGAGCACCAACGCCGACGACACCTTCACCGCCGCGGGTGCCACGTTCGAATCGTGCACCCTGCAGGCGGCCCAGGAGGGCGTGGCCGTGACCGGCGCCGAGTTCGGCGACTCAGAGGAGTACTCCGACGACCCGATCGTCTGGACGGCCTGATCCGGCAGGTGTCCGGGACCACGACGGCCTCGAGCCCGGTCCCTGACACCGGACCGAGGGACTTCCCGACCCAGCCTGCGGCCCCGCACCGTTCTCGGTGCGGGGCCGCAGGCCGTGACCGGTCACCACACCTGGTCGAGGACCCGCAGGATGTTGCCGCCGAGGACCTTGCCGATCTCGTCGTCGGAGTAGTCGTGGGCGACGAGCCACCCGGTGATGTGGTGGAACTCCTCGGCCGGGTTCTCGATGCCGTCCACGTACTCGACCTTGGTGAACTCGGGGCCGTCGTGCGCGGCCGAGATCGACAGGTGCCTCGCGAACGTGTCGTGCAGCCCCACGTGGTCGCCGAAGAGCGTGTCCGGGCCGAACGCCACGTGGTCGATGCCCACCAGCTCGACGCAGTAGGTGAAGTGCTCCATGAAGGCGTCGAGGTTGTGGGCGGGGTGATTGGGGCTCATCGTGGTGTGCGGTGCGGCCTCGATGCCGATCACCCCGCCCCGCTCCGCGCAGGCGATGATGACGTCGTCCGGCTTCATCCGCTTCGTCGGCCACACCGAGCGCGCGCCCGCGTGCGTGATGAAGATCGGCTTCTCGGATGCCTTGATGGTGTCCATGCTCGTGCGGTCGCCGGAGTGCGAGACGTCGATGGCGATGCCCAGCTTGTTCATCCGGCGCACCGCCTTCTCGCCGAAGTAGGTCAGTCCGCCGTCGTGCCGCTCGCGCAGTCCGGAGCCGAGCGTGTTCGACTCGCTGTAGGCGATGCCCATCTGCCGGACCCCGAAACCGTACAGCACGTCGATCCGGTCGACCTCGTTCTGGATCGGGGTCGACGCCTCGAGTGCGGGCACCAGTGCGATCTGCCCGTTCGCGCGGGCGTTCGAGATGTCGGAGACGCGCTCGGCGCGGATCACGAAGTCCTGCTTGGCGATGTCCGAATAGCGCATCCCGAGGTCGACGAGGACGTCCTCCCACTTCCACCCCATCTGGGAGGTGATGCAGCAGGTGCCGTCCATGAAGTTCTCGAAGACAGCGTCGATGCCGGACAGCGAGAGTCCCTCGTAGCCGGTGTGGTGGCGGCCGGTCCGGTTGTAGTCGAAGGTTTCGGAGATGTCGTCGGGGAAGACGCTGGTGTGGTCGTGCAGCGAGATCACCGTGTTGTCGGCGAGCAGCTTGTCCACCCGCGCCCGCTGCACGTCGGTCAGCTCCGGCCCCCGGGAGGGCACCCTGCCGATTTCCTTGGCCAGCGCGAACTCGACGTAGTCCTCGCCGGGCTCGAGCGCGTCGAACGAGCGGTAACCCTGGTAACGCAACGGCTGCGCACCGGTCTTCTGTGTCATGTCGGCACTCTTTCCTTTCTCTGCGGTGGTCTCATCCGGTGGCGGGGGCGGGTTCGGTCGCGGAGGTGGCCGGCGGGGTGCGCGGGGCGAAGAACACCGTCAGGTCCTCCGGTGGCATCGGGCGGCTGAACAGCGAGCCGATGATCATCCCGGCGAACCCGGCCAGCACCCCGGGCACGACGGGCTCCACCATCGGGCCGTCGAGCACGTACCACAGCAGGCACACGCCGAAGCCAGCGATCATCGAGCACACCGCGCCGACCTTGGTCGCCCGCCGCCAGTACAGGCCCAGCAGCACGGGTGCGGTGATCGTGCTGCCGAGCAGCGCGGCGTAGCTGAGCACCACGAACTGAACGATGTCCAGCTCCTGCAGCGTGAGCAGCACCGGCAGGGTGCCGATCACGAGCGTCGCCCACCGGTTGACGCGGGTGCGGGTGCGTTCCGTGCTGTCCGGCCGGATCAGCGACGCGTAGAGGTCGTGCGAGATCGCCGGACCCGCCACCAGCAGCACCGAGTCCACTGTGCTCAGTACCGCCATGATGATCGCCGTCAGCAGCAGCGCGCCGACGAACGGCGGAAGCACCTCGGAGGCCATGATGGTGGACGCCGCGTCCGACACCGACAGGTTCGGGTAGAGCACCCGCATCACCATGCCGGCGACGCCGATGCAGATGCCGGTCAGCAGCACGAAGAACAGCGCGACGCCGGACGCACGGCGGCACGTGCGGTCGTCGGGCATCGCGTAGAAGCGCAGCAACAGGTAGGGCGCGCAGAGCGCGGCGAACCCGAAGCCCAGCCAGAAGCCGCTGATCTCCGACCAGCCGAAGCCCCAGCCGACGAAGTCCGGCGCGATCTCCGGCAGCGACTGCGCCAGCGAAGAGAGCCCGCCGGCGTGGCTGATCAGCAACGGCAGCCCGATCACCACGCCGAGCGCCATCGCGACCTGCTGCAGGAAGTCGGTGCGGATGACCGCCGTCATGCCGCCGATCACCGTGTAGGCGACGACGAGGACCATCAGGATCACCGCGCCCCAGAAGAAGGGAATCCCGAACGCGGCCTCCAGGATCACCCCGCCCGCCTGGTACTGCGCCGACATGAACACCAGGTACGACAGCACCAGCAGCACCGAGATGACCGCGCGAGGAACCTTGCCGCCGAAGCGGTCGGCGATGAAGTCGGGGAACGTCAGCGCGTTGCGCTCGTGCGCGTAACGGCGCAGCCGGGGCGCGATGACGTAGGCGGCGATGAGGAACGCCACCCAGATGCCAGCCCAGCCCCACATGAACGAGGCACCGGTGAGGTAGTGGATTCCGACGGTGCCCACGAAGGTTCCCGCGCTCATCTGGGTCGCGGCGATGCTCGCGCCACCCGTCCACGCGCCGACCTTGCGGCCGGCCACGAAGTAGTCCTCCTCGCCGCGGTTGCTCTTGTACGACCGCCAGCCCTCGAAGACGAGCACGATGAGGAAGCCGCCGAGCAGCAGCAGGAACATGGTCTGGAAGTTCACGGCTGCTCACCGCTTTCCGGCCCTGACTCCGAGCGATCCTTCCGCCCGGCGAGCACAATGGACAGTACGGTCAGGACGAGACCGGCGAGCACGGCCGTGTCGAAGGGAAGTCCGAACGGGGTGATCATGCGCGGGGACGCTCCTTCCGGAGAGAGGTGACCAGCCAGAGGGCCACGACACCGACGATGAGCACCAGGCCGGTGTAGGACGCCACGGTGCCGAGCGAGGCCGACGAGGTCGTCCCGTACTCGGCGACCACCGTCGAGGGCAGCGACCGGGTGTCGTGCCGCAGCACCATCCGGTCGCCGTCCTGGTGCTGCTGCTCGAAGACCGGCATGCTGTCGCCGACGAGACGCTGGCCTTCGGGAAGCGTCACGGCGATCGCCACCCGCAGGCTCCGGTCGGCGGCGATGTCGGGGATGGCGAGCGGCACGCCCCGCGCCTCACCGGTGCGCCGGATCCGTTGCTCCACCGTGTACTCCGTGGTGCCCGCGGGCAGCGTCGCGTCCGCGCGGATACCGCGCACCGGACCGATGCCGGTGATGCCGGAGACCGCGCTCAGCTCGGTGACCTCGGTGCCCGCGCGCGGCGCGACCAGCAGCCGCACCGGCACCGGCGCGGTGGTCGGCTCGCTGAGCCGGTAGGTGACGCGCACCCGGTCCTCGCCGGAGTCCTCGAGGGTGATCGCGATGTCGGCGTGTGCGAGCACCGGGTCGGCGGCCTCCTGGGCCGCGGCGGTCGGTGCCGGCGCGGCCAGCATCACGGCGGCCAGCACGCCGGTGACCGTCAGCATCCCTTTCACGGCGTGACCTCCATCGGGCCGGATGCGTGGTGCAGGAGGGCGGCGTCCTCGGCGCCACTGGCGATCGCGGTGGGCACGGGGTAGGCGCGACGGCTGTGGCACAGGCCCATGCGGTGCAGGGCCTGCGCGTGGTGCAGCGCCGCGCGGACGGGGTTGACCACCGGCACGCCCAGTTCCGCGGTGAGCCGTTCGGCCGCACCGAGAAAGCCCATGCTCATGCAGCCGAGCACGAGGGTGTCGGCCGTGCCGTCGGCGAGCGCCGCCTCGCACTCGCCACGCAGCGCCGCGTACGCGGCGTCGTGATCGGTGTTGACGGCCAGCACCGACAGCTCGACCGAGCGCACCTCGTGCAGTGCCGGGAGCACCCCGGTCTCCCAGGCGATGCGGCGCAGCAGCGGCCGGACGCCCGCGGTGACGGTGACGACCGAGAACCGGTGGCCGAGCGTCACGGCCAGCGCCATGGCCGCCGCGGCGGGGCCGACCACGGGCTTGGTGGCGATCTCGCGCAGCCCGTCCAGGCCGGGGTCGCCGAAGCAGCCCAGGATCGTCGCGTCGGCCCCGGACCGTTCCGCGGCACGCAACCCCGTGCCCATGGCCGGGATCGCGAGGTACTCCTCGAAGGCGGACTCGATCGACGCCGGGCCCCGGTCCACCGCGGCGACGGTGACCTCGGTGCCGGGATCGGACCACTCGCCGAGCAGGCCGGCGCGGCGGCGCATCTCGGACTCGCCGAGCGCTGTCACGTGCATCGGCGCGGGCAGCAGGTAGGTCAGGCGCATGGGCTCTCCGTGTGGTGTGAGGGGGCTACCCGGCGAGGTGGAACGGCCGGTAGGCACGCTTGTGGTTCTCCAGCTCCAGTCCGATGTCGACAGAGCGCACGCCGGGCAGCGCGCCAAGGACCCGGGTGGTGAACGCGTAGATGTCCGAGGCGTCGGGCAGGATCACCTCGCACACCAGGTCGGCGGAGCCCGCGGTGGCCGAGACGTACCGGACCTCGGGGCGTCCCGCGAGCAGGTGCGCGATCTCGTCGAGCCTGCCGAGGTCGACCTTGAGCCACGCCAGCAGCTCCACGTGGAATCCGAGCGCGGCCGGGGTCACCAGCGTGCTGAACACCAGTGCGCGCGCGGCGACCAGCCGCTCCACCCGCCTGCGCACCCCGGTCTCGCCGAGCGTGAGGTGTTTGGCGACGTCGCGGTACGGGCGCCTGCCGTCGTCGGCCAGCGCGGCGAGCAGATGCCGGTCGTTCTCGTCGAGGGTGATGCGGGCCGGGGGGCTCGGCCGCACCGGCGGCCGCTGCACCGCGTCGCCGAGCAGCCGCCTGCTCCAGTCGTGCCGCATGGTGAACGTCTTGGTGATCAGTGCCGACGACGAGCTGTGCACACCCGGCAGCGCGCCGAGATCGTCCACGAGCGCGCTGGTCAGCTGGCGCTGCGACGGCACGATGATCTCGGTGATGACGTCCCATGTCCCGGTGCTCAGGGTGAGGAACCGGGTGTCGGGCCTGGCGGCGAGCACGTCGATGACCTGCCTCACGGAGCCCGGTGCGCAGCCCAGCTGGACGAGCACCGGCTGGCCGAGACCGCAGATCAGCGGATCGGCGACGCCGATGACCCGCACCGTCCCGTCCTCGAGCAGCCTGCCGCCGCGCCGGGACGCCGTGCTCTCCGTGGTGCCCGCGAGCCGGGCGACCTCGGACCACGAGCTGCGCCCGTCGAGCTGCAGGGCCGCGACGATGCGGCGGTCCAGGTCACTGAGTTCGTGCACGTTGGGTCCCTCGTGAATGACGCCCTGTGACGCCCGGTGTTGAGCGAATCAGGCTTGAGTCCCCGGGAATCTACGTGGGAGAGGCGAAGATGTATAGATACTTGCATGAAATAGGCCAATGCCTGGTAACAGCGCTGTTGCCGCTGTTACCTGTGGATCAACACCCGGGGCCGGGGAGGAGCGGAGGCGGCCATGATCGTGACGTTCGACCTGTTCAGCGCACTGACCGATTCGCGCCGGGGCGGTTCGGCCGTTTTCGCCCGGATCGCGACGGAACGCGGCTGGCCCTTCACCGGGGCGGAGCTCTACGACCAGTGGGATCGGCGCAACAAACGAGCCCAGCAGCGCGTCGACACCACCGCCGGCTGGACCACCTTCCGGGAGATCTCCCTGCACGCCCTCGCCGACACGTACACGGCGCTCGGCCTGACCGCGGACGCCGACGCCGACATCACCCGCGTCCAGGACGGCGTCGGCGACTGGCCGCTGTGGCCGGACGTCCCCGGCGGGTTGCCCGCCGTCGCGGAGCACGCCCGGCTCGGGATCCTCTCGAACGTCGACGACGACCTCGCCGCCGCCACGCTCGCCTACCCGCTCGTGGAACCGGGCCTGGTGCTCACCTCACAGCAGCTCGGCGCCTACAAGCCCGATCCCGCGATCTACCTGCGCGCCCGCGACCTCCTCGGTGACGACCTCGTCCACGTCGCGGCGTCGGCCCGCGACGTGCGGGGCGCGCTCGAGGCGGGAATCCCCACCGTGCGCATCGTCCGGCCCGGCCACCAGCTCGATCCGCACGGTCCGGCGCCCGCGGTGTCGATCCACGCCGTGTCGGAGCTCGTCAGCGCGCTGGCCACGATGCGACGGTGAGCCCCCGTCATTCGCCTGGGGTGGCGTGCCGGTGCCCTTCGATGGCGATGCGCGCGGCGGTGACGGACTTGCGCACCACCTGCTCTGGGGTGTAGCCGTGGCGGGCGAAGACGCCGTCGAGCCAGAACATGCCGTAACCGTGCGCCTGGGTGAACAGCTGCTCCATGAGCTCGAGGGCGTTCTCGGGGTGATCGGACACGGTGAGGCACAGCATCAGGAACTGGTCGCTCATGCGGCGGGTCTGCTCGTGCAGCTCGGTGTCCTCGCGGCCCTGCAGCCCGTCGGCGTAGACGACGTTCATGCCCGCGCGCCGTTCGATGAGGTACCCGGTGTAGGCGCCGCAGGCCGCGGCGAGCGCGTCCGCGGGGTCGGACAGGCCTTCGGCGGCGGCCCGGACCCGGTCGGCGAGCTGGCTGGCGACGGTGGCCGCGACGGCGGCGAGCAGGCTCTCGCGCTCGGGGAAGTGCCGGTATGGCGCGCCGGGGCTGACCTTGGCGCGCCGGGCGACCTCCGCGACCGAGAATGCCCCGAGGCCCTGCTCGGCGATCAGGTCCAGGGAGACGCGCACGAGCTCGGCGCGCAGGTTGCCGTGGTGGTACTTGTCGCCCATGGCCTGGATCACATCTCTCGGTCGGAATAAGTAAGAGCCCTCTTACGTCGAACCGTGAGAGGCCCCTTACATCGGGGCTCGCGATCCATCATCCCAGGAGGTCTGATGAGCACGACGACGCACGCCATCGCCGCACCGGCACCCGGTGCCCCGCTCGAGCAGACCACGATCCAGCGGCGCGACCTGCGCCCTGACGACGTACTGATCGACATCGCCTACGCGGGCATCTGCCACAGCGACATCCATCAGGCGCGCGAGGACTGGGGCACCGCCATCTTCCCCATGGTTCCCGGCCACGAGATCGCCGGCGTGGTCGCCGCGGTCGGCTCGAACGTGACCAAATACCAGGTCGGTGACCGGGTCGGCGTCGGCTGCATGGTCGACTCGTGTGGCGAGTGCGAGTACTGCCGGGCCGGAACCGAGCAGTTCTGCGTCAAGGGCAACGTCCAGACCTACAACGGCGTGGGCTTCGACGGGGAGAACACCTACGGCGGCTACAGCCGCCAGATCGTGGTGAAGGACGCCTTCGTGTGCCGCATCCCGGAGGGCATCGAGCTCGACGTCGCGGCTCCCCTGCTCTGCGCGGGCATCACGACGTACTCGCCGCTGCGCCAGTGGGGCGCGGGCCCGGGCAAGAAGGTCGCGGTCGTGGGCCTCGGCGGCCTCGGCCACATGGCCGTCAAGCTGGCCGTCGCGATGGGCGCCGAGGTGACGGTGCTGAGCCAGAGCCTCAAGAAGCAGGAGGACGGCAAGCGGCTCGGCGCCACCGACTACTACGCGACCAGCGACGAGTCGACCTTCGACGTGCTGCGCGGCCGCTTCGACCTGATCCTCAACACCGTGTCGGCGAAGCTGCCGGTCGACGCCTACCTCGGCCTGCTGCGGGTCGGCGGGGCGATGGTCAACGTCGGCGCCCCCGGCGAACCGCTGTCCTACAGCGCGTTCTCCCTGATCGTTGGCAACAAGTCCCTGGCGGGCTCCATGATCGGCGGCATCGCGGAAACCCAGGAGATGCTGGACTTCTGCGCCGAGCACGGCATCGGCGCCGAGATCGAGACGATCTCCGCCGACCAGGTCAACACCGCCTACGAGCGCGTGGCCAACAGCGACGTGCGCTACCGCTTCGTCATCGACGCGGCGACGATCGGCGCCTGACCGGCGACGTCCGAGGGCCTGGCGGCCACGCCGGCCGCCAGGCCCTCGGACGTGGTCACGACCGGGGCAACTCCGCCGTGAACGCCCGGCTCGGATTCTTGATGATCACGGACGCACCATCGGGCGACGTCTCCGCACCGGTCAACCGTGGGATGCTGCCCAGCACGAACGGGAAGGCCGAAAGCGGCAGCAATGCGAAACCGGCGACAGCCACGCCGGCCAGCCACGGCATGCCATCGGTGACCGCGGCGGCGATCAGCGATCCCGCGAAGGCGGCCAGCCCCCCGAAGAACAGCGTGGCCGCGACGGTCAGCCACAGGGCCCTGGTCCGGACGCAGCGTCGACACAGTGGCCAGCCCTTGACCTCGGCGACCCGCACCTTCCTGCCATGCTGATCGAGCCGTTCCGCCATTCCCAGCACGCCCCGGCCGCCCACCTGCAGGAAACGGTTGCCCTCGATCTTCACCTTCGACTGCAGCAGGAAATCATGCTGCCGGACAGCGGGCAGGCCGTGCCGCGCACAATGGCGCGGCAAATTGCCCTCCCGGGCAACGAAGTCGGCGGGCAAGGTGACGACACCAGCGCGCTGTGGCACTCATCTCTCCTGTTGGCATGGCTGAACCAGAATGGAACCAAAGTGTAGCCTCGTCCATCCGAGCCATCGGTTGATCGTTGCCGACGGGTGAAACGGGGAGGGACTATGGGAGGCTTCAAAGCCGAACCGAGCGTCATCTCGGCCTTCGGGGAGGAGCTGGCCGGGCTGGTCACCGACGCGAATGCGGCGAAGGACTACGCGGAAGACCACCTGAGCATCGGCGGTGCGGACGCCGGGATCTTCCAGACGATCGTCGGTGCGGTGACCGACGCGCGGAACGCGCTCACCGACAACTACGTGCGACTGGCCCAGGTCCAGCAGGCCGCCGCGGCCGAAGTGGACAGGGCGGCCCTGATGTACGCCGACACGGACAAGGCCAAGGCCGAACAGATGGACGGCACCTACCCCGAGGCCGGTGCGTGAGATGGCGGACTCACCCTCGTCCCAGCTGACGGCGCCCACCTCCTCCGACCCGGTCCCCGACCTGCTCGAGAACGTCATCGGCGTCAGTCAGTACATCAGTGTGTCCTATTGGGTCGGCGAGGCGATCGAGCTGGTGACCGGCGTGAACCCGGGCGCATGGGTGGCCGAGAAGTTCGCGGGGGATTTCGAAGCCATCCAGAAGGCCGGGATCGCCTGCGAGAACCTCGGTGCGTTCAACAGCGACTTCGCCGCCGCCATCAACAAGGGCCTGACGACCGTCGCCACCGGATGGGAGGGCAACGCGGCCGACACCGCGAACGAGTACTTCACCCGCGTGGCGAACGCGATCGCGGACCAGGAGAGCACGTTGACCGCGATGGGCCGCGAGTTCAAGCAGGCCGCTGTCGGCATGTACGAAACGGCGAACGCGGTCAAGGGCTTCCTGGAGATGCTCTTCGACTACCTCATCGCGATCGGGATCGAACTCGCGGCCGCGGCGGCGACCAGCTGGACCGTCATCGGTCCGATCCTGTCCGGAGCCGCGGCGGCGGTGACGATCAGCAAGGCGATCGGCACCTGGGGCAAGGTTCTCGACGCCCACACCGCCGCGTGGAACTCGGCGCAAGCCCTTGTCGGCGTCATGGCCGGCTATCTGAGTACCCTCAAGGACAATGAGCTGCAGGCGTTGCCCGAGAGCAACTACGACCATCCCGGAGTCTGAAGTTGAGCGGTGAGCAGAACGAGCCGACGCTCGACATCGCACGCGGCGACGTCGCATTGTCGAAGCACCTGAAGAACTCGCTCGGAATACTGAAGGACAAGGTCGACGATCCCGAGTTCAAGCGCCTCGTGGACGACATCACCTCAGGGCGCCGGAGCCTGCGCGACATGATGAACACCCCGGTGTTCGCCCGCGCCCTTGACCCGCTCGTCGAACGAGGCGCTGAGACGTACCGCGACCTGTCCGAGGAAGAGCGCGAGCAACTCGCACGCCAGGGCGAAGAGCAGTTCGAGCAGCTGCGCCAGGAGACGGAGAACCCGTCCGCGGCGCAGCGGCCCGACGAAGATGGCGACGATGGCGAGGATGAGGACTTCAGCGACCGCACCTGGATGCGTTGAGGTGACTCGCTCGCCCCACCCGGCGTGATCCACAACGGACGCTGCGCGGGCAACGCCTTTCCAACGGACAGCGGCGTGACCGCGCTCCGACGACGACCGCTCGGCGCACGTCACACACGGACGAGCATCTTGCCCGTGTTGGCGCCGTCGAACAGGCCGAGGAACGCCGTTGTCGCGTTGTGGACGCCCGACACCACGGTTTCGCGCAGTCGCACGTGGCCGTCGAGCAACCAGCGACCGACCTGTGCCTCGAACTCGGTGGTCCGGTCGGCGAAGTCGTACACCACGAAGCCGCGCAGGGTCAGCCGTTTGCCCACGGCGAGTATCAGGTTGTCCGGGCCGGGTGGTGGCCTGGTGTCGTTGTAGCCGGAGATGGCACCGCAGAGCGTGATCCTGCCGAACGGCCGGATCGCGCCGATCGCGGCTCGCAGGTGATCGCCGCCGACGTTGTCGAAGTAGACGTCGATGCCGCCCGGAGCCGCGGCGCGCAGCTGTTCGCGTACCGGGCCATCGTGGTAGTCGAACGCCGCATCGAATCCGAGCTCATCCCGCAGATAGGCCACCTTCTCCGGAGAACCCGCCGAGCCGATCACCCGGCGCGCTCCCCGCAGCCGGGCGAACTGCCCGGCCAGGCTGCCGACCGCCCCCGCCGCGCCCGAGATGAACACGGTGTCGCCGGGCCGCATTCCGGCGACGTCGAAGAGTCCGAAATAGGCGGTCTGGCCCGGCATACCCAGAATTCCCAGATACGCGGAAGCCGGAGCGACCGTGGTGTCGACTCGCGTGAAGTCGGCCGCTGGCGCGACCGCGTACTCGCGCCATCCGTGGTCGTGCAGGACCGTCTCGCCGACCGGCAGTTCCGGGGCCTCGGACCGGACAACGGTGCCGACCGCCCCGCCGCTCATCACCTCCCCGAGCGCGAACGGCTCGATGTAGGACTTGGCGTCGATCATCCTGCCGCGCATGTAGGGGTCCACCGAGAGATACTCGTTGCGCACGACGACCTCACCCTCGCGGGGCTCGGCGATGCGCACCGAGCCGACCTCGAAGTCGTCGGCGACGGGTGTCCCCACTGGCCGTCGAACCAACCGCACCTCCGCACCGTGGCCGGGTGTCATCGTCCCTCCCTCCCATGCGACTGGCGAGCGCCTGCCGCACTCAGCAGGCCCATGTCGCAGTCGGGCGGCACCGGCCCGTCGGTGAGTACCACGCCGGGGTGCTGTGCGTCCGGGACGTTCCAGCTCCGCCACAGCTCGGCGAAACAGCCCGCCGATCCGCGCGCGAACCCCTCGGTGGGCACCAGGATCGCCTGGCGCCCCGTGCCTCTCAGTGCGTGCGCCCAGTACCCGCCGGAATCGATGCCGGACCCGCCACAGAGCACTCCCGGAACGCCCAGCAGATCCAGCCTGCGCACGATCGAGGTGTGCGCGCTGGTCACCTCGGCGGCCGCGTCCGCGGGCACCTCCGGCTCCCACACCAGCACGCGGCGTGCGCCGGCACCCACGTAGGCCGAGACGAGCTCCGCGAGTACGTCGCCGCAGTCCAGCAGGTCCACGGAAGCACCATCGGGGCCGTCTTCCAGCGCCGCCGCCATGCCCGCGGGTCCCGTGATCGACGCCGCGATCACCGTGTCCGGATACAGCGCGACCAGCACCTCGACCAGTTCGACGAGTTCGGCGACCGGCGCACGGCGGGCCAGCACGACGTCGACCAGCTCGACCCCGTCGCCGGCGGCCCGCACCGCACCGGCCTCAGCCCCGGGGTCGTGATGCGTCACCACCCAGTCCGGACGCACGAGCTCGACGGCGTCGCGGAGGCGGTAGGCGCGTTGAACGGGATCGGTCCCGGCATCGGATGGCGCGCCGGCCATCCTGGCCGCGACCTCCTGAAGGACGGGTGCGAAGAGCATCGTCAGCCCTCGCCGGCGCCGGGATCGGCCCAGTCCCAGGAGCCGAGATAGCCCAGATGCTCCGGGGGCGAGTCGGCCCGCCACGCCGCGACGAACTCGTCGTAGCCACGGCCACGCGCCAGTCGCGCCCTACGCTCCTCGGCGCGTGCCGCCTCGGTCGCCTCGACGTCTGCCTCCATCCGTTCCTCGTCCCACACCAGCCGGTAGACCTGGGTCGCCACCTCGGGGCTGATGAGCCCACGACGCAGATCCAGCATCGCCGCCTCGGGGTCACGCTCCAGCGGGTCGCCGTAGCCACCACCGCCACCGACCCGCTGGATCCAGATGTCGCCCTCAACCCGCGGATCCGCCGGCTGCATGGGATTGCCCACGAGGTACTCGCCCGCGATCGGCTGACTGCTCACCATGGTCGAGGCCTCGAAGGACAGACCTTTGCCGCCGTCCAGCAGCCACTGCCGCACCGCGTCCACCCCACCGGAGGGCCTGATCCTGGTCAGCGGCGTGCAGGAGCCGCCGTACCCGCCGAACATCCCGCCCGTGACCGGAAACCGCCCGCCCATACTGGTGAGGCCGAAACCGAACATCTGACTGCCGTAGAGCATGTAGGCCCACTCGACGGAAGCCCCGCCACGGAACTTGCCGAAACCGTGGTTGTCGGCCGGAATGCGCCGCCACAAACCGAGCAGCGGCAACTCGGCCTCCCGCAACTCCATCTCGCCCCAGTCCGACACCGGTGCGAAGATCGGCCCCGCCGCGTGCTCACCATCGCGATCGTGCAGCGCTCCGCCCCCTGCCGCGTTCATCTCGGTGGAGACGTTCGCGGTGACCTGCAGGTGCTGTGTCAGGCCGCCGTACTGCAACGTGGGGACCTGCGGGTACCACGGCGCCATGGGCTTGGCGACCCCCGGCACCGCGTACATCGCCTTGGTCACCGCCTGGTGCAGCGCGGAGTTCAGCGAGAACATCGTCAACAGCGACAGGGAGCTGGGCTGTTCCGAGTCCGCCGTGACGATCGAGCCCGGTTCCAGTTCGAAGTCGAGCGCGGCGATGAATCCCGCCGTCCGCGGCAGGTCGCCGTACAGGAAGTTCATGAAGAGATTGCCCACCATCGCCCGGGTGAAGTGGGCTTGGGCGTTGAGTGCGCGATCGATCGACGGCGAGCTGCCCTTGGTGCGGACGGTGAGCCGGTCACCGCGCTTCTCCAGCTCGACCGAGAGCTTGAACAGCCGCTCCTCCATCAGCGTGCAGTCCGCGAAATGCGAGGCACGGTAGATGCCGTCCGGCCAGGCCGCGATGCGGCGCCGGACCTCCGCCTCCGTTGTCTCCAGCACGGAGCGCATCGTGGCGATGAGCAGCTCCGGCGAGCGCTCCGCCATGAAGTCGTGCAGCCGGCGCTCGACGGCACGGGAAGCGGCGAGCTTGGAGCGGATGTCGGTCAGCCACAGCATCGGATCGCGCACCTGGTTCTGGAACAGGTTCACGACGTCGCGGCGCACGATGTAGTTCTCACCGATCTTCATCGGCGGGATCCTGATGCCTTCGCCGTACTTGGTCGTCGCACGCACCGAGAACCCGCCCGGATCGATCGCGGCGCCGTTCTCGCCCTCGTGGATGATGGCGCCGATCCACGCGATGTGCTCGCCCTTCCAGAACAGCGGAATGAGCAGTGTGTGGTCGGGATTGTGGGTGCCACCGTAGTTGGCGTCGTTGTGGTAGAAGACGTCTCCTTCGGCGATGCCCACGGTCGGCTCGTCGGCCCAGTAGCGCGCGATGAACTTCGGCACCGACGAGGTGGTCGCGGAGAACATGTTCACACCGCTCGACGTGGCGACCGCGAAGTCGCCCTCCTTCGTGTAGATCCCGACGATCAGATCGCCCCATTTCGCCGCCGCGGACGCGCTGATCTGCTGCATCATCTCGATGGACGACTGCAGCACCGCCTCGACTCGGCTGAGTCCCACGGACAGGTCGGCAGGGTCGGTGATCGCGGCGAGCGCCTCGTCCTCACGTTCGGTACGCGGCCGCAACCGGTACTCCGCGTTGATCTCCGGGTCCGGCCCGTACATCACGGGCTGGTTGTTCAGCAGGTCAGCGAAGAACTGCGCGGTGCTCGACTCGGCCGTGCTCATGAGTTGTCCTCCTGCCGCATCGTGAAGAAGCCGTATCCGTCCATCTCGCCCGACCACCCCGGCTCGATCACGATGTTCGTGTCCGCCGCCTCGACGATCGCGGGGCCGGTCAACCGGTGGCCAGTGCTCAGCGCCGCGTAGTCGTAGACCTCGGTCTCCCGCGGTTGTTCCGTGGTGGTCCACCAGCACGTCCGCGTCCCCTTGCGAGCGGCACTGACGGGTTGCCCCGACGCAGCACGTTCGACCCGTTGCGGTGCGGCACGCGGGATCCAGGCACGGAGCCGGATGGCGTCGATCGAGATGCCGATCTCCTTGGTCAACGCCAGGTCGCCGAAGCGGTCGCCGTACTCCTCGAAGTACGCCTTGATGACCGCGGCGAGGTCGTCCTGGGTCTCCATCCGGCGTACCGGGCTGGCGATGGTGATGACGTAGAGCTGCCCGGTCGAGCGCATGTCGAGCTCGACGACGGTCTCGATGTCATCCGCGCCGTAGCCCTGTCCGGCGAAGTCCGACACCGCCCTCGCGTGGAACTCGTCCACGATGGCGTTGAAGCCGTCGAAATCGGTGAACAGCTGCTTGACCAGCGGGTTGAACAGCACCATCCACACGGACCGCTCATAGATGTGCAGTCGCTCGAGACCGGCGGCCCCGGACGCGGAGAACACCGAGCTGTGCGGGGGTACGACGACCTTGCTCGCATCGAGCGCCCGCGCGTAGCCGCAGGCGTGCATCGGGCCGCCGCCGCCGAAGGAGAACACCGCGAACTCCCGCGGGTCGTATCCCTTGACGGTGATCCCCTTGAAGATCTCGGCGCCCATCGCCTCGTCGACGACCTTGCGAATCCGGCGGGCCGCCTCGATCACCGACACGCCGAGGGGTTTGGCGATCCGGCGTTCGATCGCCCGCTCCGCGCGCCTGCGGTCCAGCGGCAGCTTGCCACCGTGGTAGTTGTCCGGATCGAGGTAGCCCAGCACCAGGTTCGCATCGGTGACGGTCGGCTCGGTGCCTCCCTGCCCGTAGCAGGCCGGGCCCGGGTTGGAGCCTGCCGACTCCGGCCCGACGGCGATGCCGATGATCGGATCGACCCTGGCGATCGAACCACCACCCGCGCCGATCGCGGCGATGTCCATCATCGGGATCTGCACGTGCCAGCGGTCGATGACGGGGTTGAACTCGTAGAAGCGGACGGAACCGCTCACCACGATGCCGACGTCGAACGAGGTTCCGCCCATGTCGGTGGTGACGACCTTGTCGAAGCCGTGGCTCTGTGCCAGATGCCGCGACCCGTACAGGCCCGACACCGGGCCGGCGTGCACTGTCTGGATCGGCGTCGTGGCCGCCAGGCTGCCCATCCCGCCACTGTTGTGGACCAGCAGCAGCTCGCCCCCGTAACCACGCCCGCGCAGCTCGTCCCGCAGTGAGGAGAGCCGGTCCGACGTGAAGCGGTGCAGATAGGCGTTGATCGTGGCCGTCATCGACCGGGCGTACTCACCCGCACGCTGGGAAACCTCGTGCGACAGGATCGTCGGGAACCGGCCGAGGTAGATGTCGGGATACTCCTCCTCGATGACCGTGCGCACCAGTTTCTCGTGCTCGGGATTGACGTGCGCATTGAGCAGGCACACCACGAACCCACGGACTCCCTGGTCGACCAGGTCCATGACGCGGTCGCGCACCTCTTCCCGGTCGAGCGGCATGACCACCCTCCCGGTCGAGTCGACGCGCTCGGTCAGCGCGGCGATCTGCTCCCGCTCGATCAACGGCTCGGGCCGCCGTGCGCGGGACAGGTCTCGGGTCGCGGTGGCGGGCAGCCCGTCGGCCCACTGCCTGCAGCGTCCAATGGGGACAGTGTCCTCGTGGCCCCGCGTGGTCAGCAGGCCCAGTCGCGGGCCGGCCCGCTCGATGAGCGCGTTGGTTCCCAGTGTGGTCGCATACCGGATCGCCGTGGTCCGGCCGAGCAGGCCGTCGACGTCCAGGCCCGCGTCCGCCGCGATGTCCTCGACCGCACGCAGGAAACCGATCGAGAGATCATGGTGCGTGGTGAGCGCTTTCGCCGTGCGGATCCGGCCGTCCTCGGCAGTGGCGAGACAGTCGGTGAACGTCCCTCCGATGTCGACGTTGATCTCCATCAGCGTGCCTGCCCTTCCCGGATCTCCGAAGCCCTGGCCAGCAAGGCGTCCACGTCGATCTGAATGTCGTGCGCCAGCGGGTGTCCCGGTGGCAGGTACTCGGTCTCCAGCTGGACACCGCAGCCAGGGCAGTAGTACTCGACGATCCGGCACCAGGACGGGTCGGGCGCGAAGCTGTGCTCGCCTTCGAACCGTGCCGGGTGGATTTCCCGGGGATCCCGGTCGTGGAGCAGGAGCCCGCGCTTGTAGTTCTCCGACGCCGGCCCTATGGCGTGTCCGCAGCGTTCACAGTGCCAGGTCGTGCTCTCGGGGTCGATCTCCAGGTACTCCGTGACCCGAATGCGTTGACTGCTCATCAGATACTCCTTGTCGGGGCGGTCAGCCGCAGGACACCGTGTTCGTCGAGCACGCCGGTCCAGCCGGGAGGTACGGCGCACGTGGTCGCTGAAAGGTCGATGAGTGCGGGACCCGCCACCGGCTCGCCGGGGAGCAACGCCGTGCGATCCAGCACCACCGTCTCCGTCTCGCCGTGGCCGGGCCAGCGAACGGCACTCGTCGTCCTCGAGGCCCCGCCGGACGTTCCGGAATCGGTGACCGGCTGGGTCAGGCCCACATGCGGCAGGGCATGGCTCGCCTCGACCGACACCCAGTCAGCGCCGTCGCGCTGGAAGCGGGACACGTCCAGCGTGACGTCCTGGCTCGGAATTCCCTCGCCGCGCATGTCGCGCAGCGCGCGGGCGGTCAATGTATCCTCGCTCTCCTCGCCCACCACCGACTCGTGACGATGCCGGATGTCCACGGTGGATGCGCCGTAGGCGGAGAAAACCGGCGCGAACGGCAGAATGAGCAGTTCACCGATTCCCGCGGCTTCCGCTATCCCCGCCCCGTGAGTGGCGCCGTTGCCGCCGAACGCGAGTGCGGTCACCGAGGCCGGGTCGATGCCACGCTCGGTCAGCTCGGCCGCGAGCCGGCCGCCCGCGTCCTGATGCGCCGTCACGAGCACACGCTCGGCGGTCTCGGCGGGACTCAGGCCGAGCGTTTGTGCCAGCGGCTCGAACGCACGCGTCGCGGCGTCCGCGCTGATGCGCATGCTGCCGTCCAGGAAGGCCTCCGGACGGAGCACACCGAGCACCACGTCGGCGTCGGTGACGGTGGGCTCCGCGCCGCCGAAGCCGAAACACGCGGGCCCCGGCTTCGCACCGGCGCTGTGCGGGCCGACCCGGAGCTCCGAGCCGTCCAGCCAGGCAACCGACCCGCCACCGACACCCAGGGGAACCAGATCCGGAAGCGGGAAGGAGATCTCCACATCCTCGATCCGGCCGTGCCGGCGCATGGGCACCTCGCCCGCGCGCAGGATTCCGACGTCGAGGCTGGTGCCGCCCATGTCCAGCGTGACGAGGTCGTGGAAGCCGTAATGTTGCGCCACGGTCCGAGCTCCGAGCAGCCCGGCCATCGGCCCCGAGTTGTACGTCTTGCCGGCGATGGTCCTGGCGACCCGTGCGGCGCCACCATCGTTGTGCACGATCCGCAGTGGCCGTTGATAGCCGTGCTGGCGCAGGTAGTCCTCGGCGCGATAGAGGTAGTCGGCGACATCGGGGTGCACGTAGGCGTTGAACAACGCGGTCGACCTGCGACGCACCGGATCCGGGTCGGCCGCGACCTCACCGGCCCGCAGTAGCGGCACGGAGTCCAGGCAGTGCCGCGGATAGTGCTCGGCGAAGGTGTCGGCGAGGGCCTTCTCGTCCTCGGCACCGCCGTTCGAACAGGCGACGACCAGCCCACGGGCACCCTGCTGCAGGAGAGCACGCACAGCGGGCAATGCCCGAGCACCTCCGGCTCCGTTGTCCGCGTCCGGTATCTCGGCCACCATGCCCGGCTCCACGAACAGCCCGACTCCGGCATCCTGTTCCGCGGGACGCAGCCGTGGGTCGGTGAGCAGACCGATCCGAGGGCCCCGTCGCTGGACCACCGTGTTCGTGCCGACCGTGGTGGCGTAGCGCACCGAGACGGTGTCGCGCAACATGTCCGGCACAGTCACCCCCAGTGCGGCGGCCGCGCCCTCGATGACCTCGCGAAAGCAGACGGCAAGGTCGTGAGGGGTCGTCAGGACCTTGGTCGTGTGCGCGATTCCGTCCCGCACGACGAACCCATCGGTGAACGTTCCCCCCGTGTCGATATCGATCGTGATGACCGCCATGTCGCTCCTCTCCAGCCACTCCACGCGAGATCAGCCCGCGTCGTGCGCGGCAGGGACAACCTTGGCCACCGTCGCGCACCCGCTCAATGGGCTGTGCTGACACCATCCGGTGGCGTCGACGGACAACCCGGCGCCGTGCGCGCGAGGGGAAATCTCGTGCGCGCGAGGGCAAGTCCCCGCTGGGCCGATCGGACTAGCCTCTTGCCATGGTCAGGTCAATGACGATCGATCACCGGGCCGAGGCGGAGTGGCGGCCGCTGGACTGGATGGCGCGCTGGCTGGACGCGGAACTCGATTCCCTGCTCGACTCGCTGGTGGACTACGAGCTCACCGAGATTCCCGAACTCGCTGTCGCTCGCGTCGATCCACGCGGCGAGATCAGGCACTCGGTACGCGTGCATCTGATCGCGCTGGCCGAGAGCATCCGTCACTCGCCGTGCGACGGGCAGCTCACGCTGCCGTCCTTCATCAGCAGGAACACCCGTGCGCTCGCACGGAAGGACATGCCGTCGCTTCCGGCGTTGTTGCGTGCCTTCGAGAAGATGCACGCGGGCCTGTGGCGGCGGATTGCCGCCGCGTTGCGGGACGGGCGCTACCGGCTCGAGCCCGAACAGCGGGCCGAGGTCCTCGAACTCGCCTCGGCCAGGTTGTTCGCCTACTTCCAGACCGCGAGCAAGGAAACGGCCGCCTCCTACGCCGCCGAGCACGCACTGCTGCACCGGCGGTCGATGTCGCGCCGCTCGGAGGTGACCACGGCGCTGCTCGGCGGATCCGTGAGCCCTGCCGAAGCCGAACAAGCCCTGGGCTACCAGCTCAACGCGACCCACATCGGGTACGTGGCGTGGGTGGACGAGCCGTCCGGCCTCGACCGGCTGGACGGAGTCATCACGATGCTGACCGAGCGCCTGCGGCCACGCCAGCACCTCAGCGTGCCGGCCGATGACCTCGGCCTGTTCGGCTGGGTCACGTGCCACAACGGCACGTGGCGGGAGATCCTGCGCGAGCTGGTGCTACCGGCGGGAATCCACTGCGCATGGGGATCCCCGCAACAGGGCGTGGAGGGCTTCCGGGCCAGCCACCTCGATGCGCTCGAGGCTCGCCGGGTCGGACAGGCCACCGGGCTCACGGACGGGAGCGAGGCGGTCGTCTTCGACGATGTGGCCGTCGCCTCGCTCGCATCTCGGGACCTGGGTTCCGCGAGCGCCTTCGTCCACAGGCAGCTGGGCAGGCTGGCCGGCACGGACGAACTCGCCGTGCGCCTGCTGAGGACGCTGCGCGTGTACCTCGACGAACTGGCCAGTCCCACCAGAACCGCGCGCCGTCTGCACGTGCACCCCAACACCGTGGTGAAGCGGGTGGAGCGGATAGAGGCCATGCTCGGTCGGCGGGTTGATCCGGCCAGCCTGTCCCTGCGCGTGGCGGTGGAGCTGGCTCCACTGGCCAGCTCCACCCGATCCGCATGACCGTCGCCGAACGGCGGTCACGTACAGTCCACGACGCCACCGTCCAGCGGGATGACCGCACCGGTCAGGTAGGCGCCGGCGCGTGAGGACAGGAACTGGACCATGCCGGCGATGTCCGACGCGACCCCCGTCCGTCCCATCGGAATGGACTGCTCTAGCGCTCGCTTCGCCTGCGGGTCCTCGAACACGAACGCGCTCATCCGGCTCTCGAAGTAACCGGGCGCGATGGCATTGACGGTCACGTTGTCATTCGTGAGCCGTCCGGCGAGGTGACGCGTGAGCATGTGCACAGCGGCCTTGGTGGCGCTGTACGGGTAGTTCTCCAGCGAGGTCACGCGAAGCCCGGCGATCGACCCGATGTTGATCACCCGGGCAGGGTCCTCGGCACTGCCCGCGGCACGCAACGCACCCAGCAGTGCCACCGTGAGCCGGAACACGCCGGTCAGGTTGAGGTTCACCAGTTTCTCCCAGGCGGCGTCGGGAAACCGCTCCAGCGGTGCACCCCACGTGGCACCGGCGTTGTTCACCAGGATGTCGAGCCTGCCGCCGAACACATCGGCCACCGCATGTTCGAGTTCCGCCACGCCATCCGGTGTCGACACGTCGGCAGGCACGCCCGTGCACCACCCGAACCGGCCGAGCCCCGCCGCCGTGGCGCGACACGCCTCCGGCTTGCGGGACGAGACCACCACCCGTGCGCCTGCGCGCACCAGTCCCTCGGCGATCATCAACCCGATACCGCTGGTACCGCCGGTCACCACCGCGGTCTTCCCCCCGACGCCGAACATCCCGGAGGTGTAGGCCGCGACGCCCTCGGGTCGCGAACTCGGAGGACTCGCCGTCATAGGGTCACCGAGTAGCCGCCGTTGACCGGCACGGTCTGACCGGTGATCCAGGACGCCGCCGCCGAGGCGAGGAACACCACCATCCCCGAGGCGTCCGAGGGCTCGCCGATCCGGCGCACCATGTACTGCGACAGCATTCGCTTGTTCCGCTCGGGATCGGCGAGGAACCGCTCGGTCGCGGGCGTGCGCGTCGCGCCGAGCGCGACGCAGTTGGCGGTGATCTCGTACCTGCCACCGAGGCGCGCCAGCGCCCTGGTGAGGCCCGCGGCACCAGCCTTGGCCCCGGAGTATGCCTCGAGACCACCGATCTCACCGACGCGGCCCGCATCGGAGATGACGGTGACGATCCGCCCCCCGCTGCCGCCGTCCACCATCTGAGCGAGGGCGTGCCGGGAGCAGTTGAGCACACCGTGCAGGTTGACGCCGATGGATGGTGCCCACTGCGCGGGGCCCTGCTCCCAGAACGGCACCGAGGGCGGCGGCGCGTCCCCACCCTGGTTGCCCGCGTTGTTGACCAGGACTCCGACCGGTCCGTAGGAGTCACGGGCCGCCGCGAACATCGCGCCGACCGCATCGAAGTCGACCACATCGCACTGCGCGCCCATCGCCTTCGTGCCCGTTCGCCTGATCTCCTCGGCCACGCGCTCCGCGCGCTCGGCGTCGAGATCGTTCACCACCACCGCGCTCGCACCGTGCGCGGCCAGATCCAGCGCGATCTGGCGGCCCACACCCTGCCCGGCTCCCGTCACCACGGCGACCCGGCCCTGTACGTCGAGTATCCGTCGAGTCTCAGTCACGCCGTCAGCGCCCCTTCCATTCCGGTTGACGTTTCTCGGCGAAGGCGGCCAATCCTTCGCGGTAGTCGGCGGAGTTCAGCACCTCGTCGACGAACGGGACCTGGTTCTGCCAGCTCTCGGCGTCCGTCCACTCCTGACAGCGGCGCACGATGGCCTTGCTCGCTCGTACCGCCACCGGCGCCGCGGCCGCGACCTCCGCGGCGAGCTCGAGCGCCACCTCGAGCGCCGCGCCGGGTTCGGCGAGGCGATTGACGAGGCCCAGTTCGTGGAACCGTTCGGCGGACCATGTCGCGCCGGTCACCACCGCCTCCATGGCGATGGCGTACGGGATTCGCTTGGGCAGCCGGAACAGTCCACCACCCATGGCGGGAAAGCCACGCTTGGCCTCGGGAAGGCCCAGCTTCGCCGTGCGCGAGGCGACAACGAGGTCGCAGCTCAGACAGAGCTCGAGCCCCCCACCCACGGCGTGTCCCTCGACGGCCGCGATGAGTGGCTTGTCCGGTGGCTGGGCCATGATCCCGGCGCCACCGCGACGTTCCGTCTTGCCGAGCTCGCCCCTGGCCGCGGCGATGATGTCCTGCCCCGCGCAGAACACGCCGCCCGCGCCGGTCAGCACGGCGACCCGAAGGTCGTCGTCGCTGTCCAGTTCGTCGATCGCCGCTTCCATCGCGTATGCCGTTGCCCGGTCGAACGCGTTCTTCCGCTCGGGCCGGTTGATCGTGATGACGGCGATGCCGCCCTGCCGTTCGAGCCGAACCAGTTCGCTCACGCCGCCGCCTTCCGGTAGATGGTGACGACGCCCGCGCTGCCAAGGCCGAGGTTGTGTGCCAGTCCGACGCGGGCGCCGTCGACCTGACGGCCCTCCGCCTCCCCGCGCAACTGCCAGCTCAGCTCGGCACACTGGGCGAGGCCCGTCGCCCCCAGCGGGTGTCCCTTGGAAATGAGCCCGCCGGAGGGATTGACCACCCACTTGCCGCCGTAGGTCGTCGCTCCGGCGTCGACGAGCGCCCCGCCCTCGCCTTCGGCACACAGTCCCAGCGCCTCGTAGGTGAGGATCTCGTTGATCGAGAAGCAGTCGTGCAGCTCGATCACGTCGATGTCGTCCGGGCCGAGCTGCGCCTGCTCGTACGCCTGCTCCGCGGCGCGCTTGCTGACCCCTGTGCCCACGATGCTGAGCGCGTTGTCGTAAGCGTCCTCGGTGTCGGTGGCCAGCACCTGCCCCACGATCTCGACTGCCTGATCGGCGAGCCCGTGCCGCTCGACGAACTCCTCGGAGACCACGACGGCCGCGGCCGAACCGTCCGAGGTGGGCGAACACTGCAACTTGGTCAGCGGATCGCACACCAGCGTGGACGACAAGATCTCGTCGAGCGAGTACACCTCCCGGAACTGCGCGTTGGGGTTGGCCGCGGAATGCCGGTGGTTCTTCTCCGCGACCTTGGCGAACTGTTCCGCCGTGGTGCCGAAGCGCTCCATGTGCTCCAGCCCCGCCGCACGGAACATCTCCAGCACGATGGGGGCGCCGGTCGGCTCACGCAGCCGGGAAGCCGCCTCGACGAACTTCTCCACCGGGTTGGCCGCCTGCGGATGTGCGGGTGCTCCGAGCGAGCCGGGCCGCATCTTCTCGAAACCCAGCGCCAGCACGCAGTCGGCGAGGTTCCCGGCGACGAGCTGCCGTGCGTAGAACAGCGCCGACGACCCGCTCGCGCAGTTGTTGTTCAGGTTCAACACGGGGATGCCGGTCATGCCCAGCTCGTAGACGGCTCGCTGGCCCGCGGTCGAGTCGGCGTGCACGTAACCCACGCAGGCCTGTTCGATGTCCGGGTAGGTGATGCCGGCGTCGGTCAGCGCCGCGGTCGCGGCCTCGCGGGCCAGCTCGGGGTAGTTGGGGTCGGGCTTGCCTGGCTTGGTGAACCTGGTCATGCCGACACCGACGACGAATACACGTTTCATGCGTTCTGTTTTCCGATCCTTCAGTGTGTGGCGCCCGGCCCGTACTGATCCCGCACCATCCGGCGCAGCACCTTGCCCACAGGGCTCTTCGGAAGTTCCGTCCCGAAGCGGACGCTGGTGACTCTCTTGACCGGGCCGACCTTCTCGCGCGTCCAGGCGATCAGCTCCTCTTCGGACGCACTTGCGCCGTCCGCCAGCACGACCAGTGCCATCGGGGTCTCGCCCCATTTGTCGTGCGGGATCCCGACAACCGACGCCTCACGAACCGCGGGGTGGGCGACCAGAGCGTTCTCCACCTCGGCCGGCCACACGTTGAAGCCGCCCGAGATGATCATGTCTTCCTTGCGGTCGGTGATGAAGAGGTATCCGTCCTCGTCGAGGTATCCCATGTCGCGGGACAGGACGGATCCGTCCGGGAGCTTGCGCGCCCGGGTGGCGTCCGGGTTCCCCCAGATCTCGGTGAACCCACCCGGCGTGTCGAACGCGATCTCGCCGATCTCGCCCTGAGGCAGCGCCACACCGTTCTCGTCCACGATGGTGATCCGGGTGTTCGCGGTCGGCTTGCCCGCGGACCGCAGATAGCGGCCGCCCCGTGCGGTGTGATCCTCCGGGCGCAGGCAGCTGACCGGGGCGCCCTCGCTCTGCCCGTACAGCTGCAGCATGATGTCGCCGAAGACCGAGCGTGCCTCGTTCAACGCGGTCTCGGTCATCGGCGAACCGCCGTAGACGATGGCTCGCAGGCTGCTGAGGTCTGTCGTCCGAGCGGCGGGGTGCCGCGCCGCGAGCTGCACCATGGTCGGGACGCCGAAGGTCAGTGTGCAGCGATGCCGCTCGACAGCCGCCAGGAACTCACCTGGTTCGAACGCGCGGAGCACGACGACGGAACCACCCGCCGCGAGCACGCCGGGCACCGGCATGATCGTGGCGTGTGACAACGGGCCGCCGGCCAGGTACGAGTCCTCTGGACCCAGCACCGGCAGGATCGACGCCGTCTCGGTGCCCATACCGGTCCACGCCCGCACCGAATGTAGAATCCCTTTCGGTTTTCCGGTCGTTCCCGCCGAGAACCGAATGGTCTGCGGGGCGTCGGGCGGCATCTCGATTCCGCGGTCCTCGGACGACGCCGCTGCCAGGAGCTCCTCGTAGTCGAGGACCCCGCTGGGCGCAGCGCCGTCAAGCACCAGGACGTGACGCACCGTGGAGGCGGCCTCGATGTGGGGACCGATGGCGTCGTAGTGCCGCCGTTGCACGATCAGCACGCTCGCGCCGATGCTGTTCAGCAGGTACAGGTTCGTCTCGGCGCTGTTGTGCGTGTAGAGCGAGGCCCGTACGTAGCCACCGAGCGCGATGCCCAGGATCAGCTCGAGCGCCTCCGGGCTGTTGTCGGTGAGCGTGGCGATCCGTTCGCCCTGGCCGACGCCCAGTTCCGCCAGCGCGTTGTCCAGCTGACAGGAACGCCGGTAGACCTGCTCGTAGGTCTGGATCGTGCCGTCGCAGACGATCGCCGGCCGTTCCGCGTGCCGCTTGCCTCCCGTGCGAATCAAACTCGCAAGGTCCATCGCAAGACCTTCCCGTGAGATGTCCGGATGCCCGATTCGCGACGATCGCGCGGGCCGTGACGTCACGCTATGAGCCGCTGGAACGCGCAACAATGGACCGAACCGACACTCGGTGGTGGTGGATCGGCACAGCTCCCCCCGCGCGCCGGCGCATCCTGGGGGTTGCGGAGGTGGGTTAGGCTGTGCCGAGCGGAGTGCTCGAACGACCGGAGACAGCCGTGCCTGATACCGCGCTGTGCAGCGAGTGGTCATCCACACCCGAGATGACGCCCGGCGAATCGCGCGAGCTCTGGCGGCGGATCGCCACCAGCTATCAGTGCAACATGACCTGCGACTTTCCCGACGGTGACGAGGGAACGAGCACCCTGACCCGGCTGCGCACCGAGCGGAACCAGGTGCTGGCATGGCGTTCGCCGCAGGTGCGGTATCGCAGAAGGTCCGAGCACATGCGCGAGGACGGCATCGACTCGTACGTCCTGCTCCTGCCGGTCGCGGGTGCGGTGGACGTCAGCGTCGACTTCAGCAGGACGACCCTGCGGCCCGGCTACGGAGCCCTGATCGCGACGACCCAGCCGTTCGACGTCACCCACACCCACCACGCGCGGCTGCGGGCGGTCACCATCGAGCGCCGGACCATTCACCACCGATTGAACAAGGCCACCGAGTTCGTCGCGCCCATCGACCTGGCGGCCGGGTTGGGTGGTGTCGTGCACGATCTGCTGGACAGCGCCCTGCGGATGGCCGACCAGCTCTCCTCGAACCAGTTCGACGCGGTGGTCGACCGGCTGATCGAGTTGGTGTGCGTACTGGTGGGCACCGACATGGTCAACGCCGGTGATCACTTCAGCGAGATCGAGGCGGCGATCCGCCGCTACGTGCGGGACAACGCGCACGAACCCGACCTCAACAGCGAGATGATCGCCGCCGCGCTGGGGTGGTCGGTGCGACAGATCCAACTGGCACTACAGCGGGCCGGGACCACTTCCCGTGAGCTGATCAAGGAGGAGAGACTGTCGCTCGCGCACGATCGGCTCGTCAGTCCCGCGTACAACCAGACGACCATCACCGAGCTCGCCCACCGCTGCGGCTTCGCCTCTCCCGGTAGGTTCAGCACGGCCTTCCGGGAGCGGTTCGGCATGACACCCCGCGAACTGCGTGGTACTCATCGCTGACCCCTCGGCGAGCCGCATGGTCGCCGGCGGCCTTGCCCGGAATGTCCACCGAGGTCGTCGAATGCGCCGTGCTCGCGGGCGCTGCCCGCGATCTTGTCGCTGACGGGTGATCACCTGCTCACCGTGGTGCGTGGCGGGCGTGTTGAAGGCGTGCTTTCACCCCACGCAGCGAGAATGACTCCCGCGGTCAGGCCAGCTGCGGGAACGAACCGTAGGCAGAACGCGAGAAAGATCCGGCCGACCTCGTCGGCGGCGGACACCGGGCGCGACCCGTCGACACCGCGCTCAGGGCACCAGACCGCTCCGGCGCGGCAACGCGTCCGGCATTCGGCACCGACATACCGCCGGTCCGTCCGACCTCGCCTCAACCCTCCGTTCTCCTCCGGGTCACGAGGTCGCGGCGGAGAGCGAACTTCTGGACCTTGCCGCTGGGTGTCCGGGGGAAGTCGGCCACCTCGTGCAGCTCCTCGGGCCACTTCTGCTTCGCCAGGCCCGCCCGCTCGCAGTGGGCGCGCACCTGGTCGATCGTCGGCATCGCGTGCCCCGGCCGGACGCGCACCATGGCGGCGGCGTGTTCGCCAAGCCGGTCGTCGGGCGCCGCGACCACAGCCACCTCCCCCACCGATTCGAGCGTCAGCAGCACCTCCTCGACCTCGAGTGCGCTGATGTTCTCGCCTCCCCGGATGATGAAGTCGGCCTTCCGGTCGGCGATCGTGAGATACCCGTCGTCGTCGAGCACCCCGATGTCGCCGGTGTGGTACCAGCCTTCCTCGTCGAACGCCGCCTCCGTGAGCGTGTCGTCGGTGTAGCCGAGGCACAGGTCCGGCCCCCTGCTGAGGATCTCGCCGTCCTCGGCCAGCCGGAGGTCCACACCGGGAAGGGCCTTGCCGTCCGTGTACAGCCGTTTGCTCGCGGGCGCGGTGTACGGCGCGGCCGTGATCGACGGGTGCTCGGTGCTGCCGTACGAGCGGAACACGGTGATGCCCAGGCCCGCCAGCCGCTCCGCCACCGCAGCGGGCACGGCGGACCCGCCGAGCCCGGCGTACTGCAGCCCGCGCAGGTGCGCCGGCGTGAAGCGTGGATGGTCGAGCAGGCTCGTGACGTAGTAGGGCACTCCGCCTCCGATCGTGAGTCCCTCCCCCTCGATCAGATCCAGCACCGCGCCCGGGTCCCAGGCGTCGGCGAGGTTCACCGGGGTCCTTTCCAGCACCGGCACGAGGAACGCGTTGACCATCCCGATGAAGTGCCCCACCGGAGCGGCGGTCAGCTGGTCTCCCCGGTCGGGCGGGTAGCGCTCCGCGAGCTGTCGCGTCTCGAAGCCGAGGGTCTGGTGGCTGTGGACGACTCCCTTGGGATCGCGGGTGGTGCCGGAGGTGAACGCGATCACCGCGGGGCCCGCCGGGTTCGCCGCGAGCAGGCCCGGCATCGGCTCCGGACCGAGCAGGTCGTCGAAATCCTCGCCCACCACGCCGACGACGGGTACACCGGCGCACAGGTCCGGCTGGTGGCGCAGCCTGCCGAACTCGGCCGCCGTGATGAACACTTTCGGCTCCACGGCCTTGAGGATGTAGCCGAGCTCCTTGCGGCCGTAGATGTGCACGACGGGCACCACCACCGCGCCGAGGAACGACGACGCCCAGAACACCGCCGCCGCCTCCATCCAGTTGGGCAGCTGGAACGCGATCACGTCACCGGGCCCCACCCCTCGAGCCCGCAGGCCACCCGCGAGCCTGCGGGCGAGGTGTTCGACGTCGCGGAACGTTCCCGAGAACGGCCGCACCGTGGAATGCACGCGGAACGGGGTGTCCGGGGCGGCATCCAGACCGCGCACCAACAGGTCGCCGAGCGTGTCCCTGGTCCACCACCCCTGCTCCTCGTATCGCTCGACCAACGCGGCGGGAATCGTTCGCATGCCTGCAACTCCAATGCTCGACCGTTCGAAAACGTGCTAGCTTCGTTCTGACCGTCCCTTATGGAGGGAGCAGCGATGGGCACTCCGCCGATCGATCTGGACGGAATCCGGGAACTGGGCCGGGAGCTGAGCAACTGGGGACGCTGGGGTGACGACGACCAGCTGGGCACCCTCAACCTCATCACCCCGCAACGGGTGAGCGCCGCGACGCGCCTGGTGCGACGCGGGGCACGCTTCGCGCTGTCCATCCCGGCCGACGAGAACGGGCCCCACGACGTGCGGACCAGCGGCCGGTTCAACCCCATCCACACGATGACGCGCTACCGGGGCGACGACCCGCACGGGCGGCTCGCGGAGTTCCGTTCGGCCGAGGACATGGTCATCCTCGGCACTCATTCCTCGACGCACTTCGACGCGCTCTCGCACCTCTGGTACGACGACCTGCTCTACAACGGAGTCCACCACGAGTCCGCCCTCACCGCCTGGGGTGCTCTGCACTGCTCGATCCAGAACCTCGCCGAGGGAGTGGTGTCGCGCGGCGTCCTCGCGGACCTCCCCCGCCACCTCGGAACCGATTTCCTCCCGCCGGGCCACCCGGTCCGGCCTGCCGATCTCGATGCCGTGCTCGACGCCGCCGGGATAGCGCCCGAACCCGGCGACGTGCTGTTGCTGCGCACGGGGACGCTGCCCGCGCAACGCCGGGGCGCCGACGTCGGGGCCGGTGGTTCGCCAGGGCTCACGTGGGAGTGCGCCCGCTGGATCCGCGACCACGGGATCGCGGCCGTCTGCGCGGACAACTTCGCGGTCGAGGTGCTCGGCCCGGCCGGGCGCGGGCCGAGGATCCCGTTCCACATGCTGGCGATCAGGGACATGGGCCTGCTCCTCGGCGAGCTCTTCGACTTCGAAGGGCTCGCCGAGGACTGCACGCGGGACGGCCGGTACGAGTGCCTCTTCGTCGCGGCCCCGTTGAACCTCCCTGGGGGCGTCGGGTCGCCGCTCAACCCGCTCGCCCTCAAGTGAGGAGCTACGGCTGGATCCACAGTTCCTCGGGTAGCAGCGAGCCGTAGCCGTACTGCACCACGCCACCCACGTTGTCGGCGCTGACCGCGCTGGCCGCCGACCGGGTGTAGAAGATCCCGGGCACGATCTCCGCGAGCCGCTGCTGCACTCGCTCGTAGGCGGCCTTGCGTTCCTGTTCCGAGGTCGACTCGCGGCCCTGCTGCAGCGCGGCGTTGAGCTGTTCGTCGTCGATCCCGGTCACGTTGCCCCGCGAGTCCCCGTGGAAAACCGTCCACAAGCGAGGCTCGGGGTCGATGAAGAACGCCGACGAGATGAGCATGTCGAAGTCGTGGCTGGCGTGCAGCGACGCGACCTCCGTGTGGTCGACGATCTCGACCCGCACCTCGACGTTGCGGAACGTGCTCAGCTGCGCCTGCACGCTCTCGGCGACGGCCTTGCTCTCCGGCGACGGATAGCTCTTGAACGTGAACGAAACGGGGTTGCCCTCGGCGGCCAGCTCGTCGAAGAGCCTCTGCGCGGCGGCCTTGTCGGTCTTCACCAGCTGCTGGCCGGAGTGAAACGGCGAGGACTCCGTGAACAGCGTCGGCACGAGTGAGCCCTTGCCGTTGTAGACGGTCGTGTCCATCGCGCGCAGGTCGAGCGCGGCGGCGACGGCTTGGCGCGCCCGCACGTCGTCGAACGGCGCCCGGCGCGCGTTCATCGCCAGGTACTGCCCGCCGTTCAGCGGCATGGTGTCCACGGCGAACCCCGCGTCGCGGGCCGTGGCCATCGTCGCCCAGTTCGTGTCGACGGCGACGTCGGCTCCCCCGCTCGTCAACGTGTTGATCCGCTGGGTGGAGTCGTTGATGCTGCGCAGGGTGATTCGGTCGAGGTACGGCTTGGGCGCGTCCCAGTACTTCGGGTTCTTCACCAGCTCGATGGAGTCCTGACGGGTCCACGACTCCACGGTGAACGGGCCGGCGCCGACCGGCTTCGCGTCGAACGCCCGCTGCCCGGCCCGCAGCGCGGTCGGCGAGGCGATCCAGTTCAGCGAGCTGGAAACCAGGGCCTGGGCGTAGTTCGGGATCGGCTCGACCATCGTGATCTTCAAGGTCCTCGTGTCGACGACCTCGGTCGTTTTCGCCAGCGACGCCTCCTGGATGTTCGAGGCCGCCGAGCCGGTTGCCGGGTCCTTGATGCGGTCCCAGTTGAACTTCACCGCCTCCGCGTTGAAGGGACTGCCATCGGAGAACGTCAGCCCTTCCCGCAGCGTCAGCTCGAAGGTCGCACCGCCGTCCTCGGTGACCATGCTCTCCGCGAGCTTGTACTCGATCTTGCCCGTCTTCGGGTCGTTCACCATCAACGTGCCGTAGATCGCGTTGCCGAGCACGGCGTTGAACGCCCACGCGTTGCCCATGATCGCGGGGTCGAGGCTCCTCGGCTCGTTGATCTGGATGACGCGGGCGGTACCGCCCGCCACGGGTTCACCCGTGGCGCCGCCCTGGTCCGCGCTCGTGCCGCCGCACGCACTGAGCAGTAGCACCGCGGCGACCGCCAGCGCCGGTAATGGCCTGTTTCGGATCATCGTTGACCTCTCATCAGCCGTTCGGGATGGGACGTGCTAGGGCTGGATCCAGAGCTCCTCCGGGAGGAGCGAGCCGTGGCCGTACTGCACCACGCCGCCGACGTTCGAGCCGGTGATGACACTGGGCGCCGGCCTGCTGACGAAGATGGCGGGCACCAGCTCGATCAGTCGCTTTTGGACTTCCTCGTAGGCAGCCTTGCGTTCCCCCGTGGACGTCGCCGTGCGACCCCGTTGCAGCCCGGCGTCGAGCCGGTCGTCGTCGATACCGGCGAGGTTGCGCCTGGAGTCGCCGTGGAAAGCCGTCCACAGCCGGGTCTCCGGGTCGGCGAAGTAGGCGGAGCCGACGAGCATGTCGAAGTCGTAGGTGCTGCGCAGGGCGAGCACCTTGGTGATGTCGACGACCTTCACCTCGACGTGGACGTTGTCGAACGCGCTGAGCTGCGCCTGGACGTTCTCGGCGATGGCCCTGATCTCGGTGGTGGGTCCACTGGTGAAGGTGAAGGAGACCGGCTTGCCCTCGGCGGCCAGCTCGTCGAACAGTCGCTGCGCCTCGGCCTTGTCCGTCCTCGCCAGCGGCAGGTCCGTGTGGAACGGCGAGGAGTCGGTGAACAAGGTGGGAGCGGCCAGGTTCTCTCCGTTGTAGACGCTGACGCCCATCGCGCGCGGGTCGAGCGCCGCGGCCACCGCCCTGCGTGCCCGCACGTCGTCGAACGGCGCCCTGCGGGTGTTCATGGCGACGGTGATGCCGCCGTTCAGCGGGACGAGCTGTGTGTTCAGGCCGGCCTCGCGGGCCTTCGCCAGGTTGCCCCAGTTCGTCTCGATGGCGACGTCCGCGCCCCCGCTGACCACGGTGTTGAGCCGCTGGCTGCCGTCGCTGGACGTGCGCAGCGTGAGGCGGTCGAGATACGGCTTCGGCGCATCCCAGTACCCGGGGTTCCTGACGAGCTCGATCGCGTCCTGCCGGGCCCACGACTCCAGCGTGAACGGGCCCGCGCCCACCGGCTTCTCGTCGAATGCCCGCTGCCCGGCCCGCAGCGCCTTCGGTGAGGCGATCCAGTTCAGCGAGCTGGTGACCACGGCCTGCGCGTAGTTCGGCACCGGTTCGGCCATCGTCACCCGCAGGGTCGTGGTGTCGAGCACCGCCGTTGAGGCGATCATCGACGCCTCGTGCACGTAGGACGACCCTGTGGCCGGGTCCTTGAGCCGGTCCCAGTTGACCTTCACGGCCGCGGCGTCCAGCGGGCTGCCGTCGGAGAACCGCAGCCCCGGCCGCAGGCTCAGCTCGAAGGTCGCGCCGCCGTCGGTGGTGGCGAAGCCCTCGGCCATCGTGTGCTCGATCTTGCCGGTCTTCGGGTCGTTCACCATCAACGTCCCGTAGAGCGCGTTGCCGAGGAACGCGGTGAGCACGTACTCGTTGCTGAGCGCGGCGGGATCGAGCCCGCGTGGCTCGGTGATCTGCAGGACGCGCGCACTGCCGCCCGCCACCGGTCGCCCAGGGTCGGCCGGGCCTGCCGCCGGGCCGCCACACGCGGACAGCGGGAGAACCGCCGCCAGCGCCAGCGCGAGGAACCGCCCGCGCCTGCTCATGGCCGGCCTCCCCCGGACGGCCCGAGGCGCAGGGATCGGGTGGGGCACGCCTCGACGGCGTTGCGGATGTCGTCGTCGGGGTCACCATGCTCGTCAACGATGCTGACCCTGCCGTCGTCGTCGAGCTCGAAGGTGCCTGCCGCGTAGAACGTGCACACCCCGGTGCCCGCGCACGTCTCGGGCGTGACGCTGAGTGAGAGCCGCTCGCCACCGGTCATCCGAACACCACCGGCAGGTCGCTCGGGGCGCGCATGTGCAGGCCCATCAGTACCGGACGCGGTGCGTCGGGATCCCAGCGCAGGTCCGGCAGCCGGTCGAGGATCGCGTTGAGCGCCACGGACATCTCCGCCCTGGCGACGTGCATGCCAAGGCACACGTGGGGACCGCTGGCGAAGGACAGATGGGGCTTGACGCGCCGGAAGATGTCGAACCGGTCCGGGTCGGGCCACCGGCTCGGGTCGTGGTTGGCCGCGGTCAGGCACAGCGCCACGCGGGACCCGGCGGGGATGTCCACCCCGCCGAGCGTCGTGTCGTGCGCGGTGAGCCGGAAGAAGGTCGGGTCGGTGACCTCCCAGCGCAGGGACTCCTCGACGGCCGCGCGCACCAGCGAACGGTCCCGGCGCACCGCGTCCAGCTGGTCGGGGTTGTTGAGCAGCGCCCAGAGCGTGATGCCCAGCTGCCGCCATGTCGTGCCCGAGCCCGCGGTGAGCAGCAGGCGCGCGTAGGCGAGCACGTCGTCGTCGGTGAGTGCGTGCCGGGTCCCGTGTTCGTCCACAACGGACTCGCTGATCAGCTTGCTGATCAGGTCGTCGCGCGGATCGCCGCGGCGGCGCGCGATGACGGGCAGGAGGATGTCGGCCGCGGCGGCCGAGGCGGCGAGCCGGTCCGCGCGCTCGGTCCCAGCGCTGATCATCTGCTCGATGTGCTCGCGCAGACGCAGGGCCTCGTCCATCGGCACCCCGAAGCTGCCGGTGATCGTGAGCAGCGGCAGCAGCGCGCAGAACTCCAGGTTCAGGTCGGCACGCCCGCGCCGCTCGAACCGCGTCAGCAGGCTGTCGGTGATGCCGGCGATCCAGCGGTCGATCCACCACTGCGTCATGTTGCGGGCGAAGACGGGCTGGGCCACCGCCCGGTATCTGGCGTGCTCGGCGCCGCCCATCGCGAGGATGTTGCGACCGAAGGTGTCGAAGGTGCCGCGCATGGCGTCGGAGGTGTAGGTTTCCGGGTCGCGGAACACGGTGTTGACCGTGTCGAAGCTGAACGCGGAGTAGACCGGTTCCGGGTACGGCAACGGGTGTTCGGGATCGACCGCGCCGAGCACCTCTTCCACGCTGCCCACGTGCACCGGGCCGGACTCGCGAGCCAGCCTGAGGTCGGTGTGGAAGTTTTCGACGTAGTCCCCGCCGGACCTGGATCTGCGGAACTGCCCGCTCGTGTCGAACAGCGTGCGGATCATGGCGGGATCGAGCTGAGCGATCTCGTCGAGCATGTCGTCTCCTGTGTCAGTGGCTCACCGCGGTCAGGTGTTTGGCCTGCTGGTAGGCCCGGATGCCCTCGCGCCCGCGTTCCCGCCATTCGCCGCTCCGCCGCCAGCCACCCGAGGAGGCGAACGCGCCGAAGTAGCCGCCGTTGACGAGCACCGTGCCCGCGCGGATCCGCCTGGCCACGGCCAGCGCCTCTTCGGTGGGCCCGAACACCCCGCCGGACAGCCCGTACACGGTGTCGTTCGCGAGCTCCACGGCGTGGTCCACGTCGCGGTAGCCGAGCACCGAGACCACGGGGCCGAAGGTCTCCTCCTGCGCGAGCGGGTTCGCGGTGTCCGGGAGGTCCACCACGGTCGGCTCGAAGAAGTGGCCGCCCAGCTCGGGTCTGGGCCTGCCGCCCGTGACCACCCGGCCGCCGTGCCGCCGCGCGGCCGCGACGTGGTCGGCGCAGCGGGTGACCTGCGCTGCGCTGATCACCGGTCCCACGTCGGTCTCCGGGTCCCGCGGATCGCCGAGCCGCAGCGCGGCGACGCGTTCGGCGGCCTGTGCCAGCACCTCGTCCTTGCGGGCCTGCGGCACGAGCACGCGGGTCTGCAGCACGCACCCCTGCCCTGCCATCGCCCGCATGACCGTCGCGATGCCGTCAGCGGCGCGGTCGACGGCGCCGGGCAGGTAGATCCCGGCCGACTTGCCGCCGAGTTCGAGCAGCACGCGCTTGAGGGTGGGCGCGGCCTGCTCCATGATCGCGGACCCGACCGACGTGGAGCCGGTGAAGGACACCGCGTCGACCCGGGGGTCGGTGGTCATCAGCCGCGCTCCGGCGTCGCCCTGTTCCACGAGCACGTTCAGCACGCCAGGAGGAAGACCGGCCTCCTTCGCGGCCGCACCCAGCGCCAGCACCGTCAGCGGCGCGAGCGGGCTGGGCCGCAGCACCACGGTGTTGCCCGCGAGCAACGCGGGGACGACCTTCCACAGCGCGAGGAACAACGGAACGTTGTAGGCGGGGATGGCACTGACCACGCCGAGCGGCTCCCACGTCAGGACGCTCGTGGCGACCCGCCCTCCGGTGACGAGCGCGTCGAGAGGGACCGGGTTGTGCTCCTCCTCCGGCAGCGACGCGTGGATACGGACGGCGTCGCGAGCCTGTCCGAGCGCGCCGTCCACCTGGACGCCCCTCGCCGAGGCGACGAGGGCTCCGGTCTCGGCGACGACCGTTTCGCCGAGGTGCTCGCGCCGGGCCTCCAACGCGGCGACGAACCGGAGGACGACCGCCGCCCGTTCGGCGGCGGGGATCCCGGGCCAGTCGCCGCGGTCGAAGGCACGGCGCGCGGCCAGCACCGCGCGCTCGAAGTCGGCGACCCCCGCTGTCGGCACCTCGGCCACGGTCGACAGGGTGGCCGGGTCGGTCACCCGCAGCGGATCTCCCCCGCCGAGGTGGTCACCATCCACATAGGATCGCAGGCCTTCCAGGCCGGTGGTGGACGCGGTCATCAGAGGCTCATGCCCGCGTCGAGCGGCAGTGCCACCCCGGTCACCGCGAAGGCCGCGTCGGACACGAGCCACAGGATCGCCGCGCTGACGTCGGCCGGCTGCAGCCGGTCCACCGGAAGCACCCTGGTGATCTGGGCGAAGTTGCTGGAGTCGACCATCGGCGACTGCGGGTTGTTGATCATGAACGTGTCGACGGCCGTCGGGTGGACGACGTTGACCCGGATGTCGTGCTGGCCGAGCAGTTTGGCCCAGCCCTTCGCCAGGCCCACCACGCCGTGCTTGGCCGCGGTGTAGCCGGACATGCCGCCAGAGCCGTCGGTCATGCCCTTGAGTCCCGCCGTGGAACCGGTGATCACGATCGATCCGCCCCGGCCCTGTTCGACCAAGGGACGCTGGGCGACCTTGAGCGTGTTGAACACGCCGGTGAGCATCACGCCCACCGCGTCGGCCCACCGGGCCGCGGCCTGTTCCAGCGTCTGCTCGGTCCGGTCACTGTGCAGCACGCCGGCGTTGGCCAGCACGATGTCCACGCCGCCGAGCTCCGCGATGCCGTGGTCGAGCGCCTTCGCCAGCGCCCCGATGTCGCGGACGTCGGCGATCGCGGTGACGCACCGCCTGCCCTGCTGTTCGACGAGACGCGCGGTCTCGGCGAGGTCGTCGGGCGTGGCCATGGGATACGGGACGGTCGGGATGTCGGCGCCGATGTCCACGGCGATCACGTCGGCTCCGTGCTCGGCGAGCAGCACGGCGTGCGATCGGCCCTGACCTCGGCCCGCACCGGTGATGAACGCGACCTTGCCGTCCAGCTGCCCCATGATTCGGCGCCTCCTCGATGAGTGCCCGTGCTCGGGATGAGGGAAACCGGCCACACCTCGAGCGGGCCGAGAACGATTGAGCGACCGGCCTTCCCGATCGCGTTTCGCAGAGTAAGAGCAAACACGATCGCGAGTCAAGAGAACGATATTCTCGCAGTAAATAGACCTTTCAAAGCGCATGGAGAAGCTTATGGACATATGCGGTTCTACCGGATACCGTCGAAGGCCGACGCGTTGACGGAGAGCGATATTTCCGCCCCCGCATCTCGCAGCTGACCCCCTCACCGTGGAGGAGCGACGACAATGCGATCGGCATCATTGCCGCCGGACGATCCGGGTCCCGTCTTCGATGGCGTCCAGGTGCTGGAGGTCGCCCAGTGGACGTTCGCTCCGGCCGCGGCCGCGGTGCTGGCCGACTTCGGCGCTTCGGTGATCAAGATCGAGGATCCGGTCACCGGAGACCCGCAGCGCGGCCTCGCCTCCTCCGGCGTGGTGCCGATGGTCGGCGGGGTCAACGTCGTGACGGCACAGACCAACCGGGGCAAGCGCAGCGTCGGGCTCAACCTGCGTGACCCGCGCGGACACGAGCTGCTCCTGCGGCTCGTGGAAAGGGCCGACGTCTTCGTCACCAACTTCCGGGGCCCGGCACGGCGGAAGCTCGGCTTCGACGAGGACACGGTGCGGGCCCGCAACCCGCGCATCGTCTACGCCCGCGCCACGGCGCAGGGCGCGCGCGGGCCGGACGCCGACCGCGGCGGGTACGACTTCACGTCGTTCTGGATGCGCAGCGGGATCGCGGCGGCGCTCACCGCCGAGGACGCCGACCGGCCACTGCCCCAGCCTCCCGCCTTCGGCGACAAGGCGGGCGCGATGAACCTCGCGTTCGGCATCGCGGCGGCGCTGTACCGCAGGGAACGAACCGGCGTGGGCTCCACTGTGGACGTGTCGTTGCTCGGGTCGGCGCTCTGGCAGCACTCCAGCGCGATCCTCTACAGCTGGGGGCTCGACCGGGAATTCCCCGTGGTAACGGGACGTTCGGCCAACCCCATCGCACGCTCGTACCGGACCGGGGACGGGCGGTGGATCGCGCTCATGATGATCGAGTCCGACCGGTGGTGGCCCGACCTGTGCCGCCACCTCGACCGGCCCGACCTGCTCGCGGACGAACGGTTCGCCGACGCGGCCGCCCGCTCGGCGAACCACGACGCCTGCGTCGCCGAGCTCGAACGCGTCTTCGCCGCCCTGCCGCTGCGGGAGTGGGAGCGCAGGCTCTCCGATCTCGCGGGCCCGTGGGCGGTCCTGCGCTCGATGCGGGAGACGGCGACGGACCCGCAGGTCGTCGAGAACGGCTACGCGGTCCCGGTCGACCACGACGGCACCGAGGTCCGGCTGATGAGCGCGCCCGTGCAGTTCGACGAGCAGGTGCCCGAGCTTCGCCGGGCTCCCGAGCACGCCGAGCACTCCGAACAGGTCCTCCTCGAACTCGGCTGCGACTGGGCCGAGATCACCCGGCTCAAGGACGCCGGCGTGGTGTGACCGGGAACGAACCACCAGCCAACACACGGAAAGGACCAACCGCCATGACGGCAACGCAACCGGACCTCAACTGGCTCATCTCGGTGGACGACCACGTGCTCGAACCGGGCCATCTCTGGCAGACGTGGCTGCCGGAGCGCTACCGCGACCGCGGGCCCAAGCTCGTGATCGAGGAGGACGGCAAGGGCACCTGGTACTACCTCGGCATGAAGCAGCGGGCCAGCGGGCTGTCCGCGACCGTCGGCAGGGCGAAGAACCAGATCAGCCCCGAGCCACTGGGCTACGACGAGATGCGGCCCGGCTGCTACGACGCGGCGGCCAGGGTCGAGGACATGAACGAGGGCGGCATCCTCGCGTCGATGACGTTCCCGACGTTCCCCGCGTTCTGCGGCCAGACCTTCTACCGGGGCGAGGACAAGGAGCTCGGGCTCGCCTGCATCGAGGCCTACAACAACTGGATGATCGACGAGTGGTGCGCGACGGCGCCGGGCCGGTTCATCCCCCTCACCCTCATCCCGCTGTGGGACCCCGAGGCCGCGGCCACCGAGGTCCGCCGGGTGGCCGAGCGCGGCGTGCGGGCGGTCGCGTTCAGCGAGAACCCGGAGCCACTCGGCCTGCCGACGATCAACGACCCCGACCGGTACTGGGACCCGTTCTTCCGCGCCGCCGAGGAGTGCGGCGTGGTGCTCTGCATGCACGTCGGCTCGTCGTCGCAGATCCCGTCGATCAACTCGAACACCAACTTCATGGCCAATTTGTCCTGGGGCGCCGTGCGCACCTCGGGCACCATGCTCGACTGGCTGTTCAGCGGAGTGTTCGAACGCTTCCCCCAGCTCAAGATCTCGCTCGCCGAGGGCAACATCGGCTGGATCCCCTACTTCCTCGAACGCGCCGAGCAGGTGATCGACAAGCAGCGCTTCTGGTTCCAGCGCGGCATCGACTACGACCCCGGCAAGGGCAGCAAACAGGAGCGCACCGACGACGGCGCGCACACCATCGACTACCTCAACTTCGACATCCGGCAGAGCTTCCGCGACCACATCTACGGCTGCTTCATCGACGACATCGCCGGGCTGCGCAACCTCGACCTGATCGGCGAGGACAACGTGATGATCGAAACCGACTACCCGCACTCCGACACCACGTGGCCGAACTCGATCAAGCTCGCGCGCGACCGGCTCGCCGGCATGAGCCCCGAGGTGCAGTACAAGGTCCTGCGGGGCAACGCGGAGCGGCTGTTCCAGTTCACCCCGGCCGACACGGCGAACCTGCCCGTGCCCGGCGGCGTGGCGTGAGCGACGCCGGCGCCACCATCGTCGGGCTCGGCCTGAGCCCGCAGGGTCGCCGGCTCGGGTTCTCCTCGAGGGAGCTGCGCAGGCAGGCCATCGACGCGGCGTTGAACGACGCGGGACTGCGCCGGGAGCAGATCGACACGTGCATCTGCTTCGGCGCGATGCCCGAGGACCTGCGCTACGCGGGCCTGTCACCGAGGATGTCGTTCGCGCTGAGCTCGGGCGGCGCCTCCCCCGCGCTGTCGGTGGTGGTGGCCGCCGGGCTCCTCGCGACCGGGCAGGCCGAGTACGTACTGAGCGTCTACGGGGAGGCGTTCACCGGCGACGCGCCCAAGCTGGAACCGAACCACGGCGGCGCGGGCAGATCCGACATCGGCGGGTACAGCTACGGCTACCCGTACCTGTACGGGCTGGTGGGACCGGGCGCGGTCTACGCGCTGGCGGCGCGGCGCTACCTCGACCGGTTCGGCGCCTCCTCGGAGGACCTGGCCGCGGTGGCGGTGGTCGAACGGGATCACGGCAGCGTCCGGCCCGGCGCGATCGGGTACGGACAGCCCATCACGGTGGCCGAGCACCAGGCGTCCAGGATGATCGTCGACCCGCTGCGCCTGCTCGACTGCTCCCGTCCCACCGACGGCGGCGCCGCCATCGTGCTCACCTCGGCTGCCCGCGCCGCCGACTGCGCGGGCAGCCCGGTGGAGGTGCTCGGCGCGGGCTGCGGGCACAACATCACGAACTGGTGGGACGGCACCATGGTCAGCCGCTTCGGTGCGGCGCCGGACGCCGCGCGGCGGGCGTTCGGCGAGGCGGGCGTCGGCCCGGAGGACATGTCGAGCGCTCAGCTCTACGCGCCGTTCACCATCGCGACACTCCTGCAACTGGAGGAGTACGGGTTCTGCGGCGAGGGCGAGGCGCCCGCGTTCGTCGCCGAAGGGCACACCGCCGCGGGCGGAAGCCTGCCCACCAACACCGGCGGCGGGCAGCTCTCGGGCTTCTACGCCACCGGGTTCACGCCGCTGTCGGAAGGGATCCTGCAGGTGCGGGGACAGGCCCCGACGAACCAGGTGCCGGACGCGGAACTGTGCCTCGTCAGCGGCAGCGGCGGCAACGGCGGTGTGCACGGGTCGTGGGCCCACGTCTCGCTCGTGCTGGGCAGGCCGCGGTGAGCGCGCCGAGGCCCTACCCGGGCGACGTGGCCCCTGACCGGGTGGACGAGGAGTTCTGGGAGGGTTGCCGCCAGGGCCGCTACCTGCTCTTCCGGTGCACGACGTGCGATCACGCCGTCTGGCCCGCGGGCGGCTGCCCTCGGCACGGCCTGGCGCCGATGGTGTGGAAGGAGGCGACCGGACAGGGCCGGCTGCACTCCTGGACCGTGGTGCACCAGCGGTACGCGAACTCGTTCGCCGACCCGCCGCCCAACGTCGCGGTGGTGGAGCTGGACGAAGGACCACTGGTGCACTCCACCGTGCTCGGCGCCGCGCGGCTCGAGCTCGGGATGCGGCTGGAGGTCTTCTTCGAGGACATCGGGCAGGGCGTCGTGCTGCCCGTCTTCCGGCCAACGGCACAGGAGGGAGAGAGCACTGGACCCGGATAGGCTGGCGCCCGTGCAGGTCGAGCCGGGCTGGGCCGGGCGAATCGCCCGGCACGCCACCGTACGCCCCGACGCGGGGTCCTACGTCGGGCCGAGGACGAAACTCGTCACGGCGGGGCAGCAGCTGCTGCTCGAACGCGGCGACACGACGTACACGATCGACGAGCTCGTGCGCAGGGCCCACGTCGCGATCAAGACGTTCTACCGGTGCTTCGCGAACAAGGAGGAGTTCCTGAAGGAGGTCTTCATGACCTCCGTCGCCGGTGCGACCCCGCGCATCCGGGAGCAGATCCTCTCCAGCGCCGACGATCCGCTGGCGCGGCTGCGGCTCGCGGTCACCTGGCCGCTGGAGTGGCGCCGCGAGAACGGAACCGTCAGCCGGGTGATCGCGAAGGAGCACATGCGGCTGGCCGTCACCAGCCCGGAGACGATCGCGGAGACGAGCCGCTCCTACGAGGCGCTGCTCAAGGAGTTCGTGCTCGCCGCGCAGGAGGAAGGGCAAATCCGTCCGGCCGATGTGGACTGGGACGTCCACATCATCACGTCGGTGGTCACGACGTCGTTTCACACGATGATCCTCGGGCCGGGCGAACCGGGTCACCACGGCGCGCTCGCCGAGAACGTCTGGCGGTTCTGCCTCACCGCCCTGCACGGCGATCCCGGCTGAGTGTTGCGTCCGCGACCGAGCCCAGCCTAGGGTGCGATGTAATACGTTACATTTCCGGGGAGGTCGCGGTGGGCACGCGCGGACGGGTGACCAAGGTCAGCGTCGCCGACCTCGCCGCCGAGCTGGAGGTGTCGACCGCGACGATCTCCAGGGCGCTCAACGGCAGCCCCGCCGTGCGGCCCGAGCTCGCGCAGCGGATCCGGGAGCACGCCGAGGCGCGCGGCTACGTGGCCAACCGCATGGCAAGGGCGCTCAGCGCGAACGTCAGCCGCGCGTTCGTCGGCTTCGTCATCCCCTACGTCGACACGCCCGCGTACTCGTCGGTCGCCGCGGAGTGCGCGCGGCTGCTGTCCGCCGACGGCACCCAGCTGATCCTCACGATCACGGAGAACGACCCGGAGCGGGAGCTCCACCAGCTCAAGGACCTGGTCGCCAGCCGCGTCGCCGGACTGATCATCTCGCCGAGCACGCACATCCTCGAGGCGAGCAAGCAGCTCCTGTCGAACCTGCCCGTCGTGGAGTTCCACCGCGCGTGCGGCATCGCGGCTCCCGGTGTGTTCAGCGAGGACGAGCAGGCGATGTCCGAGGCGGTGCTGCACCTCGCCGCGCTCGGCCACACCAGGATCGGATATCTCGGCACGCCGGAGGCGCTGTCGAACGGTGCCGCCCGGCTGCGCGGGATCCGCCGCGGGCTACAGCTCGCCGGCCTGGACCGCGGCGCGCTCGCGACGCGGTTGCTGGAGCCGACCACGGAGAACGGCGGGCGTGGCGTGCGGGACCTGCTCGACGGCTCGCGCCCGCCCACCGCGCTGATCGTCGGCGGTGGCGCGCTCTCGATCGGCGCGGCGCGGGCCGTGCACGAGAGCGGCAGGCGGCTGCCCGACGAGCTGTCGCTCGTCGTCTACGGGCACCCGAGCTGGTTCGCGCTGAGCGATCCCCCGCTCACGCGGATCACCGTCGACTACCAGGATCTGGCACTGCGCGCCGCGCGCCTGCTCGGCACCGTGCTCGACAGCGGGCCCGCGCGCGGCGGGGAACCCGAGCCCCAGTTCGTCACGGCCCAGCTGCACCTCGCCGGGTCCACCGGACCCGCGCCCAAAGGGTCTCAGGCGAGCGACCGGAAGTCCCGCCGGTAGTAGACGGCGGGGGTCGCCGGGCGCAGGTGAGCTCGCTCCACCTCGCCGACCAGGATCGTGTGATCGCCGCCGGGGTGCCGCGCGTGCGTCGCGCAGTCCAGCCGGACGCAGGCGCGGTCGAGAGCGGGCAGCCCACGTTCGTCCACGGTGAACCCCGCGTCGGCGAACTTGTCCGCGCCCTTGCTCGCGAAGCGCAGCGCGAGCGCGGCGTCGGCGGGATCGATCACGTGCACCAGCCAGTGCGAGGCCCGCTGGAAGGCGGGATGGCACCGCGCCGACCGCGAAAGGCACACGAGCACGAGCGGCGGGTCCATCGACACCGAGCAGAACGACGTCGCCGTGAAGCCCCACCACCGGCCCTCGGCGTCGGCGGTGGTCACGATGGTGACCCCGCTCGGGAAGCTCGCCATCGCCTCCTTGAACAACCGGGCGGGCTCACTCCGTCCCGGACTCGCGTCCACGCTCATGGCGTACGTCCCTTCGTCGGCTCATCCGTCCTTTGTGGTCATTCGATGCAAGGCGTTTCAGCAAGCGATGTAATCGATTACATACGCGGACCTTCTTGAGTGAACACGACCGCCGCCGGAGTCGTCAAGGGGACTTGACAGCGGCCCGCCTTGTCAGGTTCGCTGAGGAGCGAAGCCGATGTAATCGATTACATTCCTGATGTAAAGGATTACACAGCAGCCTGAGAAGGGACATCGATGTCCGCACGAGCACTGTCCGGCATCCGGGTCGTCGACGCGGCGACCCTCGCTGCCGGGCCGCTGGTGGCGACCTGGCTCGGCGAGTTCGGCGCCGAGGTGATCAAGGTCGAGCAACCCGGCGGCGGAGACCCGCTGCGCCAGTGGGGCGCGCAACGAGACGGCGTCGGCCTGATGTGGAAGAGCCTGGGCCGCAACAAGAAGTCGGTGACCCTAGATCTGCGGAAGGAGGCGGGGCGGGAGCTCCTGCGCGAGCTAGCCCGGGGTGCCGACGTGCTGGTGGTCAACTTCCGGCCGTCGACGCTGGCGAAGTGGGGGTTCGACTACGAGAGCCTCGCGGCGGAGAACCCGGGCCTGGTGCTGGTGCACGTCACCGGCTTCGGCTCGGGTGGGCCGAACAGCGACCGGCCCGGCTTCGGCACGCTCGGCGAGGCCATGAGCGGGTTCGCGCACCTCACCGGAGAGCCCGACGGTCCCCCGACGCTGCCGTCGTTCATGCTGGCCGACGGCGTGGCCGCGCTCAACGCGACGTACGCGGTGATGATGGCGCTCTACCACCGCGATGTCCACGGCGGCGGCGGTCAGCTGATCGACATCAACCTCATCGAACCGCTCGCGCGGCTCATCGAGCAGTCCGTGCTGACCTACGACCAGCTGGGCACCATCCCCGGCCGCACCGGCAACCGCTGGGAGATCAGCGCGCCGCGCAACACCTATCGCACCAAGGACGGGCGCTGGCTCGCGATGTCGGGCAGTGCGCCGACGATCGCGAAACGCGCCCTGCGGGCGATCGGCCGTCCCGAGCTCACGGAGGACCCCCGGTTCGCCGAGGCCCAGCAGCGGCTACGCAACGCCGCGGAGATCGACCGGCTCATGGCCGAGTGGATCGCCGAACGCACGCTCGAGGACGCGATGGCGGTGTTCGAGCGGGCCGAGGTCGCCGCCGCGCCCGTGTACGACGCCGAACAACTGCTGGCCGATCCGCAGCTGAGGGCGCGCGGGACCTATGTGGACGTTCCGGATCCCGACCTCGGTTCCATGCGGGTGCAGGGACCCGTCCCCCGCATGTCGGCGACGCCGGGCCGGGTCGAGCACCTCGGGGCCGCCGTCGGCGAGCACAACGACGAGGTCTACGGCGGCCTGCTCGGATTGAGCGAGGACCGGCTCCGGCAGCTGCGCGCCGAGGGGGTGATCTGAGATGTCCCGTCCCGTCAGGGCCCGCCGCTCCGAGCTCGCGACGCCGGCCAGCAACGACTGGATGTTCGAGAAGGCAGCCGGATCCGGCGCCGACCTCGTGTTCCTCGACCTGGAGGACGCGTGTGCGCCCGCCGAGCGCGAGGCGGCGCGCGGCAAGGCGGTGACCGCGCTGCGAGACCTGGACTGGGGCCGCACCACGCGCGCGATCCGGATGAACGCGATCGACACGTGGTGGGCGCACGGCGACGTGATCGAGGTGGTGACCGGTGCTCGCGACGCGCTCGACGTGATCATCGTGCCGAAGGTCCGCCGGGCACGGGACGTGTGGTGGGTCGACGTTCTCCTCACGCAGCTGGAACAGCGGCTCGGGCTCGAGAAGCGGATCGGGCTGGAGGTGCTCATCGAGGAGGTCGAGGGCCTGCAGCACGTCGACGAGGTCGCACGGTCCAGCGACCGGCTGGAGGCGATCATCTTCGGGGCCGGGGACTTCTCCGCCTCGCAGGGCGCCAGGGTGGACACCAACTTCGACCCCGTCCTCCCCTACCCCGGCGACCTGTGGCACTACGCCCGCTCGCGGGTGGTGGTGGCCGCGCGCGCCGCCGGGATCGACGCGATCGACGCGCCGTTTCCGAACTACCGCGCGCCCGAGGACTACCGCGTGGCGTGCGAGCGCGCCAGCGTCCTCGGCTACGTCGGCAAATGGGCCATCCACCCCAGCCAGGTCGAGATCGCCAACGAGTGTTTCGCCCCGACACCCGACGAGATCGCCCACGCCGAGAAGGTGGTCGCCGCCTATCGCGAGAGCGAAGCGGGCGGACGCGGCGCCACCGGCCTCGACGGAATGCTCGTCGACGCCGCCCATCTTCGCCACGCCGAGACGGTCGCCCGCAAGGCCGCCCTGCTCGGCATCAACGGACAGCACACCGAAAGGACACGCTCATGACACGCCGGATGACCATGGTCGGCTTCATGCAGGCCGGCAACGTCACCGTCTACTCCGGATCGTGGCGCTACCCCTCCGCCGATCTGTCATTCCTCACCATGGACTACTACCAGCGCATCGCGCGGACCCTGGAGCAGGGCAAGTTCGACCTCGTCTTCTTCGACGACCGGCTCGCGATGCCCGGGATCTACGGCAACTCCGTGGCGGAGGCCGTGCGCCGCGGCGCGAGGCCGGTCAAGCTCGACCTCACCGCTGTGCTCGGCGGGATCATCGGCGCCACCAGCCGGATCGGGGTGGGCGCCACCTACTCGACGACCTACTACGAGCCCTTCCACGTCGCGCGGACGTTCGCCACGCTCGACCACCTTTCCGGTGGCAGGGCAGCGTGGAACGTCGTTACCTCGGTCAACGACTCGGAGGGGCAGAACTTCGGCCGCGACTCCCACTTCGGGCACGACGAGCGCTACGACCGGGCACAGGAGTTCCTCGAGGCCACGACCGCGCTGTGGGACTCGTGGGACGACGACGCGCTGATCATGGACCAGGAGTCCGGCGAGTTCGCCGACCCGGACAAGGTGCGTGAGGTGAACTTCGAGGGCAAGTGGTTCCGGGTGCGGGGCCCGCTGACCGTGCCGCGCACGCCGCAGGGGCGGCCGACGATCCTGCAGGCGGGCTCGTCCGGCCGCGGCCGGGAGTTCGCCGCCGAATGGGCCGACCTCGTCTTCACCGCCGACCCCGGCCTTTCCGTGGCGCAACAGCACTACAGCGACCAGAAGCAGCGCGTCGCCGAGTTCGGCCGCGACCCCGACGACGTCAAGATCCTGCCGATGGCCTACGCCGTGGTCGGGGAGACCCAGTCGATCGCGGAGGAGAAGGAGCGGCTGTTCCTCGACGCCTACGTGCACCCGGCCGCCTCGCTGGCGTTGCTGTCCGAGGTGATGAACTACGACTTCGCCAAGCACGACCTCGACGACCCGGTCACCGCGGAGATGACCGAGGCCAGTTCGGGGATCCGGGGACTCGCCGAGGGCGTCAAGCGGCACCTGAACCGCGACGACCTGACCGTGCGCGACCTCGCCGCGCACCGGGCGACCCTGCTGCAGGGTCCACGCTTCGTCGGCACCGCCGAGCGCGTCGCCGACCAGATGCAGGAGTGGTTCGAGAGCGGCGCCTGCGACGGGTTCGTGCTCGCGGCGACGCATCTGCCGGGTGCTTTCGAGGAGTTCGTGCGCATGGTCGTGCCGATCCTGCAAGAGCGTGGCCTGTTCCGGCGGGAGTACGAGGGCCCGACCCTGCGTGACCAGCTGGGCATCAAACGCCCCGGCTCCGTCCGCTGACGCGGCCGGACTGAACAACGTCGTTCAGCACTGGAGCACAAGGTGGTTTCCGGCCCATGACACTGCAGATCGTCTCACTCATCGTCCTTGTCGTCGCCTTCGTCCTCGGCACGACCCGTCCGCTCAACCTCGGCGTGATCGCCCTGGGTGCCACGTTCGCCGTGGGCGTCCTCGCCGCGGGACTATCCACTGAGGACGCGCTCGCCGGGTTCCCGGTCGAGCTGATGCTGATCCTGGTGGGGGTCACCTACCTGTTCAACGTGGCCAACGCCAACGGCACGGTCGACTGGCTCATCTCCAGCGCCGTGCGCATGGTCCGCGGCCGCACCGTGTTCATCCCGTGGATCATGTTCGCGGTCACGGCTCTGCTGTCGGCGATCGGCGCGGTCTTCTCGCCACCGATCGTCGCGCCGATCGCGCTGGCCTTCGCCGCGAAGAACCGCATTCCCCAGCCGATGATGGGCATTCTGGTCGTGCACGGCGCCGCGGCCGGGTCGCTGTCGCCGATCAGCGTCTACGGCGTCACCGTCGCGGGCGTGCTCGACCAGAGCGGGCTGCCGAGCGATCCGTGGGGGCTGTTCGCCCTCGCCTTCGTCGCGAGCATCATCCCGGCGATGATCGTCTTCGTGGCGTACGGCGGGCTGCGGCTCGGCCGCGCCGTAACCGAGCCCACCGGGCAAGCCGACGACGAGCCCACCGGTTCCGGCGGTGGCGTGCTGACGAGGACGCGGACCACGGCGCCCACGCTCACGCTGGACATCGCGCTCACGACGCTGGCGATCGCCGGGCTGTTCGTCGGCGCGGTGCTCGAACTCGACGTGGGCCTGCTGGCGATCACGCTGGCCACGCTGCTCGGCCTGTACCGGCACCAGCACCACGCCGAGGCCGTGCGCAAGATCCCGTGGTCGGTGGTGTTGCTCGTCACCGGGACGATCACCTACATCGGTGTGATGCAGGAGATCGGGGCGATCGATCTGCTGGGCGACGTCGCGCTCGGCGTCGGCGCGCCGATGCTCACGGTGCTGCTGCTCGGCTACGTGGCCGGCATCGTGTCGGCGTTCGCGAGCTCGGCGGGCACCATCGCGGCGCTGACCCCGCTCGCGGTGCCGTTGCTGCAGAACTCGACCATGTCGGTGCTCGCGGTGGTCGCGGTGATCGCGATCTCGGCGACGATCGTCGACGTGAGCCCGTTCTCCGGCAACGGGGCCGCCGTGATCGCCAACGCCACGGAGGACGCCCGCGACCGCGTGTACCGCACGCAGCTCGTCTACGGCGGGATCGTGGTGCTGCTCGCACCCGCGCTGCTGTGGCTGTCGATCATCCTCCCGTCGTCGGGGTGAGGTCCGACCGACCGCAGTGAAGGCCACCTTGCCTGCGTTGAACGCAGTGAAGGCCACCCTGCCTGCGCCCGCCCGTCTCCCACCACCACCCACACGGAGACGCTGTGCGCCGCTGCGTTGATCCAACGCAGTGAAGGTGGCCTTCACTGCCGACCGGTGCGCGCTGCCGCGAGCGCGACGGCGGCGAGGGTGGGCAGCCAGCGGCGGCGGGTGTCGGGCGGCACGATCCAGCGCAGCGCGGGCGACCTCGGCACCTCGACCGGCACCGGGATCCGCTGCGGGCAGCCGAGGATCTCCACTCCGCGCGGCAGGTGGAGATCGGCGTTGACCTCGTCGTTCGGGTCGGCGAGGAACACCCAGTACGGGCGTGCGCCGTCGACGGCGAACACCGGGCCGGTCGCGTCGAGGCGGTGCAGCCGCTCGGCGAGCCCCACCGCGAGCGGCCTCGGCGCGGTCACCGCCACCATCCCGTGCCCGAGGTCGAGCAGCGGACGGCCGCCGCCCCACGTGACGGTCCAGCCGAGCACCGAACGGTACTCCGCGATGGTCCATCCCCCGCCGTTCTCGGCGAGGGGAGCGGAGTCTTCCGCGGGGCCGGGAGCGGCCAGCAGTGAGGCGGTCATGGCAGTACGTCCTTTGTGCTCGGTCAGGTCACGACGGCGACCCTCGGTCGGCGAGCTGGTCCTTCATCACCTTGCCGGTGCTGTTCAGCGGGAGCTCGTCGAGGAACTCCACGGAGCGCGGCACCTTGAACCCGGCCATCCGCGTGCGGCTCCACGCGATCAGGTCGTCGGCCGAGACCGGGCTCCTCGGCACGACGAACGCCTTGCCCACCTGGCCGAGGCGCTCGTCGGGCACGCCGATCACGGCGACCTGGGCCACCGCGGGGTGTTCGAGGAGGAAACCCTCGATCTCGGCGGGATAGGCGTTGAACCCGCCCACGATGAACATGTCCTTCTTGCGCCCGACGATCCTCAGGTACCCCCGCTCGTCGAGCGTGCCCAGGTCGCCGGTGTGCAGCCAGCCGTCCGGGTCGATGGCCTCCGCCGTGGCGGCCGGGTCGTCGAGGTAGCCCTGCATGACGCTGTACCCGCGCACGAGCACCTCGCCGTCGCCGGCGATGCTCACCTCGACGCCGTCGCACGGCCTGCCGACCGTGGTGGCGATGTCGGTGAAGGAGTCACCGGGCCGCGACGCCGTGGCCGTGCCCGCCTCCGTCAGCCCGTACCCGGTCATGATCGACTGGAACGGCAGCTCCTCCCGGACACGGCGGATGAGCTCGACCGGGATGTCCGCCGCGCCGGTGACGGCGGCCCGCAGCGACGACAGGTCCCGGTCGCCCTGTGCCTCCAGCAGCGAGTGGTACAGCGTCGGCGGGCCGGGCAGCATGGTCACCCGCTCGCGCTCGACCAGGTCGAGCACCGTGCCGACGTCGAAAACCGGCACCGGCAGGATCGTCGCGCCGCGGATCAGCGACGCGACGCAGCCCGCCTTGTAGCCGAACGTGTGGAAGAACGGGTTGACGATCAGGTAGCGGTCACCCCGCCTCAGGTCGGCGAGGTCGCACCACTCCGCGTACAGCCGCAGCGTCTGGGTGTGGTTCATCAGCACGCCCTTGGGCCGGCCCGTCGTGCCCGAGGTGAACACGATGTCGGCGATGTCCTCGCCTCGCACCTCGCGTTCGAACGGCGAACCGCTGGAAAGGAAATCCGACTTGAGGTCGATCACCGGAACCCCCGGCGGGGCAGGGTAGTCCTGGCCGAGGAAGCCCTTCTGCACGAGCACGGCCTTCGCCTCGCTGCGGCGGATGATGTCGCCTGCCTCCTCGGCCTTGAACCGGGTGTTGACCGGCACCAGCACGCCGCCCGCGGTCAGCAGGCCGAACGCCGCGATGATCCACTCGGCGGAGTTGGGTGCCCAGACGGCCACCCGGTCGCCCTTGCCGACCCCCGCCGAGGCGAAGGCCCCCGCCGCCACCCGCACCCGCTCGACGAGCTGGGTGAAGGTGAGCCGCAGCGGCCCGTCGACGACCGCCTCGGCGTCCCCGAAGCGGTCGCCGGCGCTCAGGACCATCCGGGGGATGGTCTCCCAGCTCATGCCGCGATCAGCCGGGCGAGGTTGCCGCCCATGATCTTGGCCTGGTCGGCCTCGCTCAGCTTGGCCAGCGCGTCGACGTAGCTGACCGGGTCGGCGAGGCCCTCCGGGTGCGGGTAGTCGGAGCCGAACAGGACACGTTCGACGCCGATCAGGTCGGCCAGCTCCGCCATGTCCTCCTCCCAGAACGGGCTCACGTGGATGTTGCGCTTGATGGCCTCCACCGGGTCGCCCAGGAACTCGTGCGGCATCTTCTTGTAGACGTCGGCGAGCGTGTCGAGCAGTGGAGCCAGCCAGGACGAGCCGTTCTCGATCACGGCGATCTTCAGCTCGGGGAAGCGGAACAGCGCGCCGTGGCAGACCCACGACGCCACCGCGTCCTGCACGGGCCGCCACTCGCCCACGGTGCGGAACGCGTTGGGCTTGAACGGGAGGAACTCGCGGTTGCCGCCTTCCCAGTCGTTGGCGTAGCGGCTGTAGCCGCTGTCGGAGGAGTGCATCGCCACGAGCACGCCGGTCTCCACGACGCGCTGCCAGAAGGGGTCGAACTCGGGCAATGCGAAGGAACGCGAGCCGCCGAAGCCAGGGACAGGGGCGGGCCGGACGAGGATCGCCCGCGCGCCGCGCTCGACGCACCACTCCAGTTCCTCGATCGCCTTTTCCACGATCGGCAGGCTGATGACGGGAACCGTGAAGATGCGGTCGGAGTAGTTGAACGACCAGGTCTCGTACAGCCACTGGTTGAGCGAGTGGATGACGGCGTGGATCAGCTCGGGGTCGTCCCGCATGCGCTCCTCGATGAGGCTCGCCAGCGTCGGGAACATCAGCGAGCGCTGGATGCCCAGCTCGTCCATGAGTTTCAGGCGCGCACCGGGTTCGCGGAACGCGGGAATCGACTTCATCGACTCGCCGAAGATCTCGCGCCGGGTCTTGCCCTCGGGATTGCCGACCCGGAAGTACTCCTCCATGGCGCCGGGCCGCGCGACGACCTCGAACGTGGGGTTGGGGATGTACTCGCTGATGTGCCCCCGGATGGCGATCTTCGTACGGCCACGCACCTGCACGTACTCGATGGCGCCCTCGTATTCCTTCGGCAGGAACTTCGTCAGCGCCTCCTCGGTCTCGTACAGGTGGTTGTCCGCATCGAACAACGGGAAGGGCAGCTCGCGCGACGGCATGAGATCCTCCTTTGCTTTTGGTGAGAATGTTATTCTCTTCTGGCGCGTGCCGCAATGTCCTGCCGCAGCAGGAACTTCTGGACCTTGCCGCTCGCGGTGCGCGGGAAGTCCTCGACCTCGTGCAGCTCCTCGGGCCACTTCTGCCTGGCCAGTCCCGCCGCTTCCAGGTGGGCCCGCAGCTCGTCCAGCGAGGGAGCACGCTCGCCCGGCCTCACCCGGACGACGGCCGCGGCGTGCTCTCCGAGCCGCCCGTCGGGGGCGGCGACCACGGCGACCTCGGCGATGGCGGGCAGGCCGAGCAGCACCTCCTCGACCTCGGCGGCACTGATGTTCTCGCCGCCGCGGATGATCACGTCGGCCTTGCGGTCGGTGATCGTCAGGTAGCCGTCCTCGTCGAGCACGCCGATGTCACCGGTGTGGTACCAGCCCTCGCCGTCGAACGCGCGCTTGGTGAGCTCCTCGTCGGTGTAGCCGAGACACAGGTCCGGGCCACGCGTGAGGATCTCGCCGTCCTCGGCAATGCGGAGCTCCACGCCGGGGCAGGCGTCGCCGTCGGTGTGCAGGCGCTTGCCGACGGGTGCCGTGTACCTCGAGCACGTCACCGACGGGTGCTCTGTGCTGCCGTAGGAGCGGAACACCGTGATACCCAGGCTTTCGAGGCGCGTGGTGATCGCCGACGGCACCGCCGACCCGCCGAGGCCCGCGTACTTCAGCCCGCGCAGGTGGTGCGGCCGGAAGTCGGGATGGTCGAGCACGCTCGTGACGTAGTACGGCACTCCCCCGCCCACGCTCAGGCCGTCGCTGTCGATGAGCCTCAGCACCTGGGCCGGATCCCAGACGTCGGCGAGGTTCACCGGCCGCTGGTCGAGCACGGGGATGAGGAACGCGTTCACCATGCCGATGAAGTGCCCGACCGGTGCCGAGGTGAGCTGAAGTCCCCGGTCCGGAGGGTAGCGCCCGGCGAGCTGGCGGGTCTCGAAGCCGAGCGTCCGATGGCTGTGGACCACGCCCTTGGGGTCGCGCGTCGTGCCGGAGGTGAAGGCGATCAGCGCCGGGCACGCCGGGTCGACGGGGAGCACGCCGGACATCGGCTCGGCGGCGAGCAGGTCGTCGAAGTCCCTGCCCACGACACCGACCACGGGCACGCCCGCGCAGAGGTCCGGCCGGAACTCCAGGCGCCCGAAGCGCTCGGCCGTGACGAACACGCGCGGCTTGCTGACATCGAGGATGTACTCCAGCTCCTTACGGCCGTAGAAGTGGACGATCGGTACCACGGCGGCGCCGAGAAACGCCGAAGCCCAGAACACCGCGGCCGCCTCCATCCAGTTGGGCAGCTGGAACGCGACGACGTCACCGGGGCCCACCCCTCGCTCGCGCAGTCCGCCGGCGAGCCTGCGCGCGACGTGCTCGACGTCGCGGAACGTTCCCGACCACGGTCGCTCGGCCGAATGCACCCGGAAGTCCGTGTCCGGCGCGGCATCGAGGCCACGCACCAGCAGGTCGCCGATCGTCTCGCGGGTCCACCACCCTTCGGCCTCGTAGCGCTCGGTCAGCTCGGCGGGAATCTTTCGCATGGCGGGGGGCTCCGATCGGGTCCGGAACGAGCGGCGATCGATCGTGAATATGCTATTCTCTTCATCAGAGAATGCCAATATCCTCACGAAGGCCGCCGCTCATGGACGAACGGCGGGACACGGTGGAAAGGGTGATGAACCGTGGGCGATGACGTGAGTGTCGAGGAGAGCCCCGTCGGGCCGGTGATCCGGCCTGCGGAGGACACCGAACTGGTCATTCTCTATCTGCACGGCAACCAGGACGGCCCGGAGCCGGCGCTGGACCTCGCGCGCAGGCTGGCCCTGCTGACGGGTGCGACGGTCGTCTGTCCGCGCTACCGGTCGGCCTTCCCCGCCGCGCTCATAGACGCCCATTCCGGCTACAGCTACTGCCAGGCCGCGGGGCCGGTGGTGGTTCTCGGCGAGGGGATCGGTGCCGCGCTCGCGACCGCGATGCTGGTGCAGCTGCGCGACTCGGAGGCCACCTCACCACGGTGCGCGGTGCTGCTCTCCGCGCTGCTGGACCTGACGCTGGAGACCAAGAGCCTGCTGTTCAACGCCAGCACCGATCCGGCGTTCGACATCATCGCGCTGCGACAGCGCGTCACCGCGTACGCGCGCAACACGCCGCTGACCGACTCGCGGCTGAGCCCGCTGTACGCGAACCTCCACGGCCTGCCGCCCATCCAGCTGCTGGCCGCGGGCACCGACCCCCTGCTCGACGACTCGCTGGCCTTCGCGACCCGCGCGGCGCGCTCACGCGTCACCGTGGACCTGCAGGTGTGGCCGGAGAACACGAGCTTCCGCGCCGAGGCCGTGCAGGCGATGGCCGACTTCATCAGGGCCAAGCACCCAGCGATGCGCGCCGGCGCGCCCGCCTGAGCTCACGCGAGGGCATCCATCCGCAGTGAAGGCCACCTTGCCTGCGTTGAACGCAGGCAAGGTGGCCTTCACTGCGGATGTGCGGATGTGCGGATGGCTCAGGTCACCGCGCCCGCTTCCTTGAGCGCGATGATGCGGTCCCAGTCGAGCCCGAGTTCCAGGAGGATCTCCTCGGTCTGCGCGGCGAAGGACGGCGCCGCCGTCAGCTCGGGCGCGGTGACGTCGAACTGCGCCGGGCTCGCGACCAGCTCCAGCTCCCCCGCCCTCCGCACGTACTCGTTGGCGCGCACCTGCTCGTCGGCCGCCGCCTGGAGCGTGTCCTGCACCGGCGCCCACGGCCCGGCGAGGGTCGCGAACCGACGGGACCACTCGGCGAGCGGGCGAGCCGCGAAGACCTCCCGCAGGATCGCCACGGCCTCCGCGGTGTTGGCGGCGATCGCCTCCGCCGTGGCGAAACGGGGATCGTCGGCCAGCTCGGGACGGTCGATGTGGTGGCACACGTCGGCCCAGAACTTCGCGGGCTGCAGCATCATCAGCGACAGGTAGCGGCCGTCGGCCGTGCGGTAGAGACCGGACAGCGGGTTCGCGGGCGAGCCGTGCGCTCCCGGCGTGGTGCCCTCCCACGGCTCGCCGAGCCGCAGCGAAATCCCGATCGCCTGCCCCATCGCCCACAGCCCGCTGCCGAGCAGCGAGACGTCCACGACGGACGGTTCGCCGGTGCGCTCCCGCTTCACCAGCGCGGCCGCGATGCCACCGGCGAGGTTCGTGCCGGACACCGTGTCGCCGTAGGCGGGGGCGGGCGGGTTGATCATGCCCTCCGTGCCGGGTGGGGTGACACTGGCCGCGGTGGACGCCCGGCACCAGAACGCCGTCATGTCGTATCCGCCGCGGTCGGCCTCGGGGCCGCGCGGTCCGAGCGCGCTCCCCCGCGCGTAGACGATCTTCGGGTTCACCTCGCGAATGTCGTCCACGTCGATGCCGAACTTCCGCCGGGCCTGCGGCAGGAAACTGGTGAGGAACACGTCCGCGCGCCGGGCCAGCTCGTGCAGCACCTCCCGGCCCTCCGGCCGGGACATGTCGAGGCCGAGGCTGCGCTTGCCCCGGTTGGCGTGCTCGATGTTGGGGTTCGGGTCGCCCTCCACGACGTAGCGGCCGGTGCGCCGCAGCCCGCGCTGCGGGTCGCCGGTGACGGCGTGCTCGACCTTGATGACGTCGGCTCCCCAGTCGGCGAGCACCGCGCCCGCCGAGGGGACGAAGCCGTACATCGCGACCTCGAGCACGCGGATTCCCTCGAGCGGCCCGCTCATGCGACCACCGCCGCGAAGGTCTTGCGCTCCTGGAACTCCTCGAGCCCCGCGGTGCCCATCTCCCTGCCGATGCCCGACTGCTTGTACCCGCCGAACGGCGCGTCGGGCGCGAAGAAGTTGCCCCCGTTGATGCTCAGCGTCCCGGTGCGGATCCGCCGCGCCACCGCGACGGCCCTGTCCTCGTCCGCGCTGTAGACGGCTCCGGAGAGGCCGTAGATGGAGTTGTTGGCGATACGCACCGCGTGGTCCTCGTCGTCGTACGGGATCATCGCCAGCACCGGACCGAACACCTCCTCCTGCGCGAGCTCACTGTCCGGATCCACATTCGCCAGCAACGTCGGCGTGTAGAAGAACCCGGGATCCACCTTCTCGCCCCCCGTCACGAGCACCGCCCCGGCCTCCACAGCCCGCCGCACCATCCCGTCCACCTTCTCCCGCTGCCGCTCACTGATCAACGGACCCATATACGTCTTCGGATCCCCCGGATCCCCATAGGAAACGTGGGCGAGGTTCGCCGCGACCTGCTCCGCGATCGCGTCGTGGTGCGCGCGGGGCACGAGCAGTCGCGTGGTGAGCGCGCAGCCCTGGCCGGCGTGCGCGCAGATGGTGAACGCCGCGAACTGCGCGCAGGCAGCGAAGTCGGCGTCGTCGAGCACGAGCATCGCCGACTTGCCACCGAGTTCGAGGAAGACCCGCTTCACGGTGCGGCTGGCGTCGGCCATGATCTGCCTGCCCGTGGCGGTGGACCCGGTGAACGTGACCACGTCGACGTCCGGCGACGACGTGAGCAGCTTCCCGACCTCGATGTCGGAGGAGGTCACCACGTTCACGACCCCGGCCGGGATGTCGGTGTGCGAGGCGATCAGCTCACCCAGCGCCAGCGTCACCAGCGGCGTGTCCGGCGCGCCCTTGAGCACCACCGTGCACCCTGCCGCCAGCGCGGGAGCGAGCTTCGCCAGCGCGAGCTGGTTCGGGTAGTTGTAGGCGATGATCGCGGCCACCACGCCCGCCGCCTCCTTCTCCACCCAGCGCCGGTGGCGGCGGCCGCGGATCTCGGCGATTCCGAGGTCCTCGGTGAGCGGGTGCTCGCGGAGCAGATCGGCGTAGTACTTCACCAGCTCGATCGGCTCGTCGAGCTGCGCGCCGTAGGTGAGCATGCGCGGCGCGCCCACGTCGGCGATGGTCAGCTCCCGCAGCTGTTCCTTGTGCTCGGTCAGCACCCGGTACAGCTGGTCGAGGCACCGGATCCGCAGCTCCACGTCCGTCGCCCAGCTCGTGGTGTCGAAGGCGCGGCGGGCCGCGGCGACTGCGTTCGCCGCCTGGTCGACCGTGGCGTCCGGGGCGTGCCCCAGCACCTCACCGGTCGCGGGGTTACGCGAGGGAAAGCTCCGCTGCGCCTCGACAAGCCAGCCGTCGATGAGCAGTCGCCTCGCGGCGCCGCCGTCCGGCCGGCCGGCAGCGCCGGCGATGGGCGCCTCGTCCTGAGCTCGCATCCCGCCTCCTCGATGAGCGTGGAAATGATGTTCTCACAACTGAAAACACGGTGCTTCCAGCTCGCCACCCTAGCAGCGACCGAAGAGTCCGTCATGAAGGTCTTTCCGCACGGCAGGCTTTGAGAGTATGGTTCTCGTATTCGAAACTCAGCTTCTTGTGCCATCGGCCGCGCTCGGGAAAGGACCACAACCATGGGACGTGTTCAGGGCAAAGTCGCCTTCGTCACGGGTGCGGCGCGTGGCCAGGGTCGCAGCCACGCGGTTCGGCTCGCCGAGGAAGGCGCCGACATCATCGCCGTCGACCTGTGCCAGGACATCGAGTCGATCAAGTACTCACTGTCCACACCGGAGGACCTGAAGGAGACGGTGCGGCTGGTCGAGGAACGCGGCAGGCGCATCGTCGCGGAACGGGCCGACGTGCGCGAGCCCGCGCAGCTCAACGCCGCGCTCGACCGGGGTGTCGCCGAACTGGGCGGGCTGGACATCGTCGTCGCGCAGGCCGGCATCGCGGGCATGCAGGGCGAGCCGCAGCTGCAGGCCTGGTGCGACGTGATCGGCACCAATCTGGTCGGAGTGATCAACGCGATCCACGCCGCAATGCCCCGCCTCGGCGAGGGCGCCTCGATCATCGCCACCGGATCCACCGCCGCGCTCATGATCACGCGGCCCATGGACCAGGCGGGCAAGGACCCCGGCGGCGCCGCGTACGTCGTCGCCAAGCAGGCCCTCTCGCAGTACGTCCACGAGCTGGCGACCAACCTCGCGCCGCGCCGGATCCGGGCCAACGTCGTGCACCCGACGAACGTCGACACACCCATGCTGCAGAGCGAGCCGATGTACCGCTCGTTCCGGCGCGACCTGGAGAACCCGACTCGAGAGGACGCCGAGCTGGCCTTCCCAGCCCAGCAGGCCATGCCGATCCCCTACGTCGAGCCCTCCGACATCAGCAACGCCGTGCTGTTCCTCGCCTCGGACGAGGCTCGCTACGTCACCGGCATGCAGCTGCGAGTGGACGCCGGTGGCTATCTCAAGTGGTACGACTACCGATCCTGACAAGGAGAACCCGTGAAGGTACAGGTCGACGAGGCCCGCTGCCAGGGCCACACGCTGTGCGCGATGATCGCCCCCCACGTCTTCGAGCTCGACGACGTCGACGGCCACTCGTCGCCCATCAGCGCGGACGTCCCTGCCGGGGCCGAGGACAAGGTGCGTGAAGCCGCCGGGTCCTGCCCGGAGCAGGCGATCTCCATTTCCTGACCAGGCGAGCAGTCAGAGAGGACACCGTCATGAGCGTGGACAAGGCGAGCAGTGTCGACGACGAGGACCGCAAGAAGAACCGGTACCACTTCGACCGGCACACTCCGGAGTACCGGGAGAAGTTCGAGTCGATCACCCAGGACATGCACGCCCGGTGCCCCATCGCCTGGTCCGACACCTACGGCGGCCACTGGGTCGCCGCCGGGGCCAGCGAGGTGTTCGAGCTCGCCCGCTCGTCCGACAAGGTCTCCAACGACCACGACGTGAAGGGCGAGCGCCGCGGCTACCAGGGCATCATGATCCCGCCGCAGCCGAGGGCAAAGGGCTCTCGCGGCGGCTTCCTGGAGATGGATCCGCCCGAGCAGCGGTACTACCGCCAGGCCCTCAACCCGTACCTCTCCCCCGCCGCGATCAACCGCTGGATCCCGTTCATCGACGAGGTCGTCCGCGCGTGTATCGACGAGAAGATCGAGAGCGGCAGCATCGACTTCGTCGACGACCTCGCCAACGTCGTTCCCGCCGTGTTCACGCTCGCGATGATGGGAATTCCCCTCAAGAACTGGGAGATCTACAACGAGCCGACCCACGCCGCGGTCTACACGCCTCCGAACTCGCCGGACATCGTCCGCGTCGGCAAGCTGCACCAGGCGATGCGCGAGGACCTCGCCCGGCAGCTCGCGGAGATCAAGGCGAACCCCCGGCCGGGTCTCGTGGACGCGCTGGCGCGCTTCGAGATCGACGGCGAGCAGCCGCCGGACGACGAGCTGCTCGGCGTGCTCGGGCTGATCATCGGCGGCGGGTTCGACACCACCACCGCGCTCACCGCGCACGCGCTGGAATGGCTGTCGCAGCATCCCGACGAGCGGGCACGGCTCTCCCGCGAGCGCGACTCGCTGCTCGACTCGGCCACCGAGGAGTTCCTCCGGTTCTACACGCCCGCGCCAGGAGACGGCCGCACCATCTCGCAGGACTGCGAGATGGCGGGCACGGAGTTCAAGGAGGGCGACCGGCTGTGGCTTTCCTGGGCGATGGCCAACCGCGACGCGTCGGTGTTCCCCGAGCCGAACACGATCGACCTGGCCCGCAAGGGAAACCGGCACTACGCCTTCGGAATCGGCATCCACCGCTGCATCGGCTCCAACGTGGCCCGCACGGTGTTCAAGCGCATGCTGATCCAGGTGCTGGACCGCATTCCCGACTACCACTGCGATCCGGAGGGCGCCGTGCACTACGACACCATCGGCGTGATCCAGGGGATGCGGAAGCTGCCCGCCGACTTCACGCCCGGCTCGCCGCTGGGGCCCGGCCTCGACGAGACGCTGGAGGTGCTGCAGCGTTCCTGTGACGAGCAGCGGCTCGCCGAGCCCGTCACCAGCCGCAAGACCGAGGCGAGGATCGCCCGCTGACCGGCCCGAACGGAACGCAGCGAGGAGGCGAGGTGACCGCGAAGCCGGGACGTCCCCTGCCGTTGGTGACACTACAGAACGAGTTCTTCTGGACCTCGGGGGCGGACGGCACACTGCGGGTCCAGGCCTGCGAGTCCTGCGAGGCGCTCATCCACCCGCCGCAACCGGTCTGCCGGTACTGCCGGGGACGGCGGCTGGGCCCGCGAGAGGTGTCCGGCTTCGCGACGCTGATCGGCTTCACCGTCAGCCACCGGTTCAGCCTGCCGGGGCTGCCCTCGCCGTACGTGGTCGCACAGGTGGCGATCGAGGAGGACCCGAGGGTCCGGCTCACCACCAACGTCGTCGGGTGCGATCCGCCCGAGCTAGAGCTCGGCATGCGGCTGGAGGTGGTGTTCGAGCGGCACGACGACGTGTGGCTGCCGCTGTTCCGGCCCGCGGACGGGCGAACTGGTCCCGCGCCGCTGCCGTGCGATGAGGTCGAGCCGGAGGACGTGCACCGCCACGTCCGGCCGATGGCGACCCCCGAGAAGTTCGAGGACAAGGTCGCGATCACCGGCATCGGGATGTCGGAGATCGGGCGCAGGCTCATGGTCCCGCCGCTGTCGCTGACAGTGCAGGCGTGTGAGCGCGCGATCGCCGACGCTGGCCTGTCCTTTTCGGACATCGATGGCCTATCGACATGGCCCGGAGCGGGGCCGGTCAGTGGGTTCGGCGAGGGCGGCGTGGGCGCCCTCGAATCCGCGCTGGGCATCCGGCCGACGTGGTACAACGGCGGCGGCGAGACGTTCGGCCCCGGTGGCTCGGTGATCGCCGGGATGCTGGCGGTCGCGGCCGGGCTGGCACGGCATGTGCTGTGCTTCCGCACCGTGTGGGAATCCACCTACGGCGAGCTCGTGAAGGCCGGCCGGATCGAGCCGCCGTCCGGGCGCACGCCGAGCTGGCTGGCGCCGTTCGGAGCCACGTCGCCCGCACATACGCTGGCGCAGAACGCGCAGCGGCATTTCCACCGCTACGGCACGACGCGGGAGACCCTCGGCTGGATCGCGCTCAACCAGCGGGCCAACGCCGCGCTCAACCCGACGGCGATCTACCGCGAACCGCTCACGATGGAGGACTACCTCGGCGCGCGGACCATCACCACCCCGTTCGGGCTCTACGACTGCGACGTGCCGTGTGACGCCTCGGTGGCGGTGATCGTGTCGGCGAAGGACGTGGCCGCGGACCTCGCGAAACCGCCCGTGCTCGTGGAGGCGGTGGGCACCCAGATCATCGAGCGGATCGAGTGGGACCAGAGCAAGCTCACCCACGAGCCGCAGGTGCTCGGGCAGTCGGCGCACCTGTGGTCGAGAACGTCCTTGCGCCCGGCCGACGTCGACGTGGCGCAGCTCTACGACGGGTTCACGATCAACTTCCTGTCGTGGCTGGAGGCACTGGGCTTCTGCGGGATCGGCGAGGCCGGGGACTTCCTCGACGGCGGCAAGAACATCGCGAGGGACGGCATGCTGCCGGCGAACACGCACGGCGGGCAGCTCTCGCACGGCCGCACCCACGGCATGGGCCTCATCCACGAGGCCGTGCTGCAGTTGCGAGGGGAGGCCGGGGCGCGCCAGGTGCCCGAGGCCGAGGTCGCGGTGGCCACCAGCGGCGGGCTCACGCCCAGCGGGGTGCTGCTGCTCAGGGCGGCCGCATGACGTCGCCGGTCGAGGAGGTCACGCCCGTCGAGTCGCGCGTCGCCGAGGTCGGCGGCGTGCCGATGTCCGCTCTGGTGCGGGAGGTCCGGGACCCGCGAGCCGTGCTCGTGGCACTGCACGGCGGTGCGGCGACGTCTCCCTACTTCCACCATCCCGGCCTGCCCCGGCTGTCCCTGCTGGAGGCCGGTGCGGCACTCGGGTTCACCGTGCTGGCGCTCGACCGGCCGGGCTACGGACGGTCGGCACCGTTCGCCGAGGGGATGCGCTCCCCCGAGCGAAGGGTCGACCTCGCATACGCCGCGATCGACCTCCTCCTCGGCGACCGGCCGCGAGGCGCCGGCGTGTTCGTGCTCGCCCACTCGGCGGGGTGCGAGCTGGCCGTGCGGATGGCGGCCGACGAGCGCGGGCACTCACTGCTCGGCATCGAGCTCGCCGGCACCGGCTGCCGGTTCCACCCCACCGCGCAACGCATCCTCGGCGGGGCACGGCCGGGTAGGCCGACAGGGCTGCAGCGGCTGCTCTGGGAACCCGCCGAGCTGTATCCGGCCGAGGTGATCGGCGGCGCGCACTTCGCCGCGTCGGCGCCCGCCTACGAGTCCGACGTGGTGGCCCGGTGGGCGCCCCGCGACTTCGCGCTCACCGCGACGGACGTCCGCGTGCCCGTGCAGTACACGCTCGGCGACCACGACCTGGTGTGGCGTACCGATCCGGAGGCGATGGCCGACATCGCCGGGCTGTTCACCGCGGCCCCCCGGGTCGTGGTGAACCTGCAGGCGAACAGCGGGCACAACCTGAGCACGGGGCTCACCGCGGCGGCCTACCATCTGCGGGCTCTGTCCTTTTTGGAGGAATGCGTGGTGGCAAGGCAAGAGAGCAGGAGGGGAACCGGTGGAGGCTGACCTCGCACTGCTGCTGATCCGGGTCGTGGTCGGCGGCACGATGATCGCGCACGGCGTGAACCACTGGCTGGGCGGTGGCCGGATCGAGGGCACCGCCCGCTGGTTCGGCGGGCTCGGGCTGCGGTACGGGACGCTGCAGGCGTGGCTGAGCGTGGTCACCGAGATCGGCGCGGGCGCGCTGCTGGTGCTCGGGTTGCTCACGGCGCCCGCGTGCGCGGCGGTGATCTCGGTGATGCTGGTCGCCGGTGTGCTCGCCCACCGGCCGAACGGGTTCTTCGTGTTCAAGGACGGCTACGAGTACGTGCTCGTGCTGGCCGTGGTCGCGCTCGCTCTGGCCATGCTCGGGCCGGGCCGGGTGTCGCTCGACGCCGCGTTCGGCATCGAGGTCACCGGCTGGGCCGGGGGTGGCGTCGCGCTCGGGGTGGCCGTGGTCGCGACAGCCGGGTTGCTCGCCGTCTGCTGGCGGCCCCGGCCGGCCGAGGTCGAGTCGGAGGTGGGCTGATGCGGGTCGGGTTCATCGGGCTGGGCAGCCAGGGCGCACCGATGGCGCGGCGGATCGTCGACGCCGGATACGAGGTGTCGCTGTGGGCCCGCCGACCCGCGTCGCTGGAGCCGTTCACCGGCACCACGGCGAAGGCCGCGGGCTCACCGGCCGAGCTGGGCGCCGTGAGCGACCTCGTCTGCGTCTGCGTGGTGAGCGACGCCGACGTCGAGCAGGTCACGAGCGGCGAGGACGGCGTGCTGGCCGGGCTGCGGGAGGGCGGTGTGCTGGCCGTGCACAGCACGGTGCACCCGGACACCTGCCGCCGTCTGGCCGAGCGGGCCGCGGCGCGCGGCGTCGCGGTCGTCGACGCTCCGGTGAGCGGCGGCGGCCCGGCCGCGGCCGCGGGCAGCCTGCTCGTCATGGCGGGCGGGGGCGAGGCCGTCGTGGAGCGCTGCCGTCCCGTTTTCGAGACCTACGGCGACCCGGTGGTGCACCTCGGCGACCTGGGCGCGGGACAGCTGACCAAGCTGCTCAACAACCTCCTGTTCACGGCCAACCTCGCCACCGCGTCGAGCACCCTCGCGCTCGGGCAGGCATTCGGCGTGGACCCGCGCCGCCTCGGCGAGGTGGTCTCGCACGGCACGGCGAACAGCTTCGCGCTGGGCCGGATCATCGCCGCGGGCGGGACGCTCGACCGCATCGCCGCGCACGCCGGTGCGCTGCTGCGCAAGGACGTCGGGCTGGTCGCCGACCTGGCGAGCGCGGACGGGGCGACGCCGGGCATCGTGCTCGCCGCCGCCGACGCCGCGCTCGCGGCGATGGACCGGCCCCGCTGAACGGAGGCCGTCACCGGGGCGGGTCGTTCAGTGCCGCCGGGTTCAGCGCCGCCCTGCGCTCGCGCAGGAAGTCATGGGGGTAGCCGGGCCGCACGCGCGTGGCGGCGTCGAGCCGCTCCAGCTGCGTGTCGTCCAGCCGGAGGTCCACCGCGCCGAGGTTGTCCCGCAGCTGCACGAGAGTCCGTGCGCCCAGCACGGGCAGCAGTCCCTGGCGCAGCACCCACGCGAGCGCGACCCGCGCCGGTGTGGTGCCGAGCTCGGCGGCGACCTCGGCCGCAGCCTCGGCCGCCGAGGGCCGGGTCCCTTGTGGACGGTTGTCCTCTCTCCGCTTCCCGGTCAGCAGCCCCCGGGCGAGCGGGCTCCACGCGCAGGGCGTGAGGCCGAGCGAACGGGCCATCGGCAGCAGCTCGCGGTCCGGTGTCCGCGCGGCCAGCGAGTACTCCACCTGCACGGCACAGAACGCGCTCCACCCGCGCAGCTCGGCGATGGCCTGGGAGCGGGCCACCACCCACGCGGGCGTGTTGCTGATCCCGATCGAGAGCACGGTGCCCGACCGCACGAGGTCGTCGAGCGCGCGCAGGGTCTCCTCGGCAGGCGTGCACTCGTCCCACGCGTGCACCCACAGGAGGTCGAGGTAGTCCGTGCCGAGGCGGCGCAGGCTCGTCTCGACGCTGCGCCGGAGGTTCTTGCGGTGGTTGCCGGCGGAGTTGGGGTCGGCCTTGTCGGTGGGCAGCGAGTACTTGGTGCTGAGCACCACGGCGTCACGGTCACCGGCGACGAGGCGGCCCAGGATCGTCTCGCTCGCGCCCTCGGTGTAGACGTCGGCGGTGTCGACGAAGTTGCCGCCCGCGTCGCGGAACGCGCCGTAGATCTCGCGGCAGACCGCCTCGTCGGCGCCGAACCCCCACTCGGTGCCGAACGTCATCGTGCCGAGGCAGACCTCGCTCACCCGCATCCCCGACCGGCCGAGCACGCGCAGCCGCAGTGACTCAGGCATCGTCGTCCACCACCCAGTTCACGAAGCGGTGCAAGGGGTACATGGCGTCGTGCGGGTTGCCGATACTGCCGGACAGCGCGCCGCCGAGGTTCACGATGCGCTGCACGCCCGCGGTGGCGAGGCGATCCCGCACCTCGGCCTTGCGGTGTGCCGGGTAGACCCCCACCGTCTGCGTCGCCACCGTGGCGAACGCCGCCGCGTCGGCGAGCGCTTCGACCGGCACGACGTTGACGGTCTTGTTCGTGGGGTGGAAGTCCACCGGCTCCGGCGAGCGCACGACGAGCCCGCGCCCGTCGTAGTCACCCCACACGTGGTAGTCGGGTTCGAGGAAACGCAGGCCGTCCACGGCCTCCCGCACATCGCTCGGGGTCCTCGGGCCGGCCGCCGACGCGAACTCCCGGTCCACGCCGAGCCGTTCACACAGCAGTGCGGCGAACCGGTCGGCCTCGGCGAGGCCGCCCTCGACACAGATGTGCCGGGGCGCGACGCACGCGTCCTGGTTGAACACCGTGGCGTCCGTGGCCGCGCGCTCGGCGACCTCGCGCAGGGTGTCCTCGGACTCGAAGGCCTCCCTGCCGATCATCGACATCGACACCTTGGGATCGAAGGCGATCAGCTGGAAGCCGGGCGCCACGTACTTCGCGGCGTTGGCGATGGCGTCCCCGCCGCCCCACGCGACGAGCTTGTCGAAGTACTGGGAGCGGTAGAGCACGCCCTCCACGCGGGCGTCGCCACCGCGCCAGTACACGGCCGACATCGACCGCAGCACCGGGTGGTCAGGGGCGAGGTCGGCCATCGTGCGCAGCACGGCGACCGTGGTGAACGGGTCGGCCGAGGGCATCTTGAACACGTTGACGGCCTTGACGAGCGCGGCGTCGGCGATCGAGGTCATGGCCGCGCTGGGCGAGTTGCCGGCGAGCATGTGCACCAGGCGGGGCGGGAACGCGCGCACCCGGCTGACCCGGCCGGCCGGATCGGTGTGCTCGGCCCAGCCGTCGAGCACGGCGCCGCCGCCGAACGTGCGCTCGATGCGGTACTCCAGCGCCTCCCGCGTGAGGAACTGTCCCGGCCTGCGGAAGGTGTTCTCGATGATCCGCCGGGGCAGCGCGCTCACGCGCAGGGTCATCTCCAGCGACTCCTGCAGGTAGGCGTTCTTCTCCAGCGTGAGGTGCTTGCCGGTCTCCACGAGGTAGTCGATGATCTCGGACACCGGCACGTCGAACGCGGGCCCGGGCTCGGTGCGCGGCACGAACAGCTCACCAAGCTCAAGGCGTGGGGTGACGAACGGGACGCCGAAGTCGCGCGAGTGGTACTCGGTGTCCTCGCCGTAGACGAGCTTGCCCCGGACGAAATGGGGAACGCGGATCTTGGCCCCGGAGGGCGCGGTCGCCGTGGCTGTCATGGTCTGCTCCCTCACTCGGCGACGAAGCCGCGGACGTAGGCGTCGATCGTGCCCGCACAGGCGATCTTGTCGTCGTCGCGCAGGTCGGAGTACCGGACGATGTCGGGGTGGATGCTCTCCCCCTGGCGCCCGCAGGGGCAGCCCCGGAGGTCGACACGGATCTTGTCGCCGGTGATCGTCCCGCCCCAGCGCCCGTCCACGGTCGAGTCGAAGAACGCGGCGCGGCCCTCCACCTCACCGTCCGATCCGGACGCCGGCGCCTCGCCGTCCTTGTCCAGCACGAACAGGGTCAGCCCGGCGGGCACGTGGTAGCGGCCCTCGGCGCACCTGGGGGCGCGCAGGTTCAGCTCCTGCATCGAGTAGTAGTGGTAGAAGCGGGACGGCGAGATGTTGAGCATGCGGAAGATCCGCTCCTGGTAGTCGGGCGGGAGCGTGTTGCCCTTGAGACCGCCGCCGGTCATCAGCGCGTTCTCGCCGGTGAGGTCGCCGGCCGCGGCGCCGGACTCCTCGAGGATCTCGCAGAGCCGGAACAGCGGCGCGAACATCGAGTTGAAGAAGATGCGCTCGTGCCGCCGCTTCAGGATGTGCTCGGCGAAGTGGCGCAGGCGCTCCTCGGTCTGCCGTTGCCGGTTCGCGCCGTCGGCCTCGATCGCCGCGACATCGTCGGGGTTCGCGGTGCCGTCGGCCATGGCCTTGCGAATGACGGCGACGCGAGAGAGGTAACTGTAGTGGTCCTTGCGGACCTCGGCGGTGGGTACCGGGATGGAGTCCGGCCTGGCGTAGGCGTCGAGAATCATGTCGCGGGTGGCCTGGTGAGCGCTCACGCCGGTGTCGGGTCCGACCGGAATGACGTGCCACGTGCGCTCGGGCACCACGCCAAGGTCGGCCAGGCCGTCCAGCATGTTCCGCAGTGAGGTCTCCCGGTCGCGCCGGGTCTTGTTGAGAAACGACGCCTTGCCGCTCGTCCCGCTGGAGCTGGTCACCAGATGTCCCGCCGATTCGAGCCGCTCGATCCAGTCGTCGACGGTCTCGACCCCGGTCACGTCCACGTCGACGCGATGAGTCGACAGCGAGTCGAGCCAGCGGTTCAACTGCGCCCACCGGCCCTTGCTCACGAGGGTCTCGGGGTAGCTCTTGTAGGTGGTGTGGGGGAAGAGCAGCGGAACGAGGTCCTCCTTGGCGCGGATCGCGGAGATGCCCTCCGCGTCGGCCCGCTTCGCCAGCACGGGCACCTGACGGCGCCGCTCCTGGAACCGCTCGTCGAGCGCCTCGATGGTCTCCCGCTGGTTCGTCGTCGTTGACATCGCGCCTCCGGCTGGGGTGAGGGGATCGCACTATTAACTATACTTGCGAGTCTAGTTATGTCCAGGGCTTTCGTTCTGGCAGACTGCGGCAGATGACGCCACCGACTCGATCCCGCAGGGGCGGGAGGCCGACGCGCGAGCAGGCGAGGCTGCTCGACGAGACGGTGCGGGAGCGCGCACTCGAGCTGTTCCTGGAACACGGTTACGAGGACACCTCGATGGACGCCATCGCGGCCGCGGCCGGCACCACCAAGGCGTCGCTCTACGCCCGCTTCCCCGGCAAGGAAGCCGTCTTCCGTTCGGTGATGGCGTGGGCGATGCAGCGCGCGGACTGGCCCGTCGCGGAGCCACCGCCGCCGGACCTCGACGACCTGGAGGGCGCGCTGACCGCCATCGCCGAGACCGCGCTGCGGCGCGCGCTCGACCCGGCGATGGTCCGCCTCGGGCAGGTCGCGATCGCCCACGCGACCCGGTTCCCCGACATCGCCCGGAACGCGTACTCCGCCGGGTTCTGGCCGCGCAGGCAGCTCGTGGTGGAGCTGCTGAACCGGCACGCGGAGACCGGCGACATCGCCCTGGCCGACGACCCGGAGGTGCTCGCCGAGCACTTCCTCGGGCTCGTCTCAGGCACCCCGGCGCGGCTCGCCTCCTTCGGCATCGTGCGCGCCGAGGCCGACCGGCGACGACACGTCGCCAGTGCGGTGCGCCTCTTCCTCCGCAGCCTGCGTACCTAGGTCTTCACGATCCGCAGACAGAACGCGGTGATCCGGTCCACATCGGACGGCGCGGGCACGGACCGGCCCCAGAGGTGGTCGGCCAGCGTCCCGACGGTGGCGTGCGCGGCGAGCGAGGCGTCGAACGCGGCATCGGCACTCCCGAGCGCCGCGAACGGCTCCCGCAGCAGCACTGCGAGCAGCCCGGTGACCGACGGCGGACCCGACGGGGCAGGCCCGGTCACGCCGCCCGCGTTCCACAGCACGGCCCGCGTGGTCGCCGCGACGTCCCCGGACGCCTGCGAGAGCACACCCGCCACCCAGCGCCGGACCTTGCCCTCCGGCGTGGGCTCCTTGCTCATCTGGTGCGCGACGTAGCCGCGCAGCCGTTCGCTGCCGTCCTCGAGGATCGCGGCGACGAGCGCGTCCTTCGAAGGGAAGTGCCGGTAGAACGCCTCGTTGGACAACCCGGCCGCCGCCACGATGTCGGCGACCCTCGGCCGGGAGGTCGTGCCGCCCGCCCGCATCAGCTCCAGCGCCGCGTCGAGCAGCCTGCGGACCTCCCCCGCGTAGTCGGCTCGGCGTTTGGCGAGCGAACGCTGGGCGATCCGGCTCGCGACGTCACTCTCCACGGGACTCACACCGGCCCCAGGCCGTCGACCCGCAGCAGTGAGCCGGTGGTGTATCCCGAGGCGTGGCTCGCGTAGTACAGCGCGGCGGTGACGATCTCCCCGGGATGGCCGAACCGCCGCAGCAGCACGTTCGGCACGTCCTCGCCGGGCGAGGTAGAGGTACCGTCCTCGTCGAGGGTCCGCCAGCCGCCATCTGCGCGGGTGCCGCCGGCGGGTCGCCCAACGGCGTGCGGGGCAACGGTTTGCGCACGCCCTTCGGCCTGCCCGTCGAGTAGGGCATCTTGCGCCCCTCGCACTCATCGGGCAGCTCCCGCGCGGTCCCGGCGGCCAGCACGTCGTCGTAGCGCTCGAACCCGGGCAGCTCGCCCGCCGCCGCGACGCTCACGGGGACACGGGTGCGCTCGAGACCGGCGGTGACCCCGGCCATCGCCTCACTCGCCACCAGCGCTCGCTCCGCAGTCGTCGAGCACGTACTGCGCCTCGCCCGGCCGTAGATGGTTGTCGATGGCCGTGTAGTACAGGCCGCTGCGCTGTGCGGCCCACGCGGCGGCGAAGCGAACGGAGCGTTCGTGCAGTTGCGCGAAGGTCACCACCTCGCCGCCGGAGCCGCCGAGGACGATCGCCGGCGCGTCCGGACTCTCGCGCGCGTACCGGCTCGGCGTGAGCAGGGTGCCGGTCACGGGGCGGCCTCCTCGGCACCGAGGACCACGAAGGCCACCGTCGCGGGCGCTGCCGAGGCGTTGCGCCAGCCGTGCATCGTCCCGTTCTGCACCACCGTGTCGCCTGCCCGCAACGTGACCTCCTCGCCGGAGTCGAGCACGAGCGTGAGCTCGCCGTGCAGCACGATCCCGTAGTCGACCGTGCGCGTGACGTGCATGAAGATCCGCTCGGGTGAGGCGGGGCCGTCCGGTGGCGCCGTGCCCATGCCGGGCGGGAAGACGTTGACGAAGAACCGTGATCCCTTGGGCCCCGGGAAGAACGCCTGGCCGGAATGGGTCGGGTCGGCGCCGTCACCGGGCACGGCTGGAACGTCGTCGGTCGCCCACAGGTGAACGGTCTCGTAGCCGGGCGCCCGTTCGTCTGTGAGCACGCAGGGAGCGGGCCCGTCGCTCACCACTCGTGCCGTGCCGTCGTCCGCGAGGCCGGTGACCACTCGTCGCGTCGCCATGGGCCGCTCACCGGTGCAGGGCGGCGCACACGCCGCCGTCGACGAGGAGGTCGGTGCCGGTGAGGAACGCGGCCTCGTCGGAGAGCGCGAACGCGACCACCGCCGCGACGTCCTCCGGCCTGCCCTTGCGGCCCAGCGGGGTCTGCCGCACGAGCGCCGCCATGCTCGGGTGGCTCTGTTCCTCCTGCCTGCCCTGCGGCGTGTCGATGATCCCCGGCGACACCGAGCAGATCCGGGCGCCCACGGGCCCCAGGAGCACAGCCTCCCTGCGCACCAGCCGGTGCACCCCGCGTTTGGCCCACGCGTAGGCGGTGCCCGTGTCCTCGAGCGGCGCGCCCAGAGCGTCGTGCAGCCGCTCCGGGAACCGCTCTGCGAGCGGGTCGTCGAGTGCCGCGAGTACGGCGGGGTGCTCCTCGGCCGGGCCGAGCAGCGGGGCCATCGAGGCGAAGCACACCAGGGCGGTGCCCTCGGTGGCGAGAGGGCGCAACGCCTCCGTCAGCAGCGCCGTGCCCACGAGGTCGACGGTGAGGATGCGGCGCCAGTCGGCCATCGTCGGGGAGATGCCCGCGGCGTGTGCCACCGCCCGCAGCGTGCCGGTGTCGGCGACCCGATCGGCGAGCCGGGCGAGCCCGTCGCGATCGGTGACGTCCAGCGCGACCGGTTCGACGTGCGCGGACCCCTCGGCCGCGAGCTTGCCCGCGGCGGCGCTCACGCCCGCCTCGTCGCGGTCGACGAGCAGCAGCACGTCCACCATCGTCGTGAGCCGGCGCGCGCACGCCAGCCCCATCCCCCGGCCCGAGCCGGTCGCGATGCCCACGGTCGTCATCGGCCTTCCTCCTGTCGTCGTCCGGTGCCGGGCGCGGCCCAGCATCGCATCAGTCCCGGCTCCGCCGCCCTGCTGACGAGCTCGAGCCGGAAACCCGTGGTGCTGCAGGTGCTGCGCGGAAAGCTGAGGTACGGCGCGCGGCCGGAGCCCGTCCTGCTCGCCTCGGTGACGCAGCCGTGGGCGGCGAGCACGGCGGAGTCGGCGGCCACGTCGTCGGACCAGCGGCCGACGTGGTGGATGCGCCGCCTGCCACCGGTTCCCACCGCGCCGACAGCGTGGCCATGGTCGCCTCGACCTCCTCGGCACCGTTGCCGGGACGAAACTGGTCTCCAACTCACATGACACACTACTTGCCTTCAAGAATCACGTTCTCGTTCGCGAGAGACATATTCTCACTCCCGGCGAGGAGGCGCAATTGTGTGGGACCAAGCGCAAGATCATCGATCCGCTGAAGGAGGAGGGTGCGCCGCCGGCAGCTGTGGGCCACGCACCTCGGCCCCGAGCTGGGCGGCCAAAGCTACGGGCAGCTGAAACTGGCCCTGCTCAACGAGATCCTCGGCCGCTCGCAGTGGGCGCCGATCGTGTTCGGCTGTCAGGCGCCGGACACCGGCAACGCCGAGATCATCGCCCACTACGGCACCCGGAGCAGCAGGAGCGCTACCTCCGCCCGCTACCGGACGGCGAGCTGTTCTCGTCGTACTCGATGACCGAACCGCAGGCGGGCGCCGACCCCGCGCGCGGTGCGCGACGGTGCCGGCTGGGTGATCAACGGCTGGAAGTTCTTCTCCTCCAACGCGAAGACGTCGTCCCTCCTGATCGTGATGGCGGTGACCGACCCCGACGTCAGCCCCTACCCGGGGATGTCGATGTTCCCCGTGCCCACCGACACGCCGGGCGTCGGCCTGTACGGCGAGCCGGAGAACGAGGGATTCCACGCGTTCATCCACTACGAGGACGTTCGCGTTCCCGCCGACGCGCTGCTCGGCGGAGAGGGCCAGACGTTCGACCTCATCCGCTGACCCGGCCACCCCTGCAGTGAAGGCCACCTTCACTGCGCCCAACGCAGTGAAGGTGGCCTTCACTGCAGAGCGGACCGCCCGCTAACCGGTGGGCACCAGGCTGGGCGGTGCGGGCAACAGGTCTCCGCTGCGGAACACCTCCGTCACGTCGACCGATCCGGCGGGTGCCGCGGTGGCTGCCAGCGCCTGCGCCTTGAACGCCCTCGCCGCCACGCTCAGCCGGTGGCGCACGGAACCGCTGTCCTCGTCGAGCCCCCCGGTCCAGTCGTCGCCCCACAGCCGTACATCGGTCAGCCCGTGGTCGAGCGAGCGCACCACGAGCCGCTGCACCCGATCGTCCGATTCGTACAGTCCCGCGTCGACGGCGAGGGCGTGCGGCCGGGGACCGCTCACGCGCGAGGTCAGCGCCGCCTCAAGATCCACTCCCTTGGCCCCGAGGATCCGCAGCGGGCGGGAGTTCAGCGGGTCGGCGACGAGCACGAGCACGTCCCAGCCCGCCATCACGCGGTCGAACAGCCAGCCTCCCGCGGCCCGCACGACCTCGGCGGTGGTCGGGGACACGACCACCAGCCTCGGCCTCAGGGGACGTCTGCGTGCACGGTGAGCTGACGTGCCAGTGACCTGGTGTACTCCTTGAACACCGCGGTCAGCGAGATCGACGGGTCGAGCAGCCATGATGTCTCCATCCCGTAAAGAAAGGCGACGATTTCAACGGCCTTGACGGCCGGATCCACATCCGGGCGATACCGGCCGGCGCGTTGCCCTTGTCGGATCCCCTCGGCGACGGTGTCGACCGCGGCGCGATACCTGACGAGCAGACGATCGTGCAGCGGAGCCTCGGGGTCGAGGTTCTCGATCAGGAGAACGACGAACATACCGACCAGGTCGGGCACCTCGTCGAAACGCGCGGCGACCCCGTCGATCTGGTCGATGATGTCGCCCGAGGTGTCCCGGTGAGCGTCGTCGTAGGCATCGCGTGCTTCGAGCACTGCGTGCAGCAACTGCTCCTTGGACTCGAAATGGTGCAGCAGGCCTGCCGGACTGATCCCGGCTTCACGGGCGATCTGGCCGAGTGTCGTGTTACGCCAGCCCTGTCGCACCAGCAGCCGCTGGGCGATGGTCAGGATGCGTTGCCGCCGATCCTCACCTTTGGCGAGCAGCGTGGCATAAGGACGTTGATCGGACACCGAACTCCCTTGTTCAACCGACCTACTGAACATACATTAGGTTGGTTTGCGAGCTGTGACAAGGGTCTCAGCGAAAGCGGTCCGCGGCCTCAGAGGCCGAGCGACTTCGCGATGATCACCTTCATGACCTCGCTCGTCCCGGCGTAGATCCGGGCCACGCGGGCGTCGGTGTACAGCCTCGCGATGGGGTACTCGGCCATGTAGCCGTAGCCGCCGAAGAGCTGCAGGCAGCGGTCGACGACCCGGCCCTGCGTCTCGGTGCAGAACAGTTTCACCTTCGCGGCGTCGGCTCCGGAGAGCTCGCCGTCCACCAGCGCCAGCACGGCGCGGTCGAGCATCGCCTGCGCGGCCTCGACCTCCGCGGCCATGCCCGCGAGCTCGAACTTCGTGTTCTGGAACGACGCCACCGAAGTCCCGAAGGCCTTGCGCTCCTTCACGTACTCGGTCGTCGTGGCCACCGCGGCCCGCGCCTGCGCGACCGAGCCGACCGCCACCGTCATCCGCTCCTGCGGCAGGTTGTGGCCCAGGTACCGGAACGCCTGGCCCTCCTCGCCGAGCCGGTTGGCCACGGGAACGCGGACGTCGTCGAACGACAGCTCCACGGTGTCCTGGACCTTGAGCCCGATCTTGTTGAGCACCCTGCCCCTGCTGAACCCTGGCATGCCGTCCTCGACCACGAGCAGCGTGAGCCCCGCCCTCCGGTCCCCCGGGTCGGCCGACGTCCTCGCCACCACGATCACCAGATCCGCCAGCAGCCCCCCGGTGATGAACGTCTTGGCGCCGTTGAGTACGTAGTGGTCGCCGTCGCGCACCGCCGTGGTGCGGACGCCCGCGAGGTCGGAGCCCGTGCCCGGCTCGGTCATGGCGATGGCGGTCAGCAACGTGCCCGCCGCGAGCCCGGGGAACCAGCGGTCGCGCTGACCCGCGTCCGCGTAGGCGAGGAAGTACGGCAGGATCACGTCGAGCTGGGTGCGCACGGTACCGAGCGTGACCAGCGCGCGGGAGGCCTCCTCCTGCAGCACGACGTTGTAGCGGTAGTCGGCCATACCCGCTCCCCCGTACTCCTCGGGGATGGCGATGCCCAGCACGCCCAACGCGCCGAGCTTCGCGAACACCTCCCTCGGCATCCGGCCCGCCCGCTCCCACTCCTCGTAGTGCGGCACCACCTCCTTCGCCACGAAGGTCCGCACCGTCTCGCGGAAGTCCTCGTGGTCCGCGGTGAAGACGTCTCTGCGCACGGCTCCTCCTCAGTCGGCGAGCTCGACGAGTGTGGCGTTGGCCGTGCCGCCGCCCTCACACATGGTCTGCAGGCCGTAGCGAATTCCGTTGTCCCGCATGTGCTGGATCATGCGTGTCATGAGCACCGCGCCGGACGCGCCGAGCGGGTGCCCTAGCGCGATGGCGCCGCCGAGCGGGTTGAGCAGGTCCGGGTCGGCGCCGGTCTCGGCAAGCCACGCCAGCGGCACCGGCGCGAACGCCTCGTTCACCTCGAAGACCTCGACGTCGGCGAGCGCGACACCGGCCTTGCGCAGCACCATCTCCGTGGCCGGGATCGGCCCGGTGAGCATCAGCACCGGATCGGCTCCCGTCACCACGCCCGCGCGGTACCGCACCAACGGCGTCAGGCCCAGCTCGCGCGCCTTCTCCGGGGTCGTCACCAGCAGCGCGGCGGCGCCGTCGGAGATCTGGGACGAGTTGCCCGCGTGGATCACGCCGTCGGCGGTGAACGCCGGCTTCAGCCCGGCGAGAATGTCCACAGTGGTCCCTCGCCGGACACCCTCATCGGCGGTCAGCGTGTCCATCCGGACGAGCCGGGCGGACAGCGCACCACTGTCCTGAGCCGCGGCGGCGCGTTCGTGCGACAGGGCGGCGAACTCGTCGAGGCGGGTGCGGGAGAAGCCCCACTTCTGCGCGATCTTCTCCGCCGAGATGCCCTGGTTGAAGGAGAAGCCGTCGTATCGCTCCAGCACCTTCGGCCCGTACGGCATGCCGCTGGCCCGCGCGGCCCCCAGCGGCACCCGGCTCATGACCTCGACACCGCCGGCGACGACCACGTCCTGCTGACCCGACATGACGGCCTGCGCGGCGAAGTCGAGCGCCTGCTGGCTCGACCCGCACGCGCGGTTGACAGTGGTGCCGGGAATGCTCTCCGGCCAGCCCGCCGCCAGCACCGCATAGCGGCCGATGTTGCTCGACTGGTCGCCAACCTGGGAGACACAGCCCCACACCACGTCGTCCACCACGCCCGGGTCGATCCCGGCCCGCTCGGCCAGCGCGGTCAGGACCACGGCCGAGAGGTCAGCGGGGTGCCAGGTGGAGAGCCCACCCTTCCGCTTGCCCACGGGGGTACGGACCGCCTCGACGATGACCACTTCACGCACGGGTTACCTCCACCTCACGGTCATGACCGGCCCGCCGCCCAGCGGCCGGTGAACACCGGCTCGCGCTTCTCGGCGAACGCGGCGTACGCCTCCGGCACGTCGGCCGTGGCGAAGTTGATCGGCTGCGCCCTCGCCTCGCTGGCGAGGGCCTCGCGCAACGTCCGGCCGGCGCCCTCGTTGAGCAGCGCCTTGGTCTGGGCGAGCGCGACCGGTGGGCCCGCCGCGAGCCGGTCAGCCAGCTGCTCGACGAACCCGTCGATCTCCTCGCCGGGCACCACCCACGTCACGAGGCCCAGCGAGAGGGCCTGCTCGGCGTCGACCAGCTCGGCGAGCAGGGCGAGCCGTTTGGCCTGCTGGAGCCCGGCGAGCTTCGGCAGCAGCCACGAGCCGCCGCAGTCCAGCGACAGCCCTCGCCGCGCGAAGATCTGCGAGAACCGCGACTCCGGTGTGGCGACCACGAGGTCGCAGGCGAGTGCCAGGTTCCATCCCGCGCCGACCGCGACCCCGGTGACCTTGGCGATCGTGGGCACCCTCAGCTCGTGCAGCAGCAGCGTGACCTCGGTGGGGATGCGCAGCTTGTCCACGGGGTGCACGTCGGCCCGCGCCGCGGCGAGGTCGGCGCCCGAGCAGAACGCGCCGCCGGCACCGGTGAGCACGAGCGCCCGCACGTCGCGATCGGCGGCCACCGCCCCGAGCGCACCGCGCAGCGCCTCCCACAGCTCGGCGTCGAGCGCGTTCTTGCGCTGCGGGCGGTTCAGCGTCAGGGTCCGCACGCCCGCGCGATCCCCGCTCAGCAGCACCGGGGTCACGGCAGGGCCCCGATCGCGCCCTGCTCGCGCAGCCCCGCGATCTCGGCCTCGCCGAGCCCCAGCTCGGCCAGCACCGCGTCGGTGTGCTCGCCGAGCGCGGGGATCGAGCCCATCGGCGGCTCGTAGCCCGCGATCACCGGAGGAGGCAGCAGTGCGGGCACCCGGCCCGCAGGGGTGTCGATGTCGCGCCAGCGCTCGCGCGCGGCCAGCTGCGGGTGGGCGACGACCTCGCTGGGGACGTTGAAGCGGGAGTTGCCGATGCCCGCGTCGTCGGCGCGCTTCTGCACGTAGGTGAGGTCGTGCCGGGCGCACCACGCGCCGAGTTCGCGGTCGAGCAGGTCGCTGTGCCGCACGCGACCCGAGTTGGTGCGGAACCGGTCGTCCTCGGCGAGGTCGGGTCGCTGGAGGAGGTCGCGCGCCAGGCGCTGCCACTCGCGGTCGTTGGTGGTGCCGAGCACGACGGTCTGCCCGTCGGCCGTGGCGTAGGCGCCGTAAGGGGCGACCGCGGGCGAGCCCATGCCGCGCGGCTGCTGGTCGACACCGGAATGCCGGGTGTAGGTGAGCGCATAGCCCATCAGCTCGGTCATCGTGTCGAACAGGCTCACCGCGATCGTGCCGGACCGGCGGGCGTAGAGCAGCGACAGCACCGACAGCGCCGCGTAGAGCCCCGAGCAGACGTCGGCCATCGGCGGGCCCGGTTTCGCCGGCGCCCCCGGCGATCCCGTGATCGCGCAGGCACCCGACTCGGCCTGCACCAGCAGGTCGTAGGCGCGCTTGTGCGAAAGGGGCCCGCCGGGGCCGTAGCCGTCGATCTCCACGGCGATCAGCTCGGGATGCCGCTCGGCGAGGTCGGCAGGGGCGATGCCGAGGCGGGCCGTTGTGCCGGGCGTCAGGTTGGACACCAGCACGTCGGCCCGGTCGAGCAGGCGGTGCAGCAGCTCCAGCCCTGCCTCGGACTTGAGATCGAGCGTCACCGACTCCTTGCCGCGGTTGACCCACACGAAGTGGGCCGCGAGGCCGTTCACGACGTCGTCGTAGTGGCGGGCGAAGTCGCCGCCACCGGGGTTCTCCACCTTGATCACGCGGGCGCCGAGGTCGCCGAGCGTGCGGCTGCACATCGGCGCGGACACCGCCTGCTCGAGACTGACCACCGTGACGCCGGCCAGCGGTCCCGGCATCACATCACCATGCCGCCGTCGACGGGCAGCACCTGCCCGGTGACGAACGAGGCGGCGTCGGAGGCGAGGAACACGAAGGCGCCCGCGACCTCCTCCGGCTCGGCCCAGCGGCGCAGCGGGATCCGGGCGAGCATGGTCGCCGCGAACTTTTCGTTGGTGCGGATGGTCTCCGTCATCGGCGTGGCCGCCAGCGGGGCGAGCGCGTTGACGAGGACGTTCCTCCTGGCCAGTTCCCTGGCGAGCGACTTGGTGATGCCGATGATGCCCGCCTTGGCAGCCGAATAGTTGACCTGGCCGAGCGTGCCCGTGATGCCGGCGGAAGAGGTGACGTTGATGATCCGCCCGGTGCCGTCCTCCGGCAGGTACGGCAGCGCCGCCTGGGAGCAGTTCACCGTGCCCATGACGTGGATGTCGAGCACGCGCCGGAAACCGTCCTCGTCGAGGTCGGGGAACATCGCCGGCGCCGTGACGCCCGCGTTGTTGACGAGGATGTGCAGCCGCCCGTCGGAGAGCGCGGCGGCACGGGCGGCGGCGTCGCCCGCCGAGGCCCGGTCCCGCACGTCCAGCGCGGCGCCCTCTGCCTTGCCGCCCTCGGCGCGGATCCGCTCGGCGACGGCGGAGGCGGCGGCACCGTCCACATCGGTCACCAGCACGGCGGCGCCCGCGTCCGCCAGCGCTCGCGCGACCGCGGCGCCGATGCCCCCAGCGGCTCCGGTGACGAGCGCGGAACGTCCCGCGAGGTCGAACAGCCCGGTGTTGTCGGCCATCAGTAGCTCCTCGGCATTCCCAGTGTGTGTGAGCCCAGGTAGTTCAAGACCATCTCCTGGCTGACCGGTGCGATGCGCATGACCCTGGCCTCGCGGAAGTAGCGGGCGACGTCGTACTCCTCGGCATAGCCCATGCCACCGTGGGTCTGCAGCGCCCGGTCGGCCGCGGTGAACCCGGCGTCGGCGCAGAGGTACTTGGCGGTGTTGGCCTCGCGACCGCACGGCCTGCCGTTGTCGTAGAGCCAGGTCGCCTTGCGCAGCACCAGTTCCGCCGCGTCGAGCCGGGCCAGCGAGTCGGCCAGGGGGAACTGGATGCCCTGGTTGGCGCCGATCGGCCGGTCGAACACCACGCGCTCACCCGCGTACCGCACGGCCCTGTCCAGCGCCACCCTGCCGAGCCCGAGCGCCTCGGCGGCGATGAGCATCCGCTCGGGGTTGAGCCCGTCGAGCAGGTAGGTGAATCCCTTGCCCTCCTCGCCGACCCGGTCCTCGGCCGGCACGCGCAGGTCGTCGATGAACAGCTCGTTGGAGGTGACGGCGTTGCGGCCCATCTTGCGGATCGGCCGCACCGTGACCCTGCTCCGGTCGAGGTCGGTGAGGAACAGCGTCATCCCGTCGGTCTTCTTCTCGACGTCCTCGTACCGCGTGGTGCGCGTCAGCAGCAGGATCTTCTCCGACTCCATGGCCTTGGAGATCCACACCTTGCGGCCGTTGACGACGTAGTGGTCGCCCTCGCGCCGCGCGAACGTCGTGATGCGCGAGGTGTCCAGTCCCGCACCGGGCTCGGTGACCCCGAAGCACACGTGGAGGTCGCCGGTCGCCACCCTCGGCAGCGTGCGCCGCTTGAGTTCCTCTGAGCCGTGCACCACCACCGGGTGCATGCCGAAGATCGATAGGTGGATCGCGCTCGCGGCGTTCATCCCGCCGCCGGAGCGAGAGACCTCCTCCAGCACCAGGGACGCCTCGGTGATGCCGAGCCCGTGCCCGCCGTAGGCCTCCGGGATCGTGATGCCCAGCCAGCCGCCCTTGGCGATCGCGTCGTAGAACTCGCCGGGGAACTCGTGTGCCTGGTCCTTCTCCATCCAGTACCGGTCGTCGAACCGCCTCGCCAGCTCGGCGACCGACTTGCGGATGATCTCCTGGTCCTCGGTCAGCGCGAAGTCCACTGCGCCCTCACCGGGCCGCGGCGACGGCCCTGCGCGCCCGCTGGCGGTAGCCCTCGAGCTTCTCGGAGGGGTCGATCACCCGGTGGCTGCGCGACTGCACGGAGACGTCGTGGTCCTTCGCCGCGCGGCGCAGTGCCCCTACGGTGGCCTGCTCCTTCGGCACATGCGCGAACGGATCGAAGGAGTACCAGCGCATCGCGTTCTGGTAGGTCATCTTGTCGATGTCGGAGTCCGGCACCTGGAAGCGCTCCATCACCCCGCCGAGCTCCTCGGGCGCGCCCGGCCACATCGAGTCGCTGTGCGGGTAGTCGGCCTCCCAGCAGATGTTGTCGATGCCGATCTCGTGCCGGAGCTTCACGCCGAGCGAGTCGCTGATGAAGCAGGTGAGGAAGTGCTCGCGGAACACCTCGCTCGGCAGCTTGCCGCCGAAGTCCTGCAACGTCCACGTCGCGTGCATCTCGAACGTGCGGTCCACGCGCTCCAGGAAGTACGGGATCCAGCCGGTGCCGCCCTCGGACAGGGCGATCCTGATGTCGGGGAACTCCTTGATCACGCGCGACCACAGCAGGTCGGCGGCGGCCGAGACGATGTTCATCGGCTGCAGCGTGATCATCACGTCCGGCGGCGAGTCCACCGCGGGGATCGTGAGCCGCCCGGACGATCCGATGTGGACCGACAGCACCGTGTTGGTGTCGCACAGCGCCTTCCACAGCGGGTTCCAGTACTCGTCGTGGAAGCTCGGGTAGCCGAGGGCGGCGGGGTTCTCGGAGAACGTCAGCGAGTGGCAGCCCTTCTTCGCGACCCTGCGCACCTCGTCCGCGCAGGCCTCGGCGTCCCAGATCACCGGCAGCGCCATGGGGATGAACCGGCCGGGGTAGGCGCCGCACCACTCGTCGATGTGCCAGTCGTTGTAGGCGCGCACGAGCGACAGGGAGAAGTCGGGATCCTCGGTGGCGAACAGGCGCGCGGCGAACCCCGGGAACGAGGGGAAGTTCATCGACGCGAGCATCCCGCCCGCGTTCATGTCCTTGACCCGCTCGTGCACGTCGTAGCAGCCGGGACGGATCTCATCCAGTCCCTGCGGCTCCATGCCGTACTCCTCCTTGGGCCGCCCGGCCACGGCGTTGAGCGCCGCGTTGGGGATCACCGTGTCGCGGAACTTCCAGACATCGGTGCCGTCGTCCTGGTGCACCAGCTGCGGAGCGTCCTTCTGGTACTTCTCCGGCAGGTGGTTCACGAACATGTCGGGCGGCTCGATGATGTGGTCGTCGACGCTGATGAGGATCATGTCGTCCCGGTGCATGGCGGTTCCTTTCAGTCCGAGGCTGGCAGTGGTTTGGCGACCTTGGTGGTCATCGGGACTCCGTCGCAGCTGAGCTCGCCCGCCCCCGAAGCGGTGCAGAGCAGCTCGAGCGTCTCGTTCGCGTCCACGTAGCGCTTTCCGATGAGCGTGGTGGCGCCGGCCGCGGCCGGCTTCGGCGCGGCCGCCGCCGCCGACGCGGGAACCATCGGGCTGCCCCCGCACGTGATGACCGGCTGCCCCTCGGCCGGGGCGCGGACGACCACCACCCTCGTGGTGCAGACGGTGCTGGCGAGCTGGTCACCGGGACTCAGCGTCGATGCTGATGAGCTCATTCGACGTCCCCTTCGCGCGGTCGACAGGAACCTGATGCTCTCAATGAGAGAAAACTATCTTCTCATCATAGGAGAATCAACCTTCGCTCGGGAGCAACCGCGCCGGGGCCGCGCCGGGCAGCGCGCTCGACATGGCGGCGCGGCGAACCGGCGACCTTCCCGCGCGCCCGCCCGTTTGCCGGCGGCGACGGTCGGCAGGACAAGGCGGACTGCACCAGAGCGCGCCGTGGTTCGGGCCGGACGGCTCCGCGCCGTGACTGAGCCGGCTCTCCCACGGCCAGCGCTGGGCGAACCCGGGCCGCCGGAGAAGCACGCGGGCAGGTGCGCGTTCTCCTCCGACGGCAGGCCTGCCTGGTTGCGCGTATGCCCACACAAGATCGCGAGCTGGGACTTCGCAGAGCTCGGCCGCCAGGGAGTTGACGTGGCGCCACACCCATGGAAATCTTGTCGTCGTTGAATGAGAATGACATTCTCATCGGTAGGAGGACCCGATGCGCCTGCCACCGCTGCCCGCCGAGGAGTGGGACGATCGGACACGTGCCGCGCTGGCCGGCCTGGTCCCGAGGAAGCGCCAGGATCCCGAGGGCGCTGGCGTCGCGCTCTCCACCCTGGTCCGCCACCCCGACCTGGCCAAGGCGTTCTTCGGCTTCAGCACGCACCTGATGGCGCGGTCGACGCTGCCGCCCCGGCTGCGCGAGCTGGCGATCCTGCGCGTGGCCCGGCGCCGCGACTGCGCCTACGAATGGGTCCACCACGCCGCGTTCGCCGCGGAGCTGGGCCTGACCGAGGCCGAGATCGAGGCCGCGGGACGCGGGAAGTCGGCCGACGAGTTCGAGAGCGTCGTGCTCGGTGCCGTAGACGAGCTGGACGAGAACACCACGCTCTCCGACGAGACCTGGTCCGCGCTCGGTGAGCGGCTCGACGAGCGCCAGCGGATGGACCTGGTGTTCACCATCGGCGGCTACTGCCTGATGGCGATGGCCTTCAACACCTTCGGCATAGAGCCGGAACACGAAAGGTAGACCTGTGGCGCACAGCTGTTCCCCGACCGACGACCTGGTGGAGATCCAGCAGTTGCTCGCCCGGTACGCGGTGACCATCACCAAGGGCGACATCGACGGACTGCTCGCGGTGTTCACGTCGGACGGCACATACAGCGCCTTCGGCGACACCTACCCCCTCGCCGAGTTCCCCGCTCTGGTGGAGGCCGCGCCGAAGGGGCTGTTCCTCACCGGCACGCCGGTGGTGGAGCTCGACGGCGACACCGCGACCGGCACGCAGCCGCTGTGCTTCGTCGACCACGCCACCCACGACATGCGCATCGGGTACTACTCCGACACCTACGCGCGCACCGAGGACGGCTGGCGGCTGCGCACCAGGGCGATGACGTTCATCCGCCGCAGCGGCGCCCACGACTCGGGCCGCCCGCACGCCTACCGGCGCGGCGAGGCATGAACGTCGAGGAGTTCCGGTCGGGTGTGCGGGCCTGGCTCGACGAGCACGACCTCTCCCCCGGCCACGACGGCTCGTTCGCCGGAGAGGTCGCGCAGCTGGCCCGCGTCCGCCGCGCTCTGTTCGACGCGGGCTGGATGCGCTACGGCTGGCCTGAGGAGATCGGCGGGCTCGGCGGGCCCGCCGTGCTGCGGGCCGTGCTCGGCGAGGAGGTCACCACCCGCGAGCTGGCCGATCCCGGCATCTACTCGATGGTCGAGGTGCTCGCGCCGACGATGCTCGCCTACGCACCGAAGCGGCTCGCCGCCGAGATGGTGCCGAGGCTGCTCGACGGCAGCGAGCAGTGGTGCCAGGGCTTCTCCGAGCCCGGCTCCGGCAGCGACCTCGCCTCGCTGACCACCAGGGCGCTGCCACGCGGGGACGACTGGGTGGTCAGCGGGCAGAAGGTGTGGACCAGCCTCGCACAGTTCGCCTCGCGCTGCGTGCTGCTCGCCCGCACCGCGCCCGGGCACGACGGCATCACGGCGTTTTTCCTGGACATGGACACCCCCGGCATCACCGTGCGTCCACTGCGGACCATGCACGGGCGCGAGGAGTTCTGCGAGGTCTTCCTCGACGACGTGGTGGTGCCCGGCGACCGGATCCTCGGCCGCCCCGGCGACGGGTGGCGCCTGGCGATGGACCTGTTGCCGCACGAGCGCTCGACGTGTTTCTGGCACCGGATCGCCCACCTCTACACGCGGCTGGACCGGCTCACCGCCGAGACTTCCTCCGCCGACGACGGCGCGCTCGGCGCCGCGTTCCTCGCGCTGCACACGATCCGCTGCCGCTCCCACGCGACACAACGGCGGCTCGCCGACGGCGCGAAGCTCGGCCCCGAGACCTCCGTCGACAAGGTGCTGCTGGCCACCGCGGAGCAGCGCCTGTTCGACACCGCCCGCGACCTCCTGCCCGGTGTGCTGGAGCTGGACGAGTCACCGTGGCGGTCCGAGTTCCTGTACTCACGCGCGGCGACGATCTACGGCGGCACCGCCGAGATCCAGCGCAACATCATCGCCCGCAGGCTGCTCGGCCTGGGAAGGGAATGACCGTGGACACCACCGAGCTCGAGCTGCTGGCCGAGACGCTGCGCAAGACTATGACGTCGCTCTCGGGCACCGGCCTCGACGAGGTGCTGACCGGGCTGGGCTGGGCCGAGCTGCTCACCGAGGCGCGCGACGTCGCGATCTCCACGGTGTTCTCACTGCTCGGCGAGACCGGCGCGCACGCACCACTGATCAACGACGTCGTGCTGACCGCGGCCGGCGGGGAGGCGGGCGGCACGGTGACCCTGCCCTACGCGGGCGGGGCGTGGGTGCGGTGGGAGCGCACCAACCAGCCGGGCGCGGCGCTCGACCCCGAGCTGCCGCTCCACCACGCCGACGAGGGCGAGCGCGTTCCGCTCGCGGAGGGCCGCAGGGCGCTCGGCTGGTGGCTCGTCGGCACCGCCAGGGCCATGCTGGAGCTGGCGCGCGCCCACGCGCTCGACCGCGTGCAGTTCGGCAAACCCATCGCCTCGTTCCAGGCCGTGCGGCACCGGCTAGCCGAGACACTGGTGGCGATCGAGGGCGCGGAGGCCACCCTCGTGGCCGCCGGGGACGAGCTCGGCTCGCTGCTGGCGAAGGCGGCCGCGGGGCAGGCGGCACTGACCGCGGCACGGCATTGCCAGCAGGTGCTGGGTGGGATCGGCTTCACCGCCGAGCACGAGCTGCACCGGCACGTGCGGCGCGCACTCGTGCTCGACGGCCTGCTCGGCAGCGCGCGGGAGCTGACCCGCGAGGCCGGGACGGTCCTGCGCGAGAACGGCAGGGCGCCCCGGCTCGTCGAGCTGTAGGGCTCAGGTGTTGCGTCCGCCGTTGACGCCGAAGACCTGGCCGGTGACGTACCCGGCCTCCTCGCTCACCAGGAACGCGCACGCCGCCGCGATGTCCTCCGGCGTGCCCGGCCTGCGCACCGGAGTGCGCGCGGCGTGGTGGTCGACACCGTCGCCGAGAAAGCCGCGGGCCTCGTTGCGCCGGGTCATCGGGGTGTCGATGAACCCGGGCGGGATCGTGTTCACGGTGATGCCCTGCGGCCCCAGCTCCAGCGCGAGCGCCTTGGTGAAGCCAACGACACCGGCCTTCGAGGCCACGTAGTGCGTCATGAACGGCTGCCCGCTCTGCGCGCTGGAGGACGAGATGGTGACGATGCGGCCCCAGCCCGCCTCGGCCATGTCGGGCACTACGGCCTGGCAGCAGTGAAACGTGCCGGTGAGGTTGACGGCGACGATCCGCTGCCACGCCTCCTCGGTGATGTTGAGGAACTTCTTGAAGCCGTCCTTACCCGCGGAGTTCACCAGGATCGAGACCGGCCCGAAGCGCTCACGTACCGCGCCCAGTCCCTCGTCGATGCTCGCGCGGTCGGCGACGTCGACGGCGGCCGGGAGCGCGGAGCCGCCATCGGCCTCGATCCGTTCCGCCGCGGCCCGCGCCGCGGCGGCGTCGAGGTCGAACACGGCCACGCGCGCGCCGTCCCTGGCCAGCCGCCGCGCCACGGCGAGGCCGATGCCCGAGGCCGCACCGGTCACGACGGCGACCCTGCCCGCTGAAGGTCTCATGTGGACGGCTCCCGGTCGTCGCGGTACACCTGGCCGCCCTTCATGACGAACCGGACCTGCTCGGTGACACCGATGTCGGCCAGCGGGTCGCCGGGCACCGCGATGATGTCGGCGAGGAGTCCCGCTTCGAGGCGGCCCCGGTCGTCGGCGTCGATCAGCTCGGCGGCGACGGTGGTGGCGGCCCGGATGGCCTGCAGCGGTGTCATCCCGCGCTGGACGAGCGCGAGCAGCTCCTTCGCGTTGCGCCCGTGCGGGATCGCCGGCGCGTCCGTGCCGCAGGCGATGCGCACGCCCAGCTCGATGGCTCTGCTTATCGTCGCCCGCGAGCGGGGAAAGACCTCAGCCGCCTTGGCCTGCAGCTCGGGCGCCGCGTTGGAGGTGTCCATTCCCTCGGTGAGGTAGGTGGTGGCCACGAGGAACGTCTCCCGTTCCAGCATGCGCCGCAGGGTCGCCTCGGTGGCGAGGGAGCCGTGCTCGATGCAGTCGATCCCGGCGTCGAGCGCGGCCCGGATGGCGTCGTCGCCCATGCAGTGAGCGGCGACCTTGAGCCCGGCCCGGTGCGCTTCGTCCACAATGGCCGCGAGTTCCTCGTCGGAGTACTGCTGGGCGCCGGCGGGGCCGGTGTGCGACATGACCCCGTTGGACGCGCAGACCTTGATCACGCGCGCGCCGTGCTTGACCTGGTAGCGGACCGCCTTGCGTACCTCGGCCACGCCGTTGGCGATCCCCTCCTCCACTGTCAGCGGCATGATGTGCGGGGCGAAGGCCTGGAACATCGTGGGGTCGAGGTGCCCGCCCGTCGGCGTGATGGCGTGCCCGGCGGGCACCACCCTCGGGCCGTCGATCCAGCCGAGGTCGATGGCCTTCTTCAGCGCGACGTCGAGCAGCAGGCCTCCCGTCTGGACGAAGAGGCCGAGGTTTCGCACGGTCGTGAACCCGGCGCGCAGGGTCCGGCGCGCGTTCGCGACGGCCCGCAGGGTGCGCACGGCCGGGTCGTCCTGCACGGGGTTGAGCGGGCTGCGGTGGTCGGGGCCGCCGAGCAGGAGGTTGACCTCCATGTCCATCAGTCCCGGCAGGAGTGTCACGTCGCCGAGGTCGAGCACCACGGTGCCGTCCGGCACCGTGGTGGGCGCGACCTCGGCGATGCGGCCGTCCTGGACGAGCAGCTCGCCGGGCTCGACGAGCTCGCCCTTGTCCACGTCGAGCATCCGGGCGGCCCGCAGGTGTATCGGTGGTCGCGGTGCGCGCGTTCGGCCCACTGTCCGGTCCTCAGACGGCGGGTTCGAGCACGGCGTCGATGCTGGAGGCACCGCTGTCGGGCACGCGGGCCTGGCGCCAGGCCTCCACGGGGAAGGCGACGGTCACCAGCGAGCAGAACAGCCACAGCAAGTGCTTGTCCTCCTCGCCGATGTCGTCCATCGAGACCTGCTGCAGGTACTCGGTGCTGCTCTCCAGGCGCGGGTATGCGGCGTCGTAGAACGCCTGCAGCTCGTCCATGCTGCTGGCGATCCGCTTGGCGTAGCGCGCACGCTCGGTCGGGATCGCCCAGTCCGCGAACGGCTCCAGGTCGGCGAACTCGGGGGGCAGGACATTGGCCATGATCGTCTCTCCTCGAAGGCTCAGGAACGGCTCGGCGCGGCCGGCTTCGCCTGCCGCTGCTGGAAGTCACGTACGTACTGACCGGCGGTGTTGTGCAGGTGCCGCAGCAGGATCTCCTGGTCGCACAGCGGGAAGTCGGTCACGGTGCCGGACTCGAGCATGGTCTGGGTGGCTTCGAGGGTGTTGCCGTCCTGCAGGCCGTACTCCTTGAACGAGACGACGGCGAGCTCCTGCTGCAGGCGCTCGAAAGCGTTCTTCGGCGGGACGAAGTAGGCGGTGCCCTCGAAGATGTGCGTGTTGTACGAGGTGGGCCAGTAGTGGTAGGTGAGCACCCAGTTGGGCCGCCAGATCAGCAGCATGAAGTTCGGGAAGAAGACGAACGAGTCCATGCCCCAGCGGGGATCACGGGTGGGGTTGATCGCCGGCGGCAGCTGCTCGGTGGTCAGCCCGATGTCCGGCGCGTCCCAGGGACCGAACAGGCCACTGCGCAGCGCCCGCTCGATCGGCTTGACCATCTTCGGCTCCTGCGGCGGGGCGATGCCACCCCAGGAGGACACCAGGCTGTGCGGGCCGTCGACGTCGTAGGCCAGCGCCTGGTAGCCGTACTTCTGGATCTTCGCCCGCTCCTCGGGCTCGTACTGCCCGCCGTGCAGGATCGGCGCGTGGTAGAACTCGGCGAACGCGTCGATGAACAGCTTCCAGTTGCTGCCGATCTCCGCGCGGTACTTGTGCACCTGCGTCAGCTTGTCGAACGGGTAGCCCTCGATGCCCTTGCCGAACTCGCCGAGGTACTCCCGCAGCGGCGTGGTGTTCTCGGGGTCGAGGTTGACGAAGATGAAGCCCTCCCACACCTCGGCCCGCACCCCGACCAGCCCGTAGTCGGACTTGTCCAGGTCGAAGAACTCGCCCTCCTGCTGCACGAACGTCAGCTCGCCCTCGAGCGAGTACCGCCACGCGTGGTACTTGCAGGTGAACTGGCGGCAGAAGCCGCTCGTCTCCTCGCGCGGGTAGTCGTTCCACACCAGCTTGTTGCCCCGGTGCCTGCAGACGTTGTGGAATGCGCGCACCTCGCCATCGTTGCCTCGCACGACCACGATGGACGTCCGCGCCGCGTCCAGCTCCTTGGTGAAGTAGCTGCCCTTCCTCGGCAACTGCTCGACCCGGCCGACGTTGAGCCAGGTCCGGCGGAAGATGGCGTCCCGTTCCAGCTCGTAGAACTCCGGTGACACCGAGTCTTCGTAGGAAATTGGCTCGGTGCCGATCTTGAAGTGCTCGGTCCAGCTGCCCTCGTCAGGCTTCGTGAAGTGTGCCATGTGGTGGTCCTCCGGTCTTGTCGCCAGATAGGACGATAGCAACGATCTCCAAAATTGAGAACCCCATTTCCGCTCTACCGGTGCCGCTCGCCTGGAGGCCAGGACGGGACTTCTCCGACACCCGTGCCGACAGGTCCCCGAACAGGCGAGACGTACCGGTACAGTGCGGTTATGTTGTTCCTGTGCCACGAAGGACGGATCCGGCGGTGAGCAGCCCGAGCGAAGAGCCCGCCTGGAGGCAGCGCGCCGTCGAGCGCTCCATCAAGGCCGCCAAGGTGCGGGCCGAACAGCGCGTGCAGCGGTTCCTCGACGCCGCACAGGTGATCATCGACGAGAAGGGCACCACCGACTTCACCGTGCAGGAGGTCGTAGACCGTTCTCGCCAGTCGCTACGCAGCTTCTATCTGCACTTCGACGGCAAGCACGAGCTGCTGCTCGCCCTCTTCGAGGACGCCCTCAACCGCACCGCCGACCAGATTCGGGCCGCCGCCTCCGGACAGAAGGAGCCGCTCGACCGGCTCAGGGTCGCCGTGCAGCTGCTGTTCGAGCTCTGCAGGCCGGATCCGGACGCCCGCCGTCCGCTGTTCACCGACTTCGCGCCCCAGCTGCTGGTCTCGCATCCGACCGAGGTGAAGGTCGCCCACACGCCGGTGCTCGCCGTGTTCACCGAGCTGCTCGCCGACGCCGAGGAGGCAAGCCTGCTGTCGCCGGAGGTCAAGCCGCGCCGCACGGCCGCGCTGATCATGCAGACGGTGATGTTCAACGCGCAGTCCAGCGGCTCGCCCGACGACGAGACCGCCAACCCACTGACCGCCGACGAGATCTGGGACTTCTGCGCCAACGGCATCACCAACCACTGAGCAGATATCGAGAACAGTATTCTCCTGAGTGTAGAACTCCCCTACACTCAGGAGATGGGCGATCTGTGGACGGACCTCCTCGACTGTCTCGATCTGCACCCGCACGGGGATAACGGCGAACCGGCCACGGCCGGCGTGCTCGAAGGACGCAACCTGCAGCTGAGCTACCACCGGCTGTTCGGCGGACAGCTGCTGGCCCAGTTCGTCCGCGCGGCGTGCCTGACGTGCCCAGGCAAGGCGGTCAAGTCACTGCACGTCCTCTTTCCCAAGGAGGGCAGGGCCGACGAGCCGGTGCGCTACGAGGTGTGCCGCCACCACGAGGGGCGCTCGTTCGCCTCACTGTCCATCGTGGCCAGACAGAGCGGAGGCGTCGCGGCGACGGCTTCGGTGTCGATGCACGCCGCCGAGGACGGCGTGGACCGCCAGACGGTTCCCGCGCTGCCCGCGGTTCCCGGTGAGGAACACCGGGTGGAGCTCGAGCTGCTGCCCTGGGAGACCAGGATGACCGCCGACCTCGACTCCCCCGCCGCCGCGCGGCCCGAGCTCGACCTGTGGATGCGTACGCCCGAGGTGAACGGGGAGCTGGCTCCGGCGCTCACCGCCTACGCCACCGACCTGAGCCTCATCGGCACCGCCCTGCGCCCGCTCGGCGGCGTCAGCCAGCGCGACGCGGGAACGATGTTCGTCTCGGCCGTCACGTCCCACACCGTGTGGTTCCACCGTCCGTTCCGCAGCGACGACGGCTGGCTGCTGCTGCGCCAGCACAGCCCGGTCATCGCACACGGCCGGTGTTTCGGCAGGGGCGACGTACTCACCGAGAAGGCCTCGCTCGTCGCGTCCTTCGCGCAGGAGGCCCTGCTCCGTTTCCGGCACTAGGCGCGGTGCCCCGCACACAACGAGGTGTCAGATGCCAACCAGCCAGCTCCGGGTGGTCCAGTGGGCCACCGGCAACATCGGCACGCACGCCCTGCGCGCCGTCCTCGACCATCCCGCTCTCGATCTCGCGGGCGTCTACGTGCACTCGCCGGCCAAGGCCGGTCGCGACGCGGGCGAGCTGTGCGGCCGTGATCCGGCCGGAGTCACCACCACCGGCGACGTGGAGGAAATCCTCGCGCTCGGCGCCGACTGCGTGCTGTACATGCCGTTGACGTGCGATGCCGACGTGGTGTGCCGGCTGCTGGCCGCGGGCACGAACATCGTGACCACGCGCGGGGAGTTCCATCACCCCGCGAGCATGAAACCCTCGCTGCGGCAACGGGTCGAGGCCGCCTGCGCGGAGGGCGGGACGTCGATCCACAGCACCGGCAGCAGTCCCGGCTTCATCACCGAGGCCGTGCCGCTGGTGCTGACCTCGATCCAGCGGCGGCTGGAGCGGCTGCGGATCGACGAGTACGCCGACCTCTCCCGGCGCGACTCGCCCGCGATGCTGTTCGACGTCATGGGTTTCGGCCGGTCACCGTCCACGTTCGACGAACGCAGGCTCACGCACGCCAGGACCAGCTTCGGCCCGTCGTTGCGGCTGGTCGCCGAGGCGCTGTCCCTGCCGCTGGACTCCGTCGAGGCGAGCGGTGAGCTCGCGACCGCACGCCGCACCGTCGAGATCGCGGCGGGGACCGTGGAGGAGGGCACCGTCGCCGGGCAGCGCATCAGCGCGCTGGGTATGCGCGACGGCTCACCACTGCTGACGTTCCGCGCCACGTGGTACTGCACCACCGACCTCGAACCGGCGTGGGACGTGCGCGACACCGGCTGGCGCGTCACGGTCGACGGCGACGCGCCGCTGGACATCGACATCCGTTTCCCCGTGCCCTTGGAGCGGATGGCGTCCGTCTCGCCCGGCTACACCGCCAACCGCGCGGTGAACGCCGTCCCCATGGTGTGCGCGGCCGAGCCGGGAATCCGCTCGACGGTGGACCTGCCGCAGGTGGTCGCGGCGATGGCCTGATCGGTGGCGGGGCCGCGCGCGGCCCCGCCACCGCCGGTCACGGGGCGTGGACGTCGAGCACCACGGCCGACCCCATGCCGCCGCCCGCGCACATCGCGGCGACCCCGGTGCCGCCGCCCCGCCGGCGCAACTCGTGCACGAGGGTGACGAGCATCCGCGCGCCGGTCGCCGCGACCGGGTGGCCGAGCGAGCAACCGCTGCCGTTGACGTTGACGCGCTCGGGGTCGAGGTCGAGCAGCCGCACGGTGGCGACGCACATCGCGGCGAACGCCTCGTTGATCTCGAACAGGTCCACGTCCTGAGTGGACAGTCCGGCCCTGGCGAGCGCCTTGGGGATCGCCTTGACCGGCGCGAGGCCCGTCTCGGCAGGATCGACGCCGACGCTGGCCCACGCCCGCACCGTGGCCAGCGCGGGCAGGCCCAGCCGGTCGGTCGCGACCGTGAGCGCGGCGGCGCCGTCGTTGCCACCGCAGGCGTTGCCCGCGGTGATGCTGAACCCCTCGATCTCCGGATGGAGCGGCTTCAGCGCGGCGAGTTTCTCCATGCTCGTGTCGCGACGCGGGTGCTCGTCGACGGAGAACGTCCCGTGCGGTGTCTCGATCGGCACGATCTCGTCGTGGAACCGGCCCTCGTCGATCGCGCGAACGGCGTTCCGGTGTGAGCGCAGCGCCCAGGCGTCCATCTCCTCGCGTGTGACACCGGCCTTGACCGCGGCGTTCCAGCCCACCGTGATCGACATGTCGCGGTTCGGGGCGTCGGGGCGGTCCGGGTGGGTCGGGGGGAACCAGTCGACCCACTCCCCGTCGACGCGGAACTGCTGGCGGGGCGCGGTGGAGGCGGAGTTCACGCCGCCCGCGATCACGAGCTCGTCCATCCCGGCGCGCACGTTCGCAGCGGCGCTCTGCACGGCGGCGAGGCCAGCGGCGCAATGCCGGTTCTGGGCCTGCCCGGCAACCGACGTGAGGCCGGCGGTGAGCGCGGCGTGGCGGGCCAGCACGCCGCCGCCGTAGAGGCCCTCACCGAGCACGACGTCGTCCACCTGGTCCGGGTCGAGCCCCTCCGCGGCCGCGGCGACCACGTGATGGGCGAGATCGAACGCGGTGGTGTCACGCAGGGTTCCCTTGCCGGCGGTGCCGACGGGGGTGCGCAGTGCGGAGACGAGAACTGCCTCAGGCATGGGTTTTCTCCAGATCGGCCAGCAGGACGCGGCGCAGTAGCTTTCCGGTCTCGGTCTTGGGCAACTCGGGACGGAAGACGATGGTGTCGGGGGTCTTGGACGAGCGGAGCCGCTCCCGGACCCAGGTCCTGATCTGCTCGGGGTCGCCGTCACCGACGAGCACCGCGACGAGCCGCTGGCCCCACTCGGGGTCGGGCACGCCCACCACCGCGGCCTCGGTGACGCCGGGGTGACCGAGCAGCACGTCCTCGATCTCGGCGGGTGCGATGTTCTCCCCGCCCCGGATGATCGTGTCGTCGGCGCGGCCCTCGATGAACAGATAGCCCTCGGCGTCGAGCCTGCCGAGGTCGCGGGTGGCGAACCAGCCGTCGGCGTCCAGGACGCTGCGCCCGCCGTACTCGCCGGAGATCTGCTCGCCCCGGACGAACACGAGCCCGGTCTCCCCCGGCGGCACAGGTGCGCCGTGCTCGGTGCGGATCTGGAACTCGATGCCCGGCAGCGCCCGGCCCACCGAGCCGAGCCGGTCACGCACCGCGGGGTCGTCCGAGTCCTGGGCCCGCCGGTGGTCCTCCGGCCCGAGCACGGCGACCGTCGAGGCGGTCTCGGTCAGCCCGTAGGCGTTGACGAAGCCGGTGCGGGGGAACACCGTCAGCGCCCGCTCCAGCACCGGCCTCGGCGTCCTCGAGCCGCCGTAGGCGAGACTGCGCAGCGTCGGCGTCCGCGCGTCGTCACCGTCCACTTCGGCCACGATGCGGGCCAGCATCGTGGGCACCAGCATGGCGTGCGTGACCCGCTCGCGCCGCACCGTCTCCAGCCACTCGGCGGCGCCGAACGCGGGAAGGTAGACCACGCGGCGTCCGGTGTAGAGGTTGGAGAGGAGGTTCGTCAGGCCGGCGATGTGGTACGGCGGCACGGCGACGAGAGCCGCGTCGCCCTCCTCCGCGGAGGCGAACTCCAGCGTGTTGAGCACGTACGCGAGCAGGTGGCGGTGGCGCAGCACCGCGGCCTTCGGCTCGACGGTGGTGCCGCTCGTGTAGATGAGCACGGCGACCGCCTCGCCGTCCCACTCCGGCGCGACGCCGTCGGGCGCCGGCTCGCCGCCCGGCTCCACCAGCGCGTCGAGGTCACCGGGCTCGAGCACGAGCGCGCCGGGATGCCGTTCCCGCAGCGCGCCCAGCTGCTGTTCGCCGAGCCGGTAGTTCAGTGGCACGAACGGCACCCCAGCGAGCGCGGAGCCGAACAGCGCCACCGGGTAGGCGAGGTGATTCGTGCCGAGGTAGAGGACGGCGCTGTGACCGCGGAACCGCCCGGCCGCCCGGCGGGCGAGGTCCAGCAACCCGGCGGCGGAGAGCGAACGGCCGCCCGCGGTCACCACTGCCCTGTCACCGGCCGAAGCCGCCATGTCGAGGATCATGCTGATGTTCATGAGAATGCTATTCTCTCAACTAAAGAGCGTCAGTTGCAAGAGAGGAAAGCTGATATGCAGATCAGTGGGAGCTCAGCGGTCGTGGTCGGCGGCGCGGGCGGCCTCGGGGAGGCCACCGTCCGCCGCCTGCACTCGGCGGGGGCGAAGGTGGTCGTCGCCGATCTCGCCGACGACAAGGGCAAGGCACTCGAGGACGAGCTGGGCGTTCGCTACGTGCGCACCGACGCCACCAGCGAGGCCGACGTCCAAGAGGCCATCGCGGCCGCGGAGGCCGAGGGCCCGCTGCGCATCTCGGTCGACACCCACGGCGGCCCGGCCAGCGGCGGCCGGCTCGTCGGCAAGGACGGCACGCCCCTCGACCTCGCGGGCTTCCGCACCACCATCGAGATCTACCTCACCGCCGTGTTCAACGTGCTGCGCCTTTCCGCGGCCGCGATCGCCAGGCAGGAACCGCTGGAGAGCGGCCGTGGCGTCGTCGTGAACACCGCCTCGATCGCCGCCTTCGAAGGCCAGATCGGCCAGCTGCCGTACGCCGCCGCCAAGGGCGGCGTGGTCGGCATGACGCTCGTCGCCGCGCGCGACCTCTCCCCGCTCGGCGTCCGCGTGGTCACGATCGCCCCCGGCACGTTTCTCACCCCGGCCTACGGCAAGGCCGGTGACCAGCTCGAGGCCTACTGGGGCCCGCAGGTCCCGTTCCCCAAGCGGATGGGCCGCTCGCCCGAGTACGCGGCGCTGGTGCAGAGCATCTGCGAGAACGACTACCTCAACGGCGAGGTCATCCGGCTGGACGGCGCGCTGAGGTTCCCGCCGAAATGACCGCCCGCTGGCGGGGAAGGTCGCCTTCGTGGCCGGGGCCAGCCGCGGCATCGGCCGCACGGTCGCGCTCGCGCTGGCTGAGGCGGGCGCGGCCGTCGCGGTCGCCGCGCGGTCCGAACGCGAGGGCAAGGTCCTCGGGACCATTCACGATGTCGCGGGCCGGATCACGGCCAGCGGCGGCAGGGCGCTCGCGGTGCCCTGCGACGTCACGAACGAGGAGGCGGTCGAGTCGGCGGTTGCCGCGACGGTGGCCGAGTTCGGCGGCATCGACGTGCTCATCGCCAACGCAGGGGTGCTCTGGCTCGGGCCGGTGGAGTCGACGCCACTCAGGCGCTGGCAGTTGTGCCTCGACGTCAACCTCACCGGGGTGTTCCTGGTGACGAGGGCGGTGATCCCGCATGTCCGCGCCCGTGGCGGTGGCTCGCTGGTCGCCGTCACCACCACCGGGGTCGGCATGAGCCGCCGCAGGCGATGGCCGGCGCGGCCGTGCTGCTGGCCGGGCAGGACGCCACCGTCATCACGGGCACGGTGCAGCGGTCAGAGGCGCTTCCGGGCTGAGGCGGGAGGCGCCGGACCTCGCGGGGAGTTCCGGCGCCTCCCGGCTCAGCTCTAGCGCTGGCGGTCGAGGAGCTTTTCCAGCGTCGCGCGGAAGTCCTCGGTCTGGAACGACTGCTCCTCGGCGGTGGTGGCGTAGTCGAGTGTCGCCAGCACCGCGCGTTCGAGCTGGATGTTGAACAGCCGCTTGGTGCTCTCCACCGCCTGCCTCGGCAGGCCCGCGATCCGCTTCGCGCAGGCGAGCGCCTCGGCCACCGGGTCGGCGACGACGTGGTTGGCCAGCCCCAGCTCCCGTGCCCGCTGCGCGGGGATGCGGGCGCCGGTCAGCGCGTACTCCTTGGCCAGGTGCATGCTCGTGTGCAGCGGCCAGGTGAGCGGGCCGCCGTCCGCGGCGACGAGTCCCACCTGAACGTGCGGGTCGGCGAGGTGCGCGGTCTCGGCGAGGTAGACGATGTCGCTCAGCGCGACCAGGCTGCAGCCGAGGCCCACGGCGGGGCCGTTGACCGCCGCCACCACCGGAACCCGGCAGCGGGCCATGCCGAGCACGATCTCGCGACCGTCCGCGATGGACCGTGCGCGCAGCTCGGGGTCGCGGCGCAACTCGTCGAGGTAGGCGAAGTCGCCGCCCGCGGAGAACGCCTTGCCCGCACCGGTCAGCACGGCGGCGCGGGCCGCACGGTCGTCGCTGAGGCGGGGCCACAGCCGGGCCAGCCCCCGGTGCAGCGCGTCGTTGACGGCGTTGAGCTCGGAGGGCCGGTTCAGCGTGATGATCCTCAGTGGACCGTCCGCACGGACGTCGATCTCTTCCGGCAGGTCGTACATGTCAGGCTCCCAATCCGAGGATCCGCGAGGCGATGATGTTCTTCTGGATCTGCGATGTGCCGCCCATGACGCTCTGCGCACGGCTGTAGAGGTAGGCGCCCAGCAGCTCGGGGTCGTCGGTGCCGCCCACGGCGAGTGCCGCGTGGCCCACCGACTGCTCGACCCACGTCATCAGCAGCTTGTCCAGTGAGCCGTCCGGCCCGTGCACCACGCCGTCGAGCTGCTCGGAAAGGCGGCGCCGGACGTGCAGTCGCAGCATCTCCGCCTGCACCTCGGCCCAGGCCAGCTCCTCGGGCACCCGCTCCCCCGCTCGCGCGGTGAGTTCCCTGACGAGCTTGCCGTACCGCGCCGAGAAGCCCAATGTGGACGGTTCACGTTCGTGACCGACGACGGTCATGGCGAGCGCCCAGCCTTCCCCGGGTTGCCCGACCAGCTGGTCGGCTGGCACGGTCGCCCCGTCGAAGAGCACCTGCCCGAACTCGCGGGTGACGCCGTTGATCATCCGCAGCGGGCGCTGCTCGATGCCGGGCTGGTGCATGGAGACGATGAACGCGGAGATGCCGCGGTGCCGGGGCGCGTCGGGGTCGGTCCTCGCGAGCAGCAGGCACCAGTCGGCGACGTCGGAGTAGCTCGTCCAGATCTTGTGCCCGTGGATGACCCACTGGTCGCCCTCGCGCGTGGCCCTGGTGGTGAGCGACGCGAGGTCGGAGCCCGCGCCGGGTTCACTGAAGCCCTGGCACCACCGCTGCGTGCCGTCGATCATGCCGGGCAGGAACCGCCTGCGCAGCTCCTCGCTGCCGTGCCTGCCGAGCCCCTGGACCAGGTAGCCGAGGCTGGGACGGGCGGGCGCGCCCGCGAGTGCGAGCTCCTCGTCGAGGATCACGTCGTAGACGGGCGGCAGCTCGTGCCCGCCGTACTCCTTGGGCCACGAGAGGCCGAAGAACCCGGCCGAGTAGAGCGCCTGGTGCCATTCGCCCTGCCGCGCCCAGTACTCGTCACCCGCGGCCGGGAACGTCCCGGCCCGCTCGGCGAGCCAGGACCGCAGCCGGGCGCGGAACGCGGCCTCCTCCGGCGAGTCACGAAAGTCCACTGTGGATGTCCTCCAGTCGGACGGGGAACAGGTCGGTCGAGGCCAGCGCCCTGCGCAGGTACACGTGCGCGAGGCACTCCCAGGTGTTGCCGATGCCGCCGTGCACCTGGATGGCGGTCTCGCAGACGGTCCGCGCGGCCCGCGCGCAGTAGAGCTTCGCGATCCGGGCGGCCCGCACGGCCTCAGCGGGGCCGAGCTCGTCGACCGCCCACGCCGCGTGCCGCAGGACGCTCACGGAACCCTCGATGAGGGCGAGTCCCTCGGCCAGCAGATGGGCCACGGCCTGGTACGAGCCGATCGCGTTGCCGTACTGCTCGCGGACCTTCGCGTAGTCGCACGCGAGCGCGTGCGCGCCGCGGGAGACGCCGACCAGATCGGCGGACGTCACGACCAGCGCCAGCGCGGACCAGCGTCCGGCGGCGTCCGCCTGCAGCGTCCCGAGCGGCTCCGGCGCGCCGGTGACCTCGGCGGTGTGCCGGGTCAGGTCCGCGCCGGCGACGGCGGCGCCGAGCCCGTGTGCCAGCACCCGGCCGCCGTCGAGGGCGAGCGCGCGGCGTGCGCCCCTGGCGTCCCTGGCGTGTCCCGCCACGGCGATGGTGTCCGCCGCGGCGTCTCCACCGAGGTGCCGGGTCAGCTCGCCGGCGAGCACGGGGCCGCCGAACGCCGCGTCGACCAGGCCTCGGGCGAACTCCTCGGCGACGATCGCGACCTCCACCCCGGACGCGCCGTCGGCGCGCAGCGAGCGCCAGCCGGTGCCGTCGACCGCCTTGTCCAGCCGCGCGACGCGGTCGTCGTCGGACAGCTCCTGAACCGACCCCGGGCCGAGGTCGTCGGCCAGCTTCGCGGCCGCGTCGCGCAGCTGCCGCTGCTCACTGGTCAGCCGGACGTCCATGGCTCTCCTTGAGAACTCGGCGCAGCACCTTGCCGGAGGGCAGGCGCGGGATCTCGGGCACGAACACGACCTCGCGCGGGCGCTTGTAGGAGGCGAGCGACTCCCCGACCAGCGCGATGAGCTTCTCGGCCTCCACGGGTTCCGCCGTGGTGACGGCCGCGATCACCGCTTCGCCATCGGACGGGTCGGGCACGCCGAACACCGCGCAGTCGGCGACGGCGGGGTGCCCGTGCAGCACCGCCTCGACCTCGGCGGGCGCGACCTGGAAGCCCTTGACCTTGATCATCTCTTTCGAGCGGTCGGTGAGGTGCAGCCAGCCGTCGGCGTCGAGGTGGCCGACATCGCCGGTGCGGTACCAGCCGTCGTGGAACGCCTCCTGGGTCGCCTCGGCGGGCAGGTACCCGGCCATGAGCGACTCGGCCTTCGCCTGGATCTCACCGGTCTCGCCGGGCGCGACCGGCTCGCCGGTCTCGAGCGACACCACCCGCAGCGTGACGCCGGGAACGGCCCTGCCCGCGCTGTCGAGCCGGGCGCCCTTCAGCGGGTTGCACGCGATCACCGGAAGCTCGCTGGCCCCGTAGGCGGGGACCCACCCTACGCCGGTCCGCCTGGTCACGGTCTCGGCGACGCTCGGCGTCACCGGCGTGGCGCCCCACATGATGTAGCGCAACGACGAGAGGTCGTAGGACTCCAGCTCCGGATGTGAGGCGATCGCCAGCGCGATCGGCGCGACGGCCATCTCGACGGTGATCCGGTCGGACTGGATGTGGTGCAGCAGGCGATCGAGGTCGAACCGGCGGTGCAGCCGCACCCACGTGCCGGACTCCAGCGCGGTGACGATGTTGAGCAGCCCCAGGATGTGCGAGGGCGGGGTGACGATCTGGATGCGGTCGGCCGGGCCCAGCTCCAGCGCGTCGTGCCAATGGCGCACGGCGGCGGCGAACGAGCGGTGCGTGTGCCGCACGGCCTTCGGCATCCCCGTGGTGCCGGAGCTGAACACCAGCACGGCGTCGCTGTCCGGATCGCGGGCTTCGGAGCCGGGGTCACCCGGCGCGATGGGCTCCTCCAGCGACAGCATCGGCCGCAGGCCCGCGAGCACCGGGTGGTCGCCGACCGCGTGGGCCGCGTCGGTCACTTCCAGCGCGTGCCGCACCTCCGCGCGCTTCCACGCCGGGCTGATGAGCACGACCGCCGCGCCCAGCCGCCAGATCGCCCGCACCGCGACCACGAACTCGGGCCGGTTCGACGACATGAGCGCCACCCGGTCGCCCGCCCGCACGCCTCGCGCGGAGAGGGTCGCGGCGAGGCCGGCGGAGAGGGCGTCCAGTTCCGCGCGGGTGTACGCCTGGTCCTCGAAGACGAGCGCCACCGGTTCGTTCTCCACCATCACGCCGCCCCGTTCGTCGCCGGATCCGCCTGGTACAGCGGGAAGTGGCAGGCCGCGTACTGTCCCGGCCGGACCTCGCGCAGCTGCGGTTCCTCGGCGGCGCACCGGTCCTGCGCCAGCGGGCACCGGGTGCGGAACCGGCAACCAGACGGCGGCGCCAGCGGCGACGGCACGTCGCCCTCCAGAGCGGGACCGGCGAAGCCTCGGTCGGGGTCGGTCAGCGGGACCGAGTCGAGCAGTGCCTTCGTGTAGGGGTGCGCTGGCTCGTCGTAGACGCCCACGGCGTCGCCGAACTCGCAGACCTTGCCCAGGTACATGACCATGACGTTGTCGCTGATCGTGCGCACCACCCCGAGGTCGTGGGCGATGAACAGCACGGTCAGGTCGTACTCGGCCTTCAGCTCCGCGAGGAGGTTGAGGATCTGCGCCTGCACCGAGACGTCCAATGCGGACACCGGCTCGTCGCACAGCAGCAGGCGCGGGCCCACCGCGAGAGCGCGCGCGATCGCGACCCGCTGGGCCTGACCACCGGAGAGCTGCCTCGGCAGCATGCCCGCGAACCGCTCGCCCGAGAGGCCGACCTTCTCCAGGACGTCGGCGGACGCCTGCTCCCGCTCCCCTGCCGTGGCCCCGGCGATCGCGAGGCCCTCCACCACGATGTCCCTGACCGAGCGCCTCGGGTTCAGCGAAGCCACCGGATCCTGGAAGATCATCTGCATGTGCCGCCGGAGCGTGCGCATGCGCTGCTCGCTCGCCTGCTCGATCGACTCGCCCTCGAACGAGATCCGCCCACCGGTGAGGCGGTCGAGCCGCAGCAGCGCCCGGCCGGTGGTGGACTTGCCGCAGCCGGACTCGCCGACGATCCCGAGCGTCTCGCCGGGCAGGACGTCGAAGCTGACCCCGGACACCGCCTGAACGGTCCCGGCCTTGCCGGGGTACTCGACCACGAGGTCCCGCACGCTCAGCAGCGCCTCGTCGCCGCGCAGGTGCGCCGTTCCGCTACCGGCCACCGGAGCCACCTCCCACGGGCAGCGGCACGTCGCCCGCTGCCACCGGGCGGGTGCACGCCGCGTAGTGGTCGGCGCCGACCAGGGCCATGCTCGGGCCAGGGTCGCGGCAGTCGTCCTCGACCTGCGCGCAGCGCGCCGTGAACCGGCAGCCCGGTGGCGGGTCGGTCGGGTCGGGCAGCGAACCGGGTATCAGGCGCAGCGGCGCGTTGCGCTCGTGGTCGAGCGCGGGGGTGGCCTCCAGCAGGGCGTGCGTGTAGCGGTGCCGGGGGCTGTCGAACACCGACCTGGTGGCGCCGACCTCGGCGAGCCTGCCCGCGTACATCACGGCGACCCGGTCGGTGCGCCCGGCGACGACCGCGAGGTCGTGGCTGATGAGCACGAGCGACATCCCGCGATCGCGCTGCACCCGGCGCAGCAGATCGAGGATCTGCCGCTGGATCGTCACGTCCAGCGCGGTGGTGGGCTCGTCGGCGATGAGCAGGTCGGGCTCGCATGCCAGCGCGATCGCGATCATCACGCGCTGGCGCATGCCTCCGGACAGCTCGTGCGGGTAGTTGCGCAGCCTCCGCTCGGGATCGGGCACGCCGACCTCGCTCAGCAGCTCCAGCGCCTTGCCTCTCGCCTCCGACCTGCTCGTGCCGAGCAGCCTGCGCATGCCCTCGGTGAGCTGGCGTTCGATGCGCACCACCGGGTTGAGGGAGCGGCCAGGGTCCTGGAACACCATCGCGATCTGCTTGCCCCAGATCTGGGCGCGTTCCTTGCGCGGCAACGAGAGCAGGTCCCTGCCCTCGAACAGGACCTCGCCGGAGCACGCCGCTCTCGGCGGCAGCAGGCCCATGACCGCCTTGGCCATCACGGACTTGCCGGATCCGGACTCGCCCACCACGCCCAGCGCCTGCGCGCGGTCGACGTCGAGGGACACGTCATCGACCGCCCGCACGACACCGCGCGCGGTGCCGATGTGGGCACGCAGGTTGCGGACCTGCAGCACGGGTTCAGCACTCATGATCGGCCACGGCCTCCTGTCACTCCTGGATCCACAGTTCCTCGGGCAACAGCGAGCCCTGGCCGTACTGCGTGATGCCGTGGATGTTCTGCGCCGCCATCACCGAAGGCGAGGTCCGCGTGTAGAAGACGCCGGGCACCAGCTCGATCAGCCGTTCCTGCACGGTCCGGTAGGCCGCCTTGCGGTCCTCCAGCGTGGTCGCCGTCCGGCCCGCGTCGAGCGCGGCGTCGAGCCGCTCGTCCGCGATGCCCGACATGTTGGCCCGCGATCCACTGTGGAACGCCGTCCACAGTCGCGGTTCGGGGTCCGCGAAGTGCGCGGAGGACACCATCATCTCGAAGTCGTGGGTGAGGTGAAGCCGTGCCGTTTCGGTGAGGTCGACGGTCTTCACCTCGACGCTGACGTTGCGGAACGCCGACAGCTGCGCCTGCACGGCCTCGGCGACGGAGCGGTTCTCCGGTGTCGGGAACGTGGTGAACGTGAACGAGACGCGCTTGCCATCGGCGGCGAGCTCGTCGAAGAGCCGCTGCGCCTCGTCCTTGTCCTGGGTGGCCAGCCGTTGACCGGTGTGGAACCGGGAGGAATCGGTGAACAAGGACGGCACGAGCTTGCCCTTGCCGCTGTAGACGACGGCGTCCATCGCCCTGAGGTCGAGCGCCGCCGCGATCGCCCGGCGTGCGCGCACATCATCGAACGGCGCCTTGCGCATGTTCATGACGACGTACTGCCCGCCGTTGAGCGGCACGACGTCGGTCTGGAGCCCCGACTCCTCGGCCTTGGCGAGGATCGTCCAGTTGGTCTCGATGGACAGGTCGGCGCCGCCGCTGATCATCGTGTTGATCCGCTGCGTGGGATCGGCGGCGGCGCGGAGCGTGATGCGGTCGAGGTACGGCTTGGGCGCGTCCCAGTAGCCGGGGTTCTTCACGAGCTCGATGCGGTCCTGGCGGGTCCATTGGTCGAGCGTGTAGGGCCCCGCGCCAACGGGTTCGGCGTCGAACGAATCCCGTCCTGCCTGCAACGCCTTCGGCGAGGCCACCCAGTTGAGCGAGGTGGTGACCACGGCCCACGCGAAGTTGGGCACCGGCTCGACCATCGTGATCTTCAGCGTGCGGGCATCGACGACCTCGGTCGAGGCGATCATCGACGCCTCCTGCATGGTGGTGGAGCCGAGCTGCGGGTCCTTGAACCGGTCCCAGTTGAACTTCACGGCCTCGGCGTTCAGCGGTGTGCCGTCGGTGAACTCGAGCCCTTCGCGGAGCTTCAGGTCGAACGTGGCTCCGTTGTCTCTCGTGCCGAAGCTCTCGGCCAGGTTGTACCGGAGTTCCCCGGTTCGGGAGTCGTTAGTGAGCAACGTGCCGTACAACGCGTTGCCGAGGAAGGCGTTGAGCACCCACGCGTTGGACAGCGACGCCGGGTCGAGGCTGCGTGGCTCGCCGATCTGGATCACGTTGGCGGTGCCACCCGCCACCGGGTCACCGACGGGTTCGCCCGAGTTTCCCGCGGACGGGCTTCCGCCGCAGGCCGCCAGTACGAGAGCGCCGAGACACGCCGCCACGGCGGCCGGGAAACGCCTGCTTCGGATCATCGTCGACCTCTCATCAGGGTTCGGGGAACGGAAAGAACGGGACCGGATGGCCGGTCAGTCGTGGAGGGTGCGGTCGAACCGCTGTCGCAGGTGGTCGCCCGCCTGGTTCAGCGAGAAGACGGTCAGGAAGATGACGAGCGCGGGGATGAACACCAGGTGCGGGAAGTCGGCGATGGCGTCCTTGCCGTCGGAGATCATCCCGCCCCAGCTGGGCGTGGGTGGCGGGATGCCGAGCCCGAGGAAGCTCAGCGAGCCCTCGGCCACGATCAGAGCGGCCATCACGATCGGCAGGTACGCGCCGAGCGCGGGCAGCACGTTGGGCAGGATCTCCTTGAGGAGGATGCGCCGGTGCCCCGCGCCCATGTTCCTGGCGGCGAGCACGAACTCGCGCGCCGACCACGCCAGCGTGTTGGCCCGCGCCAGCCGCGTGAACGTGGGCACGACGAGCAGCGTCAACCCCACCAGCAGCGTCCGCACGCTCGGGGTGAGGATCGACGACAGCGCCAGCAGCAGGATCAGCGGCGGAAACGCCAGCATCGTGTCGGCGATCAGGCGCACGAGAGAGTCGAACCTCCCGCCGAGGTAGCCGCCGAGCATGCCGAGCGTCGTGCCGATCACGAAGCCGAGCAGACCGGCGACCGCGCCGACCACGAGCGAGACGCGGGCCCCGTGGATACAGCGCGCGAGGATCGAGCGGCCCTGCGTGTCGGTGCCCAGCAGCAGGTCCAGCGAACCCCATTGCGGGCCCTGCCGGGGAAAGCCGACGGGTGTGGCGTAGGACGTCAGCGGCAGCACGTCGGCCAGCAACGCCACCGCGATCACCGTGAACAGCCACCCGTAGGCGAGTGCGACGAGGATCGACCTGGTCCGCCGCACGCGGGGGACGGCGGGCTCGGCCTGCGCCGCGACACCGGCGACGGCGTGGGACTGGGTGGTCATGCGGTGGCCACCTTCCTGATCCTCGGGTCGATCAACCGGTAGCTGAGGTCCACCGCCGTGTTGACGCCGACGTAGACCACCGCGATGAAGGCCACGACGCCCTGCACCGTCACCACGTCGCGGGTGACGATCGACGTGGCGAGCAGCTGGCCCAGCCCGGGCAGGGCGAAGAGGGACTCGACGATCACCGTGCCGCCGATGAGCCTGCCCAGGTTGATGCCGGCGAGCGTGACGAGCGAGAACGACGACGGCCGCAAGGCGTGCCGCAGCATCACGTAGGCACCGCTCATGCCCTTCGCCCTTGCGGCGCCGACGAAGTCCTCGCGCAGCGTGCCGATCAGGTCGGCGCGCAGCACACGGTGGAACGCCGCGATCTCGGTGAGCGCGATGGCGATCGCGGGCAGCAGCGCGCCGAGGAGGTTGGGTCCGATGCCGTCGCTCAGGCGCGACCATCCGGTCACCGGGAACCAGCCGAGCTGGAGCGCGAAGACGTAGATCAGCAGCGGCCCCGCGATGAACGCCGGCACCGAGAGGAACACCGACGACACCGCGTTGATCGCGCGGTCGACGAGGCTGTTCGGCCGCACCGCGGAGGCGACGGCCAGCAGCACCGAGACGACCAGCGCGAGCAGCAGGGCCATGACCGCCAGCTGCAACGTCACCGGCAGTCGTTCCACAATGGCCTCGGTGACCGGCTGGCCCGTCACGGGCGACTCGCCGAGGTCGCCGCGCACGGCGTCGCCGAGCCAGTTCAGGTACTGCGCCCACAGCGGCTGATCGAGACCCAGTTTCGCGTTCAGCGCCGCGACCGCCTCCGGGGTCGCGGCCTCGCCGAGGATCACCTCGGCGGCCGACCCCGGCGCCAGGCTCATCAGCAGCACCACGGCCATGGTGACCAGCAGCACCACCAGCAGGCTGCGGCCTATCCGACTCAGAACGGGGAGCACCATGCGACTCGCTTTCGGTGAAGCACTCGGCTGAGCGGGGCGGGCGTTCCCTGCGCCGTGCCGCGTGAGGAGCCCGCTCCGCCACGGCGCCCGCGACCCCGGCCGGAGGGGCTCGTGACCCGGAACCGGTCGGCGTCGACCACGTCGAGAATCATATTCTCGCTATCTGGCAATCACAAGTATCTCATCAGAGAACATGCTGGTTGATCACCTGAACTCCCGCGCGAGGGCGGCGATCATCTCCCTGGTCCTGCGCTTGGAGGCGACCAGCTCGTCCCGCCCGTCGCCGATGGGCAGCAGGCGGACCGACAGGTCGGTGACCCCGGCGTCGGCGAAACGGCGGAACCGCGCCGCGATGGCGCGCTCGTCTCCCGCCGCGCACAGGTCGCCGACGTCGCGCGCGTCACCGTGGTCGAGCAGGCGCTGGTAGTTGGGCGAGATCTCCGCCTCGCCGAGGATCCGGTTCGCCCTCGCCTTCGCGTCCTCCACTTCGGACGGACGGCAAAGGCAGACCGGGATGCCCGCGACGATGCGCGGGGGCTGCCGCCCCGCCTCGGCGGCGGCCTTCGTGATGCGCGGCGCGACGTGCTCGCCCACCGCGCGCTCGTCGGCCAGCCACAGCACGGTCCCGTCCGCCCGCTCCCCCGCGAGCTTCAGCATCACCGGACCCAGCGCGGCGACGAGCACCGGCAGCGGGGCCACGGGGCCGATCTCGAGCGGGTTGTGCACGGTGAACGTGCCGTTCTCGACGTCGACCGGGCCTGGCCCGCGCAGCGCGGCGTCGAGCACGTCGAGGTAGTCCCTGGTGAACGCCGCCGGCCGCTCGTAGGGCAGGCCGAGCATGTCGCGCACGATCCAGTGGTGCGACGGCCCGACCCCCAGCGCTAGCCGACCGCCCGTCGCCGCCTGGGCGGACAGCGCCTGCCTAGCCAGCGCCACCGGATGCTGCGGCTGAAGCGGGACCACCGCGGTCCCGAGCTCGATCCGGGTCGTGCGGGTGCCCATCAGCGCCACGGCGAGCAACGCGTCGAAGTCGCCGGGCACCTGGGGCACCCACACCGTGTCCATCCCGGCGGACTCGGCCCACTCGACGTCCGCGAGCATCCGCCCCGCCTTGCGCGCCGAGTCGCCCCGCTCGGGCCCGACCATCACACCGATCCGCATGGGTCCCCTTCGGTCGCAAGCTCAAGTCCTACCGGCGGATACGGTACTTGCAGAAAATGAGAATGCCAATACCATCAATGAGAATGCGCTACGAGGAGGTCTGATGCCTGACGGACAGCACCCGTTGACCGGACGCACGATGGTCATGTCCGGCGGCAGCCGGGGAATCGGGCTGGCGATCGCGACCGCCGTGGCCCGGCACGGCGCCAACGTGGTCCTGCTGGCCAAGACCGCCGAGCCGCACCCCCGCCTGCCGGGCACCGTGCACACCGCCGTCGCCGACATCGAGGCCGCGGGCGGCAAGGCGGTCGCGGTGGTGGGTGACGTACGCCGGGAGGAGGACGTGCGGCGCGCGGCGGAGACGGCGGTCGAGCGGTTCGGCGGCATCGACATCTGCCTGAACAACGCGAGCGCCATCGCGCTGGAGGGCACCGCAGAGCTACCCGTGAAGCGGTTCGACCTGATGCAGCAGATCAACGTGCGCGGCACGTTCCTGCTGACACAGTCCTGCCTTCCCGCGCTGCGGGATTCGGCGAACCCGCACGTGCTCACGCTGTCGCCACCCCTGAACCTGAGCCCGCGCTGGCTCGGCGCGCATCCCGCGTACACGCAGTCGAAGTACGGGATGACACTGCTGTCGCTCGGCTGGGCCGAGGAGTTCGCCGGCCAGGGCATCGCGGTCAACTGCCTGTGGCCGCAGACCTACATCGCCACGGCGGCGGTGGCGAACATGGCCGACGGACAGAGCCTGCTCTCGTCGGCGCGCCGTCCGGAGATCATGGCCGACGCCGCCGTGGAGATCCTTTCCCGCCCGGCGAAGGAGTCCACGGGCAACTGCCACATCGACGCGGAAGTCCTCACCGAAGCGGGTGTCACGGACCTGTCCCGCTACGGCGGCGGGGACAACCCACAGCTGGATCTGTTCCTCGATTAGGGCACCGCGGCGCCGATCGCGGGTCCGAGCGCGCCGAGGTCGCCACCGAGTTCGGTGGCGACCGCACGCGCCACCGCGACGTCCTTGCCGAGGAAGTCACGCACGGCGGCGCTGAAGCCGTCCACCGAGCCGCGGGCCACCGCACCGGCCAGGGCGCGGCTCGCCGCGCTGCCGTGGGAAAGTGCGCCGAGCAGGTCCTCCTCGGCGACGCCAAGCTGGCCGGCGAGGCGCACCGCCTCGCCGAGCAGTCCGATGTGGGCGGCGAACAGGGCGTTGTTGACAAGCTTCACCCGCTGGCCCGCGCCGAGACCGCCGACATGCAGCACCGGATCGCCGTAGGCGCCAAGCACCGGCCGGACGCGCGCCACGGCGTCGTCGGCGCCGCCTGCGAACAGGGTGAGCCTGCCCGCCGCGATGTCGTGCGGGCCACCGCTCACGGGAGCGTCGACCACGGTGGTTCCGCGGGCGGCGATCTCCTCCACCGTGCGCGGGCTTCCGGTGGTGTGCACGACGAGGACGGACCCGTCGGCCATCCCGGCCGTCAGGTCGCCGCCGAGGCACACCTCGCGCACCTGCTCGTCGTCGAAGAGACACACGAGCACCACCTCCGCCCCCGTGCCGACCTCGGCGACGGAGCCGACCGGGGTCGCACCCGCGGCGGCGAGCGCGTCCGCGCGTCCGGCCGAGCGCGCGAGCACCCGCACCTCGTGCCCGCGGGCGAGCAAGCGCTCCACCATCGGCGCGCCCATACGGCCCGCGCCGACGAATCCCAGTCTGCTCACCGGATCACGGCTCCTCCCAGAAATGCATCCGCGTGCTCGCCGCGTCGATGCTGTCGCTCAGCTGGAATCGCCCGTCGCGGGAGCGGGCGAAGATCTCCGCGAGTACCGCCTCGGGATCGCCGTCGATCTCGTACACGGTCGCGTACCGATGTTCCGGCAGGGGCCCGCGCCCGGCGGAGCGGACGCGGTAGCGGGTGCCGGAGGTGACCCCGGGGATCTCGAGGACCTCCTTCAGGTGCACCGTGTCGTACCACTCGTTGAACTCCTCGTCCCTGCCCGCCAGGGCACTGGAGTAGATCACGAGCTTCATCGCGCCTCCCTGTGGCTCAGGCCGCACCCTGGCGGCAGTGCAGTGCGACCAGCTCGAAGGTTTCCGGCGTACCGGTCGACTCCGAAGCCGCGCACGACGTCGGGCGGGCGGCCGTGGACCGCCGTGCGCGCACGTGGACCACGCACGCGGTGCCGTCGCCGAGGGACAGCTCCACCCGGACGGTGCCATCGGGCGCCCAGTCGTGCCGCAGCGGCAGCACGCCATCGACACCGCGTATTCCATAGTGGACACGGGCGAAGTAGTCCGCCGCCTGCACCGGTGCGGGCAGCCCGGCCCGGCCCCGCAACCGGTCGGGAACGACGTGTCCCGCGGTGATTGCGTCGGCGAGCGTGGCCGTGTCGGCGGGGGTGACGCCGCCGTGGAAGACGCCGTCGGGCAGTGTCACCACGCAGGCGGCGAACCGGTGCCCGCCCAGGTGCGTCGACTCCCAGACCTGGCCGGGCAACCGCCGATCGAGCCGTTCGGCCACCGGCCTGCCGAGGCGGGCACAGCACACGTCCCGCCGCCCGTGCGTGCAGACCAGGACCACCCGGTGCTCACCACGCTGCCCGAAACCCGGCGGCCTGCCCTCGGCGTGAGTGCCGAGGTCGAGGGCCGCGAGCTCGCGCAGGTCGGTCAGCGTCGCGCGTTCGATCCACGTGCCGCCCAGCCGGGTTCCCGCGGCGAACACCGTGGTGGACGGGCGCCGCCGGTCGCGGACGGACCTGATCCAGTGCCAGCGGATTCCGGCCTCGGCGGCCTGGTCCCGCAGCCGCAGGATCTCCGGCGGCAGTCCGGATGGCGATCCAGTGGCAGGCCAGGGTCCGGGGTGCTCGACGAGCAGCCACGCGCTCGCGCTCTCCGGCGCGGTCGCGAACAACGGCTCCCCGAACGCCTGCCGGATCGCCGCGCAGCCCACGGGTCGCGGTTGGCGGTGACTCGTCACGGTGCCCCCTACGCGACGACCGTGCCGAAGGTCTTGCTCTCCAGGAACTCCTCGAGCCCCGCCACACCTTTCTCCCGGCCGATGCCCGACTGCTTGTACCCGCCGAACGGGGTGTCGGAGAAGAAGTAGTTGCCGCCGTTGATGCTGAACGTTCCGGTGCGGATGCGCCGGGCGATGGCGAGGGCGCGCTCCTGGTCACCGCCGTAGACGGCTCCGGAGAGGCCGTAGATGGAGTTGTTGGCGATACGCACCGCGTGGTCCTCGTCGTCGTACGGGATCATCGCCAGCACCGGACCGAACACCTCCTCCTGCGCGAGCTCACTGTCCGGATCCACATTCGCCAGCAACGTCGGCGTGTAGAAGAACCCGGGATCCACCTTCTCGCCCCCCGTCACGAGCACCGCCCCGGCCTCCACAGCCCGCCGCACCATCCCGTCCACCTTCTCCCGCTGCCGCTCACTGATCAACGGACCCATATACGTCTTCGGATCCCCCGGATCCCCATAGGACACCTTGCCGAGGTATTTGGCGACGCTCTCGGCGATCGCGTCGTGCTGGTGCCGCGGCACCAGCAGGCGGGAGTTGAGCGCGCACCCCTGACCGGAGTGCAGGCAGATGCCGAAAGCCGCGTACATCGACGCGGCCCGGATGTCGGCGTCGTCGAGCATGATCAGGGCTGACTTGCCACCGAGTTCGAGGAAGACCCGCTTCACGGTGCTGCTCGCCGCGGCGAGGATGCGGCGCCCGGTGACGGTGGACCCGGTGAAGCTGACCACGTCGACGTCCGGGTGCGTGGTCAGCAGTTCGCCCACCTCCACTTCGGACGAAGTGATCACGTTGACCACGCCGGGCGGGATGTCGGTGTGCTCGGCGATCAGCTCGCCCAGCGCCAGCGTCACCAGCGGCGTGTCCGGCGCGCCCTTCAGCACCACCGTGCACCCTGCCGCCAGCGCGGGAGCGAGCTTCGCCAGCGCAAGCTGCAGCGGGAAGTTGTAGGGGATGATCGCGGCGACGACTCCGGCGGCCTCCTTCTCGATCCACCGGTGGTGCCGCTGGCCCTGGTACTCCGCCTCGCCGAGGTCCTCGGTGAGCGGGTGCTCGCGGAGCAGCCCGGCGTAGTAGCCCACGAGCTCGACCGGTTCGTCCAGCTGGGCGCCGTGCGTGAGCATCCGGGGCGCACCGACCTCGGCGATCGTCAGCTCCCGCAGCTCCTCCTTGTGCTCGCTCAGCGCGCGGTACAGCTGGTCGAGGCACCGGATCCGCAGCTCCACGTCCGTCGCCCAGCTCGTGGTGTCGAACGCCCTGCGCGCCGCGGCCACCGCCGCCTCGGCGTGCTCGACGCCCGCGTCCGGCGCCTCGCCGAGCACCGCACCCGTCGCGGGGTTGAGCGAGGGAGAGGTCCGCGGCGGCTCGACGAACCGGCCGTCGATCAACAGGCGCCTGCTCGCGCTCAGCACCGAGGCCACCTGGTCCTGGATCGCCATCCCGCCTCCTTTGGAAACGACGTTCTCATGTAAGGAGAACCTTACCTCAGCGTTGCGGTCAAGCGCGAGAACAACATTTCCCAATTTGGAGATCAAGCCTCTAAGGTGGTTCCATGGCTGATCATTCGACCCAGGGCAGGCTCGCCGGCAAGGTCGCCGTGGTCACCGGCGCGGGCTCCGGCATCGGCAGGGCGGCCGCCATGCTGTTCGCCCGCGAGGGCGCCCGCGTCGTCTGCGCCGACCGCAGCGGTCACGAGAAGGAGGCGGCGGCAGAGATCGGTACCGCCGCCGTGGCTGTGCGGGTCGACGTCGCCAGTTCGGCCGACGTCGCCGCCATGATCGACACGGCGACCCGGGAGTTCGGGCGGCTCGACGTGTTGTTCAACAACGCCGGGTTCGGCGGCGAGAGCAGGCCGCTGGCCGAGATCGACGAGGAGACCTTCGACGAACTCGTCGCGGTGAATCTCAAAGGGGTCTTCCTCGGCATGAAGTACGGGATCGCCGCCATGCTCGCCTCCGGCGGCGGCTCCGTGATCAACACAGCTTCCACCGCGGGAGTCGTGGGCTGGAAGGGCAAAGCGGCCTACTCGGCCGCGAAGGGCGGCGTCGTGCAGCTCACCAGATCGGCCGCACTCGACTACGCCAGGCAGAACGTGCGGGTCAACGCCATCTGCCCTGGCATGACGTGGACGGGCCTGGCCAACGCCGACCCTGACGGCAGCTCCACACCGCCGGAGGACCTGCGCCCGCCGCAGCCGATGGGGCGCTGGGGCCTGCCCAGGGAGCTCGCGGCGGCGGCGCTGTTCCTCGCGAGCGACGAGTCGTCCTTCGTCACCGGGACCGCGATCCCGGTCGACGGCGGCTACCTGGCCCGCTGACCGGGACACGAGGTGACGATGCGCTTCATCTTCCACTATCCCGAGGCCGGCGGCCCTGACGGCGACGCGCTCGCCGCCGGGCCACTGCACGAGGTGGCGGCCGCGGCGGAACGCGCGGGATTCGCCGGGCTTTCGCTCAGCGAGCACCCCGTGCCGGGAGCCCGCTGGCTCGCCTCCGGCGGCCACCAGACGCTGGACCCGTTCGTCGCGCTCGGCTACGCGGCCGCCGCGACACGACGGCTGCGGCTGCTCACCTACCTCGCGGTCGCGCCGTACCGGAACCCGTTCCTGCTCGCGAAGGCGGCGGCGACACTCGACCGGCTCTCCGGAGGGCGGCTGATCCTCGGGCTCGGCACGGGCTACCAGAAGAGCGAGTTCCATGCGCTCGGCGTCGACTTCGCGGAGCGCAACGCGCTGTTCGACGAGGTGCTGGATGTGCTCCCGCTGCACTGGAGCGGCACGCCGTTCAGCTATCAGGGCAGGCATTTCAGCGCGCGCGACGTCGTCGCGCTGCCCCGCCCGGCGCAGGATCCGGTCCCGGTCTGGATCGGCGGGAACTCCGCGCTCACCCGCCGCCGCGTCGCCGCGCGCGCCCAGGGCTGGATGCCGATGAGCGGCGGGGCCGAGCTGAGCACCACCGCGCGCACGCCCGCGCTCGGCTCACTCGACGAGCTGGCCACCACGATCGCCGCCCTGCGGGAACAGGCGAAGGGGCCGCACCCGATCGACGTCGCGTACTCCTACCAGGGCAAGGGAATCCACTCCCCCACGGTCGACGCGGACCGCCACCGCGAGGCGTTCGCGCGGATCGAGAAGGCCGGTGTCACGTGGATCGTGGTGTCGAGCGGAACGCGCACCCTCGAGGCCACGCTCGAGTTTCTGGACGGTTTCGGCTCCACGTACCTGCCGGGCGGAGGTGACGCGGCATGGGCTGGTTCGCCGAGCGAGCCGGGCTCGACGGCACCGTCGCGCTGATCACCGGCGGGGCAGGCGGGCTGGGCGAGGCGATCGCACTGGACCTCGCCGCCAACGGGGTGCGCCTCGCGGTGCTCGACATCGACGGCGCGGCGGCCGGAGCCCTCCGGAACCGGCTGGAAGGTCAGGCCCTCGTGCACGAGGGCGACGCCCGCGACCCCGAGGCGCTCGGTGCGCTGTTCGCCGCCGTGGACGCACGGTGGGGCAGGCTCGACACGCTCGTGAACCTCGTCGGCGGCACGTTCCGCGCCGCGTTCACCGACACCACGCCGAAGGGCTGGGACGCGCTGCTGCGCACCAACCTGCTCCACGTGCTGCACGCGTGCTCGCTCGCCGTGCCGCGCATGAAGGCGGGCGGGCGCGGCGGGAGCATCGTCAACGTCACCACGATCGAGGCGCACCGGGCGGCCCCCGGCTTCGCCGTGTACTCGGCGGCCAAGGCCGCGGTGGAGCAGTTCGCGAGAAGCCTCGCCGTCGAGCTCGCCCCGGACGGAATCCGGGTCAACAACATCGCGCCCGACTACACACCCACACCCAACATGGCGCGGTTCGCCGGCAACGGCCAGGCGGGCGCGGGCGTCGGCGTGACGATCCCGATGGGCAGGGCTGGCCGGGTCACCGACGTGTCGGGCTGCGCCGTGTTCCTCGCGTCCGGGCTGTCCGCCTACGTCACGGGAACCACGCTGCACCCCGACGGCGGCACGTTCGCCTCGTCGGGGTGGCTCAACTGGCCGGGCTCGGGCTGGTCGACACAGCCGCCCCCGTCGCTACTGACCGGCGAGGCGGGCGGCGATGGGAGCGAAGGTGTCGAGCTGTGACTGCTGGACGCTGACATAGTTCACGCCCAGAGCCTCGCGCCGCGCGCACAGCCGGTCGGCGATCTCCCCCGCCGAGCCGACGAGCACGTTCGGATGTTCCCGCAGGCCGTCGGCGGACACCCGCATGCGCTCGGCGACCAGCGTGAGCGCCGCGTCCACGTCTCCGGTGACCTCGGTGAAGTACGGCGAGCTCTCGATGTCGAGGTCGGCGAAGCGCTCACCCGCGGCCTCCCGGACGAAGCCCAGCCTGCGTGCCGCCTCCTCGTGCGGGGTCAGCCCCTCGTCGTTGACGGGATCGAACGGCACGTTGGAGATGCTCACGATGTCGGCCTCGCGCGCGGCCAGCGACAGCACGCGTTTGCGCCCGCCGCCGATCATGATCGGCGGGTGCGGCCGCTGCACCGGCAGCGGCAGGCCGGTGTAGCCCGTCGCGGTGGAGAACTCGCCGCGATGGTCCAGTTCGGCGCCTGCCCAGTGGGCCTTGACGAGCGCGACCACCTCGGCGAGCTTCGCGACCCGCCGGGGCGCCGGCGCGAACGGGACTCCCATGGCGCGGTACTCCGGTTCGCTCCAGCCCGCGCCGATGCCGAACTCGAGCCTGCCCTCGGAGAGCAGGTCCAGCGTGGCCGCCTCCTTGGCCAGCACCGCGGGCACGTGGTAGTCGGCGCAGAAGACGCGACAGCCCACGCGGAGGGTCTCGGTGACCGCGGCCGCGGTCGCGATCGCGGCGATCGGCGCGAGGTGCTGCGGCGGCAGTCTCGCCTCCCGGCTCGCGGGACCCCGGCCAAGGTAGTGATCGGCCACGAACAGCGTGGAGAACCCGAGGTCTTCGGCTTTCCTGGCGAGCTCGCGCCATTCGGCCGCCGACGTCGCCTTGGTGGCCTGCACCGCGAAGCGGAAGGAACGCGTCTTCGTCGTCACCCCTTGAGAATATCATCTCCATATCGGAGAATGTGCTTCTCCGAAGTTGGAAGGGGCAGGGATGGTCAAACGGACGAGGTTCAGCGAGTACCAGAACCGGTACGCCAACTACCGGTTCGAGCTGAGCGAGGACGGCATCCTGCTCATGCAGTGCCACACCGACGGCGGCTCCCTCGTGTGGGACTGGAAGGCGCACGACGAGATGGCCGACGCCTTCGCCGACGTCGCGGGCGACCGCGAGATCAAGTGCCTGATCCACACGGGAACCGGCGAGAACTACAACGCGAACTGGGGACTGCTGCCGAACGGCGAGCCGCCCGAGGAACCCGTCTACCAGGCGATGCCGGGTGAGCGCGGACTGTGGAAGCTCGACGAGAAGGCCTGGTACAACCGCAATCTCCAGTTCAACGTCCTCGATGTCGACGTGCCGATGATCAGCGCCGTCAACGGGCCCTGCAACATCCACTCCGAGGTCCCGCTGATGGGCGACATCGTGCTCGCCTCCGAGGACGCGTGGTTCCAGGACGTCTCGCACTTCCCCCGTGGCCAGGTGCCCGGTGACGGTCAGCACATCATCTGGAACTTCCTCTGTGGACACAACCGCGGCCGTTACCTGTTGCTCACCGGCAAGAAGCTCAGCGCGCGGGAGGCGCTCGACTGGGGCGCGGTGGCCGAGGTGCTGCCGAAGGACCAGCTGCTGGACCGGGCGTGGGAGCTCGCGCACGAGCTCGTGAAGCGCCCGCCGCTCGTGCTGCGCTACACCCGCCAGCTGTTCACCCAGGAGCTCAAACGCGCCTTCCTCAACGAGGTCGGCCACGGCGTCGCCCGCGAGACCTACGCGCAGCGCGGGTTCTTCCCGTTCGGCGGCGGAATGGAACCGCTGGACCGGGCTTGGGACGACAAGCCCTGGTCGGGCTGACGGGACGCGGCGCCATGCACGCACTCGACGGCATTCGCGTTCTCGATCTGGGGACCTACCTCGCGGGCCCGTTCTGCGCGACCGTGCTCGGGGAGTTCGGGGCCGAGGTCATCAAGGTCGAGCGGCCGGGCACCGGCGACAACCTGCGCCGCTTCGGCACCGGCACCGAGTGCGGCGACACACTCGTGTGGCTCAGCGAGAGCCGCAACAAGCGGTCGGTGACGATCGACCTCGGTGATCCGAGGGGCACCGAACTCGCCAGGGAACTGATCGCCGGCGCGGACGTGGTGATCGAGAACTTCCGGCCCGGCGTGCTGGAGCGCCTGAACCTCGGCTACGACGTCATCCAGGAGCTGAATCCGCGCGCGATCCTGCTGCGGGTCTCCGCCTACGGGCAGTCTGGCCCCAACCGGGACCTGCCCGGCTTCGCCAGGATCGCCCACGCCTTCTCCGGGCTCGCGCTGCTGGCGGGCGAGCCCGACGGTCCGCCCGTCACGCCGGGCTCGACGTCGCTGGCCGACTACGTCACCGGGCTCTACGGCGTGATCGGTGTGCTGCTCGCCCTGCGCGCCAGGGAGGCCACGGGACGCGGGCAGTGCATCGACCTCGCGCTGTACGAGACGATCTTCCGGGCCCTCGACGAGCTGGTGCCCGCCTACCAGCAGTCCGGGTTCGTCCGGGAACGGATGGGCGCCGACACGGTCAACGTGCTCCCGCACAGCCACTACCGGACTCGGGACGGGCACTGGATCGCCATCGCGTGCACCAACGACGACATGTTCGCCAGGCTCGCCAAGGCCATGGAGCGGCCCGAGCTGGCGGACCCCGGCGAGCTGGGCACCACGCGGGCGAGGCTCGCCGCCCGCGACCGGGTCAACGAGCTGGTGTCCGGGTGGGTGGGCACGCTGACCCGCGACGAGGTGCTCGCCCGCTGCCGCGAGGCGCAGGTACCCGCGGGACCGCTGCACTCGGTCGCCGACATCTTCGCCGATCCCCAGTACCGGCACCGCGAGAACATCGTCCTCGCCGACTCCCGGATCGGGCCCCTGGCCGTGCCGGGCGTGCTGCCGTCGCTGTCGGACACTCCCGGCGAGATCCGCTGGCTCGGCCCCGCGCTCGGGGCGGACACCGACGACGTGCTCACCGGCCTGCTGCACCGCACCGAGGCCGAGATCGCCCGCCTGCGCGCGGACGGCGTCGTCTGAACTCGAACCCACAGGAGGAAAGGCGGAAGCCATGACAGGCATTCAGGAACGGCTGGCCACGGGGAAGGGCAAGTTCACCCCCCTCTACCCGGAGCTGGGCACCGGTCCGGTGAGCTACGAGGACTCGATCTCGCAGGAGTTCTTCGAGGCCGAGCGCGACGCGGTGTTCCGGCGCTCGTGGCTGAAGGTCGGCCGCGTGGAACAGGTGCCGAGGACCGGCAGCTACTTCACCAGGGACCTTCCGGGACTCGGCTCGATCGTGGTGGTGCGGCAGGCGGACGGCTCCGTGGCGGCGTTCCACAACGTCTGCGCGCACCGCGGCAACAAGGTCGTCTGGCAGGAGCATCCCGGTGAGGAGACGAAGGGCTTCTGCCGCGAGTTCTCGTGCAAGTACCACGGCTGGCGGTACGGGCTCGACGGCCGCGTCACGCACGTCACCAACGAGGAGCAGTTCTTCGGGCTCGACAAGAGCGCGCTCGGGATGCCGAGGGTGCACTGTGACACGTGGGCCGGGTTCATCTTCGTCAACTTCGCCAGGGACGCCGAGCCCCTGAGCGGGTTCCTCGGCGACCGCATGCTCGAGCTGGAGAGCTACCCCTTCGGTGAGATGACGCAGCACTTCGGCTACAAGACCCGGATCAAGGGCAACTGGAAGCTCTCGATCGACGCGGTGCTGGAGTGGTACCACCCGCCGTACGTGCACGGCCGGTTCATCGACCCCGACGTATCCAAGGCCGAGAAGCTCGTGCCGCCGGTGGACGCCTACCACTACGACATCTTCGAGCCGCACATGCTCACCTCCGTGCCGGGGCCGCCGCCGCTTCCGCCGCGCGAGCCGGGCGCGCTCGGCCCCGCCCGGCGCGACCAGAAGTGGGTGTACCGCCTCTTCCGCGCGGGGCTGTTCGGTCCCGACGACGTCCCCGACGTCGGGCCGCTGCCGGCTGCTCTCAACAAGGGCCGGATCAACTCGTGGGGCAACGACTCCTTCTGGCTGTTCCCCAACTTCTCGTTCCAGATCTGGGCGCGGAACTTCTACATCACCTACCAGTACTGGCCCGAGAGCCTCGACTCGCACACCTACGAGCTCGACATCTACTTCCCCCCGCCGCGCAACGCGCAGGAGCGACTGGCGCAGGAACTGGTGGCGGACAGCACGATCGAGTTCGCGATGCAGGACTCCAACACGGTCGAGGCCACCCATTCGGCGCTGGCGACCCGCGCCAACGGGAAGTTCCACCTCTCCGACCAGGAGCTGCTGATCCGCAACTTCCACAAGGTCATCCGCGACGCGGTGGCCGCGCACCAGAGCTCGGGCGAAAGGTAGGAGCGAACCGATGACGAACCAGGCCACCACCCTGCCCGAGTCCTTCCGCGAGCTCGAGCCGTACGTCGCCGACTGGGCGCTGCCGACGCGCCAGGAACGCTACGACATGCGGCTGTCGAAGACCATCGACGAGCTCGGCGAGTTCTACGACGCCATCGCCCCGAGGGCGGAGGAGGCGATCGGCTACCTCAACGAGCTGGACCTGAACGACCTGCCCGACGACGCCACGCGACTGCTGCACCTGCTGTACTCGATGGTCCTGGTGTCCTATCCGGTCAACGTCTTCAAACAGCCCAGGATCCCCGACTCCGGCGCCGCGTTCTTCGACACGGTCGCCGAACCTTCGGTCTGAAAAGGACAGCGAGTATGGGAAGCACCGTCACCGAACTGACCCCCACCACCGGTGTGGAGATCACCGGGCTGTCGGGCGCCAAACTGGTCGACCGCGGCGTCGCCGACGAATGCCTCGCGGCGCTCGACCGGCGCGGCGTCGTGGTCTTCCGCGAGGCCGGGGTCGACGACGATCAGCTTGTCGCCTTCAGCCGCCTGCTCGGCGAGGTCGTGCCGCTGCCGATGGGCGGCGACAAGGCCCACCCCGAGATCCAGCGGATCACGCGGGACCCGGCCAAGAGCAAGCTGGCAGCCTACCGCGAGGCCACGTTCTTCTGGCACATCGACGGCACCACCGACGAGGTGCCGAACAAGGCCACGGTGCTGACAGCGCGGCAGGTCTCCGACGACGGAGGCGGGGACACCGAGTTCGCCAACACCTTCGCCGCCTACGAGGCGCTTCCGGCCGCCGAGAAGGCCGAGCTGGAGGGGCTGCGCGTCGTGCACAGCTTCGCCGCCTCCCAGCTGCTGGTGCAGCCGAACCCGTCTCCGAAGGAGCGCGCCGCGTGGGACCGCAACCCCACACGCGAGCACCCGCTGGTCTGGACCCGCCGCAACGGCCGCAAGTCACTGCTGGTCGGCGCTACGGCGGGTGAGGTCGTCGGCCGCGAGCCGGCGGAGGGCAAGGCACTGCTCGACCGGTTGCTCACGTGGGCGACCCAGCCGAAGTTCGTGCTACGGCACCGTTGGCGGCCGGGCGACCTCGTGGTCTGGGACAACACGGGCATGCTCCACCGCGCGCTGCCCTACAGCGCCACGTCCGCACGGCTGATGCACCGGACGTCGCTCGCGGGCGAGGAGAAGGTCGCATGAGCCTGCGGCGCACCGCGCTCGTCACCGGCGGCGGTTCCGGCATCGGGCGAGCGATCGCGCTGCGGCTCGGCGCCGACGGGTTCGCCACCGCCGTCCTCGACCTCGACGCCGAGGCGGCCGAGCGGGTGGCGGTGGAGGCGCGGGACAAGGGTTACGAGGCGCGGGCGTTCGGCGGCGTCGACGTGTCCGACCGCGGCCAGGTGGACGCCGCGGTGCGGGAGGTCCACGACAGTCTCGGCCCCGTACTGGTGCTGGTGAACAACGCGGGTCTGACCGGGTTCAAGAAGTTCCTGCACATCACCGACGAGATCTGGGACCGGATGCTGGCGGTGAACCTCAGCGGCCCCTTCTACTGCGCGCAGGCGGTGGTACCCGACATGGTCGAGGCCGGCTGGGGCCGGATCGTCAACATCTCCTCGTCCAGCGCCCAGTCGGGCCAGCAGTTCATGACGCACTACGTGGCGTCGAAGGCCGGTCTCGTCGGGCTCACCAAGGCGCTGGCACTGGAGCTGGGCCCGCAGGGGATCACCGTGAACACCATCCCGCCCGGGTTCGTCGACACCCCGATGCTGCGCGCGTCGGAGGAGCACGGGCTGCTCGGCGGGACCGTCGACCACCACGCCGAACTGACACCGGTGCGACGGCCCGGCAGGCCCGAGGACATCGCCGCAGCCTGCGCCTTCCTCGTCTCCGAGGAAGCGGGCTACGTCACGGGGCAGGTCATCGGCGTCAACGGCGGACGCAACACCTGACATCGAAGGGAACGGACACACGGTGAAGGATTTCGAATCGACCGACTTCTTCCGCGACGACGCGGTCGTCACGGACCCTTACCCCTACTACGAGCAGCTGCGCTCACGCTGCCCCGTGCACCGCGAACCGCACCACGACGTGCTGATGGTGACCGGCTACGACGAGGCCGTGCAGGTGTTCCACGACGCCGACACGTTCTCCTCCTGCGTGTCGGTGACGGGGCCGTTCCCCGGTTTCCCGGTGCCCCTTGAGGGCGACGACGTGAGCGAGCTGATCGAGCAGCACCGGGACAAGCTGCCGATGAGCGACCAGCTGCCCACGCTGGACCCGCCCACGCACACCGACCACCGGGCCCTGCTGATGCGGCTGATCACCCCGAAGCGCCTCAAGGAGAACGAGGCCGAGATGTGGCAGCTGGCCGACGGGCTGCTGGACGAGTTCCTCGCCGGTGGCGAGGGCGAGTTCATCAATGGCTTCGCGGGCCCGTTCACGCTGCTCGTGATCGCCGACCTGCTCGGTGTGCCCCCGGAGGACCGCGACGAGTTCGCCGCCTCGCTGCAGGGTCCGGCACACTCCGGCGGCGGCATCGGGGGCATGGGCAAGAAGGCGCTGGCGCACAACCCGCTTGAGTTCCTGTACTCGACCTTCACCGCCTACATCGAACAGCGGCGCCACGAGCCCCGGGAGGATGTCCTCACCGGGCTCGCGACGGCGACGTTCCCCGACGGATCGACGCCCGAGGTCATCGACGTGGCGCGCGTGGCGGCGAACCTCTTCTCGGCGGGCCAGGAGACCACGGTCCGCCTGCTCGGCTCCGCGCTCAAGGTGCTCGCCGAGCGCAAGGACATCCAGGACCTGCTCCGCCGGGAGCGCGACCGCATCCCCAACTTCATCGAGGAGACGCTGCGGATCGAGAGCCCGATCAAGGGCGACTTCCGGCTGTCGCGGGTGCCCACCACGGTCGGCGGGGTCGACATCCCGGCAGGCAGCACGGTGATGGTGCTGAACGGTGCGGCCAACCGTGATCCGCGCCAGTTCACCGACCCGGCGACGTTCGACCCGGCGCGCCCGAACGCGCGGCGGCACATCGCGTTCGGCCGGGGCATCCACACGTGTCCCGGCGCGCCGCTGGCCAGGGCGGAGGCACGGGTGACGATCGAGCGGCTGCTCGACCGCACCACCGATATCCGGATCTCCGAGCGCGAGCACGGCCCCGAGGATGCCCGGTCCTACCGGTACCTGCCGACGTTCATCCTGCGCGGGCTGGCGAAGCTGCACCTGGAGTTCACGCTCGCCGGGGAGGGCTCGCGGTGAGGGTCGCGGTGGACGAGGACCGCTGCCGAGGGCACGGGGTGTGCTTCGCGATCTGCCCCGACGTGTTCGTGCTGACCGACGACGGCTACGCGGAGGTGCCGGAACCCGAGGTGCCCGCCGCGCTCGAGCACTCCGCCCGCGAAGCGGCGGAGAACTGTCCCGAACGCGCGATCACGCTGAGCTGACAACGGGCCGCGGGGGGGTGTGCCCACACCCGTCGCGGCCCGTTCGCCTAGAACGACTCGTACTCGACGGTCACGGACCCCGGCCCCTGTGGGAGGGCCTGGCAGGTCAGCACCCAGCCCTCGGCCACCTCCTCCGGCGTCAGCGCGTTGTTGGCCCGCATGGTCGCCGATCCGTCCCGGAGCACGGCCATGCAGGTGGCACAGTTGCCGGCCTCGCAGGAGAACGGCGGCTGCAGCCCGCCCCGGCGGGCCGTCTCCAGCACCGTGTCGCCCGCCTTGTAGGCGACGGTGGTCTTCTTGCCGTTGAGGATGAGCGTGACCGCCTCGGGCACCTCGGCCTCGGCGTCCGTCTGTTCCGGCTCGGCCGGTGCGGCGTCGCCGAACCGCTCGACGAGGATGCGCCCTGGGTCGACCCCACTGTCGCGCAAGGCCGTCTCCACGACGTCCATGAACGGCGCCGGGCCGCAGATGTAGTAGTCGGCGTCGGCCGACGCTCCCGCGAACTCGGTGACCGCGCCGGCGTCGGGGTAGCCGTCCACGGAGTCGTGGTGGTGCCGCACCTCCAGCCGGTCCGGGTAGCGCTCACGAAGCCGGTCCAGCTCCCCGGCGAAGATCACCGACTCCGGGTTCCGGTTGGCGTAGAAGAGGCGCACCGTCCGGTCGGTGGCGGCCAGCACGCTCTTGGCTATCGACAGCACGGGTGTCACGCCGCTTCCACCGCAGAACGCGACCACCGGGTGCCCGCCTTCGCGTGGGCAGAAGACACCGGCCGGTCTGGTGAGCTCGAGGAGGTCGCCCTCGGCCACGGTGTCGTTGAGCCAGTTGGACACCACGCCGCCGGGGACGCGCTTGACGGTGACGGTGAGGTCGTCGCCGGTGTCCGGGGCGCTCGACATCGAATAGGACCTCAGCTGCTCGGTACCGTCCACTGTGACCCGGAAGGTGCAGAACTGTCCCGGCAGGTACCGGAACGTCTCCGCCAGCTCGGCGGGCACCTCCAGGACGAACGAGCGGGTGTCCGGGGTCTCCTGGACGATCCGCGTCACGCGCAGGGTGTGGTAGCCGTGCGCCCGCAGTACGTCGTCGCGGTCAACCATGGCGTCAGGAACCTTCCACGAAGGGGTAGATGCGCGTGAAGTCCGCTCCGGGCTCGGCGTCGGCGAACCGTTCCCACACCCCGGCCGTCACCGCGCCGATCCAGGACGGCCCGCCCTGCTCGCCGACCGCGTTCAGATAGAGCTGGACGTCCTTGGTCATGAGCGAGTTGCTGAAGCCCGACGCGTAGCGGCCGGTGAGCACATGGTTGGGGAACTTGTCGCTGGTCGCCGTGTTGCGCCCGCTGGCCGAGTCGAGCACGGTCAGCATGGTCTCCAGGTCGAGCCCGACCGACCGGCCGAACGCGACGGCCTCACTGGTCGCGGCGAGCGCGGTGGCCGAAAGGAAGTTGTTGGCCAGCTTGAGCGCCTGCGCCATGCCGGGCCGCTCCCCGACCCGGAAGCGCCGGTCGCTCAGCCCCGCGAGCACCGGCTCCACCTCCGCGCACGCGTCCCGCGATCCGGCATACATGACGGCGAGGGTGCGGGCTCGCGCCCCGGCGGGGCCTCCCGACACCGGCGCGTCGACATAGCCGACCCCACCCTCGCCGAGCAGCGCGCCGATGGTCCGCGCGGCGGTGACCCCGACCGTCGATGTGTCGACAACGTGCCGGGCGCACCGGCCCTCCGCGGCCAGCAGCTCGCGGGCCACCTGCTCGGACGCCTTGCCGTCGGGCAGGCTGAACACCACGACGCCGGCGCGCCGTGCGACCTCGGCCACCGACGCGACGTACGTGCTGCCCTCGGGTGCGCGCTCCGGCCCCAGCGCGTCGTGGGCGACTACGGCGAGACCCGCGTCCACCAGGTTCGCCGCCAGCGCGCCTCCCATGTTGCCGAGGCCGATGATTCCGACGCCGGGCACTGTCATGCTCCACTCCCCCGTTCCGCCCGCAAAGCCTTGACCACCCGCCGGGCCGATATTCCCGCCGGAGCGCCGCAGTAGGCCGCGACCTGGAACAGCAGCTCGTCGATCTCCGCGTCGGTGACCCCGGTCCTCGCGGTGCTGCTCGCGTGCAGGCGGAACTCCTCCATGCGACCGAGCGCCGCGGTCATCGCCAGCACGAGCAGGCTCCGGTCGCGCGGGCTCAGCGCGCCGCCTCGGGCCCAGACACCCCACGCCATCGACGTGATGTAGTCCTGGAACTGCGCCGAGACCGGGTCGGGATCGGCCGTGGCGCGGTCGACGTAGGCGTCACCGAGCATCTCCCTGCGCAGGGCCCGCGCGGCCTCCAGCTGTCCGTTCTCGTCCATGGTCCTCCTCAGCGCAGCGCGAGACTGACGGTCTTGGTCTGGGCGTACTCGTGCAATGCCTCGATACCCTTCTCCCTGCCGTGGCCGCTCTGTTTGAACCCGCCGAACGGCGTCTCGATGGTGAGCGCGCCGCCGTTGACCGCCACCTGGCCCGCGTCGATCCGTTCGGCAAGCCGCAACCCCCTGGCGACGTCTCCGCTCCAGACGGCGGCGGCGAGGCCGTAGTCGGTGTCGTTGGCGAGCGCGAGGGCCTGATCCTCGTCGGCGAACGGCATGGTGACCAGCACCGGGCCGAAGACCTCCTCGCGGGCGAGGCGCGCCCACCGCGGCACTCCCGCGTAGACGGTCGGCCGCACGTAGAAACCCCGCGCCGCGGGGCCGTCTTCGTAGGCCGCTCCCCCGGTGGCCGGCACGAGGCCCTCCGCGGCCGCGTCGGCGAAGTGCCCGAGGACCTTGCGGTACTGCGCCTCGGTCACCATCGGTCCGAAGTGGACTCCGGGTTCGAGGCGCGTGACCGACTCGCTCACCCGCTCCACCACCTCGTCGTGCACGGAAGCCTCGACGAGCAGGCGGGTGGTGGCAGAGCACACCTGGCCCGCGTTCGCGGCCACGGCGCCGGCTGCGGCCGCGACCGCGCGATCCAGCTCGGCGTCGGCGAACACCACCACGGGCGACTTGCCGCCGAGCTCGAGCGTCACCGGGATCAGGCGGTCCGCCGCGATCGCGGCCAGCTGCCGTCCGGTGGCGACCGACCCGGTGAACGCGATCCGCCGCACCGCGGGGTGGGCCGCCAGTGGCGTGCCCACGGCGCGACCGGTTCCGGCGACCACGTTGAGCAGTCCGTCGGGCAGCCCGGCCTCGGTGGCGAGGCGAGCGAGCAGGAGCGTGGACGCCGACGTGAACTCCGACGGCTTGGCCACCACGGCGTTGCCCACCGCGAGCGCGGGCGCGAGCGCCCGGCACGCCTGGTTCAGCGGGAGGTTCCACGGCGTGATCACCGCGACCACCCCGTACGGCTCGAGCCGGGTGTAGGTGTGGTTGCCGTCGCCCAAGTCGATCGTCCGGCCCGAATGCGCACGCAGGATCCCAGCGTAGTAGCGGAAGTAGGCTGCCGAGGATTCGACCTCCATCCGCAGCTGGGCCGGGACCTTGCCGGTGCACTCGCGCTCCAGCTCGGCGAGCTCGTCGGCGTGTGCCTCGACGGCGTCGGCGATGCGGTGCAGCACCGCCGAACGCTCGGCCGCCGGAAGGCGGGCCCACCTGGGCTGCGCGGCCGACGCCGCCGCGACGGCGAGGTCCACATCGGACGCCGACCCCGCGGCCACCTCGGCTCCTGGCGCGCGAGTCGCGGGATCGACCGTCGGGAGGTAGGCGCCGCTCGCCGGCCGCACGGTCTTGCCGCCGATCCAGTGGTCGTGGCGGGTCACTCGATCTTCGCCTTCATCTCGCCGAGCTTGGCCAGGATGGGATAGCCGGTGACACTGAGCGCGTTGCCGTGGCCCGTCTGGTGGATGTCGAACGCGGACTGGATGGCGGCGTGGAAGCCCTGCACGTCCAGCGTCTGGTTCACCGCGCGCTTGGCCTGGCGCAACCCGAACGGCGGCATCACGGCGATACGGCTCGCCAGCTCGGCGGTCTCGGCGTCGAGCCGGTCGCGGGGCACCACCCGGTTGACCATCCCGGCCTGCTCGGCCTCGGCCGCGGTGACGGGACGGCCGGTGAACAGGATCTCCTTGGCCTTGCGTGCTCCGAGCTCCCACGTGTGCCCGTGGTACTCGACGCCGCCGATGCCCATCATGGCCACCGGGTCGGAGAACAGCGCGTCCTCGGCGGCGACGATCAGGTCGCACGGCCAGCACAACATCAGCCCGCCCGCGATGCATCTGCCCTGCACCGACGCGATCGAGGGCTTCGGCACGTTGCGCCAGCGCAGCGTGTACTCCAGGTACCGCCGCGACTCGGCCCCGTAGATCCACTCCAGCGTGATCTCCTCGGGGGACGGCCAGCGGTCGTTGAGGTCGTGTCCCGCGGAGAAGTGCCTGCCCTCCGCGCGCAGCACGATCACCACCACGCTCTCGTCCTGGGCCGCCTTCGTCCAGGCGGCGTCGAGCTCGTCGAGCAGGGCCATGTTCTGCGCGTTCGCGGCCTCGGGCCGGTCGAGGGTGATGGTGGCGATCTTGTCCGCCACCTCGTAACCGATGTACATACGCGGCTTCCTCTTTCAGCGTCGGGGCAGGCCGAGCACCCGCTCGGCGACGATCGTGCGTTGGATCTCGGAGGTGCCGCCGGCGATCGTGCCGGCGAAGCTGCGCGCGTAGCGCTCGAACCAGCTGCCGAGCATGGTCTCCGACTGCAGATGCGTGTACGGCGCGGTCAGCGCGGGATGCGCGAGCCCGTCGGGTCCCGCCGAGGACAGCGCGCGCTCCAGCGCCCGTTGCGCCGCCTCCGAGCCGAGCAGCTTCAGCACCGACAGCCCGGCGACGTCCTGCTCACCCCTGGCGGCCTGCGCCAGCGCCGCGGACCCGAGCAGGCGCAGCGCGTAGGCGTCCAGCACGGCCGTCGCGTAGGCGTCCTCGTCGAGCGGTCCGGCCGGCTCGAAGTCCCGGATGAACTCGTCGAGCCGCTCGCCGAAGCTCAGCCACAGCAAAGTCCGCTCGTGACCGAGCGAGCCGTTGGCCACGCGCCACCCCTCGTTGAGGGGGCCGACCAGGTTCGCGGCGGGCACGCGGACGTCCTCGAAGAACACCTCGTTGAAGTCCACGTCGTGTGAGCCGATGATCGAGGCGAACGGCCTGCGCGTCACGCCCGGCGTCGCGGTCGGGATCAGCAGCACGCTGATCCCCTTGTGTTTCGGCGCGTCGGGGTCGGTGCGCACGAACGTCAGCAGCACGTCAGCGTCGTGAGCCCCCGAGGTCCACACCTTCTGGCCGTTCACCACGAAGTGGTCGCCGTCGAGCACCGCCCGGGTGCGCAGGGACGCGAGGTCCGACCCCGCGCCGGGCTCGCTCATGCCGAGCGAGGCCGTGATCTCGGCCCTCAGGATCGGCACCGCCCACCGCCGTTTCTGTTCCTCGGTGCCGAACGACAGCAGCGACGCCGCGACGATGCCCACGCCCTGCGGGTTGAAGCTGTGGTAGATGCGCCTGCGGGACAGCTCCAGCAGGTGCACGTACTGCTGCACGAGCGTGGCGTCGCGCCCGCCGTACTCGGGTGGGTTGCCGGGTAGCAGCCAGCCGTGGTCGAACTGCAGCCGCTGCCACCGCCTCGCCCACTCGGGTACGTCCGAACTGGACTGGGAGGCCCGGTCCGCCTCCGCCGCGGGCGGCAGGTGCTCGTCGAGGAACGCCGCGAACTCCGCGCGGAAGTCCTCCACCTCGGCGTCAAAGCTCAACTGCATGGCACTCCTTCGCGATCAGTGCCCTGTGCTCGGCGGCGCCGCCGAGCAGCTGCTCTCCCGCCAGCGCGCGTTTCAGGGCGAACTGCAGGTCGTTCTCCCACGTGAAGCCCATCGCGCCGAAGAGCTGGAGCCCGTGGCGCACCACCAGCGACTGGCACTCCCCCGCCGCGGCCTTGGCCATCGCGGCGGCCACGCGGCGGCGCGGGTCGTCGGCGGCGATGGTCAGTGCCGCGAAGTAGGCGAGCGCCTTCGCCCGCTCGACGGCCACGTGCATGTCGGCCGCCTTGTGCTGCACGGCCTGGAACGAGCCGATGGGCGCGCCGAACTGGTGGCGTGTGCGCACATGCTCCAGCGTGAGGTCGAGAATCCGCCGGCACGCGCCCACCATCGTCATCGCCATTCCGGCGAGCGCGATGTGGCGCGCCCGCCCGGGATCGGCTCCGGTGCGCTGCTCCTGCCCCACGCGGACTCCGCCGAAGGCGACGTCGGCGACGTGCAGCACCGGGTCGAACACGGCGGCCCGGGTGGCGGTCACCTCGGCCGCGTCCACCACGAAGACGCCCTCGCCGGTGACCACGGCCAGCCGGTCGGCCCGGTCGCCGTCCAGCACGTGCCTCGCTGTGCCCTCCAGCACCCAGCCCCGCCCGTCCCTGCGCGCGGTCACGCCGTCGAGCACGGCGGCCCCGGTTCGTTCCGGCTCTCCGGCGCCCGGCGCCAGCGGGGCGAACTGCGTCATCGTGGCCAGATACGGCGTGGGGTCCGTGGCGCGGCCCAGCTCCTCCAGCACGATCGCCAGCTCGACGGCCTCGGCCGGATCGGTCAGCTCGGTCCAGCCCAGACCGGCGTACACCTTCCACAGCGCCACGGTGTCCGCGCCGTCGTCGGCGACGGCCCGGACCAGCGCGGGCGGGCACTCCTTGGCCACGACCTCGCGGACCGAACCCTGCCAGAGCCGCTGGTCCGGGTCGAACTCGAAGAGCATCCCGGGCCTCCTCACTCACCGTTGCGGAACCACCAATGGGAGAATAGCATTCTCGCATATGGAAAGTAAGAGTTTCGCCAATGAACCGGTGGGCCGCCGGCTCATGCAGTAATGTCCATTCGATGGCGCAGAGGCGGGATCCGCTGATGAGCAGCGTGAGCGAAGAACCGGTCTGGAAGCAGCGCGCGGTCGAGCGGTCGACCCAGGCCGCGAAGGCCAGGGCCGAACAACGGCTCGAACGGTTTCTCGACGCCGCTCAGCTGATCATGAACGAGAAGGGCAGCACGGACTTCACGGTCCAGGAGGTGGTTGACCGTTCTCGCCAGTCACTACGCAGCTTCTACCTGCACTTCGACGGCAAGCACGAGTTGTTGCTCGCGCTGTTCGAGGACTCACTCAACGACACCGCCGAACAGATCCGCACCAGCGCGGCGGAACACTCCGATCCGCTCGACCGGCTCGAGGTCGGCGTGCGGCTGCTGTTCGACCTGTGCCGGCTCAGCCCCGCCGCACAGCGCCCGCTGTTCACCGACTTCGCCTCACAGCTGCTGATCTCGCATCCGGCCGAGGTCAAGCTCGCCCACATGAACCTGCTGTCGGTGCTCACCGAACTGCTCACCGGCGCACAGGAAGCCGGACTGCTCCGCACGGCGGTCAAACCCCGCCGCACCGCCGCGTTGATCATGCAGACGGTCATGTTCAACGCGCAGTCGAGCGGCTCGCACGACGACAACGGCAGCCATCCCATCACCGCGGAGGAGATCTGGACCTTCTGCGCGTACGGCGTCACGCGCCGCCCGGACTGACCCCCAGCGGGCGTTGGTACGAGGGGTCACGCCGGTCGCGCGTCCCGCTCGGATGGCCCTGCCGCTGGAAGAAGTCCGACCGCAGCACCGAGGCGTCCGCCGTGAACATCAGCTCGACGGTGGAGCGCCGCGGCGCGATCCGCCACACTCCGGCGCGCTTCTCCGGGCCGGTCGAGGGAGTAGCTCTCGCAGTGGGCGACGTCGCCGTCGATACGCATCGCCATCTTTCCGGTCAGGCCTTCGCGGCCGCGAAGGCTCGCAGCTCCCTGGGCACGTCGGGTCCGGTCGGCGTGTAGACGATCTCGCGGAAGCCGTGCCCGGCGAGCCTGGCGAGCCGTCCGCGGGTGCGTTCCACGTCGCCGATCATCGTCCGGACGTCCAGATGCTCGAGCAGCAGACGGTCGCGCTCGGTGAGGTGGGTGACGTGCCCCTCGAAGGTCAGCAGGTGCCGCTCGCCGTCGGGGGCGAGCGCCTCGAGCTGCTCGCGCCAGGCGCGGCCGCCGGGCAGCGCGTCGACGGCCTCGGCCCCGCCCTTGGCATACGCCTCGTGCCAGCCGACCACCCGCCACGGTCCGACGGCCTCCCGCACCCGGCTCGATCCGGGGTCCTCGCCTGGGTCGAGCACGGTGCCGGAGACGATCGTCGCGGTGGGCAGGCTCGGATGGGGCGGGCCGATGACGCCGTCCGCCACCTCGCCCGCGAGCTCGGCACCCCGGGGGCCGAACGCGCTGAGCCACAACGGAACCTGCACCGGCCGGGGTGCGGCCAGGCCGGGAGCGTGCAGCATCCTGGCCCGCTGACCGTCCACAATGGCCACCTTCCCGGCCAGCAGCTCGCGTACGCCGGTGACGTGGTCGCGCAGCGCCCGCAGCGTCAGCGGGCGCTGACCCGTCGCCACGCGCGCGGTGAAGCCCGTGCCGAAGCACGCACGGAACCGCCCCTCCGAGATCCGCGCGATGGTCGCGATCGCGGAGGCCATCGTCGGCACCGACCGCTGGCCGGGCACGAGGACCGCCGTGGCGAGCCCGATCCGCTCCGTGCGCTCGGCGGCGCGGGCCAGGTGCACGAAGGTGTCCTCCCACAACGGCGCCGAGTCGAAGCTCCACACCCTGGCGTAGCCGAGTTCCTCGGCCAGCACGGCCAGTTCGGCGAAGTCCGGCCCGGGAGGCAGCCCGCAGGACAGCTCGAACGCCTCCGCGCTCATGCCGGCCGGCTCGAACCGGAGCGGTGCGGCAGCTCGAAGCCCGTGAGGATCACGGCGTTGGTCCGCGCCGCCGCGAGGCGCAGGGGCTTGGCCTTCTCGTACTCGGGCGAGGCGTACCAGGCCCGAGCCGCCTTCACCGACTCGAACTCCAGCACCACGGTCCGGTCGCCGTGCCAGGTCCCCTCCAGCGTCTGAGGATCGGGATCCGCCGCCAGCACCCGGGCACCAGAGGCCACCAGCGCGGGCGCCGAGGCCCTGCCGTAGGCGGCCATGCCCGCTTCGTCCTCGATGGCCTCGGTCAGGATGACATACGCCTTGGGCATCCGGTCTCCCTTTTGCGAGAATTTCGTTCTCTCATTTCGAGACTGTTACTCTACATGCCGCGAACGATGCTAGGAAGGAGCGGCATGGATCTGTCCGGAGTCGGCGTGTGGAGCCCGTACCTGCGCTACGGGGACCGTGCGGAGGCGGCGGACGCCGCAGCCGAACTCGACCAACTGGGTTTCCGGGCGCTGTGGATCCCGGACGCGGGCGGGCCGGTCTTCGACGCCGCGGGCGACCTGCTCGCCGCGACGAACCGAATCGTGCTCGCGACGGGCGTGCTGAACCTGTGGCTGCACGCCCCTGCCGACGTCGCCAGGTCGGCTGCCGCCCTTGCCGCCACGCACGGCGACCGGTTCCTGCTGGGCCTCGGAGTCAGCCACGGCCCCCGCGCCGACGCGGTACGGCCCGGCCGCTACCACCGGCCGCTGCGGGCGATGCACACGTTCCTCGACGATCTCGACACCGCGCGGCCATCGGTGCCCGCCTCGGCACGCGTGCTGGCCGCGCTCGGTCCGAAGATGCTCGACATCGCCGCCAAGCGAGCCCGCGGAGCCCACACCTACCTGGTCCCGCCGGAGCACACCCGCCTCGCCCGCGAGGCACTCGGCGACAAGGCGCTGGTGCTGCCCGAGCAGACCGCGATCCTCTGTGCGAGCGCGGACGAGGCACGAGCCATCGGAACCGGCTGGCTGCGGCGTTACCTCGGCCTGCCGAACTACGCACGCAACCTGCTCCGTCTCGGCTTCACCGAGGACGACCTGGCCTCGGTGAGCGACCGCCTGTTCGACGCCCTCATCGCGTGGGGTGACGAGGAGGCGATCAGCCGCAGGGTCCACGAGCACCGGGCCGCCGGAGCCGACCACGTCTGCCTGCAGCTGCTCACGGCGACACCGGAGACGTTCCCCCGTGAGCAGTGGCGCCGCCTCGCCTCCACCCTCTAGTGTCCTGCGCCCGGCCGGGCGGAGCGATCAGCAATGGTTCCGGTGGACGCCTCGGTCGGCGAAACGCTTCCCGCCGTTGGCAAGCCCGGCGGCGCGTGGGGCGAGTCGTCCCGTGATCTCGGAGACGATGTCCGGGGGGTCGCCTGCGATGTCGATCGTGCTGCCCGGCTCGTCCGCCTCCAGCGGTTCCAGGGTCGCCAGCTGGGACGGGAGCAGATCGGCGGGCATGAAGTGTCCTTCCCGGTCCGCCATCCGCGACGCGATCAGGCTCGCGTCCCCGTGGAGGTGCACGAACTCGAGCGGAACGCCCGCTCCGGCCCGCAACGCGTCACGGTACCTGCGACGCAGCGCCGAACAGGCGACGACGAGGCGCCTGCCTCGCGCGGCGTTCGCCGCGACGCGCGAGGCGACCCGGGCGAGCCACGGTTCGCGGTCCGCGTCGGTGAGCGGCACGCCGGCGGCCATCTTCGCCCGCGCCTCGTCGGAGTGCAGGTCGTCGGCGTCGACGAAGCCCGCCCGCAGTTCCTCGGCGAGCAGGCGGCCCACCGTGGTCTTGCCGCAGCCGGAAACGCCCATCACGACAAGGGAACCCGCTGTGCTCATCGGCCCGGTCACCAGTCGTGCACCGTGCCGTCGTGCAGGCGGTTGTAGGGCAGGTAGGCCTGCTCGTACGGGTACTTCCCCGCCTCGTCGACGTCGAGGGTCACGCCGAGGCCGGGTTCGTCGCCGGGGTGGAGGTACCCGTCGCTCCAGGTGAAGGTCTGCCGGAACACCGTGTTCGTGCGATCGCCGTGGCGCATGTACTCCTGGATGCCGAAGTTGTGGATCGCCAGCCCGAGATGCATCGCCGCCGCCATCCCGACGGGCGAGATGTCGGTCGGCCCGTGCATGCCCGACTTCACCTGGTACATCGCCGCGTAGTCGAGCGTCTTGCGCAGCGGTGAGATCCCGCCCATGTGGGTCACGGCCCCGCGCACGTAGTCGATCAGCTGGTCGCGGATGAGGTCCTTGAAGTCCCAGACCGTGTTGAAGATCTCGCCGATCGCGAGTGGCGTGGTGGTGTGCTGCCGCACCAGCCGCAGCGCCTCCTGGTTCTCGGCTGGCGTGCAGTCCTCGAGCCAGAACAGGTCGTAGGGCTCGAGGCTCTTGCCGAGCCTCGCGGCCTGGATCGGGGTCATCCGGTGGTGCCCGTCGTGCAGCAGCGGAAGGTCCGGCCCGAACTCGTTGCGCACGGCATCGAAGACGCCGGGAAGGTGCTTGAGGTAGGCGCGGGTGTCCCAGTCCTCCTCGATCGGCCTCGCGCCACGCCGCGCGGGCTCGTGGTCGTACCGCACCTCGCCGTCGCCGACGTCGGCTCCCTGGGAGGCGATCCCGTAGATCGCCTTCAGACCCGGTACTCCCGTTTGGACACGGATCGCCCGGTATCCCTGTTCCAGGTGCGCGCGGATACTGTCGAACAGCTCAGGGAGTTCCTTGCCCGATGCGTGCCCGTAGGCGAGCAGACCGCGACGGGACGCGCCACCCAGCAACTGGTAGACCGGCATGCCCGCCGCCTTGCCCTTGATGTCCCACAACGCCATGTCCACGGCGGCGATCGCCGCCATGGTCACCGGGCCGCGACGCCAGTAGGCGCCGCGGTAGAGGAACTGCCAGGTGTCCTCGATACGGGAGGCGTCGCTGCCCACGAGCAGGGGCACCACATGCTCCCGCAGGTAGGCCACGACGGCGAGTTCACGGCCGTTCAGGGTCGCGTCACCGAGTCCGGTGAGCCCGTCGTCGGTGGTGAGCTTCAGCGTGACGAAGTTGCGGTCGGGACTGGTGACGATGACCTCGGCCTTGTCGATGATCACACGGACTCCTCGTGCAGGTCGGTGTTCGTGTCCTGGCGACGCTGCCTGATCTCCTGGACCAGCTTCGCGTGCACCTTGTCCGTCAGTGGGTAGGCGAGCATGATCAGCACGGCGCCGAGGGTCAGCAGTGCCGGCACCAACGCGGCGCCCGCGCGGATGCCCCACTCCGCCGCTGTGGTCTGCTCCATGGCGGAGCCGACGTACCCGCCGAGAGCGAGCGCGTACGCGCCGAGCGCGCCGCCCACAGCCTGACCTGCCTTGCGCGTGAAGGAGAAGACCGCGTAGATGGTCCCCTCCGACCGGACACCGGTCTTCCACTCGCCGTACTCCACCGTGTCGGCCTCAAGCGCGTAGATGATCGTGGTCACCAGTGAAAGGCCCGGCAACGACAGCATGAGCGCGGTGAACGCCACCCACACGTTGGGTGCGACGAAGGCGACGAAACCGCCGCCAGCCGCCACGAGGCCGGATCCGATGTAGGCAGCGCGTTTCCCCCACCTGCGCACGATCCTCGGCACGAACGGCGCTACGGCGAAGTTGACCACGAGCTGCCCGATCGACAGGAACGGCATCAGGTGTAGTGCGTCGAACACGTCGCGGATGAGGTAGATCTGCGCCGTCGACTTGGCCATCAGCGCCGACAGCAGTAGCAGCGCGCTCAGGCACAGCAATGCGAGCGGTTTGTTGCCCTTGACAACCCGGTACGACTGCCGCAGCGTTACCCGGGGAACCGCCCGCTCCACTCGCTCCTTCGCGGTGAAGAAGAGGAACATGTAGCAGGCCGTCCCGACGACCACGAAGGCGAGCGTGGCCGTGGTGAAGATGGCCTGGAGGTCGTTCGACTTGGACAGCATCGGGGCCAGCACGGCCCCGAGCAGGGCCGCCACCGTGGCGCTGCCGAGTGAGCGGGCGACCGAGAGCTTGGACCGCTCGGCAGAGTCCTGGGTCATGGCCGCCGCGAGCGAGCCGTAGGGAATGTTGACGAGCGTGTACGCGACCCCGAGTCCCGCGTACGTGAGATAGGCGTACAGCAGCGCGCCGGACTCACCCAGCTCCGGCACGTTGAACGTCGCGACCGACAGCAGCAGCAGCGGTACCGATCCGAACAGGATGAACGGCCGGAACTTGCCCCAGCGCGTGCTGACGCGGTCGACCACCCGTCCGGCTACCAGGTCAGTGAACGCGTCGAAGACCCGCAGGACGAGGAACATCGTGCCGACCGCCGCGGCGGAGATGCCCACGACGTCCGTGTAGTAGACGAGCAGGAACATCGTCGACATCATGAAGGCGAGGTTGTTCCCGGCGTCGCCGGCGCCATAGCCGACGATCGCCGCCCAGCTCAGCCTGCCGGACCCGCTCTTGCCTTCCTCGGTGGTTGTGGTCATCCGTGGCCCCTTTGCCATGTGAACCTGTCTGGTGCGCCCGCGGCGCCAGTCGGCGTCACCGAGCTTGCGGCCGCGGAGATGCGCCCGGACGGCGTAGGTGGAAGACGGCGCCCGGCCTCGGCTCCGACGATCTCGCCGGACGGAGTCGTCTCCCTGGTCGGCTCGTTGCCGACACCAATGGTCAGCCGGTGCTCCCGGGGTCGGGGAAGAGGTCGTTGCAGCTCGCGGGGACCGGCTCGCGCGCCGCGCCGAGTCGACGGCGCCAGGTGCCGGCCCCGGCCTGCGTGTCGACGACGGACCGCCACATCCCGTCGATACTCAGGAACTTCCGGGTCGAGGTGGTCTGCGCCTTCGGCATCGAACACCTCCGGATACGACTGGCGAATGGTGCTCCATGCCTACCAGACCCAGACCGGATTTGGCAATCGGTTGTCATCAAGAATCAGGAGGTTCTTATTGTCCATGAGAACCCGAGAGCCCAGGAAGGCAACCGATTGACAAAGCCGCGTCCACCGGCTGTGATGGGTCGCGTGCTGATTTCTCGACGACGCGATCCGGACCGCCTGTTGCCCGCCGACCCGACGCTCCGTTCCGTCGCGCGGGAGCTGTACGCGCTCACCGCGAACCTGCCGATCCTGTCCCCCCATGGGCACGTCCCGGCCGCGCTCCTCCTGCACGACGAGCCGTTCGCGAACGCGACCGAGTTGTTCCTCACCCACGACCACTACGTCACGCGGCTGCTGCACGCGGACGGAGTCGGCCTGGCCGAGTTGGGGCTGGGGGAACGGGCGGCGGACCCGCGGGAGGTCTGGCGGTTGCTCGCCGAACGGTGGCACCTCTTCGCGGGCACTGCCACGGGCTACTGGATCGACGAGGAACTGTCGGGCCTGTTCGGCGTCGAGGAACCGCTGTGCGCCGAGACAGCGGACAGCGTCTACGACGCCGTCGCGGCCGCGCTCGCCGAGCCCGCGTTCCGGCCACGGGCGCTGTTCGGCCGCTTCGGGATCGAGGTACTCGCCACCACCGACGACCCGCTCGACGACCTCGCCAACCACGCCGCGCTCGCCACGTCCGGCCTCCCCGGCCGCGTCATCCCGACCTTCCGCCCGGACGCCTATCTCAACGCGGCGAGCCCCGGCTTCGCTGAGGCGGCGGGGAAACTGCTCGCGGCGACCGGGCAGCCCGCCACGTTCGCCGGGTATCTGCGTGGTCTGGAGGAACGGCGGCGCCACTTCATCGAGCACGGGGCGACCTCCGCCGACCACGGTGTCGTCCGCCCGGTGACCGTCGCACTGGAGCCCGGCGAGGCCGAACGCCTGTTCCGGGCGGCGCTCTCCGGTGCGGCCGACGCCCGCGAGCGCGACACCCTGGCCGCCCACCTGCTGTGGCAGATGGCGCGGATGAGCGTCGAGGACGGACTGGTGATGACGATCCACGCCGGGGTCTTCCGCAACCACAACAGCCACACCCACGAGCGGTTCGGGCCGGACACCGGCCACGACATCCCGCTGCCCACGTCGTGGGTCGAGGGGCTGCGGCCCCTGCTGGAGAGCTTCGGGCTCGAACCCGGCTTCCAGCTCGGCCTGTTCACCGTCGACGAGAGCACCTTCTCCCGCGAGCTGGCCCCACTCGCCGGGTTCTATCCGAGCGTCTACGTGGGCGCCCCCTGGTGGTTCCTCGACGCCCCGCACGCGATTGACCGGTTCCGCTCCGCCGTGACCGAGACCGCCGGCTTCTACCGCACCACGGGCTTCATCGACGACACGCGGGCCTTCGCCTCGATTCCCGCCCGCCACGACATGTCCCGCCGCACGGACGCGGCCTTCCTGGCCCGCCTCGTCGTCGAGGGCAGGGTCCACGCCGACGACGCGCGCCGCATCGCCGTCGACCTGGTCGACGCCCAGCCACGACGGGTGTTCAAACTGTGACGGCCACGACGACACCGCGCCTGAACCGCGCCGCGCTCGCCGCCGGTCCCCCGCCGCCCGCGCGGATCGTGCACCTCGGCGTGGGCGCCTTCCACCGCTCTCACCAGGCGTGGTACACCGCGCACGCGGCTGACGCGGACCGGTGGGGCATCGCCGGGTTCACCGGCCGCTCGGCCGCAGCGGCCGACCGGCTCGGCCCGCAGGACGGCGTGTACACCCTCGTCACGCGAGACCACGACGGTGACCGGTTCGAACTGATCGGCTCCATCGTCGGCGTGCAGCCGGGTGACCGCCACGACCGGCTCGCGGCCGCGATCGCCGCGCCGAGGACGAGCGTGGTCACCCTGACGATCACCGAGGCCGCCTACGACGTCACGCACGCCGACCTCACCTCGCCACGCACCGCGCTCGCGCGGCTGCTCCACGGCCTCTCCGCGCGCAGGGACGCCGGCGGCGGACCGCTCGCGGTCGTGCCCTGCGACAACCTGCCGGACAACGGCACGCGGCTGGCTGGAACGCTGCGGCGGCTCGCCGAACAGGCCGCGCCCGATCTGGTTTCCTGGCTCGACGAGCACGTGTCGTACGTGTCGACGTCTGTGGACCGCATCACGCCGCGCGCGCCGGCCGACCTGGCGGAGTACGTCGCGGCCGCGACGGGGTGGTACGACGAGGCTCCCGTGATCGCCGAGCGCTTCTCGGACTGGGTCCTTTCGGGCGACTTCCCCGCGGGGCGGCCCGCGTGGGACACCGCGGGCGCGCAGTTCGTGCCCGACGTCGAGCCGTACGAGGCGCGCAAGCTGTGGATGCTGAACGGCGCGCACACGGCACTCGCATGCGCGGGACTGCTCCGTGGGCACCGGACCGTCGACGACGCGATCGCCGATGCCGAATGCCGCGCCCTGGTCGGCCGGTACTGGGACGAATGCGAACGGCACCTGCCACCACAGCTGGATCTCACGCGTTACCGCCAGGATCTGCTCGCCCGATTCGGCAACGCGAGGATGGACCACCACCTGACCCAGATCGCCGAGGACACCACCACCAAGCTCCGGGTCCGCGTCGTGCCGGTCGCCCTCCGAGAACTGGCGGCGGGCAGGCGGGCGGATGGTTGCGCCGCGGTCGTCGCCGAGTGGGTGCGCGCCGTGCGGGCCGCGAAGGTCCCGGCCGACGGCGCCGAGGGCGACCCGCTGGCCGCGCTCTCCCCCGAGCTGGCCTCGTCACGGACATTCCGCGAAACCGTGGACTCGCGCGCGGGCTCGATCGGCTGAGAGACAATGGCGCGATGGACCACGAAGTCACCGCCGTCCCGCGCGCGCAGCGGCCCGACCCGGCCGGCCATGCGACGATCTACGACATCGCGCGCGTGGCCGGGGTAAGCCCGTCCACCGTGTCCAGAGCGCTCAACAAGCCGGGCCGGATCAACGCCACGACCGAGCAGCGCATTCGCGAGGTCGCCGCGGACCTCGGCTACCGGCTCAACCCCGTGGCCCGGGCGCTATACACCGGGCAGACCAGCACGTTCGCCCTCATCCTCTCCGACATCACCAACCCGGTGTACTTCGAACTCGTGCGCGGCGCGGAAACGGTCGGCGCGCGTGAGAACTACACCATGGTGCTCGCGGAATCCCAGGAGTCGGGCGCCCGGGAGGCGGACGCGGCCGAGCGGCTGCTGCCCGCGGTCGACGGCATCGCACTCGTGTCCACGCGCATGCCGGACGAGCAGATCCGGCACCTGGCCGCGCGCAAACCCCTCGTCGTCGTCAACCGGCGCGTGGACGATGTGCTCAGCATCGTCCCCGACCCGAGGCCCGGAATCGAGGCCGCCATCGAACACCTCGCGGCGCTTGGTCACCGGTCGTTCGCCTACCTGTCCGGCCCGCGCACGTCCTATATGAGCCAGCTGCGCTGGGAGATCGCCTTCGAATGCGCCCTCGCGCACGGTCTCTCCGTCGTCGAGATCGGACCGTGCGAGCCGACGCTCGCCGGCGGCCGCGCGATCAAACGACGCGTGCTGGCCGCCGGCGTTACGTCCGTCCTCGCCTACAACGACATCATCGCGATCGGGCTGCTGCTGGAATGCCGCGACAGCGGCATGGACCTGCCGGGCCAGCTGAGCATTGTCGGCTTCGACGACAGCTTCGGCTCCGACTTCACCAGCCCGCCCCTCACCACGATCCGCAGCCCGCTCCGGCAGGCGGGCGAACTGGCGGTCGAGCGCCTGCTGAGCCTGGTCCGGGACGAGGACCACCAGCACGTCGACGACCTCGCCACCGTCCTCGTTCAGCGCGGATCCACAGCGGCGCCGATGCTGACCTGACAGCCCCGCAGGTCATCGGCCGCGTCGGCCGGGGTGCTGTCCGGGGAAGTGGCTGGGCCGGACCGTCCCAACCGGAAACACTCGCGACCATTGTCGTCGCGTTCGGGGGACGCTGAGGGAATCCGTCACCGTACTGCCCGCCGGACGCACCCGGCGGGCACCGGGCGTCCTCGCTACTCGCTGGGCTTCCGCCCCTCCAGGCCTCGCCACCGCCGACGCAGCTCGAACGCGGCGCTCTTTGGGCGGCGGTCCCGAGCGAAGATGCCTTTCTTGTTTCCATCCACGCGATGAACCGCGGTCGTGGTCCGGAAGTCCGCGAAGTTCCAGACATGTTCGCCGACGAAGCCGGGGAACCGGTCGAAAACGCGATGGTGCATCTGGAAGTATGCGACCTGGTACTCCTCGCTCCAGGGCATGTCGAACAGCGAGTGCAGCCCGGCGAAGGTGTCGGCTCCGTACTCGGTCATCATGACGGGCCTGTCGTACTTCTCGATCCAGGACCGAATGTCGGCCTCCAGGTGGGCTTCGGCGGAGGAGAGGTCGCCGTTGTCGATGTACCACCCGTAGTAGCGGTTGATGCCGATGACGTCGAACAGCGAGGCGACACGGTCGTTGTCCGCATTCGCCATGAGCCACGCCGTGTAGGTGATCGGTCGCGAAGGATCGAGCTCCCGAGCGAGGTTCGCCAGCGGCTCGAAGTACTCGTACGCACCCTCCTCCTGACTCGCGGGCTCGTTGGCGATGCACCACATCACGACGCTGGGATGGTTCTTGTCTCGCTGGATCAGCTCGCGAAGGTGCTGCGCGTGCGTGTGGCGCATCTGAACGCCCAGGCCCTCTTCCGAGAAGGTGAGAGGCGGGTTGCGGGCCGTCATCCCGCCCGCCACTCCGAGGTTGAGTCCCACCGCGGCGGTTTCGTCGATCACGACGATGCCATGCCGGTCGGCGTACTCGAGGACCTCTTCCGCGTAGGGGTAGTGCGAGGTCCGGAACGAGTTCGCGCCGATCCAGTCCAGCAGCTCGAAGTCGTGAACGAGGTATGCCGGATCATGCCCCTTTCCCCGAACCGGCGTGTCCTCGTGCTTCCCGAAACCGGTGAAGTAGAAGGGCTCGCCGTTGATCAGGAACTCCTGACCGCGTACTTCGACCGTGCGTACACCGACAGGGAGCGAGTAGCTGTCGACGACGGCCCCGTCGCGGACGACCTCGGCGGTGAGCGTGTAGAGGTATGCCGCACCCGGTTGCCACAGCACGACGTCGGGGACGGTGAGCGTCCCGGTCGCACCGCCGGATTCGGCCACCCGCTGACCCTCGGCGTCTCGCAGGGAGACCCGGACCTCCGAATCCGTGGCGGCGTCCACCTGGTAACCGACCCTGCCCGCATCGCCATCGACGTCTGTGACGACCGTGATGTCCCTGATGTGTTCGAGCGGAGTGCTGTACAGCCATACCGACCGGGCGAGACCCGCGTAGTTGTAGAAGTCGTGGTGGTAGATCTGGCGACGACGGCCGTCCTCAGTGGTGACGACGTGGCCCGGCGGAAGAGTGGCAGGCGTGAGCTCGTTGTCGACGCCGACGGTGAGCCGGAAACTCGCGCCCGCTTCGACGTGGTTCGTGATGTCCGCCTCGAAAGGCGTGTAACCACCGATGTGCTCGGCCACAAGCACATCGTCGACGTAGACGCGCCCATGATGCGTCGCCGATTCGAGGCGGAGGACGACGCGCTCGCCCCGCCATCCGCGGGGCACTCGCACCTCACGCTGATACCAGGCCCAGCCCACGTGGTCGCGAACCGCGGGATCGAGGAACAGGTCGTTGTAACTGGACGGAACCGGCGCCTCGCGGTCACCAGGCAGCCGACCCGACCAAGGCCTCTCCAGCTCCGGCCCATCGACGGCGAACCTCCAGAGGCCATCGAGACTGACCAGTTCACGGGTCGGTGTGGGCGTCGGCTTCAACATCGATGACCTCTTCCGCGGATCTCGGCAACCGATTGCCAATCTATCGTACCGCTCTACCCTTGGCAAACGAAAACCCCAGTGCTAGCTTGAAAAGTTCATGTGGGGGTTGGCATGCTGGTTCCAACGTTGCACCGTTGTGCGCGAGCCGGATCGTCGTTCCCCGCACCCCGCGGCCGAGACGTCGCCGTGTGCGAAGTGCTGCGCCCCAAGCGTATGCTCCCCAGCGTGGTGTCAGGACGTCGACATCGGACTGAAGCGAGGGTGTCGGAATGAGGCAGTGTGGCGACCAACGGTAGAAGGCAAGCCGACCGCGCCGCCCCGGCGACCATCTACGATGTCGCGCGGATGGCGGGGGTCAGCCCTTCCACGGTGTCACGTGCCCTGAACAAGCCGGGCCGGATCAACGCGAGCACGGAGCATCGGATCCGCGAGATCGCGGAGGCGATCGGGTACCGGTTGAACCCGCTGGCGCGCGCTCTGCCGACCGGCCGGACACAGACACTCGCGCTGACCCTCTCGGACATCACGAACCCGGTCTACTTCGAACTCATTCGTGGCGCGGAACGCGTCGCCGCGAGCCGTGGCTACATACTCATCCTCGCGGAGAGCCAGGAGTCGGCTGATCTGGAGAACGAAACCGCCCAGCGCTTGCTGAGCTCTGTCGATGGACTGATTCTCGTCGCCGCACGCCTGGACAATTCTGACATCGTCGAACTCGGGAAACGCAAACCGATTCTGACCGTGAACCGCAAGGTGCGCGGTATCGGCAGCGTTGTGGCGGATGTCCGGCCGGGCATTCGGGACGCCCTTGACCATCTGCAGCGGCTCGGCCACAAGAAGCTGGCCTACATTGCGGGGCCTTCGTCCTCCTGGATGAACCGGCTGCGAGATCGTACGATCTCTTCGGAGGCCGGAGACCGCGGGATGAAGGTCGTCACCTTGGGTCCTCACGTTCCTACCGTGGCGGGAGGCGCCGCCGCGCTCGAAGCCGTCCGCGAGAGCGGTGCCACCGCCGCACTGGCCTACAACGACCTCATGGCCATCGGGCTCCTCAAGGCGGGACACGAGGTCGGCATGAGAATACCCGAGCAGTTGAGCCTGGTCGGCTTCGACGACATCTTCGGATCCGACTTCACGTCCCCGCCCATCACCACGATTCGCACTCCCCACGCGCTTCTCGGAGAACAGGCGGCGCTGCGGCTCATCGCAGAGCTGAACAACGAGGCGGCGCACAGGCACACCGTGCCCAGAACCGAGTTCCTGCAGCGATCTTCGACCGATCGCGCACGCCTAGGCCGTTTCTGACAATCCGCTGGCGAGCGAGCGGGGATCAGCGTGGTGGCTCGCCAGGCGGAGGAAGGCCCTCGCAGGCGGACCGTACTTGGGCCTTCCGACGACGCATGCCCCGGGCGCGGGTTCCCCGCACGAACCGAGCGCCGCGCTGGCCCTGCGCAGCCGGCAACGGGATTGTCAGACACGGCCTAGACACGGCCTGGCGGGCAGGTCTCGCTGGCCCGCACTACCTTCCGGGCCGCAGACGGCTACGGCCCAGCGATCACGTGGGCGTGACGACGACTACTTCGAACAGTCCGAGAGGCGGCAGTTCGACGATCAGATCGTCCCCGTCGGCGGTGCTGGCGAGCGATTCGCCCGCGAGCAGGGCCTCCGCCTTGAGGGCATCACCGGCTCGTCCGGCGAGGCGGAGCCGCCCGCCCGTGACCGGAATGTGGGGACCGTAGGAACGGCGGCGCGCACCACTGTGGTTGATCACGTGGACGACGGTCTGATCGTGGTTTCGGCCGGTGACGATCTCCGCGGAGTCGTGCAGGTCCGCGGAGATCGACGGCTGGACGATGGAGCGAACGATGTCCACGGCGTGGTCGCGCACATCGGTCTTCGCGTATTCACGGTAGGTGCGCCCGATCGTCCATGGCACCTGCACGACCTGTCCCTTGCCATGGGAGAAGCGCACGGCGTCCGGGTCGCCGCTGGTGACGTGACCGTAGGCGACTTCGGGTGGAGCGAACGGCGCACGAGGCAGCACTGTTCCTTGCTTCGCGGCACCCGGTTTCCAGACGAACTGCTGGTATCGCCCGGAGACGGGGATGAGCGGGCCGGCGTAGTGGAACTCGTCGATGCGCGGCTGCGCTCGCAAGGCCACGTAGGTCGAGCGCAGAGCGGCGCCTTCGAGGGCGGGCGCGGACACGCGGAGCGCCGGCGAGCATGCCAACTCGATTGCCCCGTCTCGGCTCAGCCCGGCCGACCCGGTCAGCAGAAGGTTCCCACTGTCTCGAACGTAGTCGTCGACCGTGGAGGCCTGCCCATCGATCCCGCCCACATCGGGCAGGATCAGTAGCGAGTAACGCGCGAGTGCGCCCTGCCCCGCGAGCGTGCGGAGCCGATCGATCGGCACGACGTCGAACGGGACATGCTTCTCCAGCAGCGCAAGGTAGAGACCGCGGAACTCTTCGAGGACGTCCCAGTACTTCCCAGGGGCCGCCGAGCCGTGGTCTGGGCGCACGAGGGCTACCTGCGCGGCCGGCCGCAGGCCCTGGTAGAGCTCGCGGTGTCGTGCCCGAAACCGCATCACCTCACGGCCGAGCGAGATCGCCGGTTCCACGGGCAAGCGCCCCGGGGCGCCGAAGTAGTAGGCCGACGGGCTGCCACCCCGCGCGATCGCCTGCACCAGATACTGAGCGAAGTGCTCGGGTTGCTCGTTGGCCATCCGGTAGCCGCTGTCGATGAACGCGCAGCAGTTGACCAGCACCGCCGAGTCCGGGCGCGTGGATGCGTGGGCGCTCACCGCCTCGGCCGTCGCATGTGGCCAGAGCTCCTTGCCCGGCATTGCCCGGTAGGCGTTGTTTCCCTCGACGTACTCGATCGGCGCACCGCGCCGCAGTACGACACCGACATCCCGTCCTCGGCCCTCGACGTGGTCGACGATCCTCGCCGTGAGGTCGGCAAGCGTCGTCGACACGTACTGGCGCCACCGGCCGAATGCCGGCGAGGTCATGTCCCGCGGCAGCTCGTCGCCACCGCTGAACTTCGCGAAGCCCTCCACGCAGGCCCCGCAGTGACACGGGCCGTGCACGACCTCGTCGTAATCGCGCTCGTTGAAGTTGAACCAGTTGAGGAAGATGCCGTCGACCTCGTACCGGTCGAGGACCTCGTCGAGGACGTCGAAGACTCGCGCCTGGTAGTACTCCCCCGAGGGACACACGCTGTAGAGGGTGTTGTACACCTGCGGATCACCGTCAGGTGAGCGGTACAGCCATTCGGGGTGTTCCGCCGCGATTCGCGACGAGACCTTCGACATGTCGAACCGGGCGATCACTTTGAGGCCACGGCGCTTTGCCGCGGACATCGCGTCCCCGAGCAGATCACCGGACGCGCGCCGGCCGAGCATGGGGTTGCGGGTCTGGAACGGCAGATCTGTCGGGTAGAAGGACAGGATCCCGCCGGCGTTCAGGAGCCAGGTGTCGGCGCCGTACTCGACGACCGCGTCGGCGGCGGCCTCCACATCCATCAGCGCGTCGATGTCCTGAAGGTTGGTCTGCACAGCGCCGAATGGCTCCCGCCACTTGCTGTGAGGCGGCAGGTCGCGCTCTGGGGTCGATGGCCTCGTGGACATGGTTCACCTATCGGTCGTGAAGTCCGCTTGTTTGCTTGCTGGTGGAGAAGTACGTGTCAACGCACGCCGGCTCCGGTCTCCATCGAACCGTTCTCCGCGAGTCGTTTGCGTTCCTCGCGTCGCCGACGCTGTTCGATCGGGTCCGCGACCGGGGCCGCAAGCAGCAGTCGCCTGCTGTACGAATGCTCGGGACGGGACGTGACGATCTCGGCCGGACCGGTCTCCACGATCTCTCCCTGGTAGATGACGGCGACGCGGTGGCTGATGTGCCGAACGACTGCGAGATCGTGCGAGATGAAAAGGAACGCCACACCCGTCTCGCGCTGGATGTCGATCAGCAGTTTCAGCACGAGTGCCTGAGTGGAGAGATCGAGCGCCGAGACGGGCTCGTCGCACACGATGAGCTTCGGCTGAGGGGCGAGCGCCCGCGCGATCGCGACGCGCTGCCGCTGTCCGCCGCTGAACTCACGAGGCAGTCGTTCCGCCGCGTCGGCCGGCAGGCCGACCTGGTCCAGGAGCGCCTTCACCCTGGCACGGGCATCGCGCGTGGTGGAGCCCTGTATGACGAGCGGTTCGCTGAGGATGTCGCCCACCGTGAGCGCGGGGTTCAGCGACGAGTACGGGTCCTGGAACACGACTTGGATGTCACGTGCCAGCTCACGTCGGCGCCGCGGACCGACGTGGGTGATGTTCTCGCCCTGGAATCGGATCTCTCCGCCGCTGGCCTTGACCAGGCCGAGGATCGCGCGTCCGATCGTCGTCTTGCCCGATCCGGACTCGCCCACGAGCCCCAGCACCTCTCCGTCATCAATGGTCAGGGAAACCCCGTGAAGGACTTCGTGAGGCTTGGCGCGAAATCCCCGTCCGGGGAACTCGACGTGGAGGCTCTCGACCTCGAGCAGCTTCTCGGCCATCAGTTGATGCCCTCCGACGATTCGCCTGCCAGGACACGGTCGTCGTCGCGGACGACGCTCTCGTCGAGGATCGAGGCGAGGAGCTTCTGCGTGTAGGGGTGCTGGGGATTCCGGAAGACCTCTGCGACGTCACCTGTTTCCACGACGCGCCCGTCCTGCATGACGGCCATTCGCTCGCAGATGTCCGCGACCACTCCGAAGTTGTGGGTGACCAGCAGAATCGCCATGCCCATCTCCGCCTGGAGGTCGCGCAGGAGGTCGAGAATCTCGGCCTGGATGGTCACGTCCAGAGCGGTGGTGGGCTCGTCGGCGATGAGGACACGGGGACGGCAGGCGACCGCGGTCGCGATCAGCACACGCTGTGCCATACCGCCGGAGATCTGATGGGGATACAGGCGCATCGTTCGCTCCGGATCCGCGATGCCGACGTGGCCGAGCAGCTCGATGGCTCGCTTGCGCGCGGCCGACCGGGACACGGAGGAGGCCGCACGGAGACTCTCGACCATCTGCGCGCCGATCGTGAACGACGGGTCCAGGTTCGACATCGGCTCCTGGGGCACGTACGCGATGTCGCGCCCCCGGATGCCCCGCAGCTGACGCTCCGACAAGCCGATGAGCTCGCGTCCGTCAAGTTTGATCGAGCCCTCGGGGATGGAAGCCTCGCCTGGCAGGACGCCGAGCGCGGCGAAGGCCGTCTGGGTCTTGCCGGATCCCGATTCCCCGACAAGGCCCATGGTCTCTCCTGGCCGCACGGCCAGCGAGACACCGTTCAGCACGGGCTTCGGCGTTCCGCTCGGGTCCGGATACGTGAGGTGCAGGTTCTCGATGCTGAGCAGGGCGTCGGCATCGCCGGGGTTCTTCGGTGCCTGCTCGTGCCGGGCCGGACCCTTCGAGCCGGCGGACTTGCTCACCGAGGACGCCTTGGGCCGTGCTCCCTCGAGCGCGTCTCGCAGCGAGTTGCCGAAGAGCACGAACGACGCGGTCATGACACCGAGCATCAGCGCCGGCCAGACGAACTGCAGTGAGTCCACGTACAGGTTCGTGAAGCCATAGGCGATCATCGCGCCGAAGCTCGGCACCTCGGTCGAGCCGACACCGAGGAACGCGAGGCCGGATTGCACGCCGATCGCCGACCCCATGAGGAACGCGGTCGAGATGATCACCGGCCCTTGCACGACCGGCATCACGTGGCGGCCGAGGATCCTGAGGGTGGAGAGCCCGGAGACCCTCGCCGCGTCCACGTACAGTTCGTTGCGCACACCGACGGTGACGTTTCGCACCAGCCGGTAGATGCCGGGTGCGAGCAGGACACCGTAGATCAGCATCGTCACGCGGAAGTCGCCCTTGGTGAGCGGCATGAGCACGATCAGCAGGAGGATGCCGGGCAACGTCATGATCAGGTTGAAGACCCACTCGATGCCACCTCGGATCCGTCCACCGAAGTATCCACCGATGAGACCACACGTCAGGCCGATGCTGATGGCGACCGCAGCGCCGATCAGCGCGGAGACCACACTCGTGTTGATCGAGTAGAGCAGCCTGGAGAAGATGTCCCGGCCGTTCTGATCAGCGCCCAGTGGATAGTCCGGTGCGCCGACGGGGGCGTTCACCGCGGAAAGCGCGGCGTCGTTCGGTCCGTGTTCGGCGATCCACGGCGCGAAAATCCCGAGCAACACGATGATCAACAGCACCGCGGCGGAGATCACCGCCTGGGGGTCCTTGAGCAGACGCCGGAACGACGAACGACGTGCTGGGACCGTTGTCGGTTCGGATTCGGCGCCCGCCGCTTCGGTACTCAATAGATCCTCGCCTTCGGGTTGAGCCATCCGTTGATCAGGTCCGTCAGCAGGTTCACGCCGACGACAAGCATGACGCTGAACACCGTGACACCCATGATCACAGGGATGTCTCCCTGAATGGAGGAGTTGAACGCGAACGAGCCGAAACCGGGCAGTGCGAACACGTTCTCGATGATCAACGCTCCGCCGAACATCGCGATGAACTCCAGCGACAGCACCACAAGTGCCGGAGCGGCGGCGTTGCGCAGGGCGTGCTTGTAGACGATCGACCACGTCGGCACCCCACGGGTGCGCAACGTCCGGACGTAGTCCTTGCGCAGCTCACCGATCATCGTGCCGCGGATCTGTGCCGACATGTTGGACACGCCGTTGATCACCAGCACGATGACGGGGATCGTGATCGACGCCGCCCACCGGAGCGGGCTCTCACCGAACGGGGTGTACCCCGTGGCGGGAAGCAGCCGGAGATTGATGGCAAAGACCACGACCAGCACGATCGCGATGAGCAGGTTGGGCAGCAGCAGGCCCAGCAGGGACACTCCCTGCGAGACGCGGTCGATGACGCCGGCCCGGCTCGCCGCGAGCACTCCGAGGATGATGCTCACGACGACACTCAGGGCGAGGGCGATGAGCACGATGGACAGGGTGACGCCGAGCCGGGACACGACCGCATCCGTCACCGGTTCGCTCGTGAAGAAGGAAACGCCGAAATCACCGCCGAAGACGCCGCCCAACCAGTCCAGGTACTGCACGATGAGCGGCCGGTCGAGCCCGAGGTCGGCCTTCAACGCCGCCACCGCTGACGGCGACGCCGCCGGCCCGAGCACGTTGGCGACCACGCCGTCGAAGGAAAAGCTCAGCAACCAGAAGGTCAGGAAGGTGACCAGCACGCCGAGCACGGCGCCGGTGAGGACGCGTCGAAGGATGTAGGCGAGCATCAGCCCACCTCGACCGTGCGGGACAGATCGTCAGCGAACACCGGGTCGCTATCTGGGAGGGGTGGCCCTTCGTCCCAGCGGACCTGCTGCGGCGTCTGCCTCGTTGCAGAGCAATCGTGCATCGCGTTGACCCCTTTGTCGACCAGCCGGGCATCGCGCACTCCGATGCTGCGTGAAGTCGGGCTTTGGCCCGGATCCATCAGTCGTCGGGCCGCGGACCCCGGTCAGTAAAGCACAGCTCCACCAGTCCGACAACCGGTTGCCGAGAGTTGCGATTCGCGCGAGCAGCCGTCGCGGCAACCGATTGTCGTCCGGAGGGTCCAGCGACCTTCGACAGCGGAGGCGAAGCAGCAAATCAGTCAGTTCCGGGCGGCGTCGATCGGCGCGATCAATGCCGGCGGAGTCCAGCAGCCGGTGGTCAGGCTCCGCGTCGGCCTCGACGTCGATCGACCAATCGCCCTCGCATCCGCGCGGAGTCGGCGACGCCATCCCCACAGGGATTCCCCACGTTCGGCCACGCGGGCACGTCACCCGCTTCCGGCCCATACCCGGCGCGATACTGCGCAGAACATTCAGCAACCGGTTGACACGCGGTCGCCGATCAGCGCATCGTATTCACGCTGTCGTGCTGAGCGCCCGGCAGTGGATACGAAGGAGTCCACACCGATGTCCCAAACGCAGCGGCCCCGCGAGATTCGCAGCGTCCTGTCCACGGTCCTCTATCGACCGGAGGACGTGGAGCAGCTGCGGAATGCGTTCGCGCCCGCGGAGTTCGTTCACCTGCACCCGGGTGACAACGCCGGGATCGAGGCCGCGCTGCGGCACGCGGACGTCGCTGTCCTCCCACTCGACCTCGACGAGCGGTTTCTTTCGGCCCCCCATCTTCGCTGGGTGCATTGCGACCATTCCGGACTGACTCGCTCCGCGCGTCCCGAGACCTTCGAGCGCGGGCTCATCGTCACCGGGTCCGCCGGACGTTCTGCCCCCGCTCTCGCGCAGCACGGCTTCTTCTTCGCGCTCAGCCTCACGTTCGCCGCGCGACAGCTCTTCGAGATGCAGGACGCGCACCTCTGGCGCGGCATCCCCGACTACCACAATCGCCTCGCCCTGTGGGGAAAAACGCTCGGCATTGTCGGGTTCGGACACACCGGTCAGGCCATGGCGGAGCTCGGAAAAGCCTTCGGGATGAAGGTCATCGCCTCGCGCCGCAAGGCCGGTGACGCGCACCCGTCGGTCGACGTGATGCTCTCCACCGACGCCGGCGACTCGCTGGACCCGCTCATTCTCGAATCCGATGTCATCATGATCGCCGCCGCGTTGACGGACGAGACCTACCACCTGTTCTCGACGGAGCAGTTCGCGGCTATGAAAGACGGCGCTTACGTCATCAACATGGCGCGGGGACCGCTCATCGACCAGGACGCTCTGATCGAGGCGCTGCGCGCGGGGCAGATCGCCGGCGCGGGTCTCGACGTCACGGACCCGGAACCGCTACCGGAGGACTCGCCGCTGTGGGACATGCCGAACGTCGTGATCACCCCGCACATGACCCCGATGCTGCCCGATCGCACGCAGCGCTCCATCGACCTGATCACGGAGAACATCGCCCGGTACCGTCGCGGCGAACCACTGCTGAACATGATCACCCCACGCGATGTGTTCACCAAGAGCAGGCCGGCGTGATCTCCCCCATCCCCCATCAAGGCACTGCAAGGCAAAGGAGCCTGACATGCCAGGCAAAGTCCACGTCACCGTGGGCGCCATCGCCGGCGCGATAGCGCTCACCGTCTCCGGTTGCGGCACCGCCGGCGACTCCTCCACCGGGAGAACCCAAGGCGATGCGACGCTGGCGTTCGCGGTGCAGAGCGCGCCGAACTCGCTCGATCCCGCCCAGCTCCACGACGGCACCCAGCGGTACGTGTGGGCGTCGTTGTACGACACGCTGCTCTACATCGACAACGACGGCGAGATCCAGCCCAGCGCCGCGAAGAGCTGGGAGTATTCCGACGATGCGCGCACTCTGACCCTGAACCTGCGCGACGACCTGACCTTCAGCGACGGCGATCCGGTGACCTCGGACGCGGTGAAGACAACACTGGAACGGACACGCGACACCCCGGGACCTCAACAGGGCAACCTCAGCGCGATCGAGTCGGTCGGCACTCCCGACGAGCACACTGCCGTGCTCAAGCTGAGCCAACCGGATCCCAACCTGCTGGTCTCCCTCGCCTACGGCTCCGGTGTCATCGGTGATCCGGACACGATCAACGACAAGCGGACCGCGCTCAACCCGATCGGTTCGGGCCCCTATGTGCTGAACCGCGAGGAAACGGTCGATGGGTCCAAGTACGTTCTCGAACGGCGGGACGACTACTGGAACGTCGACGCCTACCCCATGAAGACAGTCACGGTCAAGGTGATCCAGGATCGGACGGCACTGTTCAACGCACTGCTCACGGGTGAACTGGACGCCGGCACCGTTGACCCGACACAGGCGAAGCAAGTGTCCGGGTCGGGCTTCACGCTCACCAAGGTCGACGGCGTCACCGTCGGAGGGATCGTCATCGCCGACCGCGAAGGCGTCGTGGCGCCGCCTCTCGCCGACGTCCGGGTCCGCAGGGCCATCAACCTCGCGATCGACCGTCAGGGCATCGTCGACGCGATCCTCCGCGGACAGGGACAGCCCACGACGCAGCCCTTCAACCCGAGTTCCCCCGCCTATCAGGCCGATCTCAACGACGACTACCCATATGACCCAGGCAAAGCGCGGCGGTTGCTCGCCGAGGCGGGGTACCCCAACGGCTTCTCGATCACCATGCCGGCCACCGTGTACGTACAGCCGCTTCAGCCCACGCTCACGCAGGCGCTCGCCGACGTCGGGATCAAGGTCGACTGGGAGCCCGTGCCCGCGCAGCAGTCCGGACAGACCACGCGCTGGGGCATGTACTTCAACCTGGGCGGCGTGGCACCTCCGTCCCGGACCACCGAGCTCTACTTCTCCGAGTCCGGGTCGCAGAACCCCTTCGGCACTCGTGATCCCGAACTCGACGCCCTGCTGAGGAAACTCGCTCCCGAAACCGACCTGGACAAGGCGAACCAGCTCTACCGCGAGATCAACGACTTCGCGGTGAAGGACGCTTGGCTCGCACCCTTCTTCCTGCAGAGCACGACGTGGGCGACGGCAAGCGGCATCAAGTACGTCGGCGGGCCCGAGTCGCTCAACGACATCCGGGTGTTCGGTGTCGGCGACTAGTGCCCCCCGCCGGAAGTGCGCCACATAATTCGGCGGCCCATCTTCCTGCTGGCTGCGTTGCCGGTCCGCCCAAGTACGGCCCAGTACGAGGACGGACCGGCGCCTTGCCAGCGGAAACCTGGATCCACCGACTCAAGCAACAGACTTCCGGCCTAGTGCCCACAAGTACTCGAGATCGCCGGAGCACGGCGCTGGTGAAGGGAACCGATACCGTGACAAGGCGTAAGCCTGACGTGGTCCGGACGTGGACGGGAGACGAGCGGCGCGCAGGTGCGGACATCATCTTCGTCAACTCACTCGCCACGACCACCAGCATGTGGGACGGCGTGGTCAGATCGTTGCCCCCTGGTATCGCGACCATCAGGTACGACCAGCGGGATCGCGATCTACCGGCAGGGCAGCCCTTCACCCTGGACGATCTGGTCGACGACATGTTCGCCGCCATGGACGTAGCGGAGGTGGAGACCGCACACGTCGTCGGGGTCTCACTGGGTGGTCTCGTCGCCCTGCGGGCGGCCGCGGTCGCACCGACCCGGGTGCACCGGCTCACCGCGATCTGCTGCGCGGCCAGATTCCGGCGCGACGTCTGGGTCGAGCGCGGCCGGCTCGTCCGGGACGGAGGCTTCCAGTCGCTGGTTCCCGGGATCATCGACCGATGGTTCACCCCAGAGTTTCAGCAGGCACACCCTGACACCGTCGCGAGCTTCCGCGCTGAACTGGAGTCGACCGATCAGGCGGGCTATGCGGCCGCCTGCGACGTACTCGCGACGGCCGACGTGAACGAGGACCTCGCAGCGATCCGGGCACCGACCGTCGTGGTCAGCGGCGAAGCCGACACGGCCAATCCGGTGGCTGATCTCGAGAACATCGCGCGAGCGGTGCCCGGATCGCGTCACGTGGTGCTCCCGGGCACCGCACACCTGGCACCCGTCGAGCAACCTGAGGCGATCGCCGCTCTCCTCCAGTAATCACCAAACGCACGCCACCGAGACAATGAGGTCACACGTGAACACCCTGGAACAGATCAGCAACAAACAGTTCTCCCGACGAGGATTCGTCGCGATTGCCGGCACCGCGGTTCTCGCGTTGAGCGCGTGCGGCTCCCCCACGGGGGACCCCTCGACCGGTGACAGTGCGAAGCTGACCATCGGCATCCTGGCGGCACCGCGCTCGCTCGATCCGGCGCAGCTGGACGGTGGAACGCAGTCCTACGTCTGGGGCGCCATTTACGACACGTTGGTGTACTACGACAACGCGGGAAAGCTGCAGCCGAACGCGGCCGAGAGCTGGGAGTACAGCGACGATGCGCGCACGCTGACGTTCACCCTGCGCAAGGGGATGAAGTTCAGTACAGGTGCCCCCGTCACCGCGGACGCCGTCGTTGCGAACCTCAAGCGGAACAAGGCGACTCCCGGGCAGCAACAGTCCAAGATGAGCGCCGTCGATTCCGTCGAGGCACCGGACGCGAACACGGTCGTCGTGCGCTTCTCCACACCCGATCAGTCGTTCATCTACAACATGGCGTTGGAGGCCGGAGTGATCGCCGACCCGGCGACCGTCGACGAGTCGCGCACGCCGACCAATCCCGTGGGTTCGGGCCCGTACGTCCTCGACACGTCGGCCACCGTCAACGGATCCTCTTATGTGCTGAAACGAAGGGACGACTACTGGAACGCCGACGCCTATCCCTTCGCGACCATCACCGTACGCGTCATCGCCGACCAGGCGGCGACGATGAACGCGTTGCGCTCGGGTGAGATCGACGCCTCCGTCGTCCCGGCCAGCCAGGTCGACTCCTTCAGTCCCACCGAGTTCAACGTCGTGTCGAATTCCGCTTCGTCGGCGGGCTATCTCAATCTGGCCGACCGCGAGGGCACACGCCTCAAGCCACTCGGCGACGTGCGTGTCCGGCAGGCGATCAACATGGCGTTCGACCGGGAAGAGATCGTGGACAAGCTGCTTGCCGGCGCCGGTTCTCCGACGAACCAGCAGTTCGGCCGCGCAGGCGAAGCATACGATCCCGAACTCGAGCGCCTGTACGAGTACAACCCGCAGCAGGCAAAGAAGTTGCTGGCCGACGCTGGATACCCGAACGGATTCAGCGTGAACATGCCCAGCACTCCCATGTCGCTGCCGTTCCAACCGACGATCAGTCAGGCACTCGGCGACATCGGTATCCGGGTCAGCTGGGATCCCGCACCGGCGCAGAACGCGACCGCCTCGGTCGCGGAGGGCAAGTACCCGATGTACTTCTTCCTGGTCGGGAACGATGTGGCGCCTCGCGAGCTGCAGCGGCAGTTCCACAGTTCCTCGCAGAACCCCTTCAACTGGTCGTCGCCCGAGTTCGAACGTTTGGAGAAGGAGGCCCACGCGGAGACGGATCCGGACCGTCGAGCCGAGATCTTCAAGGAGCTGAACGCCTACGTCGTCGAGCAGGCGCTCTTCGCTCCCATCTTCTTCCTGCACTCGACCATGGTGACGACGAAGGACGTCAAGTTCCTCGGCGACGGTACGAACGGGTTCCCCAGCATCAGGACGTTCGGCGTCGCCGGAGGATGACCTGGCGCCCAGATAAGGAACAGAAGTCCGCATGACCCCTGACCGACACCACGTCGACGTGCACTGTGCCGACGCTCGCGTCGTGGACCAGGCGCCCGTCCCGTGGGCCCTCGCTCAGTTGACCGATGCCGCGCGACGCGCGTTCGGGACAGGTTCGAACGCTGATCTCCTCCGGGTACTGCTCGTCTCCGCGGACGATCACGCCACGCTCCGGAGGGAGGGGCTGGACAACCCGCCGGGCGTGTCCGAGGCGTTCACGTTCGCCGTTCAACCTCAGCCGGATGGCGTACCGCGGATCACGGTTGCCGCGAACGACGCCCGTGGGTACGCCTACGCTCTCACGGAAGTGGCGGAGCGCCTTCGACATGAGGGCGCTTCCGCGCTCGAGCGGGCTCAGGTTCAGACGGACCGGCCCGCTGTGCCGGTCCGCGGCATCCAGCGCTCGTTCTCCAGTGCGCACGAGGACACTCCGTGGTTCCACGATCGCGCGTTCTGGACCGCGTACCTGGACCACCTGGCCCTGCAGCGGTTCAACCGGTTCCAGCTCGCGCTGGGAATGCAGTACAACTACGGCACCGGAACGGAAAGCCGGACAGCGACCGACAACTACCTGTGCTTCCCGTACCCCTTCCTGCTGGACGTGCCGGGCTACGAGGTTCGCGCGCAAGGGGTCACCGACGCGGAGCGCGATCGCAACCTGGAGTCGCTCGCGTACATCGCGCAGGAGACGCGGCGGCGCGGGATGACGTTCCAGCTCGGGCTGTGGAACCACGCGTACGACTTCGGTTACGACTCGCCCCACTGGTATCCGATCCTCGGGATCAGCAGACAGATCCATGCCTCCTACTCCGCCGCGGCGCTCGCGAAGCTCCTTCGGCTGGTTCCCGAGATCGACGGGCTGACGTTCCGGGTACACCACGAGGGCGGCGTTCACGAGGAAGGACACGAGCACTTCTGGAACGAGGTCTTCCAGGCCGTCTCCGACATCGGCCGTCCCATCGAGGTCGACATGCATGCGAAAGGGGTCGACAGCGCACTGTTGCGGGCCGTGGACAAGCCCAACATTCGCCCGGTGATCTCGGCGAAGTACTGGGCCGAGCACATGGGGCTGCCCTACCATCAGGCCTCCATCCGCGAACGAGAGCTGACTCCCCTCACGTGGGCGGGCATGGACCGGTCTGTCACCGGGGTGACGAACGGGGAACGAAGGTTCACCCGCTACGGCTATGCCGACTACCTCTCCGAGGACCGCACGGTCGACGTGATGTTCCGCATGTGGCCGGGAACCCAGAAGCTCCTGCTCTGGGGCGACCCGGAGATCGCCGCGGGATTCGGCCGATACGCGACCCTGGGCGGCTCCCGCGGACTGGAGTTCTGCGAGCCGCTGTACTTCAAAGGCCGAAAAGGCACCGGGCGGCCGTACGGTCGTGACCCGTACCTCCGAAGCGACCTGCGGCTCGACGTGCATGACTGGCGCAAGTACCGGTACACCTACCTCCTGTGGGGCCGGCTCCTCTACAACCCCGACGCGCACCCGGACACGTGGCGGCGATTTCTCAGCAGCGAGTACGGCGTGGCAGCCCCGCACATCGAGCGCGCGCTGAGTGCGCTGAGCAAGATCCTGCCCCTCGTCACGGTCGTGCACGGGGTCTCGGGCGCCAACAACTTCTACTGGCCCGAAATGTATGTGGACCTCGCGATCTCCTACTGGAAGCAGGCGACCCACTATGCGTTCGACACGGCGGAGCCGCGCACCTGGGAGGGCGTGAGCCCGTTCGATCCGACCATGTTCTACGCGGTCGGGGAGTTCGTTGACGACCTGCTGAGCGGCCAGGTGAGCGGGAAGTACACGCCTGTCGAGGTCGCGGCATGGATCGACTCCTTCGTGGCGGACGGTGAGCGCGGGCTCACCGCGACAGCGGAGGCGGGAAGCCAGGCCCCCCAGACCGAACGGACTCTGGTCGATCTGCGCGTGCTCGCCGAGCTCGGGCGCTTCTTCGCCGGCAAGCTGCGAGCCGCGGTGGACTACGCGATATTCCGGCGCACTGCCGATCCGACGGCGCTGGAGCGCGCTGTCGAGGTGCTGGGCGAGGCTCACGCCGCGTACGCACGGATACCCTCCGCGGTCGCGGGCGTCTACCAGGACGACATGGCGTTCGGAGTCGGTGTGTCGGAGCGCGGCCACTGGTCGGATCGGCTCATGGCGATGAGGGAGGACCTGCATCTGCTGAAGCTCGAGCTGAGCCAGGCTCGATCGGCGGCGTCCGCGAGTAGTACGAAAGCCCAGCCGGTTCCGGCCGCGGCGCTCGTGCGAAGCAGCACCCGGGCACGCGTCGAGACAGCGGACAGGTTCGAGCGCGGCAGTGCCTTCCCGGTGCGCCTGCGCGATGCGGAGGGATCGGTCGACCGGGCAACGCTGCACTACCGGCGGCTGAATCAGGGCGAGCGCTTCCAGACCGCCGAGATGCGGCGGTGCGACGGCGGCTTCACGGCGTCGATTCCCGCCGAGTACACCGCCGGCTCGTTCCCGCTCGTGCTCTTCGTGGAGGCGCAGACCGCCGGCGATCCGCCCGTGATCCTCCCGGGCCTCGAGCCGGGTCTGGCCAATCAGCCCTACATCCTGGTGCACAGCACCTCATGGAAAGGAGCCTGAACCGCTCCGGACTCGCATGACCTCGCCCATGACGCGAGCCGGATCCGGCCCCGGTGACGGCGAGAGGTCGCGCGATGACCAGGTCCTCAACCTGACCGGCGGCGGGATCGACAGCGATCGGCTGCTGTCCCTGCCGAGCCCGTCCGCCGGCCCAACCGAACCAGAAAGCATGCCTTCATGACCTCCGTCGTCTGCAACCCGATGGACCTTTCCTACCGCTACCAGGACCTGCGCCCCATGGCCGGCGGCCGGACCGTGCACCGTGAGGCCGCCGACCCGTCGGTGATCCGGTACGGCGGCCGGTTCTACCTCTTCGCGTCCATGTCGGCCGGCTTCTGGCACTCCGCGGACCTGCGCACCTGGGAGTACCGGGCCAGCACCAAACTCGCGCCGCTCGACTACGCCCCCGACGTCCGCGAGATCAACGGCGCCCTCTACGTCTCGGCGTCCCGGCAGACCGACAGCCCGTTCTACCGCAGCGAAAACCCCCTTGCCGACGACTTCACCCTGGTGAACGGGGGTTTCCCCTTCTGGGACCCGCACCTGTTCCAGGACGACGACGGCGCCGTCTACTTCTACTGGGGCTGCTCGAACAGGCAACCCATCACCGGTGTCCGGGTCGACCCGGACACGATGGACCGCATCGGCGAACCGGTCCCGCTCTTCGGCGGCGACCCCGACCGGCACGGCTGGGAACAGGTCGGCGAGAACCACGTCAAAGCCGAACCCACGACGGAGCTGGCCAGAAGGATCGCCGAGCACCTCGGCGACGGCCCCTTCATCGAAGGGGCCTGGATGACCCGGCACGCCGGAACCTACTACCTGCAGTACGCCGCACCCGGCACCCAATGGAACACCTACGCGGACGGCTACTACACCGCATCCTCGCCCCTGGGTCCCTTCGAGTACGCGCCGGACAGCCCGTTCTCCTCGAAGCCAGGCGGGTTCGCCACCGGCGCCGGCCACGGCAGTACCTTCCAGGACGAGCACGGCAACTGGTGGCACGCCTCGACTATGCGCGTCTCGGTGCACCACAAATTCGAACGGCGCGTCGGGCTCTTCCCCGCCGGGTTCGACACCGATGGAATCCTGTTCTGCAACCAGAACTTCGGGGACTACCCGACAATCGTGCCGGACCGCCGCGCCGATCCCTGGACCGAAACCTTCGCCGGATGGATGCTGCAGTCCTTCCGCGCGAAGACCATCGCCTCCTCATCCGCCGAAGGACACGGACCCGAACTCGCCGTCAACGAGGACATCCGTACCTGGTGGACCGCCGCAACGACGCAGCCGGGCGAATGGCTCCGCGTCGACCTCGGCGAAGAACGCACCATCAACGCGATCCAGCTCAACCTCGCCGACCAGGACCTGGCCGCGCACGCCCCCGAACTCCCCGATGTCGCGGAAGCCGCCGGAGAGCGGCGCGCGATCTACCCCGATGCCCACCCGACCGAGACCCTCATCGAGATCTCCCCGGACGGCGAGCAGTGGCACACGGTCTCGGACAACCGCGGATCGAACGAAGACGCTCCACACGCCTTCGTAGTGCTCGAACCCTCGCAGCGAGCCCGATACGTCCGGGTCACCGCCGGGCGAATGCCCTTCGACGGCCCGTTCTCGATCAGTGGGCTGCGCGTGTTCGGCATCGGTGACGGTCAAGCGCCCGAAGCCGTCACCGCGCGAGCGAACCGAGTCGACGACCGGACGGCACGCATCGAATGGGAGGCCAGCGCAACCGCGCAGGGCTACAACGTCCGCTACGGCATCGCGCCCGACAAGCTCTACCACAGCTGGCTGGTCTACGAACAGAACGACCTCGACCTGCGAACCCTCAACGCGGGAGCCGACTACTGGGTCGCCATCGACTCCTTCAACGAGAACGGCATCACCGCGGGCCCGGTCACGAAGATCGCCTGACTCGCCCCGATCCCGCCCTACGCCTCGTTGAAGTCGGGAAGCAGACCGCGACACCGCCTCAGCGCAGTCGCGGCTGCGTCACCGACTACGGTTCGATCCACAGTTCCTCGGGCAGCGGTGAGCCGGAAGCCGTACATCGCGGCACCGTGCACGCCTGGCGCCAGCTCGACCGCGGGCGAGGCGCGTGTAGAAGATGACGGGGACGAGCTCGGCCAGCCGCTCCTGCACCACCCGGTCGGCGGCCTTGCGCTACTCGGCGGACTCCAACGTCCTCCCGTTCTGCAGTGCGTCATTCAGCTTGCCGGTCGTCGATCCCGGACGCATTCGCCGGGGACCGGCCGTGAAAGGCCGCCCACAATTGAGGTCGGAATCCAACCCTTGCCGTTGTACACGCTGCGTCGGTGGCGTTCAGGTCCAGCGCCGCAGCCACGGCCTGGCGGGCCCGAGCACCGCGTCCGGTCCGACCCGGGAACTCACGCGGTCACGCCGGGCCGGGTACCGCGCAGCCAGCCCTGGACGATGTCGATGAACGTGCCCGGGTACTCGTCGGGCAGGCGTGTCGCCTCGTCGAGCCGCTCCAGCACGTCCGGCGGGATGGTCACGTCCAGCGAGGCCAGGTTGTCATCGAGCTGGGCGAGGGTCCGGGCGCCGATGATCACCGAGGTCACCGGGCGCGTCCGCTGCCACGCGAGCGCCAGTTGCGCCGGCGTGCAGCCGATCTCGGCCGCCGCCTTGCGCACCTGTCCGGCCACCCGGAACCCGTGCTCGTTCTTGACCAGCGCGTCGAAGGCGACCTCGCGCTGCCCGAGCCGGGTGCCCTCGGGCCGCTCCCCCGGCGTGATCTTGCCGGTGAGCATGCCGGCGGCCAGCGGGCTCCAGGAGACGAGGCCGAGTCCTTCCTCCGCCAGCAGCGGGAGGTGTTCGCGCTCGAGGGTGCGCACGATGAGGTTGTACTGACCCTGCAACCCGACGAACCTGGCGGCGCCGAGCCGGTCGGCGACCGACAGCGCCTTCATCAGCCGGTAGGCGCGGAAGTTGGACGCGCCGACGTGCCGCACCTTGCCTTCCCGCACGAGCTCGTCCAGCGCCTCGACCGTCTCCTCCAGCGGTGTGGCCTCGTCGTCGACGTGCACCCAGTACACGTCGATGTAGTCCGTGCCCAGCCTGCGGAGACTGCCCTCGCACGCCGACCGCAGGTGAGCACGGCCGCTGCCCCGGTCGTGCCGGCCGGGCCCCACCGGGAGCCCGGCCTTGGTGGCGAGCACCACCCGCGACCGGTGTCCCCGCACCGCCTTGCCGCAGATCTCCTCGGACCGGCCGTAGGCGTTGGCGGTGTCGAGGAAGTTCCCTCCCGCGTCGAGGTAGCGGTGCACCAGCGCGATCGCTGTGTCCTCGTCGCAGCCCCAGTCCTTCATGCCGAAGGTCATCGTGCCGAGCGCCAGCTGGGAGACGGAAAGGCCGCCGGGGCCGAGACTTCTAATGTCCATTGTGGTCACACCGGGTCCACGGACTGGTCGATGACCCAGCGGACGCTGCGGCGCATCGGTTCGGTCCCGTCGTGGGGGAGGCCGACGGTCTGATCGGGATCGGCGGCGGCCTGCGCCGAAAGCGACGCGCCGAGCGGCAGGGTGCGCTGCACGCCGTGCAGGGCCAGGTCGTCGCGCAACCGTTCGCGCAGCCGCTCCGGGTAGATGCCGACAGTCTGGGTCGCCTCACTCACCCAGCGCGGCACCCGGCTGATGTCGGCGATCGGCACGAGGTTGACCACGCGGTTGGTGAGGCTGTCGGCGAACTCCACCGGCTCGTCCGTGCGGGAGACCACCACACCGGCGCTCGCGGTGTCGCCGATGACGCGGTAGAACTCGTCGTCGAGGGCGACGGCCCGCAACTCGTCCTCCAGGCCGGGATCCGGACGTTTCGGCGCGGTGGACTCGTGCGGGGGCAGGCCAAGGAACGCCTTGTGTACGGCGATGCCGAACTCCTCGAGCCGGTCCAGGTCGTCCGGGTCCGTGCCGCACTCCACGTAGACGACGCGGGTGCTGGAACAGGCGGTCTGGTTCATCCGTCCCGCCATCAGCGCGACCCCCAGCGCCGCTTCCTCCCGTGCGGCAGGGTTCTCGAGCGCCTCGTGACCGACGATGGAGATCGACAGCTTCGGGTTGGCACTGATGAGCTCGATCCCGGGAACCAGGTACCTCTGGATGTGCTTCATCGACGACATGCCGCCCCACGCCGTCAGCTTCTCGATCCGCGAAGGGCGGTAGATCTGCCGCTCGACCTGCTCGTCGCCGCCCTTCCAGTAGGCGACCGCGAAATGCCGGGTCACCGGATGGTCCGGATCGAGGTCGATCATCGCGCGGACGATGGCCGCCGCGGTGAACGGGTCGTTGGACGGTGTCTTGATCAGGCAGTCACCCTTGGTCAGAGCGGCGCGCTGCACGGTGAGGGCCGCCACGATCGGCACGTTGCCCGCGATCACGTGGACCTGCCGCGTGCCGATGGCCCGCATGCGCATCGTGGACGCGCCCCGCCGTCCCAGCTCCACCCAGCCGTCCAGATAGGACTTTCCGAGCATCTTCTCGACCTGGGCGCTCATGCGGGAACGCCGGAACATGCCGGGCAGCTGTTCGTAGACCGGCCGCAGCACCGGCTCGGTCAGCTCCCCCGCGTCCAGGCAGAGCCGGAAAGCCGTCTGCAGCAGCGGGTTGCGGTCCAGGTCGAGACGTGGACCGAGTTCGGCGAGGAAGTCGATGATCTCGTCGATCGGGGTCTCGTGCAGGTCGGTGAGGTCACTGGCGTCCCGGAGGACGAGATCGGCGGCATGGTTGCGGGCGTCCGGGCAGCGGAACCGCGCCCCGCCGCGACCGCCGAACTCGATCGCGTCGTCGCCCGGCTCGATGACGCGGCCACGGATGATGATCGGGATGTCGATGACGGACGTTCCGGGCTCGGCGGTCACGGTCATGTCAGGCCTCGCTCACGTAGTCCATGAAGTCGTTGTACGCCTTGGCGGTACCGGCGCAGGTGATCTTGTCGTCGCAGCCGTCGAGCTCGCCGAACCGCACGATGTGCCGTTCGATGCGCGGCCCCTTCCAGCCGCACTGGCAGTCCTCGTCCCAGTGCATGGTGACGCGGTCGCCGGAGATGAATCCGCCCCAGTAGGTTTCGGCCAGCAGGTCGAACAGCGCGAGCCGTCCCGTTTGGACACCCTGGCGTGGGAGCGGGCGGGCGTCGGCGTCGAGCACGATCGGGATCGTGTAGGGCAGGAAGTGGAAGAAGCCCATCTCACACAACGGCGCCGTGCCCATGCACTCCGACATGCCGTACATGCTGCGGATCCGGTCGATGCCGAAGAACTCCTTCAGCAGCTCCTCCCAGTTCGAGGGCGCGTCCTTGAAGCCCTTCATGCCGCCCCCGGCCATCAGGATCGAATCGGGGGCGAAGTCGCACACGATGCCGGCCTCTCGGCCCTTCAGCGCGATCCGCACCAGGTCCGCGGAGGTGCCGCCGATCCGCACGCGCTGGCCACGGAACTCCTCGGCCAGCTCGGCAAACCAGCGCCGCAGGTCGTCGTCACGGTGCCGGCTCGCCTCGATCAGCTGCTTGCGCTCGTCGAGAATGCGCGGGTCGATCTGCAGCTCGTCCAGCTCGCCGCGCTCCTCGGCGGTCTGCAGCCGCCCTGCCAGCGACAGCAGATCGGACGACAGCGCGTAGTCGTGCAGCGTGCGCCGCGCCGCCTCGCCCCCGGCCTGCTCCTGCGCGAAGAGCCTGCCCATCTTCGTCATCATCTGATGCCCTGAGCGGTGCCCGGTCGCGAACGACGGGATCCGGACCGTTCGGGTGTCCACGCCCGTCGCGGCGTGCAGCACGCTGAAGTAGGCGGCCTTCCAGGCAGGCCACTCCGTGCGGGAACGCGGGATGAAGCTGAGCTTGCCGGTGGTGCCCGTCGAGTGGCCGACGATCATGCCGTGCTCGTCGAGCCGGTCGAGCCAGGAGTCCACCGAGTTCGCCCCGTCGAGCGACGCCTGGGTCAGGTCGTGCCGGGTGAGCCGGTCCAGCCACGCCGTGAGACGCGGGAACTGCCGCTTCTCGATCAGGCTCAGGGGATAGCTCTTGTAGACCCGGTGATCGAACAGGACCGGGATCACGTCGTCGATCGCGTCGACGCGGTCGACGCCCTGCCGTGCCGCGAGCTTGTCCAACGCGGCGACCGTCGGCCGCAAGGTCTCGAAGGCGCGGGCGAGTGCCACGCGTTGCGGCTCCTCGACTTCGGCCAGCGGCAGGGCCAGCAACACCTCGAACGGATACTCCGCCCAGGAGGCCACGTTCGCGGGATCCAGCGACACTGCTGAGGTTCGGCTCATGGCGCAGAAATTACACGCGATCGTTTACTTAAGTCAACGCCGTCCGTATACTTCCCGTCGTGGCAGCGAAATCGACCGGGCGAACCCGGGCCGGACGACCCACGCAAGCCGAGGCGGCGAAGCTGGGCGAGCGGATCCGGCGAGCGGCGCTCGACGTCTTCCTGGATCGAGGGTTCGACGGAACCACCATGGAGGCCGTCGCGCAGGCGGCCGAGGTCAGCAAGCGCACGCTCTACGGCAAATACCCGGACAAGCGCGCGCTGTTCCTCGCGGTCGTCCAGTGGGCCATGGCTCGCCAGCAGCACGAGGAGCCCGCCGTCGACTCCACGCCCGATGACCTCGGCGAGGCGCTGCTCGCCATCGCGCGCTCGACCCTGGCCAGGGCTGTCGACCCCGACCTCGTCCGGCTCAGCCGCATCGCGATGACCGAAGCCGTGCGCTTCCCCGAGTTCGCCCGCGGCGCCCAGTCACTGACCTGGTCGCCACGCATCCAGACCATCATGGACGTTCTCCGTCGTCACGCCGAGCAGGGCACGGTGGCCGTCGACGACCCCGAGATCGCCGCCGAGCAGTTCCTCGCCATGGTCGCGGCCGTGCCGGCCCGGCTCGCGGCCTTCGGCGTCACCAGGCCGCCCGAGGTCGAGGAGCGGCACCTCCGCCACGCCGTGTCCCTCTTTCTGCACGGGGTGCTCGCGCGCCCGGACGAGCGCCGATGAAACGGACCGACCTCACCCTCGATGTCACCGGCGTCGCCGGGCTCGGCGAGACGGCCACTATCGCGGCGACCGTGCACCTGCCGACGCCGGACAAGCTCGGCGCCCCTCCGATCGTGTGCTTCGCCAAGCCCGGCGCGAGATTCTCGCGAGAGTACTTCGCTCACCCCCTACCCGGCGGCGACGTCAGCCAGGCGGAATGGCATGCCGACCGCGGCTGGGTCTTCGTGTCGATCGACCACCTCGGCGCCGGGGACAGCAGCACGCACGAGTCCCACCGGCTCGACTACACCGCGATCACGACGGCGAGCCTGGCAGCGGAACGCGTCGTGCTCGACCGGCTCGAACAGGGCACTGTGGACGATCACTTTCCTCCGCTACGGAATCCCGTCGTCCTCGGCATCGGCCAGTCCATGGGCGGCAGCCTGACCGTGGTGCAGCAGGGTCGCCATCACTGCTACGACGGCATCGCCGTCCTCGGCTACAGCGTCGTGCACTCCCATCCACCCGCCCCGCCCGGAGCGACACCGCTGGTCCGGCCGTGGCGCCTGCGCGACGTGTCTGCCGGCCGGCCCCCGGTCGTCCTCAACGCGGAACGCTACGAAGCCGCGCGCCGCGCGGCCGCCACACCCGAACTCGCCTCCGCCAGCAACCACTGGCTGTTCTTCTACGACGATGTGGACCTTGACCCCGCCCAGGTCCACAGCGGGCCCTGGGCCTCGCCGACCGTTCCCCTCGGCGTCACGGACTCGGTCCTGACCCCCGGCGTGATCGCCCCGGAAGCCGCGGCCGTTGAGGTCCCCGTCCTCGTCGCCATGGGTGAACGCGACATCATCGCCGACCCGAAGGGCGAGCCCCGCGCCTATCTCTCGGCCACGTCGGTCGACCTCTACATCTGCCCGCGGATGGGCCACATGCACAACTTCGCCGGCACGCGCGAGCGGCTGTGGCACCGCATCGACAGTTGGGGGTCTTGGGTGGCGTTCTCCAGTGCCGCAGCGGAACCCGGGGGTTAGTCGAATCCGACGCTCCCGAATCCGGCTCCGTCGAGCACGCGAATCGGTGAGGCCGGGAGGAGGGTCCAAGCCGACCGCGGGCGCGCGACAGCAGCGTTTCGTCCTGGCGCGCCGGCTGGGCCCGCGGCCGTGTTCAGTGGCGGGCCAGGAGGTAGTGGAAGGCGCGTTCGGCGCGGTCGGGATCGGCAGGCTAGCCAGGCGGAACGATGCCTCCGAGTGGCCATCGTCGCGCTGTGTCGCACCAACATGCTTGAACTGGTGCGACACAGCGCGTCACCCACTCCGGCAGGGTCGTGCGGAGACTTCCGGACGACCTTCAGATCTGGCACAACCGACTGCGCCGCCACAGCGGACTCGGCGTGCCCAACTCAGGACACTGCAAACTCCCGGCACAGACCAGCTGTCCCCGAGGCGCCGAACGCCATGGATCAAGATGTCCGGCCGCGAGCGGTCCACCAGTGACTCGGCGGTGTCTCCCGCGCTCAAGCGGATCGCGCCGACGATGACTACTTGTATCCGTTCTGGTGCAGGAAACCGCGAACGGCCTCGTTGAACTCGAACGGGTTCTCGATCATCGGGTAGTGGCCCGTGCCGTGAAGCACGGCCACCTGGCTGCCCGGGATGCGGCTCTGGGTCGCCTCGACCTGTTCCTTCGAGACGAGCCAGTCGGCCTCGCCCCTCAGCAGGAGCACGGGCGCCTCGATCCGGCCCACGTGCTCGCGCAGGTCGAAGCCCGCGTAGCCGATGAGGTCACCCGCCATCACCTCGGGAACGTTGCGCCGGATCTGCCAGACTGCCTCTCTCGCCCGGTGTTCGGGCGTGCGCGCCCCGGTGAGGGACTCGCAGAACGTCTCGACGATCTGCTGCCCGTTGCGGAGCAGCATTTCGAGCAGGAACCCCGACATCGTCGGTGTGTAATCCGCACCGCACGACGAGATGACCGCGGCATAGGCCTGCGGTCGCCGGGCGGCGAGCTCGAGGACGAGGTTGCCGCCCATCGAGCAGCCCATGATGGACGGCTTGCTCAGGCCGAGCGCCTCCATGAAGGCCTCGTTGAACTCCGCGTGCCTCGTGAGGCTCTGGAATGGGCCGTCAGCGGGCAGGTCGGTCTTGACGTGACCGGGCGCGTCGACCGCGATGACACGGTACTGATCCGACAAGCTGTCCAGGACGTAGCGATACATCAGAGAGTCCTGGCACGCGGCGTGGAAGCAGACGATGGCCGGTCCCTGGCCGGCTTCCTCGTAGTAGGTGCGGATACCGTCGACGGTGATGTACCTCCCCACGGTGGGTTCGCCGGACGGGCGTGGATCGGGGGACGGCGCCGGGGCCGGCGCGGGACGCCTGCCGACCCGCGCCATGACCTTGAGCAGAAGGTGGACGACACGGATGTTGTCCATGGCGAGAACGGTGTCACCGTCGATCTCGAGCCGGCCGAGGCCAGGGGTGGTCGCCTTCATGAAGTCGGACTCCCTGGCGACGATGCGGTCCCACTCGTCACGGGGCGCACGGAACACGACATCGGCACCGCGCGGCGCGGGACCGTCCATGACATCGAGGACGCGGCCGCCCGCGACGAGGAAGCTCGTCACACCAGTGCCGTAGTCGATCTGAATGCGTCCGTGGAAGTACTTGGCGGCGTCGTTGAAACGCGTGTCGTGGTTCGCCTCGCTGGCGAAGGCGTCCCACCATGCGGAGGTCAGTGTCTCGGCCATTCGATTCAACTCCTGTTCGTTCTCTGGCAGTGGTACTTGCCCTGCGGGCCTACGGCAGCCGCTCACTCGGCCGCCTGCGGGCGGGTACCTCGATCGCCTCGAGGTGGATCCCATAGGTGTCCTCGAAGTCGAAGTACGCGAAGCCGCCGTCGCCATCCAGGCCGTAACCCGAGCCGGACTGGATGGTGGGGTGGCCCGCCGCCTCGAACTCCGCGACGGCGTCGGTGAGTGAGGGCACGAAGAATCCGAAGTGGTGGAGGCCGTAGCCGTGCTGGTCGATCCAGTCGTGGTAGATGCTCGGCCCGGCCAGCGGCTGGATCAGCTCGACCTGGGGGCCTGCCCCGACCAGCGCCAGCCTCAACGCGAACCTGCCGGGCTTCCCGCGGTAGGTAAGGTTCTGGACGTTCGCCGGGTCGTAGGTGTAGACGCGCCATTCGTCGTCGCGGTACAGCGCGCTCCAGCGTTGGACGGCGGTGTGCAGATCCTCGACCAGGAAGGCGACCTGATCGACGCGCCCCGCACCGATGGCACGTTCCATCGTCGCGGCCAGGCTGTCGACGTCGTGGGTGTTCACGTGGCGCTCCTTTGCTGTTCGCTGCGCGGATCCGGCGGTGTTGGTCATGGGCGCTGCCGCCCGAGGACGCGGCGGCTGGTGGTGCTCAGCGCGACGGCCGCCAGCAGAACAAGGCCCTGGACCAGGTAGAGGACATAGGACTGTGCCCCGAGGATCGCCAGCCCGTTGCCTGCGATGCTGACGATGAGAACGCCGACGAAGGTGCCGAGGATGTGGAACTGCCCGTCGCGAATCACCGACGCCCCGAGGAAGGCGGCGGCGAAGGCGCTGAGGAGGAAGCCGTCGCCTGCGGTGACCATTCCGCTGCCGATCCTCGACGACAGCAGCACGCCACAGATCGCCGCGCATACGGCCACCGCGACGAAGGCGGCCAGCGTGACGCGTCCGACCTCGACCCCGGCCAGGCGTGCCGCCACGGCATTCGATCCGGTGGCCTGCAGATGGTGTCCGAGCAGTGTGCGGTTGAGGACCAGCCACAGGATCACGAGGATCGCGGCCATGGCGATCACCGGAATGGGAATGCCTGCCGGCCTTGCTCGCGCGATCTCGGTGAATCCTCCCTCGCCGAGGGTTATCGGCGCGCCGTTGCTGTACAGGAAGTTGAGTCCGAGCAGGACCGTCGATGTGGCCAGCGTGGCGACGATGGCATGGATCCGCACGTAGGCGACGAGGAAACCGTTTACGACACCGACGAGGATCGCGGCCAGCAGCGCACCGCCGATCGCCAGCGGAACCGGCAGACCGCTGCGTTCCATCAGCCCGACGCACAGAATCCCCGAGAAGCTGATGACATTGGCGAAGCTGAGGTCGAACTGGCCCGCCACGAGGACATAGGTGAGGCCGCCCGCGACGATCGCCAGCAACGCGCTCTGGTTGAGCACATTGATCAGATTGCGTTCGCTGAGGAACTCGACGGGGCGGGCGATCCCGAAACCGAGGATCATGGCTCCGAGCACGATCAGGGTGCCGTAACTGGCGAAGAAGCCAAGTGCTCGCCGCCCGGTGTCGGCAGCGGGCCCTGCGTGCGCGGTCACGGTGGAAGTCATGTCAGCTCCCGGATTCCGGCCAGTGGTAACAGAGACGGAGCATGTCCTTGACGGTGATCGAAGCGCCGGTGAGCTCTCCGACGGTGGCGCCGGCGCTCATCACGACCACCCGGTCGCACTCGAGCAGCTCCTCGAACTCCGAGCTGATGACGATGACCGACATACCGGCCCTGGCGAAGGAGCGGATCCGGCGATAGATCTCGTCCCGTGCGCCGATGTCGACACCCCTCGTCGGCTCGTCGAGGAGAAGGACGGCCGGCTCGGTCTGCAGCCAGCGCCCGATCACGACCTTCTGCTGGTTCCCACCGCTCAGGCCGCCGATCGGCTGGCGGACGCCGCCTTGCCTGAGCACCACTCCCAGCTCCTGGGAGACCTCGGCTGCCTGGCGTTCCGCTCTGCGGGAAGAGGTGAACGGAGTGAAGCGGATTCGGTGTTTGCGCCAGGTGTTGACGTAGAGGTTGCCCGTGACGGAGAGATCGAGAAACAACGCCTCGGCACGACGCTCCTCGGAGACGAGCCCGATCCGATGACGGATCCCGTCCGTGATCGACCTGGGCGCATACGGGCGGCCGAACAGCCGCATCGTGCCCGAATCGATCCGGTCGGCGCCGAAGATGGCGCGAGCCAACTCGGTGCGGCCGGACCCGACGAGGCCGGCGATCCCGAGCAGCTCGCCTTCACGCAACTGCAGGGTGGCGCCCGTGAGCGCCCGGCCGCGCCGGACATCGGAGACCTCGAGCACGACGGGTCGGTCGTCGTTGGCGACCCGCGAGGCCGGCCGGGATGGGGCGGCCTCGTGACCGACGATCGCTTCGACCAGTCGCCGCCGGGTGGCCTCCGGTCGTTGCATGGTGGCCGACACCCCGCCGTCCCGGAACGCCGTGACCCGGTCGCACAGCTCGAGGACCTCGTCGAGGCGGTGGCTGATGAACAGCACCGCCACGCCGTGATCGGCGAGGTCGCGCGCGACCTTCAGCAGACGCGCCGACTCCTCCGCGCCGAGTGAGGCCGTGGGCTCGTCCATCGCGATCAGCCGACAGTCGTGCACGAGAGCGCGTGCGATGCTGACCAGCCACTTCTGGTGGACCGTCAGGCGCGCGACCGGCCGATCGAGCCGGAAATCGATCCCGAGCATCGTCGCGACGGTCCGGGCTGTGGGGTGGACGCCATCGATCCGACGGTAGGCCAGCGCAGCCCCTTCATGGCTGCCGAGCATGATGTTCTGCGACGCGGTGAACGTCTCCACCAGGTTGAGCTCCTGGTGGATGAAGGCGAGACCGAGCTTGGTCGCGGCGGACGGATTCGGGATCTGCGTCTCGACGCCGTCGATGCGGATCGAGCCTGAGTCGGGCTGTTCGAGGCCGGCCAGCGAGCGCACCAAAGTGGACTTGCCGGCGCCGTTGGCGCCCACCAGGCCGTGGACCTCGCCTCGGCGGAACGCGATGTTCACACCCTTGAGCGCGCGGATGGCGCCGTAGGTCTTGGTGAGCGCTTGCACCTCGACGAAGGTGGCCGCCGAGGTTGGCCTGCGCTGGCCGGGCGGCACAAGCTCAGTTGCGTTCATCGTGCTGCTCGAGGAAGTCCGCGACGTTGTCCTTGTCGACGATCTGCGTGGCACCGCCGATCACCTCCTGCTCGACCGATCCGGGATCACCGACGTGGGCGATCAGACGCTTGGCGAGTTCCTCGCCCTGACCGGGACCATCGATCCACAGTGTCGCGGTGAGCTCGCCTTTCTCGACGAGCTTCACCGCCGGTGCCGTGCCGTTCAGGCCATAGCTGAGAACGTCGCCGCGACCGGCCTGTCTCAATGCGGAGACCGCTCCGGTCGCCGGGTCGTCGAAGCAGGACCACACCGCCAGCGGCGTGTCGCCCTTCGGGTGGGACGCGAGCCAGCCGAGCGTGGCCTCGGCCGCGGAAGTGGCCGCGCCCGGGATGGTGATCTGCTGCTTGCTGACCCGGATATCGGTGCCCGCGACGGCCGCGTCCATCGACTTCTCGCGGTCCTGGCACGGCAGACCGGGACGGTAACCGAGCACCAGCAGCTCGCCCTTGCCACCCATGTCGCTGACGACCCGCTGCGCGATCTCGTCCCCGAGTGCGGTGTCCGCCGCGAACAGGACGCCGTCAGCCAGCCCACCGCCCCAGTTCGCCACCGGAACGTCCGCCTGCCGGGCCGCCGCGACACCGGCGCCCAGCGCCGAAGACGGGAACACGCTCACGACGATGGCATCGACGCCGCGCGTGACCAGGTTCTCCATCATCGTGTTGGCGCCGTCGACCGAGCCCTTGGCATCCACCGTCACGGTCTGCCAGCCCTGCGACTCGGCATAGTCGGCGGCGCCCTCCAGCGCCCTGTTGGAGTAGACGTCGTCGCCGCTGAACTGCACGATGCCGAGCGTTTTACCGGTCCCGGACGACGTCGCCTCGCCGGAGCAGGCCGCGATGCCGATCGCGGCGGCCACTGCGGCGACACCCCGCGCCCATGGTCGAGTTGTCTTCACTTCATGCACCTCTGCTTCCTTGCGAGGTCCGCTGCTGCCGGGCGGCACCGATCTCCGCCGTTCTGGTGACGCTCGTGATGGGATCCACATCCTGAGCCCCGCCGGAACCGCTGTCAAGCATTTGGGATCCAATAACTGCCCAAAAGCGCGCAAAAACGCTGGTTGATCTTCGAGTTGGGACATGATTGGATTCATTTAGCCACGAGCACGCGGGGTTGGTACGCGACCGGGGCGTCCCTGGGCGCCACCGCGGGCCTCCGCTCGCCCGCACCGCCGAGCCGCCCCGCGGCCACACCCTGGCTCTCCCCCGCATGCCCTCTACCAGCAGTTCGGATCCATTTCAGAGGGCGAGGGCTTGGAAACCGCTCGAAGTGGCGTCGACTTCACCGCAGAGCGGTTGCGATTGTGTCCAATCGCCAGTAGCGTTCCCCCGCGACGAGAGAGGAGCCGCGATGCCGGCGCATGGACCCGTGGTATGCGGCAACGACGGCGGCCGGCCGCACACTCGGCAGACAGGAGCCGGACGCCGGTGCGCCATCCTGAGCCCATGAGCGACCAGCAACCCAGCCAGGATGCCCCCGAGGGCCTCGAACCCGCGAAGACCGGCGTGAGCAGTCGGCGGATCGCCGACTACCTGCGCACTGCCATCCTCAACGGAGAGCTCGCACCGGGCACGCGGCTGCGTCAGGAGGAGATCGCCGAACGGCTCGGCTCCAGCCGGATCCCGGTCCGGGAGGCCCTCCGGATGGTGGAGGCCGACGGGCTCGTCGTCGTCAAGTCCTACAGCGGCGCGAGGGTGGCGAAACTCGACTTCAACGAGTTCGACACGGCATATCGGATCCGCGAGCGCATCGACCCGCTGGCGCTCACGCTGAGCCTTGAGGGGATCACCGACGAGGACGTCGCCCGGCTCGAGGCGCTCGAAACCGAGGTCGAGGAGACCACGTCGCCGGACCGGTTCGTGGCCCTCGACCGGGAGTTCCACCTCGCGACCTACGCAGGCTGCACCGACAAGCAGCTCTTGGAGACCGTCACCCGGTTCTGGAACACCACCCAGCACTACCGGCGCGCCTACGCGCAACTCATCGATGACCGAGGCCGGTCGATCATCACGTATGAACACCGCTTGCTCATCGATGCGATCCATCGCCGCGACCCGATCGACGCGGAACGATTCCTCTCCGGACACATCCGCCGGACCAGGATCACTCTCGCCGAGCATCCCGAGCTGTTCGACTAGAGACCGAAAGGCCGCCATGGCTCACGGGGCGGCAGGGTCCTGACGAGCTTCCCGCCGGATGCGTGCACCTGCTCGCCAGGCACGATGTGCGACGGCCTCGTAGTGGCCGGGACCCGGCTCAGTGAGATCACCACGACCAGGGCATGCCAGTGCCGGGCACGGTCGGTGCGGGCCGGTCGATGCGCGCCCGAGGGCGAATCGGCCCGCTGTGCGTCGAGGCGGCGCTCGCCCCGCAGGCACGAGCCTTTCGGACTGCCCCCGATCCTGATTCAGGGCGACGAGGCGAGGCCATGCCAAGCGGGCGATCCGGGCGCCGAAGTCGCCGGTGGGCCTCAGCCGCTGTGGCGCGCAGCTACGACGCCGCGACCCGATCGACCGTCGACACCTCGTATATGCGCCACGGCGCGGACCGGCTCCACGAGGCCGTCGCGACTGCGCGCGCTGACGCGTAGGCTTCGGCCGCGGCGACGGCGACCTCGGCCGAGCTCCGCGGAGCGCCGCATGGCCCTCGGGTCCCGCAGCCGATCACCATGCGCCACTCGGTGCCGGCCCCGGTCCTCGGCGGGTCAGGCAAGGATCTGCAGCGGGTGTTCGATGATGCCGGTCAACTCGCGCATCCATTCGGCCGCCGTGACACCGTCGACAGGACGATGGTCGACGGAAAGGCACATCCGCATGATGGTCGCGACCCCCAGCTCGCCGTCCACGACGTGAGGCTGCCGGCTCGCCGCGCCGACGGCGAGAATGGCCGCGTGTGGCGGATTGATGATCGCCGCGAACTCCTCGGTGCCGAACATCCCGAGGTTGGTGACCGTGATGGAGCCTCCCTCGAGCTCGTGCTGCCGCAGCCTGCGGTCGTGTGCTCGCCGAATGAGGTCCCGCGTGCGTTCGGCCAGCGTCCCGATGGGCATGGTGTCGACACCGCGGACGACCGGCGTGACGAGCCCGTGCTCGGTCGCCACGGCGACCGCGATGTCGGCCTGGCGGTACTGGCGGACGGAGTCACCGTTCCACCGCACGTTCAGGCCAGGCACCCGGGAGTGCGCCACGGCGACCGCCTTGACGACGAGGTCGTTGAGCGAGATCGCGGCCTGGGTGCCGTCGTTGAGCTCGCGCCGCACATCCAATAGGCGGTCGACGCGGACGGTTCCCCTCAGGTAGAAGTGCGGCGCGCTGTGCTTGCTGTCGACCAGGCGGCGTGCGACGGCCTGCCGCATCCGCGAGATCGGCACGTCCTCGAACTCCGCCCCCGCGGTCGCGGGTTCGACAGCATGATCGGAAGACGGTGACGCGGCGGCGTCCGGACCACCGGCCGCCGCCTCCGCCGAACGGGCGGCCGCGAGCGCGGCTTCGACATCACGACGTCGGATGCTCTGGTTCGGGCCCGTGCCCACGACAGCCGCGAGATCCAGACCGGCCTCCGCCGCCAGCTTGCGAGCGATCGGGCTGGCAAAGATTCGGCCGCCGTTGGCGGGCGACGCCGCACCGGCTCCGCGATCGGCGACGGCGGACTCGGCGGGTACCGCCTCCGCCCGACGTTCGTCGTCGGAGCCGGCACCAGTGGTGATGCCGGTCGGGAGATCGAGCGTGGCGACCAAAGCGTCGACGGCATCCGGGGTCTCGCCAGGGCTGCCCCAGACCGCGATCGGTGAGCCGACGGCGACCGTCTGGCCTTCGTCGGCGAGCAACCGGAGCAGCGCTCCCTCGGTTTCGGCCTCGATGTCGACGGCGGCCTTCTCGGTTTCCACCGTCACGATCGCCTCGCCCGCGGCATAGGGCGTGTTGAGATCGACATTCCAGCTCGAGACGACGGCCTCGGTGGTGTTGGCCGCAACCTCGGGCATACGCAGGATCTCGGGCACGGGAATCACACCTCGGCAATCTGGCGAAGCTTGGCGGCGACTTCCTCGGTGCCGGCGACGGCGGCGCGCTCGAGCACCTTGCTGATGCTCGGAGACGCCTCACCTCCGGTGACGCGCTCGATCGGCGCGTCGAGCCAGTCGAAAAGGCGGCGCTGGATCTCGTCGGCCAACCAGCCGCCGTAGGAGGTACCCCTGGCCCCCTGTTCGGCGATGAGCACGGTGTTGGTCTTCTGAACGCTCGCCGTGATGGTGTCCCAATCGAGGCTCGCGCGGTCGAGCCATCTCAGATCGATCACCTCCGCGTCGATGCCGACGTCCTCGACCGCTGCCAGCACGTGCTGGGTCATCGCGAGATAGGTGATGATCGTGATCGCGGATCCGCGACGCCGGACCGCCGCCTTGCCAACCGGAAGGTAGTGGTCGTAGTCATCAGGGACGTTGGGTCCGCTGGACTGGTAGAGGTCGACGTGTTCGAGGACCATGACGGGGTCATCACATGCGAGGGCCGTGTTCATCAGTCCGATGTAGTCGAACGGCGTCGAAGGCGCGACGATTCTCCAACCCGGCGCGGTTGCGAAGACCCCGGCCGGGTCCATGGAGTGTTGCGAGCCGTAGCCGGTACCCATGGCGACCTTGCTCCGCAGCACGAGCGGCACCTTGCCGGTGCCACCGAACATGTGTCGAGCCTTGCCGATCTGGTTGAACAGCTGGTCGGCCGCGACCCACATGAAGTCGGCGTACATGAACTCCACGATGGGCCGGAACCGTCCATCCATGGCCAGACCACCACCGAGCCCGGCGAAGGCGTTCTCGGAGATGGGCGTGCCGAGGACCCGGTCTGGGAACCGTTCCTTGAGCCCACGAGTCGCACCGTTCGTCCCACCGTTGAGGCGATGCACGTCCTCGCCCATGACGACCACGCGGGGGTCCGTCTCCATGCGGCGCGCCAGCACACCGGCGATCGCGCCGATGAACGACGACTCAGTGATCTCACCGGGATGGTTGTCGAGGTCGGTGAAGGTCATCCCCGCGAGCTCGCTGAGATCACCGCGAACACCCTCGTCGACGAAGCCGGGATCCGGCCACTCCTCGGGTTTGATCCGCTGCTCCTTCGGCTTCCCACCGGGTTTTGGTTCCAGGATGACCTCTCCGAGCTCCGCCATCAGCGCCTTGGCCTGCTCGATGCAACCGGCGACGTCGTCCTGAGCGAGAATTCCCCGGCGCACAATGTGTCGAGCAGTCGTGTCGAGCGGGTCCCGTCGGCGCCACTCTCGCTCCTCCTCCTTGGTGCGATAGCGAAACGCCGAGCCGGGAAACGGCCCGTTCTGGTGGAAGTACCGGTACACCTCAGCCTCGATCAGTGCGGGACCCTGGCCTGAGCGCAGGTGCTCGAGGGCTTCCCGCATCGCCAGGTGAACCGCCAGCGGATCCATCCCGTCGACCTTCCAGCTGCGGATGCCGAAGCCGGGGCCACGGCCGGACAGCCGGGTTTCCGCGGTGACCTCGGCGATGTGTGTCGACACGGCGTACTGGTTGTTCTCGACGAAGAAGCACAGCGGCAGCGACCACGCTGCGGCGAGGTTGAACGTCTCCAGCACCGAGCCGATGTTGATCGCACCATCGCCGAAGTAGCTGACGGCCACGGCATCCGTTCCGGCGTGTTTGTGCGCCCACGCCGATCCCGCGGCGAGCGGAACTCCCCCACCGACGATCGCGTTCGTTCCGATCGCACCAGCTTCGTTCCACTGCAGATGCATACTGCCACCGCGACCGTGGCTGAAACCGCGGTCCAGGCCGCAGATCTCGCGCAGGGTACGCAGGAGCGCGTCACGGACATCGTCCGGTACCGGCTTCGTCGGATCGATGCCATCGGGGTGCAGGTGGGTGAGGACCTTGGCCAGAAACTGGTGATGGCCACGGTGGGAACCGTTCACGGTGTCCGCTGATGTCAAGGAGATGCAGGAACCGACCGCTCCCCCCTCCTGCCCGATGCTGGAGTGCGCCGGACCGTGGATGAGGCCCTTCGCAGCGAGGTCCAGAACGAACTCCTCGAAGGTTCGGATGAGAACGAGCTGGCTCAGCATCGCGGTCAGGAGCTCGGCGGGCGCGGCGTCCCAGTCAGCGTCGGTCACGACGAGCTCGGTCCACGCGGCGGCCGGCTCTATCGCCTTACGGCTAGGCATCTCGGTTCCCTTCGGACGAGTTCTCCCCGGAAGGTGACATCGGCGAGCATGATCGGCCGCTCTCGGCCCGTCCGGCCGATGCCGGGCGCAGCGTGGCGTGCCTGCTCCGTCACAGCGTCACACCGTAGCGGCTGCATCCCACCGAGGCAATCGTTTTGGATCCAATCATCGGCAGATAGCCTCGATAATCCAACCTTGCCCCCGGTGACCGCTTGTCAAAGTATCCAATCAGTGTCAAAGTGGCACAGTCGCACAGCGGTGGGCGAAAGCCCACGGCCGGCGATGCCGCGACAGAGACGAGAGGAGTCAGCGATGACCAGCGCGGGTAGGATCGCTGTGGCGGACGGGGAGCTTCACGTCGAGGACACCGGGGAGGCCGATCTCGTCCCGGTGGTGTGCCTGCACTCGCTTTTCCTGGACGGCCGCCAGTTCGATGGGTTCACCGAGGCCGCCTCCGGCCGGTTCCGGGTAATCCGCCCAGACTTTCGCGGACAGGGACGAAGCAGCGGGGCACCCCGCGACATCATCAGCGTGGAGAGCTGCGCCGGTGACATCCAATCCCTGCTCGACACGCTCGGAGTCACCCACGCGCACTTCCTCGCCTCCTCGATGGGCGGCGACGTAGGAGTCCGGGTTGCGGCCAACCGCCCCGATCTCATCCGGTCCATGGTGATCACCGGCTCGTCCGCGCGCGCGGAACCCCCCGGACAGCTGGAGGAGTTCCTGCAATGGGTCGACAACGTCGGCGAGCGCGGATTCGTAGACGACGTGCTCGCGACCACGATGCGGATCATGCTCGGCGAGACGACGCTGAACGACCCGGCCAAACGCGAGATCGTCGAACTCTGGACCTCACGCATCGCCGCGCTGACACCACAGCTCAAACCCGCGATGGCCGGCGTGATCCGACGACGGTCGGCCCTCCCCCTCCTCGAGGACATCACAGCCCCCACGTTCGTCATCTCGGGCGAGGAATGCATCGCGAGGCCACCCGAATGGGCGGAGGAACTGGCGAACGGCCTGCCCAACTCCCAGCTCTGGATGCTGCCGAAGATCGGGCACAGCCCGCTTCTCGAAGCCCCAGAAGTGGTCCTCCCCCGGGTACTGGCCTTCTTCGACGAGCACTGACCGCGGGATGAAGGCCCGCGGAAGGCGCCAGGTTCTGGCTCAGCCTGCCCACCGGTAGCGAAAGCCGACGCGTCGGCCACGTGTGCATGGTGGTGGTGCGCGACGAGCCGCGTGGGGCTTGCCCGAGGCGACCCCCACGGCGCGGGAACGCGCGATCGTGCGGGCCTGCGGGAGGCACCTGTCCGCCACACCTTCCGCTCTGCCTGCCTGAAGTACCGGGCCGCACTGGCCCGCGTCCCTCGAACCGGTCCACCCCGCGCCGACCGAGTCCACCGCCAGGGAACGCTGCGTTTCCTGGGCTACGACGTCGAGCTCCATCCGTGCCGTCTGCGGCACGGATGGAGTCGTCAAGTCCGCGCCGGGCTCGCGTCGGCGCTGGTGGACCGGTGCCCGCCGGAACCGTCCGGCCGACAGGCCGTCGGGAGGGTGTGGCTTGACCGTGGCCCGCGCTGGCGTAGAGGCACGCCCGGCTTGTTCGACGAGTCCGTGTGCCTGGCGGCGAAGTCGCTCGTCGCGGTGGCGAAGACCGCGACCTGGAACCGCGCCGGCCTTGATCCGCTCATGGCGCAGCCGCACGACTCGCCGGGGCGGCCTGCCGACCACCCACACGGGCTCGCGGCGCACTGAACAGGAACGGCCTGCCGTCCTCGTTCCGCCACAATGCCCTGTGCCGGACGGTCACACAGTAGGACCGCACCCACACCCGCAGCCGGGCCGCGCTGAACACCTGCCTGGCCACCCGAGCGCTTGATGGTGCCGGCTGGTACGTCTGCACCGCCGGAGAACCCGCGTTGTTCTTCCACGTAGCGTCAGCAGCGGCGTCGCGGCCTTCAACGACGATGCCGACGACGCCGAAACCTACGGCGAGCACTGCCCACTGACGAGCCTCCCACCGGCGCAGGCGTGTTCCACCGGAAACGAACGGTACGCCTTGACGACGGTCGACACATGTCGTAGGTTCCTCTCACTTGAGATTGATGTCTTAGTTTGGGAAGTGATCGGCTTGGCTGCCACCACCGGCTCGGCCGCGCCAGCCTCGACCAGCCGGTTCGCTACCTCGCCGGTTCTCGGGAGCGCCGGCCGCTGTTGTCGCGTACCCGACGCTGATTCGACACCGATCAGTTCGCGCCTTTTGACTTCCGCCACCAAGTGACAGGCGCACACGGTCCACAGCCATGCACGCAAGGAGGCTGCATGCTACGCATATGGAAGTACTATCGTGACACGTCACTGATAGTAAAACTGGCCGCTGGATTTGTTCTGGGACTGATCGTAGCGGCTGTTTTCGGATCGTCCGCCAGTGCGCTTTCCCCGCTCGGCGAGCTGTTTCTGCGCCTACTGCAGATGATCGTCATACCACTGGTTGTGGTAACCCTTATCGGGGCGGTCAACATGGGTTCGCCCGGCAGTCTCGCCCGCATTGGACCCAAGGCGATTCTGTACTACCTGTCGACCACCCTGGTCGCGGTGGTCATCGGACTGGGCGCCGCGTCACTCGTCGACCTCGGCGCAGGCATGTCGTTGCCCCAGGAGAAAATAGAGAGTCCCGAGACGACGTCCGCCGCCGATGTACTCCTCGGCATTGTTCCCGAGAACATCGTGAGCGCTCTCGCCAACGCGAACATGCTGTCGGTGATATTCGTCGCGATCATCGTCGGGCTCGCGATTTCAGCAATGCGCCACGCGAACGACTCGGTTGTTTCGGGTCGAGGTGAAGGTCTGCTGAATCTTGTTTCCGGGGCGAAGGACGTGACCTATCGGATCCTGGACGGGATCCTGCAGTACGCCCCAGTCGGCGTGTTCGGACTCGCGGCCTCGACGATCGGCGGCCAGAGCCTCGACGCGGTCGTGACGCTGGGCACGCTCATCGGAACGTACTACGGGTCGATAGCGGTCCACATCGCACTTGTCTACGTCCTGCTGCTCGTGCTGTTCCGGGTCAACGTCCTTCGCTTCTTCAAGAACTCCTCCGAGGCCTTGGTGACGGGTTTCACCACGGGGAGCAGCTCGGGCACGCTGCCGGTGGCGCTGAAGTGCGCCCGGAAGGCCGGGCTTGCCGAGAACGTCAGCGGTTTCGTTCTCCCGCTCGGGGCCACCGTCAACATGGACGGGGCGGCGCTTCGTCTCGGCGCCTATGCCGTGCTGGCCGCGAACGTGGTGGACAAGGACCTGTCATTCACCGCCATGGCGGGGCTCGTGCTCACGGCGACCTTGGTGTCGATCGGTGCCGCTGGGATTCCCGGGGCAGGTCCGGTGGTGCTTTCCATCATGCTCACGCAGGCAGGGCTTCCCTTGGAGGTCGTCGGGATCGTGGCCGGAGTGGACATTCTGCTGAACAGCGTGTCGACGATGTGCAACGTGACCGGCGACATGGTGGGCGCCCACATCATCGACAAGACCGAGAAGAGGCGTCAAGCCAAGGACGGAACTTCGTCCACGGCAGGATCCGCAAGCCAGAAGGCGACCGACTACGGGCCGCCTTCGCCGGGCAACGTCTAGAAGAAAGCCAGGTTCACGAATACATGTTCATTTCTGCGGCAACGGACAACATCAGGGTCGCGCCCACATGGAAGAGACCTGATCCCGATCTCCTCACACCCTTCGGCGCCGTTTCGGTTGCCAACGTGGGCGACGTGCTTCAGCGGATGACCGTGATGGACGGCGGAATTCGGTTGCTGACGGGGAACGATGCCCTGGTCGGCCACGCACTGACCGTCGATGTACGCCCGGGGGACAATCTCGCGATCCATCGGGCGCTGGATGAGGCGCGACCAGGCGACGTGCTCGTGGTGAACGGGCGCGGTGACAGCACGCGTGCCCTGATCGGTGATCTGATCGGTGAGATCATGATCTCGACCGGAGTCGTCGGCGCCGTGATCGACGGCGCCATCCGGGACGTCGCCACCCTGTCCCGGCAGGGGCTGCCGGTGTACGCCCGCGCGGCGACGCCGGCGGGCCCGTTCAAGACCGGGCCCGGCGCGGTCGGGGAACCGGTGGCCGTGGGCGGCGTCGTGGTCGGGCCCGGTGATGTCGTCGTCGGTGACGCCGACGGTGTGGTGGTTGTGCCTCAGGGCCGTCTCACCGAAATCGGTGCGAGGCTTGGCGCGGTAGCCGACGCAGAGGAAGGCCTGCGCGCGCGAATCCTGGCGGCCAGGGCGAATGCCTCGACGGGGGCAGGCCGATGACGGATCTCGAGCACTGGACGCTCGCCCCCCGAATTCGGGAGCTGAGGCGCCGTTCCACCCGGCCTGCGCTCGCCCCGGCACGCCCCGGCGTCGTCTCCTTGGCGATGGGCGAGCCTGACTTCCCGACCCCGCCCGGAATCGTTGAGGCCGCGGTTCGCGCATTGCGCGACGGGCACACGCACTACGCTGATCAGAACGGCCTTCCCGAACTCCGCGAGGCGATCGCCGAGAGCCTTTGCGGCGACACGGGGCGCTGGTCCGCCGCGGATGTGCTGGTGACGCACGGCGCGACGGCGGCCTTGTCGGCGGTGGTGTTCGCGGTGGTCGGGCCAGGGGACAGAGTGGTCGTGCCGGAGCCCGCGTACTCCCTTTACGCCGACCTGGTCACCCTGGCGGGAGGTGTCGTCGACTTCGTACCGCTCGACGAGTCGCTGCACTGGGATCTCGGCCGGCTCGCCGAAGCCCTCCCGGGTGCGAAGATGGTGATCTTCTCGAATCCCGCCAACCCCACCGGTGTGGTTCACGGCGAGCAGGAGCTCACCGAGCTGGGGCGGCTACTCGACGGCACCGACACCCTCGTCGTCGCGGACGAGGCGTATCACCGTCTCGTCTACCCTGGGTACGCCTTCCGCTCGGCGCTGGAGATCGAATCGCTTCGGGGTCGCACCGTCTACGTGCAGACCTTCTCGAAGACCTACGCGATGACCGGGTGGCGGGTCGGGTTTCTCGTCGGGCCCGCCCAGGTCGTGTCGGCCGCCGCACACGCCCACCGGTCCGGCAACGGATCGATGAACACGGCGGCGCAGCACGCGGCACTCGCCGCACTGCGGCTGCCGCCGGACGCGATCCAGCCCATGCTGGACGCGTACCGAGCTCGCCGGGATCTCGTCGTCAAGGAGCTCGCCGAGGCGCCCGGTCTTCGTTTCTCGCCACCCGAAGGCGCGTTCTATGCCTTCCTGGGTTACGACGCGGAGCTGTCCGCCGCCCAGGTGACCGCGGAGCTGGCGGAACACGGGGTGATGGTCCGCGCGGGAACGGAGTACGGCCCGACGGGTGAAGGACATGTTCGGATCTCGTTCGCGACCGCCGAGGCCGAGCTGCTCACCGGGCTCGATCGCCTTCGCGCCTACGCCGGTGAACGACTTCAGATCCGCTGAGCGAGAGCAGCGGCGCGGGACGTCCGAGATGAGGCATGTTGACTCATCTGAGAACGTCTTGTTAACTGAGTTGTGATTCTGCGTGCTGGGATAGCCGAGGTGGTCAGGTGAGCGTCTGCGGAGACGCGGGCAAGTCGGGTCCGCCACGGCGGCTTCGTAGTGACACCCGGCGAAACCGTCGGAGGCTCCTCCAGGCAGTTGGCGAGGTGGCCCGTGAGACGCCCAATGAGCTGACCATGCAGGCGATTGCCACACGCGCCGAGATCGGTCCGGCCACGGCCTACCGGTACTACTCGACCATCGAGGATGTCCTGGCCGCCTACAGCCTCGGTGTCGTCGGAGAGCTCATCGAATACAGCGAGGAATGTGCGCTCAAGGGACGCTCGCTGTTCGAAGCCGTCCTCGGGAAGTGGCTGGAGTTGCTCGAGGAGCACGGTGCCGCCCTTACGCAGCTGCGCTCGCGCCGTGGTTATCTCGAACGGCTCCATGCCGGTGCGGACACGATCGTCGCCACCGAACGCGCGTGGCGTCGGCCGGTCAGCAGCCTCCTCGACGAACTGGGGCTCCCGACCGATCAGCTCGAGTACGCCCTGTTCTTGAGCAACATCATCTTCGACCCCCGCGAGATCGGCGACCTTCGCAAGGAGGCAAAGCTCTCCCAGTCCGAGATCGCCGCGCGCCTGACCGCCAGCTACATCGGCGCGCTGCGGGGTTGGTTCCAGGGCTAGCAGCCCGCGCGGGAGCGTCACAACTCGCGCGGGCAACCGCTCCACGTGCGCCTGTCCACGGGTGGGCCGACCGGTGAAGCGGAAGGGCTGCGTGTGTCCGGCGTTGCCGAAGCACAGGCCGATGACTTCACCGCGGATGCGTTCGACGCCGCTAGCGGGGACTTGCCAGCGGGGCATCAAGCCTGGGGCGCTTCAGCCTGCCACCGTTCGATCGTGACCTGTCCTCGGCCGCGCCCGCGTCATCCGCATCGTCGATACCCGGCGTTTTCACGCCCAGGCTGGTGAGCGACCAGAGAGCGCGTCCGGCGCGGTGGCCGCAGGGCTCCTCAGCCCAGCTCGTCGCAGGACTAGCCGCGCGTCTTCGAGAGGTCACGGCGCCCTCTCCGCTTACTTGATTTTAGATGTATAAACTCTTCGGCGATCGTACACCGATATCCTTGTCTCGGCTTGAGCCTAATTCCCTAGTAACTCTAGGGCATGTATAGTTTCTACTATGAGGTCGACGCCTGACGCTCACCGAGACGCTGAGTTCGAACTGGTCGTCAGCACGCGGCGAACCGTCGCTGACCGGGTGTGCGTGCTCACGCTGAGCCGGCCGGACGGATCCGCACTCCCCCGCTGGTCGCCCGGAGCGCACATCGACCTCGTTCTCGGCGCGGGCCTGGTGCGGCAGTACTCGTTGTGCGGCGACCCGCACGATGCCGCCTCCTGGCAGGTGGCCGTGCTACTCGAAGAACAGTCACGCGGTGGGTCCGCCACCGTGCACCGCGAACTCACCGCAGGCACCTCCGTGCGAGCCCGCGGTCCACGTAATCACTTCCCCCTCGTGAGCGCGCCGCGGTACCTCTTCGTGGCGGGAGGGATCGGGATCGCGCCGTTGGTTCCCATGGTCGCGACGGCCGACTCAGCCGGGGCGGACTGGCGACTCGTCTACGGCGGGCGACGACGATCCGCGATGGCTTTCGCGGATACGCTCGCCGAGTCCTACGACGACAAGGTCCACGTCTTACCCGAGGACGAGACCGGCTTGCTGCCGCTCGAGCCGGTCGTGCGCGCGGCTGACGACAGCACCGCGATCTACTGCTGCGGGCCGGCAAGCCTGATAACCGAGGTCGAAAAGCTCCACGCCGACGCCGGGAAAGGGACGTTGCACGTCGAGCGATTCGGTCCGCAGGCCGCCGTCGAGCCCGAGGGACGCGGAACGTTCGAGGTCGAAGCAGCGAGGTCGGGCACCGTCGTGACGGTCGGCCCGGACACGACCGTCCTCGAGGCCTTGAGATCCGCAGGGGTGGACGTCCTCAGCGCCTGCACGGAGGGAATCTGTGGCACGTGTGAGGTGAAGGTCCTGGCGGGTACGCCCGAACACCGCGACTCGATCCTGACCGAGCAGGAACGGGCGGCCGGCGACACGATGTTCGTGTGCGTGTCCCGCTGCCTGTCCCGCCGCCTCCTGCTGGACGTCTGAGCAGGTCTCGGTCAGAGCAGGTGTTTGGCCACCCTCGCCACGATCCCATCGACCGAAGGGATCGCGGCGTCCTCCAGGACTCCGGCGTGCGGCAGCGGGATGTGCGGTGTGGTGATCCGGATCGGTGCGCCGTCGATGGAGTCGAACGCCTCCTCCACCACGATGGAGACGATCTCGGCACCCCAACCGCACAATCGCGGATTCTCCTCGACCGTGAAAAGCGCGCCGGTCCGGTGAACGCTCTCGAGAATCGTGGTCATGTCCAACGGAACCATCGAGCGCACGTCGATCACCTCGACGTCGAGCCCGTGCCCGGTCAGCGCCTCGGCCGCTTCTCTCGCCCGGTGGACCATCATGCCGACCGCGACGATGGTGGCGTCCTTGCCCCGGCGGACGATCCTGGCCTTGCCCAACTCGTCGACGATGTCGCCATCGGGGACCTCGCCCTTGGTGGCGAGCAATCCCTTGTGCTCGATGAACATGACCGGGTCGGGATCACGGACCGCGGCCGCGAAAAGGCCGATGACATCCTCCGGGTTGGACGGCGCCACCACCTTGAGACCGGGGATCGCCATCAGCCAGTTCTCCACGCTCTGCGAGTGCTGTGCGCCGAACCGGAGGCCACCGCCCGAGCCGAACCGGATGACCAGCGGGAGAGTCAGCTGCCCGTCGCTCATGTAGCGCGCCTTGGCGATCTGGTTCGCCACCATGTCCTGGGTCACCATCACGAAGTCCGCGAACATGATCTCCGCGATCGGCCGCAGCCCGGCGGCCGCGGCGCCCATCGCGGCACCCACGATGGCCTGCTCGGAGATGGGCGTATCGAGCACGCGCCGCGGGCCGAACTCCTCGAGCAGCCCACCGGTCGTCTTGAAAACGCCGCCCGCCTTCGCGACGTCCTCGCCGATGAGGAACACGCTGTCGTCGTGACGCATCTCCTGCCGGATCGCGCGGGTGACAGCGGACCGGTACGTCATTTCCGCCACTGGGAACCTCCATCGGCCCACACGTTGGTGTCCAAAGTGCTCACATCAGGCAGCGGAGCGGCCACGGCGTACGACGCGGCTTCTTCCGCTTTGGACCGGCTCTCCCGCTCCATCGCCTCCAGCGTGGCCTCGTCGACGCCCGTGCCGAGCAGCCGCTCACGATAGATCGAGATGGGGTCGCGCTTCATCCAGCTGGCCACCTCTTCCGCCGGGCGATACTTGCCCGGGTCGGAGCTCGCATGGCCGAGATGCCGATAGGTGAGCGCTTCGATGAGAGACGGGCCACCACCGCGCCGGGCACGATCGATCGCGTTCGCCGCCGCGACGTACATCGCGTCGGCGTCGTTGCCGTCGACGACAATCGGTTCCAGTCCGTACGCGGCGGCCCGATCGGCCGCGGGTCGCGGAACGGCCGTGACCTCGGAGATTGGCGTGTACTCCATGTAGTGGTTGTTCTCGCACACGTAGACGACGGGGAGCTCCCACAGCGCGGCGAGGTTCAACGCCTCGTGGAACGCGCCGATGTTCGTGGCGCCGTCGCCGAAGAAGCAGACGGTCACCTTGTCCTCACCGCGGTACTTCGCCGCGAGCGCGGTGCCCGCCGCGACGGGAAGATGGGCGCCGACGATGGCGTAGGAGCCCATCATTCCGTGCTCCACGCTGGTCAGATGCATCGATCCGCCCTTGCCGCCGTTGATCCCGGTGGACCTGCCAAGCAGCTCGGCCATCGTGCCCTTCATCGGGACGCCGCGAGCGAGGGTGTGCGCGTGGCCGCGGTACGTGGCGTACGTCGTATCGCCTTCACGGGCCTGCACACCGAACGCGGCGGCGATTGCCTCCATCCCGATGGACGAGTGACCGGGTCCGGTCTTGCCCGCGAAGAACAGCCGGGTCCAGGCTTCTTCGAAGAACCTGATCTCGAGCATCAGGCGGTGCATTGCGAGCCGGTCGTCGAGCGGGACGACGGTGCCGGCCCCGGCTTGCGAGGAGTGCGTCTGCGTCATGGTCGTTCTCTCGTTTCCTCAGCTTCCCGGTGGGCTGGGAACTGGAGCGATTGCGGGCTCAGGTACTCGGCGATGCCGTGGCGGCCGAGCTCGCGACCATAGCCGGACTGTTTGAACCCACCGAAGGGCGCGGCGGCGTTGAACGGCGCGCCGTTGATCGATACCTGTCCGGTACGGATGCGCCGCGCGATCGCGACAGCGCGTTCCTCGTCGGCGGACCACACGCCGCCCGAGAGGCCGTAGGGCGAGTCGTTCGCGACCCGGATCGCCTCCTCCTCATCGTCGACCACGTGGACGACGAGCACGGGCCCGAAGATCTCCTCCTGGGCGATCGTCGCCTTCGGGTCGACGTCGGTGAAGACCGTCGGCAGCACGTAGTGGCCATCCTGGAACTCGGCAGGGAGGTCGAGCCCGCCGGCGAGCAGCCTGCCTTCCCCGCCGAGCCCCTTGCGGATGTAACCCTCGACGGTGCGCCGCTGCGCCGCGCTCACCAGCGGGCCCACCGTGGTCTGCGCGTCGCGGGGGTCGCCGACGACCTGCGCTTCGACTTCGGCGGTCAGCCGTTCCTCGACTTCCGCGGCCAGAGAGCGCGGAACGATCAGCCGCGTCAGCGCGGAGCACGTCTGCCCGTTGTTCATCAGGAAGTACCGAACCGCTCCCGGAATCGCGCGGTCGAGGTCGGCGTCGGCGGCGAACACGTTCGCCGACTTGCCGCCCAGCTCCAGCGCGACCTTCTTCACCGAGCGGGCCGCGACCTCCGCGATCCGCGAACCGGCGGCGGTGGATCCGGTGAAGCTCACCATGTCCACCAGCGGATGGTCGGCGAAGGCTTCGCCGACCACCGGGCCACGGCCCTGCACGACGTTGACCACGCCCGCCGGGACCCCGGCGTTCTCCAGCTCAGCCACGAGGTCGTACACCGTCAACGGTGCCTGCTGTGGCGGTTTGACGACCACCGTGCAACCGGCGGCCAGCGCGGGCGCGAGCTTGCCCATGATCTGGTAGAGCGGGTAGTTCCACGGCGCGATGGCCGCTACCACCCCGATAGGCAGTCCCTGCACCCGGGAGGTGCCGATGTCTTCCACCTCGGCGATCGCGTCCATCGCATCGATCGTGCCTTCGAGCGCCCGGACCGGGAGCCCGGCCTGCACCCGCAGCGAGAACGCCGACACGCTACCGACCTCCGCGGTGGCGGAGTCGGCGATGCGCTGACTACGGCCTTGCAGGCCGGTCATGAGCGCTCGCAGGATGTTCTTACGTTCCGCGAGCGTGGTCGCCGACCACGCCGGGAATGCCTCGTGGGCGGCCCGGACAGCCGCCGCGGCCTGCTCGGTGCTTCCGAGGCTGACTTCGCCGACGGTGGTGCCGTCCGCGGAGTCGGTCACGGTGACGGCCTCGTCGCCCATCTGCCACGTGCCCCGGATGTAGGCGGCAGGTAGTACGTCCATCTCGTGTCCCGTCTCGTGGGTATCGGTCGGTGTGCTCACCGTTCGCCGGACATGTCGACGACCCGGCTGGTCCGGTGATGGTTCTTCGGCCGGGTGCGCGACATCCAGATGCACAGCTCGGGATCGGCCTCGAAGAGCGGACCTTCGACGTGCTCGCCGACCGGGGTGAACCTGCCCCAGCGCGAGCCCATCGTCACCAGCACGGTGCCGGTGCTTTCGTCGAAGACATACGCGGCCCGCGGGTTCCACGGGTTGCGGATCGCGCCCTGCGCGACGTCGTCGCTGGCGAGGTCGGCGTAGCGCGGCCTTGCTGCGCTCATCGCGCATCACCGTCTCGGTGTTTACCGACCCAATCGTCGAGCAGGTCGTGCCGCCAGCAGATCATCGCCTCCTGGTAGGTCGACATCGTGGCGTGCGACCGGCGGCTGGCCATGAGCCCTCGCTGCACCGCCTCCATGTTGAAGCAATCCTGGTCGATGACCATCCCGAGCGTGGAGAGCTCGGTTGCCTTGGTTGCCGACTCGTCGAAATCGACCCACGTGCACTCGGCGGTCTTCGGCCGTTCGCCCCGGTACGGCGTCAGGAACATGACCTCGAAGATGCACTCGTCGTGCCGGTCGCCGTTCGGGCGGAAGCGGTACACGATCCGGTTGTAGCCACCCCATGGATGCAGGTTGGGGAAGATCGCGTAGTTCCAGTGGTCGAGCAGCTCGGCGTCGGAGATCTCGTCGACCTCGTCTCCGAGGGCGGCCCGCCACCGCTCGCGCGCGGCGGCCGACATGCTGCTGCGCGCCGTCGAGTCCTGCTGGAACGGGATGGGCAACGGCTCACCCTCACGGACATCGAGCATGCGCTTGATGATGTCCACATCGGTCACCTCGGCAGGCAGGTCCTCCACGGGCGTGCCGGACGGACTGATCTGCCGTGCCCAGTTGCCGTAGACGTCGACCGCGGCGTTGATGTCGCCGACGTACGGTGACGACTGCGGGTGGGTCGCGCCGAGGTGCAGCCCCTCGTCGAAGGCCTCTTGCGCGACCTTCCAGTTGCAGCGAAGCTTCTTCGCGACGTGCGCCTCGAGGTAACGGTGTTCGAAGTCCCAGCGTGCGAAATGGTTCGGCAGGTCGCCGAGGAAATCCTCCAGCGGTTCGGCGTCCGGGTCCGGGTTGATGAAGACGAAGCCGCCCCAGGTGCCGACCCGCGCCTCCGGCAGTCGCCAGCGCGGGCTGTCCTCCTTGACCGAGGGGAATTCATCGCGGGCGGGCGCCGATCGCAGCGAGCCATCCAGGCGCCAGGTGAAACCGTGGAAGCTGCATCGGAACTCGCTGCACCGGCCGTCGTAGTCCTTGAGCACGCGGCCCCGATGCAGGCACACGTTGACGTAGCACCTGATGCCGTCTCGCGTGCGCACCACGAGGTAGCTGTCGCCCGCGATGTCGTAGACGATGTAGCTGCCGATGTCCGGCAGATGTTCCTCACGGCACGCCACCTGCCAGACCTTGCGCCAGAGGTGCTCCTTCTCCAGCAGGTGCCACTCCCGCGACGTGTACCGCTCGATGGGGATCTCGGTGTTACGCGGGACGTAGTGGTGTGCCTCGCGCAAGTACTCGGGCACGGCCACCGCGTCCTGGTGGACGAGGTCGTACCACGGCACGGTCTTGTTGGCTTCGCCCGGTTGCCGTGCGTTCGACGGCCCGGTGGTCGTCATACGAACTCCTCCCCTTCGACCCGGAAGGGTCACCGATTTCCGGATGCCGCGTGCGGCCCGGTGTGGTCTGTCTTGCCGTCTGGTCGTCTCGCCGGCTACCGCAACGTGGCCACGATCTCGGTGAGCCGGTTGAGGAACCTCAGGTGCACCGCCGTGCCGATCGCGAGCAGGTTCGGCGTCGTACTCACTCCTTCGGTGAAGATGCGCAGCGCGGTGAGATTGACGCAGGCGCCCTTGAGCTGGTTGAAGGCCTCCCAGGCGAGCCAGTCGCGGTCGTCGATCTCGACGTCGGCCTGCTCGGCGAACTTGGCGCGCCACGTGGCGACGTCGTGCATGCGCCGTGCCCTGATCGCGCCGAAGTATGTCCAGTCCTCCGCGGGGTCGCCGTAGTGCGCGAGTTCCCAGTCGGTCAGCGCGGTGATCTCGCCGTCGACGTGCAGGAAGTTCCCCGGCCCTGGGTCACCGTGCACGATCGCGGTCGGTCCAGTGGGGCGGAGGTGCCGGCGCAACCATTCGGCCGACTCCTCCAGCAGCGGGATGCGTACGTCAACCGAGTCGCGGTAGATGCCGAGCCAGTGGTCGATCATCGCGGAGATTGCGGCCTCCGGTGTGGCGGGCACCGGCCCGAGCCCGTTCTCGACGAGCGCCGGGTCCAGCTGGTGCAGTTCCTGCAGCCGCCGGATGTAGGTGTCGACGACCTGTGGATCCTCGATGACCGGCGAGCCAGGCACCCGGTCCATCACGAAGAACGGTTGTCCGAGCACCTCGGGATCGGTCACGATCCAGCGCACGCGCGGCGCGGGATAACCCGCCTCGGCGAGCGCCCGCATCACCTTGGCTTCGGAAGTGCCTTCGGTGCCGAACATGCCACCTTGCTCGATCCGGACGATCAGGTCGTACGCCACGCCGTCCGCGGTGACGCGCACGCTGAGCATCCGGCGCGAGTGACCGCCGACCATCACGGACGCGGTGAGCTCGACGGGCGCGCCGAGCACATCGGCGAACCACGCGCGCAACGCGGGCGCCTCGGGCACGTCCACCTCGTCGTCCGGAATGTCCATGGGTGCGTGGCCGGAGAAGGTTTCCAGCAGCGGCGCCGCTTCCGCGATGTCCTCTTCGAGAATGCTCGTCAGGTGCGCGCGGACCGTGTCGGCGCGGTCCCGCACGACCGGATCGTCGGGTGTGGAGATGGCGTCGACCAGCAGGTCGGCCGCCGTGCCGAGCAGCCCCGGTAGGTCGGCGGCCTCGGCATCCGTGGGGCCGACCACCGTCGCCAGCTTCTCGGCGCGCCGGTCGGTGACGTCGTCGTGGCTCGCCTGGGCGTAACGGCACAGACCGACCAGCTGACGGGCATTGTCACGCTCGAACCCAGGCCGCAGCGCCGGAATGATCAGCTCTTCGAGCGTCGCGGCGACCGAGCGCCACAGCACCGACTCGTCAGGGCGACCGGTGGAGGTCATGGCGACACCCCCAGCCGCTCGGCGATCTCCGCCTCGTATTCGAGATCGAAACCTTTGCCCCACAGTGGGTCGGCCAGGGTCGTGGAGTTGGCCAACGGCGACTGCTGGAACCATTCGTAGGTCAGTTCGTGGCCGCTGCGAAAGTCGCGTTCCGGCGGTACACCGAGCACGTCGTGCAGCTTCTGCGTCGAAAGAACGCCGTGGTGGCGGGCACGGAAGAGCCGGCAGAAGGCGGGCTTGTCCAGACTTTCGACCGTCTCATCGGGCAGCGGCACCACGCGCGGCTCGGCACCGACGATGTCCGCCAGCGTCTGGACGTATGCCAACGCGGTGACACCACTCCCGGTGACGTTGAAGATCTCGCCAACGGCCGCCTCGTGGGACGCCATCGTGGTCAACGCGGCCACGAAGTCGTCGACGTAACCGAAGGAGCCGGTGACCAGGCCACCGTGCGGGAGGAGGATCGGCAGTCCCCTGCGGAGCCGGATGAACATCGCCGACTCCATGTCGAAGATGTTGTTCTCGGGCCCGTAGATGGCCGCTGGGCGGGCAACGGTCGCAGGCAGGCCGGTAGTGCGGTACCGGTCGAGCAGCAGGTTCTCGGCGAAGACCTTGAAACCGCCGTAGGTCGTCGGCGGCTCGTCACGTTGCGCGAAGTCCTCCGTCCAGGGGAAGACCCCGGACTGCTCGTAGGCCATCACGGAGGAGACGAAGACGTAGCGGCCGACAGTGCCGTCGACCAGATCGACGAGCGCGCGGAAGTTGTCCGCATCGGTCGCCATGATGTAGCCCGAGACGTCGTAGACGGCGTCCCACTCGGTACCGCTCAACGCCGCCTTCATCGAATCCACGTCCCGGCGGTCAGCGATCAACTGGTGGACACCCGCGCGGGAGCTGCCCGACCGGCCGCGGTTGAGCGTGGTGACCTCGTCGCCGTTCTCCAGCAGCTTCCTGACCAGTCGTCCGCCGACGAAGCTGGAGCCACCCAACACCAGTGTGCGCATCCGATTCCTTCGCAGTGTGCTCGTCCGAGGCAAGTACTCGGCATACCTACGGCCATCGAGATTTTGTAGTCCGTCTAGCTTAACTCTCCACCAGCCGCAGGGGAACAGAACTCGTCCCACTTTTTTTAGTGCCGCTCCACTTATCACCCCTCGCGGCCGTCGGCGGGCCGGTCGCGCACCGGTCGACTGACCGGGACCAGACTCCAGTGGAAGCACGCGAAGAGCTCGAAAGCGGCGCGGAGACGACTGAGCCCACCGAGCCGGGTTACTATACGTTGAATACAGTACGTCCAGCGATGCTGAAAGCCACGCGACGACCTGACCATCCGACAAGGGATGGACCGGGAAACCATGCGCCCGTGCTGCACCTCCGCAGGCGCGCGCCGTCCCAGCATCGCGGTGACCCCGGAGGCGAACCGGCCGAGGCAGGGTCGTCGGCCCCGTTGTGGTCGCCCGGTTCTCGATTCCACTCGCACCGTGTCGAACGCCGAGTGCGCCGCGCCCATCACCGCGATCGGCTACCAGACGGATGCTGAGCGTGCGGCCGGTCGTTCGGGTTCGGCTCCCGCCGCTCTTGGACCGGCGAACGGCGGGACCAGCCGGTATCCGGCTTTCCTTAAGTGCGATGCAGTAACCGTGACTCGGGGTCACGCGGCGTGTTCATCCGCCGCACACCGGGGATCACCGCTCGAGGTGTTTCCACCAGCTTACGACCCTGCAGTCAATCTGATCATCAGGACGAGGATCCCGGCCCGTCACCTGCTCACCTCGACGCACTATTTCAAGCTGATATATAGAAACTGTTGACAGGCTCAGATGAGTTACTCAACACTGACACCATCTTTACCCCGGCTACAGGAGGCTCCCGATGAAAGTTCGCAACGGCGTCCGCGCGGTTGGCGCGGTGTTGGCAGTAACACTGCTGCTGTCTGCGTGCGGTGGCGCCGGCGACGCAGCCGACGAGGGAGGCGCTGCGGAGCTGAAGATCGGCCGCGCACCAGCATGGGCTCAGTTCCCGCTGTTCGTCGCCGAAGAGGAGGGCTTCTGGGGTGACCACGGCATCAAGCCCGAGTTCATCGGCATCAAAGCAGGGCCCGAACAGACCGCCGCTCAGGTGTCCGGGGAGCTCGACGTCGTCGACAACGTCCCGAACAACATGCTACCGATCATCGACAAGGGCACCGACCTCGTCGCGTTCACGGAGACCGTTCGGGCATCACAGTTCGACATCATCGTCGACAAGGACTACCCGATCAGCGCGGAACAGGGAGACTGGCGCGGCGCCATGCGAGACCTGAAGGGCGCCAAGGTCGGCGTTATCGCGCGCGGCACGGGCGCGGAGGACATCGCCCGCACCCTCTTCAAGGAGGCCGGGGTCGATCCGGAATCGGCCACCTACATCGCGACCGGTCTCCCGTCGACGACCATGGCCGCGATGGACAACAATCAGATCGACATGGCAATTACCCTCGAGCCGGGGATCGCTCAAGCGGTCGAGAGCGGTCTTGCCAAGACTCCCTTCTCGGTTCGCGCCGGTGAGGCGCCGGATAACCTGATCTGGCCGGGCGTGGTGACCACCGCGACGCGTGAGTTCGCCGACGAGAACCCTGACTTGCTGCGGCGGTACATCGACGTCATGAACACCACGCTCGATTTCATCCGCGACCCCGCCAACAAGGACCGGGTGATCCAGTTGATGCAGCAGACGTTGTCGACGCCGCCGGAGACCGCGACCTACCTGTACGAGAACCACCTCGACGACTTCCCGGAGAGCGCGGCGCTGAGCGACGAGGAGATCCGGCAGCTCGACGCGGCCGCTCAATGGGTCCAGAGCATCGGCACGGTCGGCAAGCTCTACCCCGCCGAGTCGTGGACCGTCCAGCCTTGAGCCGTGCCCTGCCCGATCAGCCGCCAGAAAGCGAGACGGCGATGACAACAAGCGAAAGCGCGCTGACGGATGGCGGCGTCGACCCCTATGACCCCACATTGCAGCAGTGCCCGGTTCCTACCTACCACGCACTGCGATCGTCGGCACCGGTGTACTACTCGAAACCAGCGGGTGTCTACATCGTCACCAGATACGACCTCGTGGAAGCCGTTCTCCGCGATACCCAGACGTTCTCCAACAACTGCCCCCGCGAAGACCCCCCAAGCCAGGCGATGGAGCAGGAGATCGCCGGAATACGCGCTGAAGGCTGGCCCCACGTCCCCACGCTCGCCACGCAAGATCCGCCCTTGCACAGCCAATACCGCGCGGTGGTGACGCCGTTCTTCAGTCCGGCCAGAATACGCGCCTACGAGGCGCGCGCCAAAGAGGTCTGCGACCGGCTGCTCGATCGCTTGGCTGATCGAGCGGTTGACTTCGTCACGGAGCTGGCTGAGCCACTGCCGATCCAGGTGACGGCAGAGCTGATGAGCCTCGACACCAGCATGACGGATACCTATCGACGGTGGACGAAGGACGCGACCGTCGCGGTAGGCAACCACGTCGAGGAACAGCGGCGGCTGGAGGCAGAACGTGGGCTCGTCGAGATGCAGCGTTACTTCCACGACCGCATCGAGCAGGCGCGGCGCGCCCCTGGTTCTGACTTCTTCTCCGCGCTGGTCGAGGCGCGCATCACCGAGGGCGACCGCGAACGGCCGCTGTCGAACGAAGAGATGATCTCACTCAGCCGTCAGCTGTTCGTCGGTGGTATCGAGACCACGACGAAACTGCTCGCCGAGGCGGTGCGGGTCCTGGCAGAGGAGCCAGCGCGGTACCAGGAGCTGGCGACCGACCCCGAGGGCATACCCCGATTCGTCGAGGAGGTGCTGCGGCTGGCGAGTCCTGCCCAGGGCATCCCGCGCAGGGTGACGACCGATACTCGGCTCGGTGACGTCCCGATCCCGGCGGGATCGACCGTCATCATCATGTACGCCGCGGCGAACCGCGATCCGGAGTTCTTCGAAGGACCGGACGACTTCGACAGTGGAAGGCCGAACGTGCGCCGCCACCTGGCCTTCGGGAAGGGCACGCACTTCTGCCTCGGCGCGCCGATCAGCAGGATGGAAGCACGCGTCGTGCTCGACGGCCTCATCCAGCGCTTCCAGCGGCTCGAACTCGTGGCCGGCGCGAACGATTTCGCCTACGAACCGAGCTTCATCCTGCGGGGACTCACGTCCCTCTGGGTGCGGTTGTTGTCCAGGACAGACGAGTCAACGGAGGTGCCGGACCATGTCGGACGCGAGTGACCCTCGCCAGCTGGTAGTCAACCTGTTCCAGGCTTGGAGCAGCGGAGACCCGGACGAAGTCGCCGCCTTGTTCCAGCCCGACGCGGTGTTCTTCGACAATGTCAACGGCCGGTTCGACGGCAGGGCAGCGATCCGCCAGTTCTACGCGGGCAGTCTCGAGGTCTGGGACGACCTGAAAACGGCGCCCACGCGCATCTGGGTCGACGGTGACACCGCCGCCTGTGTGTGGACCATGACGGGCCGGATGAAGACCGACCGTTTCGGCGCGGGACTGGCAGGCTCCACGGCTCGCATCGATGGCATGGCCTGGATCCGGTTCGTCGACGGACTGGTCGCCCACGACGAGGAGTATTTCGACCGGGGCGCCCCCCTGGCTTCCCTCGAGGGACGCGGTTTCCTCACCCCGCAAACGGCACCTTGAGCAGCGGAGGATCGATGACTCGCACATGTCTGGGCCGCCGATACAGGTGCCGGCCCGGACATGTGCGAGGCCTGGCTCCCGGTCTGCTCGAGGCGACTGACGACGGCTCAGTCCACGTGCTGCGTGCCCGGCCAGGCCCTGAGTCCCGCGCTGAGCTGGCAGCGGCCGTCGCATCGTGCCATCCGCGCGGGACCCGGCTAGGCCTGGCGCGGTTACGCCCCGTCAGAGCCGAGGAATACCTCCCTGCGACGGCATCGCCGTGCGACATTTCTTTGCCCACCGCGGCAGACGACCGCATTCGGTACCCGTCCACGGTGGTCCGCGAAGCCCTGGGGCGAACCCGGCTCGGTCCGTGGATCCATGCCGTGAACACCGCAGGATGATTTGTCGATCGGGCACTGTCGTCGGACGCGCTCGCCTTCGCCGAAGTCGGCTGATACGCACGCAGGTGCTGGCAGACCGCGCGACTCATGCCCGACGATCGCCGACCTCGGCTCAGTACTGCGCGGTCCCGCCGTCGACAGACAGTGCCTGACCCGTGATCCCCGATGCCGCGTCGCCCGCGATGAACACCGCGAGTGAGGCCACCTCGTCGAGAGTGACGGGCCGCCCGGTGGCAGCTTCGCTGCTGTACTTCTCGACAACCGCGTCAACGCCGGCGAGCCCCTGACCCGCTCCGCCGCGGTCCGCGACCAGGTCGGTGACGACCAGGCCGGGACACAGGGCGTTCACCGTCACCCCGGACTTGCCGACCTCGTGCGCCACCGCCTTGACGAGGGTAATGATGGCCGCCTTGTTCGTCGCGTACCCCGCGATTCCCGGCCTCCCGCGCTTGCCCTCCACTGACGACATGCAGATCACGCGACCGGACGACTGGGCCACCATGTAACCCAGCGAGCGACGGAGACCCCAGAACGTGTGGTTGAGGTTCACATCGAGCTCGAACTGCCACTCGTCGTCTGTCATCTCGAGTATGGGAGCGGACTGCCGCACTCCCCCGGCGTTCAGCACGGCGATATCGAGCCTGCCGAACCAGTGATGGGCGGCGTCCACGAGCCGCTCGACGTCTTCCTGCCTCGTGACGTCCGTGGCAAGAAAGCGAGCCCGCTCACCGGCACCGAGCTCGGCGAGCATCTTGTCGCCCTTTACCTGACTTCGACTGCCGATCAACACAGCCGCGCCCTCGGCGAGAAAGGCTTCCGCGATGCTGCGGCCGATGCCCGCTGAGCCGCCCGTGACGACGGCGGTCTTGCCCTGTAGTGAACCCATATCGTTTCTGCCCTTACCTGTTCTGACTGCGGTCGTCCGGCACGCTGACACCAGCGCCGGCTACTCCAGTGCGAGGCCGATCTGGCGTGCTTCCTCGAGCTTGCGTGACGCCGCGTCGGGAGCGAGTTCCCCGGGCTCGTACCGAACGGCGCGCAGCTCGCCGCTGAACGGAAAAGTGCCACGCCGTTGTGCCAGGTCCCAGTCCACCGGTGAGCGAAGGTCCCTTCCGACGTCTATTCCGTTGAAGGGCAGGAAGCCCGCGAACTGCCGGAGGCCTGCGGCCTTGGCCTCCGGTGCCCCGTCCACGACGAGCGAGACGTCCCAGACACCACCGCCTGGCGCGCTGACGTCAACGATCACAGCGCCGCAGTGCTCACCCAGAGCCACGGACATCGAATGCAGGGCACCACAGTTGTTGTGGGTGAACACCAGTCGCCCGTCCTCGACATAGAGCACGTACCCCGACTCCTGACCACCGTGTGCGACGAGGACTCCCTCGTCGCCCTGATGGTAGTTCCACTCGACGACGATCCGGAAAGACCGGCCGGAGATGAGCTGGCTCGACCGCCAGCGCTCGAGTGTGGGTGTGCCTCGCGGGATACGGAGCTGCCCGGCGAATCGCTCGTGCGACGATGGCCGGTAGTAGTACTTGAGCCGGTTGCCCTCATCCAGTGGGAAAACCTGGTTGGCCCAGGCTTCCTCCTCCCACGTGGCCACCAGCCCGGCGAGCCGGTCGGGGTGCTGCTCGGCGAGGTCGCGAGTCTGCGTCGGATCCTGGGCCGTGTGGTAGAGCTGCCACCGGTCTTCGGAGAACGGTGTCAGTGCTTTGTGGACGGTCAGGGCCTCCCAGCCGTCGTCGTACAGCGCTCGGTTGCCCATGCACTCGTAGTGCTGGCGAGTGTGTTCGGTAGGTGCGTCGGGGTCGTCGATGGCGGGCCGGAGGCTGACCCCGTGCAGCGGCTCCGCCGGCCGTCCGTGACGTGCGGTGACCGGTGTGAGGCCGATCCAGTCCACCAGCGTCGGCAGGACGTCGGTGACGTGGGAGTACTGCCACCGCACTGGCTGGTCCCGCGCTGGTAGCCGGGCGGGCCAGGACAGCACCATCGGAACCTGGTGCCCGCCTGCGACCGTGGACACCTTATAGAGCCGGAACGGTGTGTTGCACGCCATTGCCCACCCGCGCGGATAGTGCGGCCAGGTGGTCGGCCCGCCGATCTCGTCGATCCGCTCCAGCGCCTCGCGGATCACGCTGCCGTCGACGTCTCGCGTCTGGCTTCCGCCATCCCGGAAGTACGCCGTCGTCCCCGTCGCCTTGCCTTCCCGGGACGCGCCGTTGTCGCTGGTGATGATGACGATCGTGTTGTCGAGCTCGCCGAGCTCCGCCAGCACGGCACGCAGCCGCCCTACGCTGCGGTCCACGCTCTCGACCATGGCCGCGTAGACCTCCATGTACCGCGGATACAGCGCCTTCTCGTCATCGGTCAACGAGTCCCACGGCGGCACGTCCTCACCCGGTTCGTCGTTGCGTGGCGGGAGCACGGTGTCCTCGGGCATGATGCCGAGTTCCTTCTGGCGCTGGAACCGCTCGGCCCGAAGCGTGTCCCAGCCCGCGTCATAGCGTCCCCGATGGCGGGCGATGTCGTCCGCCTTGGCGTGCAAGGGAGCATGTACGGCGCCATGGGAGTAGTAGAGGAAGAACGGCTTGTGCGGGTCGGCGGTCTTCGATTCCTTGATCATCCGCACCGCGCGGTCAGTGAGGTCGTCGGTGAGGTAGTAGTCGTCGGGAAAGCTTTCCGTCTGTACCACACTGTTGCCTTCGTAGAGGCGGTGTGGTTGATGGAAGTTCGTCAGCGCCTCGAGAAATCCGTAGTACTGGTCGAACCCGCGTTGCAGTGGCCAGGACTGCCGGTTTCCCGCCTCGGACATGTCCTGTTCCTTCGACAGGTGCCACTTGCCGACCATGAACGTCGCGTAGCCGTTCTCACGGAGCACCTCGGCCATCGACGGCTGGTTGGCGGGCAGTTCCGAGGCATAGCCGGGAAATCCGGGGTCGATGTGCGCGACGAAACCGACACCCGCCGCGTGCGCGTTTCGGCCGGTCATGAGGGCGGCCCTCGTCGGCGAGCACATCGGAGTGCTGTGGAAGTTGGCGAACCGGATACCCTCGGCGGCGGTGGCGTCGATGTGCGGGGTCGGAATCTCCGAGCCGAAGCAGCCGAGGTCCGAGAAGCCGAGGTCGTCGACGAGCATGACGATGACGTTCGGTGCTCCTTCGGGCGCCTCCGGTCGCGGCGGCCACCACGGTTGGGAGGTCGCGAACGTCGTACCGACTCTGCCGTGAAAACCGGCGTACGCTCCTGAGTCGCGCTGCTGCACTGTTCGTCTCCTCAGTCGGAATCGAGGGGTGCTGAGTCGTGCCACCGCTTATGGCGAAGTGGACAGCATCTGCTGCGGATGTCCGAAGTGCTTGAGCGCGGCGAGCGACCGCACCGCCATCGCCGCGGCGAGTTCGCGAGTGCGCTCTGCCTCGGCATCGGCGACCACGACCAGCGAAGCCGCCACCGCGAAACTCAACGGCAGGGCCAACGCGATGGCGCGGCGCAGCCTTTCCGTCGAGTACTCGACACCCGCCGCGGCCAGCCCACGCTGATAGCCCGCGAGCAACTCCTCACCATGGACCTCCAGGTCGGCGGCCGGGATGTTCTGGGCCAGGAAGTACGAGACGTCAAGGGCGCATGCGCCGCGGGAGAGGCTCTGCCAGTCCAGCAGCACGACCCACTCGTCGAAGAGGAGGTTGTCCAGGCGGACATCGCCGTGCAACAGCGTCTGCGGCTCAGCCGCCAAGGCCCCGAAAGCTGTCGGCAACGCTTCTGCCATCGCCCTGCCCACCTCAAGCGCGTCGGGTGGCAGCCGGTCCGCGAGCGCCTCACAGAGGACCGGCCAGCCATCCCGGAGGATCCCCGTCAGGTTCTCGACCCGATGCTCGTCGGCGTGCCGGGTCACCCACGTCATCTCGGCGAGGGTTGGCCGGTCCCACCAGCTGGCATGGAAGGCGGCCAGTTCGGCTAGCACCGTCTTGGCATGTGCCAGGTCGCATCCCGCGACCTGGTCGACCTCCCGTGCCGCGCCGAGGTCCTCGAGGACCAGGGCGAAGCCGTCAGGCTCGGCGTAGCCCGCCGCCAAGCACCGCGGAGCACGAACCGCCGTTCGATGCGCGAGTTCGTTGAAGAACCGGAACTCTCGAACGTACAAGCCACCGCGGTTCGCGGCCTCCCTCGCCGCAGCTTCCGGTGCCGGAAGCTTCACGACGACGGACCTGGCCGGGTGTGACGGATGTTCGCATTCGAACGTCAGCCGGTAGGACGATCCCATGTGTCCCCGGTCCTCGCCGATCCGCGCGACAGCGACCGAATGGGCAGGCACGTCGGGAAGCTGGAGGACGCGCGGGAGCCAGTCACCACGGAGTTCGCGGTCGTCGCGAGGGAACGGTGCCGGGATCGGCAGCGGGGGCCGATGTTGCGTCATCAGATCGACACTGAGCTCGCGCTCGACTCCAGCGCCCGCCAGCGAAGTACTCGCCGCTCGATCGCCGAAACACCGAGATTGATGACCACAGCGAGTGTCGCGAGCACGATCAGCAGGGCGAACGCGGTGCGCATGTCGAACTGGTTCGTGGAGGTGATCAGAGCCTGCCCCAACCCCACCCGCGCGGCGATGAACTCCCCCATGACGACGGCGAGCAGGGAGTACACCGCGGCCAGCCGCAACGCACCGAACACGGGCGCCATGATGCCGGGCAACACGACCATGCGGAACTTCTGCAGCTCCGTCGCACCCATCGTGGTGGCGACGGTGTTGAGGTCGGGCGGAACCTGGGACACGGCGGCCTGGGTCGGGACCTGGACGATGAAGAAGACGATGACCGCGGCGAGCACGACCTTCGACGACGGGCCGACGCCGAACCACAGGATGAAGAACGGTGCCAGCGCGATCTTGGGCGTGGCGTTGGCGAACGTCAGATACGGATCGGCGATCGATGCGAGCCGGTTCCAGCGCCCCAGTATCAATCCGACGATCAGGCCGGCCGACGACCCGAGCACCCAGCCCAGCAGGGTCTCAGACAGGGTCACTTGCATGGAGTGCCAGAACGACGACTGCTGGACCATCTCCACGAGCCGCTCGAATGTTTCCATCGGCGTCGCGGTGTACATCCGGGGAAGCCACTCGTCCTCGACCGACCAGTACCACACGCCGATGAGCGCGACGAAGATGAGAATGCGGACGGCCACGACCGGCAGATCGAGTGCGCCCATCCTGCGGGTCCGGCGCCGTGCCTGCTCGGGAGGCCTGGTCGCGTGCTCTGCCGGCGCCGCGGACGGCCGGTCCACTTGATCCTTCGCCACGGTTTCGGTGCTACTGGATTTCATGCCGCAGCTCCTCCCACAGCGTCCGCTCGATCTCCTCGAGCCGTGGATCGAAGAGTTGTTCCTGGGGGTTTCTGGGGCGCTCGACGTCGACCATCATGTCGAGTTTGATCTCAGCGGGCCGGTGGGTCATGACGATGACCCGATCGGCGAGAAGCACGGCCTCGGAGAGGTCGTGGGTCACGAACAGCACGGTCTTTCCGCTGCCTTCCCACAGCGCGAGGAACTCGGACTGCACGCGAACACGCGTCTGGGCGTCGAGCGCGCCGAACGGCTCGTCCATCAACCACAGATCAGGATCGATCGCCAGTGTCCTCGCGATCGCGACGCGCTGTTGCATCCCGTGAGACAGCTGGGACGGGTAGGCATCCGCGAAGTGATCGATCTTCAACCGTTCGAGCAGGGCCATGGCCCGGCTCTTGCGCTCGCGAGCGGCCACCCCGCGGATCTCGAGCCCCAGCTCGACGTTCGCCCGGATCGTGCGCCATGGTGTGAGCGCGGACCGGGCGAGCATGTAACCGATGTCCCGGGACGGGCCGTCTACCGGCTTGCCGTAGCGGCTCACCACGCCCGCGCTCGGCCGCATCAGGCCCGCGAGCATGTTCAGCACGGTCGTCTTCCCGCACCCGCTCGGTCCCACCAGTGCGACGAACTGTCCCGCGGGAACGTGCAGATCGATGTTGTCGACCGCCAGAAGGTTGCCCTTGCCGGGTACGTCGAAGGCGACGCTGACGCCTTCCAGGCTCACCGAGTATTCTTGTGGCGACGGACCCGCGGGTGGTGTCGCCTCGCTTCCGTCTGTCGTGTGCATGACGACACCAGTTGCCCTAGCTCCCATGTCACTTGCCGCCTTCGAGTGTCTTGTGGTCAACGCTGGCCGTTGCCTCGTACGCGTGCGAGCCGAGATGCTCCCTACGCCTGGGGCTCAGGCATAGATTCTTTAGTGCGTGTAGTGTAACTGCCGGGAAACGTCCGAGGAACAGATCCCGGCAACTTTTTTTAGTTCGACTCCACTAAGACGCAGGGTGTCTCGTTCAGTGAGCGGATGACCACCCTGCCGCCCCGCACGCGCTCGACCCGGGAGACGCTGGCGTAGTCCGGGTGGAACCAGAAGACGTCGGAGATGCCCGCCAGATGACCGACATAGGCGTTGATGGTTCCGCCGTGGCAGACGACCGCCACCCTGCCCGCCGGGTGGCTCGCGAGGATCTCGTCGAACGCGTCGACCACGGTCGCGCGGAAGGCGGTGAGGTCTACGACGTCGGGCACGAAGTCCATGTACCGGCCCTCGGCGATGGCCGTCGATCGTGGGTCGTCGCCTTCGAGGAACTCCAGGGCGACGTACTCCATCGCGTCCGCCGGCAGCCCCCATTCCCGGAGCCCGGGAAGGCTGGTCGGCGCGTGACCGACGGCCGCACCGACGATGTCGGCGGTCTGCCTTGCCCGTCGCAGATCGCTGGAGACCAGCGCCGTCACGCCCGCGCCTTCGAGCGCCCTCGCCAAGCGCCGCGCCTGGGCTATGCCCTCGTCGTTCAACGGCGGGTCGATCCGTCCCGACTCGGGACGCCCGTGCCGGACGAGCAGCAACTCGGTCATCGGCTGCCACCGGCGAACTCGGCCGCAAGCGTGTTCATCACGGCGCGCGGCCGACTGAGCAGATCGAGCATCCCGGTGTCGACCTGGGTCCTGACCAGGGTGGCGAACCGGTCGGGCCAGACGACGTCGTCACCCGCCAGGTGCCCGTCGACCGAACGCTCGGCGACCTCGCGAGGGGTCGCCTTCTCCGCGGCCAGCCCCGCGGCCATCTCGGTGTCGATCCAGCCCGGCAGGGACACGGTCACCGCAACGCCGTGCTCGCGGAGCTCCTCCCGCACGGACGACCCGAGCATCAAGGCGGCGGCCTTGCTGGCGCTGTAGGCCGGCGCGCTCCGGGACAGCGAGACCGCCGCCACCGAGAGGATCATGATGACGCCACCGCGACGCTGCCTCAACTGCTCGGCGAACGCTCGCAGCAGCAGCATCGACCCGAAATAGTTGACCTCCATCGTCCGGCGGAAGTCGCCGATGTCCGGCGCGGCGAGGATCGGCGCCTGGCTGGTGATGCCGGCATTGCTGATCAGCAGGTCGACATCGCCGGTCGTCGCGGCGGCCTCGATCTGTTCTGGCCGCGTGACGTCCAGTCGCACGGGAACGACCCGGCCACCGCTCCGCTCGGCCGCCCCCGCCAGCGACTCCGGGTCGCGTGCGGCGGCATAGACTTTCGCGGCGCCGCGGTCGAGCGCGACGTCGACCAACGACGCGCCAAGGCCCCGGTTGGCTCCGGTGACCAGCACTGTTCGATCCTCCAGGTCCATTACCGGACCCCTTTCCTTGCCGTCCTGCGTTGCGTGAACCCGCTGCCGGGCCTTGTCTCGGCTCATCCGCTGACGACCTGGCGGTTGCCGCTACGCCAGGAGTACTCCTGCAGACGCTCGGCGATGCGCCAGCCTGCCGTCGTGCGCACGAGCCGGTCGGCATAGCTGCCGGCGATGGTGTAGAGCTCTCCGCCCGGCGTGCCCGCACGCACATGCTGGGCGTGGAAATAGCAGCGTGCCCGTGCCGAGTCGCCGTCGACCGCCACCGTGATGCTGCCGATGAGATGCTGGGTCGCGTCGAGTCGCTCCAGCGCCGTGCGCGCCCGGTGCACGATCGCCTCCGCACCGCGCAGCCGTCCGCCCGGGTGCTCGAAGACCGCGTCGTCGAGGAAGGTCTCCGCTACGGCCACCCAATCCTTGCGGTCGAGGGCGTACGCGTAGCGCGTGCACAGGTCCGCGATCTCCGCCCGGTCCCGTAGCTGCCGAAGCTCCGCGTCCGTCGAGGTCAGCCGCTCCACGATTCGCCCTCCCTGATGACGACGCATTCGTAGTGAGCGGAGCCGGTGCCGCCCGGCCCGGTCAGCCGGACGAAGCTCTCCGCCCAGTCGTGGTCGAAGGTCCGCTCGTTCCCCGCGGCGTCGACGACCACGGTCGGATGCGAGACGTCCCAGACCTCGCCCTCGAGGTAGTCGTCACCGCGGTAGACCCCTTGCCCGAGACCGTCGTCCCAGCCGCCGAAGTACCCGCCGCCCTGGCAGTAGATCCATCCCAGGTCGTCGATGCGGTACTCGCGGTGCCCGCCCTCCGCGTCGGTCAGAGCGAACGAGCCACCCGAAAGCCTGCGGCCGCCGTCGTAGAAGGTGAGGTCATGCTCGACGCCGGTCACCTCGACCAGCCGGTCCGCCAGCATGATGACCCCGCGACCCGATGCGCGGCGGCCGCTCGGATCTTCGAAGAAGTGCCCGCCGTGGTCGGGCATGTTGAACAGCACCCATTGGCGCACGCCGGGCACCCTGCGTTTGGCGGCTCCCGGCGCGGCGTACGGCCGCGGGCCGCCTCGTCCCGGGTGCATTCCCCAGGAGTGGTTGCGGAAGAAGTCCGCCGAGCCTCGGACGAGCTCATACCGCTCGCCGGCGACCTCGACCGTGCCCGAACACGTGCCGGTGAGCTCGTAGGTCGTCCGCTCGCTCACCAGCCTGCCGTCGACTCGGGTCGTTTCCACCGGACTCCTCGACGGTGGTGTCGTGCTGTGGCACAGCAGGTCGAGCGCGATGCCCAGCTCGTTGGACCCGAGGGTCAACCTGAACTCGCGCAACGGTTCGACGATCTCGATGGCGAGCGGACCGACCCGGAGCATGTCGAGCTCCGGCCGTAGCCGCCGGGAGACCCGCAGGTTGTACTGCCGGCCGCCGTGGCGCAGGCACACGAAGCCGTCCATGACGTCGTTGTTGGGGTAGAGCCGCAGACTCGCGGTCAGACAGACCCGTCCAGCGTGGTCGGCGACCCCGACGTAGTGACCGTCATTCCAGGAGGGGTCGCCCGTCGCGGCGCCCGCGAAGGACTCCGCGATCTGATGAAACGGGTATTCGTCCAGACCGATGAGCATGCGAATCCCTTTCGTCCCGGCCGGTGGACTACCGCAGCCACCATACTATAATCTGACTTCAGAATCTATCGGGTCAGTACGAGCAGACGCGAGGTGACAGATGCCGGACGAGGAACAGGTTCGCCAGGCGCGAGAGGACACGATCCAGGCTCTCTTCAAGGCATGGTCCAGCGGTGACCTCGACGCGCCGCGGCGCTTTCTGACCGAGGACCCGGCACTGGAGGACTCGGTCGGCGGCCGGTACGAAGGCTGGGAGGCGATCCGCGCTTACTTCGGTCACGGTCTCGACCGGTACCCCGACCTGAAACTCGAACCGTCCGGACGGTTCTGGCACCGGCCGGACGGGGTGGCCTTCACCTGGACGATGTCGGCGACGCAGACGGACTCGTCCCTCGGCCCGGAGTACGTCGGAAAGCCGTGGCGGGTCGATGGAATGAGCTTCGTCGTGTTCGAGGGCGACCGCATAGCCGAGGAGGTCGACTACCACGACGGCGGCGCTCGGCTGCGCTACCTGAAGGCCATGGAGCCGGAACGGCGTTAGGAGTCCGCGTCCCACCCATTGGCCGCGACCAGGCGGACGCAGACGTCCGCGAGCTCGTCGGATAGTTCCGGCAGCGGATACCCGGTGAGGGCCCCGCCGGGCAGCACGGCCGCCTCGGCGGCGAGGATGATGTCGAGCAACGCCCTGATCCGCAGGGTGTCGCGGGCGTGCTGCTGGCGCGCGGCCCGGCCACTACGGACACCGTTCGAGAGGTAGTCGTAGGCGCGGGAGCGGTGGCGCTCCTCCCACTCGGCCCGCAGCTCCAGAGCCCGGCCGGTCGTCGACTGCGAGTAGCGGCCGATGAGGACGCTCTCGTCGGGGTGCGTCGTCCACCATTCCCAGCCGGCCTTCACGACCCGCCGGAGCACGTCGGCGCCCACCTTCTCGCCGGACGCGCGTAGCCGCATGACGTACGCGCTGAACTGCTCCATCGCCGACTTCAGGGCCTCGTGCAGCAACTCCTCTTTGCTGCCGAAGTGGTAGTAGATCGCGGTCGGCACGACGCCGGCTTTCGCCGCGACGTCCTCGATACTTGACTCCGCATAGCCCTGACGTGCGAAAACCTCGGTCGCGACCTGGATGATCTCCGAACGCCGGGACGGACGATGCGCGGGCTTGCGTTCACCCTCCATCTCGTCGGTGACCGCATCGCCCCTACTGCCCATGGCACACTCCGCTCATCGCTCGGCGTCGCACCTGTGCCATCACCTTAGCACTGGATATTGTAGTCCCATGCCAGAATCAAAAGCGCGTCGACCGGCTCATCGCCCTTCCCGGCGTTTCCAGCTCATCGAGGCCGCCGTCGAGCTTTTCGCCGTTAAGCCCGTCGACCTCGTCACGATCGCCGAGATCGTGCGGCAAGCGGGCATGACGCCGGCCGCCTTCTACTACCATTTCCCGTCCAGGGAAGATCTCCTGCAGGAGTTCGTGACGCAGTTCGCCGAGGACTGGACCCACCAGGCCGAACGGTTGTGGGGCGATGCGCGGTCGGCCGACGATGTTCTCGCGGTGGTCCAGCGGTTGCTCGACTGGGCGAACGAGCATCGCATGAAGGCCTCGGTCTACTTCGTGAACTCACGAGGAGCCTCGGTCGCCGTCGAGGAGATCAGGCAGAACGCCACGTCGCGGACATCCGCCGCGGCGGCGGCCGCCATCTGCCGGGCAACAGGGCGGGAGCCGGGTGCCTCCACATCGCTGGAGGGATTGTCCCTGGTCACCGTTATCGAATCGGCCTTGCGTGCGGAGCTGTCTCTCGACGCCGCGTATCGCACGCTCGGCCCGCAACACTTTCGCGACGAGGTCCACGAGCAGTGCGCCCGCGTGATCAACGTGCTCTACCGGGTGGCCTGATCAGCGGAGCGTGGCCCAGTGCGCTGGGTGCCCGCAACGGCGGGGATCGGTAGCGCGGGAACTGGTCAGCCGATCGAGGGTGTGCCATAGTGCAGGGCAAGTTTCAGTAGTTTGTATATCGAAACTACCCATGCAGCGGAACTACTCACGAGAGGTCGGGCGCGTGGCGAATCGGTTGCGAGACAAGGTGGCGGTGGTTACCGGCGCCGCGAGCGGTATCGGCGAGGCGATCGCCCGGTCGATGGTCGAGGAGGGAGCGTCCGTACTGCTGGCCGACATCGCCGACAGCAAAGGGAAGGCCGTCGCCGGTGAACTGGGAGACAGCGCGGAGTTCGTCCACTGTGACGTCACGTCGGAAAGCGACATCCGCGCGCTGGTCGACCGTGCGGTCGACCAGCACGGACGCCTCGACTGCATGGTCAACAACGCGGGCGTCGTCGGCGCATCCGGTCCGATCGACGCGCTCAGCGTCGATGACTTCGAGTTGGCGACGTCGGTTCTGCTGCGCTCCGTCTTCCTCGGTACGAAGCACGCGGCGCGCGTCATGAAGCCGCAGGGATCAGGCGTCATCCTCGCCACGACGAGCATCGCCGGCGTGCAAGGCGGCTGGGGTCCGCACCTGTACGCGGCCGCGAAGTCCGGCGTGATCGGACTGACGCGCAATGTCGCCGCCGAACTGGCCACCTGGGGTATCCGCGCGGTTGCCATCGCTCCCGGCAAGATCGTCACGCCGATGACCGCCGGGCGGGTCGCGGGCGACTCGAACGACTTGGCGGCCACCACCGAGGCGTTCAAGTCGCGGACGCCGTTGCGAGGACACATCGGTCTCCCCAGGGACGTCGCCGCGGCTGCCGTATGGCTCGCCAGCGACGAGGCGGGATTCGTGAGCGGCACGACGATCATGGTCGATGGCGGACTGACCACGGGCTCGAAGGAAAACCTTGCCCCTGAGGATCTCGGCAGTTGGGCGCAGCCGCAGCGATAGTTTCTTGACTTCCACTGTTTCTATATGGCTAGTATAGTTATCGACTCGCCCGTCGGTGACAGGAGGAACGGTGGAACTGGGACCGATCGCCGAGCGCGCCGAGGAGCAGCCCGACGCCGTGGCCGTTGTCGACGACGCGCGATCGCTCACGTGGCGTGGGCTCGCGGCTGAAGTCACCGCTGTCGCCGGCCGGTTCGCGGCGCTGGCGCCACACCCCGACCAGCGCATTGGTGTTCTCGGCGAGAACCGGATAGAGACGGTGGTCGCCCACCTGGCGGGCCTGTTGTCCGGCGTCGGCACCGTAGCCCTCTCACGGCAGCTCACCAAGACGGAACTCTCCGACCAACTCGCCGATTCCGGTGCGGTGGCCGTGGTCACGGGCCCGCTCGGTATCGCGGCGAGTCTGGTCGCCGCTGACGCGGTGGACGCCACCGTCATCGCCCACAACGTTGATCCCCGGCAGGACATCCCAGCAGGCGGCGCCATCACGACCTGGGCCGACGTGGCGTCGGCCGCTGTCCGGCCCGGCACTGAAGAGACTGACCACGCGGCGAAACGGCCGCCACGACCACCGATCGTGTACACGTCTGGAACGACAGGCCGGGCACGGGGCACGGAGGTTCGCTGGCTGCCCAGATCGTTCGCCACCGCGCGGGAATACGCCGCGGCGCTCGCCGCCAAGGCCAGCTTCCCGTCCGGAGCGCATCTGATCGTGGGTCCCCTCCAGCACAACGGCCCGTTGACCGCCCTCCGGCACATCATCTCCGGCCAGCCACTGGTGGTACTCGGTCGTTTCGACTCGGAGCGGGTGCTGCACCTGATCGAGCGGCACTCCGTGACGTCGTCGGTCATGGTGCCCACGCACTTCCAGCGCCTCCTCGCCCTCCCCGCCGACACCCGTGCGCGCTACGACGTGTCCTCACTCGTCACGGTTGCGCACACCGGATCGGCATGCCCGCCCGACGTGAAGCGGGCGATGATCGACTGGTGGGGCCCGGTGCTCACCGAGTCCTATGGCGGGAGCGAAATCGGCACCGTCTGCCGGATCACCTCCGAGGAGTGGCTGGCCCATCCGCGGTCCGTCGGCCGCTGCGTCCCGCCGTTCGAAGTCGTCGTGCTCGACGAGAACGGCAACCGGCTACCGCCCGGCGAAGTCGGCGTCCTCGGCTTCCGTGCACCGGCGGGGTACGACGTCGAATTCCATCGCGACCCGGAAAAGACCGCGTCCGCCCACATCGCGCCCGGCGTCGCTTCACTCGGGGACGTGGGATACGTGGACGAGGAAGGCTACGTGTTCATCACGGACCGGATCGCGGACATGGTCATCTCCGGCGGTGTGAACCTCTATCCCGCTGAGATCGAGCGTGTCCTGCTCACGCACCCGGCGATCGCCGATGCCGCCGTCATCGGCGTGCCCGACACCGACCTCGGCGAGTCGCTGCTCGCGCTGATCGTGATCGCAGACGACGCCGAACAACCGAGCGAGCGCGTGCTCGTCGACTTCCTGAAGCGGTCGCTTGCCGGCTACAAGGTGCCTCGCCGGTTCCGATTCGTTGACGAGGTCAGCCGCAACGCCATGGGCAAGATCGACAAGAAGCTGCTCCGCAAGCGGTACGCCGAAACCGCTGGAGCGCACAAGGAAGGGAGCGCGCTGTGAGCGACAGCCGTCAAGGCCCGGCCTCCATCAGAGACGTCCTGGTCGAAGGAATGGACCTCTTCGAGTCCGAACTCGACCGTGTGACGGCCCACGACTGGGCCAACGCCACGCCGTGCGCCGATTGGACCGTCGCCGACCTGGTGCGCCACGCCGCCGACACCGCCGACCGGGCAAGTGCCTTCCTGCGAGACCAGGCGTGGCAGGCCTCGGAATCAGCCTCGCCTGCGCGAGAGCGTTGGTCGGAGGCCGGCGGGCAGCTACGCAAGGTCCTGGCGGAGACGGCCCTCGATGACCGATGGCCGCTGCCGTCCGACTCTCCGCATGCCAAGTTGCTGTTCCACGGCTGCGATTTCACCGTCCACCGATGGGACCTTGCGGTCGCCCGCGGGGAGGAAGCGGAACTGCCGGCCGCCTGGGTGTCCTTCATGGAGTCGTTCTTCCGTTCGGTGCCGGCCGAGGTGCTGCGCAGGCCACGTGCGTTCAGCGACCCGCTCGAGCCCGCCGACGGTGATGGACCGACGCGGCGGCTCATGGCGTTCCTCGGTCGCCGCCCGCTCCCCGCGTGATTCCACCGAGCCGGCAACGGAGGCGCGGCAAAGAATGACGATCGACTTCACCATCCCTGACGAGGTCGCGGAGCAGCAGGACCGGATCCGGCGGTTCATCGCCGAGCAGGTCATCCCACTCGAGGAACGCGTCATCGGCAGGAGCGTCGACGACGCGCTCACCGCCGAGCTGCGGCGCCGCGGCCGTGCCTCAGGCGTATGGGCGCCGCAACTCAGCGCGGAGCTCGGCGGCGGGGGCTTCGATCTGCTCTCGAGCTCGATCCTGCTGGAGGAGGCGGGTTACTCACTGCTCGGCCCGCTCGCGCTGAACTGTGCCGCGCCCGATGAGGGCAACCTCCATCTGCTGGACACGGTGGCCACGCCCGAGCAACGCACCCGGTTCCTGGAGCCGCTGGCCCGGGGAGACGTCCGGTCTTGCTTCGCGATGACGGAACCACCGCCCGGCGCCGGGTCGGATCCGTCCGCGCTACGGACCCAGGCTCGTCCCGACGGCAACGAGTGGGTGATCAACGGCGAGAAGTGGCTGATCACCGGAGCCGACGGTGCCGGGTTCGCCATCGTGATGGCCCGCACCGGCGAACACGCGACCATGTTCCTGGTCGACGCGGACAATCCCGGGATGGTCGTGGGCGAGCATGCGCACACCATCGACGCCTCCATGCCTGGCGGTCACTGCCGGGTGACCTTCACCGAGTGCCGCGTGTCCGTCGATGACGTGCTCGGCGAGGTGCACCAGGGTTTCCGGTATGCGCAGGTACGCTTGGCGCCCGCCCGGCTGACCCACTGCATGCGATGGCTCGGGGCGGCGCGCCGCGCCCACGACATCGCGGTGCGGCATGCCGTGCGGCGTGAGGCGTTCGGGTCGCGACTGGCCGATCTCGGGATGGCCCAGCAATTGATCGCTGACAACGAGATCGATCTGCACGCCAGCCGGCTGCTGCTGTGGCAGGCCTGCTGGGCCATCGTGCAAGGTTCACGCGGCGGGCAGGAGTCCTCACTCGCCAAGGTGGCCATCAGCGAGGCGGTCAACCGCGTCGTCGACCGCGCGGTGCAGCTCGCGGGGGGCATGGGCACCAGCGAGGAGACGATCCTCGGCAGGATCTACGCCGACGTTCGCGCCTTCCGCATCTACGACGGCGCCTCTGAGGTGCATCGCATGTCCTTGGCGAAGCGGGTGGCGCGACGAGCCACGGCGTGAATACCTGAAGCCCACCCAAGCATTTCCCGAGCGGATCTGGGCTGCTCCGCCCGACACGGACATGGGCATCCGCCGTCGAATGCCTTGACGACAAGTAACTATATTCGTACTTTACAAACTGTCCCAAAGGGTCAGCGCCGCTGGCTTTACCTCCCATCCCGAAGGAAGGTTCCTCATGGAACTCGGCCTCAAGGGCCGCAAGGCGATCGTGACCGGAGCCAGCCGTGGCATCGGCAGGGCGATCGCCGCGCAGCTCGCGGACGAAGGTGTCGACCTGGTGCTCTGCGCACGGGGCGAGGAAGCTCTCGACAAGACAGCGGCGGAGCTCGCGCACTTCGGCGTCAACGTGCACACCGCCCGGCTCGACGTGTCCGAAACGGACGCCATCGTGCCGTTCGTGGAGCGCGCCGCCGATCTGCTCGGCGGACTCGACATCCTGGTGTCGAACGCGTCGGTGGGCACCCAGAAGGGCCCGGAGCAGTGGCAGACGAGCTTCCAGGCCGATCTGCTCGCATTCGTGCGTCTCGCCGAAGCCGCCGTGCCGTATCTGGAACGCTCTGACGCACCGGCGATCGTCTCGATCGGCACGACGTCCGCCTTCGACACACTGCCCCCGACCGGTCCCAACTCGTATGGCGCCGCGAAGGCCGCGGTGACCCACCACGCCGCGGCGCTGGCCCGCACCCTCGCGCCACAAGGAATTCGGGTCAACACCATCTCTCCCGGTCCCGTGGAGTTCCCCGGCGGCACGTGGGAGCGGATCAAGGAACAGCGCACGGAGTTCTACGAGGGCGTCCGATCTCGCATCCCGCTCGGCCGGCTGGGGACTCCCGAGGACGTCGCCAGGGCCGTTGCTTTCGTCGCCAGCCCGGCCGCCGCGTACTGCACCGGCGTCAATCTCGTCGTGGACGGTGGCTTCGTCAGTCGGGTGCAGTTCTAGAAACGCCAGGGGTACATCATGCTCGACACCTTCCCCGCCACGACCCGCGTCGTGTGCCTGGCCTCGCGCCCGGCGGGCGAACCGGGTCCGGAGAACTTCGGCATCGGCCACCAGCCGATCACCGAGCCCGTGCCAGGTCAGCTGCTGGTCCGCAACGTCTACATGAGCGTGGACCCCGCCATGCGGGGCCGCATGGAGACCACGGAGAAGCACTACACCACCAACTTCGAGGTCGGCGGCCCGCTGGACGGCTCGGCCATTGGCGAAGTCGTGGCCGGTGACGTCGACGGCTTTCCGGTCGGGTGCTACGTCCGGCATCGGCTCGGGTGGCGGGACTACGCTCTCGTCGACGCGGCCACCGCGACAGTCGTGGATCCCGACCTGGCGCCCCTGCCGGACTGGCTCGGCATCCTCGGTCAGACCGGGTTCACCGCTTACGTCGGACTCGTCCGAACCGGTGGCCTGCGGGAAGGTGACACCGTCTTCATCTCGGCGGCGGCGGGGGCCGTGGGAAGCGCGGCCGGGCAGTTCGCGAAACTGCTCGGTGCCGAACGCGTCATCGGCAGTGCGGGCGGGGCACGCAAGGCCGAGCTGCTCGAGTCTCAGCTCGGGTTCGACGTAGGTATCGACTACCGCGCGGATCTACCCGGCGGTCTGGCGGCCGCTGCGCCGGACGGTATCGATCTGTACTTCGACAACGTGGGCGGCGAACACCTGGTGGCCGCGCTCCACGCGCTGCGCCAAGGCGGCAGGGTCGCGCTCTGCGGGATGATCGCTGACCTGCGAAGCCGCGCAGACTCGCCGCCGATCGCTCACCTGATCCAGGCGACGCTGAAGCGGCTCACGATCCAGGGTTTCATCGTCCGCGATCACGAGGATCTCCGGCCGGAGTTCGAGCGCCGCGTCGCGAGTTGGTTGCGCACCGGCGAGGTGGTCTCGCGGCAGACCATCACCGACGGTTTGGAGAACGCGGCCGACGCGTTCCTGTCCATGCTCACCGGTGGCAACATCGGCAAGGCGTTGGTGCGTATCGGGCCGGAGCGGCTGTCGTGAGCAGCCCGGCGCCGCCCATCGATGCGAACGTGATCGCCTCTCTGGACCCGATCCGCCTCGCCGGGGCTCGCTGCGCGGAATGCGGCACCACGACATTCCCGGCGCAGGCCGACTGCCCACGTTGCGCCCGCAGGACGATGAATCGGATCGAGCTTCCCGCCGAGGGCGTGCTGTGGACGTGGACCACGCAGACCTTCCAGCCCAAGGCGCCGTACGCCGCGCCGAGCACCGGCTTCGAGCCGTTTCCGGTCGGCTACGTCGACCTCGGTGACGTCATCGTCGAGGCACGACTCGAGGCCGACCCCGAGGCGTTGCGCGTCGGCACGCGCATGCGCCTCGTGCCGTTGACACTGCTGGTGGACGGGGGTCAGCCCGTGATCGGCTACGCGTTCGCACCTGCGACGGGAGGATCGGCATGAACCACGGCGCAGTGGCCATCGCGGGGATCGGCATGACGCCGTTCGGCAGGCACTCCCCCGACTACTCGGGCCGGGACATGGGTGTGGACGCCGCACGCGCGGCACTCGCCGACGCGGGACTGTCCTGGCAGGACATCGACTACGCGGTCGGCGGGAGCAACGTCTCCGGGAAGCCTGACACGACCGTGTCATCCCTCGGCCTCACTGGAATTCCCTTCGTCAACGTCCGGAACGGCTGCGCCACGGGCACTGTCGCACTGACCACCGCGGCGCAGGCGATCCGGTCGGGCGAGGCGGAAACCGTGCTGGTGCTCGGGTTCGACAAGCATCCGCGCGGTGCATTCGGGGCCCGACCGGCCGACTACGGGCACGGTGACTGGTACGGGCAAAGCGGGCTGATGGTGACCACCCAGTTCTTCGCGATGAAAGCACGCCGCTACCTCGATGCGCACGGGCTGCCGGACGAGGTGCTCGGCGAGGTCGCCGCGAAGGCGTTTCGTTGTGGGGCGGCCAATCCCGACGCGTGGCGGCGTACCGAGTTCACCCCCGACGAGATCATGGCGGCGCGAGTCATCAACCCGCCGCTCACCCAGTACATGCTCTGCTCTCCTGCGGAAGGCGCCGCCGCCGTAGTACTCACCAGCGCGGACCGCGCAGCCGACCTCACCGATCGGCCGGTCACTTTGGCTGCCGCCACCATGCGCACCCGCCGGTTCGGCTCGTTCGAGGTCTTCGCGAGCTGGCTCCCGCCAGGAGCCGATGCGAGCCCGACGGTCGACGCGGCCCGCGCCACGTTCGCCAAGGCGGGGGTGACCCCGCGCGATGTCGACGTGGCCCAGCTGCAGGATACCGACGCCGGGGCCGAGATCATTCATATGGCCGAGACCGGTCTCTGTGAGCACGGCCAGCAGCGTGAACTTCTCGACGCCGGAGCGACGTCACCCGAAGGGACGCTTCCGATAAACACCGATGGCGGGTGCCTGGCCAACGGCGAGCCGGTCGGCGCCTCGGGCCTGCGGCAGGTACACGAAGTCGTCCGCCAGCTGAGGGGCACGGCAGGAACCCGCCAGATTGCCGGCGAGCCGCGAGTCGGGTTCACCCACGTGTACGGCGCACCGGGGATCGCCGCCTGCACCATCATCACCCGCTGAACCCTCGCGGTCGAGAACCAGTTCGGCCCCGTAGACGGATACCTTCCGTGATGGGTCTGCAGGACATGCTGCGCGCGGCGAGTTCGGTGTGGGCGACGAGGTGACGCAACCGGCAGCGTCCGTACTGGACAGTCCATTCCGGAGCGGACGATCACGTTGCGGACGGCGCAGGGCGGACACGGCGTGGTCGACCGCCGCCCGGGCACGCCCCTCGGCCGTCAGCGAACGACCGACTGCTCCGGATTACCGCAACTTCCCGTCCTACCGGTGCCGTGGCGCGAAGAACCGCCGGTCACGCCCGCCTCGCCCTCGGCGTGGTAGCGCGCGCCCGGCGCTGCGGTGGAGACGGAGACTTGAACCGCTCCCCGGCTCGGCGCAGTGGCCAGCCCTCCCCCACCGCACACCGGGCGGACGCAGTCTGCCGGTGGGGATCAGCAGGGCATTACGGTGGGACACGAGGGCCTCGCGGGCGTCAGTGCAGATGTGGTGGTCCACGCCGAACCCGGAGGCCCTCGGTCACGCCACGGTCGTCCCTTCACGTGTCTCTCGCGTTCGCAACCCTCAGGGCAGTGCGGCTAGTCCCAGATCGAGCTGATCGCTTTGGGTGCCTTGGGGCGGACTTTGAGCGTGCTTGGTAGCCGGTTGAGTCGTTTGACGAGCAGGTTCGTCTTTGCGTCGGGTGGGGTGGTGTCGACGACGAGGTGGAGCATCCAGGTCTGGACACCGGTGGGTTCCATGCGGAGTGAGCGCACGGCGTAACGCCGTTGGTGCAGCAGGCTGATGACGCGCAGGACCCCGCCGAATCCGGCGACATGCATGGCGAGGCGTTGCCGAACGAACTTCTCCCCCATCGTCGTGCTGGGCTCGGAGTCGGCTCCCTTCACGGCGCGACCTCACGCGGCTGCGGCGCGGTGGCCTGGTTCGGCCTCCAGCTGCCGCGCGGGCGGCTGATCTCGGCGATGCGCTGTTCGGCGAGGTGGTCGGCCGCCCGGGCCGGTGTGATGTCGTGGTCGGTTGCCATGGCGAGGATGCGCTGGCAGGTGTCGAAGATCTTTTCCTCGCGGGCGCGGGCGCGCCGTTCGTCGAAACCGGCGATCTCGTCGGCGACCTGGATCAGTCCTCCGGCATTGACCACATAGTCCGGCAGGTAGAGGACGCCGTGGTCACGCAATAGCGTGGCGATCCCGGCGTGGGCGAGCTGGTTGTTCGCACCTCCGCACACGATCTCTGCCCGCAGAGCGGGAACGGTCTCGTCGTCGAGCACTCCGCCGAGAGCGCAGGGCGCGTAGACATCCAGGTCTCGGGCGAGGAGTTTCTGCGGGTCCTCGGCCTCGATGTCCGGGTGGCGGGCGCGGAGTTGGTCTACGGCGGCATTCGCCACGTCGGCTACGACGATCGACGCGCCATCGGCGCTGAGGTGTTCGGCCAGTCTGCGACCCACTTTGCCCGCGCCCGCGATCCCCACCCTCCTGCCGCGCAAGGACGGGGTTGCCCAGGTGTGCGCGGCGGCCGCGCGCATCGCCATGAAGACGCCGAACGCGGTCAGTTCCGAGGAGTCGCCTGCTCCGCCGTGTGTGCGGGTCCTGCCTGTCACGAACCGGCTTTCCCGGGCGATCACGTCCATGTCGTCGGGAAAGGTGCCGACGTCGCAGGCCGTGTAGTAGCGGTCTGCCAGGGATTCCACGAACCTGCCGTAGGCACGCAGCAGCGGCTCCGTCTTCAGCTTGGCAGGGTCACCGATGATGACCGCCTTGCCACCACCCAGATCCAGGCCCGCGCACGCCGCCTTGTAGGTCATGGCGCGCGAGAGCCGGAGAACGTCGCTGAGCGCGTCATCCTCGGAGCTGTACGGGTGGAACCTGGTTCCGCCGAGGGCGGGCCCGAGCGCGGTGGAATGGATCGCGATGATCGCGTGCAGTCCGCTGGCTCGATCGCGGCAGAATACGACCTGTTCATGGTCGGCGGACTCGACAACACCAGACATTCTTGGCTCCTTGTGGGAGTGGAGGATCCGCCGGAAGGGTGCCGACGGCATCCGACAACACTGCCCCACCTCAGCAGGGCGGGGTGCTGGACCAACAAAAAAACCTCCCGTGCGAATGGCACGAGAGGTAGGCGCAGGCGGTGATTCGTCAGCCTGCGCCGCACATAATGATCAAACCGAAGACCATGGACCTACCATAGTTCGAGCCCCACGACGTGGCAAGCGCGGGGGCAGAAGTTCCCCGACGGACTCGATGGTATGCCGGAGGGAGCCGAGAGCGACGTCGGAGAGCTTTCCCATCCGGCACCGACACGGCAGGGCCCATGGGCCACGCTCCGTCTGGCTGCCATACAGCGCTACCGCAGGGTCGGTCCACGTCTTCGACGGATGACGTCGTTTGGCCTGGAGAGATCCGACAAATGCTTGATGCTGCGCGGCTCCATGCGTCTCGACAATGGGTGTCATCGTGCGTGGTCCGCGTCGCGCATTCTGTAACGCGAGGGAGTGGGTCTATGGCCACGGATGTCGTGGTGATCGGGTCCGGAGTCGTGGGTGCCTCGATCGCGCTGAACTTGCTCGGCGCGGCTGCCGGGTGACGGTCGTCGGCAAGGCCGGAGGAGCGCGGGACACAGCTCCACGGCTGCGTCGAGCACGGTGGTGCGATGCAACTTTTCCAAGGGCACCGCGAGCGCCGAACAGGTTGTAGAGCGTGCCGTGGCTCACCCCTGCCCGCAGGGCGACGATCTTCCCGATCTCGAGGGGTCTGGGGCGCATTGGTGTGTCGATGCGTCCGGCGCGGCACTGTGGATGTTCACGATCGATGTCTGCGGAGTTCCTGGCGGGCGATCGTTCGCTTGTGGACCTCGTCTGGGCCGTCGGCGAGGCGGAGGGTGCGCACGTGCGCATAGGCTTGCGCGAGTGGGAAGTCGGCGGTGACGCCCGCGCCACCGTGTACCTGGATCGCCCGGTCGATGACCTTGAGGGCGACCTGGGGGGCCGCTACCTTGATCGCGGCGATCTCCGTGCGGGCGCCCTTGTTCCCGGCGGTGTCCATCATCCACGCCGCTTTGAGGGCGAGTAGCCGCACCTGTTCAAGATCGATGCGTGCTTCGGCGATCCAGTCTTGGACATTGGCGCGTTCGCTGATCGGCAGTCCGAAGGTAGTGCGGGAGTCCGCTCGGCGGCACATTGCCTCCAGCGCGCGTTCGGCCATGCCGATCGTGCGCATGCAGTGGTGGATACGTCCAGGCCCCAACCTCGCTTGGCTGATGGCGAATCCCTCGCCCTCGCCCTTCAGCAGATCGGTCGCCGGAACGCGGACGTCGTCGAACAGGATCTCGGCGTGGCCCTCACGGTCGGTGTAGCCGAAGACGGGAAGACTGCGGACCACTGCGACGCCCGGCGTGTCGATCGGAACGACCATCATGGACTGCTGACGATGCGGGGCCGCATGTGGATCGGTCTTGCCCATGACGATGAGAAGCCTGCAGTTGGGGTGCATGGCGTTGGTCGCGAACCATTTGCGTCCATTGAGGACGTAGTGGTCGCCGTCTCGGACCATGCGTAGTTCGATGTTCGTAGCGTCCGAACTGGCGACGGCGGGTTCGGTCATGGCGAACGCCGAGCGGATGGTCCCCTGCAGGAGCGGCTTGAGCCACTTCTCGCGGTGCTCGTCGGTTCCGAAGAGATCGAGGATCTCGATGTTCCCGGTGTCCGGCGCGGAGCAGTTGCACGCTTCGGGCGCCAGGTGGAAGCCCATTCCACAGGGGGTCGCGAAATGACCGATCTTACCCGGCACTTCCGCAGAACCGACGCGCCATCATCCGCATCACGGCAGCGAGCTCGATCGGCACGGTGGTCGAGTGGTACGACTTCGCACTTTACGGCGCGGCGTCGGCACTGATCTTCGCACCACTGTTCTTCCCATCAGGTAACGCGGTGGCCGGAGTGCTTGCCTCGTTCGCGGTGTTCGCCGTCGGCTTCGCGGCCCGGCCACTCGGCGGGCTACTCGCCGCTCACTTCGGGGACCGGTACGGGCGCAAACCCATCCTGATCGCGACGATCTGCCTGATGGGCGGCGCGACAATGGTGATCGGTCTACTCCCGACCTACGACACTGCCGGCATCTGGGCACCCATCTTGCTGACGGTGACCCGCCTGCTCCAGGGTCTGGGCGCGGGAGCCGAGTTCGCCGGCGCGGTCACAGCCGTGTCAGAGTTCACCCCTCCTGGGCGGCGAGCCTTCTTCACCTCCATCAGTCAGGCCGCGGTGGCGCTGTCGTTCATCCTCAGCACCGGCACCTTCGTAGTCCTCTCGCTGATCCCAGTCGAAACCCTGCACGCCTGGGCATGGCGGGTGCCCTTCCTGGCCAGCGCAGTGATCTTCCTGGTCGCGCTGTACATCCGTCGGCGTGTGCAAGAAACCCCGGCCTTCAAAGCAGCCAAGAGGGCCGCCGAACGACACGGCGCCTCAGAGAAGTTGCCCATCACACAAGTACTCAGGGAGCGGCCCCGAGCACTACTGGTCGGAATCGTCTCCGGATTCGGTCTGGTCAACGCGGGCTATCTGGTCAACACGTTCGCGCTGAGCTACATCACCGATACGCTGGAGCTTCCGGCCCTGACAGCAACGGTGAGCCTGCTGGTCGCCGCCGGACTCAGTCTCATCACGATTCCCTTGTTCGGAGCCCTGGCGGACCGCATTGGCCGACGTCCGGTCTACATCGGTGGCGCGGTCTTCGCGGCCGCCTTCGCGGCACCCTTCTTCATGCTCCTCGGAACCCGAACCCCAGCCTTCGTGATCGTCAGCATGACCGTCGCCTACTCGGTCGGCTACGGGGCGATGGCCGGAGCTCAATCAGCCTTCCTCACCGAGCTGTTCCCAACGCGCTATCGCTTCACCGGCGTGGCAGCCGCCCGAGAAACGACGGCGATGCTTCTCGGTGGCACAACGCCCTTCATCGCGGCGGCGTTAGTCAGTGCCGCCGACGGCCAGGCGACCCTTGTCATCATCTTCGTCATTGCCTGCCAGGCGCTGACGGTCCTCGCCCTGCTGTGTGCCCCGAGGCCGGCACCGGACGCAACCTCGGAGATCACCTCGCCTGATCGAGCCGCCGACAGCACAGCACCTGGCCAGTCGCGAAACGACTCCGACCCTGTCGGTAGCGGAGGTTGAGCAGCACCGCAATCAGGTGGTGACTCGGTAGCCCGTTCGGTTGCACGCATGAATGGAGTTTAGGACTGCGTCGACGACGTCGACGCAGTCCTGAACAGACGTTGTCGGCCCAGCGCGGGTGGCTGCCTGGGCGCCGCGGTGGCATTGCATGTGGAGCCGTGAGGCCAACATCCAGAGCTGGCAGACATGGCTCGGCGAGGACCTCGGTACCGACCGGGCTCGCCCTGCGCCGCGCCGATGTCAACATACGTTGACGAGCGTACCGACGTCAACGTATGTTGACATCATGGTGATCGAGAAGATGGTCGACGTTGGTGGGCATGAGATCTGTGCGCAAATCCTGGGCTCCGGGCCGACGGTGGTGCTGGACGGTGGCGGAGCGGGTCAGGGGCTTGGCACTTGGGGGCCGGTACCGGAGCGGCTCGCCGATTTCGCCACGGTGGTGACCTACGACAGGGCCGGGGTAGGCCGGTCTGGCGGCACGCAGGCGCGGTCTGTCGCGGAGCAAGCCGACGCCCTACGCCGGATGCTTCGCGGTCTGGAACTCCGCCTGCCCGCGGTGTTCGTGGGCTGGTCGTACGGCGGGCTCGTCACCCAGGTGTACGCGGCCCGGCATCCCGACGACGTGGCGGGGCTGGTCTTCGTCGACCCGACAGCCGCCGGAACACCTCCGGGCTCCGCACTGGTGCGGAGTCTCTCGTTCGATGTCGCGGCATGGTTGCTGCGTGCGCGGGCGGCACTCGGCGGGCGGAACGCACGTGCGCTGCGCGAACTGGCCGTGACACTGGGCGGGATGCAGGACGCGATGGCCGAGGCCAAGAGCACACGCGAGGAGTACGGACTGCCGCCCGTGCCGATCCGCGTGATCGCCGCGGGCAAGCGGCCTCGGATGCCCCGCGCGCAGCTCGACCACCTGACCGCCGATCACGAGGCCCTGGCCGGACGGTCCCCGCAAGGACGTGTTCTGGTGGCCGAGCACGCGAGCCATCAAGTGCCCTACGAACAGCCGGAGACGATCGTCGAGACGGTCCGCGAAGTCCTGGCCGGATGACGTCCGGACATCAGTCCGGAGTGAAGGCGTCCCGGTGGTCCTCCACCCACGTGGTGAACGTGGTGGCGGGCCGGCCGAGGATCGTGGTCACGTCGTCGGTGAGTACGGCATTGCCTCCCGCGCGAGCCCAGGACATGCCGGTGACGGCCGTCTCGACCGCCGCGGGCTCGGCTCTGTGGTGCGCCATTCGCTCCCGCACGACATCGAGCGAGATGTCCACAGTGGAGACCGGCCGGCCCAGCGCAGACCAGTGGCCAATCCTCGTCCGCGACCTTCCCCATAGCAACATCCTGGATGCTCGTTCTCGAGCTTGTCATCGCGGTTCCGGCAGGACGGCATCGCCCAGTGCCTGGGCGAGTAGCAGGGCGGCGTGTAGCTCGAAGCGCCGCTGCCCTACTTCGTGGCCGAGCATGGCCTCGGCTTTCTTGACGCGATAGGCGACCGTTCCCCGTGCTAGATGTAGGTGCGTGGCGACGGTGCTGATGCTGCGCTCCTGCTCCAGGTACTGGAGGAGGGTTTCGCGTAGGGCGGCGGTGACCTGGCTCGTCGAGTCGGCCAGCGGACCCAATTCGCGTTCTACGAAGTTTCGGGCACTGTCGATGTCCTCGGCCAGCAAGGCAATGGCAGAGATCTCCGCGTAGCTGGTCACGGGGGCGGCTCGGTCGCCGGCGAGCCGGGCCAGCCGCTCTGCGCGGGTAGCCTGCTCGTGGCTGCGGCGGAAGCCGTCTACCCCACGCCCGGGCAGGCCCAGTGCGATTCGGATGTCGGCGTGGACCGGTGGCGCGGGCAGGGTGGCCGGATCGGCGTCGTTGGCGATGGTGCCCCAGGCCCAGAGCGCCGAGCTCCCGATCGGCACGGCGAGCGTGGCCGTAGCTCCCCGAGCGCGAAGCTGGGCTTCGGCGATGCGTTCCAGGGCGGACACCTCGCCGGGCGAGTTGGCCCAGGCGATGAGCGCGAGGTGGCAGCGGTCGAGGTCGTAGCCCAGTACCGAGGAGGCTGCGCGCACCTCGATCTCGTCACCGGCGAGGATCTGGTTGACGGTTTCCGCGCGGGCCGCCGCGGCACTGGTAATCCAGCGGTCGCGCTCGGCGAGGAACTCGGTGACCATGGAGCCGGAGAAGGCGTCGATGTATCCGAAGAGGTCCTCCGATACGGCTTTCATCTCATCGGCGACACGGTCCGGGTCGACGAGTGCTTCACAGGCGGCGAGGAATGCCTGGGCCATGCCCGCGTGGCCGAGTCGGATCCCGCGAAGGACCTTGTCCAATGCGATGCCGCGGCGCACGAACTCCCGGTCGCCCTCGAGGGCTTCCTCGGTGATCGGGCTCAGCTGTACGTCAGGGAACGCGAGTAGCACCATTGCGCGCAGGGTGGAGGACTCGGTACCTTTGCGCAGGATTTGAAAGGGCCCTTCGCCACCTCCGAAGGCAGGGATCTCCCGGGTGATCGTCGTGGCCATCTCCCGGCCCACCTCGATGGCCCAGCAGACCGGGGACTCGCCGACGTGCGAGATCGTTTCGGCGATTGTCGCGGGTGAGCTCGCTGCGGCGCTGGTCATGTCAGGACCGCGGGGTTTCAGATCGAGCAGCCATTCCCGACCAGCCGCAGGACGTTGTGTTGTCATGGCTTCGAGACTCTCTGGACCGAGGGCGTTTCGACCATGTCGGCCTCCAACTTGCGGTTCCGCTCATCCAGGCGCCCACGAACACGTAGCCTGACCAGCTGTAGCATAGGCGCGCCACGTTCCCCGGGCATCCGCGCGTTTCTCCCCTGGGACAGAGTCGCTGGTCAGTTCTCTACAACAGGGTGCACGGTACCGGGCGGCTGCGATTTACACGCCCGTGTGAATCGCGGTGGGAGCAGGGACTGACAACAGCCGGACCTCGCACGATGAACGGTCGAATCGTTTCGTGCGAGGCCCGGAGGGACGCGTCCTGGTCAGGCAGTCGGCGGGACGCGGGGGATCAACAGACGTGAGGCCCGGTCGCCTCCGGTGTGGAGAACGTGGCGGCCGGTGTTGACCAGGGCAGCGTGCCTCTGCGCGAACAGGCCGTCGTCGTAGGCGTTGAGGTCGTGCCCCTGGACGACCAGGCGCAGGGTCTCGCCTGCATGGAAGAGCGTGCCGGAAGGCCAGATCTCGATGTCGACGGGCACGACCTCCCCGGGACTCAGCGGTAGGTCGCGCTGGTGGCGCAGCACGGGGCGCTCGGGGGTGGAGACGGCTTCGTCGAGCTCGCGCCGCGACACCCGTAGCCAGCCCAAGGCGACGTGGCCGTCGTCGAAGGTGGAGAAGAAGGGGAAGTTGACCTCGTTGCCGTCGGTGTCCAGTTTTTCCACGCCGACGAAGAGGTCCATATCGGTGGCGCCGTCGGCCTCCACCCAGAGCCGGAGTGCCATTCCGCCGACCAGTTCCGTGTCCCGGTCGAACCGGTGGTCGAACACGGCTCGGCCTTCGAGGGCATCGTATTCGAGGCGGCCCCTCGAAGCTGGGGCGTGAGAGAGCAGGCCTCCGCTGTCCGCGTCCAGGTACAGCGGGGTGTACTCGACGCGTTTGAGTGGCCACTCGCTCTCAGCTCGGACCTCTCCGGTGTAGGCCCGGTCCCGGACCTCGAGACGGACCGTGGGCCACTGCGCGACCTCGGTGGCATTGCCCTTCAGCACGTGGTCGAAGAAGGCGAGCTGACGAGGCAGGCTGTCCTCGGAGTAGTAGTAGGCCCATTTCTTGCGACCGTGGACCTCAAGCCACTTGTTCGGCGAAGAGATGCGGCGGAAACCTTCGAGGGTGCCTCGGGTGTGCAGCCCGTGATCGGACCAGCTGGCCACGACGTAGGCGGGCACGTCGATCTTCTCGAGATCGGCGACCTTGGACTTCCAGTAGTCGTCGTAGAACGGGTGATTCATGGCGTTGGTGGCAACGTCCTCGACCTGGCCGTGGGTCTTGGCGATGAGCGGGCCGAGCAGTGGCAAGAATTGGGTCTCCGGGATCCCGCCGTGGGTAGCCACTTCGTAGTAGGGGTCGTGGAACCCCTCGAACGGGTTGATCGCGGCGAGGTGCGGCGGGCGCAGTGCGGCGACGTTCCACTGGATGACCGAATACCAGGACACCCCCGACATGCCCACCTTGCCAGTGCTCCACGGCTGGACGCCGGCCCATTCGATGAGGTCGTAGCAGGCAGCGGCTTCGCCGGGGCCGAACATCTCGACGTCGCCCTCCGATCCCCAGGCGCCGCGCGCGTCCGCGATGATGACCGTGTAGCCGTGCGCGGTCCAGTACGCCGGATCGGGCGTTTCGAACGCGGTGTAGGGAGAGAGCCGCTCGAGGTCGATGTCGTGACCGGGCCAGTTGCGCCACTCAAGCGCACCGTGCTTGCCGTACGGCGACCAGGCGATCAGCACCGGTGTGGGTTCGTCGGAGTCGGCGGGGGCGTACCGGTCGACCAGTAGCCGCAGGCCATCGCGCATGGGAACGGAGACGTTGCGCTCGATGCGCATCCCGTTCTCCATCGAGCTGCTCGGCTCAGCTCCCGGCCAGCCGGCCTCCTCTGGAGGAATACCGCGAGTGAATACGTACAGCGACGGCTCGGCGTTCATGGTGGCTCCTGCTCCCTCGTTGGACCTGGATGCGCTGGGCGCCCAGTAAAGGGCGCGATCCGGCGAGCACGCTTGGTCTGCCGATTCAAAGCTCACGCGACCGCTTGTATCCGCGTTCAAGTCAACTGGCGAACAGGAACAGCAGTACAACGCCCGCGCCGGAATCTGATCCCCCGGGACAAGCCCGCGGACGGGTCGGAGCCCTGTACTACGTCGCAACCCGTTGTGCAGCTCACCGGTCACTGCACCGCGGCCCTCACGACCGGTCACAGCTACTCGAAGAGGAGAGCCTGATGACGACCTCTGCCGAATCCGCGCCCGTGGTGAGCGTCGACGAACCGAACACCCAGGAATTGGTGCGTCGAGTCGCCGAGCTACAGCCGCTGCTACGTGCCAACGCCGCTCAGGCGGAGGCCGACCGACGGGTGCCGGACGAGAACATCGAGGTCCTGCGTGAGGCGGGGGTCTTCCGGATCATGCAACCGCGCCGCTGGGGCGGGCTCGAGACCGACTTCACCACCTTCATGAAGATCAGCGAAGAGATCGGCCGGGGTGACGGCTCGACCGCTTGGGTCAGTGCACTGATGAACGTGTGCAGCTGGTTGATCGGGCTGTACCCCGAGCAGGCTCAGCGCGAGGTGTGGGGCGTGGACCCCGAGGCCCGTGCGTGCGGCGTAGTCGCCCCCACAGCGGAGACCCGCGCCGTCGACGGCGGCCAGATCGTCTCGGGATCGTGGGGGTTCGCCTCGGGATCCGCGCATTCGGCGTGGGCGCTACTCGGGATTCCCGTCGTCGATGCTTCAGGACAGCAGGTCGATCAAGGTCTGGCCCTGATCTCGATGAGCGACCTGACGGTCAAGGACACCTGGTTCGTCGCCGGCCTCCGGGGAACCGCGAGCAACACCCTGGTCGCCGAGGAGCTGTTCGTGCCCGACCACCGCATCCTGTCGGTCGGTAAGGCCCTTGGCGGTGAGTACGGCACCGAGCACAAGGAAGAGGCGCTCTACCACTCCGCTTTTGTCCCTGTCCTGGCGCTCATCCTCGTCGGGCCGCAGATCGGGATGGCACGCGCAGCGCTCGATGTCGTCTCCGAGAGCCTCGCCAAGCACAAACCGATCTCCTACACCTTCTACGAGGACTCGGCCGCGGCGCCCACGACGCAGCTGAACCTCGCCGAGGCCACGCAGCTGATCGACACCGCACACCTTCACGCGATGCGCGCGGCATCCGACGTCGACGAGTGGGCCTCGTCTCTGAAATACATGGACCGGCTCACGCGCACCAGGGTTCGGATGGACACCGGATACATCGCCCGGCGCTGCCGCGAGGCGATCGACCTGCTGGTGAGCATCGCAGGGGCGAGCTCGTTCGGCGAGAAGAACCCGCTGCAGCGCATTTGGCGAGACCAGGAAACCGGCAGCCGCCACGCCGTCGTCAACCCCTCGATCGCCGCCGAGATCTACGGACGCGAGCTGCTCGGCCAGCAGGACCAGATCACACCTCTGATCTGAGGAGAAGAACGATCTGCTGCTGGTCAAACGCACTCAGACTCACGCGGGAGGCATCGGCCGAGATGAATCGGATCCGCGAAACAACGGCCCGTGCGGAGGTCCGGGCGGTGGCGGAGCAGCTCCTCTACACCTACGCCGCTGCCGCCGACGAACTGGACATCGAGACCCTGACCGAGCTGCTGTCCGAGGCTCAGGTCAATTTCGCAGGCCGCGCCGGCACAGGTGCGGAGTTCGTGGCGAGCCTGTTCGGTGACCTGTTCGCGAACGCTCCGCGCGTACGCCACCTGGTGAGCAACGTCAGGGTATGGGAGGCCGTGGACACCGCCGGCGCGATCAGTTGCTCGGCGACGTGCCGATACACCCGGTGGAGCTACGAACCGCAACCCGAACTGCTCAGCATGGGCGACTACTCCGCGCGCTTCATCGAAGCGGAGGGACAGTGGTCGTTCCAACGCTTCCAAGTCGAGCCCTTGTGGAGCGCTCCGCCCCGCTGAAACGACACTCGCTCAAAGGCGGCAAGCTCAGGAGGACTCATGAACACCCCTTCACACACCGCTCCGGATACAGTGCACCCCAGCGAATTCCGACGTGCGATGCGCAACGTCCCCACCACGGTAACCGTCGTGGCCACCATGAACGGCGACCAGCCGATCGGCATGGTCGTCGGCACGTTCACAGCGATCTCCATGGACCCGCTGCTCGTGGGCTTCTTCGGTGATCACCGCTCCAAGACGCTCACAGAGATCACAGCCGCCGATCGCTGGAGCTTCAGCGTCCTGCATCAGGACGACGCCTTGGCAGCCGAGGCTTTCCGTGGGCCGCCGGAAAGCAGGTTCTCCGCACTCACCTGGGATGTCTCCGATTTCGGCACGCCGTTGATCAGGGGCGCGATGATCACCATCGAGGCGGTCAACGACTCGGTCGTCCGCATCGGCGATCACGACCTCGTGACCGCCAAGGTGATGTCCCTTCGCGAGGGCGATCGTTCGCGGCATCCGCTCGTGTACTTCCAGGGCAGGATGACGAGGCTGGATCCCGAGCAGGTCTCCCATTCCGGAGGCACGATCCAGGCGGGGAGGTCACGATGACCGCCGTGGCTTCCGCGGAGGCCTTGATGATCAAGGACCTGCAGGTGGTCGCCGACCTCGCCGCGGGCAAGCCCGTCGTGCTGTACGACCGCGAGCAGTGCGCGGCCACTCTCGTCATCGCCGCAGCCACAGCCTCAGCGGATGTGATCGCCTTCGCGGTGCGGCACGGATCAGGCCTACTCACCGTGGCACTTCCAGAGCAGGACTGCGACCGTCTCGGACTGACGCGCATGATCGGGGCCGGCCATCACTCCTCGTTGCGCGATGCCCGGGTCACCGTCGACGCGGCAGAGGGCATCAGCACTGGCATCTCGGCCACTGACCGAGCGCGCACCGTTCGACTTCTCGGCCGTCCTGAGGCCAAACCTGACGACCTCAATCGCCCCGGCCACGTCATGACGACCGCAGTTCCGCCTTCCTGCTGTTCCTGCGGCCAACCATCGGCACCATCGAGCGCGGCGGTCGCCCTCGAACTAGTGCGCACGAGCGGACTGCGTCCGGCCGCCGCGCTGACCCACCTCGTGCATCCCGATTCCGCGGAGTTGCTCGACTACGACAATGCCCTCCAATTTGGACACACGTACGGGTTGCAGGTCGCTGACTCCCTCGAGCTTCTCACCCACACCTGAGCAGTATCTCGCGCTGCTCAGCACAACCCCCACAAACCGAGGAGCACCAACCATGGCCTTCGTCAACGAAGACAACCTCACCGAACTGGCCACGGCGCGTTGGGCCACAGCCCAATCACCCCGCCTCGCCCAGGTGATGACGGCGTTGGTCCGCCATGTCCACGCGTTCGCCCGCGAGGTGAACCTCTCCGAGGAGGAATGGCAGGCGGCGATGGACTGGCTGGCCGCGACTGGCCGGATCAGCGACGAGAAACGACACGAGTTCATCCTCGCCTCGGACGTCGTCGGTCTCAGCACGCTGGTCGTGCAACTGAACAACCAGTTCTCAGCCTCGGCGACGCCCGCCACCGTGCTCGGCCCGTTCCACATCGACGGATCGCCCGCACTGTCCTACGGCGAGGACATGTCCGACGGGCTTCCGGGGACTCCCCTGTTCATCACCGGCCGCGTCACCGACCTCGACGGCAAGCCCGTGCCGAATGCACTGCTGGACATCTGGCAGGCCGACTCCGACGGATACTACGAGGCCCAGCTGTCCGAAATCGACGAGGCACGGCTTCGTTCGAAGTACCGCACGCGAGAAGACGGCACCTACTGCGTCCGCACCATCGCCCCGCTGGGCTACTCCATCCCCCTCGACGGCCCTGTAGGCGACCTGATCGGCAAAACCGAGATCAGCCCGTTCAGGCCCGCCCACATCCATTTCCTCATCGACCAACCCGGCTACCGCAAGCTCATCACCCACCTGTTCCAGGAAGGAACCGACTATCTCGAGTCCGACGTGGTGTTCGGCGTGAAGGACGCGCTGATCGTCCGGTTCGAAACCAAGCAGCCCGGTACGGCACCGGACGGCAGCCAGGTCGACACACCCTACCTGCACGCCACCTACGACTTCGTCCTCGAGCCCACCGGGGACACGGCGACGCGCTGACCACACCTCAGACAACGACGCAAGAAGGATGAATGATGACTGGTCCGCTCGAGGGCCTGCTGGTCGCGGATTTCTCGCGGATCTTGGCAGGCCCGTACGCGACGATGTTGCTCGCCGACATGGGTGCCGACGTGGTGAAGGTCGAAGGGCCACGCGGTGACGACACGCGCAGCTGGATGCCTCCGGTTCGCGACGGGGTGTCCACCTACTATCTCGGCATCAACCGAGGTAAGCGGTCGATCGCACTGGACCTGGGTGACGAGGCCGACGCGCAGGTCGCGCGAAGTTTGGCCGAGCGCGCGGATGTGCTCATCGAGAATTTCAAGCCGGGTGGCCTCGGTAAGTATGGCCTGGACTTCGACACCGTGCGCGAGTCCAATCCGGGCATTATCTACACGTCGATCACCGGTTTCGGCTCGGGTGCGGGCAAGCACGTGCCTGGTTATGACCTGATGGTCCAAGCGATGTCCGGTCTGATGAGCTTGACCGGTGAGCCCGACGGCTCACCGTATCGAGCTGGGATCTCGGTGTTCGATGTGATGGCCGGCAACCACGCGGCCATCGGGGCCGTGTCATGACAACTGTGTAAGCCGCGGATGGACCAAGATCGGATTGCCCGACGCGATCCAGAA
>NZ_SWMS01000070.1 GCF_005146945.1 Prauserella endophytica
TGACCGCTGGCCGGGAGCCGAGACCTACTGATCAACAACGCCGGAAACACCGATCATGGGATAGACCCGGAATCCGAAGTGGCAGCTGAGCGGGGTGGGGGTGACGTCGCCGATTTCGTGGATGGCGATGCCGTTGTAGCTGTCGGGGTAGTGCCAGCTTGCTTCAGGGTCTGCGGGGTAGCCGGTGTCGTCGGTGTCGATGAGGTCGTCGAGCCGCCAGCCGCGTGCGGTGAGGAAGTCGTGCAGGGTGTTGAGGTGATCGACCCGGACGCTCGGGCCATGGAGGATCTTCATTGTGTTCCCTCGGGTGTGGGGCGGTTCGGGGCGCGGCTGGTGCCGGGTGCTGAGGTTGAGCAGTGGCGCCATGGTTGCGCGATGAGTTCGCTGTGTATTCCGTCCGCTGCTCGGCTCAATGGTGCTGGATGCGGGCGGTGAAGGTGGGTGCGGTTCCACCTTCACCGCACCCGAAGCAGTGGTAGGTGCCGTGGGCTGGGCGGACCCGGAAGGTCGTCGACGAACAGAACGGACAGCGGCCGGACCACTGACCGGGAGCGTGTTCGCGCAGCACGACGTGGCGGGCGACCACGGCCAAGATGTCGCTGCCGTGGGACGGGTCCGGGGTTGCCGTGGCGGTGGTCATCGCGGCCACCGTAGCGGTGCGGACCGACAGCGCGTCGTCACGTGGACTCGGTTGCGGGCGGCAGCGTGAGCGGGTCGGCACGTTCGTGCAACGCGGAAGCCCGTCCCATCGCGGTACGGAAGAACGTCGTCGCGACGATCGAGCAGGGTGCCGGCAGGGCGGTCAGTGCCTTCGGCTCGGCCTCGCCCGTGGTGATCTGGCGGAGATACCAGCGCAAGCGCTCCAGGGCCTGGTTGGTGGTCTCGCGGACGTTGGCCAGGTGTCCCTGCCGGAGTTGCTCATGCGCACGCTCGGTCGCTGTCTCGATCAGGTAGACCGCCTCCGCCAGCGTCAGCGTGTGGGCCAGGTGTCCCATGATGTCGTGTTCGAGGTCGTGGCGAGGTGCGGGCAGGCCGTGCTCGTGCAGCGCTCGGATCAGGTAGCCGGTGTTCTCGGCGTGCAGCACCCTGCGGCACTCCACCGCGTGCTGCCGGTGCCACCGTTCGGGCCATGGACTGGTCAAGGCCGCCACGAGGTCGGCGACGAGGGCTTCGTTGCGCGGGCCGGTCGGCCCCGGCCCTGGGGCGGTCAAACGTGCCGTCTCGAAGTTCAGCGACACCTCCTGAGCCCAGCTGTGGACGGCGCGATACCCCGAGGACGGGCAGTCCGGATGCGGGAACAGGAGTCCCGCTTTGATCAGCTCTCGCAGCCGCGCGCGGGCGTCCAGCTCGGTTCCTGCGTAAGGCGGCACCAGCCTCCGCCGCCACCGTTGCAGCGGTGTGGTCGAGGTGAACGCGCTGTCGAAGGGCACCCTGAATAGTGCAAGCAGGCTCACCGCCTCCCGCAGCGACAAGGCCGCGACCTTCACCGGCCGGTACTGGTCATACCAACCGTGGTCCTCACGCCACCGCTTCACAGCGACCGCTCGATCCGCCGCATCGACCGCGGACGCGCGGCACGGCGCGCACGCCTGGACCTCGCCGGCCTCCAGCAGCTTGAGCACCTTCTGATAGTCGGGCCGGTTGTCGACATGGACACGGGCACCGCAGCCCGGACACGACGCCGCCGGGACATGCGCACGAACCCGCTTACGCAGGTAGTACGCCAAGCCCGAGATCCGCTCCCGGGCTAACGCCGGGCGCTCGTCGTAGGCCCGCCGCTCCAGGTCGCCGACCTTGTAGACGAACTTCCCATCGCCATCCACGAGCCAGTAGTCCCGGGCCAGCTGCTGCTCCCACGGATCCTCTGTGATGAACTCCAGCACCAGGCGCCGATCGCGCTGCCCCGGCCCCTCCACATCAGGCATCGCCCGCTCACCTCGCCACCGACCATCACCGAGACCAACACCGACGGCCGTATCGCTCTCGATCCGCGCCCGTATCGCCCCCGACGGTAGCTCGTGGCGGAGGGAGGAACACCGGATTAGCCCAGCCAGCGGCATGGCGAACGAGCCGGACAGGTCCACCGGTCGTCATCCAGAACGTGACACGGCGGCAGCGGGGTCACGAGCGCAGGTGCACCAGAGCCCGGCAAGCGCGCCAGCGCCCGTGGAATGACCACACCCGGACCGCATCACCCCAGCCAGCAGGCAGCTGACCCCCGGGCGGGGTCCTCAAGATTCGCCGTCGGGTCCCAGCACTGCGTCGACCAGGGCGTTCACGTCGAACTCGGCGCCCGGCACTCCGGGTACGTCCAGCAAGTCCGCCACCCTGGACAACGGATCGTCCGCACCCAAGTCCAGCACGGCGGCCACCGCACGCAAGCGTTCAGCGACCACGGTCTCCCGCCGCATCACGCCCCACCGCTCGGCCAACACGCGCCCAGCATCAGTCAAGGCGAACCAGCGTCGTGGGGTCCCGTGTCGCGCGGGCTCGACACGCGCCTCCCGGAGGAACCCCCGCTCCGTCAACCGTGCGAGCGACTTGTAGATCGACGGACCCCGGAGCCCGGTTCGCCGTGCGATCTCGGCACCGAACGACTCAAACCCCGGCGAATGCGTGATCGCCGAGAGCACCCGCGCCGAAACAATCGAGTAGTTAATAGTCGACACAGTTGATCATAGAATCGGGAGCCCGGAGATATACATCGAAAATACGAGGCAAAACTGCTCATAACAAGTGTGATAGTGGTACCGCAGGACGCCCCCTACCAACCTGCCTGCGGTGGCCCTACAGCGGGCGCACGCAGGCCGACGCTGGTCTCCGATTGGGCTCCGTTGCTCACGGAGCACCCGATACGCCGCGACACTGCCCGACACTAACGCTCGGGAAAAATGCCGCCCGA
>NZ_SWMS01000071.1 GCF_005146945.1 Prauserella endophytica
ACCGCACGTTTTTGGCCATGGCCTCGGCCGAGGGTGGCGTGGAGATCGAGCAGCTGGCGGTCGAGCGCCCGGAGGCGTTGGCGAAGGTGGCGGTGGATCCGATCGCCGGGGTGGACAAGGCCACCGCGCTCGAGATCCTCACCCAGGGCAATTTCCCGGTGGAGATCCGGGAGCAGGCCGCCGAGGTGGTGGTGAAGCTGTGGGAGACCTTCGTGGCCGAGGACGCCACGCTGGTCGAGGTCAACCCGCTGGTGCGGGACCCGCAGGACAAGATCGTCGCCCTGGACGGCAAGGTCACCCTGGACGGCAACGCCACGTTCCGCCACCCCGAGCACGAGCAGCTGGTGGACAAGCAGGCCGAGGACCCGCTGGAGGCCAAGGCCAAGGCCAAGGACCTCAACTACGTCAAGCTCGACGGTGAGGTCGGCATCATCGGCAACGGCGCGGGCCTGGTCATGTCCACCCTGGACGTGGTCGCCTACGCCGGGCAGCGGCATGGCGGGGTCAAGCCCGCGAACTTCCTCGACATCGGCGGCGGCGCCTCGGCGGAGGTGATGGCCGCCGGGCTGGACGTCATCCTCGGCGACCCCGCGGTCAAGAGCGTGTTCGTGAACGTGTTCGGCGGGATCACCGCCTGCGACGCGGTGGCCACCGGCATCGTGGAAGCCCTCAAGATCCTCGGGGACGAGGCCACCAAGCCGCTGGTGGTGCGCCTGGACGGCAACAACGTCGAGGAAGGCCGCCGGATCCTCGACGAGGCCAACCACCCGCTGGTCACGCAGGTGGACACCATGGACAACGCGGCCGACAAGGCCGCCCAGCTCGCCGCGGCAGGAGCCTGATCCCCATGGCCATTTTCCTCAACGAGAACTCCAAGATCATCGTGCAGGGCCTCACCGGCTCGGAAGGCACCAAGCACGCCACCAAGATGCTGGCCGCCGGCTCCACCATCGTCGGCGGGGTCAACGCCCGCAAGGCCGGCCAGACCGTCACCATCGGCGGCACGGACCTCACCGTCTACGGCACCGTCGAGGAGGCCATGAAGGCCACCGGCGCCGACACCTCGGTGATCTTCGTGCCCCCCAAGTTCGCCAAAGACGCCGTCATCGAGGCCATCGACGCCGAGATCGGCCTGGCCGTGGTCATCACCGAAGGCATCCCCGTGCACGACTCGGCCTACTTCTGGGCCCACGCCGTCGCCAAGGGAAACAAAACCAGGATCATCGGCCCGAACTGCCCCGGTGTGATCTCCCCGGGCAAGTCGAACGCGGGCATCATCCCGGCCAACATCACCGGCCCCGGCCACATCGGCCTGGTGTCCAAGTCCGGGACGCTGACCTACCAGATGATGTACGAGCTGCGCGACATCGGCTTCACCACCGCGGTCGGCATCGGCGGGGACCCGGTCATCGGCACCACCCACATCGACGCCCTCGCGGCGTTCGAGGCCGACCCCGACACCAAGGTCATCGTGATGATCGGCGAAATCGGCGGGGACGCCGAAGAACGCGCCGCCGACTACATCAAGGCCAACGTCACCAAACCCGTCGTCGGCTACGTCGCCGGCTTCACCGCCCCCGAAGGCAAAACCATGGGCCACGCCGGCGCCATCGTCTCCGGCTCCTCCGGCACCGCCC
>NZ_SWMS01000072.1 GCF_005146945.1 Prauserella endophytica
CGGAGGATCGGTGGCCGCAGGCGCGGCAGTGGCTGGACGAGCGTGGTTATGGCTCCACTGTGGACTACGTACGGGCGTGCGCGATCGCGGTGCTGGAGGAGACCGGTTTGCTGCCGCATCTCAATCCGGGGGTGCTGAGCTGGGAGGAGTTGCAGCGGCTCAAGCCCGTCGCGCCGAGCATGGGGATGATGCTGGAGACCACGGCGCGGCGGTTGTGGTCGGAGAAGGGCATGCCGCACTACGGCAGCCCGGACAAGGAGCCGGCGGTGCGGCTGCGGGTGCTGGATGACGCCGGCCGGGTGGGGGTGCCGTTCACCACGGGCATCCTGGTGGGGATCGGGGAGACGCTCACCGAGCGGGCCGAGTCGCTGCACGCCCTGCGCCGGTGCGCGCGGCAGTACCGCAACATCCAGGAGATCATCGTCCAGAACTTCCGCGCCAAGCCGGACACGGCCATGCGTTCGGCGCCGGACGCCGACCTGGAGGGGCTGGCCGCCACGATCGCCGTGGCCCGGCTGCTGATGCCGCCGGGGGTGAGCGTGCAGGCGCCGCCGAACCTGGTCGGTGACCAGCACGCGCTGGTGCTGCGCGCGGGCATCGACGACTGGGGCGGGGTGTCCCCGGTGACCCCGGATCATGTCAACCCCGAGCGCCCGTGGCCGCGGATCGACGAGCTGGCCGGGTGGACGCGGCAGGCCGGGTTCACGCTGCGCGAGCGGCTGACCGTCTACCCGAAGTACGTGCGCGGCGCGGAGAAGTGGATCGACGTCCGGCTGCACCCGCACGTCACCGCGCTGGCCACCGCCGACGGGCTCGCCGAGCCCGGCGCCGTGGTGCGGGGCCGCGACTGGCAGGAGCCCGACGGCGGCCTGGCCACCGTCGGCCGCGCCGACCTGCACACCGCGATCGACACCGAGGGCCGCACCGCCGACCGGCGCGGCGACTTCGACAGCGTCTACGGCGACTGGGACCTCCTGCGCGAACAGGTGCCCGGCGCGCCCACGCACACCCTGCCGCCGACGCGCCGGTCAGACCCCGCGCCGCAGCGGCTGGACACCGACGTGCGCGCGGGGCTGCGGCTGGCCGCGGACTACCCGGGGGCGCTGCTGGAGCCGGCCCACACCGCCGCGGCGATGGCGCTGCTCACCGCCGAGGGCCCGGCGCTGGACACCCTGACCCGGCTGGCCGACGAACTCCGCGCCGACGTGGTGGGCGACGACATCACCTACGTGGTCAACCGCAACATCAACTTCTCCAACGTCTGCTACGTGGGCTGCCGGTTCTGCGCCTTCGCCCAGCGCGAACGCGACCCGGACGCCTACCGGCTCTCCACCGAAGACGTCGCCGCCCGCGCCGTCGAGGCCGCGCAGGCCGGGGCCACCGAGATCTGCATGCAGGGCGGCATCG
>NZ_SWMS01000073.1 GCF_005146945.1 Prauserella endophytica
GGTGACGGCTTGGGCTGGTCGCCCTTTGTGGGCCTTCATGACACTGCCGCCCCCGGCTTCCCCGGAACCGTGAAGCGATGACAAAGGGACGCGCGATCGAGCGCCGGTTAGTGACCACTCTGCTGTCGGTTCCCTTGCCTCCGTCTGGCTCCTGCCCTGGACTACACGCAGGAAGGCGACCCGGTTGTCGCAGCAGGATGGGCCACTGTTCTTCGTGGGGATCGACTGGGCGGGGGCTGAGCATGCCGTGTGCGTGCTCGACCACACCGGCAAGAAGATCGCCGCGTTCACCATCGATCACACCGCCGCCGGTTTCGGCCGGCTGGCCGCCAGGCTGGGCAGCCTCGGCCCGGCCGAGCAGATCCCGGTGGCGATCGAGCGCCCGGACGGGCGCCTGGTGGACGCGCTGCTGGAGGCCGGTCACCCGGTGCTGCCGGTCAAACCGAACGCGATCAAGACCTGGCGCGAGGCCGAAGTCCTCTCCGGCGCCAAATCCGACCCCGGCGACGCACACGTGATCGCCGACTACCTGCGAGTGCGGATCCACCGGCTGCGCCCCGCCGCACCGTTGTCCAGTCACACCAAGGCACTGCGCACCGTTGTGCGTACCCGTAGTGATCTTGTCGAGGCCCGTATAGCGGCGACCAACCAGCTCGCCGCATTGCTGGACGCGCACTGGCCAGGCGCCAAGGCCATCTTCGCCAACATCGAGTCCGCGATCGCCCTGGCGTTCCTGACCCGCTATCCCACCGCCGTCTCGGCGGCCTCGTTGACCGAGAAGCAGCTGGCCGCGTTCTGCGCCAAACAAGGCTATTCGGGCAGGAAACCCGCCGCCGTCCTGCTGGCCCGGCTGCGCTCTGCCCCGGCCGGCACGCTCGATCCCGTGGTGTCCACAGGAGTCCAGGACGCCGTGCTCGCCCAGGTCGGCATGCTTACCGCGCTCAATACCGCGATCAAGGCCCTGGACCGCTCCATTGCCGAGAAGATGGACACCCACCCCGACGGCAAGGTCTTCCGATCCTTTCCCCGTGCGGGCACCATCAACGCCGCCCAGATCCTGGCCGAATGGGGCGATTCCCGCGCCGCGTTCGACCACCCCGACGCCATCGCCGCACTGGCCGGGATCACGCCCGTCACCAAAGTCTCCGGCAAACAACGCGGCGTGTCCTTCCGCTGGGCCTGCAACAAACGCCTGCGCCTGGCCATCACCACCTTCGCCGACAACAGCCGCCACTCCAGCCCCTGGGCCGCCGACATCTACAACCGAGCACGCGCCTCCGGCAAGGACCACCCCCACGCCACCCGCATCCTGGCCCGAGCCTGGATCCGTGTCCTCTGGCGCTGCTGGCAAAACCACACGCCCTACGACCCGGCCCTGCACGGCGGCG
>NZ_SWMS01000074.1 GCF_005146945.1 Prauserella endophytica
CGAAGGTGATGGAGAACGCGTTGATCACTGGCTTCCAACGCATCATCCATCGTGCCGCCCCGGTCCCTGTGGGGTCGAGGCTGCGGGTCACAAGATACAAGCACTTCATCGCCGCTTGCTCGGTGGTGAAGTGCCCACGTGCCCGGATCGCGCGCCGGTAGCGTGCGTTCAACGACTCGATCGCGTTCGTCGAGCAGATCATCCTCCTGATCTCGATATCGTAGTCCAGAAAAGGAACGAATTCGGTCCAGGCGTTACGCCAGAGTCGAACCATGGCTGGGTATTTCTTCGACCATTTCTCGTCCAGTTCGTCCAGTGCCGTTGCGGCGGCGTCGGCGTTGGGTGCCGTGTAGATTTCTTTCAGGTCGCGTTTCAACGCGTCCGTGTATTTCCGGGAAGTCAGCCGAAACGAATTACGAATTAAATGCAGAACGCACGTCTGGACGATCGTTTGTGGCCACACCTGCTCCACCACCTCCGGTAACCCCTTGAGGCCGTCACAAACCAGGAAGAACACGTCCTTAACGCCGCGGTTCTTGAGATCCACCAGCACACTCATCCAGAACTTGGCGCCCTCGCCGCCGGTACCGGCCCACAATCCGAGCACGTCCTTGCGGCCGTCGGTGGTGACGCCGATCGCGGCGTAGAACGGCCGGTTGGCGACCTGGCCGTCCCGCACCTTGACCACGATCGCGTCCACGAACACCGCGGCGTAGACCGGCTCCAGTGGACGGCTTGCCCAGTCCTGCATCTCCTCGATCACCTTGTCGGTAATCCGAGACACCGTCTCCTTCGACACCGACGCGCCGTAAATCTCGGCGAAATGCGCCGAAATTTCGCCCGTGGTCAACCCCTTCGCATACAACGACAACACGATCTCGTCCACGTCAGTCAGTCGACGCTGACGTTTCTTCACGATCTTCGGCTCGAAAGTCGATTCCCGATCCCGGGGAACCACGATGTTCACCTCTCCAGCCGCGTCCGAAACCACCGTCTTCCCCCGGGCCCCATTCCGCACATTCGACGAATCACGATTCGAATCGGCACGATTCTTCGCGTGCCCGAGATGCTCGGTCATCTCCTCGTTCAGCGCCGCTTCCAGAACGTTCTTGGTGAACAGCTTCAACAGCCCGTCCGGCCCAGTGAGCGACAGGCCACGTTCCCGCGCCTGCGCCACCATCGCCGCCGCGGCAGCCTGCTCGGCCGACCGCTCCCGCTCCGACTTCCTCATCTTCCTCTGATCCGCGCTCACAGCATCGGATGCCATCAC
>NZ_SWMS01000075.1 GCF_005146945.1 Prauserella endophytica
AGCATCTTTGTGGTCAAGTTGTGTAGGGCACATGGTGGATGTCTGGGCACTAGGGGCCGATGAAGGACGTGGGAGGCTGCGATAAGCCTCGGGGAGCTGTCAACCGAGCTGTGATCCGAGGGTGTCCGAATGGGGTAACCCGGCACCTGTTATGAGGTGTCACCCGCACCTGAATGTATAGGGTGTGTGGAGGGAACGCGGGGAAGTGAAACATCTCAGTACCCGTAGGAAGAGAAAACAAGTGTGATTCCGTGAGTAGTGGCGAGCGAAAGCGGAGGAGGCTAAACCGTGCGCATGTCAAGCTGTCAGGTGTTGTGTGTGCGGGGTTGTGGGACCTGTTTGCCAGGGGCTGACACTCCTGGGGATGCGTTGTGTGGTTAGCGGAACGCTTTGGGATGAGCGGCCGGAGTGGGTGAGAGTCCCGTACGTGAAAACTGCATGGGCGTGTCTGGAATGGTGTTCCCGAGTAGCAGCGAGCTCGTGGAATTTGCTGTGAATCTGCCGGGACCACCCGGTAAGCCTAAATACTTCCTGGTGACCGATAGCGGACGAGTACCGTGAGGGAAAGATGAAAAGTACCCCGGGAGGGGAGTGAAAGAGTACCTGAAACCGTGTGCCTGCAAGCCGTCAGAGCAATGCTGGTCGTTGTGATGGCGTGCCTTTTGAAGAATGAGCCTGCGAGTTCGTGCTGCGTGGCGAGGTTAACCCGTGTGGGGTAGCCGTAGCGAAAGCGAGTCTGAAGAGGGCGTGTGAGTTGCGTGGTCGAGACCCGAAGCGGAGTGATCTACCCATGGCCAGGCTGAAGCGCCGGTAAGACGGTGTGGAGGGCCGAACCCACCAGGGTTGAAAACCTGGGGGATGAGTTGTGGGTAGGGGTGAAAGGCCAATCAAACTCCGTGATAGCTGGTTCTCCCCGAAATGCATTTAGGTGCAGCGTCGTATGTTTCACACCTGGGGTAGAGCTACTGGGTGGCCTAGGGGCCTTACCGGGTTACCGAAGTCAACCAAACTCCGAATACGGGTGTGTGAGAGTGCGGCAGTGAGACGGCGGGGGATAAGCTTCGTCGTCGAGAGGGAAACAGCCCAGAACGCCAGCTAAGGCCCCTAAGTGTGTGCTCAGTGGGAAAGGATGTGGAGTCGCTGAGACAACCAGGAGGTTGGCTTAGAAGCAGCCATCCTTGAAAGAGTGCGTAATAGCTCACTGGTCAAGTGGTTCTGCGCCGACAATGTAGCGGGGCTTAAGCACACCGCCGAAGCTGTGTCACTCACA
>NZ_SWMS01000076.1 GCF_005146945.1 Prauserella endophytica
GGGAAGAGGGTGACGAGGGTGTTGAGTGCTTGTTTCCAGCCCCATGTGCCTGTTCCTGATGGTCCTCCTCGGTGGCTGGTGATGTTGCGTAGTCCGAGGTAGAGGAGTTTCGTTGCGGCGGCGTCGCTGTCGAAATGTCCGCGGTTCTTGGTGAGTTTGCGGAGTTGGAAGTTGATGTTCTCGATGAGGTTTGTGGTGTAGATGACCCGGCGTAGTTCGGGTGGGTAGTCGAGGAACGGGGTGAAATCGTTCCAGGCGTGTTGCCATACCTGGACGGCGGCGGGGTATTGGGTGCCGAATTCTTTGTCGAAGTTCTTCAGTGCGATCTCGGCGGCCTCGAGTGTGGGGGCGGTGTAGATGTCGCGCATTCCGGCGGCGACCTTTTTGCGGTCGCTGTAGGAGATGAAGCGCATGGCGTTGCGGATCACGTGTACCACGCAGGTTTGGATCACGGTGTCGGGAAACGCCGAGCGGATCGCGTCGGGCAGTCCGGTCAGTCCGTCGCAGCAGGCGATCACGATGTCTTTCACGCCGCGGTTGCGTAGGTCGGTGAGGACCTTGGCCCAGAACTTCGCGGCTTCGGTGTCGGCGATCCAGAGCCCGAGGGCGTGTTTGCGGCCCTCGACGTCTACGCCGAGGGCCAAGTAGCCGACCTTGGTGGTGACCACGCCCTTGTCCTTGATCCGCAGGCGCAGCCCGTCCACGTACAGGATGGGATACACCTCGTCCAACGGGCGGGATTGCCAGAGTGCGATCTCGTCGACCACGACCTCGGTGACATTGGAAATCAATTCCCGCGACGCGTTCACGCCGTATACTTCGTGCAGGTGGGATTCAATATCGCGGGTGGTCATGCCACGTGAATACAGTGACAGGATCGCCTCGTCGATGTTGCCGAGACGTCGGGCGCGTTTCGGCACGATCGCGGGCTCGAACGAGCCATTCCGATCCCGCGGCACTGCGACCTCGATCGGGCCGTTCGTCGTGGACACCGTTTTCGTCGACTTGCCATTGCGTGAATTACCACTCCCGGCGCCGGCCGGGTCGCCTTTCTCGTAGCCGAGGTGATGTGTCATCTCGGTTTCCAGCGAGCGCTCCAGCACGGCCTTGGTCATGCGATTCAGCAATTCCTGGGCACCCAACGCGCCGCCATTGGCGTAGGCGTCTTTCACCAAAGCATCAAGGGCCTCCGATGACAACGCGCCGGCGAGCGCCTTACCGGCCGCGGAATCCCCAGCCTGAGTAGGTGTGTTCTCGGTCACAGATGGAT
>NZ_SWMS01000077.1 GCF_005146945.1 Prauserella endophytica
GGATCGGGTTCATGATCGGATCGCGGGACGGTTCAGGCGGTCGGAGCCGCGGGGCCGGGCTCGGGAGTATGTGTCCGGGCTGGTCGCGGGGTTGGAGCGGAAGAACGGCTGGACACTGGCGGAGCAGTCCGGTGAGGTGTCTCCGGATGGGATGCAGCGGTTGTTGCGCTGGGCGGACTGGGACATCGACGGGGTGCGTGACGACGTGCGGGACTACGTGGTCGAGCATCTCGGCGAGCCGGGCGGCGTGCTGATCGTGGACGACACCGGGTTCCTGAAGAAAGGTGTGCGCTCGGCCGGGGTGCAGCGGCAGTATTCCGGGACGGCGGGGCGGATCGAGAACTGTCAGATCGGGACCTTTCTCGCCTATGCCGGTGATCATGGGCATGCGCTGATCGATCGGGCGCTGTATCTGCCGGAGCCGTGGATCGCCGACCGGGACCGGTGCCAACGGGCGGGGATTCCGGATGAGGTCGAGTTCGCCACGAAGCCGCGGCAGGCGATGGGCATGCTGGCGCGGGCGTTCGAGGCGGGTGTGCCGTTCGCGTGGGTCACCGCCGATGAGGCCTACGGGCAGGTCAAGTACCTGCGAGCCTGGCTGGAGGAACACGACGCCGCGTACGTGCTGGCCACCAAGGTCAACGACACCCTGATCACCGCCGAGGGCACCGAACAGCGGGCCGATGAGCTGATCGCGGACCTGCCCGCCCGGGCGTGGCGGCGGTTGTCGGTCGGTGCCGGCGCGCACGGGCCGCGCGAGTACGACTGGGCACGGGTGCCGGTCCGGATTGGCTGGCAGGCCGGGCGCGGGCACTGGCTGCTCGCCCGGCGTTCGATCTCTGATCCGACCGAGATCGCCTACTACATCTGCTACGGGCCCCGCCGGTCCACCCTGCTGAACCTGGCCTGGATCGCCGGGGCGCGCTGGCGGATCGAAGAGTGTTTCCAGCAGGCCAAGAACGAAGCCGGACTGGATCACTACCAGGTCCGGTCCTGGCGGGCGTGGTACGCCCACATCACCCTGTCGATGCTCGCCCACGCCTGGCTCGCCGTCGCCAAATCCCTTGCCATAAAAGGGGAATCGGTATCGCCGAACCAGACATGATCAGCTTTACACTACCGGAGATCCGGCGCCTGCTCACCAAGCTGGTCCTGCGTGTCGCCGACGCCGCCGAACACATCTGGTCCTGGTCACGCTTCCGCCGCCGACGACA
>NZ_SWMS01000078.1 GCF_005146945.1 Prauserella endophytica
AGAAGAAACTCTGAACACACGCTCCGCCGCAGGGGACACGCAGCAGGGTCGACAACCGGCCCGGTGGCGGGGTTCGCTGAGACGTGGTCGTGCCTCGTGGAGGGCCGGACAGAAGTAGAGCCCCGAGTCGTTCCAACTCAGGGCTCTACCGGGGGCGCAAGGCGCTAGTTCTGTTCCGATCGCGGGATGCGGAACTGGCCGTCTTTAACACCGGCGATGAAGGCGTCCCACTCACTCGACGTGAACTTGATGGAGCCCATCCCCGGAGCCTTGCTGTCGCGGACTTCGACACCCCCACCCTCGGCTAGCCTCACCTCGACGCAGTCGTTGTTTCCCCCGGAGTAGGAACTCTTCTTCCACTCATGGCTCAGCATTCTCTGTCACCCTTCCAGTTCTGCAGCCCGCTGACTCAATGCCTCTCGCGATGCGCTGGGACTCAGTGCCGTAGCACGTACGTCGTCGATTGTCCTTGCTAGGCCCTGAACCACATCTGGGTCATCGTAGTAAAGGCCCTGGGTGATTGTGTCCTGATACCCGACCGTAGGCCAGTCGGAGAACTCGAGCAGGTGAAAGCTAGTGCCAAGTCCACTGTGAGCGCCCGCGCTGAATGGCAGCACCTGCACGGTGACGTTGGCGGGGGTACTCGCCAGGTACCGCAGTTGATCGCTGACACAGCTCGGGCCCCCGATCAGGTTATGCAGGACAGTTTCGCTGACGATCGCCCAGAGCTCAAGCGACCCGTCTCGCACACGCTGTTGTCGGCGCGCGCGGAGCTCGAGCCGACGCTCGAGCTGATCCGGTGGCACGTCGACACGGGCCGTCATGAGAGCTGAGGCGTAGCCGGGGGTCTGCAGCAGGCCAGGAACGAGGTCGATAGTCCAAGAGTCGATCCGCGTGGCCTCAGTTTCAAGCTCGAGGTGGTAGCCGAGGGCCGAGTTCCAGTCGGGGCCGACGAACTCGGTCCACCAGACTGGCTGCTTGAGCTGCTCAGCAGCTTTGGCAAGTCGCTCGACAGTCTTTGCGTCGGCCTCGTAGAAGGTGGCGAGTCGCCTGACGTCGTCGGGACTAGGGCGCACCTTGCAGCTCTCGATCCGCGAGAGCTTAGACGGCGTGATGCCGAGGGCTCGCTGGACGTCGGTACTCGTGTACTTCCCGCGCAGTCTGCGGAGTTCCCGCGCGATGCGTTCTTCTCTCACTGCTGTCAT
>NZ_SWMS01000079.1 GCF_005146945.1 Prauserella endophytica
TTGTTGTCACTGCGCACTACCTGCACACTTAGCAAAAGCTAACGCTCGCCGCTTCTCATCTTCTCGCGACGTATCGCACTGAATTCCGGGGGAAATCTGGGGACCGTGGTGTTAGCTCCACCGACCGAGCGAGCAGACTTGACCCTGCGACCCCTTGACCTTATTCGGGTCCAGCTTGACCTGGGCAATGCCACGGCGTACTGACTCTGACCTCGATGAATGGCTTCATCGGTTGCCGTCATCTGTTGTGCTGCGTCGGTCGCGTGTTGGTCGAATGTTGGTTCGAACGCGGCCATGCCCCACCTGCAACGCCGAGCCGTCCTCGCGCGACAAGTCATGCAGGTCTACTCGACCTCTCATAACAACGCGAAGGGGAAGGTCTGACGTGCGGATGCTGTACGACATGAGCGCGGTGAGTCGAAACGGCAGTACCTTCTTAGCTTCATCCGTGGAGTTGGAGGATGCCATCAGTGGTAGAGAATGAACGCGCAGACGACGGCGCCAGTCAGGGTTCAGGGATCGCTTATTACCGAATGGACGAGCGATTGGGTAATGGTCGAAGTCTTACGCTATACGTGACCGTTCCTGAAGCAATGACTGATTTTGAAATTCAGACTGCACGAGTGGATCGAGAGGGTGGCACCACGTCGGCAGATCGAAAATTTAGGCGAGAGCTATTTGAAATAGTTGGTTCCATCACGGTTGCTGGTGGACAAATCGAAGCTGCACTAAAAAGGATTCTGCTACTCCTAAAAGGTGAAAGTACTCTATTCTCTTTAGCTGACTACGAATGGTCAAACCTCCACAAGCGCATTCTGGCGGCATGTGTAAGTGATAGCCCGCGAGAGGTAGGGGCTAAAAGAGCCCTAAAGTGGGCCGACAGTAAGGACCTACGGGAGCGGCGACATACGGCGGTCCATGGGGCATGGTGGATGTTCGCTGATTGTGGCGCACGCGTAAGTCGCTGGCCACGCAAGAAAGGCGGACATGTAATAATTTCCGAGCTTGAGGACTGGAGAAAACTTTCTGACGATCTTTGGGAATTCTACGAGATGCTAGACGCTGTGATTTCCGAAGATTGGCCCAGAGCTATTTTGCCAAGTTAGGGCTAGCAATATTCGATTAGCGGCACCTTCTGCGCACGAATGAGCTTGGTGGTCATCCCGTCGCCTGATGGCGTCTCGATCACGCCGTG
>NZ_SWMS01000008.1 GCF_005146945.1 Prauserella endophytica
CGTGCGGGAGCGGGGGACTCGCGTGCGGGAGCGGGGGACTCGCGTGCGGGAGCGGGGGACTCGCGTGCGGGAGCGGGGGACTCGCGTGCCGGAGCGGGGGACTCGCGCGTCGCGGCAATGTCCTAGTGCGGTCGGGCGCGGGGACGTGCGGGTGCGCGGCTTAGACTGGCCGGCGATGTTGTTCTCGCTCACCGCCCCGGATCGCCGATGAGGCTCGTGTTCGCGGGCACCCCCGAACCCGCCGTGCCGTCGCTGCGCGCACTGCTGGAGTCCCCTCGGCACGAGGTGGTCGCCGTCGTCACGCGCCCCGACGCTCCCGCTGGGCGGGGACGCAGGCTCGTGCGCTCACCCGTCGGCGCGCTCGCCGACGAACACGGCATCGAGGTGCTCACGCCGGCGAAGGCCGGCGATCCCGGGTTCCTCGCGCGCCTGGCCGAGCTGGCGCCCGACGCGTGCCCCGTCGTGGCCTACGGCGCGCTGCTGCCCCAGCGCGCGCTGGACATCCCGCGCCACGGCTGGGTCAACCTGCACTTCTCGCTGCTGCCCGCGTGGCGGGGCGCCGCGCCCGTGCAGGCGGCCATCCGGGCGGGGGACGAGATCACCGGCGCGTCGACGTTCCGCATCGTCAAGGAGCTCGACGCGGGGCCGGTCTACGGCGTGGTCACCGAGAAGATCGGCCGCACCGACACCGCGGGCGAGCTGCTCGGCAGGCTGGCGGTCTCCGGGGCCACGCTGCTGACCTCCACGATGGACGGCATCGAGGACGGTTCCCTGCGACCCGTGGCCCAGCCCGCCGACGGGATCACCTACGCGCCCAAGGTGACCGTCGACGACGCGAAGGTCTCCTTCACCGACCCGGCCGCGGCGATCGACCGGCACATCCGCGCGGTGACGCCCGACCCCGGCGCCTGGGCGCTGTTCCGCGGCGAGCGGTTCAAGCTCGGCCCCGTGACGCCGGTCGAGGGACCCGGACTGGAGCCGGGCGTGGTGCTCGCCGAGCGCAAGCGGGTGCTCGTGGGCACCGCTACCACGCCGGTGCAGCTGGGCGAGGTCCAGGCACAGGGCAAGAAACGCATGGCGGCGACCGACTGGGCGCGCGGCACGAGGATCGACAACGAGGAGCGCCTGACATGAACCCCGGTAGGCAGCGCAAGCCGGACCGGAACCGGCGGCCCGCGCCGCGTAAGCAGGGTCCGCGCAAACCACCCGTGGAGGACCCGGCCCGGCGGGTCGCGTTCGACGCACTGCGCGCGGTCAGCGAACGCGACGCGTACGTGAACCTCGTCCTGCCCGAGATGCTGCGCGAGCGCAGGATCACCGGCCGCGACGCCGCGCTGGCCACGGAGCTCACCTACGGCACCGCGCGGGCGCAGGGCCTGCTCGACGAGGTCATCGCCGCGTGCCTCGACCGGGAGCTGTCCAAGGTGGACAAGGCGGTGCTCGACGCGCTGCGGCTCGGCGCGTACCAGCTGCTGCGCACCCGGATCCCCGCGCACGCCGCGGTGGCGTCCACAGTGGACCTCGTGCGCGAGGAGGCGGGCTCGCACGTCGGCGGGTTCGCCAACGCCGTGCTGCGCAACGTGTCCGAGAAGGACGAGGCGGCGTGGCTCGAACAGCTCACGCCCGACCGCGACAGCGACCCCATCGGCTACCTCGCGCTGCACACGGCGCACCCGAGGTGGGTCGCGCGCTCGTTCGCGGAGGCGCTGGGCGACAAGGGCGCCGAGCTGGAGGCGGCGCTGCGCGCCGACGACGCCAGGCCGGCCGTGCACCTGCTCGCCAAGCCCGGCGAGATCAGCGCCGAGGAGCTGGCCGCCATCACCGGCGGCGACGAGGCGCCCTACTCGCCGTACGGCGTGCACCTGCCAACCGGGACCGGCGACCTCGCCGAGTCCGAGCCGATCCGCGAGCGCCTTGCGGTGGTGCAGGACGAGGGCAGCCAGCTCGTGGCGCTCGCCGCCGTCAACGCACCCGTCGACGGCGAGGACAGCCGCTGGCTCGACCTGTGCGCGGGCCCCGGCGGCAAGGCCGTGCTGCTCGGCTCGCTGGCCGCGATCTCGGGGGCGACGCTCGACGCCGTCGAGGTCACCCCGCACCGCGCGAAGCTGGTGAAGCAGGCGATCGACGGGCTGCCCGTGACGGTGCACACCGTCGACGGACGCGACCCCGGGCTGGAGGGTGGCTACGACCGGGTGCTGCTCGACGCGCCCTGCAGCGGCCTCGGCTCACTGCGCAGGCGGCCCGAATCGCGGTGGCGCAGGCAGCCATCGGACGTGCCGGGCCTGACGAAGCTGCAGAGCGAGCTGCTCGCCTCGGCGTTCCGGCTCGTGCGGCCCGGCGGGATCGTGGCGTACGTGGTGTGCTCGCCGCACCTGGCCGAGACCGAGGGCGTGTTCGGTGACGGCGTGCGCAGGGCGAAGGCCGAGGTGCTGGACGCGCGGGAGCTCTTCCCCGGTGTTCCGGACCTGGGCGACGGGCCGTACGTGCAGCTGTGGCCGCACCGGCACGGCACCGACGCCATGTTCTGCGCGCTCGCCAGGGCGCGGTGAGCCGGGTTCTTGGGCTCGTCGCCGGCTCGTGCGGCGGCGTGGAGACCCGGTTGCGCGCCGAGCTCGCCCTTCCGGCCACCGAGCGGGGCTGGCGGCTGGCGATCACGCTCACGCCCACGGCCGAGCGCTGGCTCGCCGCGAGCGGTGAGCTGGACCGGCTGCGGGAGCTCACCGACCTGGAGGTCCGCAGCGGCTCGCGGCTGCCGGGCGAGCCGCGCCCGCATCCCGATCCCGAGGTGTTCCTCTTCGCGCCCGCGACGGCGAGTTCGGTGGCCAAGCTCGCACTGGGCATCGCCGACAACCAGGCACTGACCGTCCTCGGTGACGCGCTGGGCGACCCGGCCGTGTCGATCGTGGTCGGCTACCAGGTGCGCGACACCCGCTCCGGCCATCCGGCCTGGCAGGGCCACCTCGATGCGCTCGCCTCCGCCGGTGTGCGCACCCACCGGCTGGACTGGACCGCGCCGTGGACGGACGTGCTCGACCTCCTGCCGTGACCGCCAGGGGAGGGTGCGCACCGATCGGGGCCGCGCGCGCCCCTCTACACTCGCGCGCGTGGCCCATCAACCGCTGATCGCACCAAGCATCCTGTCCGCCGACTTCGCCCGGCTCGGCGAAGAGATCGACGCCGTCGCGAAAGCCGGGGACACCCGCGCCGACTGGGTACACGTGGACGTGATGGACGCCCACTTCGTCCCCAACCTGACGCTGGGCCTTCCCGTGGTGCGGTCACTGCTCAAGGCCACCGACATCCCGCTCGACTGCCACCTGATGATCGAGGACCCGGACCGGTGGGCCCCCGGGTACGCCGAAGCGGGCGCCTACAACGTCACCGTGCACGTCGAGGCCGCCAACGACCCCGTGATGCTCGCCAAGAACCTGCGCGCCGCCGGAGCGAAGGCCGGCCTCTCGATCAAGCCGGGCACGCCGCTCGAGGACCACCTCGACACGCTCAGGCACTACGACACGTTGCTGGTGATGTCGGTGGAGCCGGGTTTCGGCGGCCAGTCGTTCATCCCCGAGGTGCTGGAGAAGGTCCGCACCGCCCGCCGCCTCGTCGACACCGGCCACTTGCAGGTGCTGGTGGAGATCGACGGCGGCATCAACGCCGACACCATCGAGCAGGCCGCCGAGGCGGGCGTCGACTGCTTCGTCGCGGGCTCCGCCGTCTACGGCGCGCAGGACCCCGGACAGGCCGTCGCCGCGCTGCGCGCGCAGGCCGCGGCCGCCAGGGTGGCGCACTGAGGTGACCTTCCCCGCACGCGAGCACGACACCATGGCGGTGGCGCTCGCGCTGAGCGAGACCGTGCGCGGCACCACGAGCCCGAACCCGCCGGTCGGCGCGGTCGTCCTCGACGCCGAAGGCAACGTCGCGGGCCAGGGCGCCACCCAGCCGCCCGGCGGGCCGCACGCCGAGGTCATGGCACTGCGCGAGGCGGGGGAGCGGGCCAGGGGCGGCACGGCGTTCGTGACACTGGAGCCGTGCTCGCACCACGGCCGCACGCCTCCGTGCACGGGCGCGCTGCTGGCCGCCGGGGTCACGACCGTGCGCTACGCGGTGGCCGACCCGCATCCGCTCGGCGGCGGGGGCGCCGACGTGCTCAGGGCCGCCGGGGTCGACGTCGAGGGCGGGCTGCTGGCCGCCGAGGTCGCGAGCGGTCCGCTGCGGGCGTGGCTGCACTTCGTGCGCACCGGACGCCCGCACGTGACGTGGAAGTACGCGGCCACGCTCGACGGCAGGGTCGCCGCCGCCGACCGGACGAGCCGGTGGATCTCCGGCCCCGTCTCGCGCGCTGAGGTCCACGCCATCCGGTCCGCGGCCGACGCGATCGTGGTGGGCACGGGCACGGTGCGCGCCGACGACGCGTGGCTCACCGTGCGCGACGCCGACGGCGTGCTCGCGCCCCGCCAGCCGCTGCGCGTGGTGGTGGGCACGGGCGGCATACCGGAGGGCGCGCGGGTGTTGGACGATTCGGCGGAGACGCTGCTCGCCAGGACCCGCGAGCCCGACGAGGTGCTCACGGCACTGGCCGAGCGCGGCGTGGTGGACGTGTTGCTCGAGGGCGGGCCGACGCTCGCGGGCGCGTTCGTGCGTGCCGGCCGGGTCGACCGCATCCTGGCCTACGTCGCGCCGATGCTCCTGGGTGCCGGGCCCGCCGCGCTCGGGCCTTCCGGAGTGTCAACCATCACCGAAGCACACCGTTGGCGGGTCGAAGGGGTCACCATGAGCGGTGACGACGTGCGGGTCGCCGCCGTCCCGCTCACCGGCGAGGGAGGCAGCTAGTGTTCACCGGGATTGTCGAGGAGCTCGGCGAGATCGCGCGCGTCGAGCCGTTGTCCGACGCGGCGCGCCTCACGGTGCGTGGTCCGCTGGTGACCAGCGACGCGCGGCACGGTGACTCGATCGCGGTGAACGGCGTGTGCCTGACCGTCGTCGAGGTCTCCGGCGACGAGTTCACCGTGGACGTCGTGCACGAGACGCTGAAGCGGTCGAGCCTCGGCCGGGCCGAGGCGGGCCGGCAGGTGAACCTCGAGCGCGCGATGCCCGCGAACGGCCGCTTCGGCGGGCACGTCATGCAGGGCCACGTCGACGGCACCGCCACGTTCCTGTCCCGGGACCCGGACGGGCTCACGCACTTCGCCTTCCCGGCCCCGCTCGGCCGCTACATCGTGGAGAAGGGTTCGATCGCGGTCGACGGCATCTCGCTCACCGTGGCCGCCGTGTCCAGGGAGGAGTTCTCGATCGCGCTCATCCCCACGACGCTGGAGCTGACCACGCTCGGCCGCACCGAGCCTGGAGACGTGGTGAACATCGAGGTCGACGTCCTCGCCAAGTACGTCGAGAAGCTGACTGCCGTCCACCTGCCCGGCGCCGGGGTGGACAATGGCAAGGGCAAGGAGGACGCGTGACCATGACAGATGCCAGTCCCTCGCTGGACGTCGAGACCATCGAGCGGGCGATCCAGGACATCGCCGACGGCCGGCCGGTCGTCGTGGTCGACGACGAGGACAGGGAGAACGAGGGCGACCTGATCTTCGCGGCCGAGAAGGCCACCCCGGAACTGCTGGCCTTCATGGTCCGCTACACCTCCGGCTACGTGTGCGTGCCGCTCACCGAGCAGGACTGCGACCGGCTCGATCTGCCGCCGATGTACCACACGAACCAGGACATGCGCGGCACCGCGTACACGGTGACCGTCGACGCGTCGGAGGGCGTGAGCACCGGCATCTCGGCCGCCGACCGCGCGCACACCATCCGGCTGCTCGCCGATCCGAACTCCCAGCCGGGCGACTTCCGCAGGCCGGGCCATGTGGTGCCGCTGCGCGCCAAGGAGGGCGGCGTGCTGCGCAGGCCCGGCCACACCGAGGCCGCCGTGGACCTGGCGCGGATGGCCGGGCTCGCCCCGGCCGGCGTGCTCTGCGAGATCGTGTCGCAGAAGAACGAGGGCGACATGGCACGGCGTGACGAGCTCGAGGTGTTCGCCGCCGACCACGACCTGCGGCTGATCACGATCGCCGACCTGATCGCCTACCGCAGGCGCAAGGAGAAGCAGGTCGAGCGCGTCGCCGAGGCCCGCATCCCGCTCGCGGCGGGAACGTTCCGCGCGATCGGCTACGACAGCCTGATCGACGGCATCGAGCATGTCGCCTTCGTCTACGGTGAGATCGGTGACGGCGAGGACATCCTCGTGCGCGTGCACTCGGAATGCCTCACCGGCGACGTCTTCGGCTCGCTGCGCTGCGACTGCGGCCCGCAGCTGCAGGCGGCGCTCGAGACGGTGGCCGGCGAGGGCAGGGGCGTCGTGCTCTACGTCCGGGGCCACGAGGGCAGGGGCATCGGGCTGCTGCACAAACTGCAGGCGTACCAGCTCCAGGACGCCGGGGCCGACACCGTCGACGCGAACCTCGCGCTCGGCGTGCCCGCCGACGCCCGCGACTACGGCACCGGCGCGCAGATCCTGGGCGACCTCGGGGTGCGCTCGATGCGGCTGCTCACCAACAACCCGGCCAAGCGGGTCGGCCTCGAGGGCTACGGGCTGCGCGTCACCGGGCGCGTTCCGCTGCCGATCTCGCCGAACCCGGAGAACCTGCGCTACCTGCGCACCAAGCGCGACCGGATGGGCCACGACCTGTCGCAGCTGGAGCATTTCGACGAGGTGGGAGCGGAGGTCGGCGACGTCCGCAACGGTGGAGGACAGGCGTGAGCGGAGAGGGACGGCCCGACGACGCAGGGCTGGAGCTGGCGGAGTGCGAGAATCTGAGGCTCGCTATCGTCGCGACGCGCTGGCACACGAAGATCACCGACAGCCTGCTGGAGAACGCGCTCAAGGCGGCGGGCGAGGTCAAGCTCGCCGACGAGCCGACGGTGGTGCGCGTGGCGGGCGCGGTCGAGCTGCCGGTGGTGGCGCAGGAGCTCGCGCGCAGGCACGACGCCGTGGTGGCCCTCGGCGTGGTGATCAGGGGCGGCACGCCCCACTTCGACTACGTGTGCGACGCGGTGACCGCGGGGCTGACGCGGGTCGCGCTCGACGAGAGCACCCCCGTGGGCAACGGCGTGCTGACGTGTGACACCGAGGAACAGGCGCTGGACCGGGCCGGGCTGCCCGGCTCCGCGGAGGACAAGGGCAGGGAGGCGACGGTCGCGGCGCTCACCGCGGCGCACGCCCTGCGCGGCCTGCGCCAGCCGTGGACGGAACGAGGATTCGGGTGAGTAGTGGCACCGTGACCGAACAGACGACCGTGCTGATCCGGCCGAGGCGGGCCGCGTGGATGGCCGGCGCCCTCGCCCTGCTGCTGCTCGTGGTGTTCACGGTGGTCGCCGTGCTGCTGCGCAGTTCGGACACGGGCGTGATCTTCCAGGTGAGCGACCAGGTCGCGATGATCGGCGTCGGCGTGCTGCTGGCGGGGGCCTCGCTGCTGTTCGCCATGCCGAGGGTGAAGGCCGACACCGAGGGCATCGAGGTGCGCAACGTGGTGGTGAGCCGCCGCTTCGCGTGGGGCGAGGTGCTGTCGGTGAGCTTCCCGGACGGCGCGTCGTTCGCCCGCCTCGAGCTGCCCGACGACGAGTACTACTCGGTGCTCGCCATCCAGGCCGTCGACCGGGACCGCGCCGTCGAGGCCGTGCGCGCCCTCCGCAAGCTCCACAAGGCCGCCCGCGGCGAGTAGACCCAACCAACCGCAGTGAAGGCCACCTTCACTGCGTTCAACGCAGTGAAGGTGGCCTTCACTGCGGTCGGCGAGGGCGCTAGACGGTCAGGTCGACCACTACCGGGGCGTGGTCGCTCGCGCCCTTGCCCTTGCGTTCCTCACGGTCGACGTAGGCGTCGCTCACGGCGTCCGCGAACGCCGGGTTGGCGTAGACCAGGTCGATGCGCATGCCGTTGTTCTTCGGGAACGCGAGCTGCCGGTAGTCCCAGTACGTGTACGGGCGGTCGTACTTGAGCGCCCTCGGCACCACGTCGGTCAGCCCGGTCTCCCGCAGCATCGCGAGCGCCTTTCGCTCGGGCTCGGTGACGTGGGTCGACTCGGTGAACAGCGAGATGTCCCAGACGTCGTCGTCGGCCGGCGCGATGTTGAAGTCGCCCAGCACCGCGAACGGGCGGTCGGCCCCGGACTCGGCGAGCACCGTCGTCTGCAGGGCCTCCAGCCAGCGCAGCTTGTAGGCGTAGTGCGCGTGGCCGGGCTCGCGGCCGTTGGGCACGTACACGGACCACACCCGCACCCCGCCGCACGTGGCGCCGATCGCCCTGGGTTCGGTGACGTCCTCGTACGCCGGCTGGTCGACGAGCCCGCGCGTGACGTCGTCGAGGCCCACCTTCGACAGCACCGCCACGCCGTTCCACCGGCCCGTGCCGTGGCACGCCACGTCGTAGCCGAGCTCGGCGATCTCGGCTCGGGGGAACGCCTCGTCGGCGCACTTCAGCTCCTGCACGCACAGCACGTCGGGCTGCGCCGACGTCAGCCAGCCGAGCAGCCGCGGCAGGCGAGCGGTGACCGAGTTGACGTTCCACGTGGCGATCCGCATGCGGAAACCTTCGCACACATGTTCTGCGTATAACGACATATACAGCGTGGCCCTGCGCCGTACCCTTGGCTCATGGCGCGCGCGACGGCGAGGAAGCCCGAGGTGGTCCTGTTCGACGTGTTCGAGACACTCGTGCGCCTCGACCCGCTGCGGGAGCGGTTCCTCGAGGCGGGCAGGCCAGGCCACGAGCTGGAGCTGTTCTTCGCCCGCACGCTGCGGGACGGCATGGCGTTCACGCTCGCCGGCGAGGCGCCTCCCTTTCGTGAGGTCGCGCGGGCGCAGCTGGCCGCCACGAGCGGCTACACCCTCAGCGACGCGTGGCTCACCCACATCCTCGACGGGTTCGCCGAGCTGCCGCTGCACCCGGACGCCGAGCCCGCGTTCGACCTGCTGGCCGACGCCGGGGTGCCCGCCTACGGCTTCACACACGGCTCCGCCGCGGTCCTCGAGTCCATTGCGGACAGACACGGGATCCGGCACAAGCTCAGGGAAGTCCTGTCGACGGAGGCGATCCGCTCGTTCAAACCACCCGCGAAGGTCTACGACTGGGCGTGCGGGCGGACCGGCTCGGCGCCAGGGGTGACCGCGCTCGTCGCCGTGCACTCCTGGGACACCCACGGCGCGGTGCGCGCGGGCCTGCTCGCCGGGTTCGCCACGCGGCTGGAGGGCCGCCTGCCCGAGGTGGTCGAGCGCCCGCACGTGGTGGCCGAGCGGGTCGACCAGGTGGTGGCCGGGTTACTGGCGCTCTAACGGGGCCCCGGCGGGATGTCGGAGGCTCGCCATAGGCTTGAAGCGTGGCTGACCCCTCGACCTACCGCCCCTCGCCCGGCAGCATCCCGGACGCACCCGGCGTCTACAAGTTCCGCGACGCCACCAAGCGGGTCATCTACGTCGGCAAGGCCAAGAGCCTGCGCAGCAGGCTGAACTCCTACTTCGCCGACCTCGCCGGCCTGCACCCCCGGACCAGGCAGATGGTCACCAACGCGGCGAGCGTCGAGTGGACGGTCGTGTCCACCGAGGTCGAGGCGCTGCAGCTCGAGTACAACTGGATCAAGGAGTTCGACCCCCGGTTCAACGTCCGCTACCGCGACGACAAGTCCTACCCCGTGCTGGCGGTGACGCTGCACGAGGAGTTCCCGCGCCTGCACGTCTACCGGGGCCCGCGCAAGAAGGGCGTGCGCTACTTCGGCCCGTACGCCCACGCCTGGGCGATCCGCGAGACGCTCGACCTGCTGCTGCGCGTGTTCCCCGCGCGGACGTGCTCAGCCGGTGTCTTCCGCAGGCACGGTCAGATAGGCAGGCCCTGCCTGCTCGGCTACATCGACAAGTGCTCGGCGCCGTGCGTCGGCCGGGTCACCGCCGAGGAGCACCGCGACATCGTCAACGACTTCTGCGACTTTCTCGCCGGCCGCACCGACACCATGATCCGCAGGCTGGAGAAGGAGATGGCGCAGGCGGCGGAGTCGCTGGAGTTCGAGCGGGCCGCCCGCCTCCGCGACGACCTCGGCGCGCTGCGCAGGGCCATGGAGAAGCAGGCCGTGGTGTTCGGCGACGGCACGGACGCCGACGTGATCGCCTTCGCCCACGACGAGCTGGAAGCCGCCGTGCAGATCTTCCACGTGCGCGGCGGGCGGGTGCGCGGCCAGCGCGGCTGGGTGATCGACAAGATCGAGGAGATGGACGTCCCGGCTCTGGTGGAGCAGTTCCTCAGCCAGTTCTACGCCGAGCAGGCCGAGCTGGCGCAGGACGCGCCGAACGGCGGCGGCGTGGTCGTACCCCGCGAGGTGCTGGTGCCCGAGCTGCCCGCCGACGCCGACGCGCTCGCCGAGTGGCTGAGCGGACTGCGCGGCGCCCGCGTGCAGCTGCGTGTCCCGCAGCGGGGTGACAAGCGGGCGCTGGCCGAGACCGTGGCGCGCAACGCGCAGGAGGCGTTCGCCCAGCACAAGCTGCGCAGGGCGGGCGACCTCACCGCCCGCTCGGCTGCGCTGTCGGAGCTGCAGGAGAACCTCGGGCTCGACACGGCGCCACTGCGCATCGAGTGCGTCGACATCAGTCACATCGCGGGCAGCGACGTCGTGGCCTCGCTCGTGGTGTTCGAGGACGGCGTGCCCCGGAAGTCCGAGTACCGCCGGTTCGCGCTGCGCGAGGCCGCCACCGAGGGCGACGTCGCCGCGATCGCGGAGGTCGTGCGCCGCCGGTTCGCCCGCTACCTCAAGGAGACCGAGGGCAGCGGCGAGCAGGAGCAGCCCGAGACCACGCCCGGCATCGACCCGGAGACGGGCAAGCCGCGCAAGTTCGCCTACCCGCCGAACCTGCTCGTCGTCGACGGCGCGGGGCCGCAGGCGACCGCCGCCGCGGACGTGCTCGGCGACCTCGGCATCACCGACGTCGCCGTGGTCGGGCTCGCCAAGCGCCTCGAGGAGGTATGGCTGCCCGCCGACCCGGACCCGGTCATCCTCCCGAGGACTTCCGACGCGCTGTACCTTCTCCAGCGGGTACGCGACGAGGCGCACCGCTTCGCCATCCGGTACCACCGGGAGAAGCGGTCCAAGCGCGTGCAGGCCTCGGCGCTCGACGGGGTGCCGGGGCTCGGGCAGGCGCGCAAGGCCGCGCTGATCAAGCACTTCGGCTCCGTGAAGAGACTGAGGCAGGCCAGCGTGGACGACATCGCGGGCGTACCCGGGTTCGGCAGGCGCACGGCGGAGGTCGTGCACGCCGCGCTCGCCGAGGGGCAACAGTGAAGAACGAGGGGAGTCACGGACGTGACTGACGAAGACGCCAGGACCTCGGGCATCGAGGTCGCAGTGGTGAGCGGCCTGTCCGGAGCCGGCCGCAGCACGGCGGCCAAGTGCCTCGAGGACCTCGGCTGGTTCGTGGTGGACAACCTGCCGCCGGAGCTGATCTCCACCATGGTGGAGCTCGGCGCGCAGGCCCGCGGCGCGATCACCAAGGTGGCCGTGGTGATGGACGTGCGCTCGCGGGCGTTCACCGACGACCTCGCGTCCGTGATCAAGGATCTCGACGCGCGCGGCTACAAGCCGAGGGTGTTGTTCCTCGAGGCGACCGACGCGGTGCTGATCCGCCGCTTCGAGCAGGTCCGCCGGGGCCACCCGATGCAGGGTGACGGCAGGCTGGTCGACGGCATCGCCGCCGAGCGTGCGCTGCTGGCCCCGCTGCGTGAGGAGGCCGACCTGCTGCTCGACACGTCCGCGCTGTCGGTGCACGACCTGCGCGCCAAGATCGAGGACGCGTTCGGCACCGAGGCCAGCAGCCAGACGCGGGTCACGGTGCTCTCCTTCGGGTACAAGTACGGTCTCCCGATGGACTCCGACCTCGTGATGGACGTGCGCTTCCTGCCCAACCCGTTCTGGATCCCCGAGCTGCGCGACCACAGCGGGCTCGACGGCGACGTCCGCAACTACGTGCTCACACAGGAGGGCGCCGAGGAGTTCCTGGACCGCTACCACGAGCTGCTGCGGCTGATCGGCGCCGGGTACAAGCGCGAGGGCAAGCGGTACCTGACGCTCGCGGTGGGCTGCACGGGTGGAAAGCACCGCAGCGTAGCCATTTCCGAGGAGCTCGCCGCTCGTCTGTCCAAAGAGGACGGCATGGCCGTGAAGGTGGTGCACAGGGACCTGGGCAGGGAGTGAGCTCGGGCATGCGGGCCGTCGCACTCGGTGGTGGGCACGGACTGCACGCGACGCTGACGGCGTTGCGCCGCATCACGACGGACGTCACCGCCGTGGTCACCGTCGCCGACGACGGGGGCTCGTCGGGACGGCTGCGCCGCGAGCTGGGCCTGCTGCCGCCGGGCGACCTGCGGCAGGCGCTGGCGGCGCTGTCGGAGGCCGAGGACGGCGGCGCGCTGTGGGCCGAGGTGTTCCAGCACCGCTTCGGCGGCACCGGTGCGCTCACCGGGCACGCGGTGGGGAACCTGCTGCTGGCGGGACTCTTCGAGGTGCTCGGCGATCCGGTCGCGGGGCTCGACGAGGCGGGCAGGCTGCTCGGGCTGTCGGGCCGGGTGCTGCCCATGTCGGCCGATCCCCTCGACATCGAGGCCGAGGTCACCGGGCTGGAACCCGGCGGCGAGGTCAGCCGCATCCGCGGCCAGGTCGCCGTGGCCAGCACCCCCGGGCAGGTCCGGCGCATCACCCTGCACACGGCGGGCAGGCCGGGCAAACCGCCCATGGCGTGCCCTGAGGCGGTCGAGGCCGTGCTCGGAGCCGACGCGGTGTTCCTCGGTCCCGGTTCGTGGTTCACGAGCGTGCTGCCGCACCTGCTGGTGCCCGAGCTGCACGACGCTCTCGTGCGCACGCCCGCCACCAAGATCGTCATACTGAACCTCGTTCCGCAGCCGGGAGAGACGGCTGGCTTCTCACCCGAACGGCACTTGGACGTACTCTTCGAGCACGCTCCCCGGCTGCGGGTCGACGCGGTGATCGCCGACCGTGACTCCGTGCCGACGCCGGCGCGCCTTCGCCGCGCCGCGGCCGCGCTGGGCGGGCGTGCGCATCTGGCGTCGGTGGCTGACCCGAGCGTGGTGGGACGCCATGATCCGGATGCCCTGGCTGGCTGTGTGCGAGAGGCTCTCGGTCTGACCGAGAGCGAGAGGGAGGGGCAGTAATGGCCATGACGGCTGCGGTCAAGGACGAACTGAGCAGGCTGGAGATCACCAAGACCGCCCCGCGCCGCTCCGAGGTCGCGTCGATGCTGCGGTTCGCGGGCGGTCTGCACATCGTCGCGGGCCGGGTGGTCGTGGAGGCCGAGCTGGACACCGGCTCGGTGGCACGGCGGCTGCGCAAGGAGATCCACGACCTGTACGGCCACCAGGCCGACGTGCACATGATCACCTCCGGCGGGCTGCGCAAGGGGACGCGCTACGTCGTGCGGGTCGTCAAGGACGGCGAGGGCCTCGCCCGGCAGACCGGGCTCATCGACCAGCGGGGACGTCCGGTGCGCGGGTTGCCCGCCGCGGTGGTGTCCGGGGGCATCGCCGACGCGGAGGCCGCGTGGCGGGGCGCGTTCCTCGCGCACGGCTCGCTGACCGAACCGGGCCGGTCGTCGTCGCTCGAGGTGACCTGCCCCGGCCCCGAGGCCGCGCTCGCGCTCGTCGGCGCCGCGCGCCGCCTCGGCATCCAGGCGAAGTCCCGTGAGGTGCGTGGCGCCGACCGCGTCGTGGTGCGTGACGGCGACGCCATCGGCGCGCTGCTCACCCGGCTCGGCGCCCACGAGAGCGTGCTGGCGTGGGAGGAACGCCGGATGCGCCGCGAGGTGCGTGCCACCGCCAACCGGCTCGCCAACTTCGACGACGCGAACCTGCGCCGCTCCGCCCGCGCCGCCGTGGCCGCGGCCGCGAGGGTCGAGCGGGCGATGGACATCCTCGGCGACACCGCGCCCGATCATCTGCTGGCCGCGGGCAAGCTGCGGCTGACCAACCGGCAGGCGTCGCTGGAGGAGCTCGGGCAGCTCTCCGACCCGCCGATGACGAAGGACGCCGTGGCGGGCCGCATCCGGCGGCTGCTGGCGATGGCCGACAAGCGGGCGGGTGAGCTGGGCATCCCCGACACCGAGTCGGCGGTCACGCCGGACATGCTCGAGGAGGAGGCCTGAGGCCGGTGTGAACGCGGTCCGTTACGTGGGCCCGGCACTCCGGTGATCTCGTAACGCAGCGGTTTCACGCGCGCGCCCCGGCTCGAAACGCGGCGGGCCAACTCTCGATCTCGGCAGCACAGCCGGTTCGAGGAAAGGGGCCCTCGTGCACGCGACAAGGACTGGGGCGGACACCGCCGAGGACGCCGTACCGGCGACGATCGGCACCTGGCTGCGTCGGCGCTCCGCCCGCGCCGACGACTGGACGGCGGCCGAACTGGTGGCCGCCAAACGGGGGAGCACCGTGAGCGTGGTGATCCCGGCGCGGGACGAGCAGGAGACGGTGGGCGAGATCGTGCGGACCATCCGCACGGCGCTCGTCGAGGAGCACCCGCTGGTGGACGAGGTGCTGGTGGTGGACTCGCACTCGTCCGACGCCACGGCCGAGGTCGCCGCGGCTGCCGGGGCGACCGTGGTCGCGCAGGATGCCGTGCTGTACCCGCTGCCGGGCGTGCGCGGCAAGGGGGAGGCGTTGTGGAAGGGCCTCGCGGCCACCACCGGTGACCTCGTTGTGTTCGTCGACGGCGACCTCTGCGACTTCACGGCGGGGTACGTGATCGGGCTGCTGGGGCCGTTGCTGACCGACCCGGGCGTGGACTACGTGAAGGGCTTCTATCACCGGCCGCTGGTCGGCGCGGGGCACACCGACGCCGACGGTGGCGGGCGGGTCACGGAGCTCGTGGCGAGGCCGCTGCTGAACATGTACTGGCCGCGGCTGGCCGGGTTCGTGCAGCCGCTGGCCGGCGAGTACGCGGGCAGGCGGGAGGTGCTGGAGGGCATCCCGTTCGTGACGCACTACGGCGTCGAGGTGGGTCACCTGATCGACCTGGTCGAGTGGCGGGGTCTCGACGCGCTCGCGCAGGTGGACCTCGGGATCCGCACCCACCGGCACCAGGGCACGCACGCGCTGGGACGGATGTCGGGCCAGATCATGCTGACGATCATGGACCGGCTCAGCGCACAAGGGCGGCTGGTGTCGGCCGAGGCCCCTGGCACGCTGCTCGCCCAGTTCCGGCGAGGGCAGGCCACCCACGGCGTCGAACGCGAGCTGGTCCTGACCGACCTGGCGCTCACCCAGCGCCCGCCGCTGTCGACCTTCCGCGACAGGGAACCCCTCCGCGACACCGCCTGACCCGACCGCAGTGAAGGCCACCTTGCCTGCGTTCAACGCAGTGAAGGTGGCCTTCACTGCGGTCGGGGTGCGTGGCCTTGGGGAGCGATCAGGCGGCCATGTCGGCGATGGCGATCACCTTGGTGATCTTGGCGCGGACCAGTAGCTCGCCCTCGACGGCGTTGCGCCTGCCGAACGCCTCAGCCTGGTCCTCACCCATGTACCTGGCGCCGATCTTCGTGGACCACGGGAGCATCTCCTCGAGGTCCTCCGAGGTCCGCGCCTCGGCCGTGAACTGCACGAAGTGGTACGGCGGCCGCTGGTCGTCGACGGTCACCGAGATGCGCGGGTCCCGGCGCAGCGCCTTGCCCTTCACCGTGTCGGCGCCGGTGTTGAAGATCAGCTCGTCGCCGTCGGATCCCTCGTCGAGCACGAACCAGATCGGCGTGACGTGCGGGGAGCCGTCGGCCCGCACCACGCCGAGTTTGCCCGTGAGCGTGCCGGTGCCCGCGAACTGCCACCACTCGTCTCTCGTCATCTCGCGCATGAGCTGAAAGCTACCTTCCTCGCAGGCGAGCCCGGGACGCCTCACCGCCCAAGAGGACACGCTCCGCGTGGCTCGCCTAGCCCGCCCGTCTCCCACCACCGCCCAAGAGGACACGCTCCGCGTGGCTCGCCTAGCCCGCCCGTCTCCCACCACCGCCCAAGAGGACACGCTCCGCGTGGCTCGCCTACTCTTCTCCGCTGTGCGTGTTGACGAGATGGCCGGACTGGGGGAGCCCGACGAGGGGCTGGCCCGCAGGCTCAAGGCGCTCGCCTGCACCGCGCCCCTGCACGACCTCGACGCGCGCAAGTCGAAGCTGGACTGGGCCGACGCGACGGTCTACCAGATGGCCGAGATCGGATTGCACACGATCGACCAGGTCACCATCGCCATGGACTTCGACACCGGGGCGGACCACCAGCAGGTGGTCAACCGGCTCCTGCCGTTCATCGCGGCACAGGCACCCGGCCGGGGGCCCGCCGAGCACACCCGCGTCGCGCGCTGGGTGCTGGACAACCTGATCAACGTCGGCACCACCGACCGCGGCTTCCGGCGCGTGTACGGCTCGGTCGACGCCGACGGGCGGTACCGGCGCCGCGCGTTCGACTTCAAGCTCCTCGTCGAGCTGGCCGCCCCGGACGGCGAGGTGTACCTGCGCGCCACGGACGAGGCCATCAACGTGCTCGTCGGCGCGCTCGACACCGACGTGGAGTCCGCGCAGATCGCCGCCGAGGTGAAGCTGGAGAATCTGATCACCAGGGGCAGGCTCGCCGACGCGAAGCTCGCCGCCGAGCAGGCGCGCTACCGCACCGTGCAGTACGGCGAGACGCTGCGCGCCAAGCTCGACGCCACCCGCCGCGACGTGCGCTCCGTCGACTGGGAGCGGGAGGTGCCGGAGCTGCTGGACTCGGCGCTGTCGCACATCGAGTCCCGGTTCCGCGCCGAGACCGCGATCCTCAAGAACATCACCGCCGCCCGCGACGAGGCCGAGGACCCCGACCGCAAACGACGCGCGGCGGAGCTCGTCGAGATCGTCGGCGACTGCATCCGCAGGCACACCCAGCTCCAGTCGCGCCTGCAGGCCGCGGGCGCGGTGTTCCGGGCCGAGCAGGACCGCCAGCAGTTCTCCGGCCCGCCGCAGCGGGCCGCGATCGACGTGTTCGGGCAACTGCTCACGCCGACGCTGGAGCTGCCGCTGGCCGACGCGGTCACGCCGACGCAGGCGTTCTTCCACGCCGCCACGGGCATCGCGGTGCCCACGGTACCGTCGCTGCCCTCGCTCGTGTCACTGCTGCTGCGGCCCGCGCCGGAACGGGAGCAGCTCGTCGGTGAGATCCCGGAGCCCGAGCTGGCGCCCGCCGAGGTGACCGACAGCTACAGCGACGAGCAGTGGCGCCTGGCCGACGAGCTGCTCGACCTGCCCGAGGTGCCGCGCAGGCTCTCCGGGCTGCTCGCCGAGGCGCGGGAGACCGACGCCGGTGTGGCCCGGCTGGTGGCACTGCGCGCGCTGCACGCCTACGGTCCCGAGGTGGGTGCCGCGATCAGGCAGGGGGAGCGGCGGGTGCTGCTCGCGTTCGACGACGGCACCACGCTGGACGATCCGGAGTTCGGTGGTGCGGACCTCTTGCTGATGTCCGCGGGCGTCGAGGGCGGCGACGGCACGGAGACCGAGGAGGTGGCGTGAGCACAGGGCATTCGTCGGCGGACGCGGAGGCCGCGGCGCGGCTGGTGTCGTTCGGCATGCGGCCGAAGCTGCTGCCCGGCCGTGACGTGGTGTACGGCGAGCTCGTGCGCCGCTACGGCGAGGACAGCGCCTTCAAGCAGCTCACGCACGCGGTCGCCGCGGGGCTCGGCCTCATGGTGCTGGAGGTCAGCACCCAGGCGGGCGCGGTGCTCGCCGCCACCGACGAGTCGATCTTCGAGATCAAGATGGACAGCTACGCGCGGCAGAGCAAGATCCGCGAGCGGCGCGACACCGAGAAGGTGCTGCACGGGCTGATCCACCTCGCCACGGCCGCGCTCGGCTACCCGCGGCCCGACGACCTCGCCAACGACACCTACATCGGCCGCGTGAGCGTGGAGCAGGTCGACGGCGTGGTGCGCGAGGCGTGCCGGATCCTCGACGAGCGGGCCAGCGGCAACAAGGACCCGCTCGCCGACGCGCCCGAGCTGGAGCAGGCGTGGCGGGCTTACGCGCGCAGACCGGCCGCCGCCGCGACCAAGGACGGCAGGCTCGCCTCGGACACCACGCGGGGGATGGTGGCCAGAGCGTTGCGGTTCCTGTCCGAGCAGGGGTTCCTGGTGCACGTGAGCGGTGAGCAGGGCGGCACCTACCGCACGACGCCGCGCTACCAGGTGCAGGTGCGCGAGCTGGCCGCCGACGCCGCGTTCGACGAGCTGCTGACACTGGGAGTCGTGTCGGTGCCCGGCGGCGAAGGCAGCCTGCGGGCGACCGCGTCGGACACGCTGTAGGGACGAGACCGATGAGGGACCAGGAGGCACCCGAGCGGGCCACTGAGCGCGCGCGGGGCCGCCGAAGGTAGGGGGAAGTACATGTACGAGCTGTCGCGGGTGCGGCTGCACTCCGTGGGGCCGAGCGGTGCCCGCTACCAGGATGTGGTGCTGGACTTCAGCGGTGTCGGCGAGGTGATCACCGCGCCGAAGCAGGACGCGCTGTTCGGCGCGGGCATTCACAGCGCCGAACAGGGCCTGCCACGCAGGTCGTCGCCCGCCAGCGTGCTGTTCCTGGAGAACGGCGGCGGCAAGTCGGTGCTGATCAAACTGATCTTCTCCGTGATGCTGCCGGGCAGGCGGCAGGTGGTCGGTACCACCAACACGCGCGTGCTGGAGAAGTTCGTCGGCGCAAAGGACGTCGCCCATGTGGTGCTCGAGTGGCAGCACACCGAGACCGGCGAGCGCGTGATCACCGGCAAGGCGTCGGAGTGGCGCGGTCACGTCGCGTCCTCCGATCCGGCGAACCTGATCGACTCCTGGTACTGCTTCCGGCCCAGCACGTCGGTGGGCCTCGACACGCTGCCGCTGACGGCCGACGGCAGGCTGCTCACGATGTCCGGCTTCCACGACCGGCTGAACGAGCTGCACGCCGAAGTGCCCGAGCTGGAGCTGTTCTGGACGCGCAGGCACCACGAGTGGACCGAGCGCCTCGACCTGCTGGGCCTCGACACCGAGCTGTTCCGCTACCAGCGGGCGATGAACGCGGGGGAGGGCGAGGCCGCCGACGCGTTCGCGTTCAACACCGACGAGGCGTTCGTCGAGTTCCTGCTGCGGGCCGTGGTGACCGAGGACGAGCCGAAGGACCTCGCCGAGGTGGTGGCCACCTACGCGCACAATCTCGCCCAGCGCGGCGACCTGATGTCCGAACGCGACTTCGTGGCCGGGGCGCTGGACCTGCTGACGCCGCTGACCGACGAGGAGCGCCTCGCCGCCGCCTCCCGCAAGCTCGCGGCCTCCGCGCGCGGCGAGCTGGAGACGCTCGCCGGGCGGATCGCCGCGCGGGACCGCATCGAGAACGAGCGGCTCGCGGGGCTGGAGGCGCACGTCGAGGAGGTCGGCGACGCGGAGAAGCTGGCCGAGGGCGACCACCGCCGCCTCTCCGCCGTGGTGACCGAGCTGCGGCGTACGGTCGCGAGCCTGCTGCTCGACGAGGCGCGGGCGAGCAAGGAGCGCGTCGACGCCGAGCTGGCCGAGGCGAAGACCCTCGCCGAGGCGTGGCGCGAGACCGGCACCGTGCTCACCCACCTCAACGCCACCCGCAGGGCCCGCGACATCCGTGAGCTCGTGGGCAGCCGTGAGCAGAAGGCCCAGCCCGCGCTGGAGGCCAAGAACGCCGCCGCTCTCGCGCTCGCCAGGGGACTGCTGGGCCTTGCTCGTGAGGCGCAGGCGCAGGCCGACGAGGCCGAGAGCGCCGCCGAGGCGGCGCGGGCCGAGGCCGAGCAGGCGCAGCGCGAGCGGGACGAGGCGACCGGCACCGCGGCCAACCGGCGTGCCGAGGCCGACGGGCTCGCCGCCCGCATCGAGGAGGTCCGCGCCGAGATCGCCCGCGCGAGCAAGGACGGACTGCTGGCCTCCGGCGCCGACGTCGCCGAGGCCGCCAGGATCGCGAGCGCCGCCGCCGAGACCGCCACCGCGGAGCTGGCGCGCAGGGAGGCCGAGCTGGAGCGGGTCGCCGAGGAGTTCGGCGCCGCGCAGGCCGCCGTCAACGAGGCGCACCGCACGGCCGGGTCGGCGCGCGACCGCGCGGAGCGCGCCGCCGAGGAGCTGGAGCGCGCGCACCGGCGCACCGACAGCCTCGCCGCGGAGGCCCGGCTCGGCGAGCTGCTCGGCACCGGCGACGTCGCGCTGGAGACCGACACCCCGGCGCTGCTGGACCGGTTGCGCGAGGCCCGTGCCACCGCGGAGAGCGAGCAGACCGCCTTGCGCATCGAGGAGTCGCTCGACGAGCGCGCGCTGGGCGCGCTCGGCTCGGGCGGCCTGCTGCCGCCGCCACAGGAGGTGCAGGCGGCGCTCGACGCGCTGGAGGCCGCGGGCATCACGGCGTGGTCCGGCTGGCGCTATCTGTCCAAACTGGACTCCGAGCGGCGGGCGGAGGCACTGCGCCTGGCGCCGCAGCTGGTGTCGGGCGTGCTGCTCAACGACGCCGGGCACCTGCCGAGGGCGCGTGAGGTGCTGACCGAGCAGCGGCTGCTGCCGAGCGCGGCGATCGCGGTCGGGGTCACGGCCGCGTTGGCGGACGCGGACCTGGACGCCGCGCCGGGCGTGGAGTTCCTCGTACCGCCCAACCCGGCGATGTACGACGAGGAGGCCGCCGACAGCGAACGCGAGGCCATCGCGCGCAGGCAGGCCGAGCGGCACCGGCGGCTCGCGCGGCTGGAGGAGTCGATCGGCGCCGACGCCGCGCTGTCGTGGAAGCTCACCACGTGGCGCGAGGACTACCCGCCCGGCAGCATCGCGGTGCTCGCCGAGCAGGCGCAGGCCGCCGTCGCCGCGCGCGACGCCGCGGACGCCGCCGTCGCCGAGGCCGAGGCACGGCTGGAGCGGCTGACGTCCATTCGCGACACGGCGCGCGAGCGCGTCCCGGCGCTGCGGGCAACCCTGCGGGAGGCCGAGGAGAAGGCCCGCAGGCTGGAGGAGCTCGCGGGCCGGGCGGCACGCGTTCCACAGTGGACCGAGGAGACCGGGCACGCGCGGGAGATCGCCGACCGCGCCGAGGCGAGGGCCCTGGAGGCGGGCGCCAAGGCCGCGCGGCTGCGTGAACGCGCCGCCGAGCATCAGCGCACCGCCGACGGTCACCGCAGGACCGCGAGCACCGCGAGGGCGGAGCTCGCCGAAGTGCCCGGCGGCGGCTCGGTGCCCGAAGAGGACGCCGCACCCGCCGAGCCGGTGGACGCGCTTCGCCGGGCCTTCGCCTCGGCCGCGGAGGCGTACGCGAAGGTGGAGGTGGGCAGCGACCTGCGCGCCGAGCTGGAACAGGCCGAGAGCGCGGAGTCCTCGGCGAGGGCCGCGCTGGAGAACCTGCCCGAGGCCGTGCGGGCACTGGCCGGGGAGCTGCTGGAGACCCCGGACGGCTCGGACGCCTCGGCGAGGGCCGCGGCGCAGGCGAGGACGGCTAGGACCGTGTCGGCTCTGGAGGACGAGCGCGCCGAGGTGATCGGCCTGCTCGCCACGCGAAGGGCCGAGCTGGACCAGTTGCCCCGGCAGCACGGACCGCTCGACTCCTTCGACAAGCCCCGCGACGTCGAGCACGGCCGGGAGCTGATCGACGCCGCGGCGGCCGAGGTCTCCGCCGCCGCCCGCAAGTGGGAGGAGCTGCGGGAGCAGCGGGCCGCCGCGCAGGCCTCGCTGGACTCGGCGCGCCACTCGGCGTCCGGTTTCCGGCTGCTCGCCGAGTCGCTGGCCCCGTATCTGCCCTCCGGCGAGCCGGACCAGGTCTACGACGCCGACGTGGACACCGCCCGTGCGCGCTATGGCGAGCTGAGCGCGAGCCTCGCGCGTGCGCAGGAGACCGTCGACGAGTCGGAGAGGCGGGTGCGCGCGGCGGCCGACACGCTAGCCCAGTACGCGACGGAGAAGCGGTTCGAGAAGCTCACGACGCCGGTGCGCCAGCAGGTGATCTCCGTGCGCCGCGACAACCTGCCGCAGCACGCGGAGGAGTGGGCGCGGGCGCTGCGTCCCCGGCTGCGCACGCTGACCGACGACCTGGCCCAGATCGACCGGCACCGTTCCGGGATCATCACCCGGCTGCAGAGCATGGTCGAGGGTGCGCTGCGCACCCTGCGCTCCGCGCAGCGCGTGTCGCGCCTGCCGGACGGGCTCGGCGACTGGTCGGGCCAGGAGTTCCTGCGGATCCGGTTCACCGAGCTGGAGGGCACCGAGCTCGCCGAGCGGCTCGGCGAGGTGGTGGACGAGGCCGCGGCTGGCAAGACCAGCGACGGCAGGGACGTCAAGCGCGACGGCATGTCCCTGCTGCTGCGTGGCGTGCAGGCCGCGGTGCCGAAGGGCTACCGCGTCGACATGCTCAAGCCGGACTCGGTGCTGCGGACCGAACGGCAGCGGGTGTCGGAGATCCGCGACGTGTTCTCGGGCGGCCAGCAGCTCACCGCGGCGATCATCCTGTACTGCACGCTCGCGGCGCTGCGGGCCAACAACCGGGGCAAGATGCGCAACCCGCACTCGGGAGTGCTCTTCCTGGACAACCCGATCGGCCGTGCCTCGGCGGGCTACCTGCTGGAACTGCAGCGGGCCGTCGCGAAGGCCCTCGGCGTGCAGCTGATCTACACGACGGGCCTGTTCGACGCCGGGGCGCTCAGCGAGTTCCCGCTCATCATCCGCCTGCGCAACGACGCCGACCTGCGGGCGGGCCGCAAGTACCTGTCCGTGGAGGCGACGCTGCGGCAGCAGCTCGACGAGCTGGCTGAGCCGGACGGCGTGGCCCGCCTCTCGGCGACCCGCCTCTACGCCAAGCCCGCCGCCACCGGCTGACCACACAGGTGCGCTAACTGTCCCCCAAGGCCACCTTCGTTGCGCTCAACGCAACAAAGGTGGCCTTGGGGGACTGCGGGGTCAGTCCTTGCGGCCCGTGAAGGCGAGGGTGGCGCCGAGGCCGATCATCGTGAGGCCGCCCGCGCCGCCGACCAGCTCCAGCCTGCGCGGCGAGCGGGCGAACCAGTCCCGCGCCGTGCCCGCGACGAACGCCCACGCGCTGTCCGACAGCACCGCGATCACCGGCAGCAGGATGCCCAGCACCAGTATCTGGGCCGGCACAGACCCGGCCTGCTGGTTCACGAACTGCGGCAGCACGGCGGCCAGGAACACGATCGACTTCGGGTTGAGGAAACCCACCAGGAACCCGTCGCGCAGCACCCGCAGTGTGTGTCCCCGCGTGGCCTCGATCCCAGCGCGGAACACGTCGGCGAGCGAGCGGCGGTGCCGCCACGCCTGCACCCCCAGGTACACCAGGTAGGCCGCGCCGGCGAGCTTGACGATCGTGAACACCGTCGCCGAGCGCTCGACGAGCGTGCCCAGCCCGAAGGCCACGGCGACGACCTGCGCGTACACCCCGGTGGCGTTGCCGAGCACGGTGAGCAGCGCATCGCGCCGCCCGACGGTGAGCGCGCGACTGATCGTGAACAGCACGCTCGGCCCGGGGACGACGACCATGACGAACGTGAGGGCGGCGAAGGCGGCCAGCTGGCTCGCGGAGACCATGCGTCAGAGGCTACGGCCATTGTCGGGGGGCGGTGGTAGGAAAGCGCCGTGACACGGAACGTGAGCGTCGCCGAGCGGCGGGCGCGGCTGGGCGTGCGGCACCGGCTCGCGCGATCGGCGCGCGCGGGCACTCCCGAGGACGTCGCGGAGAGCCTCCTCGCGCTGCACGCGACCGACCCGGGGAGCGTGTACCTCGCGGCGGCGGCGAGGATGGCCGAGCCGGAGGTGCGCGCGGTCGAGCACGCGCTGTACGAACGGCGCTCGCTGGTGCGGATGCTGGGCATGCGGCGCACGATGTTCGTCGTGCCCGCGGAGGTGGCTCCGCTGGTGCAGGCGGGCTGCGCCGTCGACATCGAGCGCAAGCAGCGGCGGCTGCTCCTGCAGCACCTCGAGCAGACGGGCATCCCCGGCCTCGACGCGTGGCTGCGCGACGTCGAGGACGCCACCGTGCGCGCCCTCGAGACGCGGGGCACCGCGCACGCCACGCAGCTGGCCGAGGACGAGCCGAGGCTGCGCACGGAGATCGTCATGGCGCAGGGCAAGCCGTACGAGTCGCGGGGCTACGTCACGAACCGGGTGCTGTTCCTGCTCGCCGTGAGCGGGCGGATCGTGCGCGGGCGCCCGCGTGGCACGTGGCTGTCGACGCAGTACGAGTGGGCGCCGGCGGAGAAGTGGCTGCCGGGCGGGCTCGGCGACCTCGACCCCGCCGCGGCGCGGGTGGAACTGGCGCGGCGCTGGCTAGGGGCCTTCGGTCCCGCGCAGGTGAGCGACCTGGTGTGGTGGACGGGCTGGACGGCGCGACAGGCCAAGCAGGCGCTGGCCGCGCTGGACACCGTCGCCGTCGACATGGACGGCATCCCGGGCATCGTGCTGGCCGACGACGCCGGGCCGGTCCCGGAACCGGAGCCGTGGGTCGCGCTGCTGCCCGCGCTCGACCCCACCGCGATGGGCTGGGCCGAGCGCGGCTGGTTCGTCGGCGAGCACCGGGCGGCGCTGTTCGACCGCACCGGCAACATCGGGCCGACGGTGTGGAGCGACGGCCGGATCGTCGGCGGCTGGGCGCAACGCCCGGACGGCGAGGTCGTGGTCCGGCTGCTGGAGGATCCCGGAGCCGAGGCGGTCGCCGCGATCGAGGCCGAGGCGGCCCGGCTGACGGCGTGGCTCGGCGACGTCGTGGTGGTCCCGAGATTCCGCACACCGGTCGAGAAAGAGCTGTCTTCTTGATCGATTCGCTGAATGCTTCGAGGTGGGGGACGTCTCGGTCGGGGGATGAGGGTCCGCCCTGGCCAGGCACGCTAGGGTGGCGGTTGAACCCGAAGATGTGTAGCCCCGGCTGCGGCCGGGTCGAACCCTTGAGGAGAGAAGAGCAGTGACGGTTCGCGTAGGCGTCAACGGCTTCGGCCGCATCGGCCGCAACTTCTTCCGCGCGGTGCAGGCCAGCGGCCACGACATCGAGGTCGTCGCGTTCAACGACCTGGGCGACGTCGCCACGATGGCCCACCTGCTCAAGTACGACAGCGTCCTCGGCCGCTACCCGGAGGAGGTCAGCGTCTCCGACGAGGGCATCGTCGTCGGCGGCAAGACCATCAAGGCGCTCGCCGAGCGCGACCCGGCCAACCTCCCGTGGGGTGACCTCGGCGTGGACGTGGTCGTGGAGTCCACCGGCTTCTTCACCAACGCCGACGCCGCCAAGGCCCACATCGCGGGCGGCGCGAAGAAGGTCATCATCTCGGCGCCCGCCAAGGGCGAGGACCTGACCGTCGTGCTCGGCGCCAACGACAAGCTCTACGACGGCTCGCAGACGATCATCTCCAACGCTTCCTGCACCACCAACTGCCTGGCCCCGCTCGCCAAGGTGCTGCACGACACGTTCGGCATCGAAAAGGGCCTGATGACCACCATCCACGCCTACACGCAGGACCAGAACCTGCAGGACGGCCCGCACAAGGACCCGCGCCGCGCTCGCGCCGCCGCGCTGAATGTCGTGCCGACCTCCACCGGCGCCGCGAAGGCCATCGGCCTGGTGCTGCCGGAGCTCAACGGCAAGCTGGACGGCTACTCGCTGCGCGTCCCCGTGCCCACCGGCTCGATCACCGACCTCACGGTCAACCTGACCAAGAAGGCCACGGTCGAAGAGATCAACGAGGCCTACAAGGCTGCCGCGGAGGGCCCGCTCAAGGGCATCCTGCGCTACAGCGAGGACCCGATCGTCTCGTCCGACATCGTCAACGACCCGGCCTCGTGCATCTACGACGCGCCGCTGACGAAGGTCATCGACGACCAGGTCAAGGTGTTCGGCTGGTACGACAACGAGTGGGGCTACTCCAACCGCCTCGTGGACCTCGTCGGCCTCGTCGGCTCCAAGCTGTCCTGACCGATGGCGCTCAAGTCACTCGACGACCTGTTGTCCGAGGGTGTCTCCGGGCGGTACGTGCTGGTGCGTTCGGACCTGAACGTGCCGCTCGACGGCGCCACCATCACCGATGACGGCCGCGTGCGGGCCGCCCTGCCGACCATTGAGCGCCTCGCCGACGCGGGCGCGAAGGTGGTCGTCACGGCCCACCTCGGCAGGCCGAAGGGCGCACCCGACGAGAAGTACTCGCTGCGCCCGGTCGCCGCGCGGCTCGGTGAGCTGCTCAGGGCCGAGGTCCAGCTGGCCGGTGACGTCGTCGGCCAGCAGGCGAAGGCCGTCACCGGCTCGCTCGCCGACGGCCAGGTGGCCCTGCTGGAGAACGTGCGCTTCGACCCGCGCGAGACGAGCAAGGACGAGGGCGAGCGGGCCGGGCTGGCCCGCGAGCTCGCCGGGCTCGTCCCCGGCGCCGCGTTCGTCTCCGACGGCTTCGGCGTGGTGCACCGCAAGCAGGCCTCCGTGTACGACGTGGCCCGCGTGCTGCCCGCCTACGCGGGCGGCCTGGTGCTCGCCGAGCTGGAGGTGCTCGCGAAGCTCACGGGTGACCCGCGGCGGCCCTACGCGGTGGTACTCGGCGGCTCGAAGGTCTCCGACAAGCTCGCCGTGATCGAGGCGCTGCTGCCGAAGGTCGACCGGCTGCTCGTGGGCGGGGGCATGTGCTTCACGTTCCTCGCCGCGCAGGGCCACGGCGTCGGCAGCTCGCTGCTGGAGACCGACATGGTCGACACGTGCAAGCGGCTGCTGGCGGAGGCGGGCGGCAAGCTCGTGCTGCCGGTCGACGTCGTCGCCGCGGACAGGTTCGCCGCCGACGCCGCCACCCGCACCGTGGCCGCCACGGAGATCGAGGACGGCTGGATGGGCCTCGACATCGGCCCGGAGACCACCACCGCGTTCGCGGCCGCCATCACCGGAGCGGAGACGATCTTCTGGAACGGGCCCATGGGCGTGTTCGAGATGGCGCCCTTCGCCGAGGGCACCCGCGGGGTCGCGCAGGCGATCGCCGGCTCGTCGGCGTTCAGCGTCGTCGGCGGTGGCGACTCGGCCGCCGCGGTGCGCCTGCTGGGCCTGCCCGAGGACGGCTTCTCGCACATCTCCACCGGCGGCGGCGCGTCGCTGGAGTACCTCGAAGGCAAGGAGCTGCCCGGCGTGGCGGTCCTGAGTGAAGGAGCCTGATGGCGCGCAAGCCGCTGATCGCGGGCAACTGGCCGTGTCCAATTCCTGGGGGGAGCTCCGCTCCACCCCAGACCCCCCTCGACGAGCGGGAGGTACGCGCGTGAGCCGCAAGCCACTGATCGCGGGCAACTGGAAGATGAACCTCAACCACCTCGAGGCCATCGCCCTGGTGCAGAAGATCGCCTTCTCGCTGCCCGAGAAGTACTACGCCAAGGTCGACGTCACCGTCCTCCCGCCGTTCACCGACATCCGCAGCGTGCAGACGCTGGTCGACGGCGACAAGCTCCTGCTCACCTACGGCGCGCAGGACCTCGCGCCGCAGGACTCCGGGGCCTACACCGGTGACGTGTCGGGCCCGATGCTCGCCAAGCTCGGCTGCACCTACGTCGTTGTCGGTCACTCCGAGCGGCGCGAGTACCACGCCGAGACCGACGAGATCGTGAACAAGAAGGTGCGGGCCGCCCACAAGCACGGGCTCTCGCCGATCCTCTGCGTCGGCGAGCAGCTGGAGGTGCGCGAGGCCGGCGGGCACATCGAGCACACGACCGCGCAGCTCATCGCCGGGTTGAAGGGGCTCAAGGCCGAGCAGGTGCAGAACACGGTCATCGCCTACGAACCCGTGTGGGCGATCGGCACCGGCCGTGTGGCGACCCCGGCGGACGCCGAGGAGGTGTGCGCGGCCCTGCGGACGGCGCTCACCGAGAAGTACGGCGCCGAGGTGGCCGAGCAGGTCCGCGTGCTCTACGGCGGTTCGGTGAAGTCGGGCAACATCGCCGACCTGATCAAGTGCGACAATGTCGACGGCGCGCTCGTGGGCGGCGCCAGCCTCGACGGTGAAGAGTTCACGAAACTGTGCGCTCTCGCCGCCGGAGGGCCTCTACCCTGATCTCAGTGGGGACCCGCTACTCTGGGTACCCCCGCCACCCGCAGTACACAGAGGATGACATGAAGCTTTTCCTGCAGATCCTGTTGATCGCGACCAGCGTGCTGCTGATCGTTGCGGTGTTGCTGCACCGTGGCCGCGGTGGCGGGCTGTCCTCCCTGTTCGGTGGTGGTATGCAGTCGAGCCTGGCCGGGTCGAGCGTGGCCGAGAAGAACCTCGACCGCATCACGCTCGGCCTCGGCGCCGTATGGATCATCTCCATCATCGGTCTCGGTCTGCTGCTGAAGATCTGATCGGAATCGGCGTGCCTGGCGGGGTACGTCAACTTCACTGGTGGGTGTGAGGAAGCATGGTTGGCGGTAACGCGATTCGAGGCACGAGAGTCGGGGCGGGTCCCTCCGGCGAGTCGGAGCGTGGGGAGGCCGCTCCGAGGCGCCGGGTGTCCTACTGGTGTGCCAACGGGCATGAATCCCGGCCGTCGTTCGCGATGGATGCCGAGGTTCCGGAGGAGTGGGACTGCCCTCGGTGCGGGCTGCCGGGCGGACAGGACGAGCAGAACCCGCCCGCGGCTCCGCGCACGGAGCCGTACAAGACTCACCTGGCGTACGTGAAGGAGCGGCGCAGCGACGCCGACGGTGAGGCCATCCTCGCCGAGGCGCTGGAGCGGCTGCGGCAGCGCCGCCAGATCTGAGAGTCGGCTCGACGACGGCCGCCGGGCACCCGCCCGGCGGCCGTCATCGTGCCCAGAGTCAGAACGACACGGGGTACTTCGCGGCCACCCGCCAGCCGCCGTCCGGCGTCGGCGTGGTCTCGAAGGTGCCGCCGAGCAGGCGCGCCCGCTCCGCGAGGCCCGTGAGCCCGTAGCCGCCGGAGGGGAACTCGTCGGCGCCGCCGTGCGGCTCGTCCGGCCGGTCGTTGCTCACCTCGACCGAGAGGCCCTCCTGATCGCCGCGCAGGCGCACGAACGCCGTCGCGCCCGGTGCGTGCTTGCGGACGTTCGTCAGGCACTCCTGGACGGTCCGGTACGCCGCCGCGGACACCTTCGGCGGCAGGTCCTCCGGCACCCGCTCGACGGCGAGCTGCACCGGCACGTCCGCGGCCCTGATGAGCTCCGAGAGGTCCGCGAGGTCGGGCTGCGGGCCGTCGTCCTCGGTGCCGGAGCGCAGGACGCCCACGAGCGCACGCAACTCCTCCAGAGTGCGCGTGGACAGCTGGCGGATCGTGCGGGCCGTGCGCTCCGCGTCGCCGCTCGGGCTGATGGCGGCCAGCGCGCCCGCCTGCATGGCGATGAGGGTGATGTCGTGGGAGACGACGTCGTGCATCTCCCTCGCCAGCCGGGCCCGCTCGTCCGCGCGCACGGTCTCGGCGTACAGCTTGCGTTCCCGGTCGCGGCTGGCCGCCAGCTCCGCGAGCCGGGCGGCCAGCTCCTGCCGCGCCCCGATGAGCAGGCCGATCGCCACCGGCATCCCGGCGACGATCACGCCGTAGATGGCCGAGAGGGCGTGCTCGCGCCACGTGAGCGCGACGAAGTCCGGCAGCGGCCACAGCACGAACCTGGACAGCCACACGAGCCCCGCGCCGACCCAGGTCTGCCAGTGCATCTGCTTGCGGGTCGCCAGGTAGCCCAGCGCGATCATCGCGGCCAGCTGCGCCCACCCGGCGATGAACCCGGGGAACGTCAGCAGCACGACCGTGAACGGCAGCCAGCGGCGCGCCACCAGCGCCACGCAGCTCGCCGCGGAGAGCCAGACGGAGTACTTTTCGGCGCCTTCCGGGATCACCAGCCAGACGTCGAGTACGGCGATGAGGATGACGGCCGCGTCGACCGCGACCTTGCGCACGCCAGGGTGGTTCCACAGTGCTGTCGTCGCTCTCGGGACGGTCGTCCGGCGCGACCGCGCGCGGTCGGCGGCCCCCGCGCCTGGGCCGCCGACCGAAACCCCGGGGATGGTCATTCCCTCTGTGGTCATGGCTTGGACCTCTCGTCTTGTGGACTCGACAATGAGAGGTCATGAGGACGGGTTTGGGACGCGAAAACCTGAAAAAGTGTGCGGAAGTTAACGCCCCGCACACACGGTGTCGCGCGTCCGTGTGTGCGGGGCCAGGGGAAACGGTGGCGTGTGCCGGTGAAAACCGCCTACACGCGAGGCGATGTCGGCACGTCGCCGAGCTTGCCCGCGGCGGCCTTGTCCAGCAGCCACAGCGTGCGGCGCCTGCCCCGCGCGCCCGCCACCGGCAGCTGCACCTCGCCCGCACCCGAGAGCGCCAGCGCCACGGCGTCGGCCTTGGCCTCGCCCGTGGTCACCAGCCACACCTCGGCCGCGCTGCGGATCGCCGGGAACGTCAGCGAGACGCGGGTGGGCGGCGGCTTCGGGCAGTTGCGCACCGCCACCACCGACCGCTCGTTCTCGTACGCGGCGGGCGACTCGGGGAAGATCGACGCCGTGTGGCCCTCACCGCCGAGGCCGAGCAGCATGACGTCGAACGTCGGCACCGGGCCGTGGTCCTCCGGCCGCGCGTTCGCGGCCAGCACGTCGGCGTAGGCGGCCGCCGCCGCGTCCGGGTCGTCGCCGAACTCGCCGTCTGACGGCGCCATCGCGTGCACCCGTGCCGGGTCCACCGGCACGTGGTCCAGCAGCGCCTCGCGCGCTTGCTTCTCGTTGCGCTCCGGGTCGTCCGCGGGAACGAACCGCTCGTCGCCCCAGTACAGGTCGAGCCGCGCCCAGTCGATCGCGTCCCGTGCGGGGGAGTGGCGCAGCTGCTCCAGGATCGCGATCCCGGTGCCCCCTCCGGTCAGCACGAGCGACGCCGACCCCCTGGCGGCCTGCAGGTCCACCAGCTTCGTCACCAGCCGGGCCGCGCACGCGGCCGCGAGCAGACCGGGGTTGGCGTAGACCACCACCTCCGAGGCCGGGTTCATGCCTTCGCCTTCGTCTTCGTCGCGGCGGCCTTGCCGGCCGCCGGCTTCTTGCGGGCCGCCGACAGCTTGCCGAGTCCCAGCAGCGCGGCCTCGTAGATCTCGTCCGGATCCAGCCTGCGCAGCTCCTCGATCAGGCAGTCGCGGTTGTCCCTGCGGTGCAGCGAGATTCGCCGGGTCGGCTGGCCCGGCTGGGTCAGCGTGCCGGTGCGGCCGTCGGGCCGGTAGATCTCGATCGCGCCGGAGGGGCGCTCCAGCGACACCGCCACGATGCCCTGAGCCGTGGTGGTCTTGACCCGCTTCACCGGCACCTTCAGGTACTCGGCGAGCCAGCCCGCCAGCAGCTCGGTGGACGGCGAGTCGGCCTCCCCGGTCACCGACGCCGCGGTGACCCGCTCGTACGGCGGCAGGTCCAGCGCCGAGACGAGCTGCGCCCGCCAGTTGGTGAGCCTGGTCCAGGCCAGGTCGGTGTCACCGTCGACATAGGACTTCGCCCGCGTCATCAGCGCCCTGATCGGGTTCTTCTCCGCGGCCGAGTCGGTGATCCGCCGCTGGGCGAGCTCGCCCAGCGGGTCCCTCGCCGGTGCCTTCGGCCCGCTTCCCGGCCACCACGTGACGATCGGGGCGTCGGGCAGCAGCAGCGGCACCACCGCGCTCTGGCCCTGGCTCGCGAGCGCGCCGTAGAGCCGGAGCACGATCACCTCGCTGGCCCCCGCGTCGCCACCGACGCGGATCTGGCCGTCGATGCGCGGCGCCGCCGTGCGGGCGCCCTTGGCCACCACGATCACCCGCGACGGGTGCTCGCGGCTGGCCTCGTTCGCCGCGTCGATGGCATCCTCGAGCTGCTCGTCGTCCTCCGCGGCGATCACCAGCGTGAGCACGCGGCCGAGCGCGATCGCGCCACCGCGCTCGCGCAGCTCGACCAGTTTCTTGTTGAGCTGGGACGTCGTGGTCGATGGCAGATCGATGATCACGGCCGCCTCCAGTGCCTACCCGAACGCTCCAGCATCGCCTCCGCCGACGGCGGCCCCCACGAGCCCGGCTGGTACGGCTCGGGCGCCCCGCGCTTGGCCCAGTGCTCCAGAACCGGGTCCAGGATCTGCCAGGACAGCTCGACCTCCTCGTTCACGGGGAACAGCGACGGCTCGCCCAGCAGCACGTCCAGGATCAGCCGCTCGTACGCCTCCGGCGAGGTCTCGGTGAACGCGTGGCCGTAGCCGAAGTCCATCGTGACGTCGCGGACCTCCATCGTGGTGCCGGGCACCTTGGAGCCGAACCGCATCGTGATGCCCTCGTCCGGCTGCACCCGGATCACCAGCGCGTTCTCGCCCAGCTCCTCGGTTGCCGTGTAGTCGAACGGCAGGTGCGGCGCCCGCTTGAACACCACGGCGACCTCGGTGACCCTGCGGCCGAGGCGCTTGCCGGTGCGCAGGTAGAAGGGCACCCCGGCCCAGCGCCGGTTCTGCACCTCCAGCGTCACCGCGGCGTAGGTCTCGGTGGTCGACTCCTTCGAGAAGCCGCCTTCCTGCAGCAGGCCCGGCACCTTCTTGCCGCCCTGCCAGCCGCCCGCGTACTGGCCCCGCGCCGTGGTCTCGTCGAACGGCCCGACGGGCTTGGTGGCGCTGAGCACCTTGACCTTCTCGGCGCGCAGCGCTCTCGGGTGGAAGGAGACCGGCTCCTCCATCGCCGTGAGCGCAAGCAACTGCAGCAGGTGGTTCTGGATCACGTCCCGCGCGGCGCCGATGCCGTCGTAGTAACCGGCGCGGCCGCCGAGGCCGATGTCCTCGGCCATCGTGATCTGCACGTGGTCGACGAAGTTGGCGTTCCAGATCGGCTCGAACATCTGGTTGGCGAAGCGCAGCGCCAGGATGTTCTGCACCGTCTCCTTGCCGAGGTAGTGGTCGATGCGGAACACCGACTCCTCGGGGAACACGTCGTTGACGACCGCGTTGAGCTCCTTGGCGCTCGTGAGGTCGTGGCCGAACGGCTTCTCGATGACGACCCTGCGCCACACGTCCTCGCTGGACTCCGCGAGCCCGCAGCGCGCCAGCTGCTTGGTGACCACGGGGAACGCCCACGGCGGGATGGAGAGGTAGAACGCGGTGTTGCCGCCCGTGCCGCGCGCCTCGTCGAGGTCGTGCACGGTCTGGGCGAGCCGGTCGAACGCGTCGTCGTCGTCGAACGTGCCCTGAACGAAGCGGATGCCCTCGGCGAGCCGGTTCCACACCGACTCGCGGAACGGCGTCCTGGCGTGCTCGGCCACCGAGTCGTGCACGAGCTCGCCGAAGTCCTGGTCCTCCCAGTCCCGCCGCGCGAACCCGACGAGCGAGAACCCGGCCGGCAGGAGGCCACGGTGCGCGAGGTCGTAGATGGCGGGCATGAGCTTCTTGCGCGAGAGGTCCCCGGTGACGCCGAAGATCACCAGGCCCGAGGGCCCGGCGATCCTCGGCAGCCGCTTGTCGCGGGGATCCCGCAGCGGGTTGGTCCACCCTCGTTTCATGAAGCGAGCTCCTGTACGGCGCGCATCAGTTCGGCCAGCCCCGCGGCCCGGTCGGTGAGGTGCAGCCGCAGCACGGGCCTGCCGCCCGCGGCGAGCACCTGACCGTCACCCAGCGCCTGCGCCCGCTGCAGCTGGCCCAGCGTGTACGGCCGGTCCGGCACCTCGAGGTCGTTCTCCGGCGTGCCGGTGAGCTGCAGGAAGACGCCGTTCGGGTGGCCGCCCTTGTGGTACTGGCCGGTGGAGTGCAGGAACCGGGGTCCCCAGCCGAACGTCGTCTGCAGCCCGGTCCGCTTGGCCAGCTCGGGGCGCAGCAGCGAGGCCGACGCGTCGTCGAGCCGGTCGAGGTAGGCCTGCACGGCCACGTAGCCGCCCTCGGGGGCGCTGTCGAGGAACTCCCGCAGGACGTCGGTCAGCGAACCCTCTCCGGTGGTTCCCGCGCCTCCGTACACCTCGACGGAGCCGAGCACCGCCGACGGCTCGGCGGAGCCGGTGAGCGCTGCCGGGTCGTCCAGCAGCGACCTGGCCGCCTTCTTCGCGGCCTCCACGTCGGGCTGGTCGAACGGGTTGATCCCGAGCAGCCTGCCCGCGATCGCCACCGCGAACTCCCACAGCAGGAACTGGGCGCCGAGCGGGCCCGTGACGGCGACCTTGGCCTCACCCGACGCGGGGCCGACGGCGACCGGGGTCGCGTCGGAACCCGCGCTCGTGAAGCCGGGTGCGGTGTGGCCCTCGACGACGACGGGCAGCAGGCCGGTGCCCTGCTTGCCCGTGGACTCGGCGATGAGCTGCTCGGCCCAGTCGCCGACGCCCGTGATGCCGGAGCCGGTGTCGGCGAGCACGATCTTCTCGGCGCCGTCGGCGTGCGCGGCGCCGAGCGCCGCCGCGAGCCGCAGTGCCGGGTTGTCCGTCGAGTCGGCCGTGAGCGTGTCGGCGACGCCGGCCGCCTGGTCGAGCAGCCGCGCCACGTCGGCGCCGGCGAGCCCGGCCGGGACGAGCCCGAACGCGGTGAGCGCCGAGTAGCGGCCGCCGACGTTCGGGTCGGCGAGGAACACCTTGCGGTAGCCCTCGGTCTCGCCCAGCTCCGCCAGCGGTGAGCCGGGATCGGTGACCACGACGATGCGCCGGGCCGCGTCGATGCCCGCGTCGGCGAACGCCTTCGCGAAGATCCGCCGGTGGCTGTCGGTCTCCACCGTGGTGCCGGACTTGGACGACACCACGATCACCGTGCGGTCCAGGTCGCCGGCGAGCGCGTCGGCGACCTGGCCGGGGTCGGTGGTGTCCAGCACCGTGAGCGCGACGCCCTCGGTGCCGGTGATCACCTCCGGCGCCAGTGACGAGCCGCCCATCCCGGCGAGCACGACGCGGTCGACGCCCTCGGAGCGCAGCTCGGTGCGCAGGGCCTCGATCTCACCGATCAGCGGGCGGGAGCTCCTGTGCAGGGTGGTCCAGGACAGCCGGATGGACGCCTCGGACTCCGCCTCGGCGCCCCACAGCGTGGCGTCCTGGGCGCCGACCTTGCTCGCCACCCCGTCGCTGACGAGCTTGTCGAGCAGCGGCGCGGCCGCGGTGTCGAGTGCGGTGTCTTCGATCGTGACTGAAGTCCGTTCTCCAGCCATCGCCGGCTCAGCCCTTCGCCTTGTCGAGCTGGCCGGTGACGGTGTCCAGCAGCTCGGCCCAGGACTTGTCGAACTTCTCGACGCCCTCGTTCTCCAGAGTGAGGAACACGTCGGTCACGTCGATGCCGATGGCACGCAGCTTGTCGAACACCTCCTGCGCCCGCGCGCCGGTGCCGCTCACCTTGTCGCCCACGATCTCGGCGTGGTCGGCGGCGGCGAACAGCGTCTTCTCCGGCATCGTGTTCACCGTGCCGGCCACCACGAGCTCGTCGACGTAGCGCGTGTCGGAGTACTCCGGGTTCTTCACGCCGGTGGAGGCCCACAGCGGGCGCTGCGGGTTCGCGCCCTCGGCCTTGAGCGCGGCCCACCGCTGCGAGGCGAACAGCTCCTCGTACGCCGCATAGGCGAGGCGGGCGTTGGCGATCGCGGCCTCTCCGCGAAGGGCCAGCGCCTCGTCGGTGCCGATGGCCTCCAGCCGCTTGTCGACCTCGGCGTCCACCCGGGACACGAAGAACGACGCGACGGACTGGATGCCCCTGAGATCGTGGCCGTTGGCCTTGGCCTGCTCCAGCCCGGCGAAGAACGCCTCGATGACGGCGCGGTACCGCTCGACGGAGAAGATCAGCGTGACGTTGACGCTGATGCCCTCGGCGAGCGTCCGCGTGATCGCGGGCAGACCCTGCTCGGTGGCCGGGATCTTCACCAGGATGTTCGGGCGGTCGACCGTCTTCCACAGGTCCTGCGCCTCGGCGACGGTCTTCTCGGTGTCCCGCGCGAGGCCGGGGTCGACCTCGATGGAGACGCGGCCGTCGACCCCGTTCGTGGCGGTGTAGACGTCGCGGAAGAGGTCCGCGGCGTTGCGCACGTCGGTGGTGGTCAGCTCGCGCACCGCGGCGTGCAGGTCGGCGCCGCGCTCGGCGAGCTCGCGCACCTGCTCGTCGTAGGCCTCGCCCTTGGACAGCGCGCCCGCGAAGATCGTCGGGTTGGTGGTGACACCCACGACGTGCTTGTCGCGGATGAGCTCGGCGAGGTTGCCCGAGGTGAGCCGCTCCCTCGACAGGTCGTCGAGCCAGATCGACACGCCTGCCTGCGAGAGCTGGGCCAGCCGGTCGGTGTTGCTCATGACGTGATCCCCTTTGATAGTCGGGAGTTGTTTGTCAGGAGTTCTTCTCCAGCGAGCGGCGGGCCGCGGCGACCACGGCCTCCGCCGTGAAGCCGAACTCGCGGAACAGGGTCTTGAAATCCGCCGAGGCGCCGAAGTGCTCGATGGACACGATCTCGCCGCGGTCGCCGACGAAGCGGTGCCACGGCTGTGCGATGCCGGCCTCGACGGCCACGCGGGCCTTGACGGTCGGCGGAATCACGGCGTCGCGGTAGCTCTGCTCCTGCGCGTCGAACCACTCGACACACGGCATGGACACCACACTCGTGGCAACGCCGTCGGCCTCGAGGACCTTCCTGGCCTCGACGGCCAGCTGCACCTCGGAGCCCGTGGCGATGAGCACGACCTCGGGATTGCCGTTGGAGGCCTCGGCCAGCACGTAGCCGCCCCTGGCGACGCCCTCGGCGTTCGTGCCCTCCAGCACCGGCACGTTCTGCCGGGTCAGCGCGAGGCCGGACGGCGCGTCGGTGTCCTCCAGCACGGCCTTCCACGCGGCGGCGGTCTCGTTGGCGTCGGCGGGGCGCACGACGTTGAGGCCGGGGATGGCGCGCAGCGAGGCCAGCTGCTCGATCGGCTGGTGGGTGGGGCCGTCCTCGCCGAGGCCGATCGAGTCGTGCGTCCACACGTAGACGACCGGCGCCTTCATCAGCGCGGCGAGCCGCACCGCGGGACGCATGTAGTCGCTGAAGATCAGGAACGTGGCGCCGTAGGGCCGGGTGCCGCCGTGCAGCGCGATGCCGTTGAGGATCGAGCCCATCGCGTGCTCGCGGACGCCGAAGTGCAGCGTGCGGCCGTACGGGTTGGCCTTCCACATGTCGGTGGAGGCGCTCTCGGGGCCGAACGAGTCGGCGCCCTTCATCGTGGTGTTGTTGCTCTCGGCGAGGTCGGCGGAGCCGCCCCACAGCTCGGGCAGCACGTCGGCGACGGCCGACAGCACCTCACCGGAGGCCTTGCGGGTGGCGATGCCCTTCTCGTCCGGCTCCCAGCTCGGCAGCTTCTCGGCCCAGCCGGCCGGCAGCGAGCGGGTGGCCAGGCGGTCGGCCAGCTCCTTGCGCTCCGGGTTGGCCTCGGCCCAGGACTCCCACAACTGGAGCCACTTGGTGTGCTCGGCCTTGCCGCGGTCGAGCGCCTTGCGGGTGTGGGCGAGGACCTCGTTCTCGATCTGGAAGCTCTTCTCCGGGTCGAAGCCCAGGATCTCCTTGACGGCGGACACCTCGTCGGCGCCGAGCGCGGCGCCGTGGGCTTTGCCGGTGCCCATCTTCTTCGGCGCCGGGTAGCCGATCACGGTGCGCAGCAGGATGAATGACGGGCGCGTGGTCTCGGCCTTGGCGGCCTCGATGGCCTGCTCGAACGCCACGACGTCCTCGCCGCCGTCGACGACCTGCACGTGCCAGCCGTAGGACTCGTAGCGCTTGGCGGTGTCCTCCGACAGCGCGATGTTGGTGTCGTCCTCGATGGAGATCTTGTTGTCGTCGTAGATCACCACGAGGTTGCCGAGCTCCTGGCGGCCCGCGAGCGAGGAGGCCTCGGAGGTGACGCCCTCCTCGATGTCGCCGTCGGAGGCGATCACGTAGATGTGGTGGTCGAACAGGCTCTCGCCCTGCGGCGCGTCGGGGTCGAGCAGGCCGCGTTCGCGCCGGGCGGCCATCGCCATGCCCACGGCGTTGGCCAGGCCCTGGCCGAGCGGTCCGGTGGTGGTCTCGATGCCGGGGGTGTGCCGGTACTCGGGGTGGCCAGGGGTCTTCGAGCCCCACTTGCGCAGCTGCTCGAGGTCCTCCATCTCGAGGCCGTAGCCGGCGAGGAAGAGCTGGATGTAGAGCGTCAGGCTGCTGTGCCCCGCCGAGAGGATGAACCGGTCACGGGCCGGCCACTCCGGGTCGCTCGGGTCGTGCCGCATCACGCGCTGGAACAGCGAGTAGGCCACCGGCGCCAGGCTCATGGCGGTGCCGGGGTGACCGCTGCCGCAGTTCTCCACCGCGTCGGCGGCCAGTACGCGGACGGTGTCCACCGCGCGGGTGTCCAGCTCGGTCCAGTCGGCCGGGTAGTTCCGGCGCAGTAGGGGGTTGTTCTCGGCGGTCGTGGCGTTTTCCGACACTGAACTCGGCTCCTGAGTCGATTGCGCGTAGTAGCTCTTCGTGGTTACCCGGTGGCGCCCGGCCGCCACCCACCTTAATCGATCCGGAGCCCGTTATCCTGCAATCTTGCGAGGTGACCCGGGATCCGCGATCGACGAGGGCCAGCCTAGTAGGTACCCGGTTTGCTCGCGGGGGCACCAACGGGCGGCCCCGCATGCGACGCACGTCTCTTCCGCGCGATGCCGCCACGGGGCCCCGGAACGCCTTCTACTACGATCTGTCAAGGCAGTGGCCGCTGAGCAGTGGCAGGGCTGCCGACCCCGATCTGACGCAGGGAGCGAAATGTCGTTGGTGCACGCTGCGCACGGTCGCAGTGAGAACACCAGCGCCGTGCATCCCACCGGTGAGTCCCCAGCCGGTGGCCGGCGAGGTTTCCGCCAGGTGGTCGGCGCGTACGCCGCGCTCGCCAAGCCGAGGGTCATCGAGCTGCTGCTCGTGACCACGATCCCCGCGATGTTCCTCGCGGGGCGCGAGATCCCCTCGCCGTGGCTGGCGCTCGCCACGCTCCTCGGCGGCACGATGGCGGCGGGCAGCGCCAACGCGCTCAACTGCGTGATCGACGCCGACATCGACAAGGTGATGAACCGGACCAAGCGGCGCCCGCTGGTTCGCGACTCGGTGCCGAGGCGCGGCGCGCTGATCTTCGGGCTCGCGCTCGGCGGCGCCTCGTTCGCGGTGCTCTATCTCACCGTGAACCTGCTGGCGGCGCTGCTCGCGATCGCCACGATCCTCTTCTACATCTTCGTCTACACGCTCGTGCTGAAGCGGCGCACGCCGCAGAACGTCGTGTGGGGCGGTGCCGCCGGCTGCATGCCGGTGGTGATCGGCTGGGCCGCGGTGGAGGGCACCGTGCAGTGGCCGGCCTTCGTGATGTTCGGCGTGATCTTCTTCTGGACGCCGCCCCACACGTGGGCGCTCGCCATGAAGTACCGCGAGGACTACGAGCGGGCCGGCGTGCCGATGCTGCCCGTGGTGGCCACGCCGCAGCACGTGGCCAAGCAGATCGTCATCTACTCGTGGGTGATGGTCGGCTGGACGCTGCTGCTCGCCCCGGCGACGAGCTGGCTCTACGCGTCCTTCGCGGCGCTGGCCGGCGCGTGGTTCCTGTTCTACGCCCACCGCCTGCACTCCTCCGTGAGGCGCGGGGTGGAGACCAAGCCGATGGCCCTGTTCCACCGGTCCAACACCTACCTGATGATCGTGTTCTGCGCGCTGGCCGTCGACTCCGCGATCGGCCTGCCGGTGCTGGGCCTGCCCTTCTGAGTCCGGCGCCGCCCGGCGGGGCGGGGAATTCTCGCGAGCCGGTGTTCGTTATGACTCGGCCACCGATTCCCGTCGTTCGAAAGCAGGCTGCCCTTGTCCGTGTCCCCGTCCGACGACGGCAAGTCCGCCGACATCGCCGCCGAGCAGGAGTACCTCTCGCTCCTCTACGCCAAGCTCGACACCGAGCGGGAGCTGGCCTCGCGCAGGCTGACCGAGGCGCTGCGCTCGGGCGGCAGCGGCCCGCAGGCACAGGCCGAGCGGGAGGCCGCGACGGCGACGCACAGCGACCGGCTGGCACAGCTCAGCTCGGTGGAGCAGGGCCTGTGCTTCGGCAGGCTCGACTTCGCCGAGGGCCACGACGGTGACTCGCCCATCTACATCGGCAGGCTGGGGCTGTTCGACGAGGACGACGACTATCAGCCGCTGCTGATCGACTGGCGTGCGCCCGTGTCGCGCCCGTTCTACCTGGCGACGGCAGCCTCGCCCGACGGCGTGCGGCGCAGACGCCACATCCGCACGCTGACCCGGCGGGTCGTGGGCGTCGACGACGAGATCCTCGACCTCGGCTCCGCCGAGAGCAGCGACCACCTCGGGCTCGCGGGCGAGGCGGCGCTGCTGGCGGCACTGGAGAAGCGGCGCACTGGCGCGATGTCCGACATCGTCGCCACCATCCAGGCCGAGCAGGACCGCATCATCCGCGCCGACCTCGGCGGCGTCATGGTGGTCCAGGGCGGCCCTGGCACCGGCAAGACCGCCGTCGCGCTGCACCGGGCCGCGTACCTGCTCTACACCTACCGGCGTCAGCTCGACACGCGTGGCGTGCTCGTGGTGGGCCCCAACAGCACGTTCCTGCGCTACATCGGCCAGGTGCTGCCGTCGCTGGGCGAGACGGGTGTGCTGCTCTCGACCGTCGGAGAGCTGTTCCCCGGCCTCGCGGCCACGGGCGCCGACTCGCCGGAGGCGGCCGAGATCAAGGGCAGGCTCACGATGGTCGATGTGCTCACCCAGGCCGTCCGCGACCGCCAGACCGTGCCCGAGGACGTGCTGGAGATCGAGGTCGAGGGCGAGACGCTGACCCTCGACCGGGCCACGTGCGAGCGGGCGAGGGAGCGGGCGAGGAACACCCTCAAGCCGCACAACCTCGCGCGCCGCGGCTTCGTCGACGAGCTGCTCGACGCGCTGGCCGCGCAGTCGGCGCAGCGGCTGGAGTCCGTTGTGCTCGACAACGTGCCCGACATCCCGCTCGCCGAGGACGAGACCGACGACGGCGAGCTGCTCGACGCTCGCGACCTCGCCACCATCCGGCAGGAGCTGGCCGAGGACCCGGCCGTGCTGGCCGCGCTGAACGGGCTGTGGCCGAAGCTCACGCCGCAGGAGCTGCTGGCCGACCTGCTGACCTCGCCCGCCCGGCTCGACTCCGCCACGCGCGGGCACCTCACCGACGACGAGCGCGACGTGCTGCTGCGCCTGCCCGGCTCGCTGTGGACGCCGGCCGACGTCCCGCTGCTGGACGAGCTCGCCGAGCTGCTCGGCGAGGACGACACGGAGATCCGCGCCCGCAGGGCCAAGCGCGAACGCGAGGAGAAGGCCTACGCCGAGGGCGTGCTCGACATCCTCGAACAGGACGAGGAGATCTTCGACGAGGAGCGCATCCGGGTCTCCGACGTGCTGGACGCCGAGCTGCTGGCCGAGCGGCAGGACGCCGCGAGCGTGCTGACCGCCGCCCAGCGTGCCGCCCAGGACCGGACGTGGACCTTCGGGCACGTGATCGTGGACGAGGCACAGGAGCTCTCCGCGATGGACTGGCGCATCCTCATGCGCCGGTGCCCCAGCCGGTCGATGACGATCGTGGGCGACGTGTCGCAGACCGGCTCGCCAGCGGGCACGTCGTCGTGGGCGGACGTGCTCACGCCCTACGTCGCCGACCGGTGGCGCCTGCGGGAGCTGACGGTGAACTACCGCACGCCCGCCGAGATCATGAACCTCGCAGCCGGGGTGCTCGCCGAGATCGCCCCGGAGCTGCGCGCGCCGACATCGGTGCGCGAGACCGGGACGGAGCCGTGGCAGCGCGAGCTGCCCCGCGACGCCGTCGTGGGCGAAGCCCGGTCCATTGTGGACCAGGAGCTGGCCGAGGTGGAGGGCGGCACGGTGGCCGTGCTGGTGCCAGCCGGCCTGGAGGGACCGCTGTCGGCGGAGCTGGCCGGCGCCGGGGGGACCACGGCCGAGGACGACAACCCGAGGGTGTCGGTGCTCACGGTCGACCGGGCCAAGGGGCTGGAGTTCGACGCCGTCGTGGTGGTGGCCCCCGACGAGGTGGTCGCGGAGTCCCGGCGCGGACTCAACGATCTCTACGTCGCGCTGACGCGAGCCACGAAACGCCTCGGCATCGTCCACACCGGACCACGCATCCCCGCACTGTCAGGTGCGCAAAGCGCCCGGTAGACGCCCAGCTAGGGTGTCCACATGCGCAATGCTGGCAAGATCATGATCGTGGCTGCCGCCGCCACGGCACTCGCGGCGTGCTCGCCGTCTCTCGAGGAGCCGACCGACCTGCAGCCTGGCGAGCAGCCGACGCACACCCCGGCTCCGGTGTCCGTGTCCGCCTCGGCCTCCGCGTCCGAGTCGCACGCCGCCGGGCACGCGATGGAGTGCACGGCCGCCGACCTCACCGTCGACACCGCCGGTGAGCAGCCGCGCGTGCAGATCCCGAGGGACTGCGCGGCGCCGACGACCGTGCTGACGCGTGACCTGGCGGAGGGTTCCGGCGCCGGCGCCGAGCCCGGCGACACCGTCGAGGTGAACCTGCAGGTCGTCGCCTGGTCGAACGGCGAGGTCGGGCAGAACACGTTCGCCCAGGAGCGGCCCGTGTCCGTCCGGCTTGGTGAGCCGCAGGACATCGAGGGCCTCACCGAGGGTCTGACCGGCATCATGCAGGGCGGCAGCAAGGTGTTCGTGCTGCCGCCGGACCTCGGCTACGCCGAGCAGAGCGGCAACCCGCTCGCCGGCGAGACCCTCGTGGTCGTCGCCGAGGCCGTCCGGGTGACCACCGGCAGCTGAGCCACCGGATCACCTCGCAGTGAAGGCCACCATCACTGCGTTCAACCAACGCAGTGGCGCGCAGCGTCTCCGTTTGGGTGGTGGTGGGAGACGGGTGGGCGCAGGCATGGTGGCCTTCACTGCGGAATCGGCTAGGGGAGTAGCAGCACCTTGCCCGTGGTGCGGCGGCCCTGGAGGTCCTCGTGGGCCTGGCGGGCCTGCGCGAGCGGGTACCTCGCCCCGATGCGGATGCCGAGCGATCCCTCCGCGACGGCGTCGAACAGCTCGCGGGTGCGCCACTCCAGCTCCTCCCGAGTGACCACGTGGTCGTCGGTCTTCGGCCGCGTGAGGAACAGGGAGCCGCCCGCGTTGAGCCGCTGCGGGTCGATCGGCGGCACCGGCCCGCTCGCGGCGCCGAACAGCGCCAGCAGGCCGCGCCTGCGGAGGCTCTTGAGGCTGCCCTCGTAGGTCGACGCGCCGACTCCGTCGTAGACCACGTCCACGCCCTCGCCACCGGTGAGCCGCCTCGCCGCCTCGGCGAAGTCCTCCTCGGTGTAGCGGATCACCTCGTCGGCGCCGGCCTCGCGCGCGAGCCGCTCCTTCTCCTCCGTGGACACCGTGCCGATCACCCGCGCGCCCTTCGCCTTCGCGAGCTGGACCAGCAGTAGCCCCACCCCGCCCGCGGCAGCGTGGACCAGTACCGTCTCGCCCTCGGTCACCGGATGGGTCGAGTTCAGCAGGTAGTGCGCCGTGATGCCCTGCAGCATCGTGGCCGCGGCCGTCTCGGCGGACACGGCGTCCGGCACGCGGACCACGATCCCCGCGGGCACCAGCGCCTGCTGGGCGTATCCGCCGGGATGACCCTGCCACGCGACGCGGTCACCCATCGTGACCTCGGTGACCTCCGCACCCACCGCCGACACGGTGCCCGCGCCCTCCAGTCCCGGCGTGTAGGGCAGCGTCATCGGGTAGATCCCGCTGCGCTGGTAGGTGTCGATGTAGTTCACCCCCGCGGCGGCGACATCGACGACGACCTCTCTCGGCCCGGGCGGGCCGATCTCGACATCGGCGACCTCCAGCACCTCTGGACCGCCGGTCTGCTGGATTCGAATCGCCGTGGGCATGCCAATCTCCGTTTCTCGAGCACGATCGTGTTCGCCGTTGAAGAATCCTTCACGCCTGGTAGACGCCTCCGCACGGGGTCCGGTGTAGTCTGCGTGAACCACCACAACGGGGGCATTTCACCGATACAGCCGGAATCCTTTCCCGGCGCGGAGTGCTGGTAATAGATGTGTTAGCGCCTGTCTTCCTCGGCTTCGGCGCGGCGTTCTTCTTCGCCGCGTCGGCCGCGTTGCAGCGGCGCGCGGTCCTGCGGGCCGCGGACAGCGACACCGAACACCGCGCCAGCAGGCACCAGATTCCCGTGGTGTGGCTCGTGCGCAGGCTGCTGCGGCAGCGCCTCTGGCTCATCGGCTGGGCCACCAACCTCCTCGGCTTCTTCTGCCAGGCCATCGCGCTCCACCTCGGCTCCATCGCCCTCGTCCAGCCGCTGCTGGTGACCCAGCTGCTGTTCGCGCTGCCGATGGCGTCGGCGGCGATCCGCAAGTGGCCCCCGCTGAGGGACTGGCTGGCCGCGCTCGCCGTCAGCGGCGGCGTCGCGCTCATCCTGACGGTCGAGGGCGCCGCGCCGCTGGAGGGCACGCCGAACCGCGACCGGCTCCTCATCGCCGTGCTCATCGCCGCGGCGACCGTCGTGACGCTGGTGCAGCTCGCCCAGCGCGGCGGACCCCTGTTCTACGGTGGGCTGATCGCCGCGTCGGCCGGGATCTGCTACGCGATCAGCGCCGCGATGATGAAGCTCACCGCCGACAGTCTGATCGCCGAGGGCGTGCTCGCCACCGCACTCGACTGGCCCGGCTACGTGCTCGCCGCGTCGACCCTGTGCGGGCTGCTGCTCGGGCAGCAGGCCTACGGCTCCGGATCGTTGCCCGAGGCGATCGCGATCATGTCCATCGTCAATCCGGGCGCGAGCTACGCGCTGGGTCTGCTCGCCTTCCACGCACATCTCTCGACCGCTCCCGCCGCCCTCGCCGCGACGGCCGGAGCCGCGTTGTTGCTGATCATCGGGGTGATCGGGCTCGCGCACTCGCCGACCGTTCGGGAGGAGACCTCGCGCACGACGACACGCGGGATTTACCCCGCACGGGGTAAAGTCTCAAGAACGGCCGCCACGCGGGCACCTAATCACGGTTCCGACACCTGCCCGCAGGAGTGAGCGCCGGAGTGAGCCAGGACCCCCTGGAGGCGTAGCCCGTGCACCATAGATCGTCGCACCCGGAGCGACATCATCTGGTCATCGAGATCCCGCATTTGCGGAGCACCGTCGGCAGAGCGCTGGTCATCGCGCTCGAGACCGCGGTCATCCCCACGGTGCTGCTCATGCTGCTGCTGCACTACGTCGGCCTGGTGGCCGGCCTGTGCGCGGTGCTCGGCTGGTGCGCCTTCGTGCTCGGCACCCGGCGTGCCCTCGGCAAGGAGATGCCGCGCACGCTCCTGCTCTGCACCGGGATGCTCGCGGGCAAGGCGGCCTTCGCGCTCGTCACGTCGAGTGCCGTGGTCTACGTCCTGCAGCCCGCGGTCGGCTCGGTGCTCATGTTCCTGCTCTTCGTCGGTAGCGCGGCCCTCGGCAAACCCATCACGGAACGACTCGCGAAGGACTTCGTGCACCTGCCCGCCGAGGTCTTCGCCAACAAGGCCGTCCGCCGCGTCTTCATCAACGTCGCCCTGCTGTGGGGCGGGTCGCGGCTCATCGACGCGGCGATGACCCTCGGGTTCCTGCACTGGAGCGTCGAGGCCGGGCTGTTCTCCCGCGGCGTGCTCAGCGGCCTGCTCACGGCGCTCACCATCGCGGTCTGCGCGGGCCACGGCTGGCGCGCTCTGCGCAAGCTGCCCGGAGTCACTCTGAGACTCGGAGCGAAACCCGCCGTCGCGTGACCTTCGGCCCGCGCGCGCCCCTGGCCGGGCGTGATATACGGAATTGTGCTCACTGCGGGTTCGACCGGCAGTACGGGGCTGACGGACGGTAGGGCCGCCGGCTCGACGCGGCGAGCCCGGTGGTGGACGGAACTCCTGCTCGGTCTCGGGCTGTTCGGCGTCTACCTGCTCATCAAGTTCCTGCCGCTGCCCGCCAACCTCGAGCGGGCGCAGGCCAACGGCGAGGCGATCCTCGCGCTGGAGCGGTTCTTCGCACTGGACTTCGAGCTGCCCGTCAACCTCTGGCTCGCCGACCAGGGCTGGCTGCGCGTCGCCGCCAACTACGAGTACGCCTACACATACATCATCACCACGCTGATCCTGCTCGTGTGGGTGTTCGCGCGGCGTCCGGAGCACTACCGCTGGGTGCGCAACTCGTTCCTGTGGATGAACCTGCTCGCGCTCGGGGTGTTCTGGATCTTCCCGGTGGCGCCGCCGAGGATGCTGCCCGACGCCGGGTTCGTCGACACCGTCCGGCTCGGCCGCACGTGGGGTTCGTGGGGCTCGCCGATGGTGGACAACGCGAACCAGCTGGCCGCGATGCCGTCGCTGCACATCGGCTGGGCGCTGTGGGTGTCGGTGGTGCTGGCTCGCATCGCGGGCGGCTGGCTCGTGCAGGTCGTCAGCGCGGTGCACGTGCTGGTGACTTTCGTGGTGATCGTGGCGACCGGCAACCACTACTGGCTCGACGCCGTGGGCGGCGCCGTGGTGGTGTGGCTCGGCGTCGCGCTCACCGGCGTGGGCAGACGACAAGCGGACCGCCTCACGCCCGGGGAGGCACGGTTGCTGGCCACCGCGAACGGGGCGTGCGGCGCGCTGGCGCTGCTCGACACCTCGCGCGGCTCCCAGCCGGGGCCGGAGCAGGTGAAGGCACTGGTCGGGGCGCGGCTGGCCGACCGGCCCCGCCTGCGGCAGCGCCCGCCGCGCCCCGGCCGCCGGCGACCGCGCTGGCTGGAGCATCCGCGGCTGGACTGGGCGTGGCACGTGCCCGTGTTCGACCTGTCCCGGCCGGGTGGCACGGCCGCGCTGCACCGCCTCGTCGCGGACCTGGCCGCCGAGCCGCTGCCCGGCGACCGGCCGCTGTGGCGCGTGGCGGTGGTGACCGGGGTGGCCGACGACGTCGCCGCCGTGGTGACGCTCGTGCATCCCGCGCTCGCCGACGAGGCCGGTGCCGTGGAGCTGGCGTTCGATCTGCTCGGCGGCACGCCCGTGCCCGGATCGCGCGAGCGGAGGCCCACGTCGGCGCCGCCGCCTCCCAGCGGCCGGGCCTTCACCGCGCTGTGCCTCGACCCAGAGACGCGCCCGGAGGCCCTGTCGAGCGTGCTGGGGCGCACGGTACCGGTGCTGACAGGTCCGGCGGGCCAGCCGCGTTTCGGCGAGCTGCCGGTCACGGCGGTGGTTCCGGTGCCGCTGCCCGCCGACGGCGTCTCGGCGGTGGCCCTCGACCGCGGCGGCGTGCTGACCGTGGGGGCGCTCGCGGCGGACGGTGACATCGACCGCTTCGGCGCCAAGATCCGCGCGGAGCTGCCCGGGCTCCGCCTAGACTCACGGCGTGGCTGACACCGAGAGCACCGAGAAGACCGAGGCACCCGCGGCCCCCACGGGCCGCCAGCTGGCCGCGGCCCGCGCGTTCGTCGCGGCGCACGGCAAGCCGTCGAAGGCCGTGGTCGAGCGCATCGGCAGGGTGGGAGCCCGGGTCGTGCTCGTCGGCGCGGACGGCGCGCTCGGCGACGTGGTCGTGCCCAGCCCGGAGACCGGCGAGGCGCTGGTGGAGGCCGTCGAGGACCTCCAGGCCGCCACGTGGGACGCCGAGACGGTCAACGCCACGGTGATCGGTCCGGCGCACCGGCGGCGGATGGCGGTCTCGTTCCTCCGGCGGTGAGGGCGCGAGCGATCCTCGTCGGCTGCGCGGGCCTGCCCGAGGGCGACGGCGACGAGGCGGGCGCCCAGCAGGCGCTCGCCGAGGTCGGGGTCGGCACCCGGTGGGCCGTGTGGGACGACCCGGACGAGGACTTCACCGACGCCGACCTGGTGATCCTGCGCGCGACCTGGGACTACTCCGCGCGGCGGGACGCCTTTCTCGACTGGTGCGCGTCGGTCCCTTCGCTGCGCAACGACGTCGACGTGGTGCGGTGGAACACCGACAAGGCCTACCTGCTCGATCTCGAGAACGCCGGGATCCCGATCGTGCCGACCCGGCTCGTCGCGCCCGGCGCCGAGCCGGAGTGGCCGGAGACGGAGTTCGTGGTGAAGCCCTCCGTCGGCGCCGGCTCGCGGGGCGCCGCCCGGTTCGCCGCGGATGAACGGGAGCAGGCCGAGACTCACCTGCGCTCGCTGCACGCCGATGGCCGGTCGGTGCTGGTGCAGCCGTACCAGCGAACCGTGGACTCCGAGGGCGAGACGGCGCTCGTGTTCTTCGGCGGCGCGTACTCGCACGCCTTCACCAAGGGCGCGATGCTGACGGGCGCGGCGGTGGACGAGTCCGGACTGTTCGTGACCGAGAAGCTCGGCGTCACGCAGCCCGAGGCCGCCTACCGGGCGCTGGCGGAGGATGTGCTCGACGCCGTGGCCGGGTGGTTCGGCGCAGGACGGTCCGGGCTGCTGTACGCGCGGATCGACCTGGTGCGCACCGACGACGGCACGCCGGCGGTGCTGGAGGTGGAGCTGGCCGAGCCGAGCCTCGGCTTCGGCCAGGCGGGGCCGGGCGCCGCCGTGCGGTTCGCGTCCGCGGTGCGCCGCGACCTGCGCCGCTGAACTTCGCGAAAGATCTTCAGCTGGACGTCACCGCACGGTCAGCCGGCCACGCTTGGCTGTCGATCATGCGAAGACTCCGGAAAGCATGGCTGGCCCCGCTGCTCGCCGCTCTGACCGTGGCGGCGCCGCTACCCGCCACGGCCGCCGAGGGAGGACGGGACGCGGGCTCCATCGGCTCGATCGTTCTGACCGAGCAGGCGTCGCGGCGGATCCTGGTGCTGCCCGCCGACCAGGACGCGTGGAATGCGCGGGAGTTCACCTGGTCCTGGGCGCCCAGCGCCGCGGGCGGCCTCGGTGACCTGGTCTCGGCGTGGACCAACCCCGACGAGGCGAAGCTCACCGAACGCGACGGCCGGCGGTACCTGATGACGACCGCGTCCGGCGGGTTCGCCGCGGTGGTGCCCTACCCCGAGGGCACCGGCGCCTACTGGGCGGCCGACGTGGGCGGGTCGAACAACCCGCACAGCATCGAGCTGCTGCCGGACGGCAACGTCGCCGTGGCCGCGAGCACGGGCGGCTGGCTGCGCGTCTACACCGCCTCACAGGGACCGAGATCCACGCACTACGCCGAGTACCCGCTCGTCGGCGGGCACGGCGCGGTGTGGGACGACCAGGCGGAGGTCCTGTGGGCGCTCGGCACGCACGAGCTGGTGGCCCTGCGCGTCGGCGGCACGCCCGCCGAGCCGGTGCTGACCCCCGAGCGCGTCTACCAGCTGCCCAGCAAGGGCGGTCACGACCTGCAGCCGGTGCCGGGGGAGCCGCGCCAGCTGTGGGTCACCACGGAGTCGGAGGTGCTGCGGTTCGACAAGGGCACGGGCCGGTTCTCGAAGCACTACCGGGGCGCCCGCTCGATCAGCGACGAGCACGTCAAGAGCGTGACCACGAACCCGCAGACGGGTCAGGTGCTCACGGTCTCGCCGCAGGAGGGCCACCTGTGCACGTGGTGCAGTGACACCGTGGACCTCGACCTGCCGCACGGGGACCTCACGCTGCACGGCGCCTGGATCTACAAGGCCCGCTGGTGGAACGACTGAGGTGGAAAGCGAACGGCCCGGCCCCTCTCGCGGGGACCGGGCCGTCGCCGTCTCGGGGTGATCAGGCGGCCACGCGCTTGGCGGCGATGCGCTCGGGCTTGGGCCAGCGCACGTTGTGGGCCCAGCCGAGCTTCTCGAAGATCCAGATGAGCCGGGCGGACACGTCGATCTGGCCGCGCAGCACGCCGTGGCGGGCGCAGGTCGGGTCGGCGTGGTGGGAGTTGTGCCACGACTCGCCCATCGACAGGATCGCGAGCGGCCAGAAGTTGGCGGCCCTGTCCCTGCTCATGAAGGGGCGCTCGCCGAACATGTGGCAGATCGAGTTCACCGACCAGGTCACGTGGTGCAGGAACGCGATGCGCACGAGCCCGGCCCAGAAGAACGCCGTCACGGCGCCCCACCACGTCCACGTGAGCAGGCCACCGAGCACGGCGGGCAGCGCGAGGCTCAGCGTGATCCACAGCCAGAAGTAGCGGTTGACCACGCGCAGGTCGTTGTCGGCCAGCAGGTCAGGGGCGAAGCGCTCGTAGTTGGTGACCTCACGCTTGAACATCCAGCCCATGTGGGCGTGCCAGAAGCCCCGGGCCAGCGCCATCGGCGACGAGCCGAACAGCCACGGCGAGTGCGGGTCGCCCTCGCGGTCGGCGAACGCGTGGTGCCTGCGGTGGCTGGCGACCCAGAAGATCACCGAGCCCTGCACGGCCATGCTCCCAGCGATGGCGAGCGCGACGCGCAGCGCGCGGTTGGTCTTGAACGCGCCGTGGGTGAAGTAGCGGTGGTAGCCGACGGTGACGCCGAGCGTCGCGACCGTGTAGAACACGGCCGCCAGCACCAGGTCGACCCAGCTCAGCCCCCAGCCCCACGCGAAGGGGACCGCGGCGACCAGAGCGACGAACGGAATCAGCAGGAATGCCTTCAGCACGATCATCTGGCCGGTGGTGCGCTCTTCGCCGGTGATCGGCTTCGGTTCGGATTTGGTTCCGGACACGCTTGCGGTGCTCATGGTTCGGTGCGACCTCGCATCGGATGAAAGGGTGTGGTGGGGAGCGGATTCGATCATTCGGACAAATACCCGGTCACGCTAGAGCGTAACGGCGTGGACCATCACACACGCGCCGTCGGGATGACGACCGTGTGACGGGCCGCGGACGCGCGCGTTAGCGGGAGCTCGCGGCGGTCGCCTCGGCCGGGGCGGGGGAGAAGCTGGTCACCGGGCCGCGGTCCCTGGCCGCGCACCACAGCGCCGCCGTGGCCACGATGACGGCGGCCGAGCCGAGGACGTGGAACGAGACCAGCGCCTCCGGTACGCCCAGCGCGTACTGGACGCTGCCGAGCGCGCCCTGGGCGAGCGCGACCACCCAGACCACGGTGTAGCGGCGCCAGAGCTGCTTCGGCGCGCCCGTGCGCAGCCACTGCAGGCCGAGCACGGCCAGCACGATCAGGTAGACCACCAGCAGGCTGCCGTGGACGAACGTGAGTGTCTCGATGGGCGCCTGCAGTCGCGGCGTGTCGGGGTCGCCGCCGTGCGGGCCCGCGCCGGTGACCGTGGTGCCGGCGGCGAGGAGGCCCGCCATGGAGACGACGAGCGTCACGAGCAGTGCCCTGCCGCTCCCGGCGACGCGCCAGCGCGGCCGCTCGTCACCCTCGTTGAAGGCGTGCAGGAGGAGTGTGGCGAGCCACACCAGTACCGCCGAGGCGAGGAAGTGGATGGCGACCGTCCACCAGAGCAGGCCCGTGAGCACGGTCATGCCGCCGATGACGGCCTGAGCCACGACCCCGCCGGGCATGGTCCAGGCGAGCTTGACGAGGCGCTTGCGCTCGGGGTGGTCGATCTGGATGCGCCAGGCCGCGAGCACGCAGAGCGCGGCCACGATGCCGACCACGCCGGTCAGCAGGCGGTTGCCGAACTCGATCCACTGCGTGAGTGTCTCGTACTCGGGGTGCTGGACGGGGAACATGCTGCCCTCGAAGCACTGCGGCCACGTCGGGCAGCCGAGTCCGGATCCGGTGACCCGCACGACCGACCCGGTGACCCCGATGCCGCCCTGGGTGATGATGGCGGCTATCGCGAGGGCCCGCTGCACCGCCTTCGAGGGGTACGGCAGCCGGGCGACGAGGGAAGTCAGTTGCACGACAATAGATAGTAGAGCGGCGCGAAGCGCCTCCGTTTGGGTGGTGGTGGGGAAGTGGCTGGCCAGTAGAGCGGCGCGAAGCGCCTCCGTCTGACGGCCCCCAAGGCCACCTTTGGTGCGTTCAACGCACCAAAGGTGGCCTTGGGGGCCGTTATGTGGGCTTCTGGGGCAGTTACGTGAGCTTCGTGGTGCGGGTGGCGATGGCTCCGGCGGCGACGGCCCAGACGGCGAGCGTGGCCAGGGCGTCCCAGGCGAACATGCCGTCGACGAGCGCCGCGCGCAGGCCCTCCGCGAGGGCGCCCGAGGGCAGCAGGGCCACCAGGTCGCCGAGCACGCCGGGCAGCGACGACGGCGCCATCAGGATCCCGCCCGCGAGCAGCAGCACGAACCACACGATGTTGGCCAGCGCCAGCACCGCCTCCGCCCGCAGCGCCCCGCCGAGCAGCACGCCGAGCGCGCCGAAGGCGAGCGTGCCGAGCACGAGCAGCACGATCGCCGCACCGATGCCCGCGCCTGAGGGCGACCAGCGGAGCAGTGCCGCGACGATCCCGAGCACCACCACCTGCAGCAACACCACGACCAGAGCGGCCACGAGCCGCCCGGCCACGAGCAGCCAGCGCGGCAGCGCGGTGGCGGAGAGGCGCTTGAGCACGCCGTAGCGGCGGTCGAAGCCGAGCGCGATGGCCTGGCCGGTGAACGCGGACGACAGCACTGCCAGCGCGAGAATCCTCGGCGTCACCCAGTCGACCCGGGACAGGGAGCCCAGCTCGCCGGTTGGCAGGAAGTCGAGCAGGCTCAGGCCCACCAGCAGCGCCAGCGGGATGAGCAGCGTGAGCAGGATCTGCTCGCCGTGGCGCAGCGTGAGGCTCGTCTCGATCCGCGCGTGGGTAAGCAGCATCCGGCCGTAACGGCCCGCGCCGGGGGCGGGCGTGAACGTGCCGGGCTCGAACCGGGTGCCTGTCGCCGTCACGTCCGCAGCTCCCGTCCGGTCAGCTCGAGGAAGACCTCCTCCAGGTCGCGCTTGCCGACGTGCAGCTCCTCGGCGAGCACGCCCTGCTGCGCGCACCAAGCGGTGACCGTGGACACGACCTGCGGGTTGACCAGCCCGGCCACCCGGTAGGCGCCGGGGGAGGACTCGCGCACCAGGTAGCCCTCCGGCAGCGCGGCGCTGAGCAGGTCGGTGTTGAGGCCGGGGCGCGCCTTGAACCGCAGCTGGGCGTCCTCGGCGTGCTCTGCGGTCAGCGCGCTCGGCGAGCCCTGCGCGATCACGCGGCCGCCGTCGACGATCACCACCTCGTCGGCGAGCGTCTCCGCCTCCTCCATGAGGTGGGTGGTGAGCAGCACGCTCACGCCGTCGGCGCGCAGGGCGGCGAGCAGGTCCCACACCAGCCGCCGCGCCTGCGGGTCCATGCCCGCCGTCGGCTCGTCGAGAAACACCAGCTCGGGGCGGCCGACCAGCGCGCACGCGAGCGAGAGGCGCTGCTGCTGGCCGCCGGAGAGCCGCTTGAACGGCGTCCGCCGGGCGGAGGCGAGCCCGAGCACGTCGAGCAGCCAGGCGGGGTCGAGCGGGGTGGCCGCGCACGCGGCGACGAGCCTCAGCATCTCCTCGGCCCGCACGCCCGGGTAGGCGCCGCCGCCCTGCGGCATCACGCCGATGCGGGGGCGCAGCGCGGCGCCGTCGCGGGCGGGGTCGAGGCCGAGCACGCGCACGGTGCCGGTGTCGGGGCGCAGGAAGCCCTCACAGATCTCGACCGTGGTGGTCTTGCCCGCGCCGTTGGGGCCCAGCAGGGCGAGCAGGCCGGCCCTCGGCATCTTCAGATCGAGTCCGTCGACCGCCGTGACCGCCCCGAAGCGCTTCACCAGCCCGGTGATCTCGACGGCTGCACTCACAGATGTAAAGGGTACGGCGTGACCTCAGACGGCCTCGGGCCGCGTCTCGCCCATCCGCCGGGAGAACAGCAGCGGGGCGCTGCGCCACACGATCACGAGCGCGCCGAGAAGCACGATGCCGCCGGCGACGTAAGCCTGCGAGACGATGTACGAGCGTCCGTCGAACGTGCTGCCGGTCGGCGGGATCACCATGGCCAGCACGGCGCTCACCGCCGTGGCCGCCGCCCGGAACCGGGACGTGCCGGCCGAGGCCGCGAGCGGGATGACCGCCCACAGCAGCCACCACGGCTGCATCGCGACGTGCAGGGTCATGAACGCGCCCAGCGAGACGCCGAGGCCGATGATCGGGCGGTAGCGCCAGCGGAAGCTGTCCCACAGGAACTTGGCCGTGATCGACCCCGCAACCACGTAGCCGAGGATGCCGAGGATCGCGATGACGGCGGCGGTGTGGTTGCCGAGGCCGAGCATGATGCCGAGGATGCCGCCCAGCTGGCCGAGCTCGGCCACGGGCGAGATCCAGTTCCACACCATGCCGGGCGTGCCCAGCGCGCCGACCCAGCCGAAGCCGAGCCCGGTGCCGAAGCAGATCGCGGCCGTCACGGCGGCGCACACGACGGTCATCAGCGCCGCGGCCCACAGCAGGTCGGTGATCCTGCCGTACCAGCGTCTCGCGATCATCACGCCGAAGAACCCGAGCGCGACGATCGCGTGGATCTTGACCATGGCGGCGGCGGTGATCACGACGGCGCCGAGGACGATGCAGGCGAGCTCGCCCTTCGCGAACGGTGGCGGACTGTCGCCGGAGACGCGGATGGGCAGCCTGCGGATGCCCAGCTCGAGGCCGGCCAGCATCAGGCCGATGCCGAGCGCCTCGTTGTGCGCGCCGGCCACCAGGTGGAACAGCACGAGCGGGTTGGCCGCGCCGAGCCACAGCGCGGTGCTCGGCTGCACGCCGAAGCGCCGCGCGAGGCGGGGCAGCGCCCACACGATCAGGCCGAACCCCACGAGCGCGAGCCCGCGCATGAGCAGCACGCCGACGGCGACGTGGGTGCCGACCGCACCGGAGATCCAGCTGCCGATGTCGAGGAACAGCGGGCCGTAGGGCGCGGGCGTCTCGCGCCACATGTTCGACACGCCCGCCGTGAGCGGGTCGGCCACGCCGAGCGCCTGCGCGGGACCGAGTTCGTAGGGATCCATGCCGCGGTCGACGATCGCGCTCTGTGCGAGGTAGCTGTAGACGTCGCGGGAGAACAGCGGCGGGATGACCAGCAGCGGCACCGTCCACATCGCGAGCGTGCGGTACAGCTGCGCGGGGCTGGCGAGCCGCGTCCTGCCCGGCCTGGCGAAGCGGCCGAGCAGCAGCCAGCCGGCGACCATCATGCCCATGCCGGTGAAGGCGATCGCCAGCGACACGGTGGGGATGCGGGCGAACAGCCGCAGCACCGGGATGTTCAGCACCGGGTTCAGGATCGGCGCGGCGCCCGCGCCGAGCGAGCCGAACGCGAGGAACAGCGCGCCGACGATGCCGAGCCGGTTGACGACCCGCAGCGCACGGTTCTCCTCGGCGTTCAGCGGCTCCGGGTCGCCGGGGTGGACCGGCGAGAGCGAAGGGGCCGCGGCGCCGGCGGCGCTGACGACCGCGAGGTCGCCGTCCGCCTGCTGTTGCGTACCGCCTTTGCCCAGAGCCACGAGCGAGAGCGTATCGACTGCCCCCTCGACGTGAGACCGGTCACTCGGATTTCGCGGGTCTTTGCTCCCCGCCGGGAAATACGACACACTTATGTTGTGAAAAAGCAGGACACCTTCGACCAGCACGATGACGGCCAGTCATCGGCTGCCACCGGTGTTCCTGTCCAGGTGACGGCCGAGGGCCGGACCCGCAACGAGGTCGCCCGGCTGCTGCTTGAGCAGGGGCCGATGACAGCGGTGGCGGTGGCCGAGCAGCTCGGCATCAGCCCGACGGCGGTGCGTCGCCACCTCGACGTGCTGCTGGCCGACGCCGAGGCCGAGACCAGGGAAGCCCCCCGGCGAGGGCCGAGGGGCCGGGGTCGCCCGGCCAAGCTCTTCCTGCTGACCGAGCAGGGCAGGGCGCGGTTCGGGCATGCCTACGACGACCTGGCGGTCGCCGCGGTCCGGTTCCTCGCGGAGCACGCGGGGGACGACGCGGTACGGGCCTTCGCCGAGAGCCGCGTGGCGGCGCTCGTCGAGCCGTACCGGGACTCGGTCACCAGCGAGGCCGCGCCGGCGTCCAGGGCGGAGGCCCTGGCAACGGCGTTGACCAGGGAGGGTTACGCTGCGTCGACCCGGCAGGTCGGCGCGGGCGAACAGCTCTGCCAGCACCACTGTCCCGTCGCTCACGTCGCAGCCGAGTTCCCGCAGCTGTGCGAGGCCGAGACGGAGGCATTCGCCAAGCTGCTCGGCACGCACGTGCAGCGGCTGGCGACGATCGCACGCGGCGACGCCGCGTGCACCACGCACGTGCCCGCCGACAAGCCGGGTGACGAAGCACGATCTCCGAATGGAGGGACCACCGCATGACTGCCGCTGCCGAGCAGCGCAATCCCACCACCACGCCGCTGAGCCAGGAAGAGACCATCGAGTCTCTCGGCAAGTACGCGTTCGGCTGGGCGGACCCGGACACCGCGGGCGCGAGCGCCCGACGCGGGCTCAACGAGGAGGTCGTCACCGACATCTCCGAGAAGAAGTCCGAGCCGGAGTGGATGCGCGAGACACGCCTGAAGGCTCTGAAGCTCTTCGAGCGCAAGCCCATGCCCAACTGGGGCGCGGACCTGTCGGGGATCGACTTCGACAACATCAAGTACTTCGTTCGCTCCACGGAGAAGCAGGCCACCAGCTGGGACGAGCTGCCGGAGGACATCAAGAACACGTACGACAAGCTCGGTATCCCGGAGGCGGAGAAGCAGCGCCTCATCGCCGGTGTCGCGGCACAGTACGAGTCCGAGGTGGTCTACCACCAGATTCGCGAGGACCTCGAGAAGCAGGGCGTGCAGTTCCTCGACACCGACACCGCGCTGCGCGAGCACCCGGAGCTGTTCAAGGAGTACTTCGGCTCGGTCATCCCGGCCGGTGACAACAAGTTCTCCGCGCTGAACACCGCCGTGTGGTCGGGTGGCTCCTTCATCTACGTGCCGCCGGGCGTGCACGTGGACATCCCGCTGCAGGCCTACTTCCGGATCAACACCGAGAACATGGGCCAGTTCGAGCGGACCCTGATCATCGTCGACGAGGGTGCCTACGTGCACTACGTCGAGGGCTGCACCGCGCCGATCTACCAGTCCGACTCGCTGCACTCCGCGGTGGTCGAGATCATCGTGAAGAAGGGCGGCCGCTGCCGCTACACGACGATCCAGAACTGGTCGAACAACGTCTACAACCTGGTCACCAAGCGCGCCAAGTGCGAAGAGGGCGCGACGATGGAGTGGATCGACGGGAACATCGGCTCCAAGGTGACCATGAAGTACCCGTCGGTGTTCCTGATGGGCGAGCACGCGAAGGGCGAGGTGCTCTCGGTCGCGTTCGCCGGTGAGGGCCAGCACCAGGACGCGGGCGCCAAGATGGAGCACCTCGCGCCGCACACGTCCTCGACGATCGTGTCGAAGTCGGTGGCGCGCGGCGGTGGCCGCACCTCCTACCGGGGTCTGGTCAAGGTCGCCAAGCGGGCGCACCACTCGCGCTCCAGCGTGGTCTGCGACGCGCTGCTGGTGGACACCATCTCGCGCTCGGACACCTACCCCTACGTCGACATCCGCAACGACGAGGTGTCGATGGGCCACGAGGCCACGGTGTCCAAGGTGAGCGAGGACCAGCTGTTCTACCTCATGTCGCGCGGCCTGTCCGAGGACGAGGCGATGGCGATGGTCGTGCGCGGGTTCGTCGAGCCGATCGCCAGGGAGCTCCCGATGGAGTACGCGCTCGAGCTGAACCGCCTGATCGAACTGCAGATGGAAGGAGCCGTCGGCTGACATGACGGTGACGAACGACGCGGCGCGCACGGCCGAGGCGGTGGAGGCTGCGACCGTCCCGGCCGCCTCCCGTGCCGAGCGGTTCGCCTCCTACGACGTCGAGGCATTCGAGGTCCCCGGCGGCCGCGAGGAGAACTGGCGCTTCACGCCGATGAAGCGGCTGCGGGGCCTGCACGACGGCTCCGCGGCCGCCACCGGCGAGGTCAAGGTCGACGCCGACGCCGCCCCCGAGGTGCGCGTCGAGACCGTCGCCCGCGACGACGAGCGCCTCGGCGAGGCAGGCGTGCCCAGCGACCGCATCGCGGCGCAGGCGTACTCGGAGTTCGAGTCCGCCACGCTCGTGACGGTGCCGAAGGAGACGGTGGCCTCCAAGCCGAGCCTGATCCGGCTGACCGGTCCCGGCGATGGCAAGACCGCCTACGGCCACGTCCAGGTGCGGGCGGAGGCGTTCGCGCAGGCCACGATCGTGCTCGACCACGTCGGCTCCGGCACCTACGCCGACAACGTGGAGTTCGTGATCGGCGACGGTGCGCAGCTCACCGTGCTGAGCGTGCAGGACTGGGCCGACGACGCGGTGCACGTCTCCGAGCAGCACCTGCGGCTCGGCCGGGACGCGCGGCTCAAGCACGTCGTGGTGACGCTGGGCGGCGACCTGGTGCGCGTGAGCCCCACGGCCACGTTCGCGGGTCCCGGCGGCGACGTCGAGATGCTCGGCTTGCACTTCGCCGACGCGGGCCAGCACCAGGAGCACCGGCTCTTCGTGGACCACGCGGTGCCGCACTGCAAGTCGAACGTGCTCTACAAGGGCGCACTGCAGGGCGACGACGCACACACCGTGTGGATCGGCGACGTGCTCATCCGCGCGGCCGCCGAGGGCACAGAGACGTTCGAGCTGAACCGCAACCTGGTGCTCACCCAGGGCGCGCGCGCCGACTCGGTGCCGAACCTGGAGATCGAGACCGGCGAGATCGCCGGTGCCGGTCACGCGAGCGCGACGGGAAGGTTCGACGACGAGCAGTTGTTCTACCTGCAGTCGCGGGGCATCGCGGAGGAGCAGGCGCGCAGGCTGGTCGTGCGCGGGTTCTTCCACGAGATCCTGATGAAGATCGACGTTCCCGAGGTGCGCGAGCGCCTCGAGGCCGCGATCGAGGCCGAGCTGCAGGCCGTCGGCGCTTGACCCACCCCCGAACTGACGAGAGAAAACGAGAAGCATGAGCTCACTGGAGATCAAGGATCTGCACGCCGAGGTCGTGACCGACGAGGGCAACAAGGAGATCCTCAAGGGCGTCAACCTGACGATCCGCTCGGGCGAGACCCACGCGATCATGGGCCCGAACGGTTCCGGCAAGTCGACCCTGTCGTACGCGATCGCCGGCCACCCGAAGTACGAGGTGACCTCCGGCGAGGTGCTGCTGGACGGCGAGAACGTGCTCGACATGAGCGTCGACGAGCGCGCCCGCGCCGGCCTCTTTCTTGCGATGCAGTACCCGGTGGAGGTGCCCGGCGTCTCGATGTCGAACTTCCTCCGCTCCGCCGCGACCGCGGTGCGCGGCGAGGCCCCGAAGCTGCGGCACTGGGTCAAGGAGGTCAAGGAGGAGATGGGCAAGCTCGACATCTCTTCCGAGTTCGCCGAGCGCAGCGTCAACGAGGGCTTTTCCGGCGGTGAGAAGAAGCGTCACGAGATCCTGCAGCTGGCGCTGCTCAAGCCGAAGATCGCCATCCTCGACGAGACCGACTCCGGCCTCGACGTCGACGCGCTGCGCGTGGTGTCCGACGCGGTCAACGAGTACAAGGCCAACAACGAGGTCGGCGTCATGCTGATCACTCACTACACCCGGATCCTCAAGCACATCCACCCGGACTTCGTGCACGTGTTCGCCGGTGGCCGGATCGTCGAGTCGGGCGGCAAGGAGCTCGCCGACGCGCTGGAGGAGAGCGGCTACGTGAAGTACATCGGCAAGGCCGAGCCCGCCAAGGTGTGATCCTCACGTTCCCGACTGGCCCCAGAGAGGAGTTGGCGCGATGACCACCACCACGGCCAACACCACGCCTTTGGACGTCGCCGCCGTGCGCGCCGACTTCCCGATCCTGTCCCGCACGGTTCGTGACGGGAAACCGTTGGTGTACCTGGACTCCGGGGCCACGTCGCAGCGGCCGGTGCAGGTGCTCGACGCGGAGCGGCGGTTCCTGGAGACGTGCAACGCCGCCGTTCACCGTGGCGCGCACCAGCTCGCGGAGGAGGCGACCGACGCCTACGAGGGCGCCCGCGCGAAGATCGCCGACTTCGTCGGCGCGACGCCGGGCGAGCTCGTGTTCACCAAGAACGCCACCGAGGGCATCAATCTGGTCGCCTACGCGATGAGCAACGCCGCGACGGCGGATGACGGGGCCGAACGGTTCGTCGTCGGTCCGGGTGACGAGATCGTGGTCACCGAGATGGAGCACCACGCGAACCTCGTGCCGTGGCAGCAGCTGTGCCAGCGCACCGGGGCGACGTTGCGCTGGTTCCCCGTCACGGCGGAGGGCAGGCTCGACCTCTCGGGCATCGACGAGCTGATCACCGAGCGCACGAAGGTCGTCGCCTTCGCGCATCAGTCCAATGTGCTCGGCACGGTCAACCCGGTGGACGCGCTGGTGCGCAAGGCCCGCGAGGTCGGTGCGCTGGTGCTGCTGGACGCCTGCCAGTCCGTGCCGCACTTCCCGGTGAACTTCCGAGAGCTGGACGTCGACTTCGCGGTGTTCTCCGGGCACAAGATGCTGGCGCCGTCGGGCATCGGCGTGCTCTACGGGCGCCGGGAGCTGCTCGAGGCGATGCCGCCGTTCCTCACGGGCGGGTCGATGATCGAGCTGGTGCGCATGGAGGGCTCCACGTTCGCGCCGCCGCCGCAGAAGTTCGAGGCGGGCGTGCCGATGACCTCTCAGGCGGTGGGGCTCGGCGCGGCGGTCGACTACCTGAACGCGATCGGCATGGACCGGGTCGCCGCGCACGAGCACCAGCTCGTCGAGCGGGCGCTGAACGGGCTCAAGGAGATCCCCGGCGTGCGGATCATCGGCCCACCGGACACGGTGGACCGGGGCGCGACGGTGGCGTTCGTGGTCGACGGCGTGCACCCGCACGACGCCGGCCAGGTGCTCGACAGCCTGGGCATCGCGGTGCGGGTGGGGCACCACTGCGCGTGGCCGCTACACCGCTCGTGCGGCATCCCCGCCACGGTCCGCGCCACGTTCTACCTCTACAACGAACTGTCCGAAGTGGATGCCCTGGTGAACGGTGTCCGTGAGGCGCAGCGTTTCTTCGGGGTGGCGTAAGTGAACCTTGAGGGCATGTACCAGGAGATCATCCTGGACCACTACAAGAACCCGCACGGCCGCGGCCTGCGGGAGCCGTACGACGCCGAGTCGTTCCAGGTCAACCCGACCTGCGGCGACGAGGTGACGTTGCGGCTCAAGGTGACCGACGGCAAGGTCGCCGACGTCTCCTACGAGGGGCAGGGCTGTTCCATCAGCCAGGCGTCGACGTCGGTGCTCACCGATCTGGTCACCGGCCACACGATCGACGAGGCTCTGTCCACGATGGACGCTTTCGTCGAACTGATGCAGGGGCGTGGCAGTGTCGAGCCGGACGAGGACGTGCTCGAGGACGGCGTCGCGTTCGCCGGTGTCGCGAAGTACCCTGCGAGAGTGAAGTGCGCGTTGCTCGGCTGGATGGCGTTCAAGGACGCACTGGCCCGGACGTCGAACGAGGTGGAAGCATGACCGAGACGCCCGAACACCGCGAGGGCCGGACCGCTGCGGATCTGCCGGAGCAGACCCAGCCTTCTGCCGCCGAGGTGGCCAGGATCGAGGACATCGAGGAGGCCATGCGCGACGTGGTCGACCCCGAGCTCGGCATCAACGTCGTCGACCTGGGCCTCGTCTACGACATCCGCGTGGAGCCGGACAACACGGCCACCATCGACATGACGCTGACCTCCGCGGCGTGCCCGCTGACCGACGTGATCGAGGACCAGACCGCGTCCGTGCTCACCGGTCCCAGCCTGGTGAAGGACTTCCGGATCAACTGGGTCTGGATGCCGCCGTGGGGCCCGGAGAAGATCACCGAGGACGGCCGCGAGCAACTGCGAGCCCTGGGCTTCACGGTCTGACCGACCGCGAGTCCCCCGCTCCTGACCGCGAGTTCCGCGCTCGGGACCGCGAGTTCCGCGTTCGGGACCGCCCGAGCGGGCAACTCGCGAGCTGGAGCGGGGGACTCGCGAGCTGGAGCGGGGGACTCGCGAGCCGGAACGCGCAACTCGGCCTCGGGAACGCGCAACTCGGCGTCCTGGGCGGGGGACTCGCGGTCGGGAGTGCACGACTCGCGTGTTACGGCACGCTCGCCACCGGCTCCGGTTTCGGTTCCGGCTCTCGGGCGGGGAGTCTCGCCGACAGGGCCCAGCCGGTGCCCTCGGGTCCCACGCGCAGCGTTCCGCCGAGCAGCTCGACGCGTTCACGCATGCCGATCAGACCGTGGCCCGAGTGCTGGGCGGAGACGGTGCCGGATGGGCCACCCTCGCCGTCGTCGGCGATGTCCAGCCGCACGCCGTCGCGGGCGAGCTCGGCGGTCAGCCACACCCGGGCGGAGGAGCCAGCGTGCTTGGCGACGTTGGCCAGCCCTTCCTGCACCAGGCGCAGCACCGCGAGCGCCTTCACGGCGTCGAGCCCCGCGAGCGCGGGGTCCACCGTGGCGTCGATGCGCAGTCCCACCTGACGGCACCGGTCGATCACCGCGGCGACGGCGGCGGGCAGCTCCGCGGGATCCACGAGGTCTCCGCCCGCCGTGTCCGTCGCCTCGGGGTCACGCAGGACCGCGACGAGCCGCCGCAGATCCGTGAGCGCGCCGGAGCCGGTGGCGTGGACGTCGTCGAGGACCTGCCGCATCTGCTCGTCGCTCTCACCGAGCAGATGCCGCGCGACCCCTGTCCGCAGCACGATCGACGCCACGTGGTGGGCGACGAGGTCGTGCAGCTCGCGGGCGATCGCGGTCCGCTCGGCGACGCGCACCATCTGCGACTCCGTGCGGCGCAGGCGTTCCTGCTCCGCCGCACGCTCCTCAGCGTGCCTCGCGCGCGCGTTCATCCCGCCGATGTAGGCGCCCAGCACGAGCGGCCCCACCACCACGACGGCCGTCTGGAACACGATCTCGGCCGGGGAGCGCAGCGGGTTGGTCAGCCCGATGAGGAAGTACACGGCCGACAGCACCGTGGCCCCGGCCGGCAGCACCCAGCCGGTCCGCCGCATGGCCAGCTCCAGCAGGGCGAAGCTCGCCAGCACCTTGAGGGGAATCATGTTGTCGATGCCGAGGAGCTCGCCGGTGGCGAGCATGGCCGCCTGCGCGAGCGCGCTGGCCAGCGGGCTGCGCGGCGAGAACCAGGCCGCGGCGAGGGCACCGGACAGCAGCGCCCAGCCGGAGGGGTCCGGCAGTTTGTCGGGCGGGGCGAGCAGCAGCAGGTACCCCACGGCGATCGCGGCCAGCAGCGAGACCCGCACCGGGGTGAGCTTGCGGTCGAAGAGTCGTTCGATGAGCGAGGCGAGCATCGGCGGGTCCCGGTTTTCTCGTTGGGCGGCGCACACAGGCTAACCGTGAGGGCCGCCTTGTGGATCTCCCGCTGAGGAGGGAGGCGCGTTCTCTCAGCTTTTGCGAGGATCGCCTGGTGATACGGCGGATCCTCGGCCCGGTGACGAGCCGCTCGACGTACCGCCGGTGGGTGTTCCTGGTCCTCGGCGGGGCGTTGTCGGCCCCGTACGTGCTGTTCGGCGCGGTGGTGGTGCCCTCGGTCCTGCCGCTGTCGACCGACGACCTGGCGAGCGCGTTCCTCCTCGGCGGGGCCGGGGCGCTGGTGGTGCTCGCCGCGACGTCGCTGCTGCCGCCGGTGCGCGCGCTGGAACTGGCCGCCATCCGTGAGCTGCTGGACGATCCGGTGCCCGAGGCGGCCTCCGGACCCGTGAGCGGGCGAGCCCGCGTGCGAGCGGGTGCGATGTTCGTGGCGCACGTGCTGGTGGGCGCGCTGATCAGCCTGGCGAGCCTGATGCTGCCCGCGTTCCTCGGGCTCGCGTTCGCCGCGCCGTTCACCGGGAGCTTCGGTGCTGGCACCGACGGGCCGCTGCTGGTGCCCCGCGGCTGGGCGAGCGCGTGGCTGCCGGCGGCCTTCCTGCTCGCGATGCTGCTGCTCTTCCACGCCGTCGCGGGCGCGGGCGCGCTGCTCACCCGCGCGGCCGTGGCCTGGCTCGGGCCGTCCGCCGCCGAGCGCGTGGCCCTGCTCGAACGACGCACCGAGCGGCTGGCCGAGCGCAACCGGCTCGCCCGCGAACTGCACGACTCCGTCGGGCACGCCCTCAGCGTCGTGTCGCTGCAGGCGGGGGCAGCGCGGCGCACGCTGCGCCGCGACCCGGACACGGCGGAGCGGGCGCTCGAGGCGATCGAGGAGTCCGCCCGCGCCGCGCTCGACGACCTCGACCACGTGCTCGGCCTCCTACGGGAGGAGCGGGCGGGACGGGCGCCGCAGGCCGGGCTCGCCGAGCTGCCCGCCCTGCTGTCGGCGACGAGGGCGGCGGGGGTCGAGGTGGACAGCGAGGTGCGCGCCGAGGCCGCCGCGGTCGCGCCGGTGGTGTCGCGCGAGGCGTACCGGATCCTGCAGGAGTGCCTTACGAACGTTCTGCGGCACGCGGGCAAGGTGCCGGTCACACTCAGGGTGGCCGAGGCCGACGGCGGGCTCGAGCTCACCGTGCGCAACCCCGTCGGCGCCGCGCGCGACTCGGCGCGCAACGGTGGCGGCAGCGGGCTGCGCGGCATCGCGGAGCGGGTCGACGTGCTCGGCGGGCGGTTGCGCGCTGGGAGACAGGGACGAGACTGGGAGGTCGCCGTGTGGCTGCCTGCCGGGGGACGAGGGGGCGAGTGAGTGGACGACAACCGCATCGGGGTGCTGCTCGTGGACGACGAGCAGCTCGTTCGCACGGGACTGCGGGCCATCCTGGAGTCCGAGCCGGACCTGGCGGTGGTCGGCGAGGCCGCCGACGGCGCGGAGGTGCCCGGGCTGGTGGCGCGGCACCGGCCGGACGTGGTGCTGATGGACGTGCGGATGCCGTCGGTGGACGGGATCAGGGCGACCGAGCACCTGCTGTCCACAGCGGACCGTCCGCCGAAGATCGTGGTGGTGACGACGTTCGAGAACGACGACTACGTCTACGACGCGCTGCGGGCGGGCGCGAGCGGTTTCCTGCTCAAGCGCGCGCGGCCGGAGGAGATCCTGTCGGCGGTGCGCACCGTAGTCGCCGGTGACTCGCTGCTGTTCCCGGCAGCGATCCGCAGGCTCGCGGCCAGGAACGCGCGGGGTGCGGGGCGGGACGGTCTGCGCGGGGCGAACCTCACCGAACGTGAGTCCGAGGTGCTGCGCCTCATGGCGTCCGGTTTGTCCAATGTGGAGATCGCGGAGCGGTTGTTCCTCGGGTTGCAGACCGTGAAGACCCACGTCGGCAACGTGCTCGCCAAGCTCGGCGCCCGCGACCGCACCCAGGCCGTGATCGAGGCCTACGAGTCCGGGTTCGTCTCGCCGAGCGACGGCGTCCGCCGGTCTTGATCGCTCCCGTACGGTTATGCGCATGGAAGCAGAGCCGGACCCCCGGGCACGGCGCCGGGACGAGCCCGCCGAGGCAGGCGGGTTCGCCGACCTGATCAGCAGCCCGTTCCGGCTCGACCGGGACCGGATCGCCGCGTCGCCGTTCTTCGCCCGCCTCGGCGGCGTCACGCAGGTCGTGAGCGCGGGCGGGTCGGGCCTGCTGCACAACCGGCTCACCCACAGCCTCAAGGTCGCGCAGGTCGCGAGGGCGATCGCCGAGCGCATCACCGCGCACGGTGACACGGGCGGGATCGTCGCCAAGCTGGGCGGCTGCGACCCCGATGTCGCCGAGGCCGCCGCGCTGGGCCACGACCTCGGGCACCCGCCGTTCGGCCACCTCGGGGAGCAGGTGCTCGACCGCATCGCGCGGCACCGCTACGGCCTGCCCGACGGGTTCGAGGGCAACGCGCAGACGTTCCGGATCGTCACCAAGACCGAGGTGGGCGGGCCAACGCCGCAGGGGCTGAACCTGACGGCCGCGGTGCGGGCCGCGCTGCTGAAGTACCCGTGGGCGCGCCTGCACTACCCGGACCCGCACCCCGCCGACCTGAGCACCCCGCCGAGGGGAGCCGCGGAGCCGGACGACGCGCCGGGCACGGGCTCGGCGAAGTTCTCCGCGTACTCCACCGAGCTGGACGACCTCGAGCACTCGCGCACGCCGTTCTCGGGGCGCGTGGAGCGCTGGCAGCAGACGGTGGAGGCCTCGGTGATGGACCTCGCCGATGACATCGCCTACGCCATCCACGACATCCAGGACTTCCACCGCATCGGGGTGCTCCAGCACGCCGCCGTCGCCACCGAGCTGGGCCAGTGGCTCTCGCGCGCGGGCGAGCTGGCCGAGCTGCCCTCGGCCGCGCTGCGCGACGAGCACCGCAACCCCGGCCGGTCACTGGAGTACGTGCGGCGCCGGATGCACGCCAAGGACGCGTGGGTGGTGGACGACGACGCGTTCGCGCACGCCGTGGCGCGGGTGCGGGCCGAGCTGGTTGACGACCTGCTCGCGATCCCGTTCGACGGCTCGATCGAGGCCGAGCAGGCGATGGCGACGTTCTCCGCGCGCTGGACGGCCCGGCTCGTGGAGGGCGTGCTCGTCACCCCGTCGCCGCCCACCCGCACGGGGCACGTGACCCTGCGGCCAGCACAGTGGCACGAGGTGCAGGTGCTGAAGTTCGTGCACCGGCGGTTCGTGCTGCAACGGCCCGATCTCGCCCTGCACCAGCGCGGGCAGGCCAGCATGCTCACCAACCTGGTCGACGCGCTCGACGCGTGGCTCACCGACCGCGACGAGGCGCGCCGCCTGCCGCGCAGGCTGCACGACCTGGTCGCGCTCGCGCACCTGGAGTACACGGCGCTGGCCGAGCGGTCACCGGAGCTGCTCGTGGGCGCGACGGGCGAGCCCGTGCGCGGCAGCGACGCCGTGCGGGCCCTCGCGCGCGGGCGTGCTGTGGTGGACTTCGTGGCGTCGCTGACCGACCGGCAGGCGGCGAGCATGCTCGACGCGATCTCGGGGCACGCCACGCAGCCGTGGTCGGAGTCGTTCGTCCTGTGAGCGCGCGGCAGGTGCGGGGCGGCGGCAGGGCCGTCGAGGTGGAGCCCGCGCGGCTCGCCGGGTGGTTCGAGCGCTTCGCCGCCCGCAACGACGGCGTCGTGAGCACCCGGCTCGGCTCCGGCGAGGTGGTGGTGACCGGCGGCAACGGCACCACCGCGACCGTGGCGGTGCCGTTCCCGCCGCTTCCGGCCGAGGGCGAGCGGGAGGGGCTCGCGGTGGGGCCGCTCGTCGACCACGTGCGCGCGCCCCGGCGGCTCGGGCTGCTGCTCGTGCGGCTCGGAGGGCACAGCGTGGGCGTCGCCGAGCAGGGCAAGGTGCTCGTGTCGCGCACCGACCGGCATCTCGTGCACGGCCGCAGCGCCGCGGGCGGCTGGTCGCAGCAGCGGTTCGCCCGCCGTCGCGAGGGGCAGGCGCGGCAGGCGTTGCGTTCGGCCGCCGACGACGCCGGGGCGGTGCTGCTGCCGAGGTTGTCCGAACTGGACGCGGTGGTGCTCGGCGGGGACCGCAGGGCGCTGGACGAGCTGCGGGCCGATCGCCGGCTCGAGCCGCTGTTCGCGCTGGCCGTCCCCCGGGTGCTCGACATCGGCGAGCCGCGCCGCTCGGTGCTTGACGACGCGGCCGTGCGTGCGCTCGCGGTGGAGATCGTCCTGCGGTGAGGCCGGTCACCGCCGGGGAAAATCGCTCGACCCCGGCCCGTACACTGGCAGTCGTGGTCGTTCGCCTGGAGTAGCCGTCCCGCCCTGCGCGGGTATCGCACGCTGTCCAGTTCCGCTTCCAGGTCACGGAGATTCCCTTGATCACGGCCACCGGCCTCGAACTGCGCGCGGGTTCGCGCGTGCTCCTCGCCGACACCACCCTGCGTATCCAGCCCGGCGACCGCATCGGTCTCGTCGGCCGCAACGGCGCGGGCAAGACCACGACCCTCAAGGTTCTCGCCGGTGAGGGCGAGCCCTACTCGGGCATCGTCCAGCACGGCGCCGAGCTCGGCTACCTGCCGCAGGACCCGCGCGAGGGCGATCTGTCGGTCACCGCGAAGGACCGCGTGCTCTCCGCGCGTGGCCTCGACACGCTCGTGCGCGACATGGAGAAGGCGCAGACCGCCATGTCGGAGCTGGTCGACGACAACGAGCGCGACAGGGCGGTGCGCCGCTACGGCAGGCTCGAGGAGCGGTTCGCCGCGCTGGGCGGGTACGCGGCCGAGAGCGAGGCCGCGCGGATCTGCGCGAACCTCGGCCTGGAGGAGCGGGTCCTGGGGCAGCCGCTGCGGACGCTGTCCGGTGGCCAGCGCAGGCGCGTGGAGCTGTCCCGCATCCTGTTCGCGGCCTCCGAGGCGGGCGCCGGGGGCAAATCGGGCACGATCCTGTTGCTCGACGAGCCGACCAACCACCTCGACGCCGACTCGATCAGCTGGCTGCGCGGCTTCCTCAAGTCCCACGACGGCGGTCTCGTGGTGATCAGCCACGACGTCGAGCTGCTCGACGAGGTCGTCAACAAGGTCTGGTTCCTCGACGCGACGCGCGGGGAGCTGGACAACTACAACATGAACTGGAAGCGGTACCTCGAGGCGCGGGCCACCGACGAGAAGCGCCGCCGCCGCGAGCGGGCCAACGCCGAGAAGAAGGCGGCCGCGCTGCAACAGCAGGCCGCCAAGCTGGGCGCCAAGGCCACCAAGGCCGTGGCGGCGAAGAACATGGCGCGCCGGGCTGAGCAGATGCTCGCGAACCTGGACGACGAGCGCCAGGCCGACAAGGTCGCGCGTATCAAGTTCCCCGCACCGGCCCCGTGCGGGAAGACCCCGCTCACGGCGGAGGACCTTTCGAAGTCGTACGGCTCGCTGGAGATCTTCACCGGCGTGGACCTCGCGATCGACCGCGGCTCGAAGGTGGTCGTGCTCGGGCTCAACGGCGCGGGCAAGACCACGCTGCTGCGCCTGCTCGGCGGCATGGAGACGCCTGACACCGGCCGTGTCGTCGCGGGCCACGGGCTGCGGCTCGGCTACTACGCGCAGGAGCACGAGACGCTCGACCACGACGCGACCGTGTGGGAGAACACCCGGCACCTCGCGCCCGACACGGGTGCACAGGAGCTGCGGAACCTGCTCGGCTCGTTTCTGTTCTCCGGTGAGCAGCTCGACCAGCCCGCGGGCACGCTGTCGGGTGGCGAGAAGACCCGGCTGGCGCTGGCCGGGCTGGTGTCGAGCGCGGCGAACGTGCTGCTGCTCGACGAGCCCACCAACAACCTGGACCCGGCGAGCCGCGAGCAGGTGCTCGACGCGCTGCGCAGCTACACCGGTGCGGTGGTGCTCGTGACCCACGACCCGGGCGCCGTGGAGGCGCTGGAACCCGAACGCGTGATCCTGTTGCCGGATGGCACGGAGGATCATTGGTCGGCCGATTATCTCGAACTCGTGCAGCTCGCCTGAGTTGACTCGACGCCAAATACGCGGCCAAGTCGTTAGTTGATGTTCGACAAACACTGAATCGGCCCAATATCTTCGCGGTTTCGGAAGGTTTTTGGCCCGTCGTCTGGCATTCCGCCGCTCAGTGTTCGATCATTGCGGCGGCAGGGGTCGAATGTGGCCCGAAACACCATACGGGTGGAAGGTGGATCGACGTGGCAGACCTGAAGAAGGGTGCGCGCATCACCGGAAACACACGCGACAAGTTGGCCGCTGACCTGAAGAAGAAATACGAGAAGGGGGCGAGCATTCGCTCGCTGGCGGAGTCAACCGGACGTTCCTACGGTTTCGTGCACCGGGTCCTCTCGGAATCCGGCGTGCAGCTCCGCGGCCGCGGCGGCGCCACTCGCGTCAAGAAGAAGTAAGGGGAGCCGACTCCGGCGTGGTGCCTGAGCCCGGCGTCGCGGCGACGCGGGAGGCCGACCCCTGGCTCGGGAAGCACAACATCGCGCCAAGCAGGACAACCGGATACACCAGATAACCGAATCGGGTGGCCGGCGTGAGCATCGTGAAGGTGCCCAGGCCGACCGCGATGCGAAGCAGTGCATCCGCACCGGCGACGGGCGGTCGCCGGATGAGCCACCACATGATCGCCAGTGCCGCGGCAGCCAGCAGCACGAACGCGAGCACCTTGCCGACCGGGCCGGTTCCGGCGATGAGGTGCCCCGGCAGCGGGCTCGCGGCTGGTGAGGTGACCGCTCCGAGCCCGGCCGGGAACCGGATCACGTGCTCGGCGAACGCGTCCGGATGCACGAGGTACACCGGCACGTTCACCACCGCGCACACGGCGAGCAGCACCAGCACGAAGCGGGCCAGCGCGCGACGGCCGAGCCGCGCGAGCACGAGCACCCCCAGCACGACCGCGGCGGGCAGCACGATGAGCTTCGCGCTCGTGACGAGCGCCAGCACGGTGCCCGACAGTGCGGGCCGGTCCGTCGCGGCCAGCGCGGCACCCAGCACGAGCAGTCCGACGATCGCGAGGTCGGGGCCTGCCGTGGCGAAGGTCAGCGCGGTGAGCGGGAACACCGCGACGAGCTGCGCCGCGCGGACCGGGATCCCCGGCCTGCCCAGCAGGCGCCACGCACCCCACGCGCAGAGCACCGCCGTGAGGGCGAAGTACAGGCGCGCGTCCGTGAGCACGTCGGTGACCGGCGTGCCTCCCGCGAGCGCCCTCGGCAGGCCGAACACCGTCATCACCGGGCCGTACGGCGTGTAGTCGTTCACCGCGGGCGGGCGGCCGAGCGCGGTGACGTCGGTGTAGGGCGTGCCGCCCGCGAGGAGCAGGCTCGCCGACCGTTCGATGACCCACACCTCGGGCTGCGCGCTCCACGACCACGGGGTGTCGAGCCAGTCGACACCGGTGAGTCTGCGCACGAGCAGGAACACCAGCGGCGCGAGCATGCCCACCACCGCGACAGCGCCGACGCCGACCCAGCGCGACCGCCAGCGGCCGCCCTGGCGGCCAGGAGTGAGGCGCAGCCAGCACGTGTGCGCGAGCGCGAGCGCGTAGCCGGCGATGGCGAAGTTCGCCCAGATCCGGAAGCCGTAGTGCTTGTCGGCCAGTGCGAGCGCGACGGCGTAGCCCGCGGCGACGAGGTAGAGGACGAGGTCCAGTCCCAGCGGCCGCTCTTCCCAGCTCCGCCGCAGCCACTGCTGAACCCGGTGACTCCCCATGGCAGCAGGTTAGGCGATGCGCGGAGACTGTCGGACCTCACGGGCAGAATTGGTGCGCGGGATCGGGAAGGATCGCGTGGTACCTGGTGTTGTCCAGGACATATCGGAAGTGGATCTCGAGTAATGTCGAGGTATTGCGCGCTCAGGGGCGAGCGGGGAGGGGCCGGTGGGACATGGACAACACGTGGACGTTGCTGAGCGGCGCGATGAGATCGGCGGACGCGCCGAGCGGTCTGCGCAGGGGGACGGTACGGAGGGTCGCGCGCTTCGCCCGCCCGCACTGGGCACGCCTGGGGGTCTTCCTCGCCCTGACCGTGGTCTCCGCGGTGCTCGCGGTGAGCACACCACTGCTCGCGGGCCGTGTCGTCGACGCGATCGTCGGCGGGGGAGCGGCCGCCACGGTGATCTGGCTGGCCGTCGCGATCGCCGGACTCGCCATCGCCGACGCCGGGCTCGGGCTCGCCGAGCGCTGGCAGTCGGCGCGCATCGGTGAGGGACTGATCTTCGACCTGCGCCGGGCCGTGTTCGAGCACGTCCAGCGCATGCCGATCGCGTTCTTCACCCGCACCCGCACCGGCGCGCTGGTGAGCAGGCTGAACAACGACGTCATCGGGGCGCAGCGCACCTTCACGGCGACACTGTCCGGCCTGGTCACCAACGTGATCCAGCTCCTGTTGTCACTGGCCGTGATGGTCACGCTGTCCTGGCAGGTCACGTTGCTGGCGCTGGTGCTCCTGCCGGTGTTCGTGCTGCCCGCGCGGCGCATCGGCAGGCGGATGGCCGACCTGCAGCGCGAGTCGTCCGAGCTCAACGCGTCCATGACCACGCAGATGACGGAGCGGTTCTCGGCGCCGGGGGCCACGCTCGTGAAGCTGTTCGGCAGGCCGCACGCCGAGGCCGCCGAGTTCGGTTCCCGTGCGGGCCGTGTCCGCGACATCGGTGTGCGGACGGCGATGCTCACGCGCTGGTTCATGACGAGCCTTACGCTGGTCTCGGCGCTGGCGCAGGCGCTGGTCTACGGCCTCGGCGGCTGGCTCGCGCTGCGCGGCGACCTCGCGCCAGGCACCGTCGTCGCGCTGGCCCTGCTGCTGACTAGGCTGTACTCGCCGCTGACCGCGCTCGCCAACGTGCGGGTGGACGTGATGACCGCCCTCGTGTCGTTCGAGCGGGTCTTCGAGGTGCTCGACCTCGACCCGATGATCAAGGAGAAGCCGGACGCGCGGGCCGTTCCGCCCGGGGGCGTCTCGGTGGAGCTCGACGAGGTGCGCTTCGCCTACCCCTCCGCCGACCGCTACTCGCTGGCCTCGCTGGAGGAGGTGTCCACACTGGACAACCGTGGTGGCGAGGAGGTGCTGCACGGCGTGAGCCTGAGGGCGGAGCCGGGCCAGATGGTGGCCCTCGTGGGCTCCTCCGGCGCGGGCAAGTCCACCATCGCGTCGCTGGTGCCGCGGCTCTATGACGCCGACTCCGGTTCGGTGCGGCTGTCCGGTGTGGACGTGCGCGACCTCACGTTCGCGTCGCTGCGCGAGACGGTGGGCGTGGTGACGCAGGACGGCCACCTGTTCCACGACACCATCCGCGCCAACCTCGCCTACGCGGCCCCGGACGCCTCGGACGCCGAGATCTGGCACGCACTCGACCGCGCGCGGCTGGCCGATCTGGTGCGCTCGCTGCCGGACGGGCTCGACACGATCATCGGCGAGCGCGGCTACCGGCTCTCCGGAGGGGAGCGCCAGCGGCTCACCATCGCGCGGCTGCTGCTCGCGCAGCCGAGGGTCGTGGTGCTCGACGAGGCGACCGCGCATCTCGACTCGGAGTCAGAGGCGGCGGTCGGCGAGGCGCTCACCGACGCGCTCGACGGGCGCACCGCGATCGTGATCGCCCACCGGCTGTCCACCATCCGGGCCGCCGACCGCATCATGGTGGTGGAGGCGGGCCGGGTCGTCGAGCAGGGCACCCACGAGCAGCTGCTCGCCGCCGGAGGACGCTACGCGGAGCTGTACCACACGCAGTTCCGGCAGGAGACGCCCACAGCGGCGTGAGGAGGTCGTGGGTGATCGACGACGAACCGGCGATGGCCGTCCGGCGCTCGCCGGTTCCCGCCCGCGCGGTGGCGCTCGTGCTGCACGGTGGGGCCGAGCACGGCGCCGGCGCCGTGCGGCCGTGGGGGCTCGCCTACCTGCGGATGGTGCCCTTCGCCCGCGCGCTGCGCGCGGCGGGCGCGCGGCACGGGCTGGAGGTGCGGCTGCTGCGCAACCGCCTGCGTGGGTGGAACGAGCCCGCGCTCGACCCGGTGCGCGACGCCCGCTGGGCGCTGGAGCGCGTCCACGCCGAGAGCCCCGGCCTGCCGGTGGTGCTGGTGGGCCACTCGATGGGCGGCCGGGTGGCCCTGCGCGTCGCCGACGACCCGGCCGTGACCGGGGTGTGCGCGCTCGCGCCGTGGACCCCGCAGGACGAGCCCGTGGAGTCCGTGCGTGATCGCACGGTCGTGCTCGCGCACGGCACGCGCGACGCCGTGACCAGCCCGGAGGCCTCGCACACCTACGCCAGGCGGGCCCAGGCGACCGCGCGCAGCCTCGCGCGCTTCGAGGTGGCGGAGGAGGGGCACGCGATGGTGCGAAGGCCGGCGTTGTGGCAGCGGCTCGTGGTGGGTTTCACCGCCGACGTGCTGGGATTCCCGGCGGGGGACGGCCTGCCCGCCTCTGCCTGGGACCGGCCCGTGGACGCGCGCCTGCGTATACCCCTCTAGCGGCCGTCCGCGGCGTGTCGCGCACAACCCGTCCGGGGGACCATGCGTCCATGGATCGGGGGAATGAGGTTTAGTAGGGCCCGCACGGACGCGGCACGACACCGATCGGGAGACGGCGATGACGTACGGCGGACACTACGGCGGACAGCAGCCACCCGGCGGCAACCGCCGGCCGCCCCGCGGTCCCAGGGAGCACCAGAGCGCCCAGATGCTGCCCGTGCCGGGCAGCGACCGGGCCCGTCAGGGGCCGCCGCCCCGCCCTCGGCACCAGCCGACGCGCGTGGCGCCGGTGCCCGGCCACCAGCCGCCGCACCAGCCGCCCCCGGGCGGCGAACGGCCGAGGCCGCCGCGTCCGCCGCGGCGCAGGCGCTGGACGTTCGGCCGGGTGCTGATGGCGCTGGTGCTGGTGTTCGTGCTGTTCATCGGCGCCGTGTGGCTCTACCTCGAGTTCTCCATCAACCGCATCGACGCCCTGCCCGACTACGAGGGCAGGCCGGCCGCGGCGTCGGGCACGAACTGGCTCATCGTCGGCTCCGACTCGCGGGCGGGCCTCGATGCCGACCAGCAGGCGCAGCTCGTCACCGGTGACACCGGCGGTCAGCGCACCGACACGATCATGATCGCCCACATCCCGGACAACGACACCGCGCCGACGCTGCTGAGCCTGCCGCGCGACTCGCAGGTCGAGATCCCCGGCCACGGCACCAACAAGATCAACGCGGCGTTCTCGTTCGGTGGTGCGCCACTGCTCGCGCAGACGGTCGAGCAGGCCACCGGGCTGCGAATCGACCACTACGCCGAGATCGGCTTCGGTGGGTTCGCCAACCTCGTCGACGCCATGGGCGGGGTCGAGATGGACATCCCCGCGGAGATGCGCGACACCAAGACCGGCATCGTCATCCCCGCGGGCAAGCAGACCCTCGACGGCGCGCAGGCGCTTGGCTTCGTGCGCATGCGGTACAGCTCGGCGACGCCGAGGTCGGACCTCGACCGCGTGGCCAACCAGCGGCAGTTCATCGGCGCGATGGCGAGCCAGATGGCGAGCCCGTCGACACTGCTGAACCCGTTCGACGTGTTCCCGCTGCTCGCGGAGGCGCCGGACGCGCTGACCATGGACACCGGCGACCATCTGCACAACCTGCTCGGCCTGGCGTGGGCGATGCGCGGGATCTCCGGCGGCGGCGTGGTGACCACCACCATGCCCACCACGGACAGCTCGGCGCAGTACTGGGACGAGGAGAAGTCGCAGGTTCTCTTCGACGCGTTCCGCAACGACACCCCGGTCCCAGACAGCGTGATCGTCAACTAGCCGCTTGATCGGCCCCCAAGGCCACCTTTGTTGCGTTGAACGCAACAAAGGTGGCCTTGGGGGCCGTCGGTGATCGAGGTCGAGCTCGGCGGCTGAGGGAGACCCACGTCACGTCCGGCGACGTCACAGGAGAGCCGGGCTACCTCGTCTCGGGGGTTGTAGCCAACGACGACCCTGGAGGAACACCATGGACGCGCGACTGAACTTCTTCACCAGCCCCACCGCGGGCAAGGTCCTCAAGCAGTTCATGTCGGTGGGCAAGACGCTCAGGGAATCGGCCCTGCCTGCCGCTACGCAGGAGCTGGTGTCGCTGCGCGTGAGCCAGATCAACGGCTGCGCCGTCTGCCTCGACATGCACACCAAGGAGGCCGCCGCCGCGGGTGAGACGCCCGTGCGGCTGGGCCTGGTCGCGGCGTGGCGCGAGGCCACGGTCTTCACCGAGGCCGAGCGGGCCGCGCTGGAGCTGGCGGAGGAGGGGACCAGGGTCGCGGACGGTGCGGGCGGCGTCAGCGACGAGGTGTGGGAGCGCGCCGCCAAGCACTACGACGACGAGCAGCTCACCGCACTGGTGCTCCTGGTGGGCTTCATGAACACGGCCAACCGCATGAACATCATCACCCAGCAGCCCGCTGGCGACTACGTTCCGGGCCAGCTTCACTGAACGGCACCGCCGAAGGGAGGAGATCCGGGTGAGCAAGGTCGAGGAGTTCGAGGATCTGCGGCCGCTGCTGTTCTCGATCGCGTACCGCATCCTGGGCAGTGTCAGCGAGGCCGAGGACGCGGTGCAGGAGACGTGGCTGCGGTTCGACGCCTCGGCGACCCGGCCCGAGTCGGTCAAGGCGTTCCTGTCGGCCACGGTCACCCGGATCTCGATCGACGTGCTGCGCTCCGCGCGGGTGCGGCGGGAGGCCTACGTCGGCCCGTGGTTCCCCGAGCCGCTGCTCGACGACCCCTACCAGGACCCGGGCCGGGCGGCGGAGCTGGCCGACTCGGTGTCGATGGCGGCGCTGTTGCTGCTGGAGCGGCTCAGCCCGCTGGAGCGGGCGGTCTTCGTGCTGCGGGAGGTGTTCGCGTTCGGTTTCGGCGACATCGCCACTGCGGTGGGACGGTCGGAGGCGGCCTGCCGGCAGCTGCTGGTGCGGGCGCGGCGGCACATGGATGCCGGACGCCCCCGGTTCGAGGCGGACCGGAAGGAACGGCGGGAGCTGGCGACGCGGTTCTTCGACGCGCTGGCGGGCGGTGACGTGGACGCGCTGCGCAGTCTGCTGGCCGCCGACGTACAGCTGGTCGGGGACGGCGGCGGCAAGGCCCCGCAGCTGGCCAGGGCCGTCGTGGGCGCGGACAAGGTGGCCAGGTTGCTGGGCGGGGTGTTCCCCTGGCTGTTCCAGGTCGACGTGTCATTCGAGCCGCACGAGGTCAACGGCCAGCCCGGCGCGATCTTCCGCGACCGCGGAGGGCGGATCCTCCACACCCTGGTCCTCGACGTGCTCGACGGGCGGATCCAGACCATCCGCTCGGTGATCAACCCGGACAAGCTCGGGCACCTCGGCCCGGTCGCCGACGCCTGGGCCGTCGACCGCGAGGTGAGGCAGGCCCGCGGCCCGCAGGCCTGACCGCCCCGCTCAGCACGCCGGCGTGGCAGGCTCGTCCGCGCCGGTGTCGAGGTAGGCGGCGCAGACGTGGTGGCCCGGCCCGAGGCGGTTCCAGGCGCTGGTCCCGCTCGGTGATCACGTGGCCGATGGCGGTGCCGCGAACCAGCCCTTCGCGCGTGGCGAAGACAGGGCAGTGCCGGTGTACCGGACGCCGCTGTCGTCGGCATCCACAGTGGACATATCGGCCGACCAGCCGAGTGGGAGAGCGGGTTCGGCAGCCGGGGCAGGGCACCGGCGCGGTCTCCACAAGGGACGTACAGGGCAGTTGCAAACAGGCTGCTCGGGCCATTCCGGTCGGGTACGCATCGCCGCGCAGCCTGCTGGTGAGCGGACGGTTCCCGCCACAGGGCGAGTGCGCTCGCGAAGAAGCGGCGGGAGCGGTCGTGCGGGCCGAGCGAGCGGTGCGGCTCGCCGAGGCTTTGGTGGGCGTACCCCGCGCGGTCACGCGCGACCAGCTCCCCGGCCGCCTCGGGCCAGGTAGGCCGGTGGGTGAACGCTGGGGCGTGAGGCTTGACCGCGGCACGCCGCCATCGCGGCGATCGCCAGCGGCCATCCGAGACCCGGTTCCCTGGGGGTGGCCTCGAATGGCCTGCTGCCGTGCCGGCCGCGCCGCTCAGCGGGAGCGCAGGACCTCGAGCGCCTTGTCGGCGTGCACGGCCATGCGCAGCTCGCTCTTGATCACGGCGAGCACCCTGCGGTCGGTGTCGATCACGAACGTGTGGCGCCTGGTCAGCAGCGGGCCGAACCTGCGCCGGACTCCGAACCGCGTCGCCACGGCGCCGTCGGCGTCGGAGAGCAGCGGGAAGTCGAAGTCGTGCCTGTTGGTGAACTCGAGCTGCTTGTCGACCGGGTCGGGGCTGATCCCGATCCGGTGCGCGCCGGCGTCGGTGAACTCGGCGGCGAGGTCGCGGAACTGGCAGCTCTCGGCGGTGCAACCCGGCGTCATGGCCGCCGGGTAGAAGAACAGCACCACGGGACCGGTCTCCAGGAACTCCGAGAGAGTGCGTGGCTTGCCGTTCTCGTCGGGCAGCGTGAAGTCCGGCGCGAGATCTCCCTGCTTCATGGTCACGAGCCTACGGGCCGGGGACCGCGCTGCTCGATGAGCGAGGTGATCTCGTCGGCGTTCGCCGCGCGGCCGAACAGCTCGCCGCGCCCGGCGACGATGCCGAGCTCCCGCAGCCTGTGCGCGTGCTCGACGGTGTGCACGCCCTCGGCGCCGATGCGCTTGACGCCCAGCGCCGCTGCCCGCTCGAGCAGCGCGGTGAGGTGCTTGCGGGCGGTGTCGGCCTCGGGGCCCTCCACCGCGAGCGCGTCGACGAGCGGTCCGGCCAGGATGAGGAAGCCGACCGGCAGCTGATGCCTGTGGATCAGCTCCAGGTCGGCGCCCGCCGACACGGCGAGCGTGATCTTGACGTCCAGGTCGGCCAGCACGGCCAGTGCCTCCAGCACCTCCCCGCGCGGATCGGACAGCGCGGCGGCGTCGGTGCAGATGCGCAGCTTGTGCGGCGGCAGGCCGGTCGACTCCAGCTGGTCCCTGATGATGCCGACGAGGTTCGGGTCGATCGCGAACCGCAGCGGCAGGCGGACGCAGAGGTCGGGCGTGGCGGGGAAGGCGGCGTGCCAGGCGGCCGCGTCCGCCATCGACCGGGTGAGCAGCCACCGGCCGAGGCCCGGCGTCATGCCGGTGGTGTCGGCGAGCGGGAAGAACTCGTCGGGCCCGAGCACGCCGTGCTCGGGGTGGTTCCAGCGCAGAACCGCGTTGACGACGGCGATCTCGTCGCTGCCGTCGAGCTTGACGGTCGGCTGGTACTCCAGCTCGAACTCGCCGTTCTCCAGCGCGCCGCCGATCACGGCGCCGATGCCGTACCGGCGCCGGTCGCGGCTGTCGAGCTCCTCCTCGAAGAGCATCCACTGCGCGCGCCCGTTCTCCTTCGCGCGGTGCAGCGTGATCTCGGCGGCGCGGTGCAGGTCCTCCTGCGTGCGGCCGTGGGCGTCCTGCACGACGATCCTGACGCTGACGCTGACCCCGATGCCCTTGCCGTCCACGTAGACCGGCTCCGCGAGCTCGGCCATCGCCTCCTCGACGAGGTCGATCACGGCGGCGCTCGTGAGCGCGCCGCGCATCAGCACGGCGAAGCCGTCGCCGGAGAGGCGGGCGAGGAACACGCCGGGGCCCGTGAACGTGGCCTCGAGCTTGCGGGCGACGTGGCGCAGCACCTCGTCACCGGCGCCGGGACCGAGGCCGTCGTTGACGACCTTGAAGCCGTCGACGTCGAGATAGACGAGCGCGATCTGGTCGTCGTCGGGCGTGGCCAGCGTGGCCTCGAGCTTGTTGACGAAGCTGCGGTGGTTGGGCAGGCCGGTGAGCGGGTCCTGCACGTTCTGCTTGCGCAGCGCCTCGCGCAGCAGGCTCAGCTCGCTGACGTCCTCGACCAGCAGCACGGGGTAGATCGTGCCGGGGGTGTCGCCGGGCAGGCCCGCGATGGTGACTTGTGTCCGCAGTGGACCGTCCTCGGCGTGCTCCAGCTCCACGGGCTCACGGTGCCGGGACTTGCGCAGCGAGCGCAGGTCCTCCAGCCCGGCGAGCACCGCCTCGGTGTCCTTGGGCGTGGCGCAGAGGTCGGTGACCGGCTTGCCTGCGAGGTCCTCGGGCCGGTGGCCCAGCAGGTGGGTGAGCGCGGGGTTGGCGTCGAGGACCTTGCCCTCCTGGTCGGCCAGCAGCACCCCGACGGGTGTGGTCGAGTACAGGTCGGCGAAGCGCTGGATCGCCGCTTCCTTGGCGGTGTCGGCCTGTGCGTAGGCTTCCTCGGCCACCGACATGAGGATGCGTTCGAGCTCGCCGGCGGACAGGGCTACCCCGTTCGTGTCGGCAAGTTGTGCCGCCCAGCGGCGGGCGATGTCCACCAACCCTGGTGTGCCACCAGGCTTCGGCACCTTGCACCTCTCCACACAAGCGTCGAAGGCCAGCTCGGTGCCGGTGTGGGCTGGCGCGCAGCGCACCCGGGCCCCGAGTCGGCCGAGAGCCTTGCAACAGCATCATGCGGCCAGCGGTGTGTCTACCGGCTGTCCGAGTGGTTCTCTTGGCTAAATGATCACTCTTCGTAGTCAGATGCGCTGGAGGTCGATGGGCAGTCCGTCGACCGGCACGGGCAGCGAGACGTAGTCCCAGCGGACCTGGTAGCCGCGCGGGACGCTCCACCGGTACCGGCGCAGCATCTCGTGCAGCAGCGCCTTGACCTCGTAGGTCCCGAAGTGCAGGCCGATGCACTTGTGGGCGCCGCCGCCGAAGGGCATCCACGCGAAGCGGTGGGACTTGTCCTCCCTGCGCTCGGCGTTGAACCGCTCGGGGTCGAACGTGTGCGGGTCGGTCCAATGGTTCGGGTCGAAGTGATTGACGCTGGGCGATACCCCGACGAGCGTGCCCTCGGGCAGGTAGTAGCCGAGCACCTCGGTGTCCTTGACCGTCTTGCGCGACATGCTCGGCACCGGGGCGACGAGCCGCAGAGCCTCCTTGATCACCAGGTCCAGTGTGTCCAGCCGGTCGAGCGCCTCGGTGCCGGGCAGCTCGTCGCCGAGCGCGAGCGACTCCTCGCGGGCCCGCTCCTGCCACTCCGGGTGCTTGGCGAGGTAGTACGCGGCGGCCGTGCTCGTGATCGTTGACGTGTCGTGCGCCGCCATCATGAGGAAGATCATGTGGTTGATCACGTCGGCGTCGGTGAAGCGCTCGCCGTCGTCGGTTGTGGCGTGGCAGAGCGCGGAGAACAGGTCGGTGCCCTCGCCCGCCCGCTTGGCCGGCAGGTTGCTCGCGAAGTAACGCTCCAGCAACCGCCTGCCCCTGAGTCCCGCGCGCCAGCGGCCGCCGGGCACGGGCCGGCGGACCACGGCCGTCGCGGCGCGCACGCACGCGACGAACGCGCGGTTGATCTTGAGTGCGTCGGCGCCGCTGGGCATGTCCATGAACACGCGGGTGGCGACGTCGAGGGTCAGTTGCTTGAGCGACCAGTAGAGGCGGGGGTTCGGGGTGCTCGCCCACGAGGCGACGCCCTCGCGCAGGGTGGGACCCATGCTCTCGACGTAGCCGACGAGACGGTCGCGGGTGAAGGCCTCCTGCATGATCCGCCGGTGGGTGTGGTGCTCGCCGAAGTCGAGCAGCATCAGGCCGCGGTTGAAGAAGCGCTCGATGAAGAAGCGCCAGCCCTCCTGGCTGAACGCCTTGTCCTTGTTGACGAGCGCGACCTGCGTGGCGTCCGGGCCGGTGAGCGACACGATGCGCCTGCCGAACGCGCCCGACCACCACACGGGCCCGTAGCGCTCGTAGCGCTGCAGGCCGTAGGGCACGCCGTAGCGCATCATGCGGACGGTGTGCCCGAGCAGCGGTGGCCCTGGGTCGCCGGGAATGGCCTTGAGCCCGCTGCCTGCGGGCGGGGCGGCGAACTCGCTCGACGGCCACTGCCTGCGCAGCACGCGGTTGTCGACCGCGCGGGGCAGTGGCACGGCTGTGAGCGGCGGGATCCGCTCGCGAAGCGTCTCGGTCATCCTGTCGACGGCTGTCACCATGGCGACCATCTCCTCGTTGAGCCGGTTCCACGGTCCCGCACTATTGGCATCCTGACAAGAGCGTTCCGCCGGTCGGGTGCCAGCGCTTGCTCAGGTCTCGTCGTCCAGCAGCGGGCGCAGGACCTCGACGAGCTCGGTCGCGTCGTCCGCGGCACCGCACTCCAGCTCGATCTCCCGGCCGGAGGGGCCGCGCATCGTGAGGGTGACCCTGTCCAGCGCATGGTGGCGGGAGAGCCAGGTGAGCAGGGAGGTCACGAACGCGCTCGCCGTGTCACCGCAGAGCACGACCACGACGGCATCCGGAACGCCGCCCGGCTCGCCGTCCCAGTCCGGCTGCTCGCGCAGCGACACGCAGCCGTGGAACTCGTCCTCGGCACTCATCCAGAAGGCGAGTGACCGCAGTTGCTCAGGGGAATCGGCAACACTGACGGCAACTGTTGCGGACGACACGGAAAGCTCCCCCGCGGGTGGTGGGAAAGGCGCAGGCTAACAGCGCCCCAGCGGGTGCCACCAGCACAGCGGGCCGCGTCTTTTTCAGGTCCTACCCGGCGGCCCCGACACGAAAGTCGGCGAGGTTCACCTTGCGGGTGCGCCTGCGGTACTCGTGCGTGCGCCCTGGCCAGTTGGACACCACGCGGCCGTGCTCGTTGCGGTACCAGCTGCTGCAGCGGGTCCACACCGATTGCGCCAGCCGCGTCTGCACCTCCGTGTCCCACTCCTGCTCGGCCACGGGGCGCACGTCGAGGTAGCGGCCGGGATGCTCGGTCAGGATGCGCACCGCGTCGCGGACATACCGTGCCTGGCTCTCCAGCATGTAGATGATCGAGCCGCCGCCGAGGTTGGTGTTGGGCCCGTAGATGAGGAACATGTTGGGAAAACCCGGCACGGTGATGCCCAGGTGCGCGCGGGCGCCCTCGCTCCAGACTTCGGACAGGACCCGGTCGTCCAGCCCGCTGACCTTCATCGGCGCGAGCAGCTCCAGCGCTGCGAAGCCGGTGCCGTAGATGATCACGTCCACCTCGTGCTCTACGCCGTCGGCCGTGCGCACGCCCCGCGGCGTCACCTCGATCACCTTCTCGGTCACGAGATCCACATTGGACTTGGTCAGCGCGGGGAGGTAGTCGTTGCTGAACAGCACGCGCTTGCAGCCGAGCGCGTAGTCGGGCGTGAGCTTGCGGCGCAGCTCGGGATCGGCGATCTTCTCGCGCAGGTGCTTGGTCGTCTGGCGCTCGAACAGCGGCGTGAAGAACCGCCATTTCGACAGGCACTGCTGTGCGAACTCCGCGTACAGCCAGAAGCTCAGCCGGTCCAGCGTCTGCAGAATCGGCAGGGCCCGGAAGGCCCGGTGGTGCCAGGGTTTGTAGGGGTGGTCGCGTTTGGGCAGGATGTACTGCGCCGAGCGCTGGAACACCGTGAGGTGGGCGGCGGCGGGCTGGATCTCTGGCACGAACTGGATCGCGCTCGCCCCGGTGCCGATCACGGCGATCCGCTTGCCGGCCAGCTCGGCGTCGTGGTCCCACTCGGCTGAGTGGAACGAGGTGCCCTGGAAGTCGTCGATGCCGGGGATCGGCGGGAAGGCGGGACGCGAGAGCTGCCCGGTGGCCGGGACGAACGCCCGTGCGACGTACTCCTCTCCCGGCGCGGTGCGCACGTGCCACTCGCCGGTGCTCCGGTCGAACTCGGCGGAGGTCACCTCCTGGCCGAAGCGGATGTGCTGCAGCACGCCGAACCGGCGCGCGGTGCGCTCGAGGTAGGCGTGGATGTCGGGCTGGGCGGCGTAGCGCCGGGGCCACCGCGGGTTGCGCGCGTAGGAGTAGGAGTACAGCGGCGACGGGACGTCGCAGCCGGAGCCGGGGTAGGTGTTCTCCCGCCAGACCCCGCCCAGGTCCTCGGCCTTCTCCAGTACGACGAAGTCGTGGAACCCGGAGCGGCGCAGCTCGATCGCCGTGGCGACACCGCCGAACCCGGCCCCGACGATCAGCGCGGTCGTGCGGGTGGTGGTCATGCGGGGAAGAGTAGGGCGGGCGTCCGGCCGGCCCCAGCGGAAGCGGGGACAAGTTGTTGATATTTTCGGACACATGATCGGGTGGGACTTCCCGCGCGGGGTGACGAGCGCGGCGCTGCTGGCCGAGTTCGCGGGCGAGCTCGGCGTGCCCCGCGGCGAGGTGCTGCGCGGCACCGGCCTCGACGAGACGATCATCCACGACCCGCTCGCCCAGGTCGAGGCGCACCAGGAGCTGGCGGTGGTGCGCAACCTCATCCGGCGCTGTCCCGGCCGCGACGTCGCGTTGCTCGGCCTTGCCGCGGGGCAGCGCTACCACGCCACGTCGTACGGGATCTGGGGCTACGCCGTCACGAGCAGCCGCACGGTGCGCGACGCGGTGGAGCTCGCCCTGCGCTACATCGAGCTGACCTACGTGTTCTGCGTGCCCGAGCTGCGGGTCGACGGTGAGTCCGCGCATCTGCACTGCCGCGACGACGACGTGCCCGCCGACGTCCGGTCGTTCCTGCTGGCCAGGGACATCGCCGCGATCTTCACCCTCGTGAAGGAACAGGTCGGCGCGCCGTTGCGGGCCCACCGGGTCGCGCTCCGGCTGGCGGAACCGCCCGACGCCGGGCCGTACCGCGCGCTGCTGGGCTTGGAGCCGGAGTTCGGGCACGACCACACGCGTGTGTCGTTCGGCCGGGCGCTGCTCGACCAGCCGATGCCGCAGGCCAACGAGCACACGGCGGCGCTGTGCGAGCGCCAGTGCAGGGAGCTACTCGCCCGCCGCCGCGCGCGCACGGGTGTCGCCCGGCTGGTGCGTGACCGGTTGCTCGCCGTCGACGGACTGCGGGCCGACATGGAGCAGGTGGCCGCCGCGCTCGCGATGACCGTGCGCACGCTGCGGCGCAAACTCGCCGCCGAGGGCACGACGTACCGCGCGCTACTCGACGAGGTGCGCGAGGCCTACGCCGAGGAGCTGCTGGCGACGCAGGTACTGTCGGTGGAGCAGATCGCCTACCGGCTCGGCTACAGCGAGGCGTCGAGCTTCATCCACGCGTTCACCCGCTGGAAGGGTGTGAGCCCCAGGGAGTTCAGGCGCCGAAACGGATCCGGAAGTCGCCCAGGTGCGCACTCACCAGCGGACGGCGGCCCGCCAGGTAGCCCAGCGGGCCGTTCGGATTGATGTTCCAGCCCGCCGAGGCCGCGTGCGGGCGGCCCTTCGAGCGGACGTCGCTCACGAGCGCCCTGCCGCCGACCTCCTGGGCGATCCCGAAGTTCGCGGGCAGGCGCACGGGAGGGCCCGGCCTCGGCGAGAACGCCGCCGTGGCGATCCAGTCGCCGCCGGTGCTCGCCGACGCGGTGAACCCCCTGCCGTAGGAGAACTCCAGCGTCGCCAGGTCCTTCGGGATGCCCCACAGCTCCCGGCCGCCCCTGAGCGACACCTCGCTGTCGACCCAGATCTCGGTGATGCTGCCCGTGGCCCGCAGTCCGTTGCGAACGGCCACAGTGGACAGCAGCTCGCGATAGGAAAGCTCGCCGGGTGGCTGGTAGTCGATCCACGCGGTGAACACCACGGTCCTGCCCGCGACCGTGATCGGGTCGACAACGCCGGGCACCCGGGGCAGGTCGGCCAGCGGCACCGCCCACACCGAAAGGTAGGCGTTGCCCGCGAGGTTCCACGGCTCGGGCGGGTACTCCGGCATGTCAGTTCTCCTGGCGCCAGGGCAGGAAGTCCGGTTGGTCCGCCCCGGCGCGCAGACGGAACTCCGGTGGCCGTTTCTGCAGGAAGGACAGTACGCCCTCGACGGCGTCGGGGTTACTGGTGATGCTGCCGATGAGCTTGGAGTCGAGCTCGTGCACCGGCAGCGGTGAGTCCATTCCGGACATCCGGTACAGCAGCTGCCGGGTGACCGCGACCGAGACCGGTGCGGTGCTGGCGACGAGCTCGGCCGCGAGCGCGTACGCCGCGTCGAGCAGCTCGCCCGGCTCGTGCAGGCTGTGCACCAGCCCCGCGGTGTGCGCCTCCTCGGCGCCGAACACCCGGCCGCTGACCATCCAGTCGACGGCCCGGCCGAGGCCGACGAGCCGGGGCAGGTACCACGCCGACGCGCCCTCGGGGTAGATGCCCCTGCGGGTGAAGACGAACCCGAAGCGGGCGTCGGTAGCGGCGAGCCGGTAGTCGGCGGAGAGCGTGATGGTGATGCCGCCGCCGATCGCGGCGCCGTGGATCGCCGCGATCACTGGCTTGTCCATCGCGAAGATCCGTTTCGAGCAGCGGCCCGCAGGCTCCTGCCACTCCGGTCCCGGCCCGGTCTCGGCGTCGAAGTCGAAGCCGCCCTGCGACAGGTCGGCGCCGACGCAGAAGTCCTTGCCCTCGCCGGTGAGCACGACGACGCGCACCTCCTCGTCGGCGTCGGCCCGGTCGAGCGCGGCGGCCAGCTCGTCGGCCATGCGCACGGTGTAGCCGTTGCGCGCCTGCGGCCGGTTCAGTGCGACCGTGGCGATCCGGTCGGCGACCCGGTACGTGATCTCGGTGTACTCGCTGTCGTCACCCACGAAGGTCTCCTGGCGTCGTCGTTGAGACGACCGTATTGCACGCCGACCTTACTGGCAACTTGCCAACAAGAAAACAATCACGCGTGCTTGATTTCCGCTCCGGCCGGTGCCACTCTGGCCGCAGACAGCTCGAGGAGGTGCTGCGTGGCGGATCTCGAGGCGATCCTTGCCGACCTGGACGCGGAGAGCCGGGAAGTGGACGGACTCGTCGCCGGGTTGCCGGAGCCGGACTGGGCAAGGCCGACGCCGGCCGAGGGGTGGACGATCGCGCACCAGATCGCCCACCTGCACTGGACGGACCAGCGGGCGTTGCTCGCCGCCCGCGAGCCGGACGACTTCGGCGAGGAGCTGAAGCGGGCGCTCGCGGCAGGTGAAACCTACGTCGACGAGGGTGCCGCGGAGCTCGCCACCACCCCGCCCGGCGAGCTGCTGGAGCGCTGGCGGCGCGGCAGGGCCGAGTTGCACGCGGCGCTCGCCGCCGTGCCACCGGGGGAGAAACTGCCGTGGTACGGCCCGCCCATGAGCGCCCCGTCGATGGCGACCGGGCGGATGATGGAGACCTGGGCGCACGGACAGGACGTCGCCGACGCTCTTGGCGTCGAGCGCGCGCCAACGGCCCGCCTGTGGCACATCGCCAGGTTCGGCGTGCGGACGCGGGACTTCGCGTTCGCGCTGCACTCGCTCGCCGCGCCGACGGAGGAGTTCCGCGTCGAGCTGACCGCGCCGGACGGGAGCCTGTGGACGTTCGGCCCCGAGGACGCCGCGCAGCGCGTCGCCGGCAGCGCCCTCGGCTTCTGCTTGATCGTCACCCAGCGGCGACATCCGGCCGACACCGACGTGCGCGCCGAGGGCGAGTCCGCTCAGGAGTGGCTCGGACTGGCGCAGGCGTTCGCGGGCCCGCCGGGGAAAGGCCGGGAACCGGGGCAGTTCGCATGATCCGGATCGGCAACGCGTCGGGCTTCTACGGCGACCGCTTCTCCGCGGTACGCGAGATGCTCACCGGCGGGCCCCTCGATGTGCTCACCGGCGACTACCTCGCCGAGCTGACCATGCTGATCCTCGGGCGCGACCGCCTCAAGGACCCGGCGCGTGGCTACGCCAAGACGTTCCTGCGCCAGCTGGAGGAGAACCTGGGGCTGGCCAAGGACAACGGCGTCAGGATCGTCACCAACGCGGGCGGGCTCAACCCCGCCGGGCTCGCCGACGCGGTGCGGGAGCTGGCCGGGCGGCTCGGCATCGACGTCCGGGTCGCCCACGTCGAGGGTGACGACCTGCTACCGAGGGCGGGTGAACTGGGCTTCGGGGAGCCGTTGACGGCGAACGCCTACCTCGGTGCATGGGGCATCGCCGAATGCCTGAAGGCGGGTGCGGACGTGGTGGTTACGGGCCGGGTCACCGACGCGTCGGTGATCGTCGGCCCCGCCGCGGCGCACCACGGCTGGGCCCGCGACGACTACGACGCCCTCGCGGGGGCCGTCGCGGCCGGGCACGTGATCGAGTGCGGTGCGCAGGCCACCGGCGGCAACTACGCGTTCTTCACCGAGCACTCGGTCGGCGTGCCGGGGTTCCCGATCGCCGAGATCCACGCCGACGGCTCCAGCGTGATCACGAAGCACGAGGGCACGGGCGGCGTGGTCACCACGGGCACGGTCACCGCGCAGCTGCTGTACGAGATCGCCGGTGGCCGCTACGCCGGTCCCGACGTGACCGCGCGGTTCGACTCCCTGGAACTGAGCCAGGAAGGTCCCGGCCGCGTGCGCGTCAGCGGCGTGCGCGGCGAGCCGCCACCGCCGACGCTCAAGGTCTGCCTCAACCGGCTCGGCGGGTTTCGCAACGAGGTGACGTTCGTGCTCACCGGCCTGGACGTCGAGGCCAAGGCGGCGCTCGTGCGCGAGCAGCTGGAGACCGCGCTGAAGGAACGGCCGCCGCGCGAGGTGCGCTGGACGCTGGGCCGCACCGACCACGAGGACGCCGACACCGAGGAGGCGGCGAGCGCGCTGCTGCACTGTGCGGTCAGGGACCCCGATCCGAAGGTCGCCGGGCGGGCGTTCAGCGGCGCCGCCATCGAGCTGGCGCTCGCGAGCTACCCCGGCTTCCACGTCACCGCGCCGCCTGGAGACGCATCGCCCTACGGCGTCTACACCGACGCGTATGTGGACGCGCGCGAGGTGCCGCACGTCGCCGTGCTCCCTGACGGCACCAGGGTGGACATCGCCCCGGCGGAGCGGACCCTCGAACTGTCCCCTGTGGACGATCCCGGGCTGCCGGAGCCGTTGCCGGAAGGGCCCGTGCGCCGCGCCCCGCTCGGCCTGGTCGCGGGCGCGCGCAGCGGCGACAAGGGCGGCAACGCGAACGTCGGCGTGTGGGTGCGCTCGGAACGCGAATGGCGCTGGCTGGCCCACACCCTGACCGTCGGGGAGCTGCGGCGGCTGCTGCCCGAGGCCGCCGGCCTGCCGGTGCAGCGCTACCTGCTGCCCAACCTCCACGCCGTGAACTTCGTGATCGAGGGTCTGCTCGGCGAGGGCGTCGCGGCGCAGGCGCGCTTCGACCCGCAGGCCAAGGCGCTCGGCGAGTGGCTGCGGAGCCGCCATGTCGACATCCCGGAGGAGCTGCTGTGACCGACCCCTTCGCGACCCCGGAGCGAGTGGCCCTGCGCAAGACGGTGCGCCGCTTCATGGAGGCCGAGGTGCTGCCCCACCTCGCCGAGTGGGAACGCGCCGGTGAACTGCCGAGGGACCTGCACCGCAAGGCGGGCGAGCTCGGCCTGCTCGGCATCGCCTTCCCGGAGAGCGTGGGCGGCGAGGGCGGCGACTATCTCGACGCCCTCACGGTCACCGAGGAGATCCACTACGCCGGCGGCTCGGGCGGGCTCATCGCCGCGCTGTTCACGTGCGGCATCGCGGTTCCTCACCTCGCGGCGGCAGGGGATCCCGCGCAGATCGACAAGTGGGTCCGGCCGACGCTGAAGGGAGAGCTGATCGGCTCCCTCGCGGTCACCGAGCCGGACGGCGGGTCCGACGTCGCCGGGGTGCGCACCACCGCGGCGCGCGAGGGAGACCACTACGTCGTCAACGGCGCCAAGACGTTCATCACCTCGGGCTGCCGGGCCGACTTCGTCACCACCGTGGTGCGCACGGGCGAGCCGGGCGCGCACGGGCTGTCGCTGCTGGTCGTCGAGCGCGGTACGCCCGGCTTCACGGTGACCCGCAAGCTGGAGAAGATGGGCTGGCACTGCTCCGACACCGCCGAGCTGTCCTACGTGGACGTCAAGGTGCCCGTCGCGAACCTGGTGGGCGCCGAGAACAGCGGCTTCGCGCAGGTCGCCACCCAGTTCGTGACCGAGCGGCTCTCGCTCGCGGTGCAGGCCTACGCCACGGCGCAGCGGGCGCTGGACCTGACGCTGGAGTGGTGCCGGCTGCGGGAGACGTTCGGCAGGCCGCTGATCTCGCGGCAGCTCGTTCAGCACAAGCTCGTCGACATGGCGCGCAAGGTCGACGTCGCGCGCACCTACGTCCGGCACGTGGCTCAGCGGCACGTGGCGGGCGAGGAGGTGATCGCCGAGGCGTGCTTCGCCAAGAACACGGCGGTCGAGACGGGTGAGTGGGTGGTCAACGAGGCGGTGCAGCTGCACGGTGGGCTCGGTTACCTGAGCGAGTCCGAGGTGGAGCGGCACTACCGCGACATGCGGATCCTCGGCATCGGCGGCGGCACCAACGAGATACTGGCCGGGCTCGCGGCGAAGCGATTGGGGTACACGGCGTGACGGCACTGCGGTCCACACTGGACACCTCCGGCGCGGAGTTCGCCGGATACCGCGACGCGATGCTCGCCAAGCTGGCCGAGCTGGAAGCCGAGCACGCCAAGGCCATCGAGGGCGGCGGTGAGAAGTACACCGCACGCCACCACAAGCGCGGCAAGCTGCTCGTGCGCGAGCGCATCGAGCTGCTGCTCGACGAGGACTCACCGTTCCTGGAGCTGTCCCCGCTGGCGGGCTGGGGCAGCGACTTCAAGGTCGGCGCGAGCGTGGTCACCGGCATCGGCGTGGTCGAGGGCGTCGAGTGCGTGATCATCGGCAACGATCCCACGGTGCGCGGCGGCGCGAGCAACCCGTGGACCGTGCGCAAGATCTTCCGCGCCTCCGACATCGCGCTGGAGAACCGGCTGCCGGTGATCAACCTCGTGGAGTCGGGTGGCGCCGACCTGCCGACGCAGAAGGAGATCTTCATTCCCGGCGGCAGGCTGTTCCGCGACCTCACTCGGCTTTCGGCCGCCGGGATCCCCACGATCGCGCTCGTCTTCGGCAACTCGACCGCTGGCGGCGCCTACGTGCCCGGCATGTCCGACCACGTCGTGATGATCGAGGAACGGTCGAAGGTTTTCCTCGGCGGGCCACCCCTGGTGAAGATGGCCACCGGCGAGGAGTCGGACGACGAGTCGCTCGGCGGGGCGGCGATGCACGCCCGCAGCTCGGGCCTCGCCGACTACCTCGCCCGCGACGAGCCCGACGCCATCCGTATCGGGCGGCGCATCGTGGCGCGGCTCAACTGGCGCAAGCGCGGCCCGGCACCAGGCCCGGTGACCGCGCCCCGCTACGACGAGGAGGAGCTGCTGGGTGTCGTGCCCGACGGGCTGAAGGTGCCGTTCGACCCGAGGGACGTGCTCGCCCGCGTGGTCGACGGCTCCGAGTTCGACGAGTTCAAACCGTTGTACGGCAACAGTCTCGTCACCGGCTGGGCGCGCGTGCACGGCTACCCGGTGGGCGTGCTCGCCAACGCGCGCGGGATCCTGTTCAGCGAGGAGTCGCAGAAGGCGGCGCAGTTCATCCAGCTCGCCAACCAGACCGACACGCCGCTGCTGTTCCTGCACAACACCACCGGCTACATGGTGGGCAAGGACTACGAGCAGGGCGGAATCATCAAGCACGGCGCGATGATGATCAACGCGGTGTCCAACAGCAAGGTGCCGCACATCTCGCTGCTCATCGGCGCCTCTTACGGCGCGGGGCACTACGGCATGTGCGGGCGGGCCTACGATCCCCGGTTCCTCTTCGCGTGGCCCAGCGCGAAGTCGGCGGTGATGGGCCCGCAGCAGCTCGCCGGGGTGCTCTCCATCGTGGCCAGGGCTGCGAGCGAGGCGCGTGGGCAGGCCTACGACGAGGAGGGCGACGCCGCGATGCGCGCCGCGGTCGAGGCGCAGGTGGAGGCCGAGTCGCTGCCGATGTTCCTCTCCGGCCGCCTCTACGACGACGGCGTGATCGACCCGAGGGACACGCGGACCGTGCTGGGCCTGTGCCTCTCGGCCATCCACAACAACCCCGTCCAGGGTGCCCGGTTCGACGGCACCGGCTTCGGCGTCTTCCGGATGTGAGCTGATGATCGAGAACGTGCTGGTCGCCAACCGGGGCGAGATCGCCCTGCGGATCTTCCGCTCGTGCCGCGACGCCGGGATCGGCACCGTCGCCGTCTACTCCGACGCCGACGCGGCCGCGCCCCACGTCGCCGCCGCCGACGCCGCGATCCGCCTGCCCGGCGACGCGCCCTCGGACACCTACCTGCGCGGCGACCTCGTGGTGAGGGCCGCGCTCGACGCCGGGGCCGACGCCGTGCACCCCGGATACGGTTTCCTGGCCGAGAACGCCGCGTTCGCGCGTGCGGTGACCGAGGCCGGACTGGTGTGGATCGGACCGCCACCGGAGGCCATCGAGACGATGGGCTCCAAAGTGGAGTCCAAGCGGCTCATGGCCGCCGCGGGCGTGCCGGTGCTGGCCGAGCTGCACCCCTCGGAGGTCACCGAAGCCGACCTGCCGGTGCTCGTCAAGGCGTCGGCCGGGGGCGGCGGACGGGGCATGCGTGTGGTGCGAGAGCTCGCCGGCCTCGACGACGCCGTGCGTGGCGCGAGCGCGGAGGCGGCCTCCGCGTTCGGCGACCCGACAGTCTTCTGCGAGCGGTACCTCGAGACCGGGCGGCACATCGAGGTGCAGGTCATGGCCGACAAGCACGGTAGCGTGTGGACGGTCGGCGAGCGCGAGTGCTCGATCCAGCGGCGGCACCAGAAGGTGGTGGAGGAGGCGCCGTCCCCGCTCGTGGACGCCGCGATGCGGGAGCGCCTCTTCGACGCCGCGGCGAAGGCCGCGAAGGCCGTCGGCTACGTCGGCGCGGGAACCGTCGAGTTCCTCGCACTGCCCAGCGGGACACCCGCACCCGAGCAGGACGACGCGCGATTCTTCTTCCTGGAGATGAACACCCGCCTGCAGGTGGAGCACCCGGTCACCGAGTGCACCACGGGGCTCGACCTGGTGGACCTCCAGCTGCGGATCGCCGAGGGCGCACGGCTGGACCCGGAACCTCCACAATGGAACGGACACGCGATCGAGGTCCGGCTCTACGCCGAGGATCCCGCCGCGGACTGGCAGCCGCAGAGTGGAGTGCTGCACGCCTTCGACGTGCCCGGTGTGGTCACCGAGTTCTCCGTCCCCGGCCGCCACGGCATCCGGCTCGACAGCGGTGTCGCCGACGGCTCGGTGGTTGGCGTGCACTACGACCCGATGCTCGCGAAGGTCATCGCCTACGGTCCCGACCGGGCAACGGCCGCCCGCGCCCTCGCGGGTGCGCTGGCGCGGGCGCGGATCCACGGCCTGCGCACCAACCGCGACCTGCTCGTCAACGTGCTGCGGCATCCCGCGTTCCTGGCGGGGGAGACCGACACCGCGTTCTTCGACCGGCACGGGCTGCCCACGCTCGCGGCGCCCCTTGCGGACGGCGAGGCCGTACGGCTTTCGGCGCTGGCGGCGGCGCTCGCCGACGCCGCGGCGAACCGCGAGCGTGCGACGGTGCTGGGCGGACTGCCCAGCGGCTGGCGCAACGTCGGGGGGCTGCCGCAGCGCAAGACCTACACCGTGGCCGGGGAGGAGCACGAGGTGCGCTACACCCTCGGCCGCGACGGCCTGCGCGCCGAGGGCTTCGAGGGTGTGGTGCTCGCCGAGGCCGCGCCGGAGCGCGTGGTGCTGGAGACCGGCGGCGTGCGGCGGGTGTTCAGCGTCGCCCGGTATCCGGGGCTGGTCGCGGTGGACTCGCCGCTGGGCTCCGTGAGCCTCACGCCGGTGCCCCGGTTCACCGACCCGGACGCCGAGGTCGCCGCGGGCTCGCTGCTCGCCCCGATGCCCGGCACGGTCGTGCGGATCGCGGTCGAAAAGGGGGAGACGGTGCGGGCGGGCACGCCGCTGCTGTGGCTGGAGGCCATGAAGATGGAGCACCGCGTCGCCGCGCCCACGGACGGCGTGGTGACGGAACTGCCCGTGGTGGTCGGCCAGCAGGTCGAGCCCGGCACGGTGCTCGCGGTCGTGAACACGGAGGAGTGAGGCATGGAGTTCGTCGAGCCGGTCGAGCGGCAGGAGCTGCGCAAGGCCGTCGCTGACCTGGCGCGCAGCTACGGTCACGAGTACTACGCGGAGAAGGCGCGAGGCGGTGGGCACACCACCGAGCTGTGGGACGAGGCGGGCAGGCTCGGCTACCTCGGCGTGTCCGTGCCCGAGGAGTACGGCGGCGGAGGCGCGGGTATCGGCGACCTCGCCGCCGTGTGTGAGGAGTTCTGCGCCGCCGGTACGCCGATGCTGCTCATGGTGGTGTCGCCCGCGATCTGCGCGACGGTGATCGCCCGCTACGGCACCGACGAGCAGAAGAAGCAGTGGCTGCCCGGCTTCGCGAACGGTAGCGTGCGCATGGCCTTCGGCATCACCGAGCCCGACGCCGGGTCGAACTCGCACCGGATCACCACCACCGCACGGCGCGACGGCTCCGACTGGATCCTCAGTGGACGGAAGGTGTTCATCTCCGGTGTCGACGAGGCCGACGCCGTGCTGATCGTCGGCCGCACGGAGGACGCGAAGACGGGACGGCTCAAGCCCGCGCTCTACATCGTGCCCACCGACACGCCGGGCTTCGAGTACAAGCAGATCCCGATGGACCTCGTCTCGGCCGACAAGCAGTTCGGCCTGTTCCTCGACGACGTGCGGCTGCCCGCCGAGGCGCTGGTCGGCTCCGAGGACGCGGCCATCGCGCAGCTGTTCGCCGGGCTCAATCCCGAGCGCATCATGGGCGCGTCGTTCTCGGTGGGCATCGCAAGGTATGCGCTCGCCAAGGGCGTGGCCTACGCGAAGGAGCGCAGCGTCTTCGGCGTGCCGATCGGCTCACACCAGGGTCTCGCGCACCCGCTCGCGCAGGTGAAGATCGAGCTGGAGCTGGCCAAGCTCATGACGCAGAAGGCCGCGGCGCTCTACGACTCGGGTGACGACTTCGGGGCGGGCGAGGCCGCCAACATGGCCAAGTACGCGGGCGCGGAGGTGGCCATCAGGGCCGTCGACCAGGCCGTGCAGGTGCACGGCGGCAACGGGCTGGCGACCGAGTACGGCCTCGGCACTCTGCTCGGTGCCGTGCGCGTCGGCCGGATCGCCCCGGTGAGCCGCGAGATGGTGCTGAACTTCGTCGCCCAGCACAGCCTCGGCCTGCCCAAGTCCTACTGAAACGGAGACCACAGCCATGACACTGGCGGGAAAGACGCTGATCATGTCCGGCGGCAGCCGCGGCATCGGCGAGGCCATCGCTGTGCGCGCCGCGCGCGACGGCGCGAACGTCGCGCTGATCGCCAAGACCACCGAGCCACACCCGAAGCTGCCCGGCACCATCTACACGGCGGCCAGGGCGATCGAGGAGGCAGGTGGCAAGGCGCTGCCGATCGTCGGTGACGTGCGCGACGAGGACGCCGTCGCAGCGGCCGTGGCGAAGACCGCCGAGCAGTTCGGCGGCATCGACATCGTCGTCAACAACGCGAGCGCGATCGACCTGACGCCCTCGGAGCACATCCCGATGAAGCGCTACGACCTGATGCAGGACATCAACGCGCGCGGGTCGTTCGTGCTGTCGCGCACCGCCATCCCGCACCTGCGCCAATCGGCCAACCCGCACATCCTCACCCTCTCGCCGCCCATCCGGCTCGAGGAGAAGTGGTTCCAGGCCGGGCACCTGGCGTACAGCATCGCGAAGTACTCGATGAGCCTCGTGACCGTCGGCCTCGCCGCGGAGCTGAAGGAGGACGGCATCGCGGCGAACTCGCTGTGGCCGAGGACGACGATCGACACGGCCGCGATCCGCAACGTCGTCGGCGCCGAGCTGGCCAACCGGTCGCGGACGGCGGAGATCATGGCGGACGCGGCGTACGCGGTGCTGACCAAGCCGAGCCGGGAGGTCACCGGGCGGTTCCTCATCGACGACGAGGTGCTGGCCGCCGAGGGCGTCACGGACCTGTCGAAGTACCGGATCGGGGAGCGGGAAGAGGATCTCCAGCTCGACTTCTGGGTTGATCCGGCTTGACCCGCGACACTCCTGTCCTGCGGGAGCCGAGGCAGGAGCGCAGCCGGACCACGCGGCGGCGGCTGATCGACGCCGCCGTCGAGTGCCTGGCCGAGCTCGGCTGGCACGGCACCACCATGTCCGTCGTTGCCGAGCGCGCGGGCGTCTCGCGCGGCGCGGCCCAGCACCACTTCCCGACGCGGGAGGACCTGGTGGTCGCCGCGGTCGACTATCTCGCCGACGAGCAGATCGACGAACTGCGCGAGCGCGCGGCGGCGCTGCCTGCGGGCCCGTCGCGCGCGCTGCCCGTGGCGGGGATGCTGCTGGACCTCTACACCGGCGAGAAGTTCCGCGCGGCACTGCACCTCTGGGTCGCCGCGTCCACCGACGAGGCGCTCCGCGCGGTGCTGGTGCCGCTGCAGGCGAAGGTCGGCCGCGAGGCGCACCGGGTGGCCGTGGAGCTGCTGGGCGCGGACGAGTCGCGGGTGGGTGTGCGGGAGACGGTGCAGGCGACGCTGGACCTCGCGCGCGGCCTCGGGCTGGCGAACCTGCTCGCCGACGACACCGCGCGCAGGCGGCAGATCACGCGGCAGTGGGCGAAGATGCTGGAGCCGGTGGCCGGTGCCGGCCGTCCGCAGTGAAGGCCACCATGCCTGCGTTCAACGCAGGCATGGTGGCCTTCACTGCAGAGGGGTCTCGGAGGGCGGCTCGGTGCCGATGTCCTCGAACCACAGGTCGGGGCGGCGCTCGATGAACCGGGTCATCATCGCGACGCACTCGGGGTCCTCGAGCAGGGTGATGCCGACGCCGTGCTCGGCGAGCCAGTCGTGCCCGCCGGAGAACGTCTTCGCCTCGCCGATCACGACGTGGGAGATGCCGAACTGGCGCACCAGGCCGCTGCAGTACCAGCAGGGCGACAGCGTCGTGACCATGACCGTGTCGCGGTAGTGGGGGCGGCGCCCTGCCGCGCGGAAGGCGCTGGTCTCCGCGTGCATCGAGGGGTCGTCGTCCTGGACGCGCCGGTTGTGTCCCCGCCCGAGCAGCTCGCCGGTGACGGTGAACAGGGCGGCGCCGATGGGCACCCCGCCCTCGGCCTCGCCCGTGCGGGCCTCCTCCCGTGCCACGGCGAGCAGGGCGGCGGGGTCGAACGCGGTCATGATCTCCACTCTCGGGCAGCGCGCCTGCCGTCGGCAAGCATTCTCGGGTTCGCAGCGGGCGGTGGCGGGGCAGGTGAGCGAGCGCTTAGTATGTCGCCGTGGCCGACGTAGTCCTGGTGACGCGGTCAGCTCCGCGCGGCACCGAGCATGCGCAACGCGAGCTGGCCGTACTCCTTGCCGAGCACCTCCGGCGTCTTGCGCGAACGGTCGGAGTACCAGCGCGCCACGTCGATGCCGAGCGACAGCAGGGCGCGCGCCGCCGTGCCGGGATCGGCGACCGTGAAGGCCCCCTCCTCGACGCCCCTGGCCACGAGGTCGCGCACGATGCGCTCGATGTCGCGGCGCAGGTTCGCCACGATCTCGTACTCCCGCTCGGGCAGGGCGCCCAGTTCGTACTGCACGACCCTGGCCACCGTGTGCCGCCGCGCGTGCCACGCCACGAACCGCTCGACGATCTCGCGCATGGCCTCCACCGGCGAGTCGGTGCTCTCGGCGGCCTCCTGCACCACGGCGAGCGCCTGCTCGTGCCCGCTGCGGCTGATCGCGAAGAGCAGCGCGGCCTTGGAGGGAAAGTGCACGTACAGCGCGGCGGGGCTCATGCCCGCGCTGCCCGCGATGTCGCGCGTGGTGGTGGCGTGGTAGCCGCGCTGGGCGAACGACTCGACGCCGGCCAGCATCAGCCTGCGTGCTGTTTCCGGTTGGACATCCGGCCACAACTCGGCCGACAACGACATCGTCATGCAGGGATTGTAAGCGAGCGCTTAGCGCGGATTGGAGAACGGCACCGGTGAACTCGCTGAAGGATCGCGTCGCCATTGTGACAGGGGCGAGCAGGGGCATCGGCCTCGGCATCGCCAAGGAGCTGGTCGAGCGCGGTGCGAAGGTGTGCATCACGGCACGCAATCCCGATCCGCTCGCCGAGGCGGTGGAGGAGCTGGGCGGCGCCGCCGTCGCCATCGGCGTGCCCGGCAAGGCCGACGACCCGGCGCACCAGGACGACGCCATCGCCAGGACGATCGAGACGTTCGGCGGCCTCGACTTCCTCGTCAACAACACCGGCATCAACCCGATCTACGGGCCGATCCTCGACGTCGACACCGACGCCGCGGCCAAGCTGTTCGGCGTCAACGTGCTCTCGCCGCTGGCCTGGACCCGCAAGGCCCGTGACGCGTGGATGGGCGAGCACGGCGGGTCGGTCGTCAACGTCGCCTCGATCGCCGGGCTGCGCACCTCACCCGGCATCGGCATGTACGGCGTCACCAAGGCCGCGCTCATCCGGCTCACCATGGAGCTCGCGGGCGAGCTGGCGCCCCGCATCAGGGTCAACGCCGTCGCGCCCGCGATCGTGAAGACCAAGTTCGCCACCGCCCTGTACGAGAACCGCGAGGAGGAGGTGGCCTCGGCCTACCCGATGAAGCGGCTCGGGGTGCCCGCCGACATCGCGGGCGCCGTCGGCTTCCTGCTCTCGGACCAGGCGAGCTGGCTGACCGGCCAGACGCTCGTGCTCGACGGCGGCGTGACGCTGGGCGGCGGCCTGTGAGCGTGGAACTCGACGGCGCCGGGGTGGTGATCACCGGCGGTGGCGGCGGCATCGGCGCCGCGCTCGCCAGGAAGCTGGCGGGGCAGGGCTCCCGGCTCGTACTCGCCGACCTCGACGGCGACGCCGTGCGCGCGGTGGCGGAGGAGGTCGGCGGCACGGCCGTGGTGGGCGACGCGGCGAGCGAGGAGGGCGTGCGGCGGCTCGTGGCTGAGGCGCGCGCCGCGCTCGGCGAGGTGGACCTCTTCTGCGCCAACGCTGGCGTGGCCGTCCACGGCGGGCCGGAGACCCCCGAGGACGGCTGGGCGCTGTCGTGGGAGGTCAACGTGATGGCGCACGTGCGCGCCGCGCGGGAGCTGCTGCCGGGATGGCTGGAGCGGGGACGAGGGCACTTCCTCGCGACCGTCTCGGCGGCCGGGCTGCTCACCAGCCTCGGCTCGGCGCCGTACTCGGTCACCAAGCACGGCGCGCTCGCGTTCGCCGAGTGGCTGTCGGTGACCTACCGGCACCGCGGCATCACGGTGCAGGCGATCTGCCCGCAGGGAGTGCGCACGAAGATGCTCGCCGACACCGGCAAGGAGGGCGAGTTCATCATGGGCGCGTCCGCGATCGAGCCGGAGGACGTGGCCGACACCTGCCTGGAGGGCCTTCGCGACGGGCGGTTCCTGATCCTGCCGCACCCCGAGATCGCCGACTACTACGCCGCGCGAGCCACCCAGAACGAACGCTGGCTCGGCGGTATGAACAAGCTGCAGCGCAAGGTGGAGCAGGCGGTCCAGCCCTGATCCCGGGTGGAGCCCTAGGGTGTCGGCATGGCTACCGAGCACGTCATCGTCGCGACCACCACGGACTCCGAGGACGCCGCGCACGCGCTCGCGGCGGCGGCCGTCGAGACGAGGACCGGCGCGTGCGCGCAGATCGTCGGGCCCATCACGAGCGTCTACCGCTGGGAGGGCGCCGTGGAGACCGCCAGTGAGTGGCGGGTCGAGGTGAAGACGGCCGCCGACCGCGCCGGCGCACTCGTCGAGGAGCTGAAGGCGCGGCACACCTACGACGTGCCCGAGGTGATCGTTACCCCGATCACCGGCGGGCACACCGGCTACCTCGACTGGCTGGTCACGGAGACCCGCGCCTGACCACCCGCGCCTAGCCACCCGGCAGTGAAGGCCACCTTGCCTGCGTTCAACGCAGGCAAGGTGGCCTTCACTGCGGTCGGGTCTAGCCGGGGAGGTCCACCAGGGTCGCCAGGGTGGAGCGGTGCCTGCCCGCGGTGCCCAGGGCGATCTGGTCGGCCTTGGCGCGCTTGAGGTACAGATGTGCGGGGTGCTCCCACGTCATGCCGATGCCGCCGTGCAGCTGCACGCACTCCTCGGCCGCGTGCACCGCGACCGTCGAGCAGTACGACTGGGCGACCGCCACGGCCACGCCGGTGTCGTCGCTGCCGGAGGCGAGCGCGTCGGCCGCGTAGCGCGCCGCCGCCCGCGCGGCCACCAGCTCCAGCCACACGTCCGCGAGCCGGTGCTTGAGAGCCTGGAACGAGCCGACCGGGCGGCCGAACTGGTACCGGCCCCCGACGTAGGCGACGGTCGTCTCCAGGCACCACTCCGCGACGCCGAGCTGCTCGGACGCGAGCAAACCCGCGCCGGTCAGCAGCGCGCGCTCCAGCGCGGCGGGAGCTCCGTTCGCTCCGGCGAGCAACGTCGCCTCCGCGTCCGTGAACGTCACGTCGGCGATCCGGCGCGTGAGGTCCAGCGGCACCGGTTCGGTCACGGAAGCCGCCGCGGCCGCCACCGCGTAGAGCCCCGGCCCGTCCGGTCCGCTCGCCGGTACCACGAACACGTCGGCCGCGGAGCCGTCGGCCACCGACCGCACGGTGCCCGTCAGCCGTCCGTCGGCGTCGGCGGCGACGGCCGAAGGGAACGCGGTGCCCGGCGCGGTGGAGAGTGGCACCGCCAGCGCACCCGTGGCCTCGCCGGAGGCCAGCCTGCGCAGCAGCGCCGCGACCGGCTCGTGAGTGGTGTCGGCGCCCAGCAGCGCGGCCGTGGCGAGCACGGCGCTGCCGAGGAACGGCACCGGCGCGACGCTGCGACCCAGCTCCTCCAGCACCAGCGCGGTCTCCCGCGCCGACGCGCCCTGGCCGCCGAGTTCCTCCGGCACCGGCAGCCCGGCCAGGCCCAGCTCCACGGACAGCGTGCGCCACAGCTTCGCGTCGTAGGGTTCCGCGCTCTCGACCCTGGCCAGCAGCGCGGAAGGCTCGCAGCGGTCGGTGAGCAGGTCGCGCACGCTCGCGCGCAGGTCGGTCTCGACGTCGGAGTACAGCAGGTCCGGGTTGCTCATCGGGGCAGGTCCTTCCAGGCGACGTCCTTGTCGGCGCGAGGTTCCGACGGCAGTCCGAGCACCCGCTCGGCGATGATGTTGCGCAGGATCTCCGAGGTGCCGCCCTCGATGGAGTTGCCCTTCGCGCGCAGGTAGCGGTACCCGGCTTCGCGGCCGGTGAAGTCGACGAGCTCGGGCCTGCGCATCGTCCAGTCGTCGTAGCGCAGCCCCTCGTCGCCGAGCAGCTCCACCTCCAGCCCGGACAGCGCCTGAGACAGCCGCGCGAACGCGAGCTTCATCCCGGAGCCCTCCGGGCCCGGCGAGCCGACCGCGAGCTGCTGGCGCAGCCGCATCCCGGCGAGCCGGAACGCCTCCGTCTCCACCCACAGCGTCAGCAGCCGGTCGTGCAGCTCCGCAGTGCGCAGCTCGGGCCGCTCCCGCCACGTCGCCGCGACCTTGCCGAGCATCCCGCCCTCGCGTGGCATCGCGTTGCCGCCGATGGCCACCCGCTCGTTCATCAGCGTCGTCTGCGCCACCCGCCAGCCCTCGCCGACGGCGCCGAGCCGGTGCGCGTCGGGGATCCGCACGTCGGTGAGGAACACCTCGTTGAACTCGGCCTCGCCGGTGATCTGGCGCAGCGGGCGCACCTCCACGCCCGGATGCGTCATATCGCACACGAAGTAGGTCATGCCCGCGTGCTTGGGGACATCGGGATCGGTGCGGGTCACCAGGATCGCCCACCGCGCGGTGTGGGCGCTGGAGGTCCACACCTTCTGCCCGTTCACCACCCACTCGTCACCATCGCGCACGGCGCGCGTGCCGAGCGCGGCGAGGTCCGATCCGGCACCCGGTTCGGAGAAGAGCTGGCACCACACCTCCTCGCCGGTCCACAGTGGACGCAGGAAGCGGCGCTTCAGCTCGTCGGAGCCGTAGCGCAGCACCGTGGGCGCGGCCATGCCGAGCCCGATGCCGATGCGGCGCGGGTTGTTGTCCGGCGCGCCCGCCGCGGCCAGCTCGGCGTCCACGACGGACTGCAGTTCGCGGGGCGCGTTGAGCCCGCCGAGTCCCTCGGGGTAGTGCACCCACGCCAGTCCGGCGTCGAACCGGGCGCGCAGGAACTCCAGCCGGTCCGTGGTCGCGGGGTCGTGTGCGGCGAGCAGCGCGGCGACGCGCTCCCGGAGTTCCTTGGCGTCTACAGCGGACTCACTCATCACAGGTACCTCTTCAGCTCGCGGCGGGCGAGTGAGCGTTTGTGGACTTCGTCGGGTCCGTCGGCCAGGCGGAGCATGCGGGCGGCTGCCCAGAGTTCGGCGAGGGGGAAGTCCTGTGAGACGCCGCCGGCGCCGTGGGTTTGGATGGCTTTGTCGAGGATCCATTCGACGGAGGTGGGGGTGGCGATCTTGATGGCCTGGATCTCGGTGTGGGCGCCTTTGTTGCCCTTGGTGTCCATGAGCCAGGCGGTCTTGAGCACGAGCAGTCGTAGCTGTTCCACGCGTACGCGTGCCTCGGCGATCCATTCCTGGATCACGCCTTGCTGGGCGAGGGTTTTGCCGAAGGCTTCGCGGGCGGTGGCTCTGCGGCACATCAGTTCGATGGCGCGTTCGGCCATGCCGATCAGGCGCATGCAGTGGTGGATGCGGCCGGGGCCGAGGCGGGCCTGGGCGATGGCGAAGCCGCTGCCTTCTTCGGCGATCAGGTTGTCGGCGGGTACGCGGGCGTTGTCGAAGACGACCTCGGCGTGGCCGCCGTGGTCGCCGTCGGTGTAGCCGAACACGTGCATGCCGCGTTTGATGTGCACGCCGGGGGTGTCCCTGGGCACCAGGATCATGCTCTGCTGCCGGTGTGGTTCGGCGTCGGGGTCGGTTTTGCCCATCACGATGAAGATCCGGCAGTTCGGGTTCATCGCGCCGGAGATGTACCATTTGCGCCCGTTGATCACGTAGTCGGTGCCGTCGCGGCGGATGCGGGTGGCGATGTTGCGCGCGTCGGAGGAGGCGACGTCGGGTTCGGTCATCGCGAACGCCGAGCGGATCTCCCCGTCCAGCAACGGTTGCAGCCACTGTTCGCGTTGCTTTTCGTTGCCGAACATGGCGAGCACTTCCATGTTGCCGGTGTCCGGGGCGGCGCAGTTGAGCGCGGTCGGGGCGAGCGAGGGGCTGCGGCCGGTGATCTCGGCCAGCGGCGCGTACTGCAGGTTGGTCAGCCCCGCGCCGTGTTCCCCGGGCAGGAAGAAGTTCCACAGCCCGCGCTTGCGTGCCTCGGCCTTGAGCTCCTCGACCACCGGCACGCTGGTCCACGGGTTCTCGCGTTCGGCGAGCTGCTCGTGGAACACCGGCTCGGCGGGGTAGACGTGCTCGTCCATGAACGCCAGCAGCTTCTCCCGCAGCTCTTCCGTCGTGGCGTCGAACGTGAAGTCCATCAGTCCTCCTTCAGAATGGCGTTGCCGTGCGCCACGAGCGGGGGCACGCCGTCGCCGATCGCCTCGAAGCCGGCGCCGACCGTCTTGCCCTGGCTGAACCGGTAGTAGATGCCCTCCAGGATCACCGCCAGCTTGAAGAACGCGAAGCCGATGTACCAGTTGAGCGTGGAGACGTCGCGTCCCGAGCCCTCGGCGTAGCGGGCGATCACCTCGTCGGTGCCGGGATAGCCGGGCGCGGCGCTGACGTTGCTCACGAAGCTCAGGTCCAGCGTGCTGCGCTCGGCGTAGGCCACCAGCAGGCCGAGGTCGGTCAGCGGGTCGCCGAGGGTCGACATCTCCCAGTCGAGCACGGCCTTGATCTCGTCGTCGGCGCCCACGAGCACGTTGTCGAGCCGGTAGTCGCCGTGCACGATCGCGGGCGGCGGCGAGACCGGGATCCGCGCGGCGAGCCGGTCGTGCAGCTCCTCGATGCCGGGCAGGTCGCGGCTTCGCGAGGCGTCGAGCTGCTTCTTCCAGCGGCGCAGCTGGCGCTCGAGGAAGCCTTCCGGCCTGCCGAAGTCGCCGAGGCCGACGCTGTCGGGCTCCACGGCGTGCAGGTCGACGAGGGTGTCGATCAGCCGGTCGGCGATCGCGCGGGTGCGCTCGGGCCCGAGCGCGGTGAGCTCCTCGGCGCTGCGGTACGGCGTGCCCTCGACGAACTCCATCACGTAGAACCGCGCGCCGAGCACCGACTCGTCCTCGCACAGCAACACCGTCGGCGGCACGGGAACGTTCGTCGGGCCGAGCGCGCTCAGCACGCGGTGCTCGCGCTTCATGTCGTGCGCGGTGGGCAGCACGTGGCCCAGTGGCGGCCTGCGCACCACCCACCGGCCGGTGCCGTCGGTGACGATGTAGGTGAGGTTGGACCGGCCGCCCTCCACGACCGTGGCCGACAGCGGCCCCGAGACGAGGCCGGGGCGCTCGCGGTCGAGGTGGGCACGCAGCCGCGCCAGGTCGAGCCCGGGCGGGTTCTCGTCGCTCATCTGACCTCCTTGTCAACGGTGCGACTGGTCGCGGGCACCGCCCGCGGGGTCACGCGACCAGGATCGCCACGGTCTCCGCGACGCAGGCGGGCTTGGCCTCGCCGTCGATCTCGATCGTCCAGCGCACGATGGCCTGCTTGCCCTGTGCCGTGTCGGTGACCTGGGCGAGCTCGGCGCCCGCCCTGATCTTGGAGCCGACCTTGACGGGCTGTGGGAAGCGGACCTTGTTGACGCCGTAGTTGATGCCCATACGCAGGCCGTCGACGCGGTAGACCTCCTTGCCCAGCATGGGGATCAGCGAGAGCGTGAGGTAGCCGTGGGCGATCGGGGCGCCGAACGGGCCCTGCGCGGCGCGTTCGGGGTCGACGTGGATCCACTGGTGGTCGCCCGTGGCGTCGGCGAACAGGTTCACCTGCTCCTGGGTGACGGTGTGCCAGTCGCTGTGGCCGAGGTGCTCGCCCACGGCGGCGGCGAAGTCGTCGAGGCTGGGGAAGACGCGCACCTCGGTCACGCCTTCGGCCCGCCCGCCACGTAGATGACCTGGCCCGACACGAACCCGGCGCCCTCGCTGACGAGGAAGGACACGACGTTGGCGATGTCCTCGGGCTGGCCGACCCTGCGCACCGGGATCTCCTGGGCGGCGGCCTTCTTGAAGTCCTCGAACGACATCCCGATGCGCTCGGCGGTCGCGGCCGTCATGTCGGTGGCGATGAAGCCGGGGGCGATGGCGTTGACGGTGACGCCGAACTTGCCGAGCTCGATCGCGAGCGTCTTGGTGAAGCCCTGCAGGCCGGCCTTCGCGGTGGAGTAGTTGGCCTGGCCGCGGTTGCCGAGCGCCGAGGTCGAGGAGAGGTTGACGATGCGGCCCCAGCCCTGCTCGGTCTGGTGCTTCTGGACGGCCCTGCTCATCAGGAACGAGCCGCGCAGGTGGACGCCCATGACCGAGTCCCAGTCGGTCTCGCTCATCTTGAACAGCAGGTTGTCGCGGGTGATGCCGGCGTTGTTGATCAGCACCGTCGGGGCGCCCAGCTGCTCGGCCACGGCCGCGACGGCGGCCTCCACCTGCTCGGCGTCGCTCACGTCGAGACCCACGCCGATCGCCCTGCCGCCGTCGGCGACGATGGCCTCGGCTCCCGCCTTGGCTCCGGCCTCGTCCAGGTCGAGCAGGCCGACGGCGAAGCCGTCACCGGCGAGCTTGCGGGCGATGGCCGCGCCGATGCCGCGGCCCGCCCCGGTGACGATCGCGACACGGGAAGGGGACTCGGTCACGTGGTTCCTCCTCAGTGAGTAAGCGTGCGCTTAGGAAGGTACCAGGGGACCGGCCGTGGCGGCAGCGGGCGCGCGCACGCGGATCAGGCCGGGCACGAGCGCGGCGATGGCGAGTACCTCGTTGAGGGCCAGGAACCGTTCGACGAGTCCGAGCGGGATCGCCCGCCACCAGGGCTCGCCGCCCGCCAGCATCACCAGCACCGCGCCGATGATGAGCCCGAACCACGCCAGCGACGTCACGCCGAGCACGCGGGCGAGCAGGCGGAGGTTGGGGGAGTGCGGGTAGGCCGCGCGGGCGGCGGCGAGTACCGCGAGCGGCAGGCACACGAACGCGACGACGCTCGCGTAGCGGTGGATGGTGCCCCCGAGGCTCGGCCCGATCGACCAGTCCGTCTTCGGGAACGCGACGATCACGAGCAGGCCCAGCGCCCAGGCCGAGCCGAAGATCGTCGTCGCGGAGAGGGCACGCACGCGGCCGTGCCGGACGAGGGCAAGGAACACCGCCGCGGACCCGGCCGCGACGAGCAGCACGGCGAGGTCGAACAGGAGCTTGCCGGGCCCGAGCGCGTACTCGCTGATGGTGCGGCGCACGGGGTCCACGTCGGCGCTGGTGACGGGCAGCAGGTGTAGCAGGCCCATCAGGAGGCTGCCGAGTGTGAGCGCCGCGAGACCCGTCGCCGGGAGCGCGGCGCTGGTGCGGGCCGGTGCGTCGTCCGCCATGAAACCCCCTCCGTGTCCCGGTTCCGTTCCATTCAGCCACGAAGGGTGTGAGCGCGATGTCAGGTGACGACGCGGCGCAGTATGGTCCTGAACACGTCACGGTCCACTGTGGAGGGTTCAACGGCGAGCCACGCGCCGATCTCGCGCACGAACCGCTCCGGCGTCATCGGCGCGGCGACGGCGTCGGCTCCGGGGTCGGTGGTCAGCTCACCGTCACGGCTGGGGTAGAGCACCAGCGCGCCGCGCACCTCCACGTCCGGCAGCAGCGCCTCGAACTCGGCGACGCTCTCGGCGAGCCTGCTGCCGCCGCCTCGGAAGCGCTGCCCGTTGCGGTACAGCACCCCGTCGGCGGTCTCGTAGTGCCCCGGCAGCCAGCGCTTCGACTCGACGAGCACGAGCCTGCGCCCGCACAGCACCGCGTGGTCGACGTCGGCGAACACCGAATCCGGCCAGGCGAGGCCGTGGAAGACCCGCACGCCCGGCAGCCGCGTGAGGTAGCGGGCGAGGAGGTCGGCGGTGAGGCGCTCGGCCACCTGGTCGTCGTCCTGGCCGGGGGTGCCGAACACGGCGCGGCCGCCGAACTCGGTGCGGAACGCCCGCACGGAACGCAGGGCCGACAGGTGCCGCCGGACGAGCACGTACGACGCGCCGAGTGCCGCCGCGACCAGGAGCAGCCACATCACGAGCGCCGGGGTGGCGAAGGTGACGCCCAGCGGCAGGGGCAGCGCGAGCACGACCACGGCGCCGAGCGCGATGGCGGCGGGGGCGTGGCCAGGTGAGCCTGGATAGTGCACGCGAGTGATGGCGTCCACCGTGTGCCACCACGGGATCGTCGCCGGGTCGACGCGCGGGGCGGCCGGGGTGAACGCGGGGTCCTCGCCGAAGCGGCGGGGACGGGTGCGCGGCGCCGGCCGGGTCCGGGTGGCCGTCGCCGTCGTGGCGGGGGCGGGCGGTTCGTGCCGCTCCGGGTCGCCCGCGTCGTACTCGGCGCGGCGGACCGGATCGCCGAGGGTCTCGTACGCCTCGCGCAGCAGGCGGAAGGTCCCGGCGGTGCCACCCGTGTCGGGGTGCATCGAGCGGGCCAGCGTCCGGTACGCCGACTTGATCTCCGCCGGGGTGGCATCGGGCCGCACGCCAAGGAGCTCGTAGTAGTCGACGTCAGGCATCCGGCACCTCCTCGCGAGCGCTCACCCTATGGCGTGCCCGCGCCGGGGCGAGCACCGCCCGCCCGGCACGTCCGGGTGGATCGGTTGTGTGCTAAGGGAAGTCGGGAACGCACGACTCGCGGGTGGTTAGGCTTGGGGGCGTGTTGACGTCCGGAAGGACCGTGGTGCTCGACGGCGGGCTCGCCACCGAACTCGAGGCGCGCGGGCACGATCTCTCGGACGCGCTGTGGTCGGCGCGGTTGCTCGCCGACGACCCGGAGGAGATCGTCGCCGCGCACGTCGCGTTCTACCGCGCCGGGGCCGAGGTCGCCACGACCGCGAGCTACCAGGCGAGCTTTCCCGGGTTCGCCGCGCGCGGCATCGACCGCGCCGAGGCCGCGGCGCTGCTGCGGCGCAGTGTCGAGCTGGCGCGCAGGGCACGGGACGCCGTCGCGGGCGACGGGCGTCCGCGCTGGGTCGCCGCCTCGGCGGGACCCTACGGCGCGCTGCTCTCCGACGGCTCCGAGTACCGCGGCCGGTACGGACTGACCCAGCGTGAGCTGGTCGCCTTCCACCGGCCCCGGCTGGAGGTGCTCGCCGAGGCGGAGCCGGACGTGCTCGCGCTGGAGACGGTTCCCGACGTCGACGAGGCCGCGGCCGAGCTGGCCGCGCTCGAAGCCCTGGACATGCCGGGCGTGCCGGTGTGGCTGTCGTACACGGTCGCGGACGGGCGGACCCGCGCCGGGCAGAGCCTGGAGGAGGCGTTCGCGGTGGCCGCCGGGAACGCGCAGGTGCTCGCCGTGGGCGTCAACTGCTGCTCGCCCGCCGAGGTCGCCGACGCCGTCGCGATCGCGGCGGAGGTCTCCGGCAAGCCGGTGATCGTCTACCCGAACAGCGGGGAGGGCTGGGACGCGGAGGGGCGTCGCTGGGCGGGAGCGCCCACTTTCTCCCCCGATGAGGTGAACCGGTGGGTCGATGGCGGCGCCGCCCTCGTGGGTGGTTGCTGCCGCGTCCGGCCTGGTGACATCGCTGATTTGGCGCGTGCGCTGCGCGTAACCTGATCGAGCCTTTCGGTAATTCCGAAAGGCGACCTCGCCGCGCGCGTGTGACCCTCGAATTCCGGGTAATCCGAACCACCAGAAAAAAGTGTGGTCTGCGCACCACGAACGCGTGTGACGGGCACCGTCCACACGCACGGCCCGCTGTGCCTGATCAGCTCGAACGGCGACGCGGGCCGGCCGGCCACGGAAAGGATGGAAACCGGATGAACATCACGGAATCATTCAACGATGCGCTGCGGGCGGTGATTACCTTCCTCCCGAAGTTCGTCGTGTTCCTGGTGATCCTGGTCATCGGTTGGCTTGTTGCGAAAGCCCTTCGCAAACTCGTCGATGTCGTGCTGGAGCGGCTTCACTTCGACCGCGCCGTGGAGCGTGGCGGCATCAAGCGCGCGCTCGCCCGGTCCAAGTACGACGCCAGTGGCCTGATCGCCGCGCTGGTCTACTACGCGGTGCTGCTGATCGCGTTGCAGATGGCGTTCGGCGTGTTCGGGCCCAACCCGATCAGCGCCATGCTGGCCGGCATCGTGGCGTGGCTGCCGAGGGCGATCGTCGCGATCGTCATCGTCGTGGTGGCCGCCGCCATCGCCAACGCGGTGCGTGACCTGGTGGGCAGCGCGCTCGGCGGCCTGAACTACGGCAACTTCGTGGCCAGGCTGACGCAGGTCTTCATCATCGCGCTCGGCGTGATCGCCGCGCTGAACCAGATCGGGGTCGCGACTGCTGTCACCACCCCGGTGCTCGTCGCCGTGCTGGCGACCGTGGGCGGCATCCTCGTCGTCGGCCTCGGTGGCGGCATGGTCCGCCCGATGCAGCAGCGCTGGGAACGCTGGCTGAACCGCGCCGAGGAGGAGATGCCGAACGCGAGGTCGCAGGCCCAGGCCTACCAGCGGGGCCGCGAGGACGCCATCCGTGCCAGGACGGGCGAGGCGGCCCAGCCCACGATGCAGTCGCCGCAGACCGAGCCCATCCAGACGGGCACGCCGCGGGGCGGCGCCACGCCGCCTCCGGCCACACCGCCCACGACGCCGCCTCCGGCACCGCCGCGCGGCGACTACCCGTGACGCCGCGCTGACCCGACCGAACCCAACCGCAGTGAAGGCCACCTTGCCTGCGTTCAACGCAGGCAAGGTGGCCTTCACTGCGGTTGGCGAGCTGGGTGCGGTCAGAAGAAGAGCAGGGGGTCTACGTCGCCGCCCGTGACCGCGACCGTGCCCGCCGCGGCCAGCAGGCACACGGCGACCAGCCGCAGGGTCACCCAGTCGGAGTCCCAGCCGTCCCGCAGCGGTGGGTGCCAGCCGGCCTCGGTGGCCGCGTCCTGGATGCCCCGTGCGTAACCGGCCAGCTCGACAGCACTGACCCGGCCGCCGCTGAGCGTCAGGATGTCGCGAACGGCGGCGGCGTGCTGGTCGACGCTGGCGAGCAGTCCCGGCGCCAGACCACCGACGGCGAGCCCGACACGGCTCAGCCGGTCGGCGAGCGCGGAGAGCTCCCGCTTCGCGGCAGACTCGTGCCACGCGTTCAGCAACCAACCCATGGAGGGAGAGCTTAGGTCCCCTATTCGGGTGCGAGAAGAGGCCCCAGCGGCCCGAGGTCGATGTTGAGATCCTCCGGTTCGAGCCCGAAATGATCTCGGAGCTCACCCATCTTCTCCTCGAGCCGCATGAGGGTCAGGCCGATGCGTTCCACCTGCTCATCGCTCAGTTTTCCGTCCTCGACGCGGCGCAGCGCCTGCCGTTCCATCAGCTGCCGCAGCAGCTCGACGATCGTCAGCACGAGGCTCACGAGACCCTTCTCGACGGTCTCCGGGTCGGCGTCGATGTGCTCGGTCAGCTCGTGTCTGTGGGCGTTCTCACTCACCGGAGAGGCTCCGTTCCAGCGTGCTGGCCGACGTGATCAGCGCGCGCAGGGACACGTGCACGAGGTCTACCTCCGCGATCGACAGCGTCACCTCGCCCGAGAGCACCACCCCGCCGGCGAGGACGCGGTCCAGCAGGTCGACCAGCGCGATCCGGCGTTCCGGCGCGGCGGCCTCCAGCTCGCCGGTCATCGCGCCGCCTCCTCGGCGCCCTGCTCGACGCCGGCGAAGGAGTACGCGGGCCACGGCCCGGTCAGCTCGAGCCGCACGCCCTCCACCTCGCCGCCCAGCCGTTCGACGGCGGCGGCCAGCTCGTCGGCCTTCGCGTCGTCCACGAGATAGGCGCCGTTGAGCACGTTCCAGCCCTTCCGGCCCGACAGCTTCGGGTCCTGCGGCGGGTGCCTGCGGGCGGCGGTGGCCAGAGCCGCGAGCTCACGGTGCAGCCGGTCGGCGTGCGCGGACGCGTTCCGCTCGGCCTTCTCCCTCGCCGAGAGCTGCGCCTTCCGGCGCAGCAGGTAGGCGGTCCCGGCTCCGCCCTTGCTGCCCTGGCCGCCCTGGCCGCCGGGCTCCGCGGGAGCGTCCGCGGCAGCCAGGGCGTCCGGGTCGGCGTAGGCCTTCACCCCCCACTCGGTGCGGCCGGTCAGCAGGGCCAGCGCGCTCTCGAGGTCGGGGCGGCGCCGGATGAGCAGTTCACGGACGCGGTCGTCGCCGAGGCACACGGTCGCCAGCCGCAGCGGCACCGCGGCCGGTGCGGCGCCGCCCACGGTGGTGACCACGGCGTCGTGGGCCCGCGCCGTGGCGGCGAGCCAGTCCAGGTCCTCCAGGTTGCGCTTCAACGGCTCCGCGCCGAACTCGGCGAGGTCCACGGCACTCACCACGGCGACGAGCCCCGCGTCCTCCACCACGTGCACCGGCGCCCCGGCAACCCCCCGCAGCCCGGTGAGCGCGTCCGTGTCGAGCTCGCGGGCGATCGCGTAGAGCCAGCGCCCGGATGTGTCCGCCATCGTCGTTCACACCTTCCATCAGCGCGCCAGCGCCTCAGCGCCGCTCGTCGCGGGCGGGTTCCTCCTCCTCGGCGAGCTCGCCGTTCACCACGTCCACCGGCTCGTCCTCGTCGCTCGCCCCCTCGACCTGCCTCGGCTCGTCCCGGCCCGACTCGAGCCGCGCGATCCGCTCGCGCAGCTCCTGGTTCTCCCGCTCGAGCTCCCTGGTGCCGTTGCTGCCGGTGAGCCACGGATCGTTCTCCCACCAGTTGATGCCGACCTCCTTCGCCGTCTCCAGCGAGGCGACGACGAGCCGCAGCTTGATGGTCAGCAGCTCGATGTCAAGCAGGTTGACCTGGATGTCACCCGCGATCACGAGGCCCTTGTCGAGCACCCGCTCGAGGATGTCGCCGAGGTTGGCGGGCTGGTGGCCTCCGGATGCCTGCGAGGACCCGAGCGCGGAGGACGCCGGCTGTCCGATCTCGGTCATGCCATCCCGTTCCCCGAGTCGCCCCTGCCGCGGTTGAAACGGCGGGTTCTTCGGTAGGCGAGCAACTCGCCCCCGAGGTCCAAGTCCACTTCGTACAGTGCGAGGAGGTCGGAGGTGGAGGGGATCCTCCGTTCCTCCACGACCTCGACCTCCACGCGCCAGCCGTCGTCGGTGGGCTCCACCGACGTGACGCCCACGATCTCGCGGCCCGTCAGCTTGCCGATGTGCTCCAGCGCGACCTCGGCGGCCTCCGGAGCGGGCAGTTCGGACGCGCCCTGCTTGCCTGCCACTGCCATCACTCCTTCACGGCGCCCGGTGACTCCGGCTCACCGGTCATGCGGTCGAGAGCCTCCTGCTGCACTCTCGCCTCCTCGCCCGACGAGATCTCGCCCGCCTCCCTGGCCTCCTCGGCGGCCTCGAGGTCCCGGCGCACCGACGCCGGATCGCGCATCTCGGTCTCGACACGCTCCTGGATCACCCTGCCGAGGGAGATCACACCGCGGACCGGGGCCAGCGGCAGGCCGAGGATGAACGAGACCACACCCATGTCCTCACTCCTGCGGTTGCTTCGTCACGACGAAGTCGTACGCGGCGAGCGGGCCGAGCAGTCGCATGTGGACCCTGCCCTCCCATGCGTTCGCCAGCTCGCCGACGACCTTCTCGAGGTCGCTCTGCCGGGCGACCTCGGCGAGGCACGCGACGTAGACGGCGTCGCGCTCGTGCGTGGGCTCCCGCACGTTCACGGTGACGCCCAGCTCGCCGAGCTTCTCGACGGCCTTGCGGGTGTCGACCTCGCGTTTGGCGGCGATCGCGTTGTTGATCAGCTCGCCGAGCGCGATGCGGTCGTTCCGGGCGGCGTCCTCCGGCTTCTCCTTGACGGCCTCGCGCAGGCGCGCGGCGTCCTCGCTCTCCTGGAGGATCTCCTTGAGGACGGCCTGCTCGTCGTAGCGGCCCTTGACCACGTACTCCGCCTTGCCGTCCAGCTCGCGCAGCGCGGAGGCGAACTCGTCGTGGTGTTCGGCGAGCAGTTCACTCGTCACGGCATCCTCATCGGAGACCACGGCACCGAAACGCAGCGGCAGCACGGGCGCCACGCCGGCGGTGGCGTCGAGGACCTGCGCGTGTGCGGTGAGGTCCTCGGGTTTGCCGATCGGCTTGTCGGGGCTGATGTGGCTCACCAGCGCAGCGATGTCGCCATGCCGCACCACCGCGATCTCGCTCGGCGGGTCGCCGATGCCCCGCGCCTCGGGGTCGCTCTCCACATCGGCGGGCACGATGCCGTAGATGTAGGCGACGGTGTCGCGCTCGTTGCCCTCGCTCGCCTGGGTGTCGGCGGTGTCAGCCATGTCAGTCCTCGTCCTTTCGCCTGCGGCCACGGTTCACCGGCTCCCGATCGCCCTCGTCGGCGGGCTCGGCGAGGAAGTCCTTGAGCTTGTCACCCGCGGCTTCGAGCGCGCCCTTGGTCCTCGACTTGGCCCCGCCCTCGTTCATGTCCTGGATGAGGTCGGGCAGGCCCTTCTGCTCGTTGTCGGAGATGTCGAGCCGGTTCACTGCCTCGGCAAACCGCAGATAGGTGTCCACGCTGGCCACGACGATCCGCGCGTCGATGGTCAGCAGCTCGATGCCGACGAGCGAGACGCGCACGTAGGCATCGATCACCAATCCCTTGTCCAGGATCGTGTCGATGACGTCGGCGAGGCTGGAGGACGAGGGCCGGTCGAACCCTCCTCCTCCGCCGCCTGCCGGCTGGACAGCTGTGGTCACGAACGACCTCCTCGGGTCTTGCGCGTCGTGTTCCCCGACGCCGTGCGCCGGCGACGGGGCCGGGACTCCTCCCGGTCGTTGCCTTCCGTTGTTCTTTCCTCGGGCGGGTTCTCCGCGTTCTCGTCCTCCGCGTTCTCGTCCTCTGCGGACTCTTCTTCGGGCTCTTCCTCGGACTCTTCCTCGGACTGTTCGTCGACGACCTCGCCCTGCCGGATCTCCCCGCGCCAGCCCTCGACTTCCTCGGGGTGCAGCAGCGCGTGCGCCATGACGTGGCGCTGGAAGTGCTTGAGCTCCAACCGGGCCCTGCGGCCCTGTGCGCGCCAGAGGTTGCCGGTCTTCTCGAAGAAGCCCTGCGGGTGGTACTCGAGCACGAGCACGATCCGCGTCAGCTGGGGGCCGAGTTCGTGGAACGTCACCGCGCCGTCGACGTAGCCCTTCTCGCCCTTGGAGCGCCATACGATGCGCTCGTTCGGCACCTGCTCCTCGATGGTCGACTCCCACGTGCGGTGGGAGAGGAAGATCTGCGCCTTCCACTCGAGCTTCTCGTCGGAGACCTGTTCGACCCGCTCGACCTTCTTCATGAAGCGCGGGTAGTCCGTGAACCGCGTCCACTGGTTGTAGGCGAGGTCGATGGGCACGCCGACGTCGATCGACTCGACGATGTTGGTGACCTTGACCTTGTCGCCAGTGCCGCCACCACCGCCGCCGGGTGTGAGCCCACCGACCGCGTCCTTGACCTTGTCCTTCACGCGGCTGAACCCGGCGCTCATCGCGGCCGACGTCGGCGACTTGCCCTCGGCTAGCTTCGAGGCGCCGGTCAGCGCGGCCTTGAGACCACCGCTGCCGCCGCTCTCGGCGTAGTGGTTGAGCCGCTCCGCTGTCGCGGACACACGGTCGGTCACCGACGACGCCGCCCGCTCCGCCATGGTCGTTGCGAGCTGTCCCATCGCCTGCTTGAGCAGCTCCGAGGGGGTCAGTGCGCTGCCGGCCTGTTTCGCGGTGTCACCCGCCGTCTTCGCCGCGCCCTCGCCGGTGTTCTTCGCCGCGCTGCCCGCGGCCTTTGCGGCCTTCGACGCCGTCCTCGTGGCCACTGCCCTCACCTCCCGGTACGCCGCACGGGCGCCCGGCCACGGGCCGGCGTAGCGCGGGTACGGGTGGTCCTGCCCTGCGAGGACCGGCTCGCCGCCGACCGGGTCTGCGCGGCGCGCCTGCGCCGGGGCGGTTCCGGTTCCTCTTCCTCCTCGGGCTCAGGCTCTTCGGATTCCTCCGATTCCTCGGTGTCCTCCAGCTCGCCGGTGTCCTCGGCCTCCTCGTCCTCGCCTGGCTCCTCCTCGGTCTCCGCCTCCTCGGCGTCGATGTAGTCCTCGTCCTCGGCTGCTCCGGCTTCGTCGCGCTTGCCGGTCCCTGGTGCGCGGACGCCCTGCAGCCGGTCGTTGAGCGAGTCGATCCGGCTGCTCGCCGCCGCCATCGCCGCCGACCTGGCCGCGTCGACGAGGTCGCCGCGCACGCTGTCGGTGATCTTGCTCAGCTCGGGCGATGCGGCGAGCCGCTTGACCCCCTGCTGCAGCAGCTCGCGGGGCGCTCCGCCCAGCTTTCCGGTCGCCCCCGCCGCGGCGATCATCAGCGCCAGCCGCATCTTGCGAGTGCGCCCAAGGAGGTACCCCGCGCCGACTGCCGCGGCTACCTGTGCCCCGCCTTTCATGATCGATCTCCTTCGATCAACGGTGGTTTGCTAACTGCCGAGCCTTGCCCACGGACGAGTTACCACCATTGGGTGACGACGAAACGCTGTGGCGCCGCTCGGAGGCGAATTACTCCAGGTGGCGCAGCATGTGCCGGGTCCTCGCCGGGGCACGGCGACACACACGCTCTAATCTGTCCGCGTGACAGGGGAGGCGCCGTTGAGTGACGAAGAGGGACGCGTGGTCGGCGGCCGCTACCGCCTCCAGAGCCGCATCGGCAGCGGCGCCATGGGGGTCGTGTGGCGGGCCGTGGACGAGCGTCTCGATCGCACGGTGGCGGTCAAGCAGCTCCTGCTCCCACCCGGGCTGAACGAGGCCGAGACCGAGAAGGCCCGGCAGCGCGCGTTCCGGGAGGGTCGCATCGCCGCGCGACTGCAGCACCCCAACGCCATCTCGCTGTACAACGTCGCCGACGAGGACGGCCGGCCGCTGCTGGTGATGGAGTACCTGCCCTCGCGCAGCCTCTCCGCGGTGCTCGACGAGCGGGGCGTGCTGCCGCCGGTCGAGGTGGCCCGCATCGGCGCGCAGGTCGCCTCGGCGCTGACCGCCGCGCACACGGCGGGCGTCATCCACCGGGACGTCAAGCCCGGCAACATCCTGCTCGGCGACGACGGCACCACCAAGATCACCGACTTCGGCATCTCCCGCGCCGCAGGGGACATCACGGTCACCAGCACGGGCCTGCTCGCCGGGACACCCGCGTTCCTCTCTCCCGAGGCGGCGCGCGGCAGCGAACCCGGGCCCGCCTCCGACGTCTTCTCCCTCGGCGCGACGCTCTACGCCGCGGTCGAGGGCCGGCCCCCGTTCGGCAACACCGAGAACGAGATCGCGCTGCTGCACACGGTCGCGACCGGGCAGACCATCCCGCCGCGCCAGGCGGGCCCGCTCACCGCCCAGCTGCAGGCGATGCTGAGCACCGAGCCCTCGGCGCGGCCGACGATGGCCTGGGTCGCCGAGGCGCTGCAGGCCGTCGCCGACGGCAAGCAGCCACCCGTCGCCGACCCGCCGACACTGCCCGCGACGGCTCCCGCGCCGCCTCCGCGCAGGCCGGCGACCCGGCTCGACCTCCACCCGGCTTCGCCGCTGCCCCCGCCTCCGACGTCCCCGCCGCCGCAGGCCGCGGTCTCGCGGATGCCGCAGGGCCAGGCGCCGCCCCCGCAGTCCTCGCAGGGCAGGCGCATCGCGCTGACGGCGCTGGCCGTGCTGGCCGCGGCGGCGCTCGGGATACTCGCGGCCGAGCTGCTGGTGAACGCCACGAACAGCGCGGGTGCCTCGGCGGGTGCGGGCGCCGCGACCACCACCGCCGCGACCACGACCGCCGCGGCCGCCACCACCGCCGTCTCGTCGAGTCTCTCGAGCCCCGCACCGACCTCCGAGACGGCCGACCCGGAAGAGCTGGTCGACGCCGTCGAGGACTACTACGCGGCACTGCCCGACGACACCGACGCGGGCTGGGCCGCGCTGGGGCCGGGCCTGCGTGAGCAGGGCAGGGACGAGTACGAGGAGTTCTGGGACGAGATCAAGAGGGTCGAGGTGGTCAGCGGCCCTCGGGCGCTGAACGAGGAGACCGTGCAGGTGGCGCTGGAGTTCACCGTGGACGGCGGTGACGTGTACCGCGAGGTGCACCGGCTCGGCATGGTGACCGAGGGCGGCGACGTGCTGATCGACTCCGACGAGCTCGTCTCCTCGCGCAAGATCGAGAACGGGGGCAAGGGAGACAAGAAACGCCGGGGCGAACGGGACTCGGACGACGACGGCTGAGCGTGATCGACCGGGGTAGTGATCATCGAACCCGGTCTGGTGAGGTAGTTTTGGCCAGCTCACCTCTTCTGCCGCACCAGTAGATCAGTCGGGGAAACCGTGTCTCAGGAGAACAGTTCGACCGAACCGCAGCCGGACGACGAGACCCGCCAGGAGGCGGAGACCACCGAGCCGACCGCACCCGGGTCCGGGGAATCCACCGAACCCACCGAGCCCACGGAGCCCACCGAGGCAGCGGAGTCCGCGAAGGCCACCGAGCCCACCGAGCTCACGGAGGCAGCGGAGCTCACCGAGGCAGCGGAGTCCGCGGAGCCCACGGAGTCCGCAGTGGACTCCGGCCCCGACCGGCGGAAGCTGCGGAAGGCCGGTGTCATCGCGGGTGCCGTGGTCGGCGGGCTGGCACTGCTCTACGGCCTCGACCTGCTGGTGACCCAGGGCGACGTGGCCAGGGGCACGGTTGTCGCCGGTGTCGACGTAGGCGGCATGAGCACCGAGGACGCCGAGCAGCTGCTGCGCACCGAGCTGGAACCCCGGCTCACCGGGCCGGTCGAGCTGGCCGCCGCGGGAACGTCGCACACCCTCGACCCGGCCGCCGTCGGCCTGCGCGTCGACTGGGCCGCCACCGTAGCGGAGGCCGCGCGGCAGCCGCTGAACCCGTTCACCAGGATCGCGTCGTTCTTCTCCAGCGACGACATCGGCGTGGTCTCCGAGGCCGACCCCCGCCGCTTCGACGCCGAGGTGGAGCGACTGCGGGCCGCGGTCGACCGCGACGCCGCCGAGGGCACGGTCCGCTTCGAGGGACTCACTCCCGTGGCGCAGGACCCGGAGGAGGGGGTGAAGCTCGACGTCGCCGAGGCCGGCTCCCGGATCCTGCGGTACTGGCCGGCCGAGGGCACGCTGTCGCTGCCCGTGTCCACCCTCCCGGTGCGCAGCACCCCCGAGACCGTGCGCGCGGCGCTGGAGCAGATCGCCACCCCGGCGGTGTCCGGGCCCGTCACCGTGCACGGCGAGGGAAGGGACGCGGTGCTGCAGCCGGAGGCGATCGCGGCGGCGCTGAAGTTCACCGCGCGCGAGGACGGTTCGCTCGCCCCGCGCATCGACCGCAAAGCCGTCCTCGACGCCGTCGGCGCCGAGCTCGCACCCACCGAACAGCGCGGCCGCGACGCCCGGTTCGTCTTCGCGGGCGGCTCCGTGCGCATCGAGCCGTCCGCGCACGGCCGCGGCATCGACTGGGACAAGACGCTGGCGGGCCTGCCCGACGTGCTGAAGCAGCGCGGCGAGCGCGCGATCACAGCGACGTACGCGGCGCAGCCCGCGGCGCTGACCACCGAGGAGGCGCAGCGGCTCGGCATCAAGGAGGTCATCGGCGAGTTCACCACCGAGGGCTTCGCCTACGACTCGGGCATCAACATCCGCACCGTTGCCGAGAAGGTCGACGGCGCGGTCGTGAAACCGGGGGAGACGTTCAGCCTCAACGGGTTCACCGGTCCCCGCGGACTCGAACAGGGCTACGTCGCCGCCGGCGTGATCTCCAACGGCGTGCCGGGCCGCGCGGTCGGCGGCGGCATCTCGCAGTTCGCGACCACGCTCTACAACGCCGCGTACTTCGCCGGGATGAAGGACACCGAGCACAAGGAGCACAGCTACTACATCAGCCGATACCCGGAGGGCCGCGAGGCCACGGTGTACCAGAACCCGGACGGCTCCAGCGTCATCGACCTGAAGTTCACCAACGACTCGGAGACCGGCGTGGTGATCCAGACGATCTGGACGGAGTCGGACATCACCGTGCGGCTGTGGGGCACCAAGCGCTACGACGTGGAGTCCGTGACCGGCGAGCGCTTCGGCTACACGTCGCCGCCGGTGCAGGTGGAGCCGATCGAGACCTGCTCGCCGAGCAGCGGCGCCAGCGGCTTCAGCGTGACCGACACCCGGATCCTCCGCGACGTAGCCACGGGCGAGGTGGTCCGGCGCGAGCCGCGCACGGTCGTCTACAACCCGCAGCCCGCCATCGTGTGCGAGGAACCCGAACCGGAGCCGGAACCCGAGCCCACCCCGCGGCCGTCCCCCGAGCCGGCGGACGGCGGGCAGGGCGAGAGCGAGCAGCCACCGTCCACACCGGACGCCACGGACGGGGTGAACCCCGAGGGCGCTCAGGGCTCCACGCAGTAGACGGTGAACGCCGAGCGGATCACCGGCTGCGCCACGTTGCGCACCCGGACGCCGCCGGGCGTCACGCCGCGCTCGCAGCCGGCGTGGGCGTGGCCGTGCACCGCGAGGTGTGTTCCGCTGGCGTCCACGGCCTCGCCGAGCTGGTAGGCGCCAAGGAACGGGTAGATCTCCAGCGGTTCGCCGTGCAGGGTGTCCGGCACGGGCGAGTAGTGCATGAGCGCGACCCGGATGTCGCACGACAGCGATTCCAGCGCGGACTGGAGCTTGCCTGCGATCTCGATGGTGTGCCCGACGAACGCCTTCATCTCCGGCTCTCCGAACGCGCTCGCGCAGCGGCCCTCGAATCCGCCGCCGAAGCCCTTCACCCCGGCCACGCCGAGGCGGTGCCCGTCGATGGGCAGCACCACGCCGTCGCCCTCCAGCACCTGAATGCCGCCCTCGGTGAGCACCTCGGTGACCTCGGGCACGGCGTCGCCGTGGTGGTCGTGGTTGCCGAGCACGGCGAGCACCGGGACGCCGACGTCCTGGAACTCGGTGGCGACCACGCGCGCCTCCTCCGGAGTGCCGTGCCGGGTCAGGTCGCCCGCGAGCAGCAGGACGTCCGCGTGCTCGGGCAGGTGCTCCAGCGCGGGCCGAAGCCTGCCCTGTGCGTCCGGGCCGAGGTGCACGTCGCCGACGGCCGCGATGCGGATCATCGGAGCACCTCCGGCTCGCCGGGCTCGCCCGCCTCGACCACGTCGACGTCGTTGTGGACGGTCAGCGTGGGTTCCTTCTCGTGTGCCACGCGGTCCAGTTCCTCCTTGCAATGCTGGGACGCCACGGACCCGCAGAGGTACACGTGCTCGCCCTTCACGGTCACCTGGATACCGAGCTCCGCGGTGCGCGGGTCCTCCGCGAGCGCTCTGCGGATCCTCGCCGCGACGTACTCGGGTGCCTCGCCGTTACCCGGGTTCAGCATCGGACGCTCCTTTCACGCCGAGATCGGTGAGCAGGCCGAGACAGGCCCGCGCGTACGGCGAACCGGCGGTCTCGCGCTCCACCCGCGCCCAGTCGACCTGCTCGCGCAGCGCCCTCGCGATCGGCAGCAGCGGTGTGAGGTCGCAGCGGTGCGGGCCGAGCACGAGCAGCTTGTCGACCATCACGTCGGTGGCGGGCAGCACCGGCGCCGAGGTGGCGCCGACCCGGATCTCGTCGCAGCTGTCGAGCAGCTCGGGCGTCACCGCGCGCTGGTTGGGCCTGAAGATGAGGTCCACGAGGCAGTCGCCGTCGTACACCTTGGTGAGCCAGTCCTCCGGTGGGTCCGCGGCGCGCATGCCCTCCGCGATGAGCGCCTTGCGCGCGACACCGGCGTCCTGCTCGGTGACGAAGATGTCCACGTCGTGATCGGAGGCGGGGCCGCCACGCGCGTACACCGCGCAGCCTCCGGCGAGCGCGAACCGCAGCCCGCCCGCCTTGAGCGTGTTCACCACCCTCGTGATGGTGCGCAGCAGCTGTTCCTGGTCGACCTCCATCGTGTTCGGTTACCCGCTCGGCTCGTGGGTATGCGCCGTGTGGAGGTGATGCGGTGATGGCACAACCGAACCCGATCCAGATGCAGAAGTACCTGGCCGGAGTGGACTACCCGTGCTCGAGGGACGACCTCGTCGAGCACGCCAGGAGCAAGGGCGCGGACGACGACGTGCTGGAGCACCTGCGCTCCCTGCCCGAGCGCACCTACGACGGTCCGAACGCGGTGAGCGCGGAGTACTCCAAGACCTGAGAGACCCGACGGCGACCTCCACGCGGCGGGGCGGGGCCACGTTTATGGCGGACGGTTGCGGCCCATCCTCGCCGCAGGAGGTGTGCCATGACCGATCTCGCCGTTGAACTCGACCTGCCCTCGGCCGGACCCGACGAGCCGAACGCCATCCGCATCGACAGCCCGCTCGACGGCGGGCTCGTCGGCAGGGTCGCCAAGGCGAGCAGGCAGGACGTCACCGACGCGGTCGCCGCGGCGCGGGCGGCACGGGTGGCGTGGGCGGGAACCCCCGCCGCGGAACGGGGAGCCGCGCTGCGCTCGGCGGCTGCCGCGATCCGCGACCGGGCCGACGACCTCGCGCGGGTGAACGAGGCCGAGACCGGCCGTCCCGCCGAGGACGCGAAGGAGGGCGTGCTCGCGGGGGCGGGCACGCTGGAGCAGTACGCCGAGCTTGGACCCGTGCACAGGGGGCGCAGCCTGCTCGGCGATCCCGGCGCGACCGACCTGATGGTGCCCGAGCCGAGGGGCGTGGCTGTGGTGCTGACGCCGTGGAACGACCCGGTGGCCGTGGCGTGCGGCCTGGTCGGCGCCGCGCTGGCGACCGGCAACACGGTGGTGCACAAGCCGAGCGAGCGCTGTCCCCACACGGGCCTGTTGCTCGGCGAGCTGATCACGCCGTACCTGCCCGAGGGCGTGCTGACGTGCCTGGCGGGCGACGGCGAGGTCGGCGCGTGGCTCGCCGGCAGTGAGGGCGTCGACCTCATCGCGCACGTCGGCAGCACGGAGGCCGGGCGGGCCATCGCCGGCGCGGCCGCGCGGACGGGCGCGAAGGTGCTGCTGGAGAACGGGGGCAACGACCCGTTGCTCGTCGACGGCGACGTGGACCCCGCGTGGGCGGCGGAGCAGGCCGCGACCGGCGCGTTCGCCAACAGCGGCCAGATCTGCGTCGCGGTGGAGCGGGTCTACGTGCACCGCGCGATCGCCGAGCCGTTCGTCGATGCCCTGACGGGCGAGGCCGAGCGGCTCGGCCTGCTGCCGCTCGTGGACCTGCCGCACCGGGAGAAGGTGCACGGGCAGGTCGCCGACGCGGTCGCCGCGGGGGCACGGCTGTGCGCGGGCGGCGTGGTTCCCGAGGGGCCCGGGGCGCGGTACCCGGCCACGGTGCTGGCCGACTGCGCGCCGGACCTGGCGATCATGCGGGAGGAGACGTTCGGGCCGGTGGCGCCCGTGTGTGTCGTCGACGACTTCGACCAGGGGCTTCGGATGGCGTGCGCGGACCGGTACGGCCTCGCGGCGACGGTGCTGACCCGCTCGATGGAGCACGCGCAGCGTGCGTGGCGCGCCCTGCCGGTGGGCACGGTGAAGGTCAACGCCGTGTTCGGCGGCGCCCCTGGCGGCGCGGCCCAGCCGAGGGGCGCCAGCGGCCAGGGCTTCGGCTACGGCCCGGAGCTCCTCGACGAGATGACCACCACCAAGGTGGTCCACGTCGAACCCGCCCCGGCTCCTGAGTGAGCCCCATGCAGTGCCCCATGCAGTGAAGGCCACCATCACTGCGTTGAACGCAGGCAAGGTGGCCTTCACTGCAGTCGGGTCAGCCCACTCAGTCGGGTCAGCCCACTGCTGCCGTGGGCAGAGTGGTCAGCGGGCGAAGAGGCCCACCAGGTTGCCCTTCGCGAGGGTGTGCCCGTCCACGGCGGCGTGGACGTCCTCCGCGCTCGCGCCCTCGCCGAGTCCCAGCGGGCGGTCGACGGCGTAGAGCCGGAAGAAGTACCGGTGCGCCTCGTCACCGACCGGCGGCTGCGGGCCGCCCCAGCCCAGCTCGCCGAAGCCGTTGCGCCCCGGCGTCGCCCCGGAAGGCAGGCGCCCCTCGTCGGCGCCGGTGCAGTCGGGAGCGAGCCCGGTGACGACCCAGTGGGTGAACGTCCCGCCCGGCGCGTCCGGGTCCTCGCACACCAGCGCCAGCTCCTCCGTCCCATCCGGCGCCCGCGTCCACTCCAGCGGCGGTGAGACGTTGTCGCGGTGGTGGGCGTAGCGGTCGGGGATCAGCGTGTGGTCGGTGAACGCCGCGCTGCGTAGCTCCAGCTCGCCCTCGCCTGGCCCGGGCGGGTTGCCCTCGGCGTCGATGGCCGGGTCGCCCCGGCTGGTGCCCCGGGTGCCCTTCGGGCCCGCCGCGCGGTCGGGGTCGCCGTGTGGTCGTGCGGGGTGCTCCCGCCGCAGCTCCTCGTTCGCGGCGCGGTCCGCGCGCTGGTCGTTCACTCCGCTGTCCTCGTACTCGGAGCGCAGCCGAGCACGTTTGACGTCGTAGCCGTGGCTTCCCGGATCCGGCATGGCTCCTCCTTTCCCGATCAACCACAGGAATTGCCGGCACCGGGGGCGGCAAACCTCGGCAAACCTCAGCGCACCACCAGTGTGGTGTCCCCGCGCCGGGGCACCAGCTCGCCGATCACCGGTGCGCCGGGGATCTCGCCCGCGAGCAGCAGGCCGCCGGATGTCTGCGCGTCGGCCAGCAGCAACGCGGTCTCCTCGTCCACGCCGAGCTCGGTGTGCGGGCGGACCCAGTCGAGGTTGCGGCGGCTGCCACCCGGCACGAACCCCGCGCGCAGCGCCTCGCGCGCACCGTCCACGAAGGGCACCGCGGCCGCGTCGACCACCGCGGTGACACCGCTGGCCCGCGCCAGTTTGTGCAGGTGGCCCAGCAACCCGAAGCCGGTCACGTCGGTCGCGCACCTGATCCCCGCGGCCACGGCCGTTTCCGCCGCGGTGTCGTTGAGCGTGGTCATCACCTCGATCGCCTGCTCGAAGCGCTCCGCGGTCGCCTTGTGCCGTGCGTTCAGCATCCCGAGCCCGAGCGGCTTCGTCAGCGACAGCGGCAGCCCCGCGCGGCCGGAGTCGTTGCGCAGCAAGCGATCCGGGTCGCCGACACCGGTGACCGCGAGGCCGTACTTTGGTTCCGGGTCGTCCACGCTGTGACCGCCGGCGAGGTGGCAGCCCGCGCTGGCGCACACCTCCTTGCCACCGCGCAGCGCCTCGGCCGCCAGCTCGAACGGCAAGGTCTCGCGCGGCCAGCACAGCAGGTTCACCGCCACCACCGGCTGCCCGCCCATCGCGTAGACGTCCGACAGCGCGTTCGCCGCCGCGATCCGGCCCCAGTCATAGGGATCGTCCACGACGGGCGTGAAGAAGTCGGTGGTGGCGATCAGCGCCTTCCCGTCCTCGATCCGGACCGCCGCGGCGTCGTCGCCGTCGTCGAGGCCGACGAGCAGTTCCCCGTGCGGCTCGGCGGGCCCGCCGCCGGTCAGGCCGCGCACCACCTCTTCCAGCTCGCCGGGCGGGATCTTGCAGGCACAGCCGCCGCCGTGTGCGTACTGCGTGAGTCGGTAAGCCATGCCACCCATCCTCGCGCTGCGAACGCCGACGCGCCTTGCGAAGATGGCGGCATGTCCCAGGGAGGCGCTTCCGGCCTGGTGACCGGCGCGGTCTTCAAAACCGTGGAACGGCAGGCACTGTCGTTGGCGGGTTCGATTCCCGTTCGCCTCCGCCGAGGCGAGGGGGCGCCGCCATGACCGACCCGCGGCGGCGCATCCCGCGCACCGACACGCTGCTCGCCGAGCCGAGGCTCGCGAAGGCGGTGGCCGAGCTTGGTCCCGCGCTGGTGAAGGCGGCCGTCGTCGCCGCGCAGAACCGCGCCCGCGCCGGGGAGATCGCCCCGGAGGACGTCGCCGAGGAGGCCGTCGCCGCCCTGCCCGCCACGGCGTCGTCGCTGCGGCCCGTGCTCAACGCCACCGGGATCGTGGTACACACCAACCTCGGCCGCGCACCGCTGTCCGCGGCGGCGCTCGACGCCGTGCGCGCCGCGGGTGGCGGCACCGACGTCGAGTTCGACCTCCGCACCGGGCAGCGTGCCCGGCGGGGCCGCGGCGCGCTGGCCGCGCTCGCCGAGGCCGTTCCCGACGCGGGCGCCGTGCACGTGGTCAACAACAACGCCGCCGCGCTGCTGCTCTGCGCACTCGCACTGGCGCAGGACGGGGAGATCGTCGTCAGCAGGGGTGAGCTCGTCGAGATCGGCGACGGCTTCCGGATTCCGGAACTGCTGGCGTCGACCGGGGCCCGGCTGCGCGAGGTCGGCACCACGAACCGCACCACGGCGCGCGACTACGCCGAGGCCATCGGCCCGCGGACGGGGTTCGTGCTGAAGGTGCACCCGTCCAACTTCCGCGTCAGCGGGTTCACCGCCGAGGCCCGGATCGGCGAGCTCGCCGGACTCGGCGTGCCGGTGGTCGCCGACATCGGGTCCGGGCTGCTGCGCCCCGATCCGCTCCTGCCGGGCGAGCCGGACGCCACCACGGTGCTGCGCGCCGGTGCCGCGCTCGTCACCGGCAGCGGTGACAAGCTGCTCGGTGGCCCGCAGGCGGGACTGCTGCTCGGGGAGCACGACCTCGTCGAGCGCCTGCGCCGCCATCCCGCCGCGCGGGCGCTGCGGGTCGACAAGCTGACCCTGGCGGCGCTGGAAGCGACCCTGCGCGGTCCGGTCCCGCCCGTGCGTGCCGCGCTCGACGCCGACCCCGAACGTTTGCGGGAGCGCGCGGAGCGCCTCGCCGCCGAACTCCGCGACCTCGGTGCCGACGCCGTGGCGGTGGAATCGCGGGCGGCGGTGGGCGGCGGCGGGGCGCCGGGCGTGGAACTGCCGAGCGCCGCGGTGAGCCTGCCCGAGTCGTACGCGCGCCGCCTCCGGCTCGGCGACCCGGCCGTCGCCGGGCGGGTCGAGCGCGGCCGGTGCCTGCTCGACCTGCGAACGGTCGCGCCCGCCGACGACCGGTCCCTGCGGGAGGCCGTGGCGCGATGCACGTCCTAGCCACCGCGGGGCACGTCGACCACGGCAAGTCGACCCTCGTGCGCGCGCTCACCGGAATGGAGCCCGACCGGCTCGCCGAGGAGCGGCGCCGCGGACTCACCATCGACCTCGGCTTCGCCTGGACCGAGCTCGACGGCGAGGTGCTGGCGTTCGTGGACGTGCCGGGCCACGAACGGTTCGTGCCCAACATGCTCGCCGGGGCCGGGCCGGTCGCCGCGGCGGTGTTCGTGGTCGCCGCCGACGAGGGCTGGCAGGCGCAGTCGGGCGAGCACCTCGCCGCACTAGACGCGTTCGGGGTGCGCCACGGCCTGCTGGTGGTCACCAAGGCCGACCGCGCGGATCCCGCGCCGGTGCTGGCCTCGGCCAGGGACCGCATCGCGACGACGACGCTGGGCGAGGTGCCCGCCGTCGCGGTCAGCGGCCACACCGGCGAGGGGTTGCCGGTGCTGCGCGAGGAACTGCTCGCGCTCGTCCGCCGCCTGCCCGCGCCCGAGCGAACCGGCGACGTGCGCCTGTGGGTCGACCGCGCGTTCACGGTGCGCGGCGCCGGAACCGTCGTCACCGGCACCCTCGGCGCCGGAACCCTTCGTGGCGGCGACGAGCTGACGCTCGCCGGAACGGGCGAGCGTGTCGTGGTGCGCGGCCTGCAGTCGCTCGGCGAGGCCCGCGAGGAGGTGCCCGCGGTGGCGCGGGTCGCGGCGAACCTGCGGGGTGTCGGCCGCGACCGGGTGCGGCGCGGTGACGCGCTCATCACGCCGGGAGCGTGGGAGAACACCCGGGAGCTCGATGTGCGGCTGCGTGGCGACAAGGCCGCCGATCTCCATCGCGAGTTGGTGCTCCATGTCGGCGCCGCGGCGGTGCCGTGCCGCGTCCGTCCACTGGGGACGGACACGGCACGGCTCACGCTCGCGAGCCCGCTGCCGTTGCGGGCCGGAGACACCGGTCTGCTGCGCGATCCCGGCGAGCACCGGGTCCCCGCGGGGGCCGAGGTGCTGGACCCCGCACCGCCCGCCCTGCGCCGCCGGGGCGCGGCGAGCGCGCGGGCGCACGAGCTGGAGCGCGGCGACCTCGCCGCCGCCCACGTGCGCCGCCACGGCGCGGTGCCGTTGGCGCGGCTGCGGGCGCTCGGCTGGGAGCACGCCGGCGTGACGGTGGGTGAGTGGGCCGTCGACGCGGACCTGCTCGCCGCTCTGCCCGCGCGGGCGGCCGAGGCCGTCGAGGCGTTCACCACCGCCGAACCGCTCGCGGCCGGGATGCCTGTCGACGCGCTGCGGCGGGCGCTGGGGGTGCCCCCGGCTCTGCTGCCCACCGCGCTGGAGGGTGCCGGGCTGACCGTCCACGATGGGCTCGTCGCGCGCCCGGGGCGCGCGGGCACACTGCCGGAGAACGTCGAACGCGCAGTCGCCGGGATCCTGCGCGGCCTCGCCGAGGAGCCGTTCCGCGCACCCGAAGCCGACGACCTCGCCGCGCTCGGCCTTGGCGCGAGGGAACTGGCCGCCGCCGAACGCGCGGGGAAACTGTTGCGGCTCACCGAGACGGTCGTGCTCGCGCCCGGCGCGCTCCGGCACGCGGAGCGGGTGCTGAGCGGGCTCGCCGAGCCGTTCACGGTGAGCGAGGCCCGCCGCGCCCTGGGCACCACGCGGCGGGTGGCCGTGCCGCTGCTGGAACGCCTCGACGCCGAGGGCGTCACGGTGCGGGACGCCGAAGGCGCCCGCCGCCTGCGCGGCATTGCCTGACCCGCTGCAGTGAAGGCCACCATGCCTGCGTTCAACGCAGTGAAGGTGGCCTTCACTGCAGCTGGCTAGACGTGGTCGCGGGGGATCCTGGTGTCCCAGTTGCGGGACACCACGCGTTGCCCGCCCTCGTAGCCGTCGAGCCGCGCGTGCACGTGGAACTCCGTGGGCGTGCACGTGAGTGTGGTCGACGTCGTGGTCTCCACGTCCCAGTCGCCGCGCGCGAACCGCATCGTCCAGTCGACGCTGCCGCGCACGGAGCCGAAGTCGTCACGCACCCACTCGTACTTCTCGTAGGCGTTGCGGTGCACGTCGAGCCCGATGTCCTCGAACCGGACCACGCCGAGGTCCTTCACCACCTCCAGCGCCGAGTGGTAGTCCACGAGATCCCGCGACACCGTCCACCGCCCGTCGCCGGGGCGCACGCGCGTGGTGGTGATCGGCGGCGCGCCCTCCGGCTCGCCGAAGGGCGTGGGCACGGGCTCGTCCTGCCTCGGCGGGCGCACCGGCAGCTCCAGCGTGCTGCTGCCCGCGAACACGCTCAGCCGCACCGGTTCCGGCGGTGGCCACGCGAGCGGCCAGTACGACGTGGAGATCGCGAGCCGGATCCGGTGCCCCGCGGGGAAGGCCTGCGCCACACCGTTGAGCGGCACCCGCACCCGGTAGCGCTCGCCGGGCACCAGCGGCTCCGGGCGGTCGTGCCCGTGGCGGTGTGCCAGGTTGAGCAGGCCGTAGCTCACGCGTGTGGCCCTGCCGTCCGGTGCCACGTCGGACAGCCGCACGGCCACCATCGCGCACTCCCGGTCGGCGGCCAGCTCCAGTTCCGCCACCGGCGCGCCGAGGATCTCGTGGCGTTCGCGCAGCGGCTCGCTGTCGAAGACGAGCGACCCGCCGTCCTCCTCGCGCTGGTCGTAGGGCAGGTCGGGCGGGGCGTTGTAGGAGCACCACTTTCCCGCGAACTGGCCGACCGACAGCGGCGACTCCACGCTCAGCTCGCGTTCCGGCTCGGCGGCGCCGTCGGCGGAGATCCGGTGGGGCAGCAGCGTGAGCCGCTGCGCGTCCACGTGCGGCGACGGCCAGCTCGGCTCGCCGATCCAGCGGCCGGGCCGTTCCTCGTAGGCCGTGGACGGCCGCACGCTCTCCTGCATCCAGATCCGCAGCATCGGCTCGTCCAGCACACCGTTGTCCTCGCCCTTGAGCCAGTGGTCCCACCAGCGCACCAGCTCCTGCAGAAAGCCGATCGCCGGGCCTGGCTCGCCGAGGTGCGGGTACCTGTGCGACCACGGTCCGATGAGGCCCTGCCTCGGCACGTCGAGCTCGGCGAGCAGCCGGAAGACGGAGTTCGAGTAGCCGTCGGCCCAGCCGCTGACGGCCAGCACGGGGCAGCCGACCGCCCGGTAGTCCTCGCACACCGACGCGTGCCGCCAGTAGTCGTCCCTGCGCTGGTGGCGCAACCACTCGATGAGCCAGGGTTCGTTGTGCTCGAGGCGGTCGAGCCACATCTCGCGCCAGCGCTCGCCCACCACCGCCGGGTCCGGCGGGCACGAGTTGTACGCGAACATCGTCGACGCCCACGACAGGTTGTCCGAGAGCAGGCAGCCGCCCATGTAGTGCACGTCGTCGGCGTAGCGGTCGTCGCTCGAGCTGAGCGTCGCGACGGCCCCGAGGCCGGGTGGGCGCCGCGCGGCGATCTGCAGCGCGTTGAACCCGCCCCACGAGATGCCCATCATGCCGGTGTTGCCGTCACACCACGGCTGTTCGGCAAGCCACGCCAGCACCTCCTCACCGTCGGCGAGCTCCTGCTCCAGGTACTCGTCGGCGAGGATGCCGTCGGAGTCGCCGCTGCCGCGCAGGTCCACGCGCACGGCGGCGTAGCCGTGCCCGGCGAGATAGGGGTGGTGCACCGAGTCGCGCTGCGCGGTGAGGTCGCGCCTGCGGTACGGGATGAACTCCAGGATCGCCGGAACCGGTTGGTCGTCCGCCGACACCGGGCGCCAGATCCGGGCCGACAGCCGCGCGCCGTCGGACATCGGGATCCAGACGCAGTCGTCCTCGCGCACCTCGTACGGCAGTGAGGTCACCGTCCGCAACAAAGCCTCCTAGTCGTCGGCTCGCTCCTCGATCTCGAACGGCAGCGCCTTAACACACCGTTCGTACTTCGCGGTCAGCTCCGCCTGGTCGTCGGCTCCGATGTGGAGGTCGGCCAGCTCGTAGCTGTAGCTGTCGGCCGCGTACTGCTCGGACAGCCGCGCTCCCTTCTCGGTCGTCACGTCGATCGAGACGCCCGGCACCTCGCGCTCGATCCGCTCGACCTCCTCCGGTGTCGGCACGCGGCGCACGACGCCGTCGGTGAACCGGCGCAGGAAACACTTGGCGGCCATCGCGTACCGGCCCTCGCGCCGCGGCATCCGCGGGTCGCGGCCGAGCGCGAGGCTCACCATGCAGTGCAGGTTGGACACACCGTCCACGTGCTCGAACAGCCGGGCGTGCGACTGGGACAGCCGTGGGTTGATCTCCAGCACCCACACGCGGTCGCCGTCCTCCTCCACGAAGAACTCGATGTCGAACGTGGTCGCGGTCAGGCCCAGCCGCTTGCAGAGCCGCTTCGAGATGTCCGACACGCGCTCCTGCACCGTGGCGGGCAGCGCCGAGGGGTACTGGTAGCGCAGGAAGCTCGAACTGTCCGGATAGGACACCGAGTCGACCACACCGTACACGTGCGGCTCGCCGTCTACGCTGTAGCCCTCGACGGTGATCTGCGCGCCGCCGACCGCCTCCTCGGCCAGGCACGCCCGCGCGCCGGCCTCGGCGATTTCCGGCGGCAGGGCCAGCCTGGCGAGGACGGCCTCGAACGGACCGGATACGTCGTCGATGCCCTCCCGGATCGCCCGCACGGCGTCGGCGAGCGCGGCACCACCGTCCACTTCGAACGCGAGCTTGGACGAGGCGGACTTCACCGGCTTGAGCCACACCGGGTATCGCAGCCCTTCTGGGAGGGCGGATTCGCCGTCGAGGTCGACGAGCCCGAATCCGGGGTACTCGTCGATCACCGCGCGCTGTTCGAGCCTGCTCCAGTACTTGTGCTCGCACTTGGCGATGGACTCCAGGCTCGGGCACGGTAGCCCTCTCGGCTCGCACAGCGCCGGAACCAGGGAGGTGACCGGGAAGTCCCAGTACCCCGTGATCGCGTGCACCGGCCCGTCGAACGCGTCGAGCTCCCGGTCGGCCCTGGCGAGCAGCCGGTCGTAGTCGGTATCGCCGATCCGCATGGCGTCCACGTCCAGCAGGCCGTGGAACCGGTAGTTCTCCGCGCCGGGCAGCCGTTCGAGCACCTCGCGGTTCGCGTCGTCGAGTCCGAGGACGAAGATGTTCTCGGGCACGCTCGGTCCTTTCTGGGAAACCCTGATTCGTGGTCCCAGGATGACCATTGGCCGAGGTGTTAAACCGGCGTCACCGCACGCCCCGAGGCCGGAACTGGATGCTGATGCGCGGGCCCACCGGCTTGCTCGTCTTGGGGACGGCGTGCTCCCACGTGCGCTGGCACGAGCCGCCCATGACGATCAGGTCGCCGTGCCCCAGCCCGTAGCGCACCGTGCCGCCTGGCCCGTTCCTCGGCCGCAGCAGCAGTGCCCTCGGCGCGCCCACCGACAGGATCGCCACCATCGTGTCCTCGGTGCTGCCCCTGCCGATCGTGTCGCCGTGCCACGCGACGCTGTCCCGGCCGTCGCGGTAGTAGCACAGCCCCGCGGTGCGGAACGGCTCACCGAGCTCGGCGCCGTAGTGCTCGGTCAGCAGCTTCCGCGCCCGCGTGAGCACCGGGTCCGGCAGCTCGTCGTCCTCGCCGTAGAAGCTGAGCAGGCGCGGCACGTCCACGGTGCGGTCGTACATCCGCCTGCGCTCCGCGTGCCACGGCACCCGCGTGACCAGCCGGTCGAACAACGCGTCGGCCCCCGTCAGCCAACCCGGCAGGACGTCGACCCACGCGCCCGAGCCCAGCTCCGTGCGCCGCACGTCGTGGAGCGGGCCGAGCGAGGTGGCATCGCTGGCGCCGAACAGGGAACCCTGGAGTGCGACATCCATGCCGGTGAGCCTACCGGTGATCGAACAAGTGTTCTACCCCAAGTGGAGCGGAAAGCGGGGATTCGCATGGCGACCGTGGAGCTGACCAGCGACAACTTCGAGGAGGTCGTGGGAAGGGACGGCATCGTGCTGGTCGACTTCTGGGCCTCGTGGTGCGGGCCGTGCCGTCAGTTCGCGCCCGTGTACGAGCAGGCCGCGGACCGGCATGCCGACATCGTGTTCGGCACCGTCGACACCGAGGCGCAGACCTCGATCGCGCAGGCGTTCGGCATCTCGTCGATCCCGACGCTGATGGCCGTCCGCGACGGCGTGCTGCTGTACGCCCAGCCGGGCGCGCTGCCCGAGCACGCGCTGGAGCAGCTGATCGGCAAGGTGCGCGACCTGGACATGGACGAGGTCCGCAGGGAACTCGACAAGCAGGCCGAGGACAAGCAGGCCTGAGAGCTGCGCCATCGCTGACAGCCCTTGCAGTGAAGGCCACCTTCACTGCGCTGAACGCAGTGAAGGTGGCCTTCACTGCATGACGGGCGTCAGAGCTGGACCAGGTCGAGGGCTTGGGTGAGCGAGTCGGCGGGGCTGCCCGCGGTGATGATCGTGTAGGCACCCGGCCACGGGTTGACGTGCGACTCCGCCTGCGCGCACTTCTCCGAGCCCGATCCGCCCCTGCGCGCCGTCATGGTCTTCGGCGCCCAGCAGCACAGCCGCACGAGCTTGCTGTGGGTGTCCCTGGCGAGGTCGGTAGCCGCCATGCGGTGGTCCGGCGCCATCCATGACGCGTCGAGCACCACGGACGTGCCCATGCCGAGCCGGGTCGCCGCGCGCCGGAGCAGCTCGGGGTAGGACCGCTCGGCGTGCTCCTGGTCGCGCAGGCTCAGCACCGGCGCGTGCAGGTGGTCGCCCAGCGCGCAGCTGAGGGTCGACTTGCCCGAGCCCGGCAGCCCGCCCACCAGGATCAGCCGCACGGTCGCCTGCCGCAGGTGCCGCAGCGCGCGCTCGGCGTGGCCGCCTGCCAGCGCGTGCCAGGCGAGGAAATGGTGGCGCAGCGTGTCGGGAGCCGGGTCGCCGGTGTGCTCGGTGTACTCGTCGAGCAGCAGTGCCCCGTCCTCGGCCCGGCCCTCCGCCTCCAACCCGGCGGCGACGCCCGCGGCCTCGTCGAGCCCGTCGACCCAGCCGCCGCGGGAGTCCGCGATCACCCTGCCCCGCTCGGCCCGGTCGGCGAACAGCGGCTCGCGCCCGGCCAGGAACTCACTGGCGAGGCGCTGGATCTCGCCCGGATGACGGGCTCTGCCCACGGCACGCCAGCGCTCGCGCATCGCCTCCCACCTGCTCTCGCGGCCGCGGTCGGCGACGGCATGGCACTGCGCGAGCGCTCGGGCCCGCTCGCGGACGGTGGAACGCGGTCCGTTGACCACGTTCCCAGTGTGCGACCCGAAGGGCCCGTGGGGGAAGACCCGACCGTTCACGCAGCCGGTGAAGCCGCCATCCGGAACCGCCCGCCAGGTCGACAAGCCTCCTACACTTGGACCATGCATCGACCTCGACCGGTGACCGAGGTGCCCGACGTGGTCGGGTTCGGGGCGCAGGACGCGTGCTCGATCGTGCGGCGTGCCGGTCTGGTCCCCGTCGGGCCCGACGACGGCGCCGAGCCGACGACGGGTGTGGTCACGGCGCAGCGTCCCGTGGGCACCGCCGGTGCCGAGGAGGGCGCCCACGTGGTGCTGTGGACCCATCCCGGTCGCGAGACCGAGAGCGAGCTCGTGCCGCCGACGCCGGTGGAGGCGGGCGAGCTGGACCCCGTCTGAGCCCCGGTCGGAGGTCGTTCAGCCGAGGTCGAGCCGCGCGAGCACGGGCCGGTGGTCCGAGCCGGGCGCGTCGCGCCGGTCTGCCGGGTCGTCGGTCACCGAGTCACCGCCCTCGCCGGTGAGCACCGCGCTCACCGAGCCGACGAGCCGGTGGCTGACGAGGACGTGGTCGATCAGCTCCCGGCGACCCTGGTAGGTCCTGGAGAAGCGGTGTTTCTCCTCGATCAGCGGGGCGAGGTTCCACAGCCGTGCGCCGTCGCCCCGGTCGGAGCGGCCGAACCCAGGCGTGTGCAACTCCGAGCCGGGCGGTCCCTGTAGCAATGTCGTGGTGGCCGCGTACTGCTCGTCGTTGAGGTCGCCCAGCACCGCCAGCGCCCGCTGTTGCCCCTCGCCGTCGAGCAAACGCGTCGCGAACCCGCGGACGGTCGCCGCCTCCGCGGCCCTGCGGCCAAGCGCGTAGACGGCGAACCTGGCACGCTCGTCCTCGTCCCTCGGCGAGAACCGGCCGCCGGGGAAGGTCAGCAGCTTCGATTTGAGGTGGCACGACACCAGCGTCACGTCCAGCCCGCCCGCGCGGACGACAGCCTTCAGCGCCGGCCTGCCCATGCGGCCCGTCGTGCGCCCGTCGTCGTCCACCTGCACGGCGGCGAGCTTCTCGGGAAACCGCGCGACCTCCTCGCGGTCGGTCAGCGGCAGCCGCGAGAGGAACCCGACCCGGATGCCGCGCGCGTCGGGCTCGGCGAGCTCGATCTCCCAGTCACCGCCCACGCGGGCGGCTAGCTCACGCAGTGCTTCCGGATCGCCGACCTCCTGCACCGCCAGGACGTCCGGCTCAATGCTCCGGATCGTGTCCGCGAGCGCCGCGAGCTTGGCCTCGTAAGCGTCTTGTGTTCTCGGCCCGGCTTCTCCACCGGGCTTGAAGAGGTTCTCCAGGTTCCACGTGCCGATCGCGATCATCACGACCTCCGTTCACCGGCGCCCCCCGAGACGACAGTGACGTGCTCACTGTCGTCTCGGCGGCGCCGGGCGGCAAGGGCCTTCCTTCCTTGTTCACGCACTCGTCGCCGGGGTGATGTTCTGGTTGAAGCGGAACACGTTCGCGGGATCGTGGACGGTCTTGAGCGCCGCGAGCCGCTCGTGGTCGCCGGGGTCGTAGCCCGTGCGCGCGTCGGTCACCGTGCCGTACACGAAGTTCAGCGACCGGCCGAGCGTCGTGGGCGCCAGCGCGGCGAGCACGCGTGCGTGCGCGGCGCGGGCCGTTGCGGCGTCCACCTCCCCGTCGAGGCCGGAGAGCACGCGCACGAGGAACCCGGCGTCGCGGTGCCCGACCGCGCTGTCGACGCCGCCTTGCCGCAGCGCGCCGCCGAGGTGCCGGAGGTCGACCACGCACGGCACGGGTGAGTCCGGCCCGGCGAGGTCGACGATCGCGCGCAGCGCCGCCGCGTCGAGCCCGTGCACGAACGCGTTGTCGCCCAGATACGAGTGCGGATCGGCGGGGTCGTTGTAGATCGAGGGCGAGGCGGAGTACGGCAGCTCGCCGAGGTCGTCGCGCAGGCGCGGCGCCACGGCCCGCAACGGAGCCACCAGCGCCTCGCCTTCACTCACGCCGCCGAGGTGGGCGATGCGCACGTGCACGAGATACTTGCCCCGCAACGGTTCAGGCACCTCCGGCGCGTCCGGCACGGGCACCATGCCGACGGACGACGTCAGCTCGTCGGGCACTGTCGCCGTCCAGTTCCGGTACGCCTCCAGCACTTCGCCTGCGTGGGTGCCGTCGAAGAGGAGCCCGCCGCCGTAGAGCCGCGCCACCGGCACCAGGCCGAGCTCGAGCCCCGTCACGACGCCGAAGTTGCCGCCGCCCCCGCGAAGCGCCCAGAACAGGTCAGGGTCCTCCTCGGCGCTCACCTCGCGGACCTCGCCGTCGGCGGTGACCAGCTCGACGCGGCGCACGTGGTCGGCGGCGTAGCCGTAGCGGCGCGCGAGCGGGCCGAGGCCTCCGCCGAGGGTGTAGGACACCGCGCCGACGTCGGGCGAGGAACCGCTCAGCGGAGCCAGCCCGTGCTCACCGGCGGCGTCGAGCACCCGTCGCCAGCGCACCCCGGCGCCGAGCCACACCGTGCGTTCCGCCGGGTCGACGCGCACGGTGTCCATGCGCCGCGTGCTGATCAGCACCGCGTCCTCGGTGGCGGGTGCGACGAGTCCGTGGCCGGTGGCCTGCACCGCCACGCCGAGCCCGTTGGCGGTCGCGTACCGCACCACCGCGCGCACGTCGGCCGTGTCGAGGGCCTCCACGATCGCGGCGGGCCGATGGGTCAGCCCGAGCTGGAAGCCGGAGCGCGCGTCGGCGTAACCCTCCCCGCCCTCGCCGCCTTCGTCGTCGGGAAGGTGGAGCGGGCCGCGGAGGTGGTGGGCGAGGTCCTCGAGGTGGGTCGCGGAAGCGGTCATGAAGCCAGCCTGCGGCCGGGCGCACCAGAAGTCCAACAGCTGGTTCTGCTCGTAGCTATCATGCTCGGTTATGGAGCTGAGACAGCTGCGGTACTTCGTCACCGTGGTCGACGAGAGCGGCTTCACGCGTGCCGCGGAGAAGCTGCACGTCGCCCAGCCGGGCGTGAGCGCCCAGATCCGGCAGCTCGAACGCGAGCTGGGACAGCCGCTGCTGGACCGCTCGGGCCGCTCGGTGCGGCTCACGCAGGCCGGCTCTGCCGTGCTGCCGTACGCGCGGGCCGCGCTCACCGCCGTCGAGGGCGCGCGGTGCGCCGTGGACGAGCTGACCGGGCTGCTGCGCGGCAGCGTCGCGATGGGCATGCTGCCCTCGTGCGCGCCGCTCGGCGTCGCGGACCTGCTGGCCGGCTTCCACGAACGGCACCCCGGCGTGGAGGTGTCACTCACCGAGTCGGACGCGGGCACGCTCCTCGACGGCGTGCGCGAGGGGCGGCTCGACGCGGCGCTCGTCGCGTTCGGCGGCGGCGCCCCCGAGGGCATCGCCACCCAGACGGTGCTCGACGAGCACCTGGTCGCGGCCGTCCGGTGCGGCGACCCGCTGGCCGGGCGCGACACGGTGCCCCTGCGGGCGCTCGCGGAGCGCCATCTGATCAGCCTCCCGCCCGGCGGCGGAATGCGCGCGATCCTCGACCACGCGTGCACGGCCGAGGGCATCACACCGCGGATCGCGTTCGAGGCGGGCGATCCCGGCGTGCTGGCCGACCTGGCGAGCCGGGGACTCGGCGTGGCGATCGTGCCCGAGTCCACCGCCCGTGACCGCGCCGACCTGTGCGGAGTGCCGATCGTGCGGCCCCGGCTGCGCGGGACGGTAGCGCTGGCCTGGCGTGCGGCCGGGCCCAGCGGACCCGCGGCGCGGGCGTTCCTCGACCATGCGCGGAGCTCGCTCGCCGCGTTCGCCGTCGCCCCGTCGTGATAGGACGGACGCGTGGCAGGGGAGATCCGTTGGTCGACGCTCGAGGCGACGCTGGAGCGCATCACCTTCGCCAACGAGGAGACCGGCTACACGGTCGCGCGCGTCGACCCAGGCCGGGGCGGCGACCTGGTCACCGTCGTCGGCTCGCTGCTGGGCGCGCAACCCGGTGAGGCGCTGCGGATGCGCGGTCGCTGGGCTTCGCATCCACAGTACGGCAAGCAGTTCCACGTCGAGGACTACCGCACGGTACTGCCCGCCACCGTCCAGGGCATCCGGCGCTACCTCGGGTCCGGGCTGGTCAAGGGCATCGGCCCCAAGCTCGCCGACAAGATCGTCGGGCACTTCGGCGTCGACGCGCTGGACGTGATCGAGCGGGAGCCGGAACGACTGATCGAGGTGCCCGGCCTCGGCCCCAAGCGCACCGGGCTGATCGCCCGCGCGTGGGAGGAGCAGAAGGCCATCAAGGAAGTGATGGTCTTCCTGCAGGGCATCGGGGTGTCCACGTCGCTGGCCGTGCGGATCTACAAGCAGTACGCCGACACCGCGATCGACGTGGTGCGCACCGAGCCCTACCGCCTCGCCTCCGACGTGTGGGGCATCGGCTTCAAGACCGCCGACACCATCGCCAAGGCCGTCGGCATTCCGCACGACAGTCCACAACGGATCAAGGCGGGGCTGCAGTTCACCCTGTCCGAGGCCACCGGCTCCGGCCATTGCTACCTGCCCGACCAGCAGCTGATCGCCGAGACGATCAAGATCCTCTCCGTGGATGCCGGACTCGTCATCGACTGCCTCGCCGAGCTCGTGGCCGAGGAGGGCGTGGTCCGCGAGGAGCTGCCCGGCGACGACGGCGGCACCGAGGCGGCGATCTACCTGCTTCCGTTCCACCGGGCCGAGGTGGCGCTCTCGGCCCAGCTGCTGCGGCTGCTGCGCACCTCCGCCGACCGGCTGCCCGCGTTCGCGGACGTGGACTGGAGCAAGGCGCTGGCGTGGCTGCACCGCGCCACCGGCGCCGAGCTGGCACCCGAGCAGGAGGCCGCCGTGCGGCTCGCGCTGACCGAGAAGGTCGCGGTGCTCACCGGCGGGCCCGGCTGCGGCAAGAGCTTCACGGTGCGCTCGATCGTCGCGCTGGCGGCCGCGAAGCAGGCCAAGGTCGTGATGGCTGCGCCCACCGGGCGCGCGGCTAAGCGGCTCACCGAGCTCACCGGGCACGAGGCCGCGACCGTGCACCGGCTGCTGGAACTGAAACCTGGCGGCGACGCGGCCTACGACCGGGACCGGCCGCTGGAGGCCGACCTCGTCGTGGTGGACGAGGCGTCGATGCTCGACCTGCTGCTGGCCAACAAGCTCGCCAAGGCCATCGCACGCGGCACCCACCTGCTGCTCGTCGGCGACGCCGACCAGCTGCCCTCGGTGGGCGCCGGCGAGGTGCTGCGCGACCTGCTCGCCGAGGGCACCCCCGTGCCGCACGTGCGGCTCACGCGGATCTTCCGGCAGGCGAGCAAGTCCGGCGTGGTGACCAACGCCCACCGCATCAACGCCGGCGACTACCCGCTCACCCATGGCCTGCCCGACTTCTTCCACTTCAACGTCGACGACCCGGAGGAGGCCGCGCGGCTCACCGTCGACGTCGTCGCGCGGCGGATCCCGGCGAAGTTCGGCCTGGATGCGCGCCGCGACGTGCAGGTGCTCGCGCCCATGCACCGGGGCCCGGCAGGCGCCGGCGCCCTCAACGCCGGGCTGCAGGAGGCGCTCACCCCCGCGCGGCCGGGCCTGCCGGAACGCCGCTTCGGGGGCCGCGTCTTCCGGCCCGGCGACAAGGTCACGCAGCTGCGCAACAACTACGACAAGGGCGCGAACGGCGTGTTCAACGGCACGCAGGGCGTGGTGATCGCGCTGGACTCCGACGAGCAGAAGCTCACCGTGCGCACCGACGACGGCGAGGACGTCGACTACGAGTTCGCCGAGCTGGACGAGCTGGCCCACGCCTACGCCGTCAGCATCCACCGCTCGCAGGGCAGCGAGTACCCGTGCGTCGTGGTGCCCGTGACCACGAGCGCGTGGATGATGCTGCAGCGCAACCTGCTCTACACGGCCGTCACCAGGGCGAAGAAGCTGGTGGTGCTGATCGGGTCGAAGCGGGCCATCGGGCAGGCCGTGCGCACGGTCGGCGCCGGGCGCAGGCACACCGCGCTGGCCCATCGCCTGTGTGCCTGACGCGCCCAGGCAGAATGGCGGCCGTGGCAGCCAAGCGCAGTGCGGGAATCCTGCTCTACCGCCGCACTGGCGGCGATCCCGAGGTGCTGCTCGGGCACATGGGCGGGCCGTTCTGGGCGCGCAAGGACGCCGGTGCGTGGACCGTGCCGAAGGGCGAGTACGCCGACGACGAGGAGCCGGTCGCCGCGGCGCGCCGGGAGTTCCTCGAGGAGCTGGGGCTGCCCGCGCCCGACGGTGAGCTCGCGCCGCTCGGAGAGATCCGGCAGTCGGGCGGCAAGGTGGTCACCGTGTGGGCGCTGGAGGGCGATGTCGATCCATCGGCCGTCGTGCCGGGCACGTTCGAGCTGGAATGGCCGCCGCGCTCGGGCCGGATGAGGGAGTTCCCCGAGCTGGACCGTGTCGCGTGGTTCCCGCTCGCGGAGGCGGGGGAGAAGCTCGTCAAGGGCCAGCGCGTGTTCCTCGACCGCCTGGCGAACCTGTTCTAGCGTTGGGCCCCTGCAGTGAAGGCCACCATGCCTGCGTTCAACGCAGTGAAGGTGGCCTTCACTGCAGGGCGGCTCCTGGGTCAGGTTTCGTAGCGCGGGCGGCCGTAGGTCTGCTCCAGCTCGCGGATGCAGTCGTCGACGATGGCGTGCATGGCCGGGTCGTCGCTCATGCGGGTCACCGTGTCGAAATACCAGTTCGCCAGCCACATCCCCGCCGCCGTGCCCGCCTCGGCGAAGACGTGCCGGATCACCTGGACGGCGTGGTGGGAGTCGCGCCTGCGGGTGGTGGTGAGCAGCTCCGTCGCCTGGTAGCCGAGGTACGCGTCCCTGTCCAAGATCGGCAGGTTGGCTTCCATGGCACGGCTCCCTCACGGTGGGCGGACACACGGCGGCAGACGAGTACCCGGCCGGGTGAGGCGGCAAACCGCTCGGGTGGGTGTTTTCTCCCGGGCCTCGCGGGTACGCATCCGATCATGACGACGATGCCGGAGAAGACGGAGACCCCGAGCCGCGTGTGTGTGACGGGGCGCCGTCGCCGGCGAATCCTGTTGGGCGGTGGGCGATCCGTCCGCGTCCTCGCGTCGTACCCGGTGTGCAGGGAGATCGGTTTGCACAGCCTCGCCTCGGCGATCGAGTTCGAATGTGCGCGCTGTCACACCTCGTGCGAGGCCACGCTCGTCGGGGTGCTGCACCGGTTGCTGGTGTGCCCTGCGTGCTACTCCGCCCTCGGCGCCCGGCGCCGGTCGCAGGGGACGCGAATTGAGGGCTTTCGGCCCTGCCGTGCCACGCCGCCCGGGGTCAAGCTGTATGCGTTCGCCCGTTAGGGCCGCGGTGAAATGGGTGGATCAAAAGGGGTCCGTCCGCGGCAGGTACCGACCGGTGGCGGGGAAATCGCCGGCTGGTACCGGGGGCGTGCAGCCAGGTGACGGTGTCGTTTCCTGGTATCCGCACGGCCCCAAGTGGAGGTGCGGGCAGCCGGCTAAATGGGGTGTTGGCTGCCCGCACCACTATTTCCCTGTTTCCGGGCGCGGAGCCCTCCGGTGGGCGGCCATCCGCACCGGCGCGTTGACCGCGCCGTAACCCGCGTAGCCGCGCAGACGCTGGACGACCTCGAAGAACACGCGCCCGCCCAGGACCTCGGCGGCGCTCGCGATGGCGTCCTCGCTGAGGAAAGCCCCGTGCTGCGGTGACGGCGCGCGCGTGGCCCACTCGCCCCGGCGCTGGCGTGCGACGTCGGGCGCGGTCCGCACCCGCTTCGCCTCGTCGGTCACCGCCCGGCTGCGCACCAGCCCGAACGGCGCGGCGAACTCCGTCGTCGGCTCGGGATCGAGTTCCAGCACGGAGCGGTACAACAGGGCGGCGGCTAGGGTGAGCAGACACTCACTCCAGGGGGAGGGCCGATGGGCACGCGCGAGGACATCATCGCGGCCGCGGCGCGGATCATGCGCGACGAGGGCTACGCCCGCGCGACGACCAAGGAGATCGCGCGAGCGGCCGGCTACTCGGAAGCCGCGCTGTACAAGCACTTCCACGACAAGACCGAGATCTTCCTGACCGTGCTCATCGAGCGCCTGCCCGGGCTGGTGCCGCTGCTCGCGGGCCTGCCGGAGCGGGTTGGCGAGCGCGCCGTGCGCGACAATCTCGTCGACGTCGCGCGGACCGCGATCGAGTTCTACGCCGAGAGCTTCCCGGTCTCGGCGTCGGTGTTCTCCTCGCGGCAGCTGCTCGCCGCGCACCGGGAACGGCTTCGCGAGGTGGCTCCCGGCGCCGGGCCCGGCAGGCCCCTGACGGAGCTGGCCGCCTACCTGCGCGCGGAGCGCGACAGCGGCCGGGTCCCTGCCGCCGTCGACCCGGACGCCGCTGCGGCTCTGTTGCTCGGCGCCTGTTTCCAGCAGGCGTTCCTGCTCGCCTTCGCGGACGAGCGGCCGGAAGGGGACTCGCTGGACGCTCTGGCCGGGGAACTGGTGGGCACTCTCGTCGCGGGATGGTGACCCGGGCCTTGTCACCCTTGTCCCCAGGCCGCGCAGGGCGTTACGTTCGCTTGGTTAGGTGAAACAAGCGTTGTAAAAACCGGGGAACTGATGCCGTCAGCGCCCCGATCGGCACGTGAAGCTCCTCCTCCATCCCTGAGCCCGTCAGCCCTGGCGCGAAAGGGGGTTCTGCTTCGGCGGCTGGCCGTCGCCGTCGGCGCCGTGGGCGGGGAACCACAGCACGAACGTGCTTCCCGCGCCGAGCCCGGAGAACACGGCGACCCGGCCGCCGTGCGACTCCACGATCTGGCGCACGATCGCCAGACCGAGGCCGGTGTGCCGATCCCGCCGCCCGCCGGGCCGGTCCTGCTCGCCGCGCCAGAACCGGTCGAACACGCGCGCCTGGTCCCGGCTGGCGATGCCAGGGCCGTGGTCGGCGACCGCGAGCCACAGCCACGCGCCCGCCCGGCCGCAGCCGACCGTGATCTCGCCGTCGGCGGGGGAGAGGCGCACCGCGTTGGACAGCAGGTTGCCCGCCGCCCTGCGCAGCGCGTCGTGGTCGCCGATCACGGTGAGCCCGTCGCGCAGCACGTAGGACAGCCGCAGGCCGCGCTCGCTCGCGAGCACGGCGAACTCCTCACCCGCCTCGCGGGCGACGGCGGCAAGGTCCACGTCGGTGTCGGCGAGCGCGTCGGTGTCCCGCCGCGCCGTCGCGAGCAGGTCCTCCACGAGGCGGGACATGCGCTCGGCGGCGCGGTCGATCGCCCGCACCGCGCGGGCACGTTCCTCCTCGGTCGCCTCCGGCGTCTTCAGCGACGCGTCCAGGTGCGCGCGCATGATCGCCAGCGGGCTGCGCAGCTCGTGGGACGCGTCGTCGATCAGCTGTCGCTGCGCGGAGAACGCGGCGTCGAGCCGGTCGAGCATCGAGTCGATCGTGTCGGAAAGCTCCCGAAGCTCGTCGCGCGGTCCCTCCAGTCGGATCCGCCGAGACAGGTCACTGGCCTGGATCTCCTGCGCCGTGTGGGCGATCGAGCGCGCGGGCCGCAGCGCACGGCCGGAGAGCACCCAGCCGATGCCGAGGCTCAGCACGAACAGCCCGCCGACGGCGGCCGCCGAGTAGTTCCGCATCGCCTCGAGCGTCCGCAGGTTCACCTCCGACTCGATCTCCTCGACGGCGGCGACCTCCATCGTGCCCACCTGCACCTCGCTGCCGTCGGCCTTGCGCTTGACCAGTTCGGCCTCGTAGCGCTCGGTGATCGGCTTGGGGTCGGTGCTGCGTTCCACGGCGACGTAGATCGCCAGCAGGCCCGCTCCCGCGAGCACGAAGAGCAGGGTCGAGTACAGCACCGTCAACCGGAACCGGATCGAGCGCGGGAAGGCGGGCAACTGCGGCATCAGGACTCCTTCAGGCGGTACCCCCGGCCCACGATCGTCTCGATGATCGAGTGCTCGTCACCGTTGCCGATCTTGCGCCGCAGCGTGCCGACGGTGACTCGCACGGTGTGGGTGAAAGGGTCGATGTTCTCGTCCCACACGTGTTCCAGCAGTTCCTCCGTGGACACGACGTGACCGGGCCGGGTCATGAGGTACTCGAGCACCGCGAACTCCTTGGGGGACAGGGAAAGGGTGCGCTCGCCACGCCACGCGCGGTGCCGCGCGGTGTCGATGCGCAGCTCGCCGACGCTGAGCACGGCGGTGACCCCGCGCGTCTCCCTGCGCAGCAGCGCCCGCACCCTGGCGAGCAGCTCGTCGAGCGCGAACGGCTTCACCACGTAGTCGTCGGCCCCGTCGTCGAGACCCCGCACGCGGTCGGCGAGCGCACCGCGCGCGGTGAGCATGAGCACGCGCAGGTCGCCGCCGCCGGCCACGGGCAGCGCGCCGTCGCGGATCGCCCGGCACAGCGAGAAACCGTCGCCGTCGGGCAGCGCGAGGTCGAGCAGAAGCAGGTCGTAGGCGTTGACCGGGAGCCGTTCGGTGGCCTGGGCGACGGTCGCGGCGTGGTCCACCGCGTACCCGGCGCGCTGCAACCCGAGCACCACGGCCTCGGCCAGGTCCTCCTCGTCCTCCACGAGCAGCAGCCGCATCGCCGCTCACCCGCCCGCGATCAGGCGCTCGGCGACGTCGGCCGCCCGGTCGACGGGGATGGCGAAGCCGATGCCGATGCTGCCGCCGCCGTCGTCGGTCGCGATCGCCGTGTTCACGCCGATCACCTCGCCGCGCGCGTTGACGAGCGGGCCGCCGGAGTTGCCGGGGTTGATCGAGGCGTCGGTCTGCACGGCGGTCTGGGACGTGCCGCCGAGGCGGACCTCCCGCTCGACGGCGCTGACGATCCCGGAGGTGACCGTTCCGGACAGCCCGAGCGGGGAGCCCACCGCGAGCACCCGCTCGCCCACCTGGACGTCGGCGGAGCGGCCGAGCGGCAGCGCCCGCAGTGCCGCGCTGGGTTCGATCCGCAGCACGGCGATGTCGTTGCGCGGGTCGCGGCCCACCACGTCGGCGCGCACCCGCCTGCCGTCGGAGCCGATGACGCTCACCGAGCTCGCGCCCGACACGATGTGGTCGTTGGTGAGCACGTGCACGCGGTCGTCGAGCACGAAGCCCGAACCCCCGGCCACCCCGCCGCCGGTTGGCGCCGAGATGGAGACCACGCCCGCGCGAACGCGCTCGGCGACGCCGACCAGCCCGGCCGTGGAGTCGGGGGTCGGTTCGGCGCGCGGGAACGTCACCTCGCCGTCGTCCGGGGCCGCCGCGCGCCCGGCGAGCGCTCCCGTGCCGGCCGAGAGCGCGGCCACGAGCAGCCCCGCGCCGAGCAGCCGGGGCCATCGGCTGCTCGTGCGCTCCGGTGCCGGGGGCGGCGGGGCGAACGGCCGCGGCGGCTCGGGCGGGGGTGGCGGTTGTTCCGGCGGGGGCAGGAACCGCGGCCCGCGCGGTTGGCCGAGTCCGGTCGGTCGCAGGGTCACTGTGTGCTCCTCATGGGATCCGGGAGAACCAGAGCATCGACGTGCCGGCCGTGGCGAGCGCGGCGAGCAGGCCGAAGCCGATGAACCGGCTGGAGGCGTCGCGTTCCTCGGTGCGGTAGCCCACCGACGAGCCGATGTCGCCGTAGACGTCGCGCAGCTCGGTGGCCGTGGCCGCCTCGTGGTAGGAGCCGCCGGTCTGCTCGGCGACCATGCGCAGGGTCTCGCCGTCGACCGGGACGTCCTGCCACTGCCCGCTGATCTCCACCTCGCCGTCCTCGGTGCCCACCGAGATCGTGTCGACGGGGATGTCGGCGGCCCCGGCGTCGGCGGCCATGTCCTCGGGCGAGCGGCCCGCGGTGTTGGCGCCGTCGGAGAGCAGCACGATCCTGGCGGGCGGCGGCTCCGTCAAGGCCTGCGCGTCGAGGCCGCGCACGGCGTCCAGTGACGCCGCGATGGCCTCGCCGATGGCCGTGCCCGCCGTGCCGGTGGCGCCGACGTCGAGCCGGTCGAGCCCGGCGTGGAGCGCGTCGCGGTCGGTGACAGGCGGCACCAGCACCGTGGCGTTTCCCGCGAAGGCGACGAGCCCGACGTTGAACTCCTCGGGCAGCCCGTTCACGAACTCCGCCGCCGCGTCGCGGGCCGCGGCGAGCCGGTCGGGCGGGACGTCGGCGGCCCGCATGGACAGCGACACGTCCACCGCCACGAGCACGGTCGCCCGCTCCCTCGGCACCCGCACCTCGTCCACTGGCTGCGCGAAGCCGACCACGAGCAGCCCCAGCATCGCCAGGAACAGACCGGCGGGGACGTGGCGGCGCCAGCCGGGGCGCGCGGGAGCGACCCGTTCGAGCAGCGGCAGGTTGGTGAACCGCATCGCATAGCGGCTGCGGCGGCGTTGCAGCAGCACGTAGGCGACGAGCAGGGCCGCCACACCGAGCAGCAGCCAGAGCCGTTCCGGTGACAGGAAGCTCATGCCGCACCCGCTCTGCCCCTGGCGGCGAGCGCGAGCCGCCGGTGCGCGAGCACATGCCTGCCGAGATCGGCCACCCAGTCGCGGTCGGTGCGCAGCGCCACGTGCGCCACGCCCGCGCGGCGCAGCGTGTCCCGCACGCGGTGGCGCTGCGCGGCGGCGGCCTCGGCGAAGCGTTCCCGCAGCCGCCTGCTGCCGGTGGGGATCTCCGCGCGGCGGCCCGTCTCCGGGTCGACGACGGTCAGCAGGCCGACGTCGGGCAGCTCCAGCTCGCGTGGGTCGGTGACCTCCACGGCGAGCACCTGATGCCGCAGGCCGAGCCTGCGCAGCGGGACACCCCAGTCGCCGTCGTCGAGGAAGTCCGACACCACGACGACGAGCCCGCGCCTGCGCAGTGAGCGGTCGAGTCCCCGCAGCGCGCTCGCCAGCGCGACCGCGCCCTCGGTGGCCCTCGGCGCGGCGAGCATCGCGTTCAGCACCGCGAGCAGGTGGGTCCGGCCCGCACGGGGCGGGAACCGCCGCACCCCGTGCGGGCCGAGCAGGTCGGCGCCGAGCCGGTTGCCCGCACCGGCGGTGAGGAAGCCGACCGCGCCGACGGCGGCCACGGCCAGCTCGCGTTTCTCCAGCTCGACGGTGCCGAAGTCCATGCTCGCGGTGGCGTCGGCGAGCACGTGCACCGACAGCTCGCGCTCGGCGACGGTGTCGCGCACGTGCGGGGTGCCCGTTCGTGCCGTCACCGCCCAGTCGATGCGGCGGACCTCGTCCTCGCCTGGCCGGTACTCCCTGCTGCCCGCCGGTTCGGTGCCCGCGCCGGGCAGGAACCCGGAGTGCTGCCCGCGCAGCAGGCCGTCGAGGCGCCGTGTGACGGTGAGCTCCAGCCGCCGCAGGCGGTGGTGCGGGACGAGCCCGCCGACCGGGGGACTCATGCGACCTCCGCCTGTGCCGGTGCCACCTGCGGCACGGGAAGGGTGGTGACGATCCGCCGCACCACGTCCTCGGCGGCGACGCCGTCGGCGAGCGCGTCGAACGACAGCACCAGCCGATGGGCGAGCACGTCCACAGCGAGCTCCTGGATGTCGCCGGGCAGCACGTAGTCGCGGCCGCGGAGCAGCGCGAGCGCCCTCGCCGCGGCGACGAGCCCGAGTGTGGCCCGCGGGCTGGCCCCGAAGGCCAGCACCGGGGCCAGCTCCGGCAGCCCCGCCTGCTCCGGCTTGCGGGTGGCCATCACCAGCCGCACGACGTACTCGGCGAGCGCGTGGTGCACGTAGACGTCGCGTGCCTGTTCCTGCAGCCGCAGCACGGTCTCCGGGTCGAGCACGCGCCTCGCCACCGGCCTGCGGGTGCCCATCCGGTAGAGGATGCCGAGCTCGTCGAGCTCGCTCGGGTAGTCGACGAACACCTTCATCAGGAACCGGTCCCGCTGCGCCTCCGGCAGCGCGTAGACGCCCTCGGACTCCACCGGGTTCTGGGTGGCGAGCACGAGGAACGGCTCGGGAACGGGATGGCTGGCTTCGCCGATGGACACCTGCCGGTCGGCCATCGACTCGAGCAGCGCCGACTGTACGCGCGCAGGCGCCCGGTTGATCTCGTCGGCGACCACGACGTTGGCCATGATCGGCCCCAGCTCGACGTCGAAACGCTCCTTCGAGGCGCGGTAGATCCGCGTGCCCACGATGTCCGAGGGCACCAGGTCGGGCGTGAACTGGATGCGCGAGAACGTGCCGCCCGCGGCCTTCGCGAGCGTCTGCGCGGCCAGGGTCTTCGCCACGCCCGGCATGCCCTCGAGCAGGCAGTGGCCGTCGGCGAGCAGCGCGATGACGAGCCGCTCCACCAGACGGTCCTGCCCGACGATCATCCGTTTCACCTCGAACAGCGTCTGTTCGAGCTGGTCGCTCACAGTTCCTGCTCCGGCGAGGACTGCCCGCTGCCGGACGGGCAGTCCTCGCCGTCGTCCGGCTGCGATTCCTGCACGATCCGCACGGTCGGCTCCTCCGCGGAGCCCGGCGTGTCGGCCAGCGCGACACCGCCCGCGATCGCCGCCGCCGAGGCTCCCGCGATCGCGAGCCCGGCGAGTGTCCTGATTCGCATGGTGATTTCCCCTTTCGCGTTTTCCTGCGCGAGGAGTCCATCCGAACAGAACGGGGCGAAAGGCACCGTAAGCAAAGCGAGTGTGAAATCGCCCGTGAATCAGTAGCGCGTGCCTTCGGGCGCAGGAAGCGCGTCCAGTTCCGCGAGATCGGTCTCGGTCAGCGTAAGTTCGGCCGCGGCCGCGTTCTCCTCGAGCCGCGAACGCCTGCGGGTGCCCGGAATGGGCACCACGTGCTCACCCTGCGCGAGGGCCCAGGCCAGAGCGACCTGTGCCGCCGTCGCGCCGTACCGGGCGGCCACGGCCTCGACCCGCTCCACGATGGCGAGGTTGGCGCGGAGGTTCTCCTCCTGGAAACGCGGCAGTTTGGCGCGGAAATCGTCGTGCGCGAACGCGGCTTCGCGGAACCGGCCGGTCAGGAAACCGCGGCCCAGCGGGGAGAACGGCACGAACGCGGCGTCGTTGCGGACGCACCACGGCAGCGTGGTGGCGAGATGCTCGCGGGTCCACAGCGACAGTTCCGACTGCACGGCCCTGATCGGGTGCACCGCCTGGGCGCGGTCGAGCTGCTCGACGGTGAACTCCGAGACGCCGAGCGCGAGCACCTTGCCCTGCGCGACCATCTCCGCCATTGCGCCGATGCTGTCCTCCACCGGCACCTCGGGGTCGGGGCGGTGCAGGTAGTACAGGTCGACGTGGTCGAAGCCGAGCCGCCGCAGCGAGCCGTCGATGGCCTGGCGCAGATGTTCGGGCCGCCCGTCCTGCGCCGGCATCGCCGGCGCACCGTCTTCGGTGAGCCGGACGACGTTGCCGCCCTTCGTGGCGAGCACGACGTCGTCACGCCTGCCCTTGAGCGCCGCCCCGACCACTTCCTCGTTGGTGAACGGCCCGTACATGTCGGCCGTGTCGACGAAATTCAGGCCGAGCTCCAGTGCCCTGCCGATCACCTCGTCCGGGCTCTCGGCGTCGGTCGTGCCGCCGTACGCCCACGTCATGCCCATGCAACCGAGGCCGATCGCCCCCACCTCGGGACCGTCCTGCCACAGCCGTCGCGTTCGCTTCAACATGGCGGCGACGCTAGGACCTTGAGCGCGCTCCAGCGCAAGCCCTGGTCTGGCGTGCTCATACGGCGGACGCGGATCGCGGACGAGCCCTGGTCCACAGTAGAGCGTCTCGTATAACGACCTATACGGCTCGGCTTTATTGAGCCGACGGTGGTCCGTGCCGCTCCGCCGGCTTCCACACGCCCGGGTCGGGCGAGGACGGCGGTGGCGGTCCCATCGGCGCGGGGAAGCCGTAGCGCGGTGTCACCGGCTCGGCTCGCGTCTTCGGTATGCGCAGGGCGAGGACCGTGCCCGCGATGGCGAGCACGAGCGCGCCCGCCAGCAGCCACGTGCCGAGTCCGATGCTCGTGCTCGTGTCCACCTGGAAGGGGCCCCGGCCGTTCTCGGTGGAGCGGAACGTGTCGATCCAGCTCAGCACCTGCATGAACACGACCCAGCCCGCGCCGGTGAGGAAGGCCGCGCCGATGGCGGCGACCAGCCCGGCGGCGCGGCGCGAGACCGCCAGCAGTGTCAGCACCGCGGCCCCGGCCAGTAACCCGGCGGCGACGGAGAGCGGCAGTCCGTTCGAGGGCACCCCGCCCTCCTGCTGCGGGGCGTCGGTGTCCACGCCCCACGCCGTGATCGACAGCTCGAAGCCTGCCTGGCCCGGCGACGAGATCCGGCCGGTGAACAGCGGCTGGAACGACGCGAACGCCGTGAGTCCCGCGGCGAGCACGAGCAACACGGCGGCGACGAGACCGAGCGAGCCACGCGGCTGCCCGCCCGTGCCCGGCCTGGCTCCCGTCGGGTCGGGCACGGGCGGTCGCGGGCTGGACATCGGTCCATGGTCCCACCGCGACCGCCCAGGCAATACCCCCGAACGCGAGGAGAACGCCTGCCGAACCCCGGGCTCAGGCGGTCAGGCGCTGACCCGTCTCCGGGTTGAACGTGTGCGCGGCGTCCGGATCGCGCAGCGTGACCCGGATGGTGTCGCCGAACGACGGCGTGTTCTGGGTCTCCGTCCGGACGATGAAGCGCTCGTGCGTCCCGCCGACGGCGACCTGGCCGTAGACGTAGGCGTCCGAGCCGAGCACCTCGACCAGCTCCACCTTCAGCTCCAGCGCGGGCTCACCGGCGTCCGCGGGGCGCAGGCCTTCCGGCCGGATGCCGACGGTCACCTCGCTCAGTTCGCTCGCCTCCCGGCCGCTCAGCAGGTCGCGCGCGATCGGCACGGTCAGGCCGTCGAGCTTCGCGCCCTCCGCGGTGAGCGGCACGGTGGTCAGGTTCATCGCGGGGGAGCCGATGAAACCGGCGACGAACACGTTGCCGGGCCGGTCGTACAGCGCGCGGGGCGTGTCGCACTGCTGCAGCACGCCGTTCTTCAGCACCGCGACCCGGTGGCCCATGGTCATGGCCTCGATCTGGTCGTGGGTCACGTACACCGTGGTGGTGCCCAGCCTGCTCTGCAGCGCGGTGATGTTGGCGCGCGTCTCAACGCGCAGCTTGGCGTCCAGATTGGACAGTGGCTCGTCCATGAGGAACACGGCGGGCTCGCGGACGATCGCGCGGCCCATCGCCACGCGCTGCCGCTGGCCGCCGGAGAGCGCCTTCGGCTTGCGGTCGAGGTAGTCGGTGAGGTCGAGCAGGCGCGCCGCCTCCTTGACGCGCTCGGCGATCTCGGCCTTGCTGATGCGCTTGATCTTCAGCGCGAAGCCCATGTTCTCCGCGACGGTCATGTGCGGGTACAGCGCGTAGGACTGGAACACCATCGCGATGTCGCGGTTCTTCGGCGACACCTCGGTGACGTCGCGGCCGCCGATGGTGATGGCGCCCTCGTCGACGTCCTCCAGGCCCGCGAGCATGCGCAGCGCGGTGGACTTGCCCGAGCCCGACGGGCCGACGAGCACCAGGAACTCGCCGTCGGCGATGTCGAGGGACAACCTGTCGACGGCCCGGACCGGTGGGTTGCCGGAGAAGATGCGGGACGCTTCGCGGAAGGACACATCAGCCATGCGCACTGTCTAGCCGATCGTGGTTCGCGACCGCTAGAGTTCGATAGTCTAGTAGACGAACTAATTATCCAAGGAGCCGCAGGTGGAGCGCGACGCGCCGGTACGCCCGGTCCAGCAGCACCGGCACAACCTCGCGCTGGTCACCCGGCTGGCGGCGCGCCTCGGCCCGGTGTCGAGGGCGCGGCTGGCACAGGAGAGCGGGCTGACGAAGTCCACGGTCACCCAGCTGACGGGCGAGCTGCTCGACGGAGGGTTGCTGCGCGAGATCGGCACCGGCCGCTCCGGCGGCCCGGGCCGCCCCGCCAACCTGCTCGTGCTCAACTCGCTGGGGCCGGCCGGGATCGGCCTGCAGATCGAAGCCGACCACGTCGCGGGCTGTCTGCTCGACCTCACCGGCCGCGTCCGCGACCGCGCGCTGCGCCGCGCCGACGACCTGCGCGGCGACCCGCTCCGCGCGGTCAAGGCTGCCGAGCCGGTGCTGCGGCGGCTGCTGAACACCGCCAACAGCACCGACAACGTCGTCGCCGGGGTCGCGGTAGGCCTGCCGGGGCGCATCAGGGACGCGACGGTGGTCCGCGCCGAAAGCCTGGGCTGGACGGAGACGAACCTGCCGTGGCTGCTCGGCGACCGGCTCACGGCCCTGGGCGCAGGCGGCATCCCGGTGACGGTCGCGGGCAGCCACCAGCTCGCGGCCCGCGCCGAGCGCTGGTTCGACGGCGAGGACGGCGACGTGCTGGTCTACGTGGGCGGGGAGGACGGCCTCGGCGCGGGCGTCCTCGTCGGCGGCGAGGTGCACGCGGGGGCTCGCGGAGCCGCGGGCGAGCTGGGCCACGTGCGCGTCGGCGGGGCGGAGGAGCCGTGTGTGTGCGGCGGGCGCGGCTGCCTCGACACGGTGGCGGGGCAGAGCGCGCTGCTACTGGCCGCCGGGCTGGACGGCCCGGCGAGGTCGCGGCTGGCGGGTGGGGAGAGCGGGCTCGCGAGGCTGGTCCGCTCCGGCGAGCCGAGGGCGCTGTCGGCGACCCGCCGGGCGGCCGCCGCGCTCGGTGAGGTCCTCGGCGGGCTGGTGCCCGCGCTCGACCCGGAGGTGGTGGTGCTGGGCGGGCACTTCCCGGCACTGGGCGAGGACTTCCTCGGCGCGGTGGAGGCGGCGCTGCGCGCCCGCTGTCCCGGCAGCGCGACCCGCGTGCGTGCCTCCCGCCTTCCCCCCGACGTGGTGGCCAGGGCCGCCGCCACCACGGTCACCGATGCCCTCATCGAGAACCCCGCCGCCTGGTTCGCCGAGTAGCCCGGACCGCAGTGAAGGCCACCATGCCTGCGCCCGCCCGTCTCCCACCACCACCCAGACGGAGACGCTGCGCGCCGCTGAGTCTGATTCCACGCAGTGAAGGTGGCCTTCACTGCGGTCGGCGGGCTGCCAGGGTGGGGGCGTCTCGGGGGAGTGAGCGGGAATCGGCCAGCACTGTCACGTTCAACCTTGCCCGTCAGATACCGATGGTGATGAGTTTCGTCTCGAGGAACTCGTCGAGGCCCTGCCTGCCGCCCTCCCGGCCGAGCCCGCTGTGCTTCACCCCGCCGAAGGGTGCCTCTGGCGCGGAGAGCCTGGTGTCGTTGACGCCGACCATTCCCGCCTCGATCCCCTCCGCGACCCGGAACGCGCGGCCGAGATCACGTGTGTACACATAGGACGCCAAGCCGTAGGGCGTCGCGTTGGCCGCCGCTACGACCTCGTCCTCACCGGAGAAGGTCAGCAGACCCGCCACGGGGCCGAAGGTCTCCTCGGTGGCGATGAGCATGGAAGAATCCACATGGGACAACACCGTGGGTTCGTAGAAGGCGCCGCCGTCGTACTCTCCGCCGGTGAGCCGCCGTCCGCCTGTCTCGAGCCGCGCGCCGCGATCCAGCGCGTCGGCGACGTGCCGTTCGACCTTCGCGAGCGCCGCGTGGTCGACGAGTGGGCCGACTTGCGTTTCCGGCGCGAGGCCGTTGCCGACGTGGAGCGAGCGGACCGACCGCGTCAACCGCGCCGTGACGGCCTCCGCGACGGATTCGTGCACGAAAACGCGGTTCGGTGACACGCAGGTCTGCCCGGCGTTGCGGAACTTCACGGCCGCGAGCGCCGCGACCGCTAGGTCGAGGTCGGCGTCGTCGAAGATGACGAACGGCGCGTTGCCGCCGAGTTCGAGCGACAGTTTCTTCACCGTCCCCGCGGCCTGGCGCATCAGCAGCATGCCCGTGGCCGTGGATCCCGTGAAGCTCACCGCGCGGACGCGGTCGTCGCCGAGCAGCACACCGCCGATCGACGCGGGGTCGCCGGTGACGACGTTGACGGCGCCAGGTGGTAGCCCGGCCTCGGTGAAGGCCTCGGCGACCGCGAGCGCGCTCAGCGGGGTCTGCTCGGCAGGCTTGACCACCACCGCGCAGGCCGCGGCGAGTGCGGCGCCCGCCTTGCGAGCCACCATGGACACCGGCACGTTCCACGGCGTGATCGCGGCGGCGACGCCGATGGGCTGGCGCACGGTGAGCAGGCGGCGGTCGGGCAGTGGGTCGGGGATCCACTCGCCGTAGACGCGCCTGGCCTCTTCGGCGTACCAGTCGAGAAGTTCGGCGGCGGCAAGCACCTCGGCCCGTGCGGCGCCGATCGGTTTCCCCTGCTCCGAGGTGATCAGGCGAGCGATGTCGGCGGCGCGTGCCCGCAGCACGCCGCCCGTCCGGCGCAGCGCGGCGGCGCGTTCGGTCACCGGTGTAGCGCGCCAGCCGGGGAACGCGGCGGCGGCCGCGGCCACAGCGTGTTCCGCGTCGCGCTCGTCACCCAGCGGCACCTCGCCCACCGGTTCCCCGGTGGCGGGATTGGCTCGGGTGTACGTCTTACCGCTTGCCGCCTCCACCCATTCGCCCGCGATCAGCATCCTCGCCGCCACCGCAACTCCTCCTTCAGTTCATTCGAGTCACTATATGACTATTGACGTCAGATTATGAAGAGTCAATGCTTGTCATCCTCCACCGAGAGGAGTCGACATGGCACAAGAGCCAACCGCGGCGGCGAGCGGCCGCCTGGGGCGAGCGGAACTGCGGGTGGTGTCGGAACCGGGGATCACCGTGCGCGTCCGCGCGGTGCTCCCCGACATCGTGACCGGCAGGCCGGTGGTGCTCGTGCACGGCGCACGGGCGGATGGGATCGCGGCGTTCGACCTGCCGGTGCCGGGCGGATCGCTCGCCGAGGACCTGGCCGGTGCCGGCCATGCCGTCTACGTGCTGGACGTGCGCGGGTTCGGCGCGTCGACCCGCCCGGCGGCGATGACGGGGCCGCCCGGCGATTCGCCACCGCTGGTGCGAGCGTCCGAGGCCGCCACCGACATCGCCGCGGTCGCGGGGGAGGTCGCCGCGCGGCATGGAACGCCGGTGGCACTGCTCGGCTGGGCTACGGGCAGCGTGTGGGCCGGACTCGTGGCGGTCCAGCACCCCGCACTGGTGTCACATCTGGTACTCCACAACACGCTGTACGGAGGCACGGACGGGCATCCCACGATGGGCCGCGGTTCCCGCCTCGACGATCCCGGCCGGCCCGGCCGGTTCGCGGCGGAAGCGGTCGGCGGCTACCGGCTCAGCACCGGCGCCGATCTGCTCGGCGGCTGGGACCGGACCATTCCCGCGGCCGATCCGGATGGCTGGCGTGATCCGGCGATCGCCGAGGCCTACGTCAGTGCGGCGCTGGCGGGCGATCCGACGAGCCACACCCGGCGCCCGCCGAGCAGCCGGTCCCCGGCCGGGCCGCTCGCGGACGCCTTCCTGCTCGCCACGGGCGGCTCGCTGTGGAACGCCTCCGAGCTGCGGTGCCACGTGCTGGCGAGCCGGGCCGCGCACGACTTCCTCTCCCGGCCGGAGGATCTCGCGGCCCTGGTACGCGACCTGCGCAACGCACGGTCGGTCGAGGTCCTCGAGCTGCCCCAGGGCACCCATTTCGTGCACCTGGAGCGCCCTGAGCGCGGCCGCGCCGCGTTCGTCGCCGCCGTCCTGACCCTGCTGGCCGCGCCATGAAGCCCCACGTCGCGTTTCTCGACACCTACGACACCGAGGTGCGCGCCGTCATCACCACCGCGATGCCCCGTGGGTGGCGGGTGACGTTCCCGGACGAGGCGGACCGCTCGGTCGCGGACGTCTGGTTCGCCGGCTGGACGCCCATCCGGGCAGGTGACATCGCGGCCGCGCCCCGGCTACGGCTCATCCAGAAGCTGGGTGCGGGCGTGGACAACATCGACGTCGCGGCGGCGGAGCGGCACGGCGTCGCGGTGGCGCGGCTCGCCGGGGGAAACGCCGGAGCCGTCGCCGAGCATGCCGTGCTGCTGATGCTCGCCACCTTGCGCGGGCTGATCGAGTTCGACGGCGCGACCAGGGCGGGGCAGTGGCGCAAGGAGCGGGCGCGCGCCGTCACCCGTGGGCTCGCGGGCAAGCAGGTCGGTCTCGTCGGTTTCGGCGCGATCGGGCGGGAGGTGGCGCGCAGGCTTGCCGGTTTCGGCACGACCGTGTGCTACTACGACCCCCGTCGCCCGGGGGCCGAGGTGGAGGCGGAGCTGCGGACGCGGTACCGCCATCTCGACGAGCTTCTTGCCACGAGCGATGTCGTGTCCCTGCACGTGCCGCTCAAACCCGACACGCGGCACCTGCTCGACGGTCCGCGGATCGCGCGGATGAAATCCGGTGCGGTACTCGTCAACACCGCGCGTGGTGGTGTGGTCGACGAGCGCGCCCTCGCGGATGCCCTTCACCGGGGCAGGCTCGCCGGCGCGGGTGTCGACACGTTCGAACCCGAGCCGCCCGCGCCGGATTCGCCGCTGTTGAGCGCTCCGCGTGTCGTCGTCACTCCCCACCAGGCAGGCGCGATCGCCGACAACGTGGTACCGATGCTCCGCCGCGCGGTCGGCAATGTCGCGTCCTTTCTGGACAGTGGCGCCGTGCCCTGCGAAGACGCGGTGTCGATGTGTTGACCAGTACACCACAGCATGGTTCACTAGTTCACACAATGGTTTCCTAAACCATTATATGAATGGAGGAGCGAGTGAGTATCTCTCCGGCCCGAGTCAGGACGTCGCTCGACGAGACAGGGGAAATGCTTGAGCGGCTAGGGTTGCCCGCCGGAAACCGGTACGACCTTCCCGGCTCGCCGCACCGGTTCCCGGACGGTGCGCACTACCGCCGCGAGATTCCCGGCCTGCAGACACCCGAGTCGCTGAAGGCCGCGCTCGAGGAGACCGCCCGCATCGGGCTGACCCTCCACCGCGCCACACACACCATGGGGATCTTCCGCAACACCGACCGCGAGCTGCGCGAGATGGTGGCCATCGCCAAGGAATGGCAGGTCGAGCTGATCATGTCGGTGGGCCCCCGCGCGACCTACGACATCTCCGCGGCCGCCCGTTCCGTTGAGGGTTCCCGGATCGCGTACCGGCTGCGTGGCGGTGACCAGCTCGCGCGCGCGATCGAGGACGTCAAGCGTGCCGTCGGCTTCGGCGTGCGCGGCATCATGGTCTACGACGAGGGCCTGCTGTGCGTTGTCGACGAGTTGCGCAAGGCCGGTGAGCTGCCCGCGAACCTGCACATCAAGGTCAGCGGCCACTGTGGACACGGCAACCCCGCCTCGGTCCGGTTGCTGGAGCGGCTGGGCGCCGACACCATCAACCCGGTTCGCGACCTGGACGCGCCGATGTGGGCCGCGCTGCGGCAGGCCACGACGCTGCCCATGGACATGTCCACAGAGAGCCCCCAGTCCTCCGGTGGCTTCCTGCGTGACTACGACGTCGCCGAGATCGTCCGCGTGGCCGCGCCCATCCATTGCAAGTCCGGTGGCTTCGAGCAGGCGACGCACGCGTTCCAGTCGACCGCCGAGGACGCGAAGCGCTACGCCACCCGGGTCGAGCTGGTCAACCGAATGATCGAGACCTACTTCCCCGAGGCGGTCTGCTCCAAGCAGGGCCCGGCCGACCTGGCGATTCCGGAGTGACCGGCAGTGGACGGACAGCGCGCACTCGCCGGCATGCGGGTCGCCGACTTCACCAGGGTGGTCGCAGGCCCCTACGCGACGATGCTGCTCGGCGATCTCGGTGCTGACGTCGTCAAGGTGGAGCGGCCCGGTACCGGCGACGACTGCCGGGGGTGGGGGCCACCGTTCAAGGACGGGGAGAGCACCTACTTCCTCGCGGTGAATCGCAACAAGCGCAGCGTCGAGCTGGACCTGAAGAGCGAGGAGGGGCGCAGGCTCGCCCGTGAGCTCGTCGCGTCCAGCGATGTCGTGGTGGAAAGTTTCCGCCCCGGCACTATGCGACGGCTGGGGCTGGACTACGAAACGGTGCGTGAGCTGCGGCCGGACGTCGTCTACTGCTCGATCTCCGGCTTCGGCACCGACGGTCCGTACCGGGAGCGGGCGGGGTACGACGTCATGGTGGCGGCGCACGGCGGCCTGATGTCCATCACCGGAACACCGGGCGGCGAGCCGGTCCGCACGGGGGTGGCGCTCGTGGACGTCACCACCGGACTGTTCGCCGCCCAGGGCATCCTGGCCGCCTTGCTGCACCGGCAGCGCACCGGAGAGGGGCAGCACGTGGAGGTGTCGTTGCTCAGCGCGCAGCTGGCGGCGCTCATCAACGCGGCGAGCGCCTACCTGGTGGCCGGGCACGTCACGGGTCCGCAGGGCAGCGGGCACGACTCGATCGTTCCGTACCAGGCGTTCCGTGCCAGGGACGGCTACGTCGTGGTGGGTGCCGCCAACGACCGGCTGTTTCGGCTCCTGGCCGAGACGATCGGGTGCCCCGAGCTGGCCGGCGACCCCCGGTTCCGGACGAACGCCGACCGGGTCGCGCACCGGGACGAGCTCGTGGCGCTGCTACAGGACCGTCTGTCCACAGAAGACGCCACGTACTGGGAGGACGTGCTCTGGCGCGCGGGCGTGGCTGTCGCCCGTGTCCGGACGCTCGACGAGGTCTTCGATGACCAGGAGGTGGCCGCGTCGGGGCAGGTGGTCACCGTCGACCACCCCCGGCTGGGTGCGGTTCCGCTCGTCGGTCCCGCCGTACGGCTGTCCCGGACGCCGGCGGCGGTGACGCTGCCGCCGCCACTGCTCGGCGAGCACACCACCGAGGTGCTCGCCGAACTGAAGCTGGGCACCAACCGAGCTCGGTGAAAACGTGTCAGCATCATCCGACTGATCACGTGGCAGGTCTTGAGGGCAAAGGAGCCTCTCATGAATCGAGGCCGGGTGGCGTGGCGCTGGCTGCTGCGGCGGCTCGGGGCCACCGTACTGACCCTGCTCATTGTCTCGGTCATCGTATTCGCTTTCACCCAGGCGTTGCCGGGTGATCCGGCACTCGTCCACGCCGGGGCCGACGCGTCCCCGGAACGGGTCGAGCAGGTACGGGAGGAGCTCGGTCTCGACCGGCCTTTGCCCGTCCAGTACCTGAGCTACATCGGGGACGTGGTGACCGGCGACTTCGGAGTGTCGGCGAGGGACGGCAGGCCGGTGCTGGACCTGATCGCGGAGCGGTTACCGGCCACGCTGGAACTCGCGATACTGAGCCTGCTGGTGGCGGTGCTCATCGCGGTCCCCGCGGGGATCTTCGCGGCGAAGGGCAGCGGCAGGCTGTCCGGGGTGCTGACCTCGGCGCTGACGCTGACCGGTTTGTCCGTACCGGCGTTCTGGTTCGCGATCATGCTGATCTACGTCTTCGCGGTTCAGCTCCAGTGGTTCAACGCCGGTGGGTACGTGCCGTTGACCGTTGACTGGCAGGCGAACCTCGCGTTGATGGCGTTGCCCGTCGTGGCGACGGGGTTCCGGCGCTCCGCGGAGATCGCCCGGTTCGTGCGCTCCGCGGTACTCGACGTGTCCACGGCGGACTACGTCCGCGTGGCCGAGGCGAAGGGACTGACGGGGCGGCGGATCATGCGCAGGCACATCCTGCCGAACTCGATGATCCCCGTGGTCACGGTCACCGGTCTGCAGATGGCGGAGATGCTCGGTGGTCTCGTTCTCACCGAGACCGTGTTCGGGATCCCAGGTATCGGCAGGCTCATCGTGGACAGCATCTTCGCGCGGGACTTCGTCGTCGTGCAGGGCTGCCTGCTGACGGCGGCGGTCCTGGTCGTGGTGGTCAACACGCTGGTCGATCTGCTCTACACCCGTCTCGATCCCCGGATCACGCTGGAGGCCGCCGGTGTCTAGCACAGTCAACCTCGGTGCCGCCGCGGTGGCGCGTCCGCGCCGGGCGGGGCTGGCGCGCCGCCTGCTGCGCAACCCCTCGGTCGTCATCGGCGGGCTCGTGGTCCTGCTGCTCGTCGCCGGGGCGGCGCTCGCGCCGCTGGTGGCGGTGGCGCCCGACGCGGTCGACGCCACCGCGGCCGGCCAGGGTCCGTCGGCGGCGCACCCGTTCGGCACCGATCCCCTCGGCCGGGACCTGTTCTCCCGGATCCTGCACGGCGCGCGGGTCTCCCTGTTCGCCGGGCTGATCGCGGTGGCGCTGAGCGCGCTCATCGGGATCCCGGTGGGCGCGGTGGCCGCGTACGCGCAGTCCCGGCTGGTCAGGGGCGGCATCCTGCGCGTCGTCGACGCGCTGCAGGCGTTCCCGTTTCTCATCCTCGCGCTCGCGGCGGCAGCGGTGCTCGGGCCGGGCACGGTCAACGCCGCCGTGGCCATCGGTATCGCCTTCGTCCCGCATTTCGTGCGGATCGCCCGTGCGCAGGTGCTGAGTCAGCTGGGCATGGAATACGTCGAGGCCGCCCGCGTGCTGCGGCTGCCCTCGGGACGCATCGTGATCCGGCACATCCTGCCGAACGCGGTGAGCCCGCTGCTCGTGCAGGCCAGCCTGGCCTGCGGGGTGGCCATCGTGACGGAGGCGGGTCTGAGTTTCCTCGGGCTCGGAACGCAGCCGCCGACGCCGAGCTGGGGCGCCGAGCTCCGCGCGGCGCAGGGCTACCTGCTGACGGACATCAACTACGCCTTCTGGCCTGGCCTGGCCATTTCACTGGCCGTGCTCGGCTTCAACCTGCTCGGCGACGGGCTCCGCGACGTCTTCGACCCGCGGCGTCGCTCGGCCTGACCGCCCGGACGGACAAGGAGAAGTGCCATGCGATCGAGAATTGCGCGCCCGGCCTTCGCGGCTCTCGCCGCGGCCGCGCTGCTGGCGGTGACAGGCTGCCAGGTGGACGTCGACACCGCGGGCGGCCCCCCGTCCGGGGACGACAGCACGCTGACCGTCGCGATCGACCGGTCCATCGACTCGCTCGACCCGCACGAGTCCGGGTCTTCGGGCGACCGGCACGTGCTGGCCAACATCTTCGACCGGCTGGTGGAAACCGATGTGGACGGTGGCTTCGTACCAGGGCTCGCGACCTCGTGGGAGGTGTCCGCGGACGAGCTCTCCTACACGTTCCGTCTGCGGGAGGGCGTCACCTTCCACAACGGCGAGGCGTTCGACGCCGACGCCGTGGCCGCGAACATCGAACGGATGCGCGAGCTCGCGCGCTCGGACGAGATCGCCACCATCTCGTCGGTGGACGTCGTCGATCCACTGACGGTCCGGTTCCGGCTGAGCGAGCCGTTCGGCGGGCTGCTGGCGACACTGGCCGACCGGGCCGGGATGATGGTCGCGCCCGAGGCGGCGCGGGACCGGGCGGCGTTCGCGGCACATCCCGTGGGCACCGGGCCGTTCGAGTTCGCCTCGCAGACCACGGGCGACAGCGTCACGCTCACGCGCAACGAGGACTACTGGACGCCCGGCACGCCCACGGTCGACCGGGTCGTTTTCCGGATCATCCCGGACACCGACGCCAAGGTCGCCCGGCTACTGGCCGGTGAGCTCGACCTCGTCGACACCGTAAGCCCTCAGTCGGTTCCGCGGATCGAGAACAACGACTCGCTCCGGCTGTCCACAAGGGAGCTGACGTTCAACATCCGGGTCTACTTCAACAGCGGCCGGGCACCGTTCGACGACGTGCGCCTGCGGCGCGCGGTAGCGGCCGCCATCGACCGCACCGAGGCGGCCAGGGTGGCCAACGGCGAGTACGCCGTGCCCGCACCCGGTCCGTTCCCCGGAGTCGGCCAGGTGCCGCAGGCCGATCCGGACACCGCCCGGCGCCTCGCCGCCGAGGCCGGCGTAGCCCCGCGCTTCTCGATGCTGGTCAACGCCGACGACCCCGCGCAGTCCCGGCTGGCGCAGACGTTGCAGAGTCAGCTCGCCCAGGCCGGCATCACGATGGAGATCGACGCCAGGGAGTACGGGGCGATGCTGTCCCAGTACCGGTCTCTCGACTACGACGCGATCCTGCTGACCAACAGCGGCCTGCCCACGCTCGGGGAGAGCTACTACCGCAACTTCCACCCTGACGGCAGCGCCTACGAGTCCGGCTTCGCCGACGAGACCGTGCACGAGCACCTCGCGGCCTTGCGGGCGAACTCGGACGAGGCACGCGGGCCCGAGCTGGAACGCCGGCTCGCCGACGACTTCGCCCGCGAAGTGCCGCAGGTGACGCTGTTCTTCTTCACCGATCTCAAGGCGGTCAGCCAGCGAGTGCAGGGCTTCCAGCACTATGCCGACGGCGTGCTGCGCCTGGCGAAGGTGGGGCGGGCATGAGCGTGGTCGATTCCAGGGCGGCCGGTGGGCCGCGGTCGGCGCAGGGGGACGGCGGACCGGTGCTGCGGGTCAGGGACCTGCGGGTCGGCTTCACCGGGAACGGGGCCGAGGTAGTGGCCGCCGACGGGCTCGATTTCGAGGTCCGCCCCGGGGAGACACTCGGCATCGTCGGCGAGTCCGGCTCCGGCAAGAGCGCCACGGTCGCGGCCGTCATGGGGTTGCTTCCGGGCACCGCCAGCGTGCGGGCCGGGGAGATCAGCCTGCTCGGCGAGGACCTGCTGCGCGTGAGCCCGCGACGGCTGCGCCAGCTGCGCGGCAACGACGTGGCGATGGTGTTCCAGGACCCCATGACCTCACTGGACCCGGTGATGACCATCGGCGACCAGATCGGGGAGGCGATCACCGCACACCAGCACGACCTGTCGAAGGCGCGGGTCCGTGAGCGGGCGGCGGAGCTGTTGTCCCTGGTCGGGGTGTCGAGTCCCGAGCGCCGTCTCGACCAGTACCCGCACGAGTTCTCCGGCGGGATGCGCCAGCGCGTCGTCATCGCGATGGCCATCGCGAACGACCCGCGCCTGCTGATCGCCGACGAGCCGACGACCGCGCTCGACGTGACCGTGCAGGCGCAAGTCCTGGAGGCGCTGCGGGCCGCGCGGGACGCGACCGGTGCCGCGACGATCCTCATCACGCACGACCTCGGCGTGGTCGCGGAGATGGCCGACCGGCTCGTGGTGATGTACGCGGGCCGGATCGTGGAGCACGGACCTGTGCGGGAGGTGCTGCGCGATCCGCGGCACCCATATACCCGGGGCCTGCTCGACGGGCTGCCCCGCCTGGACCGGCGCGTCGCGCGGCTGCGGCCGATCCCAGGTCAGCCGCCTGACCTGGCGGCGATCCCGGGCGCCTGCGCGTTCCATGAGCGTTGTGCGCTGTCGCAGGACCGGGCGCGGTGCCGGGAGGAGCGCCCTGCGCTGCGGGTGACGGCGACCGGCCGCGAGTCGGCCTGCCACTTCGCGGAGGAGGTCGCCGGCGCGGGGGCCGAGCCGGACGAGCCCCGCACGGCCGGCACGCCGGGGCCGGTCGTGCTGGAGGTGCGCGACCTCGTCAAGCGGTTCCCCGATCGCCGCAGCGGCCGCGGCGAGGTCAGTGCCGTGGACGGCGTCTCCTTCGCGCTGCGGGCAGGCGAGACACTCGGCGTGGTCGGTGAGTCCGGCTGCGGCAAGTCGACGGTCGGCAGGGCGATCGTCCGCTTGCTCGAGCCCAGCGGCGGCCGGATCGTCTTCCACGGAACCGACCTCACGGCCGCGAACAGGCGAGCACTGCGTGCCGCGGCCAGGGGCCTGCAACTGGTGTTCCAGGACCCCTTCGCGTCTCTGAACCCGCGCATGACGGTGCGTCAGGTGCTCGCCGAGCCGCTCAGGGTCCACCGGCTGGTGACCGGCGACCGGATCGCCGCGCGCGTCACCGAACTCATGGATCTGGTCCGGCTGAATCCCGAGCACGCCGACCGTTATCCGCACGAGTTCTCCGGCGGGCAGCGGCAGCGGGTCGCCGTCGCGCGGGCACTCGCGATGGAACCGTCCGTACTGGTGCTGGACGAACCGGTGTCGGCCCTCGACGTGTCCATCCAGGCACAGGTGCTCAACATGCTCGACCGCGTTCAGCGGGAACTGGGGCTCGCGTACGTGTTCATCTCCCACGACCTCAGCGTGGTGCGGCACCTGTGCGACCGGATCGCCGTCATGTACCTCGGCCGCATCGTGGAGCTCGCTGACAACGGCGAGCTCTACGAACGGCCCGCACATCCGTACACGCAGGCACTGCTGTCGGCGGTGCCGGTGCCCGATCCGGATCAGGCCCGGCGGCGCGACCGGATCATCCTGCGCGGCGCGCCCCCGAGTCCGGCCGACCCGCCGTCCGGCTGCCGGTTCCGGACCCGCTGCTGGCGCGCCGAGCAGCGGTGCGCCGACGAGACCCCGCCGCTCGTGCCGCACGGCACCGTGGCCCACCCCGTGGCGTGCCACTTCGCCGATGGTGGCGCGCCGGCGTTCGTCCCGACCGACGACGTAGCCGAGAAAGGGAACCTGTGATGCTGCGACCGGAAGACTTCACCGACGTCCGCTATGAGAGCGCGAGCGGGCTCGCCTGGATCACGATCGACCGTCCGGAACGACTCAACTCGTTCCGCGGCCGGACGCTGGACGAGCTCGTCGCGGCGTTCAAGCTGGCCTGGGCGGACCGGTCGGTCGGCGTGGTCGCCTTGACCGGCGCGGGTGAGAAGGCGTTCTGCGCGGGCGGTGACCAGAAGCAGCGCGCGGAGTCCGGCGACTACGGGCCGAGCGAGACGGGTCTTTTCGAACTGGAGACGCTGCAGCGGCTGATCCGGGACATCCCTAAGCCGGTGATCGCCGCCGTCAACGGTGTCGCCGTTGGTGGCGGCCATGTGCTGCACGTGCTCTGCGACCTGAGCATCGCGGCCGAGCATGCCACGTTCGGCCAGGCCGGTCCCCGGGTCGGCTCGTTCGACGCTGGCTTCGGCACCACGCTGCTCGCCAGGGCAGTGGGGGAGAAACGGGCGAGGGAGCTGTGGCTGCTCTGCCGGCGTTATGACGCCGAGACCGCCTACCGGTGGGGTCTCGTGAACGCGGTGGTCCCCGGGGACCGGCTGCGCGCGGAGGTTCGCAGCTGGGCGGACGAGATCCTCGCGCTCAGCCCGACCGCGCTCGGGTACGTCAAGCACGCGTTCAACGCCGACACCGGGGGCGTCACGGCGCTGTCGTCGCTGTCGTTCGACACACTGCACCTGTTCGAGGGCACGGACGAAGCACGGGAGGGCCTGGCAGGCCTGCTGGCCAAGAGGGCGCCTGACTTCGGGCGCTACCGGACGTGAGCTCGCGCCCACAGCGGGCCCTATGATGGGCGCACGAACGAAGGGGGTGCCCTGGTCAAGGTCAAGACGGGCGAGACGATGCGCTCGGCGAGCCGACTGTTGCAGGTGCTCAGCGCCTTCACGCTCGACGCGCCGGCGAAGACGATCGCCGAGATCAGCCGGGAACTGGAACTCTCGGCCAGTACCGTGCGCCGGCTGATGCTGACGCTGGAGGAACACGGCTTCGTCCGCGTGGACGCCGAGTCCGGACGGTACCGGCTGCATCACGAGGTCGTCCGGCTCGGCGCCGTCGCGGCACAGACCTCGAGCTTGATCGACGTGGCCGGTCCCGTGATGGAGCGGCTGCGCGACAAGACCGAGGAGACGACGCAGCTCGCCGTGCGCAGTGGCGTCGACGTGGTGTTCGTCGGCACCCGGGACGGTCCTCTCGGCCTGCGGATCTTCCACCCGGTCGGGTGGCGGCATCCGACCTACCTCGGCAGCGCTCCGGGCAAGGTGCTGCTCGCCTCGCTCCCCGATGACGAGTTGACCGAGTTGCTTCCCGAGGGCCCCTGGCCCGGCCACACCAGCCGGACGGTGGTTTCACCCGAAGCGTTCATCGACAGCCTCGGACCCGTGCGCGAACGGGGCTACGCGATCAACGACGGCGAGACGGAGCAGGGCGTGTGGGCGGTGGCGGCGCCGATCCGTGACCACACGGGCGCCGTCGTCGCGGCGCTGAACCTGCCGTGCCCGGCCGCGCGGGTGCCGGCGTCACGACGGATGGAGCTGATCACCGTGACGGTGGAAGCGGCCGACGAGATCTCGGCAGCGCTCCGGTTCCGCCCCGAGTCCTAGAACAGGGAAACGGTCCGGGTCGCCGCGCGGAGTGAGCCGGTGGCCAGCAGGTTCTCGGTGAGCAGCCGGTCCCGTTCGTCGAACTCCGCGGCGACGCGGGCGACCTCGTCGGCGTGCCCGCCGGGAACCGCCAGCACGCCGTCCGGGCCGGCCACCACGAAATCGCCGGGGTGGACGGTCACACCCGCGCACATGACGGGCACGTTCAGCGCCACCGAACGGAACCGGCCCGCCGGGCCGCGCAGGGCGACGCCACGGGCGAAGGCGGGAAAGCCATGGCCGGCGATCTCGTCCGTGTCGCGGACGGCACCGTCGACGACGGCGCCGGCGAGCCCCCGGTGCACGGCCGCCGCCGTGAGGGTTCCGCCCCAGAACGCGATGCCGGTGTCGCCCCCGGCGGCGAGCACGAGGACGCTGCCCGGCGCCGCGGTGTCGACCGCCTCGAACGTGTGCTCGGGTTGTCTCCGCTCGGTCGCGCGTTCGTAGACGACCGTGACGGCGGGTCCCGCGATCCGGGCGGCGACGTGGGAGCGGAGCCCGGGTGCGAGCACGCCGGGCAGGCCGAGGTGGTCGAGCGCGTCGGCGATCGCGGCGGGGGTCGCTGCCGCGAGGGCCCGGCCGGGGTCGGTGTTCACAGTCCCCACCGTCCTTTCTGTTGTGCTCCGTCCACGGCGAGGTGGGCGCCGTTGACGAACGCGGCACGGGGCGACACCAGGAAGGCGACGACCGAGGCGACCTCGTCGGCCGTGCACAGCCTGCCTGGTGGCAGGGAGCCGAGTGTGTCGCGTTCGACCTGCTGCTCGGAGACGCCGCGCAGGGTGGCCACCCGTGCGGTGAGCAGGCCCCAGCGTCCGGTGTCGACTGGTCCGGGGTGGACGGTGTTGATCCGGACTCCCCGTGTGCCGTACTCGGCCGCCAGCGACCGGGCCAGGCTCAGCACCGCCGCGTTCACGCTACCGGCGAGCACCTCCCACGGCGCGGCCTGCAGACCGGCGTTGCCACCGACCAGCACCGCGGCGCCTCCGTGGGTGGCCAGGGCCGGCAGCACGGCACGACACAGCGTGGCGTGCGCCAGCAGTTTGGAACGCAGTGCGAGCACCCAGTCCTCTTCGTCCACATCAGACAACCGGCCGGCGGGTGCGGCGCCCGTGCAGGCCACCGCGGCGTCGATCCGGCCGTGGGTGCGCAGCGTCCAGTCGACGACCGCGGCGCACTGGTCCGGGTCGGCCATGTCGGCGGTGCGCGGGTGGACGGACGGCCCCAGCTCCGCCGCGGTAGCGGCCAGTCGCCGCCGGTCCCGCGCGGCGACGACGACCGTGGTGCCCTCGTCGGCGAGTCGCGCGGCCACGGCGGCACCGATTCCAGCGCTGCCACCCGAGACGAGTGCGACGCGGCCGTGCAGTCCGAGGTCCATGTGGGTCAGCTCCCGGTGGTGGTGCGCTCCAGCAGGATCTCCTTGTGGCCGTCCAGCGGGCGCAGGCTTCCGGGCGGCACGAGGCGGACTTCGGCGCGCACGCCGAGCCTGCGGTGCAGCCGGTCGGCGATCTCGCGAGTCAGCGCCGCGTGCTGCGGCGAGGGCAGGCCCTCGGCATGCTCGACGCGAACCGGCAGCGGCTGGTCCGTGGTATGACCGGGGAATCCGGCGATGATCCGCACCGCGCCGGTCACGCGCGGCAGTAGCCCGCCGACGACGTCCTTGACGGCGGCGGGGAACACGTTGATCCCGCGGACGATGAGCATGTCGTCGGCCCGCCCGAGCACCACGATGCGGAAGCCGGTCCGGCCGCACGGACATTCGGTGCCGGCCACCTCGACGAGGTCGCCGCTGCGGTAGCGCAACAGTGGGCTCGCGTGCCTGCGCAGCGCCGTGTAGACGAGTTCGCCGCGGCTGCCCTGTTCGATGCGCTGGGCGCGGCCGGTCGCCGGATCGACGAGCTCGACGTGGAGCGCGTTCTGCGAGCACAGGTGCATCCCGCCGCCCGCGTCGCACTCGGCCCAGTAGGTGGATCCGAAGTCGGCGCCGCCCATCAGGTCGCGGACCTCGGCGTTCCACAGCTCGCGGAGCCGCTGCCGTACCGAGGGAATCCCGGCCCCCGGCTCACCACCGAGCGACAGCAGCCGGATCGGCAGCGCGGTCGCGGGCTTGCCGAGCACGGCCGGCGCGGATTCGGCGAGGTGACGGGCGAGTGACGGGGTGCCGACGAGCGCGGTCGGCCGCAGCTGGTCGATGGCCAGCAGCAGGCGCTCGGTGCCCGCCTCCGCGCCGATCGGCAGCACGGTGCAGCCGGCGTGCTGCAGCTGCTGGACGATCGGCAGCCCGCCGACGAACCCACGGGACATCGCGAACGCCTGTAGTACCACCTCGCCTCGCCGGATACCGTTGGTCCGGAAGACTCGGGCACCCATCTCGTTCCAGACGTCCCGATCGCCGGCCGTCAGCGCGAGGTAGACCGGTGCACCGGTCGTACCGGAGGTCGCGTGCACCTGCACGATCTCGCTGGGCCGGACGGCGAGATGGGCGCCGAGCGGCGGCTGGTCGGCGAGCGAACGGCGGAGCTCGGCCTTGGTGGTGAACGGAACCGCCTCGAGCGCGTCGAGCCCGGTGAGGTCGGCGCGGCCGATGCCGGCCTCACCGAGTTTCCGGCGGTAGAAGGCGGAATGGGCCAGTACGTGGTCCAGCTGCGGTCCGAGCAGGTCCTCGTGCCGCTGCCGCACCCGTGCCCACGGCAGGTACTCCCAGTCAGCCGTTGACATGGGGCAGGACCTCCTCAACGAGGCGACGCAGCTGCTCCTCCTGGTCGTGGGAGCACAGCCGGAGGGCGATGTGCTGCACACCGGTGCCGCGGTAGCGGCGCAGGTCCTCGATGCACTCCTCGGGCGTGCCCGCGGTGGTCCACGCCGCCGTGCGGCCGGGGCTGAACGTCGTCGCGTAGTACTCATCGAGGTACCGCCGTGCCCGGTCGAGCGAGTCCTGTTTGCTCGTTCCGATGTGGATGTTGTGGTAGAGGCAGTTGCCCAATCGCTCCGGATCGCGGCCGGCGTCGGCCGCGAGCTTGCCGATCGTCTGCCAGCCGACGGCGAAATCCTCCGGGGTGGTGCTGTGGGTCATCCAGCCGTCGGCGATCCGCGCCACGCGTTCCAGCCCCCGTCCCGCCGGCCTGCCCGGGGCGCCGGCGGCGGCACCGGAGTCCGGAGTGGACAACCGAGTGGCGTTGGTGGTCAGCCAGATGGGCGGCGGATCCTGCAGCGGTCGCGGTCGCAGACTGAGCCCGGAGAACTGGTGGAACTCACCGGTGAACGGCTCGCCATCGGTCGTCCACAGGTGCCGCAGCACGGCGATGTTCTCCAGCATGCGGCGGCGGCGCTGTGCCGCGGGCACGCCGAGCGCCTCGCTCTCGGCCTGCCATTCCGGCCCTTTGCCGCCGCCGACGCAGGCGATGAGCACCGTCCGGCCACCCGCGAGGTGGTCCAGGCTCGCCCATTCGTACGCGAGGGTCAACGGGTCGCGCAGTGCGAAGCTGCCCATGCACGCAGGGCCGATCAGCACGTGGCTCGTCCGTGCCGCGAGAGCGGCGAGCAGCGTGACGGCGTCCAGCCGGGGGTTCACGTAAAGCGAGTCGCCCACCCAGACGGAGTCGATGCGACCGGATTCGTCGGCCTGCTCCGCCAGGCGCAGGAGGTCGGCAGCCGTGCCGTGCCCCAGAACGACGTTGCGGTTGGCCAGAGTGAGCCCGAACCGAAGGTGCTCCACACTACCTCCACGGCAAGTGTCATTATCTGACTTTTGAAGTCACAGTATGGCTGCTACAGTCCCGTGTGTAAACCACCCGGGCGGAGGCGAGATGGCCGGAGTTCCCCGAACGTCCGCCGTGGAACGTGCCACGGACGGACGACTGTCCAAAGTGATGACTCTCGACAGCGCGCTGGCCGGCATCGGTGCGGACACGCTGATCGCGGTGGGCGGATTGTGGTACCACAACCGGCCCGCCGCGGCGATCCGTGCGTTGCTGCGCGGTGGCGTCTCCGGGCTGCGCCTGCTCACCTCGCCACCGTCCAGCTTCGACACCGACCTGCTCATCGGGGCCGGAGCCGTGCGCACGCTGTACACGGCGCACGTCTCTTTCGAACACCTCGGGCTCGCACCCCGGTTCCGCCGCGCCGCCGAACGCGCCGAGCTGGAGATCATCGAGTGCGACGAGGCCACTGTGCTGGGCGGGCTCATGGCCACGCTCGAGGGCCTCCCGGACCACCCGGTGCCGTCGCTCGTCGCCACCGACCTCCTGCGTACCTCGACCCAGGTGCGGACCGGCACGGACGGGCCGCGGGCGCCAGCGCTCAGGCCCGACGTCGCGGTGCTGCACGCCCAGGAGGCCGACCGGTTCGGCAATGTCCGGCATCTCGGGGCGGCGTTCTGCGACCCCGTGTTCGCCAAGGCGTCCGCGCGCGTCGTGGTCACCGTCGACCGGCTGGTCGGCAACGACGTGGTGCGCGCGGAGCCGTGGCGAACGACCATTCCGGGCTATCTCGTCGACGCGGTCGTGCCGCTGCCCTACGGGGCGCACCCGTGCTCCAGCCACGGGCTGTACTGCCACGACGAGGAGCACCTGCGGCACTACCTCGCGGCGGCGGGGGCGCCGGACGGGGACGGAGGGGACGCGTTCGCGCGCTACCTGAGGGAGTTCGTGCACCTGGACCACGCCACCTATCTCGACCGGATCGGCGGGACCGCGCGGCTCGACGCGCTGGACGAGGAGGTCGCGTGAGCTATTCCGACCGGGAACTGATGGCCGTGCTGCTGGCGCGCCAGCTACGGAACGGCGAGATCGGGATGATGGGCGCCAGCAGCGAGATCCCGGTGGCGGCGGCCCTGCTCGCGCAGTGCCTCCACGCGCCGGACCTGACGGTGATCATGCCCTCCGGTGCCGTGAACCCGCGGCCGGGCAGGCTGTACCGATCCTCGTCGGACGGCCGGTGGTTCACCGGGTGCGAGGCCATCGGCACCGCGTACGACCTGTTCGAACTGTCGGAGAACGGACGGCTCGACTTCATGTGCTACGGCGGCGTCCAGCTCGACCGCTTCGGCAACATCAACCTGACCCGGACCGGCCCGTTCGGCGAGCCACCCCGGTTCCGTGGCCCGGGGCTCGCCAACATCTCGATGGCCGTGACGGCGAAACGCACGCTGTTGTTCAGCACGGCACACTCACCGCGCACGTTCGTCGAACGGGTCGACTACGTGACGGCGCCGGGTCATCTGTCCGGCGGCACACAGCGGCGTCGTGCGGGGATCGCCACAGCGGGCCCGCAGGTGTGCATCACGCCGCTCGCGGTGTTCGGTTTCCCCGAGCCCGAGCACGCCATGACGGTGTCGTCGCTGAATCCGGGTATCGAGCCCGGTCGCGTGCTCGACGCGACCGGCTTCGCCCTGCCCCCGCCGCCGTGGCCGGCGACGGAACCGCCGACCGGGGAGGAGCTCGGCGCGTTACGGGCCGTTGTCGACCGGACCGGGGTACTTCGAAGCTGAAAGAGAGGACCAGCCATGCGATTCCAAGATCGTGTCGCGATCGTCACCGGAGGCGCCGGCGGCATCGGCCGGGCGACGTGCCTGCGACTGGCCGAGGAGGGTGCGACCGTGGTGGTGGCCGACATCGACGCCGACGCCGCACGCACCACCGCCGCCGAGCTCGCCACGCCCGGACTCGCCGTGCAGGTCGACGTCGGATCACCCGATTCGGCGCGGGAGCTCGCCGCCACGGTCACCGACGTCCTTGGCCGCGTCGACGTGCTGGTCAACAACGCCGGCTGCGACACCATCGGCCCGTTCGCCGACAGTGATCCCGCGACCTGGCAGCGGCTGCTCACGGTGAACCTCATGGGCACGATCGCCTGCACGCACGCCGTGCTGCCGAGCCTGATCGAGCAGGGTGAGGGCGCGATCGTGTGCGTGGCCTCGGACGCGGGCCGGGTCGGTAGTTCCGGCGAGGTGGTCTACTCGGCGACGAAGGGTGGTGTCATCGCGTTCGGCAAGGCGCTCGCCCGTGAGGTCGCCCGCCACCGCATCCGCGTCAACTCGGTGGCGCCCGGCCCCACGGACACGCCGTTCCTCAACGGGTTCGGCGGCGACCTGGAGAAGATCCTCAACGGCATGATCAGGGCCACCCCGTTGCGCAGCCTGGCCCAGCCGGAACAGATCGCGGCCGCGATCGCGTTCCTCGCCTCCGCTGACGCCGACTTCATCACCGGTCAGACGGTGAGCGTGTCCGGCGGGCTCACGATGGTGTAGCGCCACTCACCCTCCGCCACGCCGCCGTGAAGTCTCCGGCGCGCCCGGTCAGGTCCGCGAGTTCGCGTGCGGCGCGTTCCTGGCTCTCCCGGGTGACCGCGGAAGCCAGGCCGAGCCGATGTGCGCGTGGCAATTGCACGAGGCGGCAACCGGGCTGATCACGGCGAAGAACAGCACATCGCTGGGCGCTCGACGCGATCGCAGTGCCGTTCGCCGGCTACGCCGCGTATCACGGCGGGGCGCTGGAATCCTGGTACGGAGCGCAAAGGCTTGACCGGATGTTCGCCCACCGGTCCTTCTGGACGCCGGGATCACCGTGGCCGGTTCGTCGGACTACCCGTGTGGGCCCTACGAGCCGTTGCTCGGTCTGCAGAGCATGGTGACCCGAGGCGGCGTCGACGACGGCGCGCTCGTCGGCGTCCGGCAGGACCTCACTGCGGCCGAGGCGCTCGCGATCTACACGATCGGCTCGGCCGCGGCGTGCGGCGACGAGGGGTGGAAGGGACGGCTGGCGCCGGGGTTCCTCGCCGACTTCGTGGTGCTGGACCGGGATCCGCTCGCTGTCGAACCCGAGTCGATCGCGGACACCAGTGTGCTGCACACCTACGTCGGCGGGAGTCGCGTGTGGACTCGAGCTCAGTGAGTCCTAAGTGGTCAGATCGGGTGCGAACTGCGCGAGCGCGACCTTCCTGGCCTCGGCGACCTCCTCGGTGGTCGCGGTGCCGGAGGCCTCGGTGGCGCTGGCCCACGCACTCACCGAGTGCTGCGAGAAGCGCTGCACGTCGTCGGAGTTCTCCCACTCCGTCGGGTCGCCATCGGCCTCGCCGCGCACGTACCGGTCCAGGCCGAGCAGGCTGACGTCCCAGCCGGGGCCGACGTAGAGGGAGCCGGCGCCGCTGCCCGCGATCTCGATCGGCACGGTGTGCTCGAGTTCGATCACCGTGTCGTCGTTCTCGTCGGCGGCGAGCCGTAGCTCGACGATGCTGTTCTCGGCGCCCCAGGTCAGCTGCAGCAGCTGGGGCCGTTCGCAGCGCAGGATCTCGCCGCCGGCGTTGCCCTCCACCTGAAACTTGCCGCCGGCCTGCAGGTCACCGCTGACCGGGGCGAACCAGCGCGCGAGCCGGTCGGGCTCGGTCACCGCGTCCCAGACGTCGTCGATCGGGGAGGTGTAGCGGCGGCGCAGCAGGATGCTGACCGTCTCGCCCTCATCACCACCGGTTACCTGTCTCTTCTTGACCTCGCGGTAGACGGTCTTGAGCTGAGTGGCTATGTCGATCATGGCTCTTCCGTGCCCTTCTTCCTGCGGTCCCGTTTGCCTCGTGCGAGTTCGGTGGCCAGCGCGTCGAGATGCTGGGTCCAGAAGCCGCGGAAACGCTCCAGCCACACGTCGACCTCCCGCAGCCCGGCCGTGTCGACGGCGTAGAGCCGGCGGGCGCCTTGCGCGCGGACGGTGGCGAACCCGTTGTCGCGCAAAACCCGCAGGTGCTGGGAGACCGCGGGCTGGGAGATTCCGAACTCGTCCTGGATGATGGCCGTGACCGCGCCCGACGTCTGCTCACCGTCGGCGAGCAGTTCCAGGATCCGGCGGCGGACCGGATCCCCCAGTACGTCGAACGCGTGCACGGAAAAGATCCTTGCAGTGACGACTTATATAAGTCAAGGCTAAGATATTCAGCCGGGGGGCCAGGTCAAGCCTCGCCCGCCGAGGACGTGGCAATGCGCGTGGAAGACCGTCTGCTGGCCGTCGGAGCCGGTGTTGAAGACGAGCCGGTAGCCGGACGCGTCCACCCCGTCGAGCTTGGCCACCTCGCCCGCGACGGCCAGCACCTCGCCTGCGAGCGCGGGGTCCGCGCTCGCCATGATCGCGGCGTCGGCGTGGTGCTCCTTGGGGATCACCAGCACGTGGGTGGGGGCCTTGGGGTCGATGTCCCGGAACGCGAGGACGGTCTCGGTCTCGTGGACCACGGTCGCGGGCAGCGTCCGCTCCACGATGCGGCAGAACAGGCACTCGGTGCTCATTGTGCTCACTGTATGCCAGTGGTCTGGGTGCCGCGGGGAAATCGGCGGCAGATCGCAACTTGCGATTGTCGTGTTCGCCATACGGACCGTCACCGTCAGTCACCGCGATGGCGGCGTTGATTTTCGTCCCGGCCGGTTTTGCCGGTGCCGCCGCCGTTTCGCCAGGCCGGCGTCATTCGGCCTCGCCGGGCACGGTAATGCCCGGATATGTGACAGGACGCCGGTCGCCGCGACGCCCTGTCATTGTCTGAAACGACAGTTTCAGTTGCGTCGGTGATAGGCCTCTGTGACCTCGGACGGAATGCGCCCACGCTCGGAAATGTCGAAACCGTTCTTGCGGGCCCAGGCGCGAATCGCCTGATTCTGCTCACGGTCGGCCGACGACGAGCGGCCCTGAGCCTGTCCGTTGGCCCGCTTGCCCTGCGTGCGCTTGCGGCCGCCGGCACGGCGCGCGTGCTCGATGTACTGGGCCAGCGTGTCGCGAAGCTCCTCGGCATTCTCCGAGGAGAGGTCGATCTCGTAGTTGACGCCGTCCAGACCGAACTCGATGGTCTCGTCGGCCTCGGAACCGTCGAGATCGTCCACGAGGGAGACAAGAACCTGCTGAGCCACTGTTCCTCCTGCTTTGCCCGGACAATGCAAATGTGAATTGCCTTCTCAGCCGGAAGTGTACCGGATACCGGCGGTCCGGGAACACGTTCCCGATTATAACGGTCTGTGTTCGCACTAACCCCGGATAGGAGAAAGCAGCTCCACTAGTCGGTAGACGCGCAAATGTGGTTACCGGTTGTCCGGCAGCGCCGGGTATTCGTCAGCGGCGGCCACGTCGGGACCGATCTCGAGGCACTCACCGGCAGCCCTGGAAACGCACGGCATGACGAAACGGCGCCGCTGGTGGGCGTCCAGCACGAGATCCCGGTGCTCGGGCTCGCCGGAGAACAGCCGCACGCGGCACGTGCCGCAGGTCCCGCTCTCACACGAGCTGGGCACCTCGATTTCGGCATCGCGCAGCGCGTCGAGCAGTGTCTTGTTCGCCGGCACGTCCACCGTCCGGCCGGTGGGCCGCCACGTCGCGCGGAACGGCAGGGCCGTGCCATCGGTGCCCGCGACCCCGGCGAAGTCCTCGAAATGCACCCGGCTCGGCCGCCAGTGCATCGTCAGCGCCCGCACGTCGGCCAGTAGCCCGCCCGGGCCGCAGCAGTAGACGCGGGTGTCCTCGCGTGGTTCGGCGAGGTAGGGCCACAGGTCGAGGCGGCCCGCCCCCGCACCGCTGTGGTGCAGCACCACGGCGTCGTCGTCCACAGTGAACTCGTCGAGGAACGCGGTGTGCTCCGGCGAGCGGGTCAGGTACAGCAGCCGGACGTCGGCCCCACGGCGGCTCAGGTGCCGGAACATCGCCCTGATCGGCGTGATGCCGATGCCTCCCGCGATCAGCAGGTACCGGTCCGACGGGTGCAGCTCGAAGCTGTTCGACGGCGCCGAGACCTCCAGCTCGTCGCCGGTCCGGGTCTCGTCGACGAGGCTGACGGAACCACCCCTGCCGCCATCCTCGCGGGCGACGGCGATCACGTAGCGGTCGCGCTCGGCCGGGTCGCCGGTGAGCGAGTAGCTGCGCGCGGCCCCCGACGGGGTGTGCACCGTGAGGTGCGCGCCGGGGGTGAAGGCGGGCAACGCGGAGCCGCCGGGCGCCCGCAGCTCGAACCGGCATACCGATGGCGTGAGCAGGTCCTTGGCCGTGATCCGAACGGTGAACGCGGGCGTGCTCATGCGGCCGCCCCGTAGGACACGACGTCGCCGGGCCTGATCGTGCCGCCGCTCAGCACCTCGGCATAGCAGCCCAGCTCGGCGTGACCGTACTGCTGCACGAGGTGGCGGGGAACGGCGATGTCGCGGACGGCGTTGACCGGGTCCACCTCGGTCGCCGCGCAGCGCTTGGTGTTGAGCACGCCCCGCAACCGTACCTCGCCGATCCGGAGCTCCTTGCCCACGAGGTCGAGCTCGCTGAACGGCGGCAGCCCGTCGAAGTAGACGTTGGCCCTGAACCGCAGCGGGTCGATCGGCACGCCCACGCGGTCCTCCAGATCCCGCACCGAGTCCAGGTTGATGAGCGAGATCGCGTTCATCATCGCGTCGGAGACCACCGACACGTCGGTGAACCGCCTGCCCTCGGCGTGGGCGAGCAGTGGAGGGCGCTCGGCGGGACGGTCCAGAACCCTGGCGAAGAACGCGGTGGCCTCCTCGGCGCCCTGCTCGCTGGACAGGTCCGCCTCCAGCACCCGGTGCCCGCGCACGTCCACCGTCAGCACCGAGCTCGCCGGGTCGAAGCGGGTCGACAGCCCGGCGAGGCGCTCGTCCCTGGCCAGCATGAAGAACTGGTCCTTCGGCAGCGGGCTCGTCTGCCCGGGTACGTACCGGCCCTCCGGCCGGGCGAGGGCGAACACGCGGTCGTGCGGCACCCCGCGACCCGCCTCGAGGGTCACCGAGTCCAGCGGCTGCGCGCTCAGGCCCTTGATCGGGTAGACGTACAGGTTGCGGATGTGTCCGGTCATCGCAGTCGTCTCGCTCCCTTCGCCAGGTGCACCGTATCCCCGCTAGATCGCGTCTAGCGGCCGCCCCTCCCGATCTCGCGCCTCCAGGTCGAGAGCGAGAGGAGGCCGGATGACCGCGAGCGAGAACACGACCGCACTGCGTGTCGCGGTGATCATCGGCAGCACCCGCAAGGGGCGGGTGGGCGACAACGTCGCGCACTGGTTCGCCGGCCTGGCATGCGAACGGGAGGACCTGGACGTGGCCGTCGTCGACCTCGCCGACTTCGAGCTGCCCGCACAGTTGCCCGCCGAGACGACGGACGACATGGCCAGGCTCGCGGCGCGCATCGGGGAGTCTGACGCCTTCGTGGTCGTGACCCCCGAGTACAACCGCAGCTTCCCGGCGTCCCTCAAGCAGGCCATAGACGTCGCCTACGACGAGTGGCACGGCAAACCCGCCGGGTTTGTCTCCTACGGCTGCCGCTCCGCCGGGCTCTACGCCGTGGAACAGCTGCGGTGCGTGTTCATCGAGCTCCACGTCGTCACCATGCGCGACACCGTGAGCTTCGACCTCTTCGCCGACGACGTCGACGACTCCGGGCGGCCCGCCGACGACGGCGAGACCGCCCGCACCGTCACCGCGATGCTCGACCAGCTCGTCTGGTGGGGCCGGGCCCTGCGCGCCGCCCGCGCCGAGCGGCCGTACGTCACCTGACTTGGAGAAAGGAAAGTTGATGAGTAAGCACAGGGGAGACCTGGCGATCCAGGCGTCAGGGCTGATCAAGACCTTCGGCAAGACGAAGGCGGTGCGCGGCATCGACCTGGAGGTGCCTGCCGGCACGGTGTACGGCGTGCTCGGGCCGAACGGCGCGGGCAAGACGACCGCGGTCCGCATGCTGGCGACGCTGCTGCGACCGGACGGGGGCGAGGCCACCGTGTTCGGCCACGACATCGTGCGCGAGGCCGACGCGGTGCGCGGCAAGGTGAGTCTCACCGGGCAGTACGCCTCGATCGACGAGGACCTGACCGGCACCGAGAACCTCGTGTTGCTGGGCAGGCTGCTCGGGCACCGCAAACCGGGTGCGCGCAAGCGGGCGGCCGAGCTGCTGGAGGCGTTCGGGCTCACCGAGGCCGCGGACCGGCAGGTGAAGAACTACTCGGGCGGCATGCGCAGGCGCATCGACATCGCAGCGAGCATCATCAAGACGCCGGAGCTGCTGTTCCTCGACGAGCCCACCACGGGCCTCGATCCGCGCAGCCGCAACCAGGTGTGGGACATCGTGCGGATCATCGTCGCCCAGGGCACGACGGTGCTGCTCACCACCCAGTACCTCGACGAGGCCGACCAGCTGGCGTCCCGCATCGCGGTGATCGACCAGGGTCGCGTGATCGCCGACGGCACGCCCGGTGAGCTGAAGTCGTCGGTCGGCGCCGGTTCGGTGCACGTCCGGCTCCGCGACGCGGCGCAGCGGCCGGAGGCCGAACGGGTGCTCGTGCGCACGCTCGGCACCGACGTCACGCTCGAACCCGAGCCGGTGGCGCTCACGGCGCGCATCTCCGGCGAGGAGTCGGGCAGGGGAGCGGCCGAGCAGGCCTCCCGCGCCCTGCACGAACTGGCCGCCGCCGGCATCACCGTCGACGACTTCTCCCTGGGCCAGCCGAGCCTCGACGAGGTGTTCCTCGCCCTCACCGACCACACAGCCAACCCGACCGATGAGGAGGTGGCGGCATGACCACCGCGACCCCGGAGAAGGAGACCGCGCCGTCGGTCGCCTACGTCCCGACCGCCGAGGGCCTCGGCGCCGTGCTCGCGTCGGGCGAGCAGCCACCGAGGCCGAGCGCGTGGTCGGCGTCGGTGACGTTCGGCTGGCGGGCGATGCTGAAGATCAAGCACGTGCCCGACCAGCTGTTCGACGTCACCGCGTTCCCGATCATGATGACACTGATGTTCACCTACCTGTTCGGCGGCGCGCTCGCCGGGTCGACGGGTGAGTACCTGCAGTTCCTGCTGCCGGGCATCTTGGTGATGAGCATCGTCATGATCACGATGTACACCGGCGTCGGCGTGAACACCGACATCGAGAAGGGTGTCTTCGACCGCTTCCGCACCCTGCCGATCTGGCGACCGTCCGCTTTGGTCGGTGCGCTGCTCGGCGACGTCTGCCGGTACCTGATCGGTTCGACGGTGATCCTGACGCTGGGCCTCATCCTCGGTTTCCGTCCCGAGGGCGGGCTGACCGGTGTGCTGCTCGGTGTTGCGCTGCTCGTGGCGTTCTCGTTCGCGTTCTCGTGGATCTGGACGATGTTCGGCCTGTTCCTCAAGAGCGAGAAGTCGGTGATGGGCGTGAGCATGCTCGTGCTCTTTCCGATGACGTTCCTGTCCAATGTGTTCGTCAACCCGGAGACGATGCCGGGCTGGCTGCAGGCCTTCGTGGACGTCAACCCGATCGCCCACCTCGTGGCGGCGGTGCGCTCGCTGATGGCGGGTACGCCCGACGGCGGCGAGATCCTGTGGACGCTGATCTCCGGCGGCGTGATCCTCGCGATCTTCGGCACGCTGACGATGCGGCTGTACAACAGGAAATGACGTCGGGGGGTCTCCTGGCGGCTCCCTGGGGATCGCGTGTCTGACGATCCCTAAAGCCGCCAGGAGATCGCCTCGGCCGCCGGGTCGTAGCGGCAGCTGGCGCCGGTGGAGACGGTCGCCCGCAGATGCGCGGCGAGCTGGGGGTGGCGATCGTCGAGCTTGCGCAGGGTGTCGCGAATGCGTGCGGTCACGGCCTTGCGGGCCCGCTCCGCCTCGTCGCCGAGGCGGCGCTGGCGCCCCGCGAGTCCCGCGGCCGCACGCAGCTCGTTCAGCAGCGCCGCCCGTTCGCGGTCGAACTCCACCGCCCTGCGGTCGTCGCCGCGGGCGGCGGCGCTGTCGATCTCCTCGTCGAGCACGGCGAGCCTGCGCCGGTAGCTCGCCCTGGCCTCGTCGTCGAGAATGTCGTCGCCGCCAAGGCGTTTCGCGGCGATCACCACCTCCCCGCCGTCGGGGTTGAGCAGCTCCACTGCGGAGACGTCCGTGCCGGGCCTGCTGATCAGGTGGTGCAGGTCGCGCAAACCCTTGGCGTCGGGCAGGTGCACGGTGTGCCCGTCGAGGCCGAGCGACCACACCTCGCCGGTGAACCGGAACTCGCCAGAGGGCTTGTTCTCCCTTACCTCCAGTGTGGATACCGGGGTCACGAGCGTGATCCCGAGTTCTCCGGCCTCGCGTTCGAGCTCGCCCCGCAGCGCGGCGGCGCGGTCGGCGTCGCCTGGTGCGCCCCGGCCGAGCAGCGCCTCCACGAGCCCTGCCCTCGCCTCGATCGACCACACCCGGGTGCGCATGGCGTCGGCGGATCGCCACGCCGCGGTGAAGCCCTCGATCGCCCGGTCCCAGCGCCGCTGGGCGGCGTCGACCGCGGCGAGCCAGTAGTCCACCGGGCCGCTCAGGTCGAAGCCGTACATCGAGACGAGGTACTGGCCCGCGAACGGCGTCAGCTCGTCCCGCGACCGTTCGCACAACTCGGGGTCGCGCGTGACGGCCGCCGTCTGTGCCCGCAGGCGCAGCCAGAGCGGCCCGATGCTGCGTGCCTCCGCGTCGTCGCCGGGACCCTCGTCCAGCAGGCGCAGCGCGGGACCCGGGTCACCTTTCCGCAGCGCGGTGATGGCGGCGATGAGCGGCGCGTGCGAGTAGTCCTCTGGGCCGATCGTCTCGTGCAGCCGGTCCAGTTCCTTCAGGTCGCCCTTGAAGTAGAGCAGCTGCCAGCGCTGGTGGTGGCTCATGGGAAAGAGTTGCTCGTGCGCGGCGGACCACGATCCGTCCGCGCGGGCGGCGAGGTCCTCCGCGTCGGCGAACCGCCCGGTGAACGCGGCGATCAGGCTCTGGTCGATCAGTGCGCCGATACCCATGCGGGTGTCACCGACCCTGGCGGTCAGCGCGACGAACTTGTCGAGCTGGTCCAGGTAGGCCGGGTCGCCCGTCTCCAGCAGCGCGACCCAGCGCAACGAGGTGGCGAACTGCTCGGTCTCCAGATCGCCGGTGCGGCGCGCGACGCTCGCGAGCTCCTCGGTGAGCGCCACACGCTGCTTCGAGCTGCCGAGCCCCCAGATCGTGTCGTGCAACGACCACAGGGTGAACCCGAGCGTCTCGTCGTCCCCGTCAGCGCGGGCGAGCTTCTCGAGCCGGAAGGTGAGCTCGGCGGCCAGCTGCTGCTGGGAGCGCTGCTCGGGCCTGCCATCGCCGATCAGCGCGCGATGGGCCTCGGCGAGCAGATCGCCCGTGCGGTCCCGCCCCGACCCACGATGGGCGTGGTACGCGGTGAGCGCCACCCGCGCGAGGAGCGTGGGATCCTCCCGGCCGAGGGCGAACGTCCTGGCCTCGTCGAGCACCCTGCGTGCGCCCTCCGCGTCGTGGTCGTGGTCGAGCTGGCGGAACAGCTCGAGCGCGAGCACGGTCCGCAGCCGCGGCTCCTCCTCTCCCGCGAGTTCGAGTCCGCGCCGGTAGTGCCCGACGGCCTCCTCGGAGGCCAGCCTGCTGGAGGCGTGCCGCGCGGCGGCCAGCACCAGCCGTACCGCGTGGGCCCGCTCGATCTCCTCGCCCGCGAGGTAGGCGTGGCGGGCGAGGTCGGCGGGGAACACCCGCTCGGCGAGCGAGGGGGAGCGGTCGAGGGCGCGCACGACGGCGGCGTGCCTGCCGCGCAGTTCGGTCTCGTCGAGCGCGTCGTAGAGCGTCTCGCGCACCAGGTCGTGGGCGAACGCGAACGAGCCCCCGCCGCGCGAGAGCACCAGGCGGGCCGCCGTCGCGCGTTCCAGCAGGCGGTCGACCTGAGGGACCGGCGCGGAGACCGTCGCGGCCAGCACCTGCCGGTGGAACTCCCTGCCGAGCACGGCGGCACCGGTGAGCAGCCTGGTCACGGGCTCGGGCAGCAGCGACAGCCTGCGGCGCACGGCGTCGCGCACGCCCGGCGCGATGGCGGTGATCGTGCCGCTGCCGTGCCACAGCCGGGCGGTCTGTTCGACGAAGAACGGGTTGCCGCCGGTGCGCCGGTGCACCTCGGCGACCAGGTCGGCGTCGGGCTCGCCGCCGATGGTGCGGGCCATGAGCTCTCGGACGTCGGCGGGCTCCAGCCCGGTCAGCGTCAGCGTGGTCGCCCTGCTCAGCAGCGAGGTGATGAGCGGGGTGAGCACGTGGTCTGCGGCCTCGACCTCGACATCGCGGTAGGTGCCGACCAGCAGGACGCGTTCGAACCACGTGTGCTGGGCCGCGAACTCCAGCAGCTTGAGCGAGGCCGGGTCGGCCCAGTGCAGGTCGTCGAGCACCACGACCACGGGCCGCTCCTGCGACACCGCGACGAGCGCGCTGGTGACGGCGTCGTAGAGCTGGAAGGCGTCGGCCTGTTCGGTGGGCGAGGACTCGCCGAGCAGGATCCCGAGCCGGTCACCGGCCGCCTGCTCGACCCGTGCCCATTCCTCGGTGGTGGTCCCTCGGCGCAACCCGCGCACGACCTGCACCCACGGCCAGTAGCCGGGCGCGTTGTCGGAGTCCCAGCACGACCCGCCGAGCACGAGCGCGCCCTGCCTGCGGGCCTCGTCGGCCGCGTTGGTGACCAGCGTCGTCTTGCCGATCCCGGCCTCACCGGTCACCAGGACGAGGCCGCCGTGACTCTCGGCGGCCCTGGCGACCTCGGCGCGCAGCTGCCCGGCAGGGTGCTCACGGCCGATGAGCGCGCCCGTGGGGTTCTCGGTTCGCATGGCGCTTCCGACCCTAGCGACTGCGAGCCCGGATTGTCGGCTCTTATTCGGGTGTCAGCTGGCCCGGAAGAACCGGTCGAGCACGCGCGTGCCGAAGCGTAGCGCGTCCACCGGAACCCGCTCGTCGACGCCGTGGAAGAGGGCCGAGAAATCCAGGTCGGCCGGCAGCCGCAGGGGAGCGAACCCGAAGTTGCGGATGCCGAGCCGCTGGAACGACTTCGCGTCGGTGCCGCCGGAGAGCATGTACGGCAGGGTGCGGGCGCCAGGGTCCTCGGCCAGCACCGCGGCGGTCATGGCGTCCACCAGCGCGCCGTCGAAGGTGGTCTCGACGGGCGGCAGCTCCATCCACTCCTTCTCGATGTCGGGGCCGAGCAGCTCGTCGAGCTCGCGGTCGAAGGCCTCGAGCCTGCCGGGCAGGATCCGGCAGTCGACCGCGGCCTCGGCGGTGGAGGGGATGACGTTGGACTTGTAGCCGGCCGTGAGCATCGTGGGGTTGGCGGTGTCGCGCAGGGTCGCACCGATCATGCGCGAGATGTTGCCGAGCTTGGCGACGGCGCCCTCGAGGTCGTCCTCGGGGAAGTCCCAGCCGGTGATCTCGGTGACCCCGGCGAGGAACTCGCGGACCGAGTCGGTGAGCACGAGCGGGAAACGGTGGTTGCCGAGCCTGGCGACGGCCTCGGAGAGCTTGGTGACGGCGTTGTCGCGGTGGATCATCGAGCCGTGGCCCGCGGTGCCGCGCACCCGCAGCTTCATCCAGCGGATGCCCTTCTCCGCGGTTTCGATCAGGTAGGCGCGCACGTTGTCGCGGAGAGTGATCGAGAAGCCACCGACCTCGCTGATGGCCTCGGTGGCGCCCTCGAAGAGGTCGGGCCGGTTGTCGACCAGCCACTGCGCGCCGAACTTGCCGCCGGCCTCCTCGTCGGCGAGGAAGGCGAAGATGATGTCGCGTGGCGGGACGATGTCGTGCCGCTTGTAGTGCCTGGCCAGCGCGAGCGTCATGCCGACCATGTCCTTCATGTCGACCGCGCCGCGGCCCCACACGTAGCCGTCCTGGATGGCGCCGGAGAAGGGGTGGACGGACCACTCGGAGGGGTCTGCGGGCACGACGTCGAGGTGCCCGTGGACGAGCAGCGCGCCCCGGCTGGGATCGGCACCGGCGAGGCGGGCGATCACGTTGTGCCGGTCCTTGCCGCCGGACTCGACGTAGGTGATCTCGTACCCGACCTCGGTAAGCTTCTCGGCGACGAACTCCGCAGCGGCCCGCTCGCCGACAAGGGTGGTGGGGTCGCCGGTGTTGGTCGTGTCGATGCGGATGAGCTCGCTGGTGAGCGTCACGGCCTCATCGGCGGCGGCGTCGATCAGGTTAGGTTCGGTCACCTAACATTCCTATCATTGGTGCAGGTGAGGCAGGTGGGACGCCGTGAGGTGCCCCCCGATGCGAGGCCGGGAAGGCGTGGGCTACTCTATTCCCCAGCAAGTCCGAGTGGCGGAATGGCAGACGCGCTAGCTTGAGGTGCTAGTGCCCGTAAAGGGCGTGGGGGTTCAAGTCCCCCCTCGGACACAATTGATCATGTTTGACCTGCATGTTTGGCGTGGGGTTTTGTCCACGTGAAGTGGAAGCCCTGGTCAGTTCCGTGGGGTTCAGATGCCTGGTGTGGTGTTTCGTGCGTCTGATGCCGGAGTGACGCCAGCATCGTCGTCTGTTAGCTGTGGGGCCGTTTCGCTCTTGCGTCGTTGCCAGCCGGAGCGAGGCATTTGAGGGCGGTGCCGTGCTGTAGGCGAGTATGCCGGCCCGGGCTTGCGCAGCAACTCAAGGATCGGCCCCCTCGGCCAAGGATGCCGGGCGAGCCCTTAACACGACGGTGCTGTTGCACGTTCGCAAGGGCGCGCCGAACCTGCGGTACGCCATGTCGCGTTTCGGCCAGCTCGGGAGTCGACTTGCGGACGCATGCGCGGTGACGCCAGAACGACTGCGCTGACAAGCCCGGTGATGACTATCCTCCTCCGTAGCCTCACGTCGCATTCGGGCCCGCTACGGAACCGTAGGGATCACATGCTTCATGTACGTCCGCGGCCAAGCATGAACCACCGTCCATCGACATAAACAGCGATAGCTGAGCGGTTCTCGTCGAACCAGCCCGGCGCCGATCAACGCGTCGAGGGCGCCGGGGCGCGACGCTTCGACGATGCTGATGACCGTGGCCAGCGTCGCCGTGGGCGCGGGTGACGTGGTCGTCCTGCGGGTCGTTGGCGGTGGTGGGTACAGCGAACCGGTCGAGCGGGACCGGGACCCTGCCCGGGTGGCGGCGGACGTCCGATCTGGCCTGGTGACCGCCGAGGCGGCCCGGGTCTCCTACGGAGTCGTGCTCGACGAGGCCGGTCGCTCCGATCCCTCGGCCACCAGTGCCGAGCACGGATACGCAGCAGTCTTACGCAACACCTCGTTCTCCTGCTCCAACAGGCGGTTACGCTTACGCAGCACCCGCAGTTCGGCGGACTCCCCGTGCCACACTCGACGGCTTGCCGCCGTCGACGTCGCGGGGCAGTGCTGAATCTATCAAGGTGTCAGCCAGACCCCGGGCAGCCCAGACACACCGGCAAGGTGGATCGTCATGGCGCCAGCGAGGCTGCGAAGGACGGGCAGGACATGGGGACCCATTCATCACTGCAGGTGTCCCGTCGCGCGACCGGGCCTCCAGTTATCAAGAACCACTAAGACGCCCATGGTCGACAGCACACTCGAGACCTGACACGGCCATCTTGATGGAGGCGTTCAACTTCCTGGTGTCTCGATCAGCCAGCCAAGCCAGTATAAGCCCGTCAACCATGGCGAAGACCAGCCTGACAAGGGGCACCACCATGCCGTCATCCTCGTGCGGCAGCTTGCACGCACGGATGATCTTTACGCATTTTCGCTCACCAGCCCTATAGGCATCCTTGGCAACGTCCGACGACGCGCCGCCTTCGCCGAGCATCCATCGATACAGGTCAAATTGAGTCCGCGCGTGAGCGCTATTCGCGGTATACCAATCCGTCGCTGTGGTGAGCAGCGCCGATGCCGCACTTCCTATCCCCTTGCCGAGATCCGATCGCGATAATTCCCCAATGATGAGCTCATCGATATATTGAAAGACGGCCATGAGGAGTTCCTGCTTCGAGTGGAAGCAGTAGTGGAGGCTGGCAAGCGGAGCATCTGCGGCAGCGGCGATCCGGCGCGTCGTGGCTCCACTGACTCCGTGCTCGCCGATCACCTGCACGGCGGCCTCGACGAACGCTTGGCGACGGTCATTCGCTGTTACTCGGCCCATGATCCTAACCCTGCTGACTTGATCGGTTGACCATGAGCCTAACAGGGAAGGTCGGGCAAGTGCACTGAAAGGGCCACCAGCAACAACAGCCGCTCGAGCCGGCAACGCCTCGACGTCAGCGAGTCGGCGCTCCGTGCCTCCAACAGCAGATTCCAGGTGGTTCTCCGGTTTGGAACTCGCACCGCGCCTGCCGAAAGGGCGCGAGTTGTGCACACCACTCACTATCCAGCCTCGGTCCCCGACCAGCGCGTGGGCTGCCGGGCCTGCCGCGCCACATCGTATGACCCGACCGCGACACCTCTGAGTATTCGGCAGGCCACCGCGACATCGATCCCCGTCCCCGGTCAACTCGTGGAGCAGCCGATACTTCAGTTTGGAAGGATAGTCTGCTGAGCGAAAACGCCGCGGCACGCTTCAGGATCTCGTTCTCCCATCTCCAGCAGCCGTTTTATTTCCGCAGCTGCGCCAACTCGCGCTTCTCCGCCGAGGTCAACCGCGTCTCGCTGCCATTCTCACAGCGTCAGCCTGGGCCATCCACCGCCGCAGGTGGGTCTCGCTGATCTGCACCTGTTTCGCCAGCTCAGTGACCGGATGCTCGCCCTGACGGGCTAGCTCCACGGCACGTTGCCGAAACTCGGTCGGGTGAGGTGCAGGCATACGAACATCCTCCCTGGTAGCCGCAGACACCAAACAACAGGTGATGTGCCGACTTCTGGTCGGGCGGTGGCGAACATGCCGCGCAGCTGCGACGGCCAGCTAACATTCCCGAATACTGAACATCAACATGGGGACGAAGGCCACACCTGCCGCTGGCGAGCCGGAAGCCACTGCGGAGCGCGACTATTTGATGTCGGCTCAGCTGCCCGGTTTGCAGTTCGGTTTTGTCAGTTGGAGCGTTCGGCCCGCTTGCCGGACCAGGTTGCATTCGCTCGCTCATGGTCGCCACGACTGGCAGGCGCGCGATGAGACCGTGGCAGTTCCCTGATCGATGTGGGGAGCCAGCGGGATGACACCGAGACGAGACGTGCTCGTCTCGATGTCATCCGACCCCCTCGGGTCGAGAGAGTTCCCGATGTCAGCTGGCTTTGGATCGTGTGACAAGCTGCTGAATGTTCCGGGCTGCTTTGAGCCCGGTCTCGATCGCACCGTCGATATAGCCCACGAGCACGGTCGCGAGTGGGGGTCGTCCTGGGAGTAGAGGCCGGTCGCCACCTCAAGGACCTCGACGTGGGGAAGGAGCTCCTTGATCGCGTCCGCAATCTCCTCCGGGTCGCCCGGATCCTTCATCAGCCGGCCCGCCACAGCCACGACGGTCTGCTCGTCGGGTGCATCACGACGCTCGGTCCACATTGCATTGATCCGGTACGAGTCACCGCTGGCCACCTCGATGCTGCGAGGCTCGCCCTTGATTCGAGCCAGAACCTTGGCCGCACGTGGGCCCTGAATCCCTTCGCGCACCGCCGCTAGCCTCTCCGGCGCCAGCGTGGGCGAGAAGTCGATGTCCGGCCAGGAGCCCGTCGGCGTCGCAACTACCACCGCGGAACCCTCATAGGTCTCCCCGTCAGTCGTCGACACCTGAACCCGGTCACCTTCCGAAACGACACTCCGGACGGTCCGGCCGAGCCGGACTTCAGCGCCTCCGTCCGCGATCATCCGTTCGAGCAGGCTGCCGATACCGTTCCGCAGCCGGTACCCGAGCAGCATCTCGTACGCCGACTCATACTCGGCGCCCGACTGGGCCCACCACCAGAACCAGGTCAGGATCCCAGATTCGTCCGGGGTCCTCAGCGTTTCGTAAGTCAGCAAACCGGTCGCGAGCTCATTGTCGTCTGGAGAAAGATCGAACTGGTCGAGCCAGTCGCGAATCGTCAATTTGTCCAGCTTCTCCAGCTTGTCCCGTGCGGCCAGTGGATCCGGGAGGAACGGGAAATAGTCACGTGCACCGGCGAGAATCCGATTCATGAGCGCGGACTCGCGCTTGTGGTGTGTGGCCGCGTCAACCCAGGTCAGCTGGCCCCCGGCGGGCGCAAGCACCTGCTCCGGCGGCTCAGCCGAGGGAATGACGTCCCCTGTCAGGCCGTAACGGGTCAACTCGGCCCAGATGTGGGGCTGACGCCAGTGCACATACGTCCCGCCGATATCAACCGGCTGACCATTCGAGAATCGCGATGTCCACGTCCTGCCCCCGATCCGGTCGCGCCCCTCGAGCACCAACGTACGGAAGCCTCGTGTTGCGCACTCCCGTGCTGCGGTTGCACCGGCGAAACCCGCGCCGATGACAATTACGTCATAACGTTTCGACATCACTTCTCCCTTTGTTATAAGAGCCGTCAAAGAGCCGATAGCAACCCGCACCGTCCAATGAAGCGAGCGTGAGTCCAGTCGGATAGTTGCGGTCGCATGACTGGATCGCGTGACCATCATGCGACCGGCCATCGCCAGTGTCAACAAGGACCCCGGCCCGTGGGCACCGTGCACAGTGGGTCTTTGCGGAGTTTGTCGTGTGTGCCGAATCGTCGTTGCGTCGTCTTGGTTAGCGTGGGGTGATCTGTTCTGGAGGGATGAGAAGCGGCGGCAAACCCGGAACGGAACTCGACGGCACGAGATCACCGCCGCCCCGGGCATCAGGACATCGAGTCCTGGACATCAAAGACCTGAGGGAGACCCCATGCCCCGCGACCCCCGCCACGATGTCCTCTTCGAACCGTTGCGGATCGGCCCGAAGCTCATGCGCAACCGCTTCTATCAAGCTCCGCACTGTGTTGGGTTCGGCGCAGAGCGCCCCGGCGCCGAGGCCTACCTTCGAGCGATGAAGGCCGAGGGCGGGTGGGCGGTGGTCAACACAGAAGCCGCACTGGTCAGCCCGGAGGACGACTACGGGGGCTTCACCACCCAGACGCGAGTGTCCGACGATCGACAAATCGCGAACCTGGAACTCTATGTCGAACGGGCGCACGAGCACGGTGCCCTGGCCGGGATACAGCTACTGGCCATGGGCCGGGACGCCACCGGCATGAGCACCCGCGAACCCGGCGGTGGTGCGACACGGGCGGTCAGCGATTCACTCTGGTGGGCTGCCGCTTATGAGATGGACCGCGACGATATCCGGGAACTCGAGGACCTCTACGTGGCCGCGGCCCTACGCGCACGGCGCGCCGGCGCCGACATTGTGAATATCGCGGGAGCAGAGGGAGCGGGGCTCCCGCTCCAGTTTCTGATGGCTCGGCACAACCGCCGCACCGACGAGTACGGAGGCAGTTTCGGAAACCGCGCCCGCCTCTGGCTGGAGGTCCTGGAACGTGTCCGAGAGGCCGTCGGAGACGAATGCGCGGTGACCACCCGACTCTGCGTCGACACCCTTCATGGGACCGCCGAGGGCATCAGGGCCGAGGAGGAAGGCGCGGCGTTCATCGAACTGGCCGACCATCTGGTGGATTTCTGGGACCTTCAGGTCGGGGGCGAGACCCTGGATCGCTGGGTCCGTGACGCGGGCACCTCCCGCTTCTATCCGGAGGATTTCCAGGGCAGATGGGTCCGAGCGGTCCGGTCTTGCACCGACAAGCCGATCGTCGGGGTCGGACGTTTCACGAACCCGGATACGATGGCCGAACTGGTGCGTACCCGCAAACTCGACATGATCGGTGCGGCGAGGCCGTCGATCGCAGATCCGTTCCTGCCGAAGAAAATCGACGAGGGAAGGCTGGGCGACATCCGCGAGTGCATCGGCTGCAACGTCTGCATCTCCCGGGTCAACGCCGGCGCGCATATCATCTGCACCCAGAACCCGACGCTGGGGGAGGAGTACCGACGCGGCTGGCACCCCGAGCGGTTCTCCACGGCCCGCAATGCCGAGGCCAGCGTGCTCGTAGTCGGGGGCGGACCCGCCGGGATGGAATGCGCGATCACCCTCGGCAAGCGCGGCATGGCCGGGGTGCACCTGGTTGAGGCCGATGCCGAGCTGGGTGGGCACTTCCACTGGGTACCGCGGCTACCCGGACTGGCCGAGTGGGGCAGAGTCGTGGACTGGCGCAAGAATCAGCTCGCGGCACTCGACAACGTCTCGGTCGTCACCGGGACCCGGCTCAACGTCGCCGACGTACTCGACTACGGGGCCGACATCATCGTGTGCGCGACCGGTTCGCACTGGGCGACCGACGGGCTCAACGGGCCTTCGCAGTCCCCGGTACCCGGTGCGGACGCGGCGTTGCCCTGGATCCTCACACCCGAGCAGATCATGGTCGACGACAAGCCGGTGCCGGGGGAGCGCGTCGTCGTCTATGACTGCGAGTCCTACTTCGTCGGAGTCAGTCTCGCCGAACGCCTCGCCCGGTCCGGTCACCAGGTCACACTGATCACGCCGATGCCTGGTCCCGCAATGTATCTGGGCCTCACCGGCGAAGCTATCGAGATGATGCCGCTGCTCGCCGAGCTCGGCGTCGAGATCGTGCCCGCCCACCTGATCACCGAAGTCGGCGACCGGGTGCTATACGGGCGCCCACGACACGACCCCGGCGCCTCGCCGGCGGTGTGGGAGACGGACGCACTCGTGCTCACCACGCAACGGATCGCTGACAACGGCCTGTACCGCGCACTTAAGGCTGACCGGGGTGCGTTGCGCGCGGCCGAAATCTCCGGGCTGTACCAGGCCGGAGACGGCCGCGCGCCGCGCCAGCAGGTCGCCGACGCGATCTTCGACGCGCACCGGCTCGCCCGCGAGATCGACACCGCCGATCCCCGTCGGCCGCTGCCCTACGTGCCTGAGGAACGCCTCCTCGGCATGACGGCCAAGGACTACGACGCGATCGTGGACCCATCCCGCGACGACGTCGGGCGCAGCACCGTACTGGAACGGCCATGACCCCGCCCTGACCATGCGAGGAGGAATCACCCCATGCCCGAACTCGTCGTCGCGTTGATCACGCTGCACTCCGACGATCTGCACCAGCGATACCAGACCTGGCTCCGGGAGGTCGACCAGCCGACCGCCGAGCGCATGCCGGGCGTGGTGAGCTTCCAGGTGTATCGGCTCGGTGAACCGGCGCTCAGCGGGGTGCCCGCGCCGGACCACCAGTACCTCGAACTCATCGAGATCGACGACCTCGATGCGTACCGGCGGTCGGCGGCCGCGGTTCCTGCCGCGTTCTTCGAGCAGTTCCGCAGCTACGTCTCGTCCGCGGCCTCGGCGTGCACAGTGCGCGTGGTTTGAGCCCGTACCGCACTCAATGTGCGAGCATTTTCCGTGGATTGTCAACGAGCAGCTGGTCGAGCTCGGCCTGGGATACGCCTTCCGAGCGCAGCTCCGGGACGATGTTCTTCAGAAGGTGTCCATAGCCGAAGCCGCCGTACTTCTCATGGCTCATCTTCATGCACACATCCTGCGAAAGCAGGAGCCGATCGCCGTATCCGGCTTCGGGCGCTGCCAATACCGCGTTGATCCGCTGCTTGTCGCTGGGACACCAGAATGACTTTCCGTTCGTCAAACCGTTGGCGTAGCAGTTCTCTTCTCCGAACGTGTCGTAGGCGATGTAGGCCCCACGCTCGACGATGCGGCGGTGGTATTCGAGGAATCCGTCGTCGAGTTCGCCGTCCATGTGCCCCACGACGACCCTGGCCGGATCGGCCCCCTCGGCTTCCAGGATGTCGAGCACGTCCAAGGCCAGCCTGCCGGTCGGATCCGTGTGCAGCGTGACAGCGACACCGGTACGGGCCGACACGCGCGCGGCGGCACGCAGTACCTTTTCCTCGCGTGCGTGCACCGGATTCGACGTCCCGATCTCCCCGATGATGGCCCGCGCGTACGCCGGAGTCGCCGATGCCCTCGGACACCTCACGGAGGATGCCTTCCTCCACCCGTTCCACCGATTCGTCCTGAAAGGACGGAGGGTGCGCCACGTACACGTAGTGGCCGGAGCCGGCCACGATCTGCACGCCCGAGCGTTCGCTTATGGCCCTGAGCGCGGCAGGATCCCGTCCGATGTCGGGTAGCGTGACATCGACCAGGGTGCTGCCGCCGAGCCGCTTGTACTCGGCGAGCGCGTCGACGAGCAGGTCGACGTCGTCGACAACCAGATTGTCCGACATGAACAGCGGGCCGCGCCGTAGGAGCCCGAGCCGCTCCATCGACACCGGAGCCTCCGCGATCCGCGCGGCCTCCGGGTCCTCAGGCCGTTCCCAGTAACTACGGCGGTCGAACATCAGGTGCTCGTGTACCAAACTGATACCGATCTCTTCCGGAGCTATCGTCCCCCAGCACAGTGGTGATCTTCGTGGTGGTCATCGGCGACTCCTTTTGCGTCGTACAGCTGAGAAACTGCCGACGCCGAAGGGACCGCGAAACACCTGGACGGCGACGTCGGCGCTTGGTCTCGCATGGATAGTCATGCGACTTGATCGCTTGACCATCTTCGGACCGGTGGTGTTCAGTGTCAACCGTGCGTCGTGCACAGTCGGTTCTCGCGAGTTTTGTCGTTTGTGCCGAATCTTCGTTGCGTTGTCTTGGTTAGCGTCGGAGTGATCCAATCTGGAGGGAGGCGACAGGATGCGGCCAGTGCCCTTCGATTATGCCGATCCTGCTACAGTGGCCGAGGTCTGCGAGGTGATGCACCGATATGGCGGTGAGGCTGCGGTGCTTGCTGGTGGGCAGACGTTGGTGGCCCAGCTCAACAGTCGAGTTCGCAGACCTGCCATGGTCGTCGACCTGCGCAGGGTTGCCGGGCTGCGCGAGGTGACCGTCGACCGCGGCATCCTCATCATCGGTGCCGGCGTCACTCAGCGGGCTGTGGAGCAGCATCCCGACACGCCGGCCGTGCTGCGCGAGGCGCTCGCCCGCGTCGGCCACGTGCCCACTCGTAACCGTGGAACGCTCGGGGGCAGTCTTGCCTTCGGCGATCCCCAGGGCGAATTGCCCACCACCGTGCTGGCGCTGGACGCGCGCGTCCGCGTGGCGTCCGTCCGCGGTGAGCGGGTGCTCGCGGTGGCAGATCTGTGGAGCGGCCCGTTTCGCACCGCGCTAGCCTCGGACGAACTGATCACCGCCGTGGAGGTACCGCTGCCCGAGGATTCTCGATGGGCGTTCGAGCAGCGCGACTTCCGTCGCCACGGCAAGGCGACCGCCGTCGCCGGCTTCAGCAGCGGGCGGCTTGTGCTGGCGCTGGGCGGTGTTGGCACGCGCCCCTTGCTGGTCGACGACGAGCTGCTCGCCGGCCGCTCACCCGAGGCTGTCGGCTCCGCTGTCCGCGAGCTTGTCGTGCCGGCAGGCCCCGACCCGTACGTGTCTACCGGCCACCGTCGTCAGCTCGCCGCCACGGCAACCACGGCCGCACTGCACCGCGTCCTCACCACCACCCCTGTGGAGAACTCATGACCACGACGGAGCGGGCGACGCCCGGACAGCGAGCGCCGCGCGCGATCACGGTGCGCGTCAACGGCGAAGAGATCGAGGGCGCCGTCGAGCCGCGCACCCACCTCGCCGACTTCCTGCGCGAGAAGGCGCAACTTACCGGCACCCACACCAGCTGTCACCAGGGCCCCTGTGGCGCGTGCACGGTGCTTGTCGACGGGCAGTCCGCCCGGTCGTGCCTCACGCTGGCAGTGCAGGCCGACGGGGCCGAGATCACGACCGTCGAGGGCATCGCCGATGGAAGCAGGCTCTCGCTGCTCCAGCAGGCTTTCATCGAACACTTCGGATTCCAATGTGGATACTGCACACCCGGCATGGTGGTCATCGGCGCCGAGATCCTCGCCGAGGCGGCCGCCGGCGCGGTGTTCACCCGCGACGACCTCCGAGTAAGGCTCTCGGCCAACCTTTGCCGCTGTACCGGATACATCGGCATCGTCAATGCTGTCGAAGCGGCACTGGCCGCTCAGGCACGGGGAGAATCCGCATGACCGCTGCCGAACAGATTACCCCCGACCAGCGGCGCCTCGTTGGCAGCCGTGTTCCCAACCGCAACGGCGAGCGCTTCGTTCGCGGTGCTGGGCGCTACACCAGCGATATCCATTTGCCGCGCGAGGCGACAATGGCCTTGCTGCGCAGTCCGCACGCGCGCGCCCGGATCATCGAGATCGACACCTCCGCGGCTGCGGCGCTGGACGGTGTCTATGCCATCGCGACCGGAGCCGAGTTGTTCGATCGCATCGGCCCCCACGGCTACCTGTGGGACTTGCCCGGCCAGAAGGTCGGCTCCGGGCGTCCGCTGGCACACGGCGAGGTGCGACATGTCGGCGAGCCGCTCGTGGCCGTCGTCGCGCGCGACCAGTACGTGGCCGAGGATGCCGTCGAACTGATCCGAGTGGAGTACGAGCTGCTGTCGCCGGTGAACACGCCGGCACAGTCTCTGGCGGACAACGCGCCGGTCCTCCATCCAGACTGGGGCGACAACGTGCAGGTCGTCGCGACCTGGCCAGTCGAGATCCCCGGACTGCCGACGCCCCCCGACCCGACGCAGGCATTGGCGGGCGCACATCTGACGGTACGCGAGACCTGGACCTCCTCGCGCATCACCGCGGCATCCATGGAAGCTCGCGCGGTGGTCTGTGACTACGCACCCGGACCGGCGCTGACTTTGTACACCTCCACGCAGGCACCACACATCGTGCGCGAGGAGGTCGGCCGGATGCTCGGGGTCGCCGAGCACCGCATCCGGGTCATCGCCCCGCACGTGGGCGGCGCGTTCGGCATGAAGGGAGTCTTCTACCCGGAGGAGGCGCTGGTCCCGTACTTCGCGATGCTGCTGCGTCGCCCGGTTCGCTGGGTCGAGCAGCGCGACGAGAGCTTCGTCGCGGACACCCCGTCGCGCGCGCAGGAGATGGACTTGGAGGTCGGCTTCGACGTCGACGGGCGCATCGTCGGGCTGCGCGCCCGGTATTCCATCGATCTGGGCAGTGCGCCGTCGTCCTGCGGCGCGGGAACCGGATGGGCTACGGGTGCTCTTCTTCCCGGGCCGTACGCGGTGCCAGCCGTGGACATCGTCGCCACAGGGGTGGTGACAGACAAATCACCGCTGGGCGCCTACCGCGGCTTCGGCCAGCCCGAGGCCAATTTCCCGCTGGAGCGCACTCTCGACATCGCCGCACGGCAGCTCGGACTCGACCCGGCCGAGATCCGCCGGCGCAACTTGGTTCCAGCAGCGAGCATGCCGTTCGTGACGGCCACAGGCAGCGTACTCGACAGCGGCGACTACACTGAGATGCTCGAGCTCATGCTCGCCCGCCCCTCTTACCAGGCCGCGCTCGCCGAGCGCGACGCCGGACGCGCGGCGGGCCGCGTGCTGGGCCTGGGGCTGGCTATGTACAACGAGAACACCAATTTCGGCCCATCCGGAATCCTGCCCCTGATCGGCGTCTCGACGGGCGGCTGGGACACCGCGTCGGTGCGGATCGAGCCCGACGGCACTGTCCGCGTGGTCAGCAGCCAGACCCCGATGGGCCAGGGTATCGAGACCGCGTACGCCCAGGCCGCCGCGGACGAGTTCGGCGTGCCGCTCGACGCGGTCACCGTCGCATTCGGCGACACCGACTCGAGCCACTTCACCGGTTATGCCAGCGGTGCCAGCCGTGCCGCGGGGATCGGCGGCTCCTCAGTGCTCATGGCCGCGGGGAAGGTCCGTGAGAAGATGCGGGCGATCGCCGCGCACCTTCTGGAAGCCGCGGTTGATGATGTCGAGCTGACGGCGGGCGGACTCAGGGTCGCGGGCAGCGGCATGGATCCGATGCCGCTCGCGACTGTGGCCAAGGCCGCCTACCAGGGCGGGAACCTACCCGAGGGAATGGAGCCCGGCCTGGTCGCGGAGGCCGGGTACGACCCGCCGGGGATGGCGTTCTCGTACGGCGCGGTGGCCGCGCTCGTGGAGATCGGCCCCGAGACGGGGACGGTCCGGGTGCGTCGGCTGATCTTCGGCCACGACTGTGGCACCCAGCTCAACCCCGCGATCGTCGAGCACCAGGTGATCGGCGGTGCGGTGCAGGGCATCGGTGCGGCCCTGTCGGAGATGCTGCCATACGACGAGCACGGCCAGCCCTTCGCGCGGTCGTTCGCCGACTACCTGCTGCCGCAGGCCACCGACGTGCCGGAGATCGACCTTTTCCACACCGAGCACCCGACACCGTTCACCCTGAACGGGGCGAAGGGCGTCGGCGAGAGCGGCGTCATCGCAGCGCCGTCGGCCATCGTCAACGCCATCCAGGACGCCCTGCCTGCAGGCGCTGCCCCTATCACCTCGATCCCCGTGCTGCCCGAGCGCGTGCTCGCCGGGCTACGCGGATGTCGGGCGTGATCGGCGGAACTTGGCTTTCGGTCCGGCTCGGAAGGGCAAGTCGAGGCCGGCGAATCCGGCGCCGAAGCTGGCAGACTGATCGGGGGGATGTGCTCGAGCGCGGACAGTATCGGCGATGTCGATGTGTTGCGCAGCGGCGGGCGCCAACCGGCATCGGAACACCAAACGCGGGCGTGGACCGCGCCGAGGCTCGAGGGCAGGACGCGGTCCCGGCCCACCGAGTACAGGTACCGGGCGATGATGTTGTGGCCCGCCAGCACGGACGCGAAGAGACTGGTCACCAGGAGCACCGACATCACATCGTGTGCGGTGTTGCCCAGGTACTGCTGGAGGCTGGCGGCGAACGAGCCCGCCGGGTCGGCGGCGCTCTCGCTCACCGCGCTGGGGTCCGTAGCTCACCAGGTAGGCCCACGCGCCCGATCCGTAGAAGGCCATCAACGCGATGATCGAGGCATGGGTCGCCCTGGTGACGGTCCGGACCGGGGCGCGCTTCCTCGCGGAACACCGCGACGGCTTCGAACCCGGTGATGCACAACGCGCAGAACAGCAAGGCGAGCGCCGGGATCTCCGGAGAGGAGGACGGGGAGTATCAGTCGAAGCCGCGGCTGTCGGAACCGCCGGTCGGCAGGACCGCGAGCTCCCACAGCATCACGATGACGACCTCACGGCACATCAGGACGCCGAGGACCTTGGCCGACACTTCGATGTTCAGCGTTACAGGATCGAGGCGGCGGCCCAGAGCACGATCGCCCAGACCCACCAGGCGATGTCAGGACCGTGAAAGACCCTCGCCCGTTACCCACTGCTGGTGGTCGACGAGGTCGGCTAATCCCGTTCGAGCCCGAAGCGGCGAACCTGTTCTTCCAGCTGATGTCGTCCTGTTACGAGCGAGCCTAGTTGATCGTGACGAGCAACAAGGTCTTCGACCGGTGGTGCGAGGTGTTCGGCGATAACGTAGTCGCCGCAATGATGGACCGCGTCGTCCACCACGCCGAAGTGACCGCCCCCGCAAGGGCGACAGCTACCGGCTCAATGACCGCGACCTCGGTCGCGTCCCCGCAGCCAGCACAACAGAAGGGTAAGAGATCAACACACCGGCAGGGGGTCAGGATTCACGTGCCGAGAAGTGGTCAAGATTCGCGTGCCGTTGACAGCTCGCTCGCCGGTCTCTCCCAGACGTCGTACGTGAAGGTGGGTTGGAAGCCGCAGCGCTGGTAGACGGCGGCTGATCTGCTTTCGCTTGTCCTGTCGACCAGCAACACCGCTCTTTTGACGCCGGCCGCCGCGAACCGTGTCAGCGCGCTGCGGACCAGATACTCCGCGATCCCGGTGCGCCGGTGAGCCGGATGGGTGGCAACGACCTCGATGAAGCCGGTTGGCTGTGCGCCGTCGTCCTCGAGCTCGACGATCCGGCTCAGCAGCACCCCGGCAGGCTCCTTGTCCCGGAGTGCGAGGAGCTGCGGGCCGCCCCCGAGATCTGTTTCGAGGCGGTCTCGCCACCGTTGCGGCGTCCACGGAACGTAGCCGCCCCAGTGTTCGGCGAACGCCTCATTGATGATCGTTATCCACGTCGTTTCGCTGGTGGCCGCTGTCGGGTACGCGTGGAGAGTGAGTTCATCGCGGTGCGGTACCGGCTCATCGAGTGCGGTGCAGTCCATCCGCCAGAAGTCCCGCACCTTCGCGAAGCCGGGCGGTCTCGCGCTCGCGCTGCCACGAAGCGTACGAAGGATCTTGCCGGTCGTGCCTGGGTTCGCGGCTGTCTGCGCCCACTCGAAGAGCGCGTCCTCGGTCTCGCGGTGATCCGCGACCACCTCGATGAAACTGGTTCGCGCGAGTGGCGGGCCCACGAGCCCCAGTGGCCCCACGGACACGAACCCGGTCACCTGGCCCTCGTTCGTCCTGACCACGCGAGTCACCGAATCGGGTCCAGAAAGGAGGTTTCGCACGCGTTGCGGGGGCGGGGTGGCATCGAACTGACCGCGGTCGCGCGCCCGGGTGAGAAGACCGCGAAGAGAGTACGCCTCCTCCTGGCCAACGGGAGACAAGTTCACGGACGGCCCGGCGGTCTCAGGGCTCATGTCGGCTCTCCGCAAAAGAAGTCCGTCTTTTCCGTCATGCGAGCGTGTGGATCGGGCCGCCGCGCAGTGCCGTCATGTCCGCGAACATTCGCGCGTAATCGAGTGGCTCCGCCGGTGCGGCGCCATTGATTTCGGCCAGGCCGCGCGCGATGTTCACCACCAGGCGTTCCGAATCCAGCCACTCGGAAAACGGTCCGGGATCCGCGGCCCTCGCCGCCTCGAGTGGAGATTGGCCGCGCTCATGGGCTTCTTCGACAAGTCGGCGCAGCCATCGCAGGTAATCCCATGTCTCGTCGAGAAGGTCTGTCCCAGCGGGATCGCCATGTCCAGGGACGATCAGGCGCGGATCGAGGTCGCGTATCTTGTCGAGAACACGGTCGTAGGTGCTGAGACTCCCATCGATCAAGAATGGGGTCCCGCCGTTGAACAATATGTCCCCCGCGTACAGAACGCGCGACTCAGGCAACCAGACAACGAGGTCACCAGCCGTGTGCGCCACTCCGAGATGAAGGAGATGCACCTCGATGGCACCGACGTAAAGATGCGCATGTGACTCGACCGTGATCGTCGGCGCGGCCAGAACGAGGTCACCGAACTGGACTGTCGGTGTCAGGCTCATCGGTGCCAGTCCTGTCGCAAGTATGCGTCGGCGCGCGTACTCATGACTGATGATCGGTGCTGGATTCGTCACACAGTTGCCGAAGGTGTGGTCACCATGATGGTGGGTGTTGACCACGAGGGTGGGACGTAGGCCGGTTTTTGCTTGTGCCGCCGCGAGGAGCGCCTTCGTCCTCGCTTCGGTGGCGCACGTATCGATCAGGAGCAGATCCGAACCGGATGCTATGAAGCCGGCGTTGTTCAGCATGACGCCCCCATCCGGCTGGATGTAGGCGAATATCCCTGGTGCGAGCTCGACCACCTGCGGCGACGGTGAAATGCTCATTGGGTACCTCCAGCGAACTGCCGGCGCGGGACAGGCCGCCAGCCGGACGTCTCGGGTTGGCCGATCTGGTTTGTCAATGTTCCGATACCACCTATCTCGAGCTCGACGACATCGCCGGGTGCAAGCTCTTTCCCAAGCTCCAGCCCACATCCATTGCCGACCGTGCCCGAGGCGATCACGTCTCCCGGCAGCAGTTCCTCGCCGTAGGCCAGATAGGCGACCAGTTCCTCCGGAAGCCAGGTCATCGTTGAGGAGGACCCCCGGCTCCATTCGACGCCGTTCACGCGGGCGATCATCGGCAGGTCGTGGATGTCGAGCTCGTCGAGAGTGGTGATCCAGGGGCCGAGGGCGGTCGCGAAGTCCTTGGCTTTGCAGGGGCCCAGCCCTTGCCCGGCCTCCAGCGACTGCGTATCCCGCGCACTGAAGTCGTTCATGACGGTCACACCGAAGATATGGGAAGCGGCGTCTTCAGGGTGAAGGTTGGTGCTCCTCGAGCCCATGACCAGAGCGAACTCGAGCTCGTAGTCCATCGACTGTGTGTAGCCCGGCCAACGCACGGGCGCGCGGTGGCCGATCAGGCTTGCCGGACTTCCCTTGTAGTAGGGCGGAAACTCGTAGAAGGTGGCGGGTACGGATTGCCCGAGCCTGCTGAAGCCGTTACGGGCGTGTTCTTCGAACGCCGAGCAGCAGCGCAGCACCCGGGGATCGGCCGGTGGCAGAAGTACCGCCTCCTCAAGGGGAATCAGGGCGCGCTCGTCGAAGGAGGCGAGCGCGGCCGAGGCCTCCTCGAGGAGAACGCCTGCTCCTCGGTCCAGTGCGGTGGTGAGGCTGCCGGGAAACTTGGCCTCCGCGACGCGGGTTGCGGCCTCGTGGGTGGCTCCTCGCCGCGTCGAGAGGGCGACGTCGGCCGTTACCAGATCGACGAGCCCTTCCCCCTCTGGTGCAACCGCGACGAGGCGAGGTGTGGCGTCCGCGCTGCGTGCTGCTCGCCCGATCCTCATTGGACCGTGGTGGCCGTCGCCGGCCGGATCGTCACCGCGTTCCAACTTGCCGCGAGAAGCCTCGCGGACTCCTTCGCGGCGCTGCGCTGTTCCTCGCTGAGCACCACGTCACCCGCGAGCCTCGCGTCGTCGACGGCCGACGCGATGTGGTCGACCAGCACGTCTATCGCGCCGGAGTGGTCCCCCTCCAGCGCCGCCGCCAACAGGGGCTCGTGGGCTCGTGCGAAGTCCGGTCCTGGTCCGTGCGGCGCACGAGACACCGCGCGGTACATCAGCGATTGCGCGCGCAGGCGGTCGATCTCCCGCAGGAGCGCCTCGGAATCGCAGGCGCTGATGAGCTGGAAATGGAAATCGGCGTGCTTCTGCTCAAACTCCTCATTCCAGGTATCCCCGGGATGACTCGAGCTTGTGAGCGCGTCCCACGAGCGCCTGACACCTATGGACCATTCCGGTGTGCCACGCCGGATCGACAAGGAAAAGGCGACGGGCTCCAGGACCATCCGCAATTGGTAGATCGCGAGCATGTCCGCAAGCGATTGGGTGACCACTTGCGCGCCCTTCTGCGGCACGAACTGCACGAGCCCTTCTGCGGCCAGCCGCTGGATCGCTTCCCGGACCGGCGTGGGACTCATCGAAAGCGCGGAGGCCAGCGCGTCGGGTTGAAGGCGCGCGCCCGGCTCGAACTTCCCGGACAGGATCAGAGCTCGCAGCTCCCGGTACGCAGCCTCGCCGCGGCTCGTGGAACGCGATGGCGCGGCGGCCCCAGCCTTCGTTGACAGATTCATGAAGATAACTATAGCGTACAAGTCAAATCTATAGAATCAACGTTGATGCTATGTACCTGGAGGCCACCATGGCACGCACTCTGCTCAGGGGCGGGCATGTCCTGACGATGGATCCCGCACTCGGCGACTTCCCGCGCGGCGACATCCTGATCGAGGACGGCGTCATCGCCGCCGTCGCGCCGTCCCTCGACGGTGTCGATGCCGAGGTGATCGACGCGACGGGGCATCTGGTCCTGCCAGGGCTCATCGACACCCACCGCCACACCTGGCAGTCCCTGACCCGCGGGCTCTGCGGAGACTGGTCGCTCGCCGACTACTTCTTCGGCATCCGGCTGACGATCTCGCCTGCCTACACCGCTGAGGACGTCCGGCTCGGCAACCGGCTCGGTGCCTTTGACGCGCTCAACGCCGGGGTGACCACTCTGCTCGACTTCTCCCACTGCAACAACACCCCGGACCACGCCGACGGTGCCGTGCTCGGGCTGCAGGACGCCGGGGTCCGTGCCGCCTTCTGCTACGGCTTCTTCGAGAGCTCGCCCGAGAACTCGAAGTTCGGCGAGCACTCCGCACGGATCGCGGACTTCCACCGGATCGCCGACCGTTACTTCGCCTCGGACGGGCTACTGACCCTGGGGGTGTCGCTCTCCGAGGTGTTCGCCCTGCCGTGGGAACAGACGGTCGCCGAACTGGCCGCCGCCCGCGAACGCAGCGCGCTGATCGTCAACCACGCCGGGGACGTCTGGGGCAGCGTGGTTTGCGACGGGATCGTCGAGCTCGACGCCCTCGGCCTGCTCGGCCCGGACATGGTGCACGTCCACTGCAACAAGTTCGGCGACGCCGAATGGGACGCGATCACTCGCAGCGGGGGGAAAGTCTCGATCTCGGTCGAGACCGAGCTCAACATGTCGATGGGGCGGCCGGTCTTCGAGCGTTGCCGCCGCCACGGGGTCGCGCCCACACTGTCCGCGGACGTCATCTCGCTGAATTCCGGTGATCTCTGGCACCAGATGCGGTTCGGACTCGGCTTCACGCGCTGGGAGGCGACGGAGGCGATCAATCTGTCGGGTGCGATGCCCGAGTCCGTGACCACCAGCGCGAAGGAGGCGCTCGAATGGACCACGGTCAACGCCGCCCACGCGATGGGGCTCGGTGACCGGATCGGCTCGCTGACCCCTGGCAAGCGGGCGGACGTGCAGCTCGTGGGCGGGGGAGCGGTGGAACAGCACCCGAGGATCGACCCCTACGCCACGCTCGTCTTCCAGACCACGGCCGCCGATGTGCGGACGGTTCTCGTCGACGGCCGGATCGTCAAGCGCGACGGCGTGCTCACCGGCGTCGACCTGTCACGGCTGACCGCGGAGGCCGACACCGCGGCCGAGGCGATTCTCGGCCGGATTCGCGACGCGGGTCATGAACTCCCCGGCACCCCTCCCGGCGCCTTCGAGTCCATGGAGCTGGTCGCCCGCGAAAGGCACGCGGAGGCGGTGCGAGCCGCCAAGGCCGTCCGCTGACCCTCTCCATCCCGAACCGGCTATCGCTCTGGTGAGGAGCACTCTCATGAGTAAAAGGGAAACCGGAAGGGTGTCTTCCCCCGGCGAAACCGGCGGCGGACTGCGCCGCGGCACCACGGGGTTTCCGGAATGGTCGTCGCTGTGATCGCCTTCGCGGCACCGCTCGCCGCGACCACGATGGCCTGAATCCCGGGCCGACGCCGCAACAGGCCGGCTAGGTCCACTCGCGCCGAGTTCGCGTGGTTGGGGCGGCGATGACCCCGGCCACGCAACCCATTCGGCCCTGGACCGCGCGAGCTGAGAATCCAATCGAAGGGAGCCATCGTGATCGACCTGATCGACCTCCGTCGCAGACTTCATCAGACGCCGGAACTCGCACTGCACCTGCCGAAGACCCGGCAGCTCCTGTTGGACACACTCGAACCCCTTGGTCTACAGATCCACACCAGTGAGAGGTGCTCGTCGCTCGCGGTGGTGATCCCCGGGGCCGGCCCTGGCCCGACAGTGCTCCTCCGCGCGGACATGGATGGGCTTCCGGTAGCGGAGGAATCGGGTGAGGAGTTCGCCTCGACCAATGGAAACATGCACGCATGCGGCCATGACTTGCACATGGCCGGCCTAGTCGGTGCCGTACACGAGCTGCACCGGAGGCGGGATGAGTTCCGCGGCAACGTCCTGGCGCTGTTCCAGCCAGGGGAGGAGGGCGCCGGGGGAGCAGAGTTGGTGATCAGCGAGAAGGCGCACCTGGTGACCGGACAGACGCCGATCGCCTCGTACGGCGTACACGTGCTCTCATACGTTGAGGCGGGGATGTTCTACTGCCGCGAGGGCGCGGTGATGGGCGCCGCGCTCGTGTTCGACCTCGAACTGCTGGGTCGCGGGGGACATGCGGCGCGACCACACATGGCGCTCGACCCGGTCTCGACGGCGGCATTGGTGGTGCAAGCCATCCAGACGTTCGTCGCCCAGAACAACTCGCCGGCGGATCCGCTCGTCGTCACCGTCGGCTCTCTCACAACCGGGACCGCGGCCAACGTGATTCCGAGCCGGGCCCTGCTCAAGATTTGCCTGCGCGCGACGAGTCGCGCGCAGGCGCACCGCTTCTACGCCAAGATCCGAGGCATCGCGGCGGCAATTGCCGAAAGCTACGGACTCCGGCTCCGGGCGAAGGTCGGGCCGGACCTCGGTCCCACCGTCAGTGACGCCAACGGGGCAGCGCTCGCGCGTAGCACCGCGAGGGAGCTGTTCAGCGTCGAACGCTACCGCGACCTGGTCGTGCCGGAGATGCTTTCGGAAGATTTTTCGCTCCTTCTCGAGGAGACGGGCGGCGCGTTCGTGTTGGTCGGCGCCGCGATGGGAAGCGACCCCGACACTTTGCCCACCAACCACTCACCCGACGTGCGATTCGACGACTCGGTTGTGCCTGATGTCGCCAGTCTGCTGACAGAGCTGGCGATCAGGCAGCTGAACACGACAACGAATGCCGGCGACGAAAGGATTTGATCACGATGACGACCCGAGCGCTCCTGCGGAACGCACATATCGTCTCCATGGACCCGGCAGTCGGGGTGGTGCCACGCGGGGACATCCTCATCGAGGACGACACCATCGCCGCCGTCGGTGCGCACGTGGAGGCAGCGGCCGATGAGATCCTCGACCTCAGCGGCTACATCGTCGCGCCCGGCATGGTCGACACCCACAGACACACGTGGCAGACGCTGGCGCGCGCCATCTGTGCCGACTGGTCGATGGCCGAATACTTCCACGGCATCCGGCTGGCGGTGTCTCCCGCCTACACCGCCGCCGACGTCTACCTCGGCAACAAGCTGGGCGCGCTGGAGGCGTTGAACGCCGGCGTGACCACCCTCTTGGACTTCTCGCACTGCAACAACACGCCGGACCACTCCGACGCCGCGGTGACCGGCCTTCGTGATTCCGGAATCCGGGCCAAATTCTGCTACGGCTTCTTCGAGAGCAGTCCCTCGGCGCCACCGTATTTCCCGGACCACAGCAGCCGCATCGCGGACTTCGAGCGAATCGCCGGCACCTATTTCAGCAGCGGCGACGGCCTGGTGACCTTGGGCGTGTCGCTGAACGAGCTCGGGCTGGTGCCGTTCTCGAGTACCAAGGCCGAGATTCGGACGGCGCGCGAGCACGGCGCGCTGATCGCCACACACATGGATGGTCTCTGGGGGGACCCTCGGTCTTCGAACCGCTGGCGCGGGCAGGACTGCTCGGGCCCGATCAGGTCCACATCCACTGCAACACGCTGACCGACGAGCGGTGGCGCATCCTTGCCGACTCCGGAGTGAAGGTGTCGATCTCCGTTGAGACCGAACTCAACATGGGAATGGGTCGTCCCGTCTTCGCCAAGTGCGAAGAGTTCGGCGTCAAACCCACCCTGTCCTGCGACGTCGTCTCCCTGAACTCAGGTGATCTCATCACACAGGCGCGGATGGGTCTCGCGTTCAAGCGCTGGGCGGACACAGAGCATCTCAACCTCAGCGGCAAGGACGTCGAACAGGTGTCCACCACGGCATTGCAGGCACTGGAATGGGCAACGATCAATGGCGCCGAGGCTTGCGGGCTCGACGACATCGTCGGCAGCATCACGGTCGGGAAGAAGGCCGACCTGATCATGGCCGGCGGCCAGGACATGGCGCTGCATCCCGTCATCGACGCTCCGGGAACGCTGATCTACCAGACGAAGCCCTCCGATATTCGGCACGTAATGGTCGCGGGCAGATTCGTGAAGCGTGACGGTGTGCTTGTCGACCACGACCTGCCGACGCTGCTGGTGGAGGCGGACCGGTCCGCTCAGCAGATCCTCGCCCGCATTCGCGCCGCCTCCCGGGATCTGCCGGGCAAACCGCGTGACGGATTCGATGACCTGGCAGAGGCCATGCGCGCGAACCTCTGGGCTTGAGCGTTGTGGCGATGGGCGTCGCGGTCGTTGCGGGTGTCGCGGAGGCCGCAGCGCGTGTTCTCTCATATGTTGCCGCGCCGTGTGCGCTGTCGTATCAGGTCTGGTCGGCGGATATCCGGAGGTGGTGCGGCCTGCCGGTCGTTGTAGATCGGGTGTGTCACCGCGTCCGAGATTCGAATCCACGCCAGTGCGGCAGCCCGGCATCCGGGTCGGTAGCAGGGTGCACCGCTAGCGGATGAACTGCGCGACAAACAGCACCGACCGCGGAGAGTGATCGAGCGATGATGGCCGTCACACGGCTTTCGCTGGAGCAACCCTGGACACTCCACTCCTGCGCGCATAACGGCATTCACCGGTACCGAACCGCACTTAGCGGCAGCGTCTCTCCTGCGGCTTCTCCGTTTGTGCAGGTAGAGAGGTCCAGTCCCCTTCACTTACAGTGAGGGGGTCAGGGGTGCTGCTCTCGGCTGCAGCCCTCGTGCGGATTGACCAGTATGCGGTTGGGCCCGCTAGACTCACCGAGCAGCATTGGAGGCTCCGGGCCTCGTCGTCTGCTGCGCGTGTCGATCGATCCGGCCCCTCGGCTGCCCTCGGGGCGGGCCCGCCGCGAGAATCCATCGTGGTTTCGACCGGTGCACGTGCACCGAGATGATCGGTTCATGGTAGTTGCAGGCCAGCGCGATACCTGGGCGTGGCGGTTGTGGGGTGGCTCGGTCCTCGGACACAGCGCGGATGCCCCGGTTACGCAGCTCGGCGCAGACCCCGGCCCAGAGTTTCGCGCCCTCGGCTGCTTGCACCCAGATCCCGAGCACGTGCTTGACGCCATCAAGATCGACACCGACGGCCAGGTGCGCGGAGCGGTTACGCACCTGATGGCCGTCGCGAGTTTTCACCACCAGCGCGTCCAGATAGACGATCGGACAGATCTCCTCCAGCGGCCGCGATTGCCAGGCCTTGACCTCCTCGAGCACGGCGTCGGTGACGTTGGCGATGGTCTCGTGCGAGAGCTCGGTGCCCAGCGTGCGCGAGATGATGCTGGATATCGCGCACCGTCATCCCGCCCGCGTACAGCGAGATGATCATCTCGTCCAGACCGCCGGCCCGGCGAGAACCCTTCGCAACCAGCCGCGGCTCGAACGTCCCCGCCCGATCCCGGGGCACCGCCAACGGCACCTGCCCCACCTCGGTGGCCAGCGTCTTCGGGCTCGCCCCGTTGCGCGAGGTCGGGTAACCCAGCGAAGCACATAGGTGCGCTGCACGCGCCGGCGGTCGCGCGTGGTGCGTCCTTTGCCGTGTCACCCGTACTCCTCGCATCAAGCTCAACGCCTTTGGTGCGTGCAGCTTAGGTTTCACCACAGCGTCACGGTCGTGGACATGCGCGACGAACCTTCGCCGGCCGCTGCGCCAGATGGCGCATGCACCAACTGTCGGACCGCGGCACCGATCTGCTCGACGTTTGTCCCGTTCCCATCCACGACGCCGCACCTCAAGCTGCTAACCAGCTTCGACGTCGCCGGCACTGGCGCCCCGGGCTTCGCCGCTAACAGGAGGTACTTATGTCCGCACGCATAGCACCCGCCACCGCCGCTCCTGCGCGCATCGTCGACCTCGAGCTCAGGCGGCTGCTCGAGACGGAGGTGCCCGTCCGATGAGCAACGAGGCTGTGGTGAGCGGTCTGCCGGTGGCGCAGGGCCGCGCACGATCGGTAAGCGTGTTGCTGATCGGCTGTGTGCTCGTCTACGGCCTGCTCGAGGCGATGATCCTGCCCGCATTGTCGCTCATTCAGCAGGGGATTGGCGCGACGCCGGCGCAAGCCGGGTGGATCATCTCGGCGATGGCGCTCGCCGGCGGGGTCGCTACCCCGGTCGTCGGCAGGCTTGCCGACGTCCGCGACCGGCGGGTCGTCTTCCTCGGCGTCCTCGCGATCGTCTGTGTGGGGATCGCGCTTGCAGGGCTGGCCTCCTCGGTCGCGGTGTTCGCGGTCGGCCAGGGCCTGCAAGGCGTCGGGATCGGCCTCGTGCCTCTGGCCATCGGCATCGTCCGCGACACCGAGCCACCCGAGAAGCTGCGGAGGACCAACGGCCTGCTCGTCGGTGGAATGGCCGTCGCCAATGCGGGTGGTGTGCTGATGGCGGGGCCGATCCTCTCCGTGCTCTCGTACCCGTGGCTGTACTGGATCGCCCTGATCGTGCTTGTACCACTGATGGTGCTCGCTGTCCTCGTGATGCCGTCCTATCCGCCTGCAGTGCGGGGCAGGGTCGACTGGACGGGTGCCGTCCTGCTCGGCATCGGCCTGGTGGCGCTCCTGCTGGGCGTCACGTTCGTCGCGTCGACCGGGTGGACGTCGGCTCCCGTGCTCGGCCTGGGAGCGGTGGCCGTCGTCGCGCTGGCCGTGTTCGTCGCCGTCGAGCGGCGGGTCGTGGAACCCCTTGTCGACCTGCGGCTGGGCGGCCGGACGGTGACGATCGTCCACCTGACCGCGTTCGCCTCGGGTGTGGCCTCCGTGGGGCTGATGATCGCTGTCCCGACGATCGTGGCGGCACCGGCAGCGACCGGGTACGGGCTGGGCTCGACCCCGGTCGTCACCGGGCTCATCATGTTCCCGCTAGGCGTGCTCGGTGCGATCGTCTCCCCGCTGGCCGGCCGATTGGAGAGGCTGGTGGGGTCGCGCATGGTCATGGTGCTCGCCGGGGTGCTGTTTCTCGTCGCGGGGCTGGTCATGTTGGCCGGCCGGTCCGATGCTGTCGTGCTGGCCGTCGGCGCTGGCCTGGTCGGCGTGGCGGTGGGCCTCGGCCTCACCCAGGGCGTCAACATCATCGCGCTCACGCTTCCCGCGGACCGCGTCGCGAGCGTCTCCGGGGTCGCCTACGTGCTGCGTGCGGTGGGCCAGGCGGTCGGTGCTCAGCTGGCCGCCACCGTCATGGCCCTCGAGTTGACGCCGGGTATGCAGCTGCCGAGCTGGAACGCCATCACCTGGGCGTTCCTCGGAGCGAGCGCCGTGGGTGCCCTCGTGGCGGCGGTGTCGTTCGGGCTTCCCGCCCGACTGACCAGTTCACGCTGACCCGTGTGCAGTTGACCGACAAAGGAGCCGATCATGGCGTTGACCATCCGAAGCCTCGCCGACCGCGTGTGGGACCACGTCCTGCGTACCGAGCCGCACTATGCACTGCGCAACGGGCAACCCGTCGAGCGACTGCCGTGCGGGTCGCACGAGGAGGCGGAAGAAAGAGTCGTGGTGGGCCGGTCCGTGCGCGAGGCGCTCATCGGGATCGACGTTGCCGCGCTCGAGCAGGACGAGCGGAATACAGCCGCTCTGCTCCGCTTCGTCGCCGACGACTGGACGCGCGCGGACGAGTCATGGTGGTGGCACTTCCCGGTGGCGCCCTACCAGATGTTCGAGTTCAGCCACACGGCGCCGCAGGTGTTCGACGTGATCACCTTCGCCGACTCGACGGCCGACGTCGAGCGTTTCCATGCCCTTGCCGCAGACCTCGCGCGACGGGTACGTGTGGCGGAAGCGAAGCTTCGCGCGCAGGCCGAGCGTGGCTGGGGGATACCGCGCGCGGCGTTGCCGGGGTTCGTGTCCACGGTCGAGGGTATGCGCGTCGCGATGCGACGGTGGCTCACCCTCGACGACTCCCGCCTCGAACCCCTGTCACCGGCCCTGCGGGGCAGGCTGCAGGACGGGCTGCGGCGGGTTGAGGAGAACGACATACTGCCGGCGGTCGACTCGCTCCTGCGCTACCTCGACGGCACGGGGCGTGACACCGCGGCCGGCGGGGTCGGGCTCGGCCAGTACCCCGGAGGCGAGCGGGCGTACCGGGAACTGGTGCGTCAGTACGCCTCGTTCGACATCTCGCCGGAGGAGGTGCACGAGCTCGGGCTCGCCCAGGTCGCCGAGCTGACCGAGCAGATGGCGAAGCTCCGCGCGGAGGTGGGTTTCGACGGCGACGAAGCCGCGTACCGGAGAGTGCTCGAAGCGGACGAGCGGTTCCACGCACGCGGCGCCGACGACGTCGCCGCGACCTACCGGCGGCACATCGCAGCCATCGAACCACTGGTCGGGCAGTGGTTCTCGGTACTACCCGAGGCAGGCTACGAGGTCGAACGCCTCGATCCCGAGCTCGAAGCCGGGCTGTCCTACGGCTACTACGAGCAGCCAGGCCCGACAAACCCCGCCGGCCGCTACCGCTACAACGGGTCCGGCCTCGACACCAGGTCCCAGATCGACGCGGCGACCCTGATCTATCACGAACTCGTCCCCGGCCACCATTTCCACCTCGCCCGCCAGGAGGAAGACGCCGGGCTGCACCCGGTCCGCGGCGTGTTCGCCCCTGAGCTGCTCGGTGCCTACACGGAGGGCTGGGCCGAGTACGCCGCGTCGCTCGGGACGGAGATGGGCCTCTACACCGACCCATGGGATCGCTACGGCCACTACGTCCACCAGCGTTTCACCGCGCAACGGCTCGTCGTCGACACCGGGCTCAACGCGCTCGGCTGGTCCCTCGAGGAGGCGGCCAGGTACATGGCGTCGACGACCATGGAGTCGCCGGGGCAGATCCGTACCGAAACGCTGCGCTACTCGACCGACATGCCCGGTCAGGCGCTCGGCTACCGCCTCGGCTTCCTCAAGTTCTGGGAGCTGCGCAGCCGCGCGGCGGAGGCGCTCGGGCCCGCGTTCGACGTCCGCGACTTCCACGAGATCGTTCTCGGCGCCGGCGCCCTCCCGCTCACCGCCGTCGCCGAGAACGTGGCGAGCTTCGTGGCGGAGCGGACCACCTGAGAATGCTTGTCCGACCCGCGGCACGCCAGCTTGCGGGCCGAAGGGCCCTTCGAGTGCGGTCGCGCGGGCTATTACATCAATGAGTTCCTCGCAAGGACGACGCGCGACTCGCAGGCACTGTTGAAGAGCTTTTCCGAATGGACGCATGGCGGCGAGGCACGTGGCCGAACTTGCTGACACCTACAACGACCAATGGAGGTACAAGCGGCGGCGAATGAATCTCGCTACGTCTGGCACTCGACATGTGAGGCACCGAGGCGTGCACGCCCGGTTCGCCGGGGATTCCCGTGACCGGCAGGGTGGTGAGTTCTTGCGTCGGCTGCTCGAGCACGTCCGGCAGGTAGCCGCCGGGCAGGCCGGATGAGTGGTTTCAGCGGCAGCCGAACGGTCACTGCCGCAGACCGGTCGGGATTCGCGAGCTTGAAATCGGTCAGGTATGTCTGCACCGGCGCGTCGATCGGGCCGCCGGAGCGACTACCACGGTGGCGGGCTGGATAGCTCTGTGTGCCGGGCGGGTCCGTTGCGCGTCCACTGATGGGCTGGCGCTGGCTGGGGGCCACGCCCTGATCGGATGCGCCGGCGGCACACGCCAGGATGATCCAAGTCCTTGCCGAACTCCCGATACCCGGCCATCGCACCTCGAAGTGTGGCGATGTCTTCGGGCCGCCGTGCGCATCATCTGTCGCACGGCAGGAGGGAGGACGCGACATCTGTCGCTCGCAATTCGGGGGGGTGCTGATGCATAGTTGATCCACGCCCCTACCACGGGAGGTGTGTGCGATGGCAGATGACCTGCAGGACATCGTCGACAACCTGGCCGAGCGGCTGCAGCGGTCCGTGGCGATCGATGACCCGAACATCCGGTTGCTGGCCGCGAGTCGCCATTTCGGTGACGAGGACGCATCGCGAGTGTCGTCGGTGCTCAACCGCTCGGTCGCCCCGCAGCTGTGCGAGCAGATCCTCGCGCAAGGCATTGCGCAGTGGACAACGCCGGGCCGGGTGATCGTGCCCCTGGAGGGCACCTTGCCGCGGCTGTGCATCCCGATCCGCTGCGCCGGGTTGCTACTGGGCTACCTGTGGCTCATCGACCCCGACTCCACACTCGGCGATCGGGACCAAGACATTGCCCGGGAAGCGGCCGAACGCGCCGGTGTGGTTCTGTATCGACAGCTCATCGTGCACGAACGCAGCAGGGCACGGCATGAGGCGATCCTGCGGGAACTCGTGGCCACCGATCGTGCCATCCGCTCCCAGGCCGTGGACGACCTTCGGGCCGAGCAACTGTTCCCGACCACCGGCATGTACTTCCAGGTTCTCGGCATGCAGCACCAGGGGCCAGATGGCATTGCTGCCCCGCAGACCGTAGCCATGGAAGCCGCCGTCGAAGATGCTCAGAGCTGGATGTCGCAGCGCTCGGCAGCCCCCGCCTGCGCCCTGATGGCCACCAACAAGTCCCGAGCATGGTTGATGCTCGCCCAGCCCCAGCCGCCGTCTCGCCGGGAGCTGGACACGATCTGCAGCAGACTCACCGCGCGGTTCGACCGGCTCACCCAGGACGGCGTCCAGCTCGTGCTGGGCATCGGAGGCCTCGCCCACCGCGTCGAGGACATTGTCGAGTCCTACCGCCAGGCCTTTCTTGCGGTGCGTGCGGCACAGCTCGTGCCCTCGATCGGACCGGTCGCCCGGTGGGGCGCACTCGGCCCCTACCAGCTGTTGCTGAGGATGCCTACCGAGGACCTTCTCGCGGCCGCGCAGGTGCCCGCGCTGGTCACCCTGGACAAAGAAGACGGCCATCGTGGGCTCGTTGCCACTCTGGAGGCATTCCTCGACAACGCCGGCGATGTCGCCCGTACTGCACGGAACCTGAATGTCCACCGCGCGACGCTGTACCACCGGCTCAAACGAATCGAACAGCTCACCGGCTGTGAGCTGAGCCGGGGAGACGACCGGCTGACCCTGCACCTGGGACTGAAGCTGCGCGCCCTCGCCGCTGCCCACCGCAACGAGACAACACTGACCTTGACCGAAGACAAGCCGGCAAGAATGCGCTCGGTGTCCTGATACCGGGTGTCAACCTCCGGCAGGAGTTGGAGCGTTTCTCGTGCACGAAAACACCGCCGGGCGCGACACATTCCGCGACGGTTCTCGGAATGCCCGAGGTCCAGTCATCGATAATCGTTCTCAGCCGAGGACCGTGCCTGAGTTCTCCGCGTTGTAGGGGCGTTTGCGGGAGAACGCGGACAGGTCGATCTCCAGTCCGGTGTGCTCGCCGACGAACCGCGCCGGTCGTTCATCATGGTCTACACCGTTCTCGGTCTGCTCGATGATCGTCGTGAGGAACTTGCCGACGACTGGCGCGTTCTTGAACTGGTTGCCGCTGGTGCCCATGGCAACGTAGAACCCTCCTAGTTCCGTACGGTCGTAAATGGGGGTCCAGTCGTCGGCGACGTCATAGACGCCCACGACCCCGCGGGCACGGTTGGGTATCTCCAACTCCGGCAGTCGTCGCGCGGCGCGTGTGACCTGTGCCTGGAACACTGGCATCGTCGGATGCATGGTGACCGCATCCGGGTCATCCACCCACTGCAGGGGATCACACTCCGGTTCCGTACCGCCGACCAGCAGGCCCCCGCCGACCTCGCCGCGCAGGTACGTCCCCAGGTCCATGTCCGCGATAGAAATCCCGACCCCATCACCGGTGCGGTAACCCGCAGGAGCCGCCACATGCGCGACTTCCTGACGCAATGGCCGGCAAGCCACCGTGAAATCCGCGCCCACGCCGGCGAGCTTGTTGATCCGCGACGACCACGGCCCCGCGGCGTTGACAACGACGCCACACGGGATCCTGCTGCCGTCGGCACACATCACCGCCGTTACCCGGCCGTTGGCCCGCTTGACCCTGTGCACGGTGGCGCGGAATCGGAACTCGGCACCATACGCTTTCGCGGCAACGGCCAGATTCTGCGCTGCCAGCGCGGGATCGCTCACGAAACCCGCGTCGGGCGTGTACACCGCGCCCAACGTGGCCTCGGCCGCGGTCCAAAACCGATCGTCGTCAATGCGCTTTGGTGGCCAGTAACGGCCGACATCGATACCAGGTATCCGTTCCCCCAGATCCGCACTCGACCACTCCTCGAACGGAACGCCGACCTCCTTGAACAGTGGCAGGTACATCGACCGCGGTGCGGCCGGGACATCCAGCATCGCCAACCCGCACCGCTCGAACCGGGCAAGGTCCCCGACATCGCTGCCAAGGTGCTCCGCCCATGACCGCCAAGCGAAGTGCGCCTCCCACGCCGCGGAGACGCTGGCCAAGGTGGAAAAGTTGAACCGCACCACCGCGCTCGACGCGCCCGTGGAGCCATGTCCCGCTCCTCCGGCCTTGTCGACGACCGTCACCCGCCAACCGCGCCGAGCAAGTTCCAGCGCGATCGAGGCACCCACGACCCCCGACCCGATCACGACGACATCCGTGGCCATAGACCCACTCCCTCGCGTTACAGAATGCGCGACGCGGACGACGCACGATGACACCCATTGTCGAGACGCATGGAGCCGCGCAGCATCAAGCGTTTGTCGGACCTCTCTTGGCCAAACGACGTCATCCGTCGAAGACGTGGACCGATCCTGCGGTAGCGCTGTATCTGATCTGCAGCGACTGCGGTCAGACAGCCGGACGGAGCGTGGCCCATGGGCCCTGCCGTGTCGGTGCCGGATGGGCGAGTGCTGCGAAGTCGCCCTCGGAGATCGCCGGCTGCGACGAACGGCGCGCCCGCGCGGAAAAGATCTTCGACACCTGCCAGCGCATCCTCGCCATGGCGACCGACCGCGAGATCCCACCGGCTCGGACGGCCGACCACCTCGCCGAACAGCGCATCGCCGAGATCAGCCGTCCGCGCGGCAGCTGGAGGCCGAACCAGGCCACCGCGCCGAGCCGCGTGACGTCGCGCCGTGAAGGGAGCCGACTCCGAGCCCAGCACGACGATGGGGGAGAAGTTCGTTCGTCAACGCCTCGCCATGCACGTCGCCGGATTCGACGGGGTCCCGCGCGTCATCAGCCTGCTGCACCAACGGCGAAGACTCAACGGGCTACCAAGCACGCTCAAAGTCCGCCGCAAGACATCCAAAGCGATCAGCCGATCTGGGACTAGCCGTACTGCCCTGAGGGGTTGCGAACGCGAGAGACTCGTGAAGGGACGATCGTGGCGTGACGGAGGCCTCCGGGTTCGGCGTGGACCACCACTCCGCAACCGACGCCCGGGAGGCCCTCTTGTCCCGCCGTAACGCCCTGCTGAACCCGACCGCCAGACTGCGTCCGGCCCGGTGTGCGGTAGGGAAGGCTGGCCACTGCGCTGAGCACCGAGCGCTTCCAGTCCCGGTCTCCACCGCGCAGCGCCGGCCCGCACCAAAGTCCGGGTATCGCGCCGGTGGGGCCCGGCGCGGACGGCGTTCTTCCTGGGGTTGAACCCATCCACGGTGCACCGGGTGCAGGTCCGCTCCGGGCTCGCCTGCTGTGCGGGCCGCGACGGTTATGGGCGGACGGTGGTAAGTCACGGATATGCCAATCCTGGGCCCCATCAGCATCGGTCTGCGCTGGGGCTCAGCTTCGTGCCATGTCGAGCTCGTACATGACAAACGCCGGCCATTCGTTGTCACCCGCGAGCGAGGACTCCTGCTGTTCGCAGCGTCGTGGCGTGCTCCCAGACGCTGGGTTGCGCGGGCGTGTTCCGGCCTGCGTCCGCGTGAAGGCGGGCGGCAAACTTGCGTGCGTGCCAAGGTGGGCAGCATGGGTCGGCAGAAGACGCTCGACCAGGGACGAGGACGTTTCAGACCTCGGGGATGCGGCTGTCCACAGTGGCGATCGTTCGTGCGATTTCGACCACCTCCTGCAGCCTGGCCATCATCGCGGCGTCCCCCGACACCTGTGCGTCGGGCGCGGGCACCTCGCGACCCTCCCGCTCGGCTCGGGCCGGCTGCATCATCGTGGTCCAGTCGACGCTCACCGTGGCATCCGGAGTGGTCGCCGGGGGTCCCAGCAGGAACCGTGCTCCCGTTGGGGAGATCTCGAAGGTCCAGTACTCCACGCCGCTCGGCGCCCCGTCGAGGCGGTACGTCAGCGAGTGCGTACCGCCGAAGGCCGCGGCTGCCTCCTTCACTGCTACCGAGTCGGCGAGAAGTCGGTTCATCTGCGCGACGTGGTCGGGGGACATGAATTCTGGGATCTGCATGCTCGCTAGTCCTCCTCAGGGGTGGGCGTCGATTATCGCCGCCGCCTCACGCTGAGGCGCCGCCCGTCGTTGAACCTCGCCCGTTCGCGGGCGTGGCGGGCGCACATGTCAGTGCGTTCCGTGCATGGAGGACGGGCAACCCGGCAAGCGCGGACCATGATGGAGAAATCGTTGGTAGTGAACCTCTTCCTCAAGCGGAGCTGGAAGCTCCGCAGTCAACAGCGGCTGCTCCGGGAGCGCGTCGAGATCTACCAGTGCACCGTCCTTTATGACGGCGTGGATGCTTTGGTAGCTCTTCGCGCCTTGTAGCGGGTCCTCGTCGAGGACCACCATGTCAGCGGTCTTGCCCGCTTCGAGTGTTCCGAGATCGTGGTCGACCTTATACGCCTGGGCGACGTTGCGAGTCGCCGCATGCAGCAACTCCATCGGTGACATGCCTTTTTCTTCCATGGCTCTCAGCCAGACGAAATGACCTGTTGCCAGTCGTCCCAGGGCTTCTTCTTCGGGCAAGCCGTTCCAGGTGTCTTTGATCATCGGCTCCTGTAGGATTTCCGGAGCGAAAATGCCACCGTCGTTGGCGAGAAGGATCTTCGCGCCCGAGTTGATGAGATTACGAGTATTCGTATCCGCGGCCTTCCACATCGTCCATTCCATGTCCGAAATCGATGCCTTCAGGGTTTCCAGGCCATTATTTGTCAATGGGAAGACGACGGCGCCGCAGTTTTCTCGTGCAAATAGTTCAAGGGTCTCGTCCGGGATCTCGGTAGGCCCCGTCATGTTGCAATGCTGTACGAGATCGCAGCCTGCCTCGATCGACAGTCTCAAACCCTCAACCGATGAAACGTGCGATTGTGCGGTCAACCCGGCGCGATGGGCTTCTTCGACGATGACGCGTTGTGTGCGCTCCGAAAATTGGATGAAGGCGCCGGCCGCGGTCGCACCATGTTCGTTCGCCGCGTACTTGACGAAATCTATACCGCGCTCAATGTACCGGCGCACCTCTTTGCCAACCCCTTCGGGGGTCATCCACATCAAATGCCGACCAGTATTTTCGACCCATGTCGCGTTCACTCGGTCGACGAAATGAGAGCTCCCAATCCCGGGTATTCTCCTATCGAAATCCCCGGAGAACGGACCGTCGAGTCCGACTATGTTGCCAGCGCAGCGAATACGGCTGCCAGCGATCTCACCTCGGTCGATCTTTTCGCGAACTGTCGTGAGCGCACGCCGCGGGCCCCAAGTGTCGAAAACTGTCGTCATTCCGCCTTTCAGAGCAACCTGGGCGGCCTCGACAATCAGATCCTCGTAACGCCCTTCATAGCGAACGAGCGTTTCGAGGAAGATGTTGATGAGGAGATGCACATTGGCGTTCATCAGCCCGGGAATGATGAACTTCCCGCTGAAATCGACGGTTTCGGCGTCTGCCGGTACCGGAAGCTCGTCAGGTTGGCCGACCGCCACGATACGGCCATTATTCGTCAGGATAGCCCGACCGTCGATTCCTTTGTCGGAAACACCGTCGATGATGGTAGCACCGGTAATCAGGAGTGACATTGTCTTCCCTCATGGGTCGGCTGCGTCCCCTGCCGGGCGCAGCACGTCGAGTTCAACGTTCGACGCGGCGGGGGTGATGGCCGCGCGTTCCAGATCTCGTGGAGCGGATCGCCTCTAGCGATGAAGGTTCATGGTATGACCGCAAGTCCAGATCGGCTACGTACAGACGTAGCCGGAACGTGGTGGGATGCTCGAAAATTGTCGATGTGGCCGTCAGCGACCGCTGCTCGGCTCGAAATCGAGAGTGTCCGGGAGGGTCGAATCGATTCGAGGAAATCGGGCTGCCCGAAATGGCGACGGGGTCGAGCTGACGCGAGATCAGCGAGATCCTCGGTCACCGACGGTTGTTGGCTGCCGGATCCTTGCGACATCGCTGACTCCTTCATGGTCGATTTCGGATGGGCGCCCCCTATGGGCGGCAGGGAACGGAGCCCCACGGCGCCCGCTCCGACCACCACGACCCGTTGCGGCGGGGAGAACCTCATGTCAACTCCTCTTCCTCATGATCCAGCCAGCACGATCGGGCTTGCCGCTCGAGTCTGCCGGCCTCCGCCACGTCAGACCTGTAGACCGCGCTGCACCGGCACGGCGCTCACGACGACATTTCGTCCGGGAGAACCCGAGTCCGATGCCGAGTCCGAGCAGCGCTGCGGCGATCACCAGCCTGGGTCGAGCGGAAGGCAACAATGCTGCTCCCACACCAGCGCCTGGGCGTGCTGGGCAGCAAGGTCGAGCTTGGCGTCGTGTGCTCCTGCCTCATCGATCTCCCGGAGGTGAGAGGTGGTTTCGGCCGAATCTATGCCTTGCGCGTGCCGACGGGCGAGCGACAGCTGTCGCGTTGTGAAGGACGTCCAGTTGACAGCTGTCGCTGGCATGTAGCCGAGCATCGTCGATGCAAGGTAGGTCCAGCCGTCCGCACCGGACGCCGGTCTTCGGCAGGGTCTTCTCGTCGGCGGCCTCCACCGGAACTCGTCCAGGGCCGCCCACACCACCTACCCACGACTGAGGCCGCGAACAGGCCCGCGACGACGCGGCGCCCTGCCCTGTCCAGAAGCCATGTCCAACTCCATCGTCGACGGCGGAACTCGAACAACCTACGGGGTAGCCTATTTCTCGATCAAGGCCGTCGCGGCCACCAAAGCATGTACCTCCCGAAGGCCTCGGTCGCGATCGCGTCTGACGGATCCTTCTCGGGCGCCTCGGATCCCGTCCTCGCACTCCTCTCGACACCATCCGGTCACCGCTCGACCTGAGACCGCCGGCCTCGTCGAGCGGAGCTCGCCGATGACGACGCGTTGGCCACCGCACGGCTCGTCGGCGGGTGGTGCTGTCCTCTGTGTCCAGACAGGAATAGGCGGCGTCGACGTATGGGTCCCGACCGCCAGTGCAAGGCACGATCGACTCGTCGGCCGACCAAGCGACCGCGCCGCCCTGCCGGGTTGATCGGGTCCTGGCGTGGCGGCATAGGGTGTCACCATGGGATTCCTTGGCTGGATCGTGCTCGGCCTGCTGGCGGGTGGCATCGCGAAACTGCTCATGCCGGGCCGTGATCCGGGCGGCTGCATCCTGACGATCCTGCTGGGCGTGGGCGGCGCGCTGCTCGGCGGCTGGATCGGCAAGACCCTGTTCGAGGTGGAGCTGGGCCGCTTCTTCGAGGCACGCACGTGGGGCCTCGCCATTCTCGGCTCCATGATCATCCTGGCGATCTACCGGCTGATCATCGGGTCACCGAGCCGCCGGGACCGCTGAGCACGACTCCGCTGCCGCGCCGGGCTCGGCCGGTCGCGGGAGACCGGTCCCGGCGTGCTGGGACCCGTTGCCCTGGCGGGGGCTGGTACCCGCGACGTGCCGCCGCGGGTACCAGCCGGAGCTTCGCCGACGTCGAGTGGCGGTCAGGACGTGCGCCGTGGAAAGGGGTTCTCCAGTGGCACACCGGTATCCGACAGCTTGGGTGGCGGTAGGTCGGCACTGGAGGCGAGTGGTGCGGCGCCTGCCAGGGGGGCGCCTGCCGGTTCCCGGAGGAAGAGCGTGCTGATCAGGCCGATCACGCCGGCGCCGATGAGGTAGTAGCCTGGCCAGTCGAGGTTGCCCGTGGCCGTCACGCCGACACCGATGACGGTGGGCGCAGTGCCGGCGACGGCCGAGACGAACACGTTGAAGATGATCGCCAGGCTCCCGTAGCGGATAAACGTGGGAAAGAGCGAGGGCAGCGTCGACGGGGTGACGGCCGCGAAGCACACCAGGGCGAAGCCCATGATCAGCAGACCCGCGATCTGGCCCGCCAGCCCGCTCTGGAGCAGCCACACCGACGGCAGGCCGAGCAGGACGAGCGCGACGCTGCCGGTGACGAGGATGGGTTTGCGGCCGATGCGGTCGCTGAGCCGACCGAGTAGCACCACCACGCTGAGCATCACCAGCATGACCGCGACCTGCAGAGTGGTCGACACGGCCTCACTGGTGCCGTGGTGGCCGTGGTCCGGCAGGGTGCCAGTGAGGTAGGTGGGCACATAGTTGGTCAGCACGTAGTTGGTGACGTTCCAGGCGACGACCAGTCCGGCCGCGATCAGCGAGGCCGACCGGTAGTGGGTCAGCAGGATCTGGAACACGCGGCGCAGCGACATCGTGGCCATCGCCGGGGAGCGGTCCATCAGCTGCCGGAACGCCGGAGTCTCCTCCAGCCGGATGCGCAGGTAGATCCCGACAACACCGACCGGAAGCGCGAGCATGAACGGGATCCGCCAGCCCCACGTCAGCAGGTCGTCCTCGGGCAGCACGGCGATCAGGATCGCGCAGACACCGGCGCCGAGGGTGTAACCAACGAGCGTGCCGAATTCGAGCCAGCTACCGAAGAACCCCCGCCTGCGGTCCGGGGCGTATTCGGCGACGAGGGTGAGGGCGCCGGTGTACTCGCCTCCGGCGGAGAAGCCCTGCAGCATTCTGATGAACAGGACGATGAGCGGCGCCGCGATTCCGATGGTGCCGTAACTGGGGACCAGGCCCAGCAGCACGGTGGCGACCGCCATCAGCAGGACGGTGGCGGCCAGCACTTTCGTGCGGCCGATTCGGTCGCCGAGTGGGCCCAGGATGAAGCCTCCGAATGGGCGGGCCAGGAATGCGGCCGCGAATGTGCCGAGCGTGAAAACCGTCGACCAATCACCGGCGTCCGGAAAGAAAACCCGGTCCAGCGCTACTGCGGCAAGGTAGGAATAAATACCGAAGTCGTACCATTCGGCCACATTTCCCAGCGTGGCCGCCGTGGTCGCTCGGCGGATCGTTCGCTCGTCTTCGATGACTGCCTGGCCGGGCGCTGGCTGATCGGCCACCCCGCTCACCCCGCCGACTCAGCTCGTGTGACCTGCGGAAACAACCTCGAGTGTCGTGGATACATGATCACCCTTGATTCATGAGACGACTGATATATCTGTCGAACGTAATAGATGTGTCATGTGAGCGTCAAGTTAACAGGGGTCTTTACGGGTTCGCCAGCAGTTCGAGCCTGGCGAGGATTTCTTCGGACGCCTGCTTGAGTATGCGGGCGAGGTCCTTGAAATCATCGGGCTGCAGGTGCTCGTCGTAGGCGGACACGCTGAGGGCGCCCGCGATGCGGCCACCAGGCCCTCGGACCGGCACGGCGACGGAGTTGAGCCCGGTCTCCAGCTCGCCGATCGTCGCGGCCCAACCACGATCGCGGACCCTGTTCAGATCCGCCAGCAGTGCGCCGCTGGCCGTGATGGTGTCGGCGGTGAACCGCTGCCGGGGCCGCTCGAGGGCGCCACTGAGCTCCTCGAAGCCGAGGCTCGCCAGTAGCACCTTCCCGGTCGCCGTCGCGTGCAGCGGCATCCGGAGGCCGATCCAGTTCCGCTCCGTGCTCGGTTCCTGGGCCACGGCGGTGGCGCCGCCGCCCTCGAGGACGCTCAGGCTGACCGTCCCCCGCAGCTCGGCGGCGAGCCGGGCGCAGACCGGCCGTCCCTCCTTGGCGATGTCGAGCTGGGCGGCGGTAGCTCCGGCGAGCCGGACGATGCCGAAGCCGAGGCGGTACTTGCCGCGGTTGCCGTCCTGCTCGACGAACCGGAACCTCTCCAGCGTCGCCAGCAGGCGGGCGGTGGTCGACTTGTGGACGCCGAGTGCGTTCGCCACCTCGGTGACGCCCGACGGTCCCCGCTGGGCCAGCAGGGTGAGGATCGACAGTGCCCGGTCGACGGTCTGGCTCGGGGGCTTCGGCTCTGGGATGGCGGTGGTGGGGGCGACGCCGTTGTTGTACATGTTGCAACTCCGAGGCGGCGAGGGCGGCTTCTGTGTTCGGGCGATTGACGGGCCACGGAAACCTAGCTGATGCTCTGTTGCGTATTGCACGGCGTGTTCCGCGATAAGCAACAGGAGCAACGATGATCTTAGTTGGCGCGGTGTCCGAGATTCCCGCTGGAGAGTCTGTACGTGTGCAGGGCCAGGTCGCAATCGCGGTCTTCAACGTGGACGGCGAGTTCTACGCGATCGACGACACCTGCACCCACCAGGACGCATCGCTGTCCGACGGCTGGCTCGAAGGCTGTGCGGTCGAGTGCCCGTTGCACGCCGCGTGCTTCGACCTCCGCACCGGACGCCCGAGCGGACCGCCTGCCCGCAAGCCCGTGCGCACGCACGAGGTGGTCGTCGTGGACGGCCAGGTCTACGTGCACGAGACCATCGGTACCGAGGTCGAGGTGGTCGGCGCGGTCGCGGAAGAGGTCGCCTGATGCGGGCGGTCACCGTCGTCGGCGCGTCGCTCGCCGGGCTCACCGCGGTCCGCGCCTTGCGTGACCAGGGCTACGACGGGCGGATCACCGTCGTGGGTGAAGAGGCGCACGCCCCGTACGACCGGCCCCCGCTGTCGAAGGAGTACCTGGCGGGCACGGTGTCCGAGGCGGATCTCAAGCTGGAGACGCCCGAGGACGCCTCTCTGGGCGCCGACTGGCGGCTCGGCCGGACCGCCACGGCGCTCGACACCGCGGAGCGGACCGTGGTGCTCGACGACGGCGAGCGGATCGTCTCCGACGGCGTCGTGCTCGCCACCGGCGCCCGGGCTCGGTGCCTGCCGGGGCAGGCCCTCGACGGGGTGCACACGCTGCGCACTCTCGACGACGCGATCGCCCTGCGCAAGGTGCTCGTTCCCGGTTCGCGCCTCGTGGTGATCGGCGCGGGGTTCATCGGCTCCGAGATCGCGTCGACGGCCGCGGGTATGGGCATCGAGACCGACGTGGTCGAAGCCGAGCCGGTGCCGCTGCGGAAACCGCTGGGCCTGGAGATGGGCCGGCTGTGCGCGCGGCTGCACGCCACGAGGAAGGTCCGGTTGCACACAGGGGCCGGACTGGCCGGGCTGGTCGGGAGCGATCGCGTGACCGCGGTCAGGCTGACCGACGGCCGCGAGCTGCCGGCGGACGTGGTGGTGCTGGGCATCGGTGCCTCGCCGTGCGTGGACTGGCTGATCGGCTCCGGCGTGGAGCTCGCCAACGGGGTGCGCACCGACGCGCGCGGTGTCACGAACATCCCGGAGGTGGTCGCGGTCGGTGACTGCGCCAACTCCGACCGGGCACACGCCGCCGAGCCGATGCGGCTGGAGCACTGGACCAACGCCGTGCAGCAGCCGATCGTCGCGGCGTCCGCCCTGCTGGGCCGGGACTACACCCCGCCCGCGCACCACGGTCTGCCCTACTTCTGGTCGGACCAGTACGGCCACCGGATCCAGTTCGCCGGGCACCGCGCCGAGGACTCCACGGTGGAGGTGCTCGAGGGCGACGTGACGGCGTTCGACTTCCTCGCGGTCTACCGCGACCCGGCCGGCACCCCGGTGGCAGTGCTCGCGATCGACCGCGCCCGCTCGTTCGGCCGCTGGCGCCGCCAGCTCGCCGGACGTCCGTCCACTTCGAACTGACTGACCCGCAGAAAGGATCACCGTGAGTTCCGTCGAAGTCCAGCACCAGCAGCCGGAGCCCGCCACCAGCCTCATCCCGACCCTGCCCGGCGCGCACTACACCGACCCGGCGATCTTCGAGCGCGAGCAGAGCCGGATCTTTCAGCGCCACTGGTTCGCCGCCGCCCGCAGCAGCGACCTGTCCGAGCCGGGCAACTTCCGCACGGTCGACGTCGGAGGGGAGAGCGTGGTGATCGTCCGCGGCCGCGACCGCTCGCTGCGGGCCTTCCTCAATGTGTGCCGTCACCGCGGCGCCCGACTGTGCATGGAGGACTCCGGCACCGTGCGCCGGTCCCTGCAGTGCCCCTACCACGCGTGGACCTACGGCCTCGACGGCTCGCTCGTCGCCGCGCCGAACCTGAACTCGATGCACGACGTCAACCGTGACGAGTACGGCCTCGTCAAGGTCGCGCTGCGCGAGTGGCTCGGCACGGTGTGGGTGTGCCTCGCCGACGAGCCGCCGTCCTTCGCCGACACGGTGCAGGCCGCGGTCTCCGGCAGGCTCGGCGACCACGAGACCATCGAGGAGTGGGGCATCGACGAGCTGGTGGTGGGCCGCCGGATCACCTACGACGTGAAGGCCAACTGGAAGCTGATCGTCGAGAACTTCATGGAGTGCTATCACTGCGCGACGATCCACCCCGAGCTGACCGAGGTGCTGCCCGAGTTCGCCGACGGCTACGCCGCCCAGTACTTCGTCGGGCACGGCGCCGAGTTCGGTGAGGAGATCAGCGGCTTCACCGTCGACGGCCAGGGCGGCTTCGGCAAGCTCGCCGGGGTCGGGGAGAGCCACGACCGCCGCTACTACGCGATCACCGTCAACCCGCAGGTCTTCATCAACCTGGTGCCCGACCACGTCATCTTCCACCGGATGTACCCGATGGCCGTGGACCGGACGGTCGTCGAATGCGACTGGCTCTACACGCAGGACGTCATCGACAGCGGTGCCGACCTGAGCAAGTCGGTGGAGCTGTTCCACCGGGTCAACCAGCAGGACTTCGACGCCTGCGAGCGGTGCCAGCCCGCGATGTCGTCGAAGGCCTACGCCGCGGGCGGAGTGCTGGTGCCCAGCGAGCACCACATCGGCGAGTTCCGCGACTGGGTCGCGGACGCGATCTCGGACTGAATCCGGCGAACGAGGACGACGTTGTCTGACGAAGAGGCCGGCCTGAGGGTCGGCAAGGCCGCCACCCGCGCCGCCGGACTGAAGGCGGTGCGGGTGTCGGTGGCGAGGGCGCTGCGGCAGATGGGCGCGGTGAAGTCGGCGAAGAACCTGCTGACGCTCAACCAGGAGAACGGGTTCGACTGCATGTCGTGCGCGTGGCCCGATCCGCTGGATCACCGGCACACCGCCGAGTTCTGCGAGAACGGCGCCAAGGCGGTGTCCTGGGAGGGGCAGCGGGAGGTCGTCGGCCCCGAGTTCTTCGCCCGGCACCCGATCGCCGACCTCGAACAGCGGAGCGGCTACTGGCTGGAGCGCCAGGGGCGGCTGGTGCACCCCATGGTGCGCCGCGACGGCGGCGACCGGTACGAGCCCATCACCTGGGACGCGGCCTTCGCGCTGGTCGCCGAGCACCTGTCCGGCTTGGCCGATCCGGACGAGGCGCTGTTCTACACCTCGGGCCGCGCGTCCAACGAGGCCGCGTTCCTCTACCAGCTGTTCGCCCGCGTGTTCGGCACCAACAACCTGCCCGACTGCAGCAACATGTGCCACGAGTCCACGTCCGTTGGCCTCGCGAGGACGATCGGCGTGGGCAAGGGCACGGTGTCGCTGGAGGACCTGCACGAAGCCGAGCTGATCGTCATCTCCGGGCAGAACCCCGGCACGAACCATCCGCGGATGCTGTCCGCGCTGGAGAAGGCCAAACGCCGGGGCGCGCGGATACTGGCGATCAACCCCCTGCGCGAGGCGGGCCTGCTCAGGTTCAACAACCCGCAGACCGCCCGTGGCCTCACCGTCGGCACCGAACTGGCCGACCGGTACCTCCGGATCCGGTCCAACGGTGATCTCGCGCTGTGGCAGGCGTTCGGGCACCTGCTGTTGCGTGCGGGCGCCGTGGACTGGGACTTCGTCGAGCGGCACACCACGGGGTTCGCCGCGTGGCGCGAGCACATCGGGCGACTCGACTGGGCGCGGGTTCTCGAGGCGACGGGCCTGTCCCGCGCGGAGATCGAGTCCGCGGCCGAGCTGCTGATGGGCTCGAGGCGGACCGTGCACTGCTGGGCGATGGGCATCACCCAGCACCGCAACTCGGTCGCCACCATCCAGGAGTTCGTCAACGTGGCCCTGCTGCAGGGCATGATCGGTAAGCCCGGCGCGGGGCTCTGCCCGGTGCGCGGGCACTCCAACGTCCAGGGCGACCGCACCATGGGCATCTGGGAGAAGGTGCCGGACTCCTTCCTCGACGCGCTGGGGGCCGAGTTCGGCTTCGCGCCGCCGCGTGCGCACGGGCGGGACGCGGCGGGCGCCGTCCGCGCGCTCCGCGACGGGCGGGCGAAGGTGTTCGTCGGGCTGGGTGGCAATTTCGCCTCGGCGATGTCGGACACCGAGGTCACCGAGGCGGCGCTGCGCTCGGCCGCCCTCACCGTCCAGATCTCCACCAAACTCAACCGCAGCCACGTCGCGGCCGGACGGGACGCGCTCATCCTGCCCGCGCTGGGGCGCACCGAGCGCGACCACACCGGTGGCCGGGTACAGCGGATCACGGTGGAGGACTCGATGTCGGTCGTGCACGCCTCCCGGGGGCGCGCGAAGCCGGCGGGCGCGCTGCTGCGGTCCGAGGTGGACATCATCTGCGGGATCGCGCACGCCACGCTCGGCGCCCGGCACGGTATCGACTGGCCGTCGTTCGCCGGCGACTACGCGCTGATCCGCGAGCGCATCGGCCGGGTCGTGCCCGGCTGTGAGGACTACGAGGAGAAGCTCCGCCACGGCACCGCGTTCACTCTGCCGCATCCGCCACGCGACAGCCGCACGTTCCCGACGCCCGAGGGAAGGGCGGTGTTCACGGTCAACCCGCTGGACGTGCTGTCGGTGCCCGAGGGGCGGCTCGTGCTGCAGACGTTGCGCAGTCACGACCAGTTCAACACCACTGTCTACGGGCTCGACGACCGCTATCGCGGCATCTCCTCGGGCCGTCGCGTGGTGTTCGTCAGCCAGGCCGATCTCGACGAGCTCGGCCTGGCGGCGGGGGAGCGGGTCGACCTCGTCTCGGAGTGGGACGACGGCCGAGAGCGGCGGGTCCGCGGCTTCCGGACCGTCTCCTACGACACGCCGAAGGGCTGCGCGGCCGCGTACTACCCGGAGACCAACCCGCTGGTCCCGCTCGACTCGCAAGCCCTCGAATCCGGCGCACCGACCTCGAAAGCCGTCGTCGTGCGCCTCGAACCCGCCTGACGCGCGACAGAAAGAGGAGAGACCACATGGCGCGGAACCCCCGAGTCGGCTCGCCCGAGAGGGGCTGGCCCTTCTCCGTCGCGCCCGTCGTCGTCCCCGCCCTCCTGCCCGGTGAGGCCGTGGTGCGGGTGCAGGCGTGCGGGGTGCTCGGGCCTCGACACGATCGCGCGTTGCCGAGCCTGCCGGACGACGCCGTCGTCCGCACCGGGCACGGCGATCAGACCTCGATCGGAGAGGAGGTGCCGGAACTGTCCGAGTGGATTAGCCGGGGATACTGAGCCGCTTCCCGCACGGTATTGACCGGCGCCACAGTGGGCCTTAACGTGGCCCGTAATTGATATATCAGTCCGCCGAAAAAGATATGACGGGAGTTGGGCCGCATGTCCGTAACCGTTGATCGCGAGGAGACGCGGAGTCCCGAGCGGGTGCTCGGCCTGCCCCTGGCGGAGGCCGACCCTGAGGTCCACCGGCTGGTCAACCTGGAGGTGGCCCGCCAGCGCGGCACCCTGGAGATGATCGCGAGCGAGAACTTCGCTCCGCTGAGCGTCCTGGAGGCCCAGGGCTCGGTGCTGACCAACAAGTACGCCGAGGGCTACCCAGGGCGTCGCTACTACGGCGGCTGCGAGCACGTGGACGAGGTGGAGCAGCTGGCGATCGATCGCGTGCGGGCACTGTTCGGAGCCGAGTTCGCGAACGTCCAGCCGCATTCGGGCGCGCAGGCCAACGCGGCGGTGCTGGCGGCCCTGCTCTCGCCGGGGGACACCTTCCTCGGCCTGGACCTCGCGCACGGCGGGCACCTGACCCACGGAATGCGCCTGACCTTCTCCGGCAGGTACTTCGACGCCGTGCCCTACCACGTGCGCGAGGACGATCACCTGGTCGATCTGGCCGAGGTCGAGCGGCTGGCGCACGAGCACCGGCCGAAGCTGATCATCGCGGGCTGGTCGGCCTACCCCCGGCATCTCGACTTCGCGGAGTTCCGGCGGATCGCCGACGAGGTCGGCGCCTACCTGATGGTGGACATGGCGCACTTCGCCGGTCTGGTCGCCGCCGGACTGCACCCGTCCCCGGTGCCGTACGCGGACGTGGTCACCTCCACCACGCACAAGACGCTCGGCGGCCCCCGCGGCGGCGTGATCCTGGCGCGGCGGGAACTGGCCAAGAAGCTCAACTCCAGCGTGTTCCCCGGACTGCAGGGCGGGCCGCTGGAGCACGTGATCGCGGCCAAGGCGGTGGCGTTCAAGCTCGCCGGGGAACCGGCCTTCCGCCTCCGCCAGGAGCGCACGCTGGCCGGGGCGCGGATCCTCGCCGAGCGGCTGCTTCGAGAGCCCGGCGTCGGCGTGGTGTCCGGCGGCACCGACGTCCACCTGGTGCTGGTCGACCTCCGGCATTCCGAACTGGACGGCAAGACCGCCGAGGACCGGCTGCACCGCGTGGGGATCACGGTGAACCGCAACGCCGTGCCGTTCGACCCTCGCCCGCCGATGGTCGCTTCCGGCGTGCGCATCGGTACGCCGGCACTGGCCGCCCGCGGGTTCGGCGACGCCGAGTTCGCCGAGGTCGCCGACATCATCGCGCTGGCGCTGCGCCCCGAGACTGGTGACGCCGAGCTGGCCGAGCTGGCCGACAGGGTCGGCGCGCTCGCCGACCGCCACCCCCTCTACCCGGAGTTGCAGGCATGAACACGGCGACGAACCCACCGGGCGCGGACCTGCCCGAGCACCCCGACTTCCTCTGGCGCAACCCCGAGCCGAGGAAGAACTACGACGTGGTGATCGTCGGTGGCGGCGGACACGGCCTCGCGACCGCGCACTACCTCGTGAAGAACCACGGCATCACCAACGTGGCGGTGCTGGAGAAGGGTTGGCTCGCGGGCGGCAACATGGCCCGCAACACCACCCTGATCCGGTCGAACTATCTGTGGGACGAGTCGGCGGCGATCTACGAGCACTCCCTGAAGCTGTGGGAGGGCCTGGAGGACGACCTCGGCTACCCGATCCTCTTCTCCCAGCGCGGGGTGCTGAACCTGGCGCACACCGAACAGGACATCCGCGACTCCGTCCGCCGGGTCGAGGCCAACAAGCTCAACGGCATCGACGCGGAGTGGCTCGGGCCGGAGGAGGTCAAGCGCATCTGCCCGATCGTCAACATCTCCGCCGACATCCGCTACCCGGTGCAGGGCGCGACCTACCAGCCGCGCGCGGGCATCGCCAAGCACGACTACGTCGCCTGGGGCTTCGCGCGACGGGTCGACGAGGCCGGTGTCGACCTGATCCAGGACTGCGAGGTCACCGGGTTCACCGTGGACGGTGACCGGGTCACCGGGGTGCGCACGACCCGCGGCGACCTCGGCTGCGGCACCGTCGCGCTCTGCGCCGCCGGGCACACGTCGGTGCTGCTGGACCGGCTGGGCGTGCGCACGCCGCTGCAGTCGCACCCCCTGCAGGCGCTGGTCTCCGAGCTCCTGGAGCCGGTGCACCCGACGATCGTCATGTCCAACGCCGTGCACGTGTACGTCTCCCAGGCGCACAAGGGCGAGCTGGTGATGGGCGCGGGCGTGGACTCCTACAACGGGTACGGGCAACGCGGCGCCTTCCACATCATCGAGCGGCAGATGGCCGCCGCGGTGGAGCTGTTCCCGGTGTTCGCCCGCGCGCACCTGCTCCGGTCGTGGGCGGGCATCGTCGACGTCACCCCGGACGCGAGCCCGATCGTCGGGCACACCCCGTACGAGAACGTGTTCGTCAACGCCGGGTGGGGGACCGGCGGGTTCAAGGCGACGCCGGGCATCGGCTGGTGCTACGCGCACACCATCGCGCACGGCGAGCCACACCCCTACGTCAAGCCGTTCAGCCTGGACCGGTTCACCACCGGCGCACTGGTCGACGAACACGGCGCCGCGGCCGTGGCCCACTGAAACACGAGGACTGCCATGCAACTCATCCACTGTCCCTGGTGCGGCCCCCGCGAGGAGGTCGAGTTCCACTACGGCGGGCAGGCCGAGATCACCTATCCCGAGCGGCCGGCCGAACTGTCCGATCAGGACTGGGCAGAGTACGTCTTCTACCGCGACAACCCGAAGGGCCCGTTCGCCGAGCGGTGGAGCCACAGCGCGGGCTGCCGCCGCTGGTTCAACGCCCTGCGCGACACGCACACCTACCGGTTCCTGGGCACCGCCAAGCCCGGCGAGCCATTGCCGAACACGCAACGGAACACGGAGGTGCGGGTATGAGCCGCCACCGGCGCACCGACTCCCGCGGAGGCGGCATGAGCAGGGTCCACGGTTACGGCCGGATCGACCGCGGCCGCATGCTCACCTTCACCTTCGACGGCCGCACCTACACCGGGCACCCCGGTGACACGCTCGCCTCGGCACTGCTCGCGAACGGCGTGCACCTGGTCGGCTCCAGCGTCAACCTGGGCCGCCCGCACGGCATCAGTGCGGCGTGGACCGAGGACGCGACAGCGCTGGTGCAGATCGAGAAGCCGTTTCCCGAGCCGATGCTGCAGGCCACCACCGTCGAGCTCGTCGACGGCCTGGTCGCCCACGGCGTCAACGGGCAGGGGCGGCTCGCCGACACCGCCGATCCGGCCCGGTACGACCGCAAGCACACGCACACCGACACGCTGGTGATCGGCGCCGGTCCGGCCGGGCTGCTGGCCGCGCTCGCCGCCGCGAGGGCGGGGGAGGACGTCGTGCTGGTCGACGACCGGCCCGTCGCGGGCGGGAGCCTCACCGGCACCGAGGTCATCGACGGCCGTCCCGCGCTCGGCTTCGTGGCCGACGTCGTCGCCGAGCTGGCGCGGCTCGGGGTCCGGCACCTCCAGCGCACCACCGCGTTCGGCCAGTACGACGACGGCTTCGTGCTCGCGCTGGAGCGGCGGACCGACCACCTCGGCGCCGACGCGCCCGCGCACCGCAGCCGTCAGCGGGTGCACCGCATCCGCGCGCTGAAGGTCGTGGTCGCCACGGGCGCGCAGGAACGGCCGATCGTCTTCGAGGACAACGACCGGCCCGGCGTCATGCTCGCCTCGGCGGCGCGGGACTACCTGCACCGCTACGGCGTGCTCGCTGGCAGGGAGGTCGTGGTCTTCACCTCCGACGACGCCGCCTACGCCGCCGCGCTCGACCTGGCGGGAGCCGGTGCGCGGGTGACCGTTCTCGACGTCAGGGACACGCTGCCGCGCGAGTGGGCAGCCCGTGCGGCCGAGGCCGGCGTCCCCGTGCATCCGTCGACGACGGTCACGGGGACCGAGGGCGAGGAGCGGGTGCGCGCCGTGCTCGCCCATGGCGTCGACGGCAGCGTGCGGCTGCCCGCGGACCTGCTGCTGGTCTCCGGCGGCTGGAACCCGGTGGTGCACTTGTTCAGCCATGTCAGGGGAGCGCTGGCCTACGACCCGGAGCTCGGCTCGTTCCGGCCCTCGGGCTCGCTGCCCGGGGTCATCGTGATCGGCGCCGCCAACGGAACCCTGGACCTGGCCGGTGTGCTGCGGGAGGGCGGCGGCCCGGACGCGCCGGAGGCCGGTCCGGAACCGGCCCGTACGCCGACCAAGGTCGTGTGGCGCACCGACGGCGATCCGGGCAGGCAGTTCGTCGACATCCAGCGCGACGCCACCGTGGCCGACATCGGGCGCGCGGTGGGCGCCGGGCTTCGCTCGGTGGAGCACGTCAAGCGCTACACCACCATCGGCACCGCGCACGACCAGGGCAAGACCTCCGGGGTGCTCGCCTCGGGCATCACCGCGGAACTGCTGGGTGCGCGGATCGAGGATCTCGGCACCACCACGTTCCGCCCGCCGTACACGCCGGTGGCCTTCGCCGCGCTCGCCGGCCGCGCCCGGGGCAGCCTGTTCGATCCCGAGCGGACCACGCCGCTGCACGACTGGCACGTCGAGGCGGGCGCGGTGTTCGAGGACGTCGGGCAGTGGAAGCGCGCGCGGTACTACCCGGAGCCGGGGGAGGACATGGACGCCGCGGTGCTGCGCGAGTGCGCGGCGGCCCGCTCGGGTGTGGGCATCCTCGACGGGTCCACTCTGGGCAAGATCGACGTTCAGGGCCCGGACGCCGCGGTGTTCCTCGACCGGCTCTACACCAACATGATGAGCACGCTGAAGGTCGGCAGGGTCCGCTACGGGGTCATGTGCGGCAACGACGGCATGGTGCTCGACGACGGCACCGTGCTGCGGATCGACGAGAACCGGTACCTGGTCACCACCACCACCGGCGGCGCGGCCACGGTGCTGGACTGGATGGAGGAGTGGCTCCAGACGGAATGGCCGGAGCTGCGCGTGCACCTGACCTCGGTCACCGAGCAGTGGTCGGTGTTCCCGGTCGTCGGCCCGCGTTCCCGCGACGTGGTCGGCGAGGTCTTCCCCGAGTTGGACGTCAGCGCCGACGCGTTCCCGTTCATGTCGTGGCGCGACACCACGCTCGACGGCGTGCCCGTGCGTGTCGCCCGGATCTCGTTCTCCGGTGAGCTCGCCTACGAGGTGAACGTCAACTCGTGGTACGCCCCGGCGCTGTGGGAAAGGCTCCTCGCGGCGGGGGAGCGGTACGGGATCACCCCGTACGGCACCGAAACCATGCACGTCCTGCGCGCCGAGAAGGGCTATCCGATCATCGGGCAGGACACCGACGGCACGGTGACCCCGCAGGACCTCGGCATGAGCTGGGCGGTGTCGAAGAAGAAGGAGGACTTCGTCGGCAAGCGCTCGTTCTCCCGGCCGGAGAACCACAACCCGTTGCGCAAGCAGTTCGTCTCGCTGTTGCCCATCGACGGCCGCACGAAGCTGCCCGAGGGCTCGCAGATCGTCGAGCTGTGCGAGAACGGCAGTCTGCCGGAGCCGCCGGTGCCGATGCTCGGGCACGTCACGTCCAGCTACCTCAGCGCGGAACTGGGGCGCCCGTTCGCGCTGGCGCTGGTGAAGAACGGTCGCGCCCGGATCGGGGATCTGGTGCACGTGCCGGTGAACGGCGCGCTCGTACAGGCCCAGATCGGCGACACCGTGCTGATCGACCCGGAGGGAGCACGCCGCGATGGCTGACATCCTGTACCGCACCCACCCGCTGGAGAACCGGCGCGCGGCGCTGGCCGAGCTGTCCGGCCGGGTGGAGGGGCTGACCGTGTATCCGGAGGACCCGGTCGCCGCCGTGGACCTGCGCGTCGACCCTGCAGGGCCAGGCGCCGACGCGGTCGGCCGTGCGCTCGGCACGGCTCTTCCCGTCGAGCCCAACACCTGGACCCACACCGTCGACGGCCAGCTCGTCTGGCTCGGGCCCGACGAGTGGCTGGTGACCAGCGCGGGCGCCGATCCGCAGGAGTTCGAGCGGGAGCTGGGCTGGGTCGTCTCGGCCTATGACGGCTCGGCCGTCGACGTCTCCGCGCAGCGCACGAGCCTGCGCCTGCACGGGGGTCTCGCCCGCGAACTGCTGTCGCTGGGCTGCGCCTTGGACCTGCGCCCGTCGGCGTTTCCCGCGGGCGCGTGCGCGCAGACGTACGTCGGCCAGACCGTGGTGCTGCTGCTCGCGCTCGGCCCCGACGACTTCCGCCTGTTCGTCCGACAGTCCTTCGCGGGCTACCTCGCCGACTGGGTGCTCGACGCAGCCGAGGAATTCCGCGCTTTCCCTTAGGAGGTCCACATGAGCACGACCCCCCGCGTTGTCATCATCGGAGCCGGGATCGTCGGTGCGAACCTGGCCGACGAGCTCACCGTGCGCGGCTGGCACCAGGTCACCGTGGTCGACCAGGGGCCACTGCCGCTCACCGGCGGCTCCACCTCGCACGCCCCCGGCCTCGTCTACCAGACCAACGGCTCCAAGACGATGACGGAGTTCGCCACCTACACCGTCGAGAAGTTCCTCGGCCTCGACGTCGATGGCGCCTGGTGCTTCAACCAGGTCGGTGGCCTCGAGGTCGCAACCACTCCCGAGCGCCTGGCCGACCTGCACCGCAAGCAGGGCTGGGCGATCTCGAGGGGCGTGCCCGCGGAGGTGGTCGACCCCGCGCGGTGCAAGGCACTGCATCCGTTGCTGGACCAGGAGAAGGTGCTCGGCGGCCTGCACACACCCACCGACGGTCTCGCCAAGGCCGCCCGCGCCGTGGTCGCACTGGCCCGCCGTGCCGAGTCGCGCGGTGCGGTGTTCCGCGGCTCCACCCGCGTCACCGAGGTGCTCCAGCAGGGCGGCCGGGTGACCGGCGTGCGCACCGACGCCGGGGACGAGATTCCCGCCGACATCGTGGTGTCCTGCGCCGGGTTCTGGGGCCGCGCGGTCGGCGAGCTGGTCGGCATGACGGTGCCGCTGCTGCCGCTCGCCCACCAGTACGTCCGAACCGGGCAGCTCGCCGAGCTCGTCGGCCGCAACGACGAGCACATCGAGGCGCGCATGCCGATCCTGCGGCACCAGGACCACGACCTGTACTACCGCGAGCACAACGACTGCCTCGGCATCGGCACCTACGCCCACCGCCCGATGCCCGCGCGGCTGGCCGACCTGCCCGAGGTCGACGACAGCGGCATGGGCGAGCAGGCAATGCCGTCGATGCTGCCGTTCACCGAGGAGGACTTCGCGCCGTCCTGGGAACACAGCAGGAACCTCCTGCCCGCGCTGCGCGAGGCCAAGGTGGAGACCGGGTTCAACGGCGTGTTCTCGTTCACGCCGGACGGCGGCCCGCTGGTCGGAGAGTCGCCCGACGTGGCCGGGTTCTGGGTCGCTGAGGCGGTGTGGGTCACGCACTCCGCCGGGGTGGCGAAGGCGGTCGCCCAGCTGCTCGTCGACGGCCGCAGCGAGGTCGAGCTGCACGGCTGCGACGTCAACCGCTTCGACGAGATCCAGACGACCGACGCCTACGTGAACGAGACGGCGCAGCGCAACTTCGTGGAGATCTACGACGTGCTGCACCCGCTGCAGCCCAAGCTCTCCCCGCGCGAGCTGAAGGTCAGCCCGTTCTACGCACAGCAGAAGGACCTCGGAGCGTTCTTCCTCGAGGCGAACACCTGGGAACGGCCGCACTGGTACGAGGCCAACGCCCGGCTGGTCAAGGACCTGCCGCCGGAGTGGCAGCCGCCGTCCCGGGACGCGTGGTCGGCGATGTTCCACTCGCCGATCGCCGCCGCGGAGGCGTGGAAGACCCGCACCGCGGTCGCGCTCTACGACATGACCCCGCTCAAGCGGATCGAGGTGTCCGGCCCCGGGGCCACGGAGTTCCTGCAGCGGTTGACCACCGGCAAGATGGACAAGTCCGTCGGCTCGGTCACCTACACGCTGATGCTCGACCAGGGCGGCGGAATCCGCTCGGACCTGACCGTGGCCCGGCTCGGCGACGACCGCTACCAGGTCGGCGCCAACGGCAACCTGGACCTGGACTACCTGCTGCGCCAGGCGCCCGACGACCACAGCGTGCGGGTCCGCGACATCACCGGCGGCACGTGCTGCATCGGCGTGTGGGGTCCGCTCGCGAGGGACCTCGTGCAGCCGCTTAGCGACGACGACTTCTCCCACGAGGGACTGAAGTACTTCCGCCTGCGACACGCGCACATCGCCGGCATCCCGGTGACCGCGATGCGACTGTCCTACGTGGGCGAGCTCGGCTGGGAGATCTACACCAGCGCCGAGCACGGCAGGCGGCTGTGGTCCGTGCTGTGGGAGGCGGGGCAGGCGCTGGGCGTCATCGCGGCCGGGCGCGCGGCCTTCAACAGCCTGCGTCTGGAGAAGGGCTACCGGTCCTGGGGCACCGACATGACGACCGAGCACAACCCCTACGAGGCGGGCCTCGGCTTCGCGGTGAACAAGAAGAAGACCGGCTACGTCGGCCACGAGGCGATCGCCGGCCTGGAACACGAGACCCCGGCCCGGCGGCTCACCTGCCTCACCGTCGACGACGGGCGGAGCGTGGTGCTCGGCCACGAACCGGTGTTCCTCGACGGGGAGGTGGCCGGGTACGTCACCTCGGCCGCGTTCGGCCACACGATCGGCAAGCCGATCGCCTACGCCTGGCTGCCGTCGTCTGCGGTGGAGGGCACACCGGTGGAGATCCAGTACTTCGACCGCAAGGTGCGCGCCACCGTCACGGCCGAGCCGCTGGTCGACCCGGACATGACTCGCATCCGCCGCTGAAAGGGCCCGAAGGTCATGCGTACGTATCCCATCGAGACCTATTTGGACAATCTCGCCGCCCGGATCCCGGCCCCGGGCGGCGGGGCGAGCGCCGGGTTGCATCTGGCCCAGGCAGCCGCGCTGCTCGGCATGGTCGCCCGCTACAGCGACGGCGAGAAGTACGCCGAGCACGCCAGGAGCATCACCGCGATCAGGGAGACCGCCGACAATCTGCGCGAGTGGGCGCTGAGCCTGTCCGAAGAGGACATCGAGGCCTTCGGCGGCGTAGGTGCGGCCTATGGTCTTCCCCGGTCCACGGCCGAGGAAAAGGCCGCACGGAAGCAGGCCATCGCCGGGGCGCTCGTCGAGGCGGGGCGGGTTCCCGCCAAGGTGGTCGCGGCCGCCGAGGCGGCCGTCGGGCTGGCCGAGCAGCTCCTGCCCATCGGCAACCGCAACGTCGTCACCGATGTCGCCGCCGCGGCGGACGCGGCCAGGGCGGCGGCCACCACCGCCCGGGTCAACGTGGAGGTCAACCTCGCGGGAATCAGCGATGAGGTGGAACGGTCCGAGCTGCTGGAGGCCATCGCCACGGTGGACGACATCGCGCTGCGGGCAGACAAGGTGACCGCCGCCGTGCGGGAGGTGATCGCCCGATGACCAGCCAGCTGGCCGCCACGACCGTCGTCTCCGGCACGGGGCTGGCCCGTGACCTCCGCGCGGAGGTCACGAGCGCCGCGGCGGACCTGACCGCGGCGGGAACCCCGCCGCAGCTGGCCGTGGTGGTCGCCACGGCCGACGAGTCGACGGCCTGGTACGTCCGCTCGATCAGGGGCGCGGCGACCAAGACCGGGATCCGGTGCAGCGTCGTGGACCTGGGGCCGGATGCCCCGCCAAGCCGGATCGGCGCCACGCTCTCCGCGCTGAGCGCCGATCCCGAGGTGCACGGCATCATGTTGCAGACACCGCTCCCGGACGGGGCACACTTCGCGGACCTGGCGGCGTCGATCAGCCCCGAGAAGGACGTCGACGGCGCGAACCCGGTGTCGCTGGGTCGACTCGGCGCCGGGCTCACCGCGTTCGCTCCGGCCACCGCGGCGGCGGTGCTCGCCCTGCTGGACCATTACGAGGTCCCGCTCGCGGGGCGGCACGCCGTGGTCGTCGGACGGTCCACCGTGGTCGGCAAGCCCGCCGCCCAGCTGCTGCTTCGCCGCGACGCCACGGTCACCGTGTGCCACCGCCACACCTCGGATCTCGCCGAGCACACCGCTAGGGCGGACGTGCTCGTGGTGGCGGTGGGCCGGACGGGTCTCATCACCGCGGAGCACGTCCGGCCAGGGGCCATGGTGATCGACGTCGGCACCAACCCCACCGACGACGGTGGCCTGGCCGGTGACGTGGATGCCGCCGCGGTGAGCGGGCTCGCGGGCGGCCTGACCCCGGTGCCGGGCGGCGTGGGACCCGTGACCACGGCCCTGCTGCTGCGCCACACCGTGGAGTCCGCCGCGCGGAGGTCGCCATGACCGGGGTGCGCAGTGAAGGCCACCCTGCCTGCGCTCAACGCAGTGATGGTGGCCTTCACTGCACCGCCGCCGTCGCGGACCTCCTCCCGGTCCGCGCGCCGGGGACCCGTCCGCTGGTGTGCGGGATCGTCAACGTGACCCCGGATTCCTTCTCCGACGGCGGCTCCTTCGCGGACCCGGACGCGGCGGCCGACCACGCGCTGCGGCTGATCGACGAGGGCGCCGACCTGGTCGACATCGGTGGGGAGTCGACGCGGCCGGGTGCCCATCCGCCGTCCGTGGCCGAGGAACTCGCCAGGGTGGTTCCCGTGATCGAACGCCTGACGGGCAGGACGGGCACCCCGCTGTCGGTCGACACCTCCAGGCCGGAGGTGATGCGGGCCGCCGTGGCCGCCGGGGCGTCGCTGATCAACGACGTGCGGGCGCTGCGTTACCCCGGCGCGCTCGACGCGGCCGCGGAGCTGGGCGTGCCCGTGTGCCTGACCCACATGCTGCGGCCGCCGCACCTCATGCAGCGGAACCCGGCCTACGCCGACGTGCTGTCCGAGGTGGCCGAGTTCCTGCGGGAGCGGATGGATGCTTGTGCCGGTGCGGGCATTCCCCGTGAGCACCTGATCGTCGATCCGGGGTTCGGCTTCGGCAAAACGCTGGAGCACAACCTGGAGCTGCTGCGCTCGCTCGCGGTGTTCACCGAGCTGGGCGCGCCGGTGATGGTCGGCCTTTCGCGCAAGGCGATGCTCGGGCGGCTCACCGGGCGGCCGGTCCGGGAGCGGGTGAGCGCGTCGGTCACCGCCGCCGTGCTGGCCGCGCAGCGCGGGGCGCGGATCCTGCGGGTACACGATGTGGCGGCGACCAGCGATGCGCTCGATGTGCTCGCCGCGGTGGGGTAGCGGGTTGCGGCCCGGGCGCTCAGATGATCGCCCGGACCGCCTTCTCGAAGCCCGTGACGTGGTCGCGGGCGATGTGCTCGGCTTCGGCGCCCTTGCCGTCCGCGATCGCCAGCAGCAGGCCGACGTGCTCGCCGATGTGCCGGTCGAAGTGCGCGATCCGGTCGAGGAACAGGCAGAAGATCCTGGTGGCGAGGTTGTGGTAGCGCACCAGCGTGTCCTCGAGGTGCGGGTTGCCCGCGGCGCGGTAGATCGCCCGATGCACCCGCAGGTCCCAGTGCATCAGCTCGGTGCGCTCCAAGGTGTGCACGTCCTTGTGCCGGATCGTCTCGGCCAGCTCGGCCAGGCCCGCGCGCGTCGCGTCACCCGAGCTCTCGGCCGCGCGGCGGGCCGCCAGCGGCTCCAGCTGCACGCGGATCTCGGAGATGTAGGCGAGATCGGTGATGTCGACGCCGGTGGCGAACGTGCCGCGGCGCGGGTAGGAGACGACCAGCCGGTCGACCTCGAGGCGTTTGAGCGCTTCCCGGACGGGCGTGCGGCCCATGTCGAGGGACTCGGCCACCGCGACGTCGTCGATCGGGGACATGGGCGGGATGTCGAGCATGATCAGCCGGTCCTGGATCGCGGCGTACGCGCGGTCGGCCAGCGAGGCCTGTGGCTGCTCGAGCTCGTGAGGTGCCGTCGTCACATGGTCATCATACGTCGTGACATCCAGAGCGTCAGACAGTGTCGCATATTGATATATCAAGCGGAGGGCTGAATGACCATCTCGGTGTTCGACCTGTTCAAGGTGGGGATCGGGCCTTCGAGTTCACACACCGTCGGCCCCATGCGTGCCGCTTACCTGTTCGTCAGCCGACTCAGTGCGTCCGGCCGGCTCGCCCGCACGGCGCGCGTGCGCTGCGAGTTGTTCGGCTCGCTCGGGGCGACCGGTCACGGCCACGGCAGCGTCAAGGCGGTGGTGCTCGGACTGGCCGGGGAGCAGCCCCACCTGGTCGATCCGGTGGCCGCCGACCCGGCGGTCGTCGCCGTGAGCACGACAGGGCGGCTCAGTCTCGGCGGGAAGCACGAGATCGGCTTCTCCGTCGACGACGACGTGGTGCTGCACCGGCGCAAGCGGCTCGACTTCCACAGCAACGGCATGCTCTTCGTCGCCTGCGACGCCGACGGCGCCGAGCTCGACCGCCGCGAGTACTACTCGGTCGGCGGCGGCTTCGTGCTGGACGAAGACGAGGCCGGGAACCCCGTTCTGATCGAGGACTCCACCCCGGTCCGCTACCCGTTCACCACCGGGGACGAACTGCTCGCGCTGACCAGGGAGACCGGTCTCCGGATCAGCGACATCATGCTCGCCAACGAGCAGGCGTGGCGCGGGGAGCCCGAGATCAGGGCCGGGCTGCTGCACATCTGGTCGGTGATGCGCGAATGCGTCGAACGCGGCACGCACACCGGTGGAACACTGCCCGGCGGGCTCAGGGTTCGCCGCAGGGCCGCCGCGCTCCGCGCTCGACTCGAGTCCGGTGTGGACGATCTGGACCCCTTGCACGCCATGGAATGGGTGACGCTCTTCGCGCTCGCGGTGAACGAGGAGAACGCGGCGGGCGGGCGCGTGGTCACCGCGCCCACAAACGGTGCCGCCGGCATCGTGCCCGCCGTGCTGCACTACTGCGCCCGCTTCCTGCCGTACTTCGACGACGACCACATCGTCCGGTTCCTGCTCACCGCAGGCGCCATCGGCCTGCTGTTCAAGGAGAACGCATCCATCTCCGGTGCCGAGGTCGGCTGCCAGGGCGAGGTGGGCTCGGCCTGCTCCATGGCCGCGGGCGGTCTCGCGGAGGTCCTCGGCGGCTCGCCCGAGCAGGTGGAGAACGCCGCGGAGATCGGCATCGAACACAACCTGGGCCTGACCTGCGACCCGGTCGGCGGCCTGGTGCAGATTCCGTGCATCGAGCGCAACGCGGTGGCCTCGGTCAAGGCCATCACAGCGGCTCGGATGGCGGTGCGGGGTGACGGCGCCCACCACGTGTCATTGGACAAGGCGATCAAGACCATGCGCGAGACGGGCGCGGACATGAAGGACAAGTACAAGGAGACCGCCCGTGGCGGGCTCGCTCTCAACATCGTCGAGTGCTGAGGAGAACCCATGACTGACACCATCACCCTCACCCTGAGCTGCCCCAACCGCACCGGCATCGTGCGGGCGGTCAGCGGATACCTATTCGAGCAGGGCTGCGACATCGCCGAACACCGGCAGTTCGACGACGCCGTGCGCGACCGGGTGTTCATGCGGACGCAGGTGAGCGCGCCCGAGGGCACGGACCTCGATCGTCTCTCCGCCGGCTTCGCACCCGTCGCCGCCGAGTTCCAGATGACCTACGAGTTCAGCGCCGACCGCAGTGCCCGGATCCTGGTCATGGTCTCGAAGCTCGGGCACTGCCTCAACGACCTGATCTTCCGCTGGCGGGCAGGCAGCCTGGGCGCCGACATCGTGGCCGTGGTGTCCAACCACGAGGATCTGCGGCCGATGGCCGAGTCGGCCGGGCTTCCGTTCATCCATGTGCCGGTCACCGCGGAGACGAAGGACGCCGCAGAGGCGCGCCTGCTGCGACTCGTCGAGGACTACGAGGCCGAGCTGGTGGTGCTGGCTCGTTACATGCAGATCCTCTCGGACGCCACCAGCAAGGCGCTGCACGGCCGCGCGATCAACATCCACCACTCGTTCCTGCCCGGGTTCAAGGGCGCCAAGCCCTACCACCAGGCCTACGAGCGGGGCGTCAAACTCGTCGGTGCCACCGCACACTACGTCACGTCCGATCTGGACGAAGGCCCGATCATCGAGCAGGAGGTGATCCGGATCGATCACACCTACGACCCGCGTGCGCTGCAGACCGTCGGCCGCGACGCCGAGGCGCTCGCGCTGTCCCGCGCGGTGCGCTGGCACTGCGAACGGCGGGTGCTGCTCAACGGCCACAGCACGGTCGTCTTCCCCTGACACCGGTATAGCGCGGGTTGTCGAGGATCGTTCGGACCGCGCTTGCCTGCCAGCCATCGGCGAGCCGGTGCAGGTTCTGCTCACGCCGGTGGGCCGACGGGAAGGGGATGCCGTCGCGCTCGAGGACGTTGGCGATAGCTGTGTCGCCCTGGCTGTCGAGGTAGGCGAAGATCCGGTGCCGCCCAGCTCCGGCACCCAAAGGTCGACCCCGTAGGCCGCGGTCTGCGGCGCGTCGTTCGGCCCTGGTCAGCTTGAACGCCTTGATGGCCCGGCGACGCGCTCTCAAGCAGCCACGCCTGCAGTGCTTCTGTACGCTTCCGCTAGCTCGGTAGAGCCCTACGATTGCGGTTGGGAGTCGGCGATGTCTGTGGAGTCGCTGGGTTGGTTGCGCGCCGACCCAGGACGTTGGGCGCAGGTCGAGTAGGTCCGGAGTGCGGACCAACTCGGGTTGCCTGACGATGTCAATCGCCCAGCCCGCGAGGCTGTACTGGGGATGCTGGCTCGTGACCACACACCCAACGACGCGGAACTGCTGCGGTACCTGCTGCGCCAAGAGATCGCCGCGCATGAAGCCGCGTGGGGTTATGGTGACAGTCTCGGGGTTGCTGCGCTCTTGCTAGCCCACCGAGGAGTACGTTAGAGCGCGCCTTGCGGGGCTCCGCCCTTATCACGGGTTCTGATGCCAGATTGCCAAGCCTCGCTTGTGGTCGAGCCCGTCTGACACCATTGGTCGAACGGGCTTTCGATAGTTGGAGCGGTGGCACGTTCGATGGGCTCCGTGGCACTCGCGGCAACGACGCCTGTTTCGGGACGTGTCCCATGAGCGTCTCTGCGCGGGTCGGGGCGGCGGAGAAATCGGTCTTCACGATGCCGGGTGTCACGGCGTTGCGGGGCCTGCGCCTGCGAAAGCAGACCGTGTACGACCTTGGTGGCGGGCCCGCCTGGTACGCCCGCAGCAGCAACAGGCGACGCTGCCGGCGGAGCTCCGAGGCCGGGCCGTACGGTTCGACGCCGGGCCAACCGATCGGACTGGCTGCACGAGCGCGTGGCGCATCCCTGTGCCGCCCGGCAACCCTGTGCTGCAGCTCCGTCCGGACGCCGTTCCAGTGATTCTCGTCGGCGACCCGCAGTGGCAGCCCGCCGCGCTGGTCCAGCACACCGTCTTCGTCGATCATCACGGCATGCCAGCAGCGCCCGGACAGCCTGGGCATCCGCAGATTGTCGATGTACCTGAACTGCCGTATCTGTGGACCGCCGCCATAGAACGCTGGTATTGACGCCGAGCAACGGCCGATCGTCGGAGATTCTCGTTGCTGATTGCGGCAGGTCAGTCTTTCCCTTCGCGGACATCCTTCCCCTGTTCGGCGAACGCCTTGAAATCCTGCATGTGCTGTTGCGACTGCTTGCGGAAGGCGCTGGGCATGAGAAGCCCCACCAGCCGCATCAGCAGGCCGCTGAACCGGTATTCGCTTTCTTGCTCCCAGAGCGTCGTCTCGGGATTGGCTTCGGTCAGCCGATCGCGCACGATGCTCCACATGCCCGGGCCGACGATCTCTCGGTCGAAGTGAACGACGGTTTCTTTCGGGATCCCGTGCAGGTCTGCCGGATCCCGGCGTGTGATCGTTTCGGTACATTCGATCTTACGCTTCCCCGACTGCATCACGACCCGCGATTTGGTACCGAGCTGCCCGTGTATCCCATTCACGGGCTCGTGCAGCACCATGCTGCGCAGCCACTTCGGTAGTTGTGCCGGGTCGGCGAGCAGCTGGGCCACTTTCTCTCGCGGCAGAGCGATCTCGATCGAGTTGGTGTACTTCATGGCGCGCATTCCTTTTAGGGGTGGGACAACATGCTGTTGTGTTACACGTCCTGCTCCTCGACGGAGAGGTCTGACATTCGTTTCGCGATTGACAATTCTCGTCGGCGGCGCAGTTCCCAGGGATGCTCGTCAGCCCACCGCAGCGGGGAGGTCAGGCCGGGTCGGGTGCGTAGAAGTTGGTGGTGGCCTCGACTGCGGCCGCGACGTGCTCCGGTTCGCCACCGGCGGCCAGGTGAGCCTCGCCCCAGGCCGCGGCGCTGCGCCGGATGAACTCGCGCACTTCGGGCGATTTCTCGACCGCCTCGTGGTCGGTGGTCTCGTCACCGGCCAACAGCCGGGCCAGGGCGAGGAGATACAGGTCCCAGCCAACGCCGCCGGCACCGGGGCCGTAGGTCGGGAAGAGGGGTTCCTCGACGACCGCTGCGTGGATCAGCTCGAATTCGGTGTCGCCGGTGGGGCCCGGGGCCAGACGCACCTCCACCTCGCTCGTGCCGGGCCACGCGTCGGCGTCCGGTCCGTAGAGCCAGGACACCTTGAGCAGACGCGGCGGCTCGCACCGGAGGATCTCGCCGTGCTCACCACCCTCCAATTCGAACTTCCCGCCGAGCCGCAGGTCACCGGTGACCGGTTTCAACCAGCGATGGAGCCGCTCGGGACTGGTAAGGGCGTCCCAGACGTCCTCGATCTGCGCTTCGTATCGACGCCGCACCTCAATGGTGTACGCGTCGCCTGCGGGCACGCTGCCCTTCCCCATGGCCCGGCGCGCGGCGGCCAGTTCGTCCAGTACGTCTTTCATGTCGTGTTCCCTTCGCTGATGGATCGGTGCCGGACGGCCCGGACCACATCCGTGATCGCGCCAGAGGTCAGCTCACCCTTGGCGAGCAGCTCCAGAATGCGCCGGCGTACCGGGTCGCCGAGGATGTCGAACGCGTGCACAAACCCGGATCGTACCAGTCTCCACTTATATAAGGCAGTGCTGTCATGCTGGTGCTACGTTCGGCTTGGAGTTCGTCTTCGGTCCCGGACTCTGCGGGAGCAGACGAGTGCGGAGGATGTGGCGAGGGAGGAAGACTGTCTTGCGTTCGTGGCGTCGGAGGCCCGCCCCGCTGGACCCATCGAACGCGCCACGGCCTAGCTCCGCGGGAAATCCGCGCCGGGCGGCTTCGGACCCCCGCGTTGTTCACTCGCCGGCGAGCGCGCACGTCGACCCTGCGGCGACCCGGACGTCATCCCACGGCGACTCGGTCAACGTGCTGGATAGGCACCTACCGTTTCCGCGGCGATCAGCCATTTGGCATGCGCCTCATCTCGCGGGTCCACCTTCCCGGTGTCGATCACGGTACGCCACCAGTTCAGGAACTCATCGTCCTTGACCTTGCCCAGCACAGCGGGTGTTGCGGTCTCGATGGTCCGCGTGACTTGGTCATGGTCTGCCTCAGCATCACCAACGTAGGCAAATCCCCTCGTCACCTCTACGGCAGTAGAAGCCATCGAGGCCGGCCCGATCCCGGGCTCGGCCACTCTTTCGTGGCATCACTGTTACATCCAACATACTGGTGCTTGAACGCACTCCAACCCAGAACCGGCGTTCTGCCCCACCCGTCACGCCTGCGGCGGCGGTGGTGGGCATGACCGGCGCTGTGATCGATCCGGTCGCCTTCCCGACCACGCCTATCCAGGACTGGTGCTCCCCGATGACCGCCGCGTCCCACTGGCTGCTGCCCTTGGTCACACTCCCCACGCCACGCACCGGGGCCGCCGTGTACGGACCGGCGGCCGTCGACTGCCGCGGACGGATCGCCGACCGCACAGTGTTCGACGCGCTGGGCTGGGTAGCCGGGACACCCCTGACCATCAGCGTCACCCACGGGGCGAGTCCGTCGGCGACGCGCTCGATAAACGCGGCCTGCCTAACGTCGGCGGAGAGAGTGACGAACTCGCTACGCAGTGAGGAGCGCCAGCGCGGCGACGATGGCCGATCCGGTTCCCGCGATCGCGCTCACCGCCGCCGCGGCGTTGGACGTGTTCGACCAGAACTTCGCGAACAACTCGCCCCACTTGCTGGCCTGCACGGCCATTTTCATCTTCTGCCACTTGTGTTCCCGCAATGAGCAGCCAAGCAGCAGGCCGTTGGAGTTCCGGCGGCAACCGAGACCGTCTCGTGTCGTCGCCATGCACCACGTCGGCACGGCGAACAGCATGTACACGATGGCCAATGACGAGGCGATCAGAATGAAGGCCGCACTCACGTTGCCCGATGCCCATCCGTACACGATAATCGGCAAAAGCAGATAACCGAAATAGCGGCCAAGGAATCCCGTCGAACTCTTACGTTTCCTCCCCATGCGCCTCAATTTTAGCCGAGAACGCCGGAGGGCCAAGCGCCTGAATGTGTCCGCTAATTGAACAGGATATCACTGACAAAAAAAGAACACTGGTGTAACTACGGCTCCGTCGGGCGAGTCGAGTACCCGTTCGCTCCATCGCCCGCCACCGTAGGTGACCGCTGCTGGCGCTCACCGCCCCGCGCGGCCGACTTCGAACGAATCGAAGGCCGTGCTACCGGGGACCGCGAGGAGTACGGTTTCCGCAGGTGCGCCGGGAGGGGCTCCTTGACACCAACGTCGGCGACATCGCCGAAGCCGTGGGCCTGCGCAAGGCGACCTTCTACCACTACGTGAAGAGCAAGGCGCAGATCCTGGTGTGGATCCACGACGACACTACGGGTCCGTTGTTGGAACGGCTGGAGAAGGACATCGCCAACGGCATCGAACCTCGTGAAGGCTTGCGTCATGTCGCCGCCGACGGCAGCGCCACCTTCGCCGGCTTGCTCGGGGCATGCGAGCGGATGGCCGCCGGTTACGCGGCCGCGGGCCTGCGGCCGGGGGGACGGGTGGGCGTGCTGATGCCCAACGGGCTGCGCTGGCTCACCGCGACCCTCGGCGCGCACCTCGCCGGTCTGGTCGCGGTCCCGGTCAACACCTGGTACCGCTCCTCCGAATACGCCTACGTGATCGAGCGGGCCGGGCTGCGCGCCGTCGTCACCGACGACAAGCTGTTCGGCCGCGACGTCCTCGCCGACCTGGCCCAGGCCGGGTACGGCGAGCTCTACGGCGAATCCCGCCGCGACTACCTCGGCGCGCTCACCTGGCCCGCCGGCGCCGAGCTGCCCCCGGCGCTGCCCGCCGGCCCGCCCGTCGACGTGCCGGTCGGCCCCGGCGACCTCGCGGCGATCCTGTTCACCAGCGGCAGCACGGCGAAACCCAAACCGGTCCCGCTGCGCCACGGCCCGCTGGTCGCCAACCCTCGCGAGATCGGCCGCCGCCAGCACCTGCGCCCCGGCGACCGGCTGTGGATCTCGGCGCCGTTCTTCTTCGGCTACGGTACGGCCAACGCCCTGCCCGTCGCCCTCACCCACGCCACCACGCTCTGCCTGCAGGAACGGCTCGACGGCGACGAGGCGCTGGCCTTCATCGAGCGTGAGCGCTGCACCGTCTACTACGGACTCGCGCCGACCACCCGCGCGCTGCTGTCCGCGCCGTCGTTCGGCAAGCGCGACATCTCGTCGCTGCGCACCGGCACCTGCGGGTTCACCGCGGAGGACAAACGGCTGGTGATCGAGGAACTCGGCGTCAGCCAGGTCTGCAGCATGTACGGGCTCACCGAGGGCTACGGCCACTCCGCGGTCAGCGACGCCTTCGACCCCGTCGACGCCAAACTCCAGACGTGCGGCACCGCGTTGCCCACCCAGCGCATCCGGATCGTGGACGACGCCGGTGCGCCGTGCCCGGCCGGGGTCACCGGCGAGATCGAGCTGTCCGGCGCGGTCATCGACGGCTACCTCGACGCGCCGGAACTGGACGCCGACGCGTTCCGCGACGGCTGGTTCCGCACCGGCGACCTCGGGCGGCTCGACGAGTACGGCCGGCTCCACTTCGCCGGGCGGCGCAAGGAGATGATGAAGGTAAGGGGGATCAACATCGCCCCCGCGGAGGTCGAGGACATCCTCATCAGCCACCCGGCGGTCGACCAGGCCTTCGTCATGGGCGTGCCAGGCGATGCGGGCGAGGAGGTGATGGCCTGCGTGCTGGTGTCGCGCGACCCCGGCACCGACCGGGAGGGCCTCATCGCGGACGTGACCGCCCACATCCGCGCCCGCGCCGCCAGCTACAAGGTGCCCGGCCGGTTCCTGCTGATGGCCGCGGCCGATCTGCCGCTCACCGACACCGGCAAGGTCAGCAAGCTCAAGCTCCGCGAGGTGTTCGATGCCTGACATCCGGTTGCTCACCAGCGGGGTCGGCTTCACCGAAGGTCCCTTGTGGACCAGCGACGGCCGCCTGCTCGTGACCAGCGTGTCCCGCGGCCAGGTCCTCGAACTCGACCACCGCACCGGCACCGTGGTGCGCCGCGTCGAGACCGGCGGGGGCCCCAACGGGCTCGCCGAGGACGAGCACGGCCGGGTGTGGGTCGCCCAGAACGGGGGATCGGTGCGGCGGAGCAGCTCGCACCGCCCGGCCGCCGCGGGACTGCAGACGCTGCTCGGCGGCACGGTCCTGGACGCGCTCACCACCGGGGTGCGCGCACCCAACGACCTGGTCCGCGGCCCGGACGGGCGGATCTGGTTCACCGACCCGGGCAGCCCCCACGAGGAGGGCCCCGGCCAGCTGTTCGCCTACGACCCGCGGGACGGCCGGCTCGAGGTGATGGCCGACGGGATCGGCTTCCCCAACGGGCTGGCCTTCGACCTCGACGGAACCCGCCTGATCGTCGCCGCCACCCGCGAACGCCGTCTGCTCGGCTACACCTGGGACGGGGCGTCCCTGCGCTTCGATGGCGTCCTCGCCGCGCTTCCCGGCGGGCCGGACGGCCTGGCGTTCGACTCCGACGGACGGCTCTACGCGGCCCTGCCCGACGCCGACCGGATCGCGGTACTCGACGCCGATGGCACACCACGTGCCCCGATTCGCTTTCCGGACGGCACCTTTCCGACCAACCTCTGCTTCGCGGGCCCGGCCCGCGACACACTCGTCGTTACGGCGGCCAAGGGCGGCCGGGTGCTCGCTCTCGACGGCGTCGCCACCGGACCCCGGCACCTCGTGCCGTCACCCACCACCGCGAGGACACACCCTGCCTGAGCTTGACCACCGAAGAGCAGTTCATCGTCGGCACCGTTCGAGACTTCGTGGACCGCGAGGTCCGGCCGGTGACGCGGGATCTGGAGGACGACAACACCTAGCCGGAGAAGCTCATCGAGACGATGAAGGTCTTCCTCCGCCACCAAAGCGGAGTGCCCAAGGATGCTCGTCCCGGTGTGCTGGGAACAGCACCGCGGGCGCGGGGACGACAGCGTGGCCCCTGCACGAGTTGCGAGCGGGAGCGGCGGAGGAAGCTCCCGGCTTTACTTCAACACCGCTGTAGCCAAGGCACGCTCACCACGGGCGCGGAGCTTACATCCCACAGATGGTGGATCGGGTCTCCCTGTTGCTGATGCGGCCAAGTCGCAGGGAGCCATGGCTGCGCTGGTAGCAGCATCTGGAAATGGTCCGTTCGGTCTCTTGTCCAATGACTGGCTATGCCCATTGGGCGAAGGTCGGACGAATGTTGAGCGTTCTTCGATTCTGGTGTCCTCTGTTAGCGCGGAAACACGATACGAATGACGCTAGAGAAGAAGGCCTCCATCCGCCCCGGCCTCAACAACCCACCACGCGGACAGCCGAAGAAGTCCACCGTGATGGAGATCGCGCTGTCCTCGCCCCGGAGCGGCGCGTCCTGCTGTGGAGCACCGGTGCCCTGCCCGCGGAACTCAGCGCACCGCGTCGCGCCACGATGCCGGTGCGGGGCTCGTCAGCGCCCCGATGTCCAGGTCGTCCACACCCGGTACGCGGATGCGCAGGAAGCGCATGGGTTCGGCCCCGGCCGGGACGGTGGCGTCGAAGCCGAGCCGCGCGCCGACCCCGTCGACCGTGGAAGGGTCCAGTTTGGACCCTTGGGTGCCCTGCACGACGACGAGGTCGCGGTCGGCCTGGAACCGTGTCGCCACCGCCCACTCGACCTCCGTCGGGTCAGTGACGTCGACATCGGCGTCCACCACGGTCACGTGCTTGACGTCGTAGTGCACGGCCAGTGCGGCGAGCAGGACGTTCTTCGCCTCGCCCGGCGCTGGACCGTCGACCTGCACGTACAGGTGGTACCGGCACGTGCCGCCGAGGGAAAGGTGCACGCCGGTGACGCACGGGAAATTGCGGCGCAGCTCGGAGAGGAACGAGCCTTCCCTCGGGATGCAGCCGAGCAGCAGGTGCTCCCTGCCGCCGCCGACGATGGTGTGGAACAGCGGGTCCCGGCGGTGGGTGACGGTGCTCAGCGCGATCACGTGCCGATCGGCGCGCTGCCCGTAGTACTGCGGGAACTCGCCGAACGGGCCTTCCGGCTCGCGGACGTCGGCCAGCAACTTGCCCTCCAGCACGATCTCGGCGTCGGCTGGCACCATGATGTTGCTGTCGAGGCAACGCACCACGGGCAGCGGTTCACCGCGGAGCGCTCCGGAGATCTCCAGCTCGTCCTGTCCGAGCGGCACCGCGGCCTGCGAGGCCATGAGGGTGAGCGGGTCGGCGCCGATCACGATCGCCACGTCGAGGTCTTCGCCGAGGCGTTCGCGGTTACGGAAGAACGCGAGGGTGTGCCGGGGCAGCAGCAGCGCGCCGAGCCGGTCGGGTCCGCTGACCTGGAGCCGGTGGATCGAGACGTTCTGTGTGCCCGTCTCACGGTCACGGGTGATCAGCAGTCCCGCCGTGAGGTAGGCGCCGTGGTCGTGCTCGTTGTGGGTGGGCAGGGGCAGCAGCCGGGCGAGGTCCACGTCGGTGTGCACGACCTCCTGGCACGCGCCGTCGGTGACCGGCGCCGACGGCACCGGTTCCCGGCACGCCTGCTGGAAGCGGCCCACGAGGTCGGGCTCGGCTACTCCGGCGGCCTCGGCCATCCAGCCGCGCTGGGACAGCAGTCCCGAAACCACCGGCACCGGATGCCCGCCCGGCTTCGGGAACAGGGTGGCCTGGGTCCCGTCGAGCCGGTTGGCGATACCGGCGACGCCGAAGCGGAGATCGACTCCGCGCTCGGCGAGCGCGAGCCGTCCGGTTTCCTGCAGCCTGTCGAGCCATGTGCGCAACCGCGCACCAGGTGGAAGTGCCATGCTGTCCTCTCAGCCGAAGTTCCATGCGGTGGGATGACGGATGTCGAGTTCGCGCAGCCCTTTCGGGCCCGCGACGCCGGACTGGCCGAGCGCGGTGCGCAGCTCCTCGGTGAGCAGCGCGGCAACGTGGTCGGAGCCGGTCCTGCCCGCGGCAGCGAGCCCGAGCAGGAAGGCCCGCCCGCAGAACACCGCGTCGGCACCGAGCGCCAGCGCCTTCGCCGCGTCCAGTCCGGAGCGGATCCCGCTGTCGAAGAGCACCGTCGCGGCAGAGCCGACCGCGCGGGTGATGGCGGGCAGCACGTCGATCGCCGCAGGCGCGGCGTCGGACTGCCTGCCGCCGTGGTTGGACACGAGCACGCCGTCTGCGCCCGCCTGCAGCGCGCGCTCGGCGTCCCCGGGATGCAGCAGGCCCTTGATCACCAGTGCCCGTGGCCACGCCTGGCGCAGCTCGGCGATCTCGGACCAGGTGAACCCGCCACGCAACCCGCCCTGTACGAAGCCGGCGACCTCGTCGAGCGTGGGCGAGGCGCCCACGTAGCGGCCCATGTTGGCGAACACGGGAACGCGGCTGCGCAGCGCGGCGAGCGACCAGCCGGGCGCGCTCGCCACCTGCAGCGCCGTCGAGAACGATGGGCGGAAGGGCACGACGAGGCCGTGCCGCAGGTCCCTTGGCCGCTTGGACCGCACGGGCGCGTCGACGGCGACGACGAGTGCCTCGGCTCCCGCGTCGGCGGCGCGGCGCACCAGGTCGAAGGTGACGCGGTGGTGCTCGGCGGGCAGGCCGTAGAGCTGGAACCAGGTGCGGCCGGGGGCGCGGGCGACGACCTCCTCGATGGACGCGGACGCCAGCGTGCCGGTGATGTAGGGGATGCTCGCGCGCGCGGCGGTGGCCGCGAGGTGCCGGGTCGCGTCCGGCCAGGCGAGCCCGTCGAGCCCGGCGGGGGCGATGCCGACCGGGCTCGCGTAGGTCTGGCCGAACAGGGTCGTCTCGGTGCCGACGGCTGGCAGCTCGCCGTAGCGAGGGACGATCTCGATCCCGTCGAGCGCGGCCCGGTTGCGCCGCACGCCGAGATCGTCGCCGGTGCCGCCGGCCACGAAGTCGTAGGCGAACCTGGGCAGCCGCCTGCGGGCGGCGCGTTCGACGTCGCTGAGCGAGGGCAGCCGCCGCTTCAGCGTGGCCTCCCTGCCGACGCCGCTGCCGGGCCCCCAGGCCGCGCCGCGCCGCCGCCGCAGCCGGACGGTCAGTGCTCGGGGAGTCTCGTCGCTCATGCCATCCTCTCGCGTAGGTCTCCGATGGTGTTCCAGACCGAGATCTGCCCGGGGTCGGTCACGATCTCCACGACGGCAGGGCGGCCCGCGCCCAGCGCGGCCTCCAGCGCGGCCTCCAGCGCGGCGGGGAAATCCGCGTCGGCGGCGACCCTGGCGCCGAAGGCGCCGAACGCGCACGCCAGCTCCACGAGGTCCGGGTTGCCGAGTTCCGAGCCGATGACGCGGCCGGGATACCGGCGTTCCTGATGCATCCTGATCGAGCCGTACATGTTGTTGTTGAAGACGAGAGATACCAGCGGCAGGCGCAGCCGGACCGCGGTCTCCAGCTCCTGGACCGTCATGAGGAAGCCGCCGTCGCCGGACACCGACACGACGGTGCGGTCCGGATCGGCGAGCTTCGCTCCGATCGCGGCGGGCAGCGCGTAGCCCATCGCCCCGGAGGCCGCCCCGACGTAGGTGCGGGCCAGCGGGAACCGGAAGAACGTGTGGAGCCAGCCCGCGAAGTTGCCGGCGTCGTTGGTCACCACGGCATCGGGCGGCAGTCCCGCGCGCAGCGCGCGGACGATCTGCCGGTTGTCGACGTGCCCGCCGTTCTCGGCGGGGTCCACTGTGGTCACCCGCCGGTACACCCGTTGACGTTCGTCCGCCCAGCCGGGATCGCGGCGTTCTCCCGGCTTGCCCAGCGCCCGCAATGTGGCGAGCGCGTCGGCGTGCACGGCGAGCTCGACCGGGTAGGCCTTGCCGAGCTGGCCCGGCTCGATGTCGACCTGCACGATGCGCTGGCCCGCGGCAGGGGCGGTGTAGCCCTGCGTGGTGATCTCGCCGAGCCGCGTGCCGAGCGCGACGACGAGGTCGGCCTCGCGCACCGTCGCGACCAGTTCGGGATGGGTGCCCATCTGCAGGTGACCGGCGTAGCGCGGGTGTTCGTTGGGGAACACGTCGTGGCGCCGCCACGCCGCGACCACCGGAACCTCCCATGCCTCGGCGAAGGCGACGAGGTCGTCCTCGGCCCCGCTGAGCTTCACCCCCGCCCCGGCGATCACCACGGGCCGCGCGGCGCCGAGCAGCAGCTTCCGCACCGCGGTGACATCCTCGGGCGAGGGTGCGGGGCGCGTGCCGGCTCGGGGGAGTGCGGGCGCGGCGGCGGTCTCGTGGTCGAGAACGTCCTCCGGCAGCGACAGCACCACGGGCCCAGGGCGGCCGGTGCGGGCGAGTGTCAGTGCGCGCGCCACCGCGGGCGGAACCCGGTGCGGATCGGACTCCTCGACGGCGTGTTTCGCGACCGGGCCGAGGAACGCGGGCAGATCGGTCTCCTGGAAACCTTCCCTGCCCCGGTGGCGCGAATGGAGCTGACCCACGAGCACCAGCATCGCGGTGGAGTTCTCGCGCGCGGTGTGCACACCGATCGACAGGTTTGCCGCGCCAACTGCCCTGCCGCCGAGCACCACGCCGATGCCGCCGCTCGCGGCGGCGTGCGCCTCGGCCATGAAAGCGGCGCCGCCCTCGTGCCGGGCGGGAACGAACGTGATCTCACCGTCGGCGTAGAGCGCGTCCAGCAGGGTCGTGAAGCTCTCTGACGGCACGCCGAACACGTGGCGCACGCCGTGCGCCTTGAGACTGGCGACGAGCTGCGTCGCGACGGTCGCGGTCATCGGGCGACCGGTTCCGTCGACGTGGCTTCGGCGGGTGCGTCGGCGCCACGGCGGCGGAACAGCTGGCTGAGCGTCATCACCACGATGGGTACCGTCACCGCCACGTAGGCCTCGTCGATGCCGAACGGACTGCCGGCGAGGAACCAGCCGATGGTCGCCACGAGCGCGATCATGATCGTCCACAGTGCACCGTTACGGGTGCCGTAACGCGGCGCGTAGAACATGAGCAGCACCAGCACGGCGAGGGTGGCGCGCAGTGCCTTGGCGAGGAACGTCACCGCGAGCACGTCGGAGGCGTAGAGCGCGAGCACGATCGGCAGCAGCCCGGTCACGCCCGCCGCGACGCGGATGAACACCAGGTTCCTGCGCTCGTCCGCCTTCGGGTTGAAGTAGGGCTGGTAGAAGTCCTTGAACAGCAGGGTCGACGCGCCGATCGAGAGGGCCGCGATGGTGCCGAACATCGCACCGGCGAGCCCCGCCACGACGACACCGGCGAGCAGCGGGTCGAGGTCCACGATCAGCGAAGGCAGCGCCTGAATGCTGTCGATGTGCGGGAACAACACCGCCGTGCACACGCCGATGAACGCTGCCAGGAACCCGTAGCAGATGAGGAACAGCGACGAGTAGAAGCCGGCGCGCTGGGCCTTGACGCTGTCGCCGACCGTGGTGATGGCCTGCACGATGTACTGGGTCGCGAAGGTCGCCCCGACACCGGCGAGCATCCAGGCGAAGATCTGGGAGAGGCCGACGCCGTCGAGGGAGAACATGCCGGGTGGCAGCTTGGCGGTGAGCTCGCCGAGGCCGCCGACGCGGGTCGTGGCGACCACCACGAGCACGACGATGCCGACCAGCATGACGATGGCGTGCAGCAGGTTCGTGTAGACGACCGAGCGCATGCCGCCCACGCTGACGTACGCGGTCGCGAGTACGCCCACGAGTGCGATGGCGAAGGACTTGTCGATGTCGAGCAGGCTGGCCAGGACGGCGCCGCCGCTGGCATAGACGGAGACGGAGACGATGAGCAGGGCGCAGATCATCACGAGCGACGTCGCGACGCGGACGCGGTTTCCGAAGTGGCTGGCGAGTGCGCCGGAGATCGTGATCTCGCCCAGTTTCCGGTACTTGCGGGCGAGCAGGAGTGAGAACAGGATGAATCCGACGCCGAGGGAGACGACGTTCCAGGCCGCCGAGATCCCGGACTCGTATGCGGCCTGCGCCGTCCCCACGCTGGCGGTGGTCCCGATGAACTCCGATCCCATGAGGAAGCCGATCACCACCGCGGGGAACACCTTACCGCCGCTGGCGAACGAGCTGGACGTCCGTGCGGACCGGCCGGACAGGAAGCTGATGGCGGCCAGTATCGCGATGTAACCGCCGACGATGAGTAGTACTAGCCACGCTGACTGCATGGATTCCTCCGGTGTCGCGTCGTTGCAACGAATGGGGACCGAGTGGGGGCCTCAGCGGAAGCCGGGCCCGTCGAGAAGGGGGTGCGCTGCCAGGAACTCCTCGTCGATGTCGACGCCGGTGCCCGGTGCGTCCAGCGGCCGTACGGTCCCGTCCTGGCCTGGGATGAACGGGGCAGAGGTGAGGTCGGTATGCAGCGCCGCGTTCGCCGACACGTCGGCCTCGAAGTAGCCCGCGTTGTCGATCGCGGCGAGGAAATGCACGGTGGCGGCCATGTTCACCCCGGTGCTCGCCGTGTGCGGGTGCACCGGCAGGTGCCACGCCGAGGCCAGCGCCGCCACCCGCAGTGCCTCGGTCAGGCCGCCCACTTTGGACAGATCAGGCTGGAGCACGCGGATGCTGCCTGCGCGCACGAGCTCGGCGAACTCGTAGCGGGTGAAATGGTTCTCGCCTGCGGCCAGCGCCACCGCGCCGCGACGAGCCAGCTCGGCGTAGCCCTCGGGGTCGTTACGGGGCAACGGTTCCTCCAGCCACCCGACATCGTGTTCGGCTAGCACGGGGAGCACCGCCAGCGCCTGTTCCCGTGTGTAGGCGGTGTTGGCGTCGGTGAGGATGGTTGTGTCCGGGTGGGCCTCGCGGACGGCCGCGACGCGCTCGGCGTCGACACCGGGGCCGTCACCGACGCGCAGCTTCACGGCACGGAACCCGCGCTCGCGAAGGCGATGCACCTCGTCGGTGAGCGCCGCCGGCGGCTGGTAGCCGAGCGCGACCCCGCCCGCGTAGGCGGGGATCGCGCGCGGGGCTCCGCCGAGGAGCCGGTGCAGTGGCCAGCCCGCCGCCTTGGCGCGGATGTCCCACAGCGCGAGGTCGATGCCGCTCATCGCGATGGCCGCGGCGGTGCCGAGACCGAGCCCACGCAGCTGTGCGCTGGCGAGCGTGCCGCCCGCCCCGGTGACGTCGGCGGCGTCGGCGCCGGTGAGCAGCGGCGCGAGCGCGGTGTTGATCAGGTGCGCCACGGTGCCCGGCGCGCGGCCGTGGTGCGACTCGCCCCAGCCGGTGATCCCGGCCTCGGTCTGCACACGCACCAGCACCGCGTCGCGCTTGACCGAGCGGCCGAAGCCGAGGTCCACCTGGGCGTGCGGCGGGGTGGGCACGGAGACACCGAACGCGGTCACCTCCGTGATGCGCAGGTCGTCGCCGGGCAGCCCCATCGCTCGTCCTCTCTGGTGGTAGCGGTCGTAGATGACCCTGCGACCGGGGCTCGTTCGCGGCAATGCGCAAAGCGTGATGGCAACGATAGGGACCGGCTATGTCGCCTTGCGCGCCCTGCGCCGCGCCGCCTCCCGCGCCGGGGGCGCCGGGAACTCACCGCGTTCGACCCGGCCGGCCACATCGCGCCAGAAGTCCAGGGCGGCGCGTTCCATGCCGAGCCCGAGTTCGAGGGTCACCATGCGGCTGGCGACATCGTCGATGTCGCTGTAGCGCTTCTGCATGGACTCGTACTCGGCGATCCGGCGTTCGTGCTGCTCGATCTGCCCCGAGGCCAGGCGCGCGACATCGGCGGGGGTGGCCAGCTCGTTGAAGAACAACTTGATCTCGGCGACGTCGCGCAGCTCGAAATGCGCGTTCACCGGTTCGCTGAGCCAGTTCCGCAGGGCGGTCTCACCTTCGCCGGTGATCGTGTAGAGCTTGCGCCTGCGCCCGTGTTGCTCTTCCTCGAGCTCCAGCAGGCCGGCGTGCTCGAGCCGCTTCGGCTCCGAGTACAGCTGCGCGTGCGGGAAGCTCCAGAAGTATCCGACGGAGCGGCCGATTGCGCGTTTGAGGTCGTAGGGCGTCGACGGACCGCGCAGGGCGATCATGCCGAGGACCACGTAGGACGTCGTGGACAGCCGGACGCTTGACATGCCCCGAAGGCTATCGTACGTTCTGGACAGTCTGAAACGGACGATTTCAATCAGATGATCGTCGACTGGTTCCCCTTCCCGTCCCCGAACTGTTGCAACGGAGAGCAGTCATGGATCTGGGCACAGCGCTGCGCTGGACCGCCGAGCGATATCCGGATCGCCGCGCCGTCGGTGGCCCCGAGCCCCTCAGCTACGCGGAATGGGACGACCGCACTGACCGGCTCGCCCGCGCGCTGGCCGAGCAGGGTGTGAGTCCCGGCGACCGGGTGGTGCTCGTGCTGTCCGGCGGGCTTGCGCTGGCCAGCCTGCACCTGGCCGCGCAGAAGCTCGGCGCCGTGTCGGTGCCGCTGTCGTTCCGGTTCGGCCCCGAGGAACTCGCCTACTGCGTCGCCGACGCCGCTCCTGTGCTGGTGATCCACGACGAGGCCAACGAGCGGCTGGTGACGGCCGCGCTGGACGCCGTGCCCGGGGTGCCGCGCCTCCGCTCGGGTCCGGGTGCGGGAACGATCGAGCAGCTCGCCGAACGCGGCGGCGCGGGCACGCCGCGGATCGCGGCCGATCCGGCCGCGACCAGCGTCATGCTCTACACCTCGGGAACCACCGGCAGGCCCAAGGGCGTCCCCCGCAGCCACTCCGCCGAGCACTACGCCGCGCTGGCTCACCTCATCCAGAGTGGACAGTCCTACTTCGACACCACACTCGGTGTCATGCCGCTGTTCCACACCATGGGCATGCGCACGCTGCTCGCGACGGTGCTCTCGGCGGGCACGTGGGTGCCACAGGCGCGGTTCGACGCGGACGAGGCGCTGGAGCTGATCACCCGCGAGCGCGTGAGCTGCCTCTACCTGGTGCCCACGATCTACTGGTCGCTGCTGCACACCGGCAGGCTCGGCGAGGCCACGTCGGTGGACAAGCTCGCCTACGCCGGCGCCGCCATGACCACAGCGCTGGCCGAGCGGCTGACGGAGACCCTGCGGCCGTCGCGGTTCGTCAACCACTTCGGCAGCACCGAGATCTACACATTCACGATCGGTCCCGACGTCCGCGCCAAGCCCGGTAGCGCGGGCAGGGCCGGGGTGTTCTCCCGCGTCCGGCTCGTCGCACCCGAGCCCGGTGCGAGCCCCGGGGACCTGGTCGCGCCGGGAGAGCAAGGGCAGCTCGCCGTGTCGATGTCGGGTCCCGAGGCGTTCGCCGGGTACTGGTACCGCCCCGACGCCGACGCCAGGTCGATCCGGGACGGCTGGTACTTCCCCGGCGACCTCGCCGTGGCCGACGAGGACGGCGACCTGTGGGTCGCCGGCCGCGTCGACGACATGATCAACTCCGGCGGCGAGAACATCTACCCCGACGAGATCGAGGACGCGCTCGTGCGCTGCCCCGTCGTGCGCGAGGTGGTCGTCGCGGGCACGGCCGACGACCGCTGGGGCCAGGCCGTCACCGCGTTCTTCGTGCCCGAGCCGGGAACCGAGCCCTCGAGAGCTGTCGAGGCGCTGTCGGAGTTCGCGCGGGACGGCGCGGGCCTTCCCTCCCTGAAACGGCCCAAACGCGTCGTCGCCGTCACCGAGATCCCGAAGTCGGCAGTGGGCAAGATCCTGCGCCGCGAGCTTGGAGCGGGGCACTACGAGGTGCTCGCCGAACACGACCTGCAGGAGCGGACATGACGCGCACCACCGCCAGGATCGAGGACCCGGCGCTGCTCACCGGCCGCGGCCGGTTCCTCGACGACCTCGACCCCTTCGCGGGCACGCTCACGGCCGCGATCGTGCGCAGCCCGCACCCGCACGCGCGGATCCGCGGCGTGGACCTCTCCCGCGCGCGCAGGCATCCCGGTGTCGCTGCCGTGGTCGGGCCCGAGGAGGTGGCCGCCGAGCTCAAGCCCTTCCCGCTGGCGGTGAAGACCCCGATGCCGTACTACCCGACGGCGGTGGACAAGGCGCGGTTCGTCGGCGAGCCGGTGGCGATCGTCGTCGCGGCGGACCGCTATGCCGCCGAGGACGCCGCGGAACTGGTGGACGTCGACTACGAGCCGCTGCCGCCCGTCGTGGAGATCGACGACGCGCTCGAGCCGGACGCGCCGCTGCTGCACGACACCGCCGACAGCAACGTCGCCACCGACCGCACGTTCACCTTCGGCGACGTGGACGAAGTCTTTGCCGGCGCCGACCGCGTCGTCGTCGGCGAGTACGACTTTCCGCGCTACTCGTCGACGCCGATGGAGTGCTACTCGGTGGTGGCCGAGTGGCAGGACGAGGCAGACGGGCCAGCGATCGAGGCGTGGGCCAACTTTCACGGACCGTTCTCGATGGTCGCCGTGCTGGCCGGGGCGTTCGGCCTGCCCGCGTCACGGATCCGGCTGCGCATCCCCGCGGACAACGGCGGCAGCTTCGGCATCAAGGCCGGGATCTACCCCTACGTCGCGCTGCTCGCGCTGGCCAGCAAGCACGCGGGAAGGCCGGTGCGCTGGACCGAGGACCGGGTGGAGCACCTGCTGGGCAGCTCGGCCGGTTCCGACCGCAGGATGCGCTTCGAGGCCGCCGTCTCGGCCGACGGTCGCGTGCGGGGCCTGCGCGCGGACCTGGTCGACAACGTGGGCGGCTACCTGCGCCCGCCCGAGCCGAGCACGCTCTACCGCTGCTTCGGCAACATCACGGGGGCATACCGGATCGACGCCGTGTCCATCCGGTCCCGCGCGGTGGTCACCAACAAGACGCCCACGGGCCTCAACCGGGGGTTCGGCGGGCAGCAGCTCTACTTCGGCCTCGAACGGCTCATGGACGAGATCGCGCTGCGCTGTGACCTCGACCCGGGGGAGCTGCGCAGGCGCAACTTCGTCCGCGGCGCCGACTTCCCCTACGCGACGCCGACTGGAGGCATCTACGATTCCGGCGACTACCACGCGGCCCTGGACATGCTGCTGAAGAACGCCGACTACCAGGCGTTGCGGCAGGAGCAGGCGAGGGCCCGCGAGCGGGGCGAGTACCTGGGCATCGGGCTCGCCACGATCGTCGACCCCTCGGCCACCAACATCGGCTACGTCGGGCTCGCCACGCCCGCCGAGCAGCGGGCGAAGGGCCGCGGCAAGTCCGGCTCCACCGAGCACGTGCGGATCTCCGTCGACCCGAACGGGTTGGTGTCGGTGCTGCTCGGCACCGTACCCCAGGGCCAGGGCCACGCGACGGTGGCGCAGCAGGTGGTCTCGGACGCACTCGGCCTGCCGCGCGAGCAGGTGCGGCCCGTCGTGGAGATGGACACCGCCACCACCCCGTGGACGATCAGTTCGGGCAGCTACTCGTCGCGCTTCGCGCCGCTGCTCACCAGCGCGCTCGTGGAGGCGAGCGAACGGCTCGCGGAGACCATCAAGATCGCGGGCGCGACCCTGCTCGGCGCCGACGCCTCCGCCGTCGAGCTCGCCGAGGGGGCGGTGCGGCTGCGCGAGGACCCCGCGCGGTCGGTGCCGTTCCGGCACGCCGCGGGCGTCGTGCACTGGGACCCGGGTTCGCTGCCGCCCGGCGTGCCCGCGCGGCTCTACGAGGAGGCCGCGTTCACGCCGCCCGAGTCGAAGGCGCCGAGCCGGACGGACCAGATCAACTCCAGCCTGTGCTACGGATTCGTCGCCGAACTCGCCGTGGTGCGCATCGACGCCGAGACCCGCGAGGTGCGGCTGGAGCAGGTGTTCACCGTCCACGACGCGGGCACGATCCTGAACCCGGTGCTGCTGGAGGGACAGGTGCACGGCGCGCTGGCCCACGCGCTCGGCGGCGCGCTGTACGAGGAGATGCGCTACTCCGAGGCGGGACAGCCCATCGCCACGTTCATGGACTACCTGTGCCCCACCTCGGCGGAGACGACCTACGCGCTCGACAGCGACCACCTGGAGACGCCGTCACCGCTGACCAGGCTCGGCGCCAAGGGATGCGGCGAGGGCAGCTGCATGAGCCTGCCCGTCGCCATCGCCAACGCGGTCGCCGACGCGCTGCGCCCCGAGGGCGTGGAGATCACGAGCCTGCCCCTGCACGGCAACGTCGTGCACCAGCTGCTGGAAAGCGGCGCACTCACCACGGAAAGGAAGAACTGAGCATGGCACTCACCGGAGGCGAGATCCGGCTGGAGCGCGGTCACGACGGCCGTGTCGCCTACCTGACGCTCGACCACGGCAAGTTCAACATCATCACCTGGGAGACGCGGCAGGTGATGGCCGACCGCTTCGCCGAGATCGACGCCGACGACGACGTCCAGGTCGTGGTGATCCGGGGCGAGGGCGAGCACTTCTCCTCGGGCGGTGACATCCCCGGCTTCATGGAGGTCGACCCGATCGACTTCACCGACCTCGGGCACAACGTGACCGCACCGGCGCGCAGCCCCAAGCCGGTGATCACCGCCGTCGACGGCTACTGCTTCGGCGTCGGCCTGGAGCTCGCGCTGTCCACCGACATCCGCGTGTGCACCGAGCGCAGCGAGTTCGCCCTGCCCGAGATGCGGCTCGGCATGATCCCCGGCTCCGGCGGAACCCAGCGGCTCGCGCGGCTCATCGGCCTTTCCAGGGCCAAGTACCACATCATGACCGCGAGCAGGATCAAGGCGCGGCAGGCCGGAGACTGGGGCCTCGTGGCCAACGTCGTGCCCGACCGGGCGGCGCTGGACGCCGAGGTGGAGCGCGTCGTCGGCGTGCTGCTCGGCTTCTCGCCGCTGGCCGCGCGCACCGCCAAGGAGGTGCTCGACAAGGGCGTCGACGCCCCGCTCTACTCCGGCATCGAGCTGGAGCGCAAGGCGTACTCGATGCTGCGCTCCAGCAAGGACTTCGCCGAGGGCGTCGCCGCGTTCACCGAGAAGCGCGCGCCGAAGTTTCAGGGCCGGTGACCAGCGAGTGAAGGCCGCGCCGTTCGCCTACGCCCGCCCGGCCAGCCTCGCCGAGGCGCTGGCCGAACTGGCCCGTTCCGACGGGGGAGGCAAGGTCATCTCGGGAGGGCAGTCACTGGTTCCCGTGCTCGCCATGCGCCTGGCCAGACCGGACGTGCTCGTCGACATCAACGGGATCGCCGAGCTGGGCCGCGTCGAGCGCTCGGGCGGCTTCGCCGAGATCGGCGCCACCGTGCGGCAGCGCACGGTGGAGCGGGACCCGGTGAGTGCCGAGGTTCCCTTGCTGGGCATGGCGCTGCCGTGGGTCGGCCACCGAGAGCTGCGCAGCAGGGGCACCGTGTGCGGAAGCCTCGCGCACGCCGACCCTGCGGCGGAGCTGCCCGCCGTGGCCTGCTGCCTCGACGCGTCGCTGACGCTCACCGGGCAGGACGGCGAGCGGCAGGTGGCGGCGCGGGACTTCTTCGCCGGAGCGATGATGACCGCCCTCGGTCCAGGCGACGTGCTCACGTCCGTCCGGTTCCCGCTCGCGGGGCCGGGGGACGGGTACGGATTCGCCGAGATCGCCCGCAGGCACGGCGACTTCGCGCTCGCCGGGGTCGCCGTGCACGTCAACGCCGCGGGCCGCGAGCCGAGTGCCGTGCTGACCGGTTTCGGGATCTCCGACCGGCCGGTGACGCGCTCGGTGGGCCGGGAGCTGGCCGAGGCACTCGATTCCGGTGACCTGGAGACGGCCCTGCGGTCCCGGCTCGCGGACGCGGTGCAGGACATGGTCGACACCGAGGGCGACGTGCACGCCTCCCGGGACTACCGGCGCCGGCTGTTCGGCGTGCTGGCGAGCCGCGAACTCGCCAAGGCCTACACGCGGGCACGGGGAAGGGATGCCGATGACCACGAGTGAGCGCCCGCTGCGGCCCGTGCGGGCTGAAGCGGGCGAACCGGTTGAGGTGAGCTTCACCGTCAACGGCACGCCGGCGACGCTGGAGCTGCCCGCGAGGGTGACGCTGTCGGACGCGCTGCGCGACCACCTCGGTCTCACGGGCACCCACGTCGGCTGCGAGCACGGCGTGTGCGGCATGTGCACCGTGCTCGTCGACGGGCAGGCGGCGCGCGCGTGCCTGCTGTTCGCCGTGCAGCTCGACGGCGCCGACATCGTGACCGTCGAGGGCCTGGGCAAGCCGGACGCACTGCATCCGTTGCAGGAGTCGTTCGGCCGCAACCACGCGCTGCAGTGCGGGTTCTGCACGCCCGGGTTCCTCATGAGCTCCTACGACCTGCTCACCGAGAAGCCGGGTGTTCGGGCCGAGGAACTGCCCGAAGAGCTCTCCGGCGTGATCTGCCGGTGCACCGGTTACCGCAACATCGTCACCGCCGTGCGGGAGACGCAGGAGCGGTTCCCCGACGGGATTCCCACGCCGGGCAACTGCGGAGCCAGAGCGCTCGCCGGGCGCGCCACCGGCCGCGTCGGCGGAGGGCCGGACAGCGAAGCGGCCCCGGACGACGCGCCGAAGCCCGTCGAGATCGTGCTGCCCGGCGGGGAGCCGACGATCGCGGTGCGGATCACCACCGAGCTCGCGGTGGCCGTCGAGCAGGTGTGGGACGTCTTCGACGACATCCGCCTGCTCGCGCGCTGCCTGCCCGGCGCGGAGCTGACCGACGAACTCGGCGGCGACCAGTATGCGGGCAGGGCCAGGGTCTCGGTCGGACCCGTCAAGCTCGCCTTCAAGGGCGTGGCCCAGATCCTGGAGCACGACCGGGCGGCGCGCCGTCTGCGGGTGCTGGCGCAGGGCCAGGACAGCGGCGGTGCGCAGACGCAGGCCGGCATCGAGCTGCGCACGGAGCCCTCCGGCGAGGGCACGGTGCTGCACGCCGATGCCGAGGTGTACCTCACCGGCCGGATCGCGCAGTTCGGCCGCGCGCTCGCCGGCGACATCAGCAGGCGGATGTTCGAGCAGTTCGCGGCCGCCGTCGCGGAGGCGGCGACCTCCGGAGAGGCCCCGTCCGGTCCCGTGCGCGCGCCAAGCGCGTTGCGGCTGATGCTGGGCTCGCTGCTCGACCGGCTCCGCCGCCCGCGGAGAAAGGGGAGTGGTGCCGCTCGTTGACGTGGCAAAGCTCAGAACATACTGTTTCCACAGTCCGAAACATATGGTCCGGTTCGGCGGGCCGTCGGCGATCAGGAGGGTGGCATGGGCAAGACTCACGACCACCCGCGCCCTCGCTAGTCCCATGGAACTCCACCAGCTCCGGTACGTGGCGGCAGTGGCCGACGCGGGCAGCTTCACCCGCGCCGCCGAGGTGCTCTACCTCGCGCAGCCGTCGCTGTCGGTGCAGATCCGCAAGCTGGAGAAGGAACTCGGTGTCGCGCTGTTCGAACGGCTGGGCCGAAAGGTCACGCTGACCACCGCGGGTGAGGCGTTCCTCGAACACGCCCGACCCGCGCTGTTCCACCTGGAGCGCGCGCGGGAGGAAGCCGTCGCGGTGCGCGACCTGCAGCGCGGCCGGCTCGCGATCGGGGCGCTGCCGAGCGTCGGGGCGACACTCCTGCCGAAGGTGCTCGCGGACTATCGCGCCGCCTACCCGGACGTCGAGCTGCGGCTGATCGAGCACAACGTCTCCGCAGAGTTCGAGCGCATGGTGCAGGTGGGCGAACTGGACCTCGCCGTGGTGCGGGCGCCGTGGGAGCGGCCGGGCATCACCGGCAGGGTGCTGATCCGCGAACCGATGGTGGCGATGCTGCCGCCGGGGCACCGGCTCGCCGACCGTGCCGAGCTCGACCTCGCCGAGCTGTCCGGCGACGACTTCGTGGGCATGCAACAGGGTTCGGGCCTGCGCAGCATCATGGAGACTACGTGCCACAGGCACGGCTTCAGCCCGAAGGTGACCGTGGAGACCGAACAGCTTTCCGTGCTGTGCGGGATGGTCCGCAACGGCGTCGGCGTCTCGGTCGTGCCGCGGCTCGTCGCCTCCGGCTACGAGCCGACGGTCCGGCTGAATGATCCGCGGGAGTCCCGCGAGCTCGGCGTCGTGTGGCGCGCGGGCGGCCAGCTCGCCCCCGCCGCGCTGGCGCTGCTCGACCTGCTGCTCACCGAGGTCAGGCGGTTCGGCGCCGACACCGGCGGTAGTGACGCCACAGTGGACGGTCTCGACCTGAGCGTCTAGCCGCGGCCCAGCTCAGAAGCCATAGCCATAGCAGTTGCCTACCGCCGCGGTAGGCAACTGCCCATCGCCGCGCGTCGTGCGGCGCACTGTAATGCCTACCAGGCGCGATTCTCACAAGGAGGTGGATCATGTCGGCTCCCGCCACGGGCGGGCTCTCCCGCCGTGCCACCCTGTACGCAGCCTTCACGTCGGTTGCGGGCTGGGCGTTCGATCTGTTCGACCTGTTCATCCTGCTCTACATCGCGGGAACGGTCGGCGAGCTGATCTTCCCCGCGCACAGCCCGACACTCAGCCTCGCCGCCGTGTACGCCTCGTTCGCGGTGAGCGTGCTGCTGCGCCCCGCGGGTGCGGCGATCTTCGGCGCTGTCGCCGACCGCAGCGGGCGCAAGAAGACGATGGTGATCGTGCTCGCCGGCGTCGGGCTGTCGACCGCGGCGATGGGCGCCGTGCCGACCTACGCCGCCGCCGGGCTCGCCGCGCCGCTGCTGTTCCTGGCGCTGCGCCTGGTGCAGGGTGTGTTCGTCGGCGGGGTCGTCGCGGCCACGCACACGCTGGGCACGGAGAGCGTGCCGCCGCGCTGGCGCGGGCTGATGTCCGGGCTCGTCGGCGGTGGCGGTGCCGGGCTGGGTGCCGCGCTGGCCAGCGGGCTGTTCATCCTCGTCAACCACCTGTTCCCCGGCGACGAGTTCGACGTGTGGGGCTGGCGTGTGATGTTCTTCGCCGGGCTCGTCGCGGCGATGCTGAGCTACCTGGTGGTGCGGGGCGTCGAGGAGTCTCCGCTGTGGAAGGCCGCCCAGCGGGCGGGCCCGCCCGCGAAGGTGCGCATCAGCGACCTGGTGCGCGGTGGCCGGGGCAGGATGTTCGCGCTCAACATCGTGCTCGTCGCCGGAGCCGGGTCCCAGTACTACCTGACCTCCGGCTACCTGCCGACGTTGCTCGGTGAGGTCACCGGCGTCAGGGGCACGGTGCAGGGCGTGATCCTGCTCGTCTCCAGCCTCGGCGTGGTGGTCGCGACGATCATCGCCGGTGAACTGTCCGAGCACCTCGGCAGGCGCCGCACGATGCTGCTCTTCGGCGGCGTGAACCTGGTGGCGCTGCCGCTGCTGGTGTGGCTGATCACGAGCAGCGATCCCGGCGACACCACCGCGATCCTGTGGTACTCGATCCTGCTGGCGTTCCTGGCCAACGCCGCCTACTCGCCCGTGATGGTGTTCCTGAACGAGCGTTATCCGACGTCCTTGCGCTCTCGCGGCACGGCGGTCTGCTGGAACCTCGGCTTCATGGTCGGCGGACTCATGCCCACGTTCGTCAACCTGGCCAGCCCCGGGCTGTCCGACGTGCCCAGCAGGCTCATGGTGTTCCTCGTCGTCATGGTCGCCGTGTTCCTCGTGGCGAACGTGATCAGCCCGGAGACCAAGGGCTCCATGGAGAACGAAGAAGTCCCCAAGGCGTCCGTTCTGGACAGAGAGGAAGCCCGATGACCGCACCGGACCTGCGTGGCAAGGTCGTGTTGCTCACCGGCTGCACGGGAGATATCGGCGCCACCTACCTGCGAGCGCTCACGGCGGCCGGGGCCGACGTGGTCGCCGCCGACCTCGCCGACGGCGCGGAGCAGGCGGAGAAGGCGGACGCCGACGGGCCCGGCAGCGCGGTCTTCACCCGCTGCGACATCACCGATGACTCCGATGTGGACAGAGCGGTGCGGCTGGCCGTCGACCGTTTCGGCGGCCTGGACGCTGTGGTGAACAACGCCGCGGTCTACAAGGCGCTCGGCCACAAGCGCCCGCTGGAGGAGCTCACCGCGCAGGACTGGGACACGGTGCTGCGCGTCAACGTGCGCGGCACGTGGCAGGTGATCCGGGCGGCACTGCCGGCCCTGCGGGCACGGGGCGGCGGTCGCATCGTCAACGTCGCCTCCGTGGTCACACGCACCGGTGCCGCCGGGTTCGCGCACTACGTCGCCTCGAAGGCCGCGGTGGAGGGGCTCACGAGGGCCGCGGCCAGGGAGCTCGGCCGCGACGGCATCGGCGTCAACGCCGTCTCGCCGGGCCTTGTCGACGACGAGGCGACCCGCACGATCAACGACGACGGCTACGTCGCGAACGCCGCCGCGAGCCGCTCGCTGCCGAGGGCGATGCGGCCCGACGATCTGGTGGGCGCGGTGCTGTGGCTCGTGAGCGACGCCAGCGCGTTCGTGTCCGGGCAGACCGTGGTCGTGGATGGCGGCGGGGTGTTCGTGTGATGGGCACAGAGTGGAAGATCCCGCAGGACGCGACCCCGGCCGACCCGGCGACCCTGCGTGTGCTGGGTGAGGTCACCGCGGTCACGCCGGGGGAGCTCGACCAGGCCGTGCACACGGCCGACCAGGCGATGCGGGGCAGCTGGCCGGTGGACGCGAAGCTGCGGCAGGTCGCGCTCTGGCGCTGGGCGGACCTGCTCGCCGAGCACGCCGACGAACTGGTCTCCGCGCTCGTCGCCGAAAGTGGCAAACCGGTCCGCGAGGCACGCATCGAGGTCGCGGGCGCCGTTGACTCTCTGCGCTACAACGCCGGGCTCACCCGGCTGGTCAACGGCAGGGCCGGGACCCTTCCGGACGGCTCGCAAGCACACCTGGTGCGGGAGCCGGTGGGGGTCACCGCCCTGATCGTGCCGTGGAACTGGCCGCTGCTGCTGCTCCTGCGGGACCTGGCGCCCGCGCTCGCGGCCGGCGTGACCACGCTGGTGAAACCCGCTCCGCAGACCACGCTGGTCACCCAGCGGGCCGTCGGGCTCGCGCACGAGGCGGGTATCGGCGAGGACGTGGTGCGGGTCGTCGCCGGGGACGGGCTCGTCGGCGAGGCGCTCGTGACGCATCCGCTCGTCCGGGCCGTCGCGTTCACCGGCTCGACCGAGGTGGGCGCGGCGATCCGCTCCTCGGCCGCGCCCGACATGACCCGTACCCTGCTGGAACTCGGCGGCAAGGCGGCGATGACGGTGTTCGCCGACGCCGACGTGGACGCCGCGGCCGAGACGGCGGCGATGGCGTCGGTGATCACCACCGGACAGATGTGCATGGCCTGCACGCGGCTGCTCGTGCAGCGCGGCGCGTTCGACCGGGTTCGCGACCGCGTGGTGGACGTGCTGCGGTCGCTGCGTGCCGGTGACCCGCGCGACGAGAACACCGACCTCGGCCCGCTCATCTCCGCACCCGCGCTGGAGCGGTTCACCGGGTACGTCGACCTGGCGCGCACCGGGGCGAGGCTGCTGACCGGTGGCGAGCGCGCCGACGCCGACGGTCTGCCGGGGCACTTCGTCACCCCGGCGGCGGTCACCGGCGCCGCGCTGGACTCGCCGCTGGTGCAGCACGACCTGTTCGGCCCGCTGCTCAGTATCGAGCCGTTCGACGACGAGGAGGACGCCGTCCGGCTCGCGAACGCGACGCCCTACGGGCTCGCGGCGGCGCTGTGGACGAGTGACCTGGACCGGGCGTGGCGGGTGTCGCGCCGGCTGCGCGCGGGCACGGTCTGGGTGAACGGCTACAACCGCTCGTACGCGGAGATGCCCAGCGGAGGCCACGGCGCCTCCGGCCTCGGCCGAACCCGCGGTGTCGAGGGCATCGAACAGTTCACCGAGCTCAAGCACGTCCACTTCGGAGCAGGGAGGTAGGCACATGGAAGAGGAGCGGTTCCCGCCCAGGATCGTCGTGGGCATCAGCGGCGCCTCGGGCGTGCTCTACGGCGTCCGCGCCCTGGAGCTGTTGTCCCAGCTCGGCGTCGAGACGCACCTCGTGTTCACGAAGGCGGCCCGCGCGACGCTTGCCCAGGAGACCGACTTGAGCGTCGCCGACGTGAAGGCGCTCGCCGACCAGGTCTATTCCGAGCACGACCTCGGCGCCGCCATCTCCAGCGGATCGTTCCCCACCGACGGCATGCTCGTGGCGCCCTGCAGCATCAAGTCGCTGTCCGGAATCGCCAACAGCTACGACGACACCCTGCTGGTGCGCGCGGCCGACGTGACGCTGAAGGAGCGGCGGCCGCTGGTGCTGATGGTGCGCGAGACGCCGCTGCATGCTGGACACCTCCGGCTGCTGGCCCAGGCGTGCGACGTCGGCGCCACGATCATGCCGCCCGTGCCCGCGTTCTACACGCGGCCCGGCTCGCTCGAGGAGATGATCACCCAGACCGTCGGCAGGGCACTCGACGCCCTGCGCCTGCCGCACCCGGCGACGGCCCGCTGGACGGCGGAGTCGCGCGGCTGACCCACGTGCTCGCCTCCCCTTGTACCGTGCATTTGGTACAAGGGGAGGCGGCACGGTGGCCTGGGACAACACGCTGGCCGTGGCCCGGGTTCTGGACTTGTCCGGCCACGCGATCCTTGTTGCTGCTGTGGCCCGGTGAGCGGCAGGGGCGGCGGCTGCTGCGGCGCTGGAGTGTCGACCGACCGTCCGATGAGGACGCCCCGGGTCTGGTATCCGTGGGTGTTCTTCCTGATGCCCGTGCTGAGCCAGCACCGTGCTGCTGGGCGGGCTGCTCGCGCTGTGGCCGGCCAGGTCGGCCAGCAGGCAGGCGGTCGTGCGCCGGCGACGGATCGCCGCGGTGGCCCCGGCCTGGGTGCTCGTGCTGCTCGGGATCGCGGCGGTGGGTGGCCTCGCGCCACGGCGTGGAGGGCAGTGGGCGGCGTTCGGCGTGACCGCGGCGTGCGCGCTCGTCGCCGTCGTCGTCATCGTGCTGGCCCTCGGCGGGCGATCCTGCGGTCGACCGCGGTGCGTGGGCGAGGATGCGGTCGGTCAGGTCGATGGTGGCCAGGTACCACCAGAACACCCAGTCGAGGGAGACCAGGTCGTGATCCGCCTGCTGTGACGCGTTCTGATGCCGGATTCCCAAGCGGTTCGCGATCTGGAAGAGGGCTTCTTCGTCCTTGTTGGGCAGCTGTCCTTGATCCGATTCGACGCTCCTCGAGGATGTCGGCCAGCGTGACAACGGCGGCGGATTTGATCGCCGCCCTCGCCGTCGTCGCGGGAAGTCGTCGCGTGGAACAGTTCCGTTCGCTCATCGGCGGGTGCGGTGACCATGCGCCCGGTGTCGATCGAAAACTCAGAGGCTTGGTTACAAGTCACTACTTCTCCTGAAGCCGATCATCGCTGTGACTACTCCTAGACCAGCGAGAACACCGATGGCGGCGAAGGCGGTGCGGAAGCCGTCGAGGCCCGTTCCCGCGACGAGGACTGTCGCGACGACGGCCACGCCTGCCGCGGCACCGATCTCACGCGTCGTTTCGATCAGGCCCGAGGCGACTCCCGACTCCGCCTCGGTGACGCCGGACAACGCGCCGATCTGCAGCGAGGGGACACAGAGCCCGAAGCCGATTCCGGCGAGCAGGAACGCCGGAAGCAGGCCAATGAGGTAGTCGCCGTCGGCGGAGACCTGAGTGAGCCACGCCATCGCGACGGCCAACAGTGTCAGACCGGTTACCAGCATGCGGCGGACGCTCATGACGGCGGTGAGGCGGCCCGCTGCGGATGCGGTTCCGAATTCGGTCATTGTCGTGGCCAGCCATGCGAGACCTGTTTCCATTGGCGAGTAACCGAGTCCCTGCTGCATCAAGAGCGACCCGAGGAAGATGAACGAGAAGAACGCACCGAAGGCGAGCAACGCGGTGAGGTTCGCCGCGACGAGTGTGCGGTTCCTCAGTGTTCTGCCCGGCACCAACGGGGCGGGTGAACGCCTCTCGATCAACACGAACGCGGCCATCAGCGCACCTGCCGCGAGAAACCATGCCAATGTGGAGACGGAGGCCCATCCGTGGGTGGCGGCGTGGTGGAGCGCGTAGACGGATGTCAGCAGTCCACCGGTCGCCGCGCTCGCCCCCGCGACGTCGAGCCGCCCGGACCGGCCACGGGCAACATCGGCATTGAGGCAGGTGATGGCGAGCGCGACGAGCACGAGGCCGACAGGAACGTTGATGAAGAACGCCCACCGCCAGCCAGGGCCGGCGGCGATGAGACCGCTCGCGACGACGCCCACCGTTCCGGCCGCTCCGCCGACGGCTGCGAAGATGCCGAAGGCCCGGTTGCGTTCCCGCCCCTCCTGGAACGTGGCAGCCACCAGCGAGAGTGCGGCCGGCGCGATGAGTGCCCCGCCCAGCCCCTGAAGGCCGCGCGCGGTGATCAGCACGCCGCCGTGCTGCGCCAGGCCCGCCACGAGCGACGCAGTGGTGAACAGGCTGAGGCCGGCGAGAAAGATGCGGCGTCGTCCCAGCAGGTCGGTCATCCGGCCGCCGACGAGGAGGAATCCGCCGATGACCAGGCCGTAGGCAACGACCACCCACTGCACGGTGCCTTGGCTGACGCCGAGGTCTCGCTGGATCGAGGGCAGGGCCACGTTCACGATGGCGATGTCGAGGCCCACCATTGCCTGGGCCGCGCATGCCAGGCCGAGCACGAGCCCTTGGCGAGTATCCGTCGCCTTCCGGCGCGCGACGGTGTTCACGAGATTCATGGCTGGACTTCCCTTCGACCCGCGCCGGATCAGCGGTGGTAGCTCGGCATGGGCTGGCCGACGCCGGTGGTGATCAGCTGCGGCAGGCTCTTGGTGATATAGAAGGTCCAGCCGGCCGAGCACGCTTCGAAACAAGCGGATTCGGCCGAGGTGAGACCCTCATGTGTGAAACGCACCGTCGTGCCCTGATCCGTGACACCGATGTCGAAGACGACGGTGGTGCCAGTCCACTCGTCGGGGTCGTCGACGAAGGTCAGCAGGGAGTCCACGCAGTGCCAGACCATCCGCCTGCCTGGCACGACCTCGGTGAGCTGAAACCGGGCGAAACGGATGCCCTTCTTGGCTCGGGCGGTCTCACCGGCGTATTCGCAGTCGTCGGTGAATACGAACTCATCGTGCAGCGCGGCCGAATGGCCGATGAGGTTCTCGCTCCACCACCCACGCACGTTGGTGACGGCCTCGAAGACCTCCTCCGGCGTCCGGTCGACGGTCATGGTGGCGGTCAGGTACTCGGTGTTCGACATGGGTTCTCACTTCTCTCCGTTTGGCGGCTTTGCCCACCGACGAAGGAGAACGCCCAGGATCGACATCGGCGCTGAAGAACTTGAGAAAAATCTAGGACAGACGTGAAGACGCTGGTCAGAGGCTATGAAGACGTGCCTTCAGGTAACGACGCTCGGCGTCGGTCGGCGCCAGTTCCAGCGCTTCCTCGTAGGCCGTGGCTGCCTCGGTGAGGCGGCCTTCCCTGCGGAGGAGGTCGGCCCGGGTGGCGGGCAGGAGATAGTAGCCGTCGAGTCGGCCGGACTCGGCGAGCTCGTCGACGAGCGCGAGCCCCGCGGAGATGCCCTCGGCCATCGCTACCGCCACGGCGCGATTGAGGTCCACGACGGGAGACGGCGCCAGCCGCGCGAGCTCGGCGTAGAGTGCGGCGATCTGGGGCCAGTCGGTAGCGTCCGCGTCCGGAGCGGTGCTGTGACAGGCGGCTATCGCAGCCTGCACCTGGTACGGCCCGAAGCTCCGCATGGCCAGCGCTTCGTCGAGTGTCGCGACACCTTCGGCGATCAGCGCGTGATCCCACAGGGACCGATCCTGGTTTTCCAGCGTGACCAGGACGCCGTCGACGGTGCGACTCGCGCGACGGGCCTCCAGCAGCAACATCAACGCCAGCAGGCCGCGCACCTCGGGCTCGCCGGGCATCAGCCGGACGAGCGTCCGTGCGAGGTGAATCCCCTCGGCGGCCAGCGCCCTTCGCCCGTCCTGCTCGTCGTAGCCCTCGTTGAAGATCAGGTACAGCACCGCGAGGACAGCGGTCAGCCGCTGTGGCAGGAGCTCCGCGGGTGGGACCCGATACGGGATCCCTGCCTCGACGATCTTGCGCTTGGCGCGCACCAGGCGTTGCGCCATCGTCGGCTCGGCGGTCAGGAACGCCTTGGCGATCTCACCCGTGCTCAATCCCGCCAGCGTGCGCAACGTGAGGGCGACGCGGGCCTGGAACGGCAGCGCGGGATGACAGCACGTGAAGATGAGCCGCAGCCGCTCGTCCGGAATCTCCTCAGACGCGGGCTCGATCGGCACCCGCTCCAGCACAGCGAGCTCCCGCACCTTCGCCGCGCCCTTCGTGTCCCGCCGCAGCTGGTCGATCGCCCGGTGACGGGCCGCGGTCGTGAGCCACGCACCCGGACGGGACGGAACGCCGTCGCGCGTCCACGTCGCCAACGCGGCGGCGAACGCCTCCTGCGCGCAGTCCTCAGCCAGGTCCCAGTTCCCGGTCAGCCCGATCAGCGTGGCGACCACCTGGCCCCACTCGTCCCGGTACGCCGCGTCGACCGCGGCACGAACCGTCTCCGGTGCGGTCACTCCCATACGGGGCGGACCTCGATACAACCCCGGCTCGCGTAGGGGTGCAGCGCCGCGAGCGCGAGCGCGTCGTCGAGATCGGCACACTCGACAATGTCGATACCGCCGACGAAGTCCTTCGTCTCCGCGAACGGGCCGTCGGACACCATCGTCTCGCCGTCCCGCACGCGGACTGTCGTCGCGGCCGCCACCGGCCGCAGCCGCGCGCCGCCGAGGCTGCCTCCCCGCCGGTCCACCTCCGCGTCGTACGCCTGGAACGCCGGGTCCGCCCTTATCTCCTCCATGGACGGCGATGTCGTCTCGTCGTCACAGATCAGGAACACATACTTCATGGGCTACATGATGCCCGAACCGGCGCGGGCGTCATCGGCACTGCGGGAATCGACCATCACCTGCGTCGCAGACGGCTGTGCGCCCAGCCAGCACGCGGAATCACCCTCGCGGCTCCTCCGGGACTGTTCCAAGATCGGTGTCTCTGGCCCGACACGCCGAGCGAGGTCCGCCGGGATGGGCACACTGTGAGTGATGACGTCGGACGCAGTGAGTCCGCGCAAGCTGAGAACGTGCTGGAAACGGAGCTGAACGAGGAAATGACCAGGTACCTCGGACACGAGAAGAATCAGGCGGATCCGGGTCGGGACTCGATTAAAGTGCGGAAACGGTGCGAGGACAGCGCAGCCCATTGTGTGTAGCCCACATAGGACAGTCCGGTCGTTCCGACACGACCGTTCGCCCACGGCTGGGGAACTTGCCGCGGCGATCCTGCGCGGCCAGTGCGTACCCTCGCTCGAGGAGCGCCTCAGCGAAGACGTCGACGCGGATGATCTCGCCGTTCTTGTCATAGGGCAGGCGCGTCAGCACGACCGGCACGGGGCCGTCGGCGTCCGGCAGGTACACGTCGGTCGCCAGCCGCACGCCGTCGCGCATCCGAACCATGTACTGCTGGGCCGATCGCTCAGCCGGACCCGGTGGGATGTGCGTGAACGACATCGGTGCCGGCCTGGGATCGATCGATTCGTTCTTCGGTCACCACGCGCCCATCGTTCACTCGAGCCGAGACCAGCTTGCCCGGCCCCGGTCACCTGTGTCGTGCGGCCCATGCGGCGATCTGGGCGCGGGTGGTGAAGCCGAGCTTGGTGAGGATGTGTTGCACGTGGTTCTCGGCGGTGCGCTCGGAGATGTGTGTGGCGGCGGCGATCTGCCGGTTCGTCAGGCCTTGGGACACGAGGGCGGCGATCTCGCGTTCCCTGCGGGTGAGTGGACCTGGCGTGTGGCCGGTCAGGGCGCGGGTCAGCTCCTGGGCACGGTTCAGCAGCGGAGCCATGCCGAGTGTGCGCGCGGTGGCCGCGGCCTGGGTGGCGAGCGCGCTCGCTTCGTCGCGGTCGCCGGGACGGCGCCTTCGGGCGAGGGTGCGGGCGAGGTCGTACCGAGCTATGGCCGCGAACGGTGGTGAGCCGGCGCGTTCGTTGCTCTCGATGGCGAGTCGCAGATGCCGCACCGCCTCGTCGGTGCGGCCCAACGCCGCTGCCGCGACGCCGAGTGGGCCGTGCGCGGAACCCGCCGTGGCGATGACGCCCGCGCCGCCGCAGCAGAACAGGTCGGCCCAGGGCGCGAGCGAGCGGTACGCTGTGTCGAGCATCTTCCGGTCGCCGAACGCCTCGGCGAGCTCGATCGTCCCGGTGACCGCGGGCAGCAGTAGGAATTCGGGAAGCACGTCGAGTGGAGTGGCCACGGCATATTCTCGCCGGGCTTCCTCTTCGCGTCCCGCGTACCAGTGGACCACCGCGGTCATTCCGTGCAGGGTCGGGATGTGCTCCCAGCCGTCGAGGGGATGGCTGTCCGTCTCGTCGGTGAACCCGGTCAGGACGCCCAGTATCGCCAGGTACCCCTGCGAGGGCAGCAGCGCGCCGGGGTGGTCGCCGCGCTTGGCCAGCGTCAGTGCTTGCTCGCCGTGGAACCGTGCCGCGTCGAACCGGCCACGGGCGAGCGCGATCGCGCCCCGGCAACGAGACTCGTGCCATGTCCCGAGCGGGAGTCGCAGCCGCTGCACTACTGCACCCAGCGGCCCGAGTTCCGCCTCGGCGCCGTCGAGGTCCCCGAGTTGCATCATGGCGTCGATCCGCCAGAGCCTGCCCCAAAGTTGCGCGGTGCTGTCCTGGTCGGTGAGCCCGCGCGCGACGAGCCGGTCGCCGAGAGCCAGTCGTTCCCGGACGCCGTCCGGGCCGCCGCGCGCGAGTTGGCGGGCGTTGAGGGCGCTGTGCAGCGCGTGCCGGTCGCCGAGACGTTCGGCCATGGCCATGGCGGCCTGGGACAACTCGCCGGAAGCTCGCCGGTCTTGCGGACTCTGATACGCCGACATCAGGACGTCCACCGACAGCTGCGCCAGCAGCCGGGCTCGCAGGTCCGAATCCTCCTCCGGCAGCAGGGCCAGTGCCTCTTCGCAGAGTGCGCGCTCCTCGGTCACCCAGGTGAGGTCGTTGGTGCCCTCGAGAACCAGTGCCGCCCGCGCCAGCAGCGGGCCGTCGACAAGCTCCCGCGCCAGCCGGGCGGCTTCGAGCACCGTGTCGCGGGCGGCGCTCATGCGGTACGCGCGCAGCAGTGCCGTCGCCCGGGCTATGTGCAACTCGCACCGGTCTTCCGGGTCCGAGGTGGTCTCCGCCGCCCGCCCGAACAGGCCGGCCGCCTCATCCCACGCGCATTGTTCCATCGCCGCGTGCGCCGCGCGTGCCGCCCACAGCGCCGCCTGTTCGGCGTCGCCGAGCGGAAGCGACTCCAGCCAGTGGTGGGCCAGCGCGGCGGGCCGCGACTCCGCGCCCGGCCTTTGCTGCAGGTACTCGGCCATCTTGCGGTGCACGTCGAGCCGGATCGAGCGGGGCATTTCCGACCGTGCCGCCTCGCGGACCAGGTCGTGGGTGAACTCCCACCTGTCGGGGCGTAGTACGCCGGCGGCGGCCGCGTCGTCCAGCGCGCCGAGCACGTCCTCCCGGTCCCGGCCGGTGACATGCGCGAGGCCGGCCACGTCCACTGCCGAGCCGAGCACCGCGGCCGTGCCCACCACGGTGCGCGCGCACTCTCCGAGCGTGGACAGCCTGACACGCACCGCGTCCCGGACACCGTCGGGCAGTGCCCGCGCGGGGTCGGCTCCGTCCGTGTCCTGGGCCAGGGCGTCCGCGAGCTCGCCGACGAAGAACGGGTTGCCCTGGCTGCGTCGGCTCACCGCGGCCACGACCTCGGCGGACACTGGCGCACCGGTGGTGGCGGCCAGCTGTGCGGCAACCTGCTCCTCGGTCAGGCCGACCAGCCGCAGGCGGCTGACCGTGTACTCCCTGGCCAGCTCGCCCAGCGCCTGCTTGACCGCCTCCCGGTGCCCGATCTCGGTGTCGCGGTAGGTGGCGACGAGTGCCAGCCGGGTGGTGCCGACCGCCCGGACAAGGTGCACCAGCAGGCGTAGCGACGACGCGTCGGCCCACTGGAGGTCGTCGAGCACGACGAGCAGTCCGGTGTTCTCGGCGGCCGCGGTGAGGTGCGCCGTGACCGCTTCGAACACGCGGAAGCGTTGCTGGGCCCGCACCTCCGCGGACGCGGGGTCCAGAGCAGAGCCCGTACTGGTCAGCTCCGGCCACGGATCACCGGAATCCGCCGCGAGCGCGCGGACCACCAGCCGGAAGGGCCAGAACGGCGGGCTGCCCTCGTCGTCGACAGCCCGGCCCCACGCCGTGGGCATGCCCAGCCTCGCCGCCATCCGCGCCGCCTCCCCGGCGAGGCGAGTTTTGCCGATCCCCGGCTCGCCCGCGACGAGGACGACCTGCCCATGTCCCGCGTGCGCGGCTTCCAGCCGGACGCGGAGCAGGTCGCACTCGTGCTCGCGCCCTACCAGGGTGGTGGGGTCGTGCTGCGTGGTGTGCCCCCTCGGGGACGGCCGGCGCCGGGTGAACGCCGTGTCCGCTCACTGTATTCCGGAATCGGCTCTGTGTGACCTCGTTGCCGACGCAGGAGCCACATGGCGGGTGGCCAGAAGCCCACCCAGAGGCAGGACAGGTAGGCGGCGGTGTAGGCGTCGGGCCAGGATCGACGGGCGGTCATCACGGTCTCCTCGCATCGCGGGCCAGCGGCACCGCCTCAGCGTGGCCCGCCCGGCCGAGGCGGCCATCCGGCGAACTACTCAGCACCGGTACTCACCGGGCCCCGGCGTTCCGGCCGGGTGGGCGGGCTGAGTACCCGTCGTGAGTACTTCCCCGGACGCGCCGGGGGCCCCTGGCGACTGACGATCCCCGGCATGACCGTTACCAGATCCAGCACCGAACGCGGCAGGCTCACCGTCCTCCGGCCGAGCCGCCTTTTCGACGGCGTGGGTTCAGCTCTCGTCGAGGACCCCGTCGTGGTCCTCGACGGCACCACGATCGTGGCCGTCGACCACGCCGGCTGCTTTCCGGCGATGGAACACGCGGACGTCGTCCACCTCGACGGAGCGACCCTCGTGCCCGGGTTGATCGACACCCATGTGCACCTGTGCTTCGACGCGGGCCACGACGTCGTGGGCGGCCTCGCCCGTCGGGACCGGGCAGCGGCTCTGGCCGCGATGGCACGTGCCGCGCGGATCGCACTGTCCGCGGGCGTCACCACGGTGCGCGACCTCGGCGACCTCGACTACTTGTCCCTGACATTGCGTGAGGGCGACCACGGCGGCCCGCTGCCTACCATCGTCGCCGCAGGGCCGCCGATCACCAGCCCCGGCGGCCACTGTCACTTCCTGGGTGGGGAGGCGGCGGGTGTCGACGGTGTCCGCCGAGCGGTGCGCGCGCACGCCGAGCGCGGTGTCGACGTCATCAAAGTCATGGCCAGCGGGGGCCATCTCACCCCGGGCAGTCATCCGCACGAGGCCCAGTTCGCCACCGATGAACTGCGGGCCATCGTGGACGAGGCCCACCGGTTCAGCCTGCCGGTCACCGCCCACGCGCACAGCACGGGCGCCATCGCCGACGCCGTCGCCGCGGGTGTCGACGGCCTCGAGCATGTCAGCTTCCAGACCGCGACGGGTGTCGTGCCCGCCCCGAGGGAGCTAGTGGCCGCGATCGCCGATCGCAGGATCGACGTAGGCGCCACGCTCGGCTTCGTCGCGCACCCCGGCGTGGAGCCGCCGCCCGCGCTGCGGGCCGCCCTGCCGATGCTGCGGGAGAACCTCCGCAGGCTGATCGACGCGGGAGCACCGGTCGTGATCGGCACCGACGCCGGCATCGCGCCCATCAAGCCCCATGACGTGCTCCCTCGGGCCCTCATCGACCTCGCCGAGTTGGGGCCGACCTCAGTCCAGGCACTGCGGACAGTGACTTCGCACGCCGCGGGCGTGCTTGGGCTGGCCCACCGCAAGGGCAGGCTCGCGCCTGGTTACGACGCCGATCTCCTCGCCGTCGACGGTGATCCGCTGGCCGACCTCTCCGCCCTGTGCCGGGTCCGCGCCGTCTACGCCAAGGGCGTAGCCGTACCCATCCAGGCCACCACGGAAGAAAGGCGACTCTCATGAGCACCAGAACCCTCGACCATGCGCCGTCGCGCCCACCAGCGGCCCTCCCGCGCTACGCGATGGCCGCGTGCGCCGTGCTCGCCCCTGCGCTGACCATCGCCGGATTACTCGCCCACACCGACACGGCCTGGCTCGAAGGCCGCGAGCTCGTTGAGGCGATCGCCGCCGACCCCGGCGCCTTCACTGCCGACACCTGGCTGGGGCCGATCGCGACACTGCTCTGGGTTCCCGCGATCCTCGCCGTCGGGCGCGTGGCCCGCGCCCGCGCCGGGGGCATCGGCCTGATCGGCCTGATACTTGCCTTCGCACTGGCGCTCCCGCTGGCCGCCGAGCAGAACCAGCTCGCATACCTCGCGGTACGCGGCGGCCTCGACGTCGACGCCACCACAGCGCTGCTGGACGCCGCGGGCACGGGCGCGGCCGCACTGTTCGGCTGGAGCTTCCTGGTCGGTCTCCTCGGGCTCGTCCTGCTCGGTGCCGCGATCCTGCGCGGCCGCTCCGCGCCGTGGTGGACCGGTGTGACCCTCATCGTGGCCGCCGTCGGGATGGTGCCGTCGTGGCAGTCCGGCTCGATCATCGCGATCGTCGCGACGTGGACGATCCTGCTGATCGGCTTCGCCGGCTGTGCCGCGACACTGGCCACCCACCCCGGCGCTCGCGAATAGCGCCGCCAGGACCGGTCGGCGTGGATCCCGTCCCGCGCCGGCCGGTCCTGAAGGCGACCTGCCCGGGCGTGACTGTTGCGTGCGGGGCCAGTCGCACGGCGGCTCAGCCCTTGGCCGTGTCTGACAATCCCGGTGCCGGCTGCGCGGGCCCAGTGCGGCGCCTCGCTGCGTTGTCGGAAGGCCCAAGTACGGTCCGTCTGGCAGCGGATCGTCCACAGTGGTCTGATGCCTCAGCGGGACTTGGACGCGTGGTGGGCGGTCAGCTGTGCTGGGCGTGGCGACCACCAGGAACCACGAAACACTCACCCCGCGGCCCGGCCCGATGTGGCTGGGTTCAGGTCGCCGCTTTGCGTGCCGCTCCGACGAAGGGGAAACCGCCCAGGCACCGTTCGCTACGGCCGGTGCCGTGCAGTCCGTGCCGGTCAGTTACTCGGCGAACTCGGCGGCTTCGAACCGACTCCCACGCGGGTGCGTGGTCAGCGTGCGCATGGCCCACGCATTCAGCATCCGGCGGGGCACCTCCTCGAACAGCAGGAGAGCACCTGGCGGGAGTGTGCGCCCGATCTCGGCGATTGCGGCGTGCCCGTCGGGCGCGTGGTGAATGCTCCCGAAGTCGACTGCCGGGTCGACCCCCTCGTCCGGCTGCGCGATCTCGCAGACGTCACCCACGGAACAGCGGCACCCCACAGTTCGGCAGGTTCGTCAGGTTGCGCTCGTCGGCCGAGTGGGAGGCTTTCCGCAGTGCCGACACGTCCTCGTAGCGGGTGAGCAACCAGAACCGAGTGGATTCTCGAAGGCGGGTGCGCTCGCGCGCAGCCGGGCGCAGCGCGGGGTACGGGTCGTCGGCGAACAGGTCGATGACGTGTCGTCGGCCATGACTCAGCCTAGGCTCCGGAAATGCCACCGGCGTCGCGCCGCGCAGGTGGCCAGAGGCGATCGCACTGGGCCGATTGGGTTTCCCGATCGCCGCGGGGTCTGTTCACCGTCCGTATACGAACCGCTGTTGCACTGAACGCCGTTCGGTGGAAAGGCACCGATGCGAGGGAAAGGTGCGGTAGCGGTTGTGAGCCGGATTCAACTTCAGGGGCTGACCCGGCGCTTCGGCGCGGTGACGGCCGTTGATGACATAGGGCTGGACGTCGCAGACGGCGAGTTCCTCGTCCTGCTGGGACCGAGTGGTTGTGGCAAGTCGACCCTGCTCCGCATGATCGCCGGTCTCCTCCCGCCCAGTGAGGGCAGGCTGTGGCTCGACGACACCGACATCACGCACCTGCCGCCGCAGCGGCGCGACGTGGCGATGGTGTTCCAGAGCTACGCGCTCTACCCACATCTGTCCGTGGCCCGCAACATCGGGTTCCCGTTACGCACGAGGAAACGTCCGCGCGCCGAGATCAAGGCGAAGGTGGCCGAGGTGGCCGCCACCCTCGGCCTCACCGACCTGCTCGACCGCAAGCCCAGGGAACTGTCCGGCGGCCAGCGGCAACGGGTCGCGCTCGGCAGGGCGCTCGTGCGAGACCCCGGTGCCTTCCTCATGGACGAGCCATTGTCCAATTTGGATGCCAAACTGCGGGCGGGCACGCGGGCCGAGATCGCGGAGCTGCACCGGAGGCTGCGGGCCACGACGGTGTACGTCACCCACGACCAGGTCGAGGCCATGACCATGGCCACGCGCATCGCGCTGTTGAACGAGGGCAGGCTCGAGCAGCTCGGGACACCGTCCGAGGTTTACGACGCGCCCGCGTCGGTGTTCGCCGCGACGTTCCTCGGCTCGCCCTCCATGAACGTCGTCGACGCGACCGTGCGCGCCGTGGACGGCGCGTTGGTCGCCGAGGCTGAAGGGCTTCGCTTGTCACTCGGCATCGACGCGGACATCCCGGACCGGCCAGTGCGGCTCGGTGTCCGGCCCGAGCACCTGACTCTCACCTCCTCCGGAGGCCAGGGAATCCGGGCCATCGTCACGGCTGTCGAGAACCTGGGCAGCGAGGAGGTCGCCCATTGCGACACGGGTGTCTCCGTGCGCGGTCCACGCCCGCTCGGGGTCGTCCCCGGCGAGGCCGTCACCCTGTCCGCCCGGCCGGGCCACCTGCACCTGTTCGACCACGACAGCGGCCGCAGGCTCGCCTGGCAGGCCGCGTCGGTTCCGCAACCCGTCTGATCGTCCCCGCACAGAAAGAGGAATCCCCCATGAAAAGGACCCTGCTCGCGGCCTGCGCCGCGACGCTCCTGCTGGCCACCTCGGCCTGCGGGCTGGGCACCGAGAGCACCGGCTCGCAGGCATCGGTGAGCCGCGTTCCCGAGCTGAAGCCGGACCAGAAGGTGTCGATCGTCTTCGAGAGCTACAACTTCGGTCAGGCCGGGGCGTGGACCGATACGTTCAACGAGCTGATCGCCGCGTTCGAGAAGGAGCACCCGAACATCTCGGTGACGGCGCAGAAGCCGCAGGGCAACAGCGCGAACCCGGCGACCGACACGATCTCCAGCCTGCAGAGCCAGCTCACCGCGGGCAGTCCGCCCGACGTCGTGCAGCTAGGCTTCTCCGACCTCGACTTCACCGTCAACCAGCTCAAAGCGCTGCCGCTGGACGACCTGGTCGGCAAGGACACCGTGCAGGCCAACTTCGACGGTGAGGAGTACCCCTACGCGGATTCGGCGCGCACGCTCGGCGACTGGAAGGGCAAGACCTACGGCGTGCCGTTCGTGTTCTCCACGCCGATGCTCTACTACAACAAGCAGCTGTTCACCCAGGCCGGTCTCGACCCCGAGCACCCGCCCGCCACCTGGGCCGAGGTCCGAGACGCTGCCAAGGCCATCAAGGACATGACGGGCAAGGACGGCGCCTATGTGGACTGCCTGACCAAGGCCGCCAAGGACTGGTGCTTCCAGGCTCTCGTGCGCTCGGCCGGCGGCAGGGTGATCTCCGAGGACCGCTCGAAGCTGACGTTCGCCGACCCACCGTCGGTCGAGGTCGTGCGCACCATGCAGGACATGGTGAGAACCGGTGTCATGCCCAACCGCACGCAGATGCAGGCTGTCGAGTCGTTCGCCCGTGGCGACCTCGGCATGATCCTGGAGTCCAGCGCGATCCAGGGCACGTTCCTGAAGGGGGCCGGGGACAAGTGGGAGCTCGGCGCCGCAGCGATGCCGAGCTTCGAGGGCAGGCAGGCCATCCCGACCAACTCCGGTGCCGCACTGTTCGTGTTCTCCCAGGACCAGGCCAAGCAGCGGGCGGCGTGGGAGCTGATCGAGTTCCTCACCAGCGAGCGCGCCTACACGACGATCGCGACCAAGATCGGCTACCTGCCGCTGCGTACCGGGCTCGTGAACGACCCCGACGGCCTCGAGAAGTGGGCCGACGAGAACCCGTACCTCGAGCCGAACCTGAAGCAGTTGGAGCACCTGGAGCCGTGGGTTTCGATGCCCGGCGCGAGCTACCTGCAGATCCGCGACGGGATGATGCAGGCAGTGGAGAACGCCGTGTACCAGGGCGCGAATCCCGCCGACTCGTTGCGGTCCGCGCAGGAGGAGGCGTCCGCGCTGCTTCCGGGCGGAGGGAAGTGAGCGTGGGCACCGGGCCGGATCTCACCCTGGTGCAGCTGACCGATACTCACCTGCTGCCCGAGGGAGCGCTGATGCACGACGTGGTCGACACGGCGGCGAACCTCGTCGCGGCGCTGGAGATGATCGAGCGGTCGGATCTGCCGGTGGCGGCTCTGCTGCTCACCGGCGACCTCGCCGACAACGGCGCTCCCTCCGCCTATCGCAGGCTGCGGGAGGCGGTGGAGCCCGCCGCCCTGCGGCTCGGCGCAAAGGTGATCTACACGATGGGCAACCACGACGAGCGCGGCGCCTTCCGCGCCGAAGTACTTGGCGAGGAGCCATCAACAGCGGACTACAACACGGTGACCCTGGTCGGCGGCCTGCGCGTCGTGTCGCTGGACAGCAGTGAGCCGGGGCAGCACGACGGGCATCTGTCCGGTGAGCAGCTCGACTGGCTGGCCGACGTGCTCGCCCACCCCGCGCCGTCAGGCACCGTGCTGGTGTGTCACCACCCGCCGCTGCCCTCGCCGGTGCCGACCGTGCACCTGCTGCGGTTGCGTGGCGCGGAACGGCTGGCCGGGGTGGTCGCGGGCAGCGACGTCCGGCTCGTCGTGACGGGGCACGCCCACCACGCGGGCTGCGGGGCGCTGGGCGGCGTGCCGGTGTGGGTCGGGCCCGCACTGGCCTACGGCGTCGCGGCGGTGCCGCCGAAGGGCAGGCTGAGGGCGGGCGCGGACGCGGCGTTCAGCCGCATCGACGTCTTCGGCGAGCAGGTCGTCGCCACCGCGGTGCCGCTGTCGCGGGCCGAGGGCGTGTACGACGTCGCGGCCGCCGAGCGGGTGCGGCTGGTGCGTGAGGTCGTCGGCGCATGGTGAGCGGCGCCTTCGTGGAGGTCCCTGCACCCGTGCGCAGCCGGGAGGCGTGCGCGGCGGGCATGACGGACACTGTGCCCGCCTCCCCGGCGCCGTGGCAGCGGGTGCGCCGCATCGCGCCGCCCTACCTCTACCTCCTGCCGGCCGTGGTGCTGCTCATCGTGTGGACCTACCAGCCACTGGCCCAGACGTTCGTGCTCTCGACCTACTCGTGGAACCTCGTGCCGAGCACACCGATGGTCGACGTCGGGCTCGGCAACTACGAGCGGTTGCTCAGCTCGCCGGAGCTCGGCCGTTCGGTCTGGCGCACGGTGATCGTGATCCTCGGGATGCTGCCGTTCACGCTCGTGATCCCGGTGGCGGTCGCGCTGCTCACGCGGCGGGTGCGTGGCCGGGCGCAGGGCGTTTACCGGGCCCTGGTGTTCGCGCCGATGCTCGTCGCGCCGGTGGCCGGTGCCGCGGTCTGGCAGTGGCTATTGGACCCCTCCGCCGGCGCCGTCAACCGTGTGCTCGGCACCGACGTGAACTGGCTCAACACCGCGGGGACCGCGCAGCTGTCGATCATCGTGATCACTGGCTGGCACGTCGTCGGGTTCGCCGTGCTCGTGGTGACGGCGGGGCTGGCGGGGATCAATCCCGACTACGCCGCCGCGGCGCAAATCGACGGAGCCTCGCGAAGCCAGGTGACGCGCTGGATCACGGTGCCGCTGCTCTCGCCGACACTGGCGTTCCTGGTGCTGATGACTGTGCTGCTGTCGGCGCAGTGGACGTTCCCGCTGATCGACACCCTGACCCAGGGCGGGCCGGTCGGGTCGACCACCAACCTCTACTACCTGCTCTGGGAGTACGGCTTCCGCAGCCACGACGCGGGCCTGGCCGCCGCGGCCGGTGTGCTGTTCTTCCTCGGCTTCATTGTGGTGGCCGCGCTGCTGACGCGGCTCGCGGAAAGGCTGAGCCACCATGACGACTGACGAGGTGGCGGGGGAGTCGTCCCGGGGAAGGCGGCTCGGCGGGCACGTCGTGCTCGGGGTGCTGAGCCTGGCGTGCGTGTTCCCGATCTACTGGCTCTACGCGACGTCGCTGCGCGCGCCGCAGGACGTGTACTCGCTGTCGGTGCTGCCCTGGCCGTTGTCCACGGCGAGCTACACGGAGGCGTTCGCGAAGAACGACGTACTGGGCATGCTGTTCAACACCGGGGTCATCGCGGTGTTGAGTGCCCTGGGACAGTTGCTCGTGGCGTTGCTCGCCGCCTACGCCTTCGCGGCATGGCGATTCCCACTGCAACGGCTGCTGTACCTGATGTTCGTCGGCACGTGGCTGGTGCCGTTCCAGGCGACGATGCTGCCCAACTACGTGCTGCTGTCGCGGCTGGGCTTGCTGGAGACCCTCGCCGGGGTGATCATCCCGACCCTGTGTTCGGCGCTCGGCGTGCTGTTGCTGCGGGAGCACCTGAACGGCTTCCCGAAGGAGCTGCTCGACGCGGCGCGCATGGACGGCCGTTCGTCGTGGAGTACGTTGTGGACGGTCGTGGTGCCGGCGCTGCGGCCCGCGCTGGCCGCGCTGGGTATCCTGCTGGCGATCAGCGCGTGGAACGAGTACTTCTGGCCGGCGATGGTGCTGCAGCGGAGCAACGCCGTGGTGCAGCTCGGGCTGCGCAGTTTCATGGGCACCGAGGGCAACGACTGGGGCCCGCTGATGGCCACGGCCGGCCTGGCGTGCCTTCCGGTGTTCGTGCTCTACCTCGTCCTGCAGCGGCACATCGTGAACGCCTTCGTGCGCTCGGGTCTCAAGTAGGCGTGCCGGGCAGGCAGGCGAGGAAGGCGTCCACCAGCGGGTTCTGCCCGTCCGCCCACACGGCGTAGAGGTCGAGCATCGGGACGGGGTCGTACAGGGCGACCGAGGTGGTGCGGGGGCTGCCGGGACTGCCGCCGAAGGCGCCCCGCGCCGCTGAGGCGAACCCGACGATCGGCTTGATGGCCGTGAGGATCGCCGTGGCGCCGGGGTCGTCGACTTCGTCGGCGATGGTGAGCTGGATGCCGCTGCTCTGGGCGGCGGAGAGGATGGTGTCGTACATCGCGGCCGACTGCGCGCGGTTGAACAGCACGCAGGACTCGTCGGCGAGTTCCCCGAACGGTACGCGCTGACGGCCCGCCCAGCGGTGTTTCTCGCCGACGATGGCGACCAGCGGGACGCGCAGCAGGCGGCGGCTGCGCAGGGTCGTCGAGTTCGGCCTGCCGTACACCATCGCCACGTCGAGCTTGCCATCGGCGAGCGCCGCCAGCTGCGGTCCGGTGCGCATCTCGAACATCTCGACGTCGACGGCGGGTCGGCGGCTGTCCAGCGCGGTGAGTGCGCCGGGAAGGACACGCTGTCCCGCGGGGAAGTTGTACCCGATACGCAGGGTGCCCGCACTTCCCGTCGCGGCGGCACGGGCCGCTTTTCCCGCCTGGTCCACCCTGGCCACGATGTCGCGGGCGAGGTCGAGGAACGCCTCACCCGCCGGGGTCAGCCGCACCTCGTGCGAGTTGCGCGCGACCAGTTCGACGCCGACGGCGCGTTCCAGCCTGCGCAAGTGCTGGCTCAGCGACGGCTGGGCCAGGTGCAGACTCGCCGCGGCGCGGCCGAAGTGCAGTTCTTCGGCGATCGCGAGAAACGAGACCAAATGGCGCAGTTCCACGTCCGAACGGTAGCCACGGTGTGCGAGCACCCGGTGAACACCGGGCGTCGAAGTGGCGTCGTGGGCCGGACGTTTGGGACGGGGCCGAGCCCGATGACGAAGTCCTGCACGCGATCGAGAGGACGGGAAGCACGCCAGGACAGGCCGGCCTGCTCGACCTGTCCGCCGAGCTCGGCAACCCTCGGCCCGGCACCGCGGTCTACTGCTGCGGACCGGAACCACTGCTCGCCGCGGTCGAACGCGCCTGCGCGGCGTGGCCGGCGGGAATACTGCACGTCGAACGGTTCTTCGCCCGGCCGGACGTCGCCCTCGGCGGAGTCCCCGATCACCGGGACAGCGTGCTCACGGAGAGCGAACGCGCGGGCAGTCGGTCGCTGATTGCGGCAGTCGCAGTCGACCAGCAGATCCCGGATCTCGAGGCTCGCCCGCGCGGCGTCGCGGGGCGCTGTCCCGGTCGGCTGCCGAGCGAGCCGTGACCGTCGGGGAGGTGGCCCGTGTGCCCAGACGGTCCGCCGATTCTTACGCGTTCTTGATGCCTCGTCGCCTTTCGGGGCATTGCGCCCGCGTTGAACACCTGTTTAACCTGCTGGGGTGTCATCGGACAGTGGACCAGGCCGTCGCCGTGACGGGGAACTGGCCACCGTCGACCGCATCCGCGACGCTGCCATCGAGCGCTTCGGTCGCGACGGCTTCGGCGCGGGCCTGCGGGCCATCGCCGCCGACGCGGGCGTAGCGGCGGGCCTGGTCGTGCATTACTTCGGGTCGAAGCAAGGTTTGCGGCGAGCGTGCGACGAGCATGTGCTGTCCATCATTCGCCACGAGAAGACCAAAGCGCTGACCGACGGCAGCGGCTCGATGATGTTCGCCCAGCTGGCCGAGGTGGAGCGGTTCGCTCCGTACCTGCTGTACCTGCTGCGTAGCCTGCAGGCGGGCGGAGAACTGGCCGGCGCGTTGATCGAGCAGATGACGGCCGATGCGGAGCAGTACCTGGCGGAGGGCGAGGCGGCCGGGGTGGTCCGGCCGAGCCGGGACCGGGCAGCGCGTGCCCGTTACCTTGCCTATCAATCCACGGGCGGCATGCTGTTGTGGTTCACGTTGCACGGCTCGAGCGGCGACCCGGAGTCCTTCCGGCGGTTGTTCCGCCAGTACGTCGACGAAATCACCCCAGCCGCCGTGGAGCTGTTCAGCCAGGGCCTGCTGATCGACCGGTCGATGCTAGACGCCTTCCTGATGTACGTGCCGGATCCCCCGGCGCAGGACTGACCGGCGACTTCCGGTCGGCTCACTCCATCACCTCACCCTGATCTCACCACCCGGTGCTGCTCAGTACGGCCCTGGGTTCTCACGCGAGGAAAACCATGAGCACTGCCATTGATATTCGCCAGATCGTCAAGACCTTCGGCCACGTCACCGCCCTGGACGGGCTCGATCTCACCGTGCAGACCGGCCAGGTGCACGGGTTCCTCGGCCCGAACGGAGCCGGAAAGTCCACGACCATCCGTATTCTGCTCGGCTTGCTGCGAGCCGACTCCGGTACCGCCCGGTTGCTCGGCCGGGACCCGTGGGCTGATGCGGTCGCCCTGCACCGCAGGCTCGCCTACGTACCCGGTGACGTCGAACTGTGGCCGAATCTCACCGGCGGCGAGGCCATCGATCTCTTCTCCCGACTGCGAGGAGGCGTCGCTCCGGCGCGCCGTGACGAGCTGTGCGAGCGGTTCGATCTCGACCCGAGCAAGAAGGGCCGCACCTACTCGAAGGGCAACAGGCAGAAGGTCGCCCTCATCGCAGCGCTGGCCAGCGACGTCGAGCTCCTCGTGCTGGATGAGCCGACCGCTGGCCTGGATCCCTTGATGGAGGCGGTGTTCCAGGACTGCATCCGCGAGGTCAAGACCGCCGGCCGCACCGTCTTGCTTTCCAGTCACATCCTGGCCCAGGTGGAGGCACTCGCCGACCAGATCTCCATTATCCGCCAGGGCCGCATCGTGGAGACCGGGTCGCTCGCGCAGCTGCGCCACCTGACCAGGACCTCCGTCGAGGTCATGACGGACCGGTCGACGACCGTACTGGCGGATCTGCCCGGCGTGCACAACCTGCGTTCCACCAACGGATACACACAGTTCGAAGTGGACGGTGAACATCTCGCCACCGTCGTCCGGCGGCTGGGCGAACTCGGCGTGCACGGGCTGACCGCGCACCCACCGACACTCGAACAGCTGCTGTTGCGCCATTACGGCGACCAGCTCGGCCACGACGACGCCAAGGCGGTGACCCGATGAGCACCACCCTCGAACGGCCGCCTTCGCGCGCCGGCACCGAGAGCGCAACGCTGGCGGGCACCGGCACTCTGGTGCGGTTCATGCTGCGCCGGGACCGGATCCGGTTCCCCGCCTGGGCGGTGGGCTTGCCGTTGCTGATGGCCTACTTCGCCGTCGCTCTGGAAAGCCTCGCCGGCACCCCCGAGGATCTGCAGGGGCTCACCTCGTTCACCTCCAGCCCGGCCGGCGCGCTGTTCGGCGGTCCGGGCTTCGGTTTCGACCAGCTCACCCTCGAGCGGTTCCTCGTCGGGCAGTACGGGCTCTACATACTCGTCGGCGCAGGCCTCATGGGCCTGCTCACCGTCGTGAGACACACCAGGGCCGAGGAACACACCGGCCGAGCGGAGCTGGTCAGGGCGAACGTCGTCGGCCGCCACGCCCAGCTCACCGCCGCGCTGGTCCTGACAACACTGATGGCGGTGCTGGCCACGGTGCTCATCGCCCTGGTCATGACCAGCCGCGGGTACGACGCCGGTGGGTCGCTGCTGTTCGGCGCCTCGGCCGGTGCCGTCGTGGTGGCGTTCGGCGCCATCGGGGCCGTCACCGCCCAGCTGTCGGAATACCCGCGGGCGGCAGCCGGTTTCGCCGGAGCCCTGCTCGGCACGGCTTTCGTCCTGCGCGGCCTCGGCGACATGGCAGCCGTTCAGGGCAGCGGACCGTCCTGGCTGTCCTGGCTGTCCCCGATCGGCTGGTCGCAGCAGACCGCCCCCTACACCCACGACGACTGGTGGCCCCTGGCACTCTGCCTCGTCTTCAGCGCAGCCGTGACGGCCGCCGGGTACGCGCTCTCGGCACGCCGCGACTTCGGCGCGGGCCTGATCCCACCGCGGCCCGGTTCGCCCAGGGCGGCCGCATGGCTGAGCGGCCCGCTCGCGCTCTCGTTCCGCCTGCAACGCGCCGGACTCATCGGCTGGAGCCTGGCGCTGCTGGTCGGCGGCGTCGCCTACGGCTCGTTCACCCAGCCGCTGCTCGAGGGGTTCCAGGACGCGCCCGAAGACCTGCTCGCGGTCATGGGTGGGTCAGAGAACATGCTCGCCGGATATCTCGGTCTGATGGGCTTCTTCATGGCGCTGGTGGTCACCATCTTCGTCATCCTCGCCGTCCATGGGCTGCGCGGCGAGGAAACCGAGGGCCGGGCCGAACCGGTTCTGGCCACGGCGGTCGGCCGATCCGCGTGGATCGGCAGCTACCTGCTCGTGTCGGCCATCGGCGCGCCGTGGCTGCTGCTGGTGGCGGGCCTGGGCATGGGGCTCGGCGCCGCCGTCAGCACGGGGGACAGCGGCCTGGTCGCCGACCTCGTCGCCGGTCACCTCGCCCACACGCCCGCCGTGTGGCTCGTGCTCGCCATCGCCGCACTGCTCTACGCGGCGGTGCCGCGCGCGCTGCCGGCGGCCTGGGCGGTACTGGGATACGGACTCATCGCCGGTATGTTCGCACCGATGCTGAACCTGCCCGACGAGGTCATCAGGATCTCCCCGTTCGGGCACATCGGCGACTACCCACGCGACGACATCTCGATCACGGCCGTGCTCATCCTCACCCTGCTCGCCGCCGCAGGCGCCGCCGCTGCCATCGCCCGGTTCCGACGCCGGGACCTGGTGACGACCGCATGACAGATGCGTCGGACGTCGAGCCGTCTCCACGGACCCGGTATGCGGGACCGGCTCGCGTTGCTGGTTGACCGGCGTCTCACGGTGTCGCGGGTACAGCTGACTTCGTCCGGTCCGCCGTCGTGGTTGCGCCATCGTGGCGGTCTGCCTCGATCATCGCGATCGCCGCGACGTGGACGATCCTGCTGATCGGCTTCGCCGGCTGTGCCGCGACACTGGCCCTGCACCCGGACGCGCGCGGACAGCGCACGTCCGTGCAGGTCGCCTTCATGACCGTCCGGCGTGGGACGGGAATCCACGCCGGAACCGGTCCTGGCGGGCTGTCGCGGCCGGGGCCGGTCGCACGGCGGCTCAGGCCTGCCTCCTCGGCATCGAGCGGCGGCGTTGCCGTGTCGATGTCGGGCCGTACGCAGGGGTTCCGACCGCACATCGGCGTGCATGGCCTCTGCCACCTCGCCAGACCCGTCGGCGGCAGGCCGGCCGACCGGCCAGTCCTCCGTGGCACTGGTCGGTGACCCGCCGCTGCAGAAGGCCAAGCGGGATTGGGATCCGTTGAACAGCTTCCACCACACTCTCTCCGTGCGGGCGGCCGACGACTGAGCCTCACGCCGTGATGTGCCAGCTGCGGGCGTGCTCGTACTGGTGGTACAAGCGGGCGAAGGTGCCCTCGGCGTCGCGCAGTTCGGCCGGGGTGCCGATCTCGGCGATCCTGCCGCCGTCCAGCGCGATCACCTGGTCCGCCGTGGCGAGCGTGGTGGGCCGGTGGGCGATCACGATCACCGTGCGTCCAGGGTCGTCGGAAAGGGCCGCGATGGCCTGGCTGATCGCGCTCTCGTTCTCCGGGTCGAGCGCCGATGCCGCCTCGTCGATGAGTACGATCGGCGCTCGCTTGAGGAAGGCGCGGGCGATGGAGACCCGTTGCCGCTCGCCGCCGGAGAGCTGCGCGCCGGCCTCGCCGACGCGCGTCTGCCAGCCACCGGGCAGCCGTTCGATCACCTCGTCCAGCCGGGCGTGCCGCGCCGCGTCCTCCAGTTCCTCCCAGGTGGCGTCCGGCCGGGCGATCCGCAGGTTCTCCTCGATGGTGGTGTCGAAGAGGTAGACGTCCTGGAACACGATGGCGATGTTCTCCAAGAGGACCGGGTGATCCAGTTCGCGCACGTCGACGGTGCCGACGCGCACATTGCCCGAGTCGATGTCGAAGAACCGGGCGATGAGCCGGGTGACCGTGGTCTTTCCGGAGCCGGACGGCCCGACCAGCGCCGTGGTCGTGCCGGGCGGGCAGCGGAACGACACCTCGGACAGCGCGGGTTTCTCGCCCGCGTCCGGGCCCCCGTAGGAGAAGGTCACGTCGGCGAACTCGATGCTGGCGTCCTCGAGCCGGCGAACCGGGTTCGGGCTGTGCGGCAGCGAAGGGGTGCGCAGGACGGACTCGACCCGCTCGCTGAGGTAGTCCATCGCGCCGAGACCCGAGGCGTGGTCCACCATCGCGCCGAGCGGTTCGAGGAAGCGGACGGCCAGCACCAGCAGGGCGATGGTGTCCGGAATGGACAATGTTCCGCTGAGCAGGAACTGCACGCCGAACACGAGGACGGCAACGTACCCGGCCATCACCACACCGCTGTAGGACAGGTCCGGAAACAGCATCCGGTGCAGGCCGCGGCGGTAGCGGTGGCGGTGGTCGTCGAGCGCGTCGCGCATGCGGACGCTGCCGGTGGTGGCGTGGCCGGCCGCGCGCAGCACGGGCTGGGCCTGGCCGAACTCGATCGCCCGGCTGGCGACCTCGTTCGCGGCGATCTCCATGTCGTCCGACACAGCGGCGACGGTGCGCCAGGAGCGGCCCAGCGCGACCAGCGCGATGGGCAGGGTGACCAGCAGGAGCAGCGCGAGGCGCCAGTCCACCACGAAGGTGACCCCGATGATGGTGGCCGGCACGAGCGTGCAGGTGATGGCCGGACCCCCGATCGTCGCGGTCAGCTGGGAGAGGGTACCGGCGACACTGGTGACGGTGCGGGAGAACTGGCCCTTCTTGTCGGCGGTGAACCAGCCGAGCGGCAGCGTGGTCACGTGCCGCATCAGGTGGTGCCGGAGTTGCACCGCCAGCTTCATGGCCGCCGCGAACCCGACCGGGGTCGCGATCACGCTGAGTACGGCGTAGGCGACGAGGCCGATCGCGCCGATGATCAGCCAGGGGGTGGCGGCGGCGAAGTCGGGCTCGGGCTGCAGCAGGGCCCGCAGGATCGGCACCAGCAAGCCGAGCAGCAGTCCCTGCAGTACCGCGAGGGCGGCGGTCAGCGACCACAACTGGACCAGCAGGCCGGGGTGTGGCCAGAGCCGGTAAAGCCGACGGATCATGCGGTGTCTCCGTTCTGCTGTGCGCGCCACATGCGGGCGTACAGCCCGCCGGAGGCGAGGAGTTCGTGGTGGGTTCCGGACTCGGCGACGCTGCCCTCGTCGAGCACGAGGATCTGGTCGGCGGCGGCGATGGTGTGCAACCGGTGCGCGATGACGATCACCGTCTTGCCGGCCACCAACTCCGACAACGCGTCCTGCACCGCGGTCTCACTGTCCGGGTCCAGCGAGGCGGTGGCCTCGTCCAGCACCACGATCGGCGCCCCGGACAGGATCGCGCGGGCGATGGTCAACCGCTGCCGCTCCCCGCCGGACAGCCCACCCTTGCCGCTGTCCAGCACGGTGTCGTAGCCGTGCGGCAACTGCTCGATCACCGGATGGATCTGGGCGGCCTTGGCCGCCTGGCGAACCTCGTCGTCGGTGGCGTCGGGCCGGCCGATCCGGATGTTCTCGGTCACCGTGTCCCGCAACAACACCACGTCCTGGAACACCAGCGACATCGACGAGAGCAGGGTCTTCGAGGAGATCTCCCGCACGTCCACCCCGCCGATCCGGATCGCGCCCCCGGTCACGTCGTAGAACCGCGGCAGCAGGCTGGCCACAGTGGACTTGCCCGCGCCGGAGGGGCCGACGATGGCGGTGACCGTGCCCGGCTCACACACCGCGCTGACTCCGTCCAGCGCGTTGGTCACCCCGTCATAGGAGAACGACACCCGATCCAACTCCACCCGATACCCCCGCGGCTCCCTCGGCTGTTCCGGCTCCGGCAGCGGCGGCTTGGACAGCAGCCGGTCGAGGTTGCCCGCGGACACGCGTGCCATGCGCACGCCCTGCGCGCCGTGGATCATCGGGGTGAACGAGGTCGGCAGGCCGATGCCGACGATCAGGAACGGCAACAGGTCGGGGACCGTCAGCCAGCCCGCGCCGACGAAGCCGAGCCCGGCGGCCATCACCACGCCCAGCACCGCCATCTCCGAGCCGAGCACCCGGTTCATCGCGGAGCTGGCCCGGTTTCCCGCCAGCCAGGCCCGGTAGGCCGCGGTGTGCTCGCGCATGGCGTCGTCGAAGCGACCCAGCACCTTGCCCTCGGTGCCGCCGAACGCCTTGACCACGGTGATCCCGTCGACGTACTCGACACTGGCGGCGCTGATCTGCCCCTCGGCGGCGAGCAGTCGCGACATGTGGGCCGGCAGCGAGCGCATGGCGAGCCGGTAGGTGATCACCGCTGCCACCGGGATGGCGACGGTTATCAGCGCCATCCGCCAGTCCACGAACACGAGGTAGCCGATGCCGACGGTCAGCGCCGCGGCCGCGCCGACCAGCGCTCCCAGGGCATGCGCGATCAGCTCGTGCATCTCCTCGATGTCACTGGTCATCGCCTTCTTCACCTGGCCGGAACCGGCCGATCGGAACCAGCCGAGCGGCACGACGCCGAGGCGCCGCACGATCTGGACCCGGAGGTGGTGCAGCATCTCCGCGTCGGCCTTGTGTCCCACGTGGGTGCACAACCCGAGCAGCAGCAGGCGCAGCAACGCGCCACCGGCCCCGATGCCGGCCCAGGTCCACGCCGTCCCGGCCACAGACCCGAGGCTCGGCGCGCCGAGCACCGCCCGCGCGATCTCCGCGATGGCGACGAACGGGGCGAACCCGGCCGCCGCTGCCACCGCCGACAGCACGGCGGTGGCAGCGGCGGCCGTACCGGCCGCAGCATGTTCGCCGCGTCCCGGATCGGCAACATGCGCGGGGCCTCGGTTTCCTGGTTGTCCGGTGGCGCGGGAGGGTCCGGCCGCACTGCCTCCGTGGTCGTCATAAGCCTTCCTCGTCTTACTGATCGGGTCGCGCCGCCAGTGCCTTACAGTGACTGACCGACGGTCAGTCACTGTAAGGCTAGTCTAACCTAAGGTCAACTCCCGGCCGGGTGGTGTGTTCCCGAAGAAAAGCGAGCCCCCGGCCGTCACAGGCGCAGGCTCGATTGCGCTCTGGTCCCGCTATGCCGGAGCCCGTGGTATCCGGAGTGACGGCATGATCATCCTGCGGGGCGGTAGGCCTCTTCCCGGCCCAGATCGAAAACTCGATCTGGGCAGCGAAGTCCTCTCGTCACACTTCATCCTCGAACCAGAACGAAGAGGGCGGTGGACGAACTCACCGTCTGCATTGAACAAGAGGTCATCGGGTCTTCAGTACACATTCAGCTGGAAAACCCGGGCGCGCTTCCGCAAAGCCCACGCAAGCTCAAACGGCTCTACGATCTCCGATCACAACCTCGGTGATGGCGGCGCCGTGATGGCGCCGGAACTCGCGCGGAGACATGCCGAACTGTGCCTTGAACGTTCGGGCGAAGTGCGACGCGTCGTGGAACCCAAAGCGACTGCGAATCGCCGACACCGGTTCGTCCGCCAGGAGCGGATCAGTCAACTCCCGGGCGCAGCGCTCGAGCCTGCGGGCGCGAATCCAAGCAGCCACAGTGGTCCCATGTCGCTGGAACGCCTTCTGCAGGTGCCGAGGCGAGACGTGCAGGGCAAGGGCGACACTGGTGGTGTCGAGTTCCTCCTCTCCAAGCCGTTGGTCGATCAATCGGCGAGCTGAGGAGAAGATCGCATGCGAGCTGGCGGTCCTCGCAGGGGACGGGAGTTCGGCGAGCACAGCGCCGACCAGTTCAACAAACGCGCTCTCGACCATTCGAATGGAGGCGCCGCCCATTAAGCCCGAACGACTCATCTCCGCCATCATATGAGTAAGGAGCCGTGCTGGCATCGAACGACCGCTGATCCGCAGCGCGGTGAGTTGACCGATCTCTGCCTGCGGAAATGCGATCAGGGCTCGCGGAACCATGGCGACCCGCATTGCGAATGGCTCGTCGAAGGCGAGTGTGTACGGCTCGCTGGTGTCATAGATCACGAGGTCGCCGGGGAAAAGTGTCGCTGTCCGGGCACCTTGATCCACCCGCCCCATCCCTCGCAGCTGAAGGCTGAGTTTGACCGCGCGCGGGTCGCTGCGGGCGATGCTGGCTACGCTTCGCTCCACGGTCACACGGCGCCCGGAAACGTCGCTCACCTGAACCGATCGGTAGGCGACCGACGAAAGCGTCCCCCGGAAATCACGAGCATCGCTTGCCGACTGGGTGCGAGCCGTGAGCGGTACGAACCCCTGGGAGATCACATCGTTCCACTCGAGTAGCCCGACAGGAGGCGCGGGTGCGTCACGAGTCTCTCGATCCACCATGTCACCCTCCGGTACACGGGCTGCTTGTGGGCGCTTGCCTACCAGATGGTAGACAGTGTCGAGAGATTAGCCCCGCGTATACTCACACCGCAACCGCGTGGGTGCCTTTCACCAGCCGGCCACCGATCCAAACCTGCTCGACCACAGTCGGATCAGCGAGTCGGTGGGCCTCCGTCAGTGGGTTGATCGACAGCGCGATCATGTCCGCGTCGTATCCGGTGACGAGCTGGCCAGTCAACGGTGCCTGCGGTCCGAGCGTTGCCGGCCCCACGGCCGTCGCCGATCGGATCGCCGCGAGCGGGCTCATTCCGAGTCGTACCAACCGTTTCAGCTCAGCACCATGAGAACCCCAGCTCACCGGACTGGCGCCGAAGGCGTGGCTTGTCACCGCATCCGTTCCAAGAGCGACCTCAACTCCACGCTCGATCGCCCGCGCGATCGACTCGTTGTGCCGGGCCGCCGTCCGTTCTAGGGCGCTTCGCGCTTCGTCCGCAAGCCCCGGAATGCTAGTGAAATGTTCGACAACCCCGCATGTTGGCACAAGGATCGTTCCGGTCTCCCGCATCGCGTCGCACGCTTCGTCGTCGAGGTCGCTGCCGTGTTCAATGGTCCGAACCCCCGCTTGGACCGCAGCGAGGATGCCAGGACGCCCTACCGCGTGGGCCGCGACGATGCGATCCGCGAGCCCGGCGGTCTCGACGATCGCCCTGAGCTCCTCCGGCGTGAACTGCAGCTGACTTGGATTGTCGATGAGTGTGCCCATCGTGCCAGATGCGCACACCTTGATCAGTCGCGCAGATCGGCGCAGTTGCTCGCGCACCGCTCTCACGCAGTCCGAAACACCATCGCAGATCCTCGATTCGATTCGCACCCCGGGATCGCGCTCGCCAACCAGCCGCAACGGTAGGGACGGTACGTCCCCATGGCCGCCGGTCGGGGTAAGGATCGCACCCGCTCCATAGATCCGGGGCCCGACCACCGACCCCTCGTTGACCGCCTCGGCGAGGTCGACGCCCAACCCCCCGAGGTCTCGGATCGAGGTGACACCCGCGTCGAGGGCCGCCCGAAGATCAGCGACCGATCGAGCAGCTCGCACAGCTACAGGCGTCAGGGCGATGGCGACGTGATCAAGCATCTTCGCTCCGAGGAGATGCGCGTGGGCATCCCAAAGGCCAGGCATAAGGGTATGAACCCGCGCCTCGGCCGGTTCAGCGGTGACCTCGTCGGGCGCGTTCACCGTCGGACCTGCGTACACGATCTTGCCATCGGCCACCGTGAGGGTAGCGCCGGGGACGGGTTCCCCGTCCCCGGGAATGAGCAGCTCCGCGTCAATGCGCATCAGCGGGCTGACCAAGTAATCAGCGGTTCAGGCAGACCATAGGTCGGCGGGCCCTCGAGATCCGCCCCGGTGCATTCGCGCAGCCGCGACTTGAACCAGACGTCGAAGGGCCGCTTGGACGCAGCCATCAGCTCCGCGCTCTTGGCGAAATCGAGGCTTTCGATGTAGCCGATCAGGGTCGCACCCTCCTCACGGCCATCGAGGAACCAGTGCTCCTTTACGATGCCAAGCGCGGCTTGGGAGTCAGCGAGCTCATCGAGCCGGTCCGGAAGCTCGTTGCTCAGAAACTTCCGTGTGTCGTCCACACGGTCCGGCTGCACGGGAAGCGACAGGCAGATGTAGTCCATGTTTGCTCCAATCGTCGTCGACGTCGAAGCGACGCCGTTCGGAACCAATACTGGTCGGACACCCACCTAGTGAGTTGACTCGCAGCGACCTAATCTTGTGCAGAACGCGACCTCAATGCCCGGTCGAGGAAGCAGGCGTGAGCAGCGCCCGGATTGCTCGCATCGATGGCGGGGGCGTGTCTTGCGACGGCCAAGTCGACCATCCGGTGATCGCCGCGAGAAGCAGGTCGGTGACCGCCTCAACGTCGAAACCGGACGGAAGTCTCCCCATATGGACGGCCCGCTGAAGGGCGACCTCGGTGACCGAGCGCCACGCGGCGTGCCTGTCACCGAGACGCGCCGCCAGCAAAGGATCCGTACGGCTTTGCCGGATCAGTTCCCCCAGCACGACACCGATGTCGGGGCGTGAGGCGAACCGCTCGTGCGTCACCTCGAGGACGCGGACAAGATCACCGACCGGATCCGCACTTGCGGGATCCAACTCGATCCCAGTCAGGATCTCATGATCGAGAGCATAATCGACCACAGCCGCCAGCAGGTCGCCCTTCGTGGCGAAATGGTGATGAAGACTGGGATGGCTCACACCGACACGTTGAGCGAGGTCGCGCATTCGAAGCCCGCCGATCCCGTTCTCAGCGACGACCGCCAACGCGCAGCGCAGGATCGTCTCGCGCCGACCGCCAGGTTGAGGGCGCTGGCCTGGTGATTCACTTCGTCGCTCGACTGCCACGAAACGACGTTACACCGAGGCCGTTCGCGAGCTGCCAGGAATCGTGCGGCGACGGCAAAGTCAAGCTGGCACCGGTCCGACTGACGTCGGCGTCAAATCGCGGACTCGAACCCGGCTGCCACTGAGCGGCAGCCGCCCCTTGGTGTGTCGTGAGCGGCGCGTGCACTGTGGTCTGCGGAAACACCAATGACCGCAAGGGGAAATCATGTCTTGGGACACGCGCGAGTCGGTGCGCTTGGCGATGTCGAGCTGACATACCGCGTCGTCGGTGACGGCGCCGAGCCCGCGTCGGGAAAGTAGCGACCGCAGCCGAGCAGGTCCCGTTTCTTACAACGGTTAACCCAGGACTCGGCCGTCCCCGACGGACGCGACATCGAGCGCGAACCGTCCCACTTCCAGCGATGCAAGTGCACGCCGCCGGAACTCAAGCGGGTAAACTCTCGGTACGGCACACGATGTCCATCACGAGATCGTCGAACCCTGCCTCTCCCTCACTCCCGTATCCATCACCGGCTTGCGCGGCGACCTTGTGGGCTGCGGCGGCTGCTTCGGGGTGGGCGGCGGCGTCGTTGCCTGCCCGGCGAGCCTGGAAGGCGTGCCGCGGCGTCCGGGCCAAGGTTTTGGCGGTGCGTGCCGCGCGCGTGGCTTCGTGCGCTGAGCACCGAGCCGTTGCGGCGGACGCTCTTGCACGTGCGGTCTCGGCTTCTGCGACGTTGGCGTAACTGCCACTTCGTCGGCGGCGCTCGCCGCACGGTCGGCGCCGTTCGGCGCGTTGGCCGTGATGGCGAGTCTGGGACGCAGGCACCTCTGGGCGTGATGTGTTCAATTCCGACGAATCGGGCATCCCTGGATCGCAAGCCGGAACCGGGCACGAAGGATGAGAGGAATGACGAACTCAGCTCCTACGCAGGGGCCGGTTGTGGTCGGCTTCGACGGGTCGGACGGCGCCGGACTGGCACTGCGCTGGGCCGTGGCCGAAGCGGCCCGGCGGGATCGGCGCCTGCTCATCGCGCAGGTCTTCGAGTGGGCGCCACCGGCCGTGGAGGACCGGGTCACGGCGGCCGACTTCGACGGCGAGCTGATCCGCCGGCACGCCAGGCAGCTGCTCGAGGATGCCGCCGACGAGTGTCGCCGCATGGCTCCGGAGGTCACCGTTGAAACGGCGGCTCCCGAGGGCCCGGCCGCGGCGACGCTGGCCCGCGTTGCAGCCGATCGCGAGGCCCCGCTACTGGTGATCGGTTCATCCGGTATCAGCGCCTTGCCCCGCGTGTTGCTCGGATCCACAGCAGCTGACCTGGCCCGCTCGGTGGACGTGCCGTTGGTCGTGGTCCGGACGGGGCCTGACGGCGACGAGTTGGACACCGAGGTCGCCGACCACGCACCGGTGATCGTCGGCGCGGACGGTTCGGCGAACAGCGATCCGGCCGTGGGATTCGCGTTCGACTTCGCCCACCGCCACGGTGTCCCGCTGCGTGCCGTGCACGCCCTCTCGGATCTCCCGCCGAACCTGCTGACCACCGGACCCGTGGCCGGCCTCGGTCCACAGGTCGGGAAGGGCGGCATGCAGCCGGGAGTGTCACGGCAGCTCGACCAGCACGGGACCGCGTATCCCGATGTCGATGCCACACTGGCCGAGGTGCCGAATCCGCCCGCTCATGCCCTGCTGGACGCTGCCCAGGATGCGCGGCTGCTCGTGGTCGGCAGCCACGGCCGCGGCCGTGTCCGCCGTGCTTTCCTCGGGTCGGTCAGCCACGCCGTGCTGTACCACGCTCCGTGCCCGGTCGCGGTGCTGCGGTCCGACAGGCCGTGACCGCCGTCGATAGCGGGCCCATCAACGGGGTCGTTCGTGCGGCTGCCCCGGCGGGCTGACGGTGCCATTGCCACGGTCTAGTGGCATCGCGGGGCGGGTGTGACACGGCCACGACGTGGTAGCCGTAAGGAAGCACGGAAGGAGCTTGTCGGCACGCGCGAGAAACAAGCGGCAACACCTTTCGCTGGACAGCCTCGGCCACGAGGGCGCCGAGTCGTTCGCGTTGTCGGCCCATCAGGACAGGAACACAGGACGGAGGAACCACGTGTCCGGCCATACCAACTCACCGCTGCCCGGCTACGATCATCTGCCGCAGAGCAGCATTCAACACCGGATCCGGTCTCTCGACAAAGATCAGCTCGCCGCGTTACGGGAGTACGAGCGCGCGCACGCGGGACGTCCCGCTGTGCTCGACATGATCGCGGCGCGAGTGGAGCAGCTCGAGCAGGGAGCCAGTCCCTCGCCCGGCGATCAGGAGCGCCAGCCGGAGGTACCGCCGGCTCCGGACGGCACGTCGCCGGTCGGCTGGTCCACGTCCGCCGAACCGACCGCGCCACCACGGCACGGCCGGTACGACCAGACGTCACGTCGCGAGCGGCCCTGACGTCCAACCCGGTGGATCGCCGGGTGGCCGACGCCGCCGGGCCATTGAGTGACACACACGCTGCCGATGCCCCTGCGCGTTCCGCCCGAGGCCGGTGAGCAGTTCGTGGCAGGCTCGTTCGCGCCGGCGGCAAGTCCGCCCAGGCGCCGGCTGGCGGCCACCGACCACCAACGCGTCGCGCGCTGCCCACCGTGGGCACGGCGCTGGTCCTGTTGTTCGCGGCGGGGTGTCCCTATGTGGTTTTCAAGCCGCCGCGGACGTGGCCTTGGGTTGCGGGGGTTCGGTAGTAGGTGCGGTTGCGGAGCATGGCGAAGAGCACGTCGCAGCGGCGGCGGGCCAGGCAGATGAGGGCGGCGTTGTGTTTCTTGCCCTCGGCTCTCTCGCAAGTCGTAGTAGGCCCTGCTGGTCGGGTCGTGCAGGGCGGCGAATGCGGCCAGGAAGAACGCCCGTTCGAGCTTGCGGTTGCCGGTGCGGGCGGGGTGTTCGCCCTTGAACGAGCTGCCGGAAGTGCGGGTGACGGGGGGCGATTCCAAGCCGGAGAAGTATTCCCGCACCAGGGACCGGAGCTCGTTGGATACCCTGGTGCGCCGCCAAATCGCGTCCTGGTGGCCGCGAGCCAGCACAGCGATGATCCGGGCCAGTCCGGTGTCGGAGGGCAGCGGCCGGTGAGCATGCATATCGGTGCACAGGATGTTGGCCAGCGTCATCGCGTCCGCGTGATCGGACTTCGATTGCGGGACCGTTCGGCACCCATTAGTTCACGCGGCGGGGTGGTCCGGGAGTGCGGCCAGGTACGCGGCGTGCGCCTCGAGAGAGGCGCCGCCGCGGCGTAGCGGCTCGCCCACACACCGTCTCTGATCACGATGCCGTCAGACACCTCTGCGGGTGCCGGTGGAGAGGTCGATGGCCTCAGCGGCATTCGACACCTTGGAGCTGAACCTGCTGAGGGTGGAGAGCAGGGGCGCCGCCTTGATGAGCAGATTGCGGGTCGCGATTCCCCAGCGCGAGCGTGGTGCGATGAAGGACAGTCCTGGGTCGGCGATCGCGTGGTTCGCCGCGACGAACGGACGCATGCGTGCCTCGTACGCGGCAAGGGCGGTCTCGGGGCTGTCGTGTCGTGCCAGCTCTTCGGCGAGGACGTGGGCGCCGACGATGGCGAGGCTGGAACCTTGACCGGACATCGGCGAGGGGCAGTACCCGGCGTCGCCGACCAGTGTGACGCGGCCCTGGGACCAGCGGTCGATCTTGATCTGGGTGACCGAGTCGAAATAGAAGTCGGTGGCACGCTCCATCTCCGCCAGGATCGTGTCGGTCTCCCATCCCATCCCATCGAACGTGGACCGCAGATGTTCCTGTTGCAGAACGGGATCGCGGCGATCGATCTCGGTCTCGTCGTTCACGCGATGCAGGAGCAGTGCCTTGGCGCCATCGGCGCGTGGGGTGTGGTACATCGCCGCGAGCCGGCCGGGGGTGTTGTACAGGCGCGCCTCGCGGTCGAGCTCCAGGGAGTTGGGCACGGTGAAGATGCTGACGTAGCTGCCAAGGAAGCGCCGGTAGGGAGCCTCCGGTCCGAACGCCAGACGTCGGACGTTGGAGTGCAGGCCGTCCGCTCCGACGACCAGATCGAACGTTCGTGGTTCGCCGCGCTCGAACGTGACGTCGACGCCTCCGTCGTGTTGCGTCAGTGCGGTGATCGTGTCCTCGTACAGATACTCGGTGTCCGTATCGGCCGACTCGTGGAGGAGCCGCACGAGGTCACCGCGCAGCACTTCCAGTGAACGTTCGCCAGGAGCGACGGTGGATGTGTCGAAGCCGGAGATGATCCGACCGCGGGAGTCGACGAACCCGCCGCGGGCGATCTCGCTGGTTGTGGCGCGCAGGTTTTCGAGGATGCCCATCCGGTGAGCGACGTCGATCGCCGCGCCACGTACATCCACGGCATAGCCCCCAGAGCGGGGAGCTGGGGCTCGCTCGACGATCGTGCCGCGTATCCCGTGCTCGTGGAGCCAGTAGGCGAGCGCCGGCCCGGCGATGCCTGCGCCAGATATGAGGACCTCACGCGCGGCGGTCATCGGACGTGGTCCTTGCCTTTCCCTGCTGATGTGCTCGCCGGAGGGTTACCGGTGTTGGCTCGAAGGTGGGCTGAGCTGCGCCCGACACCCCGTTCGAGGACAGCGAGTGCGCGGTCGATGGAGACCATGACGGGGGTCGACGCTCCGCTGAGCGACCAGTGCCGCATTGCGCCCAGGATGCCGCCGACGAGGGCGTTCACCTGAACGTGCGCTTCCAGGTCGTCATCCTGAGACGAACTGATCACTCCCACCAGGTGGCGGGCCAGGGCGTCGGCGTGAAGGGTGAGGGCGGCCTCGATAGCGGGGTTGGCGTAGATGAGTTTCAGGCGGCGTTCGAGCTGCGCGAGCTCGCGCTCGGTCATGGCCTCGAAGCTGGCGTGCAGGACTTGCCGGATGGCGTCGATTGGGTCGAGCGAAACCAGCCGCCGCCGGATCGGCTCCATCGCGGACTCGTCGTGCTCGTCCCAGATGACGAGCATCTCCTTGGTGCCGAAGTACCGGTAAAGCGTTCTGGGCGCGAATGCCGCCGCGTTCGCGACCTCCTCGATCGTCACGGCGTCGTAGCCGCGCTCCTCGAACAGGTCGAGCGCCGTGTCCTGTATTCGGTGCATCGCGTCGCGCTTCTTGCGAGCCCGCAGTCCGGACCCTTCGTACATGGCGGCTCCTTCTGTCAAGGCGTACTGCGTGCTTGACACCGAGTCGCACGCGCACCACGTTAGACAGTAGCAGCCTAAAGGCAGTCACTGCCACAAAGATCAGCAATTAGGAAACCTGAGTTGACAAAAGCCGGGTAGCAACATAGGTTGCTTAAATGAGTTCGCAAGTGACACCGCCAACGGGTGGAGTGGCAGACGAGCTAGCCGCCGTGATCGCCCTCCGTGAGCTGGCCGACCGACTCGAGGATGCCGCCGTGGAGCGTGCGATGCGCCAGGGCTGGGCTTGGGGTCAGGTCGCCGAGGCGTTGGGTGTGACCCGACAGGCTGTCAACAAGAAGCACCTGCGGCGCCTGGTCGCCGCAGGTGTTGAACTGAGGAGGAGAAATGGCTGATCAGAAGCTCAACAGGTCACTGACCCGCGTGCTGGAGTGCGCCATCGAGGAGGCGAGCGCCCGGAGGGCGCCCGCGGTCGAGGCGGAGCACCTTCTCCTGGCGCTCGCTTCCGACGAGGTACTCGCGGCCCGAAGGGTCTTGATCGAGGCTGGTCTGGACCGCGACGGCATCGAAGCCGCTCTGGACCGCGAGCGAACCGAGAGTTTGTCCGCGGTCGGGGTCGGCCCATTGGATGAGGAGCTGTTTACGGCAACGCCGCGCCAGACCCGGCCGGGTTGGGGAACCTCTACAAAGGAGGCCATCCAACGAGGCCGCGCGATCGGCGGGCAGGACGGCCGACGTCGTCCCGCTGAGACCGAGCTGTTGCTTGGCATCCTGACCGCCAGTCTCGGCACGGTCCCGCGCGCCCTCGCCTTCGCGGGTGTGGACCGCGAAAGCCTCCTTGATCGAGCACGAGCCGCCTGATCCCGGCCCAACCACCGAAAGCGACGACCCTCGTGATTGACACCCTCGCGCCTGCGCCGTCCACCCCCGCGACCGAGTGGGCGGTGCAGGCTCACGGTCTGACCAAGACCTTTGACGACCACCGGGCCGTCGACGGCCTCGACCTGAGCATCCGTACCGGCTCGATCTACGGGTTGCTCGGACCCAACGGTTCGGGCAAGACCACCACCGTCCGGATGCTCGCCACCCTGCTACGTCCGGATGCTGGCACCGCCCGGATCTTCGGCCACAACGTCACGACTCACGGCCACACCGTCCGGCAGCTCATCGGTGTCACCGGGCAATATGCCTCCGTCGACGAGAGACTCAGCGCCACCGAGAACCTCGTCATCTTCGCGCGCCTGTTGGGCCTCAGCCGTGCCGCCGCCCGTCGCCGCGCCGCGCAGCTGCTGGAGGAGTTCGACCTGTCCGACGCGGCCGGACGTGCGCTGAGCAAGTTCTCCGGCGGGATGCGACGCCGCCTGGATCTCGCCGCGAGCCTCATCGTCCGCCCACCCCTGATCTTCCTCGACGAGCCCACCACTGGCCTGGACCCCCGCAACCGGAACCGGATGTGGTCGGTCATCCGCCGCCTGGTCGAGCAGGGTTCCACAGTCCTGCTGACCACCCAGTACCTCGACGAAGCCGACCAGCTCGCCGACCGCATCATGGTCATCGACCGCGGCCGGGTCATCGCCGACGACACCCCGGACGAGCTCAAAGCCTCCGTCGGACGTTCAGTGCTTCTCCTGCGCCCCGACGTTCGAGCCGATCTGGACCGGGTTCGCGAGCGAGCCGAGGCCCTTCTCGGCACTCGCGCGACCGTCTCACCCGAAGCCGGCCGGGTCAGCGTGCCGCTGGAGAACCCCGACGCCGTCACCGACCTGCTCACCGACCTGCGCGGCAACGGTTTGCGGCTGTCCGAGCTGAGCGTGCAGAAGCCCACTCTCGACGAGGTCTTCCTCACCCTTACCGGCCACGCGGCCGAACCCGCCACCACTCCGAAGTCCACCACTGAAGAAGGCGCCCCATGACCACCGTCGCTCCCGCCTTGCGGCGTACCCCCAGCCCTGCGCAGGCGTTCCAGAGCACATGCACCATGGCCTACCGCGGATTGCTCACCATCAAGCGAACCCCAGAACAGTTTCTTGACGTCGTCGCCCAGCCGATCCTGTTCACCGTCCTGTTCACGTTCCTCTTCGGCGGGGCCATCGCCGGCGACACCGGCAGCTACCTGACCTTCCTGATTCCCGGCATCCTTGTGCAGAGCATCATCACCGCCTCCGTCGCCACTGGCGCCGGCCTGCGCGAGGACATGAACTCCGGCGTCTTCGATCGCTTCCGCACTCTCCCGATCGCCCGCATCGCACCGCTCGCCGGAGCCCTGCTCATCGACACGCTGCGTTACTCAATCGCCGCGATCACCACCTTCCTCGCCGGGTTCGCCCTTGGCTACCGCCCGGGCGGGGGCTTCGCCGCGATGGCCGGGGCGGCGCTGCTGGTGATCGGCTGCGCCTGGGCGCTGAGCTGGGTCTTCGCCTTCCTCGGCATCATTTCGCGCACCCCCGAGGCCCTCCAGGGCATCGCGATCTTCGTCCTCTACCCCCTCACCCTTCTGTCGGGTGCCTTCGTGCCCATCGACACGATGCCCGACTGGCTCCAGACGGCGGCATACCTCAACCCCATTACCTACCTCGTCAGCGCAGCCCGCGACCTCCTCAACACCGGCGCCATCGGCACCGACCTCAGCCTCTCGATCGTTGCCGCCATCGCGACGGTCATCGTCTTCGCGCCGCTGTCCGTCCGGGCGTACATGCGCAACACCTAGTGTGCTGTCCAGGGAGGTCGTCTCTCCCGGCGTCGGTGAGTCTGGGTGACAGGCGAAGGCCTCCGGTTGTGAAGTGGAGCTGCCGAGGAGCCGCTTCACCGACCGGAGGCCTTCGTGTCCCGAGACGGGATGCTCGACCGCAGCTCACACCCCATCCGAGTCCGACAAGGACCGCGCCTAGTTGTACCCGGCCAGGACGTTGGTAGCGGCGAGCCTGGTTGAACGGGCGAGAACCTCCGGATGGGATGTGGCTTGTCTAAGACCCACTCCGACCCGGAGGTTCTCGTGTCCCACGGTAGTGCCCGACTGGCTGTGCATGGTCGTCGACTGAT
>NZ_SWMS01000081.1 GCF_005146945.1 Prauserella endophytica
AACTCCATCGTGGAGTGCCAGCTCTCGATGACTGCGTTGTCCAGCGCCGAGCCGACCCGGCCCATCGACTGGGTGATCCCGACCCGAGCGCAGGCGGCCTGGTAGTTCCTGGCCGTGTACTCGCTGCCCTGGTCGGTGTGCATAATCACGCCGTTGAGGGCGTCCTTGCCGCCACGGATCGCGACCGCCATCTGCAACGTGCTGGTGGCCAAGTCGGCATCGTGGTGCTCGCCCAACCCGAACCCGACGATCCGCCTCGAGCCCATGTCCAACACACTGTCGAGGTAGAGCTTGCCCTCATCGGTTTCGATCTCGGTGCCGTCGCCGTACCACTTGTGGTTGAGCCGGGCGGCGCCGAAGTCACGGCCGATCAAGTCCGGTGCCCGCCACCGGCCCCGGCCCTGCCGGGTGGTCTGTTTGCGGCGCCGGCTCCGGCGGGCGGCCAGCCCGAGCTCACGCATCAGTTCCGCAAACAGTGTTCTCGCCGACCCGCCAGCCCTCATCCCGCAGGTCCGCAGTGATCCGCGGCGACCCGTAGGTGCCGCGATGCGCAGCGAACAACCGCCGGATCGCGGCCTTCAGCTGCTCACGGCGCGCATGCTGCGGCGAAGCGTCACCGTGTCGCCACTTGTAGAACCACGCCTGGCTCACCGACAACGCCCGACACGCTGTCGCGTGCGGCACCCCATGCTCTGCCCTCTGGACGGCGATGAACCCGGCCACGGCTACCGGCCCATCGCCTCGTCCACCCAGAGGGCCACCGAACGCTTGAGGACATCACGCTGCATCCGCAGCTCGGTGTTCTCCTTGCGCAACCGGGCCAACTCGGCACGCTCGGTCTCGCTCAACTCGCCCTTGCCCTCGCCCGCATCCCGGCGGGCCTTGACACACCAGTTGCCCAACGTGCCCTCGTTGACCCCGAGCTCCCGGGCCACCTGCGCGATCGGCTTCCCGGTCTCGACGACCAACGCAACCGCACCCTGCTTGAAATCCTCGTCGTACTT
>NZ_SWMS01000009.1:0-206398 GCF_005146945.1 Prauserella endophytica
CGGTCATCCGCACCGAGTTGCGGAACGCCGGGTGGGTGGTGACGTCGGCGACCCTGTCGCCGTAGATGAAGATCTCCCGGCCGTCGCGGATGCTCTCGATGTACTCGTCACCTGTCATCGGGCGCGTCGTGCGCGGGCCTTCGGTGCTGGTGGAGGTTTCCTGCTGTGCCGTCACTTTCTGCTCCTTTGCATGGTTCACGGCAGCTAAGCGAGCCCGGTTCAGCCTGCGGGGAACCAGGACAGGCTGGGGCAGTCGCCGGACTCCAGCCACGGGACGGTGCCGACGGCCTTGCCGAGGTGGCGGAACTTTCCGGCGTAGAACACGAGCGGATCACCGTCGCTGAACGAGATCTCGCGGATTTCGCCGAGGTAGAGCACGTGGTCGCCGCCGTCGTAGCTGCGCCACGGCGCGCAGGCGGCCGTGGCGAGCGCGCCCGCGAGCCGAGGGGCGAGGTCGCCACCGGGGTGCTCCCACTCGGGCTCGTCGGCCATCGGTTTGCCCGCGAAGTGCAGCGCGAGGTCCTGTTGCCGCTCGCGCAGGACGTTGATCGTGAAGGGTTTGCCGTCGAGGTACTTGCACGCCTTCGTGTTGCGGTCGAGGGACACGAGGACGAGCGGAGGTTCGAGTGACACGGCGGTGAAGGAGTTCACGGTCGCGCCGTGTGCCGTGCCGTCGCCCTCGCATGTCACCACCGTGACCCCGGTGGCGAAGTGGCCGAGGCACGTCCGCAGCGTTCGCGGGTCTGTTCGCACGGCGCCTCCTCATCGAGTGCAGTCGAACGTGTACGCATTGCGTACGCTTTGGCCGCTATCCGGTTGTATGGCTAACTGTGACCCTCGACACACTCGCCTGTCAACCGCCGGCGTGCTCAGCGCACGGGGCAGTGCCGCTGCCCGGTCAGGTGCCAGGGGCAGCGGCACGCCGTCTGTGGGTTTTTCAGGGGTGGACGAGGATCTTGACGTTGCTCTCCTTGTGGTCGATGAGTTCGCGGAAGCCGTGTTCGACGATGTCGTCGAGGCCGATGCGGCCGGTGATGAACTGTTCGACGTCGACCACGCCGTCCTGGACGAGCCGGATGGTTTCCGGGTGGCGGTTGGCGTAGGCGAGCGAGCCGATGAGGCTGATCTCCGACAGCACGAGCGAGTTGACGTCGAGCGTCGCGGGGTGTCCCCAGATCGACACGTTGACGCACGCGCCGCCCGGTTTGGTCGAGGCGATGGCCGAGGCCAGCACCGCGTCGATGCCCGCGCACTCGAACGTCACGTCCGCGCCGGCGCCGCCCGTGAGCTCGCGGATCGCTTCCGCGACATCCACTTCGGACGGATCGAGCACCGTGTGGGCACCGGCTCCCGGCGCCTTGGCCTTCCGCGCGGCGGCCGGTTCCACCACGATCACCTGCCCCGCGCCGACCGCCCTGAGCGCGGCGGCGGTGACCAGACCGATCGGGCCGGACCCGAACACCGCCGCCGTCTCCCCCTCGCGCAGGCCCGAGAGCTTCGCCGCGTGGTAGCCCACCGAGAGCGGCTCGATGAGCGCGCCCTGCTCTGTGGTCAGGTCGCCGATGGGATGCACCCACCGCTGGTCGACCACGGCCTTCTCCGCGAAGCCGCCCTGGTCGCCGTCGAGCCCGATGAACCCGAGCGAGCGGCAGATGTTGTACCGCCCCGCCTTGCACGCGACGCAGTGCCCGCACACGTCGTAGGGCTCCACCACCACGCGGTCGCCCTCCTTCAGCCCGGTGACACCGTCTCCGAGCTCGGCCACGACCCCGGAGAACTCGTGCCCGAGCGTGATCGGCACCGCCCCGCCCGTGAGCGGGTGTGGCGACTCCGGCGTCGGCGCGAAGATCGGGCCGTCCAGGTACTCGTGCAGGTCGGTGCCGCAGATGCCGCACCACTCCACCGCGATCTGCACCTGACCCGGCCCCGGATGCGGCTCGGGCAGGTCGTCGACGCGGACGTCGCCCCGTCCGTGGAACCGTGCTGCCTTCACGGGTTTCCTCCTCAGGACGTGTGATGGGAGGGCTGCAGGCCGTAGACCGGCGTCGGGATGCCCTCGGCGCGGGCCTTGAGCTGCAGCGCGAGGTACAGCGAGTAGTGCCGCGACTGGTGCAGGTTGCCGCCGTGGAACCACAGCGCCTGCTGCTGCGTGGGCTTCCACATGTTGCGCTGCTCGCCCTCCCACGGGCCAGGGTCCTTGGTGGTGCCGGAGCCGAGGCCCCACACCTTGCCGACGCGGTCGGCCATCTCCTGCCCGACGATGTCGGCGGCGAGGCCGTTCATTGACCCGAAGCCCGTGGCGTAGACGACGAGATCCGCCTCGAGGCGCGTGCCGTCGTCGAGCACCACCTCGCGCTCGGTCAGCTCGGCCACCTGGCCCTTCGCGAGCTTCACGCTGCCGTCGGCGACGAGCTGGGCGGCGCCGACATCGATGTAGTAGCCCGATCCCCGGCGCAGGTACTTCATGAACAAGCCCGAGTCGTCGTCGCCGAAGTCGAGCTCGAACCCGGCTCGCTCCAGCTTCTCGTAGAAGTCGGCGTCCTGCTCGCGAATGGTGTCGTAGACCGGCTTCTGGAACTGCGCCATGATGCGGTACGGCAGCGAGGCGAAGATCAGGTCCGCGGTGCGAGTGTCCACACCGGACGCCACGGCCTGCTCGGAGTACAGCGGGCCGAGACCGTGCTCCATCAGCGAGTCGGACTTGATCACACACGTCGAGGACCGCTGCACCATCGTGACGTCGGCCCCGGCCTCCCACAGCGCACCGCAGATGTCGTGCGCCGAGTTGTTCGAGCCGATCACCACGGCCTTCTTGCCCGCGTACGCGTCGGCGCCGGGGTGCTGTGACGAGTGGTGCTGTTCGCCGAGGAAGCGGTCCTGGCCCGGGAACACCGGCACGTTCGGCTTGCCCGAAACCCCGAGGGCGAACACGAGCTGGCGGGGCCGCAGCGTCACCTCCTCGCCCGCGCGGTCGACCACGACCTCCCACTGTTGTGCGCGCTCGTCGTAGGTGGCGCTGCGGGCGGTGGTGGAGCCCCAGTAGTTGAGCTCCATGACCTTCGTGTACATCTCCAGCCAGTCGCCGATCTTGTCCTTCGGCGCGAAGACCGGCCAGTTGTCCGGGAACGGCAGGTACGGCAGGTGGTCGTACCAGACGGGATCGTGCAGGGCGAGCGACTTGTACCGCTTGCGCCAGGAGTCGCCTGGCCGCTCGTTGCGCTCGACGATGATCGTGGGCACGCCGAGCTGACGCAGCCGCGCACCGAGTGCGATGCCGCCCTGGCCGCCGCCGATCACCACCACCTCGGGCTGCCGGGTGTAGCCGAGCTCGGCCTGCTCCGCCTCGCGCTGTTCCAGCCAGGTCACGCGGTCGCGGTTGGCGCCGTGCTCGGTGCCCTTCGGCCGGTTGAGTTTGCGCGGCTCCTCGTGCCCCTTGAGCTCGTCGAGGGTGGTCAACAGAGTCCAGGCCTTGCCGTCGACGAGGCGCACGTGCCCGGTGCCACGACCGGTGGCGGTCTCGAAGCTCAGCCACGCCTCGGTGACGCCGTCGGCCTCGGAGGGTTCGCCGGTGATGGTGAAGCCCCGCGGGTCGGTGTGCTCGAGAGTGCCCCTGAGCAGGTCGGCGACGCTGTCCCGGCCTTCGACCGTCAGCAGGTTCCACGTGAACGAGACGAGGTCGCGCCAGTAGCACTCGTCGGCGAAGAGCGAGGCGGCTCGCTCGACGTCGCGGGCGCTGAGTGCGTCCTGGAAAGCGGTGAGCCAGGTGTCCGCGCGGGTGGTGGCCTCGGCGGGGTGGTCGATCGTCAACGGAGCCTCCGATCCAGCAATTCGCCACATTGCGAGCTGTGCGGGCTCCACTGTCGGCGCGCCCCGGCGCGCGCGACAAGGGTTGCAGGGGGTTGCAGCCCCTACTTCTCCAGCAGATGAGGGGCTTCGGCGCCCACCAGAGCGAGCAGCTCCTTCATGCTGGGGTTGACGAGCGCGCGCTCCCCGACGAACACGGTCGGCACCGTCTCGTTGCCGTTCGCGACCGACCGCACGCGGGCCGCGGCGTCCGGATCCTCCCAGATGTTCACGGCACGCACCGGCAGTCCGCTGCCGTCCAGCTGCCGGCGCAGCATCGCGCAGAATCCGCAGCCTGGCCGCCAGTAGAACTCGATCTCCGTCACTCCCACGTCACCCACCCTAATCGCCGTTTCGCGCCGCCACGGCCGCCACGAAGGGGCAGGCTGGAGGGCATGGATTTCGAGTCGGTCGCCGATGAGCTGTACGAGCTGGACCGGGACGAGTTCACCCCGGCTCGCGACCGCCGGGCCGCCGAGGCCCGCAAGGCGGGTGACAAGGACCTCGCGACCAGGATCAAGGGCCTGCGCAAGCCGACGAGCGCGGCGTGGCTGGTCAACCGGCTCGCGAGGAGCCGTCCCGAGGACGTCGCCGAGCTGGCCGAGCTCGGCGACGCGCTGCGCCGGGCGCACTCCGAGCTGGCCGGCGAGGACCTGCGGGCCCTGTCACGGCGCAGGCACGAGCTTGTGCAGACGCTCACCGACCGCGCGGCGAAGCTGGGCGACGACAAGCCCGGTGAGTCGGTGGTCAGGGAGGTCTACGACACCCTCGACGCCGCGCTCACCGATCCCGAGTCGGCCAGGGCGGTCACCGAGGGCAGGCTCACGTCCGCACTGCGGCCGGGCGACGCCTTCGCAGGCGACTGGATGGCCCTCGGCCCCGCACCGGCCAGGCCAGAACGGAAGCCGGAACCGAAGCCCCAGCCGAAGAGACCGGAACCGAAGGGGTCCCAGCCGAAGCGGGCGGAGCCGAAGGGGTCCGAGCCGAAGCGAGCGGAGCCGAAGAAGCGGCCGGAGCCGGAACGGGCCGAGCCCGAGAAGCCCGCGCCCAAGCGAGCCGAGCCGAAACAGAAGCAGCCGGAGCCGAAGGAACCCGAGCAGGAGGAACCGCGGGGCGACGACGACGCCCGCCGCCTGCGGGAGGAGCGCCACCGCGCCCGCGAGGCGCTCTCGAAGGCTCGCGCCGCCCGCAACGACGCCGCGCGCGAGCTGCGCCTCGCGGAGGAAGCGGAAGCCAAGGCACGCAAGCGAACCATGGAGGCCCGCAAGCGGTTCGCGGCCGCGGACGAACGCGTGGACGAGGCCGAGGCGGTGCTGTCCGAGCTGCTCTAGGACGCTCCGACGGCCACCGCCAGGTACTTCGTGTCGAGGTACTCGTCGATGCCCTCGTGCCCGCCCTCGCGGCCGAAACCGGACGCCTTCACCCCGCCGAACGGCGCGGCCGGGTTGGACACGAGGCCGGTGTTGATTCCGACCATGCCGGTCTGCAGGGCTTCGCCGACCCGGATCGCGCGGTCGAGATCCCGCGTGAACAGGTAGCCGACGAGCCCGAACTCGGTGTCGCCCGCCAGCGCGACGGCCTCGTCCTCGTCGGTGAACGTGGTGACCGGCGCGACCGGGCCGAAGACCTCCTCCCGCAGGATCCGCGCGCCCTCCGGTACGCCGGAGAGAACCGTCGGCCGGTAGAAGAACCCCTTTCCTTCCAGCGGCTCGCCACCGGTGGTCGCGGTGGCGCCGCGGCCGAGCGCGTCGTCGACCAGCTCGATCACCTTGTCCCGCTGACCCTGGTTGATCAGCGGCCCCACCGACACGCCCTCCTCGGTTCCGTGACCGATCCGAAGCTGTCCCAGCTTCTCGGTGAGCCGCCGCGTGAACTCCTCGGCGACCGGCTCGGCGACGTGGAACCGGTTCGCGGCCACGCACGACTCGCCGTTGTTGCGCATCTTCGCCGTGACGGCCCCCTGCACCGCGGCGTCGAGGTCGGCGTCGGCGAACACCAGAAACGGCGCGTTGCCGCCGAGCTCCATCGACATCCGCTGGAGGTTCGGCGCGCACTGCTCCACGAGCTTGCGCCCGACCTCCGTCGAGCCGGTGAACGACATCTTCCGCACCCGCGCGTCGCCGAGCACCGGGTTGACGATCCGCGTCGCCGAGGTGCTGGGCACGACGTTCAGCACGCCGTCGGGTAGCCCGGCCTCGGTGAGCAGCGCGGCCAGGTTCAGCATCGACAACGGCGTCAGCTGCGGTGGCTTGACGATCATCGTGCAGCCCGCGGCCACCGCCGGACCGATCTTGCGCGTACCCATCGCCAGCGGGAAGTTCCACGGCGTCACCAGCAGGCACGGGCCCACCGGCTGCCGGGTGACGATCGTCCGCCCACCACCCGCCGGGTTCGGCGAGTACCGGCCGTCGATGCGCACCGCCTCCTCCGAGAACCACCGGAAGAACTCGGCCGCGTAGGTCACCTCGGCCCGCGACTCCGTGAGGCTCTTGCCCATCTCGAGCGTCATGAGCAGAGCCAGCTCGTCGGCGCGTTCCGTCATCAGCTCGAAGGCCCGGCGCAGGATCTCGCCGCGCTCGCGCGGTGGCGTGCGCGCCCAGCTCTCCTGCGCGGTGACCGCGGCCTCGACCGCCGCCTCCGCGTCGGCGGCCTGCCCATCGGCGATCTCGCACAGACGCCGCTCGTTGCCCGGATCGTCGACGCCGAACGTGCTCGCGTCGGCCGAGTCCTGCCACTTGCCGTCGATGAGCAGCTGTTTGGGAATGCGTCCGATCACGTCGTCCATACAGCTGGGCTACCCCGGTGAGGTCACCGTGACACGCGCGTCCCTGGCGCCCCGGAACGGTGCCAGCGTCTCGGCTTCCCTGGTTATCGTCTCCCTCACCTCGTCGTCGAGCGGGCCAAACCCCTCGACACCGATCGTCACCGTGTTCCCCTTCTTGCTGGGCCGCCAGAGCGCGACGACCTCGCCATCGGCGAGCACCACGCCCGGGCTGCCCTGGCTGCGCCAGACCTGCCTGCGCGCCCGGTCGCCGGCGACCAGCGCCGCGCGGTCCCTGGTCGCGAGCAGCGGATCGTGCGGCGGCAGCAGGCGCACACCCTGGGCCGCGGGCGGTTCCCGCAGCGTCGGCAGGTCCTCGGTGAGCACCCACGCCGAGCCGTCGCGGTAACCCACCTCGGTGAGCTCACCGGCCACCAGCTCCCACGACGCCGCCGCGAACGCGGGCGCCGTGCCCGACCACGTCGCGAACTCCGCCGAGGTGGACGGACCGTGGCAGCGCAGATACCGCCGCACCAGCTCCGCCCGCGCCCGGCCCGCTTCCCACGACGGCAACCGCCTGCCCAGCCACTGCTCGGTCAGCGCGAACCGCGCGTTGCCCCTGGGCTGGGAGGCAATGCACAGCACGCCGTGCAGAGACACCACGTACAGCGCGTACCGCACGACGCTCTGCCCGTAGGTGTTGGAGCCCAGCCCGTCCGGCTCCGTCCACGCCCCGCGCAGCCGCCGTGGCAGGTGCTCGCCCACCTTCTCGGCGAGCGCGGCGCCCAGCTCGTCCTTGCTCAGGTGCCGCCCGTCGAGCACCCCGGGCAGCGCCTCGCACGTGTACTCCACGGCGTCGGTCGCGCCGAGTCCGAACCGGGCGAGGTGGTCGGTCGCACCCTGGATGAAGTGCAGACACGACTCCTCGCCGTCGGGAAGCAACCCGGTGGTGTACACCGCCGCGTCCTCGACCGGCACCAGATGCGGCGCGCCACGCATCGCCCATAGCTGCACGAGCGTCCTGCCGGTCTCCACCTCCGCCTGGAGCCCGCGCGGGGTGAGCCCGGTGAGCCGGGCGTGCAACGCCTGCCCCGCCGAGCCGGGCGGTGTGTTCTGCACGGCAACCGCACCGGCGACGGCTCCCAGCTCGCTCTTCGGTGACCGCCGGCCGAGCGACTGCCCGGCGAGCCGGAACCGGAGTGCTCGCGGCCGATCCGTGGTCTCCATCCGAAAACGGTAGCCAGACGTGCAACCGGAGGCCGGGCTTCGACCGTCTTCGCGGCATGCGAAGACTTTCCCTGCTCGCGCTCCTGCTCGTCGCCGGATGCGGTACCTCGGCGGGCACCGGCGGTGGTCAGGTCGCGTGCACCGAGATCGGCGCCCCTCGCGGCGTGAGCGTCGACCTCGCACCGGGCCCGTCCGCCGCGGCGGCGAGCACAGCGGCACTCGAAGCCTGCTGGGCCGGGAAGTGCCGGACCTACCCGCTGGAGCTGTCCCCCTCGACGGAGGCGATCGACACCGGCTGCGGCGGCGACCAGCCGGACGCCGTCTGTTCCGCCGAGGTGCGGGAGACCGGAGGGAAGCACGGCTTCGCGACCGTCGACGACCTGCCCGAGCTGCCGGTGCGAGTGACGCTCACGATCACCGGTGACGACGGCGCGGAGACATCCCGTCAGACGTTGGACATCACCCCCGAACCGGTGTATCCGAACGGCCCGCACTGCCCGGCGATGGGACCGCAGGCGAAGCTCACCGTGGATGCCGACGGCACCGTCCGCGACGGCACGTGAGCGCTCATGGTTCCAGCAGCTCGGCGGGATCGAGCTCGACCGGGAACGGCTCGGTGAACCGGAGCCGCTCGCCGGAGCCCGCTGCCACCCGCTCCTCGTAGTGCCCGTCGACGAGGCCGCTCAGCCGCACGTAGACCGATCTGGCCGGGTAGTCGATCTCGACCCACAGGTACCACGGGACACCGGCGTGGGCGCACAACTCCGGCCTGTCGATCCGGTGCTGCCCGTGCCGCTCGCCCTCCGCGAACTCGACGAGCAGCAGCACCTGTTCCGGCGACACCCACGTGACCCCGCCGGCGGGCTCGCGCAGCACCGCCAGCTCCGGCTGGATCCACGTGTCGTCGGCGAATCGCAGGTTCACGGTGCCGTACGGCACGAACCCGGCCGCGCGGACCGGCCCGTCCAGCAACGCCGCGAGCCGGAACTCCCCGTAGGAGTTGGCGGAACCGGCATGTGGGCTGGTGGTCAGGTAGCCCCCCAGGCATTCGTACTTGGCCGCACGAGCCAGGGGGAGCGGCAGGCAGTCCTCGGCACGCCCGGTGTTCCATCGGCCGTAGAACTCGACCAGCGGGTCGAGCCGCGACGGAAGGCTCATCGGCGCGGACATCGCACTCCTCCTCTCCGAATACTGGGGAACGTGCTTCCGAGTGTGCCCCGCGAACCCGTGACAAGGCCAGCGATCTGCGCGAACGGAGCCCTCACACCCACGTGTGCGACCGTCCACACGCGAGTCGAGCCCGGGCCCCCCGACGGACCCGGGCTCGACTCACCCCAGCCGCTAACCGATGTCGCGACGGCGGAACCCGGCCAGACCCGCGCCGACGAGAACCACCGCGAGCCCGGTCAGCCACAGAAGCGGCGTCGCCGTGAACTCCGCGCTCGGCAGCTTCGGGATGTGCTGGAACGGCGAGAGGTTGAGCACCGTCTGGCTCAGGTTGGCGACCGGGCCGAACATGCTGATGAGCAGGAACAGCGCCGCAACCGCCCACGCCGCGGTGGAAAGCTTGGGCAGCAGCCCGAACAGGGCCACGGCCACCCCGGCCACGAGCCACACGGCGGGGAGCTGGGCCATCGCCGCGCCGAACACGGCGGGGAGCTGGCCGCCGAGGTCCTCCACGCGCAACCCGTGCAACAGGCCGACGGCGAACCCGGCGACAGCCAGCAGCAGGGCACTGCCCAGCAGTGGGAACACGAGGTGGCTCGCTGCCAAGCGGAACCTGCTCACTCGCGTCGCCAGCAGGGGTTCCACCCGCACGGCCGTCTCCTCGGCCCGCAGCCGCAGGGTGGCCTGCACGACGTAGAGCGAGGCGATCATCGCCATGATCCCGCCCATCGACGCGAGAAAGGCGTCGACCATGCTCTGCGAACCGCCCAGTCGCGCCATTATCTGCTGCGTTTGCGCACTGTCGCCGAGCAGGTCGCCGACCCCCGCCGCGAGCGAGCCGAACAGCGCGCCGAAGACCGCGAACCCGATTCCCCAGCCGAGTAGCACCCCACGCTGCATCCGCCACGCGAGGGCGAAGGGCGTGCGCAGCCCGGCAGCCGCGTGCGGCGGACCCGGCTGGGCCGGGATCAGACTCATGCCCACGTCCCGCATGGGCAGCAGCCGGTAGCCGACCGCGGCGAGCAGTACGGCGGCGAAGGCCAGCAGCCCGAGCACCCACCACCGCTCGTCGGCGAACGCCCTCACCTGCGTGGCCCAGCCGATCGGCGAGAGCCAGGACAGCCAGCTCGCGTCGACCGCGGCGTCACCGACGGCGCGGATCAGGAACGTCACGCCGAGCACGGCGGAAGCGATGCCGTTCGCGGTGCGCGAGTACTCGGCGACCTGAGCGGTGATCGCGGCGACACCGGTGAACACGAGCCCGGCGAGCGCCATGCTCGCGCCGAACGCGAGCGAGCCGGTCGCGGGCAGGCCGACGCCGATCAGGCTGGCGGCCATGAGCCCGCCGGTGAGCACCGCCCCGAACGCGGCGACGAGCACAGCGGCGGTCAGAGCGGCGTAGCGGCCCACCACGGCCGAGGAGAGCAGCTCCTGCCTCCCGGTGTCCTCCTCCTGCCTTGTGTGGCGCGTGACCGTGAAGATGCAGGCCAGAGCGATGAACAGGGAGAGGATGGCGCCGTAGCGCCACGCGGCGAACCCGCCTGCCGTGCCCAGGTCGAACGCGGGACCGTAGAGCAGCGTCAGCGACGGGTTGGCACCCATCGTCGCGGTCAGCGCCTCCCGCTCCGCCTGCGTGGGGTAGAGCGTCTCGTACGCGCCGGCGCCCGCGGAGGCCATCACCCCGAGCACCACGACCCAGATGGGCAGCACGACGCGGTCCCGGCGCAGGGCCAGCCGCACGAGCTGCCACGTGCCCGCGAGGTGGTTGCCCCTTCCGGAGACCTCGTGCGCGGCGGCGGGACGCTCCAACGTCCTGGTCATGATGTCGAGCCCGCCTTCGCATGCTCGGTGTAGTGCCGCAGGAAGAGCTCCTCGAGCGTCGGCGGCTGGCTGGTCAGGCTGCGCACCCCGATGCTGGTGAGGCTGCGCAGCGCCTCGTCGAGCGAGTGGGTCTCGACGTCGAACTGCACCCGATTGCCTTCGATCCGCAGGTCGTGGACGTTCTCGAGCTTGGAGAGCCCGTTGGGGTGCCCGGCCAGTTCGGCGGAGATCGATGTCCGGGTCAGGTGGCGCAGGTCGGCCAGCGTGCCGGTCTCCACGGTGCGCCCGTTGCGGATGATGCTGACCCGGTCGCACAGCGCCTCGACCTCGGCGAGGATGTGGCTGGACAGCAGCACCGTGCGGCCCTGCTCGCGTTCCTCCTGGATCGCGTACTGGAACGTGGCCTCCATGAGCGGGTCGAGGCCCGAGGTCGGCTCGTCCAGCAGCAGCAGTTCGACGTTGGACGCGAGCGCGGCGACGATGGCGACCTTCTGCCGGTTGCCCTTCGAGTAGGTGCGGCCCTTCTTCTTCGGGTCGAGGTCGAAGCGCTCGATGAGCTCGTTGCGGCGCCGCTGGTCGAGCCCGCCGCGCAGCCTGCCGAGCAGATCGATCACCTCGCCGCCGGAGAGGTTGGGCCACAGGTTGACGTCGCCGGGCACGTAGGCGAGCCGCCGGTGCAGGCTCGCCGCGTCGCGCCAGGGGTCGCCGTCGAGCAGGCGCACCGTGCCCCCGTCGGCGCGCAGGAGTCCCAGCAGCACGCGGATGGTGGTCGATTTGCCCGAGCCGTTCGGACCGAGAAAACCGTGAACCTCGCCGGTGGCGACGGAAAGGTCGAGTCCGTCGAGGGCCACGGTCGACCCGAACGACTTGCGCAGGCCACTGACGGAGATGGCGTTTTCCATGCGACCGAAGCTACACTCATTTCACAAAGTTGTGAAGTTAAGAAAACGTATGGATTGGGTGATCGACCAGACCTCGGGAAGGATGGTTCGCATGTCGAGCAGACCGCAGTCGCAACGTGATCCGGCCGCAGACCGTGACGAGGAGCGAGTTCGCGCCTACGTCGAGAACCTCGCGCTGACCCTGTCGCAGATCGGCTTCCCCCGGATGCCGGCCAGGGTCTTCGCCGCGCTGACGGTCTCGGACAGCGGCCGGATGAACGCCGCCGACCTGGCAGGCACGCTCTCCGTGAGCCCCGCCGCGATCTCGGGCGCCGTGCGTTACCTCGAACAGGTCGGCCTGATCAGCAAGGAACGTCAGCCCGGCGAACGCCGTGACCACTACCGGCTCTACGACGACTTCTGGTTCGCCTCGTTCCTCAAACGCGACCGCATGCTCCGGATGTGGCTGGACGCGACCCTCGAAGGCGTCGACGCCGTCGGACCGGAGACCCCGGCCGGGGTGCGCCTGACCCGCATGGCCGACTTCCTCGACTTCATCGTCAAGGAGATCCCCGCGCTGTTCGACCGCTGGCACCGGGAGCGGGTCCGGCGCGAGCGCGACGCCGAAGGGTGAGGTAGCCCCCGCCTCCTCACCCTGCCGACGGCCTCGAGATGAAAAAAGTCTTACCCGGGGTGTATCTGAGAGGGGTCGAGCCGCGTCCTATGGGCGACGGCACGTTCCACCGCTCTCTGGAGGACCCACATGAGCCCCGACCACCCATGCGTGGCCGAGATCGCGGGCATTCGCGACTCGCTCGCCGCGCTGGGCGACCCGTGGCGTTGCGGTGAGACCCGGCTGAGCAGGCTGTCGAAGGACGCGCGCAAGGCGAGGCTGGGCGTTCCGCCGCCCGCCGCCGAGGAGATCAGGACAAGGTCGGACCTGCCGGGCCGGATGGCCGAGGCCGCGCTGGCGGTGTCCCGCGAGCCCGCGGAAGTGCAGCACGAGCCTACGCCCCACCTCCCGAGGCGGTTCGACCTGCGCGACGTCGACGGACGCGCCTACGTCACCGACGTCAAAGACCAGGGGGAGATCGGTTCCTGCAGCGCGTTCGGCACCATCGCCGCACTGGAGACCACCGCGGCCTACACGCGCAGGGCGCCGGGGCTGCGGCTGAACCTCTCCGAGGCGCACCTGTTCTTCGGGCACGCCGCGGCACGCGAGGCGATCACGCCCGACGGTACGTGGCCGGACGAGCTGTTCGTCGACTGCGAGCGGATCGGGGTCACCTTCGACGACCACTACCCGTACTACGACGACGACTCAGGGGCGCTCAACCCCGGGTGGCGCGACCGGCTGGCGAAGGCCGAGGGCGTGGTGGACCTCAGCCAGGACCCGGCCGCCATCAAGCAGCATCTCTACACGTACGGAGCTGTCACGGCCTGCCTCGTCGTCTATGACGACCTGTTCCACTACACCGGCGGCGTTTACCGGCACACCACGGAAGAGACGAGCGGTGGACACTGCGTCGCGCTCATCGGGTGGGACGACGACGCGGGCTGCTGGATCGCGAAGAACTCCTGGGGCCCCGACTGGGGTGAGAACGGGTTCCTCCGCATCGCCTACGGCGAGGCCTATATCGAGGACTACCCCGAGCCGAGGCCGACCACTCTCGGCTGCACCGGGGTGAGCCTGCGCGCGTGGCTGCCCGCGCAGCGCGCACTCGGTCTGTTCGCCACCGCGCACGACGCCAACGGCTGGGCCTACCTGGAGAACCTGGGCTGGACCCGGCTCTCCGGCGGGCCGGACGGCACCACCGCCACGCTCGCCCTGCTCAGCACCGCCAGGGCCAGCGGAAGAGCGTTCGTGCCGTTCATCGACGACGACGAGCTCAGCATGATCCACCCCGCCCACTGACGAACCACGGAGAAGGCCGATGACCGACGACACGGTGACCGAGAACCCGCCGGCGCAGGAGCAGCCTGCCGAACCGGTCGAGGACACACCGACCCAGACGCCGCAGCCCGCGCCGCCCACCGGCTGGGATCCGTACGCCCCGCCCCCGGCCGCTCCGGCGCCGATGGGCTGGGATCCGTACAGCCCGCCGCGCCCGGCTCCGGCGCCGATGGGGTGGGATCCGTACAGCCCGCCGCCCGCGCCAACGGGCTGGGATCCGTACACCCCGCCGCCCGCTCCGGTGCCGATGGGCTGGGACCCCTACACGCCGCCTGTCGACGGCTCCGGCCAGCAGCGGCCCGCGCCCGTGCAGAACGGGCAGAACCCGCCGACCGGCTGGGTCACCGGCAGGGCGGTGCTGAACCTCTGGTCGGCGAGCGGCTCGCCGGGGGTGTGGATCGCGGTGCAGGGCGTCGGCTGGAAGCGGCTCTCGCCGGCTTCGGAGTCCGGCCACAGCCACCTGACGTTGCTCGCACTCCTGGCGAAGAACTACCGGCTGCCGGTGTCCTACCACGAAGACGCTCGCGGGGAGATCGACCAGCTGGTCGTCTGAGTTCCACGCGAGGAAAGCAGGTGGTGGCCGACAGTCGAGGGGGCCGTCGGCCACCACCGTCGCAGGGGGAAGAGGAACGGGAGGAGCAGTGGCACTGGTCCGGCTCGCGCAGTCCGATGCGGGGAAAACAGCGGAACTGCGTGTCGGGGACACCGTGGAGCTTCGGCTCCCGGAGACCCGGACGTCGGGTTACCAGTGGTCACTGCGCCTGCCGGAGGGGGTCCGGCTGGTCGTCGACGAGTACGTCCGTGGGGGTGTCGACCATCCGGCCCGGAGGTCTCAGGGGGAGGGACCGCCGGGAAAAGGTGGGGTCCGTCGGCTGGCGTTCGACGTTGTCGACGCCGGCCGGCACCTCATAGAGGCCGAGTTGGCGCGGCCGTGGGAGGACAGACCGCGCCGCTCGGTCACTTTCGTCGTAACTGCTACTCCAAACGAGTGACCTCATGTATCTGACAGCCGTCACCCCTCTCCTCTGTTCTCACGAGACCGAGATACTGCCTGCGCCGACTTGAAGAGTGCGACAGCGAAGGGCGGGTGCGGTGACCGACGCGAGAACCGCCGAGGCGGACCCTCCGTGGGAGGGACTGCACGGCCACGAGCTCTACGCGGCGTGCATGCACGAGGCACGCGCAGGCAACCGGCTGGCCATGAACCGCCTGGTCACCGAGTTGACGCCGCTGGTGTGGCAGGTCGCGAGGGGCAACGGGCTCGACCGCCACACCGCCGAGGACGTGGTGCAGACGGTGTGGCTCGCCCTGTTCCGCAACCTCGACCGGCTCGCCGATCCGCGCGCGCTCGCCGCGTGGCTGATCACCACGGCCCGGCGCGAGTCGCAGCGGGCCGGTGGCCGCAAGCCGTCGCCGGTGCCGCTCACCGACGAGCTCGCCGAGACCGTGCCGAGCACGCAGCCCGCCCCGGATGCCGAGGTGCTGCGGGCCGAACGCGATCGCGGGCTGTGGGCCGCGTTCGCCCAGCTTCCGCAGCGGTGCCAGGAACTGCTGCGGCTGACCGTGCTCGCGGGACGCGTCGAGTACCGGCTCGTCGCGGACGTGCTCCGCATGCCGCACGGCAGCATCGGGCCCACGCGGGGCCGGTGCCTGCAACGCATGCGGGGACTGCTTGACGCTCAAGGGGGCAGCGCATGAACGAAGGCAGCACCTTCCCGGACGACCAGACGCTGCTCATGGAGCTCGACCGGCTCGTGCACGAACTCGATCCCCCGCCTGAGGGCCTGGTCGAGCGGGTGCAGTTCGCACTGGAGCTGGAGGACCTCGACGTCGAGGTCGCCCGCTGGGAGCGTGCCGACGAACTGGTCGGCGTCCGCAGCGTCGCACAGGGCACGATCACGTTCACGGTCAGCGATCTCACCGTGATGATCAACCTGACCAAGGTCGGCGCCCGGCACCGCATCGACGGCTGGCTGGTGCCCGAGGGCGAGTACGGAGTTGAGGTCCGCGTCGCCGGGCACGACTCCGTCTCGACGGTCGCGGACGACGGCGGGCGGTTCGTCCTGCACGATGTTCCCTGCGGGACCACCCAGATAGTGGTGTACATCGACGGAAATTCGTGCCGTCGAACCGTTGTCACTCCGGCGGTTGTGTTGTAAAGGATCCAGCTTGCGTCGCGACGCGGTGGATGTGCTCCCATAGACCCCGTGCGTGGCGATCGACAACAGAATCGAGCCCTGGCCGCCGTTCTCGACGTGCACCGGCGAGCCAACGACGCGGCGGGCAGCGCGCACAACATGGAGGCCATCCGGCTGCTGCGCAAGGCGCTGCGGGCGCTCGAGGACGGCGGCGAAGGGCCCGAGTGGATCGGCGCGCGCGTTCGCGTGCTGATCAGCCTCGCGCTGGCCACGGCCGAGGTCGGCTCCACCGCTGAGGGCTTCCGTGGCCTCAAACGCGCGCAGGCGCAGCTCGACCTGCTGCCCGACGGGGTGCGCAGGCAGGAGCTGCAGGCCGTGGTGTCCGGCCAGCGCGCGCTGCTGCTCTTTCGCGTCGGCCGCCTCGCCGAGTCGCTCGCCCTGTTCGACGCGATCATCCCCACGCTGGAGCGTCTCGACGACGGCGACGGCCTGCTGCTCGCACGCACCGTGCTCAACCGCGCGCAGATCCACGCCGAGATGAGCAACCTCGACGCCGCGTCGCGCGACTTCGACCGCGCCATCAAACTCGCCGCCGAGCACGACCACACCCGGCTGGAGGGCAAGGCTCGGCACGGGCTCGGCGACCTCGCCCAGCTCGCCGGCGACATCCCCGGCGCACTGCGGCACTACGACGAGGCCACGCGAATACTCGAGTCGGCCGCACCGGGCTGGCTGGCGAGGGTCCGCATCGACCAGGCAAGGGCACTGCTCGTCGCGGGGCTGGCCGCGGAAGCCGCCCGCCACCTCGACGAGGCGCTGCCCGAGCTGCGCCGCAACCGCGTGATCCAGGACGTCGCCGAGGCCGAGGTCGCCAGGGCGGCCGCGGCGCTGCTGGAGGGCGACATCGCGCTGGCCCGCAAGCTCGCCGTCGCCGCGCGCCGCCGGTTCCTGCGCCGAGGCAACGTGCCGTGGGCGGAGGTCGCAGCGCTCACCCGGCACCGGGCCGACGCGATGGAGGCACTCGAGTCGGGCACGCGCCCTCCCGCACGCCTGCCCTCGGGTCTCGTCCGGCTCGCGGAACGGCTCGCCGAGCTGGGGCTGCGTGACGAGGCGGCCGCGGCCCGGCTGCTCGCCGTGCGTCTGCTGCTGCGCAGGGGTGAGGTCGACGCCGCGACCGCACAGCTCGCCAGGGTGCCCCGGCCCCGCCGTACGACGCCTGTCGACCACCGCATGCTGTTGCGGCTGTGCCGGGCGGAGCTGGCCGTCGCGACCGGGCGGACGCGCTCAGCGCTCGCGCAGGCGAGGGGCGGGCTGACCGAGCTGGGCTGGGCCCGTGACCGCATGGGCGGGCTGGACCTGTTGTGCGGCACCGCCGTGCACGGCCAAGAGCTCGGCGCCCTCGCCGTCGGGCTCGTGCTCGACACCGCCAATGGCGAAGCCGGGGCGCGCAGGCTCTTCGCGTGGCAGGAGCGCACGCGCGCGCAGGTCTACCGGTACGAGCCCATGCCAGCCATCGACGATCCCGTGCTGGCCAAGCACATCACCGAGATGCGGCACGTCCAGCGCACCGTGCAGCAGCACCGGCTCGCCGGCCGCTCCGTCGCCGCGCTCGAACAGCGCTACGCCTGGCTCCAGCGGGAGGCCAGCAGGCTCGGCTGGTACACGAGCCGCTGGGGCAGGCCCCGGCCCGTGAGCTCGCCGGAGGAGGTCGCGGACACGCTCGGGCAGCGGGTGCTGGTGAGCCTCGTCGGCCACGGCGACACGCTCGCGGCCGTGGTGGTGCGTGACGGGCGGTTCCGGCTCGTGCGGCTCGGCTCGCTGGGTGAGGCCGAGGAAACCGCGCAGCAGCTGCACGCCGACCTCGACGCGCTCGCGCCCGACCACCTGCCCGCCCCGCTGGCCACCGCCGTGACGGCGTCGGCGCGGCGCAGGGCGGCGGCGCTCGACGAGCTGCTGATCCGGCCGCTGCGCGGCGTGCTCGGCGATCGGGAACTGGTGATCGTCCCGACCGGCTCCCTGCACGCGCTGCCGTGGGGCGCGCTGCCGACGCTGCGCGGGCGGGCGTTGTCGATCGCTCCGTCGGCGACGGCGTGGGTGGCCGCGGCCAGCAACCCCGGTCCCGAGTCGGTGGTGCTCGTCGGTGGACCCGGCGTGCCGGGGGCCGTCGGCGAGGTGCGGCAGCTGCGCTCGGTGTACCCGAGCGCGAGCATCGTCGACGGCGAGCTGGCGACGAGCGCGAACGTGCTCGCCGCCCTGGACGGTTCCGGAGTCGCGCACCTGGTGGCGCACGGGGCGCACGAGCCGGCGAACGCGCTGTTCTCGCGGCTGGACCTCGTGGACGGCCCGCTGTTCGCCCACGAGGCCGCCCGCCTGGCCAACCCGCCGGAGCGCGTCGTGCTGGCGGCGTGCGAGCTGGCGCTCAGCCACATCCGGCCTGGCGAGGAGGCACTCGGCTTCGCGGGCGCGTTGCTGGCCAGCGGTTCGCGCACGGTGGTCGGCGCGGTCGCACGGGTCGGCGACGGCGCCGCGGCGGAGGCGATGGCCGACCTGCACCGGCAGCTCGCGGCGGGCACCTCACCCGCCGTCGCGCTCGCCGAGGCGACCGCCGCGGACCCCTTGCGCCGCCCGTTCCTCTGCCTCGGCGCCGGCTGACTCCGTACGTCCCCCAAGGCCACCTTTGTTGCGTTCAACGCAACAAAGGTGGCCTTGGGGGGCGGTCACTCGCGTTCGGCGGCGGCGATCAGGCGGGTGGCGAGGAAGCGGACCGCCGCGTGCAGGACGGTACGCAGCGGCAGGCCGGTGCCAGGGACGCGCTCGGTGAACGAGCCGCGCCAGGTGAGGTCCGTGCCGCCCGCGTCGTTCGGCGTGAACAGCACCTCGGCTCGGTAGTCGCGCACGGGCGCGCTCCCGTCGGCGAAGGTGTAGACGTGCCTGCGGTGCGGCTCGTAGACCACGGTCTGCTCACCGAGCAGCACCGGCCACAGCCCGACCCTGCGCACGGCGCCCACGCCGCCCGGCGCGTGCTCGCCGTGACGGGCCCAGCTTGACTGCAGCACCAGTGGCCGTGCCCAGCTCGACCATCGCTCGCCGTCGGTCTCCAGCGCGAACAGGGTCTCCGGCGCGGCGGTGCTGGTCCGCCGCACCTCGAACGTGAACGTCTTGCCGACCATCGCAGCGAACATACTGGAATGGGCGAAGATGACGGGGTGAGCTCGACCCGTGCCGACCTGCCCGCGCCGCGCTGGCTCGTTCACCTCCTCCGCTCATCCCCCGCGCCGATCCCATGGGCGAGAGCGGTGCGCGCGGCACTCGCGCTGGCGGTGCCGATCGCGGTCGGCTTCGCGTTCGACGAGCTCCAGCTCGGTGCGCTCGTCTCCAGCGGCGCGCTGCCGACCGTGCTCGCCGACGCCGCGGGCCCCTACCGCTACCGCGCGGTGCGGCTGTGCGGAGCGGCGTCCGCCGCGGTCATCGGGTTCGCGCTCGGCCTGTTCACCGGTGGCGAGCTGGCACTGTCGATCCCGCTCGTCGTGCTCGTGTCGGCCATCTCGGCGCTGATCAGCGCGGCAGGCAACAACGCGTCGATCGCCGCGCTGCAGCTGTTCGTGTTCACCGTGCTCGGCACCGGCCAGCACACGATGGGCACGGAGGCCGAGGCCGCGCTCGCCTGCTTCGTCGGCGGCGCGGCGTGGGGACTGGTCGTGGCGCTCGCAGGCTGGACGGTGCACGCCACGTCGCCAGAGCGGCACGCGGTCGCCCAGGTCTACATCGAGCTCGCCGCGCTGCACTCGGCGCAGGACGAGGCGACCTCGCTCGCGTCGCGCCAGCAGCTCACGGCCGCCATGAACACCGCCTACGACCGGCTGCTCAACGCCCGGTCGTGGCTGTCAGGGCGGGACGTCACCTACCGCAAGCTGCTCAACCTGCTCTCCGCCAGCACTCCCGCCGTCGAGGCATCGGTGGCGATGGTCAACGCGGGCGCACGCGCGCCGAGGGACGTCATCGAGCACTTCACCGACCTGGCCGCGGCCGTGCTCGCCGGTGCGCCGCTGCCCGAGCCGCCGCGCCGCGACCACGACGACCCCGCCGTCGCCGCGCTGTACCACGCCCTCGGCAAGATCAGCACCGAGCAGGAGCGGCAGCGCAGGGACCGCGTGCCGGCGCGCACGCGCATGCGGGAGTGGCTGAGCCTCTTGGCCTCCGGGCCGCTCACCTGGATCGCCGCGCTGCGGCTCACGCTGTGCGTCGCGCTCGCGGAGCTGGTCAGCCTGCTGGTGCCGGTGGAACGCTCCTACTGGATCACGCTGACCGTCGGCATCGTGCTGAAGCCCGACTTCGGCTCGGTTTTCGGCAGGGCGGTCCTGCGCGGGCTCGGCACGGTGGTCGGCGTCGGGATCGGCGCCGCGGTGCTGGGCATCGGCACGAGCGGGCTCGGGCTGGTGGTGCTCGTCGCGCTGTTCGCCGCGGGCGCGGCCATCGGCAAGGTCCGCAACTACGGCATCCTCAGCGCCTTCGTGACGCCGTTGATCATCGTCCAGATGGACCTGACGGCGGGTGGGGACTGGCCGCTCGTGCTCGCGAGGCTCGTCGACACCGTCATCGGCTGCGCGATCGTGCTCGTGTTCGGCTACCTGCTGTGGCCGGGCAGCAGGCAGCCACGGGTCGGCGGGCGGCTCGCGGAGGTGGCCGACACCGTCGCGCTCTACGTCGAGTACGGGCTAAGGGCGGCAGAGACGCCGCAGGACCGGACAGAGCGGTCCAGGCGGCGGCGCCGCGCGTATCGCGGGCTCGCCGATCTGCGGACGGCCTTCCAGCAGCTCGTGGTGGAGCCCTCGCCCGCGGGACGGCAGGCCGCGGCGTGGTGGCCCGCGATCGTGGCGCTGGAGCAGCTCACCGACGCCGTCACCGCGGTGGTGGTGACGATCGAGCACGGCGCCGAGCCGCCGGCCGAGGAGGACGTCCGCCTGCTCGTCGAAGGGCTCGCCGTGCTGGCCGCCGCGGTGCGCGAGCAGCGCGAGCCCGCCGACGTCGACCTGCCCGGAGGCGACGAGCTCTCCGGCGTCGCAGACCAGCTGGAAAACGCGCTCGACGCGGTCCGGGGCCCGGATTTCACCAGGTCACGCTTCACTTTCCGGCGCCGAGGGTGACCACGAAGGGAGTCCTCCCGTTGCGCTCGGCCCTGGATACTGGTGGATTGGGTACATGGGCATCAACTTCAACGAGCTCAAGAAGAAGGCTCAGGACGCGCTGAGCAAGAACAGCGACAAGGTCGAACAGGGTCTCGACAAGGCGAGCGGCTTCGCCAAGTCGAAGTTCGGCAACAGGTCCGACCAGATCGACAACGCGACCAAGAAGGCCAAGGACTTCCTGCACAAGAACGCGGGCGGCGAAGGTGGCGGCCAGCCGGGCCAGGGCGGTCCGCAGACCCCGCCCCCGAACCCGCCGCAGCCGCCGAACCCGCCGCAGAACCCGTAGCGGCGGGCGCTACCCCACCTCACCGGTCAGGACGTCGCCGTCCAGGCCGGTGATCCGGCCACCACGCTCGCCCAGCGCGAGCAGCCCGTCGCGAGCGTCGGGCGCACCGAGGTCGACGCGGACCCCGGTGCGTGGTGCCGTTCTGTGCTTGTCCAGCCTCTGCAGACCCTCGTGCCCGGCGTCGATGGTCGCCGCGAGCCCACCGGTCGAGGCGAGTGACCCGCGCGCGGCGCCGAGCTTGCCGAGCGCCTCGTCGAGCACCGGCAGCAACGCCGCGCGGTTGCCCTCGGTCATCGCCCGCACCAGCTCGGGCCGGGTGCCCGCGACCCGGGTGCCGTCGGCGAAGGAACCGGCGGCGAGCGCGGCCGCGAGCGGTCCGCCGTACGCGCCGACGGAGGCGAGCACCGCCGCGAGCAGGTGCGGCAGGTGCGAGATGCGGGCCACCACCTCGTCGTGCGCGGCCGCACGCAGCGGCACCACGTGCGCACCCGCGTCGAGCGCGAGCGCGGCGACTTCCCGCCACGCGCCGAGATCGGTGTCCTCCTCCGCGCACACCACCCACGCGGCACCCGAGAACAGCGCCGGTGTGCCCGCGGCCCACCCCGACAGCGCCGTCCCGGCCATGGGATGCCCTCCGCAGTACCGGGTTCGCGGCGCGTGCCGCCGGACAGCGTCGAGCACGGGCATCTTCACGCTCGTCACGTCGGTGAGCAGGCATTCCGGCGCGTGCTCGCCGACGAGTGCCAGTACGTCCTCGACGGCGGGCAACGGCACCGCGAGCACGACGAGCGCGTCCCGTTCCCCGGCTCTGCGCACCGCCCCGGCCACGTCGGTGGTCGCGTCGTAGCCGTCGGCCACCGCCGCCTCGGTGTCCACAGTGGACCGAGTCGCGCCCCACGCGGTCCTGCCCGCCGCCGAGGCGGCCCGCAGCACCGAACCGCCGATGAGCCCGAGTCCGATCACGCATACGTCACGCACGGCGCCCATCCTGCCGCATCAGCGCAAGGCGTCCAGTGCGAAGGCCGCGTACATCGCCACGCCGTTCGCCATCGCGGCCTCGTCGTAGTGGACCCGGTTCGAGTGGTTGGGCGCGGCCTCGTCCGGTGTGGTGTCCGGCGGGCACGCGCCGAGGAACGCGAACGCGCCCGGCACCCGTTGCAGCACGTAGGAGAAGTCCTCTGCCCCCATGATCGGGTCGGGCATCTCGACGGCGTTGTCCGCGCCGAGTACCTCTCCGGCGAGGGCGAGCACCCGCGACGCCTCCTCCGCGTCGTTGACGGTCGTGGGGTAGCCGGGCTCGATGTCGGGCAGGACGCGGCAGCCGTGCGCTGCCGCGACACCCTCGCACACCTTGTGCAGCTCGGCGTGCACGAGTGAGCGTGTGCGCTCCGACAGCGTGCGGATGGTGCCCTCCAGCACGGCCGTCTCCGGGATGACGTTGGTGGTGGTGCCCGCCTCGATCCTGGTCACCGACAGCACGGCGGGGTCGAAGACACCGATCCGGCGCGTGATCATCGTCTGCAGCGCGCCGACCATCGCGGCCGCCGCGGGCACCGGGTCCACGGCGTTCTGCGGCATCGAGCCGTGCCCGCCCCTGCCGGTGACCTTGACGTGGAAGCTGTCGGCCGAGGCCATGATCGGCCCCGGCCTGGTGGCGATCCGCCCGCTCGGCAGGTTCGCGAAGATGTGCAGCCCCAGCGCGCGTTCCACGCGCGACCCCGCGGCGTCGAGCACACCCTCGTGGATCATGTGCCTGGCTCCGTGATAACCCTCCTCGCCGGGCTGGAACATGAACACCACCGAGCCGGCCAGCTCCTCGGTATGTCCCGCGAGCAGGCGCGCCGCCGAGGCGAGCATCGCGACGTGCGTGTCGTGGCCGCACGCGTGCATCGCACCGGCTACTTCGGACGCGAACTCCGCGCCGGTGTCCTCGGGCATCGGCAGCGCGTCCATGTCGCCGCGCAGCAGCACGGCGGGTCCCGGACGCGCACCACGCAGCACGGCCGTGACCGAGGTGGTCGAGCGACCGCGCGTGATCTCCAGCGGCAGGTCGTCGATGGCCGCCAGCACCGCTTCCTGCGACCGGGGCAGGCTCAGCCCGATCTCCGGATGCCGGTGCAGCCGCCTGCGCAGAGCGATCGTCGTCGGCTGAAGGGCCTCGGCTTCGGCACGCAGCCCGGCGAAGCGGGCGTCGGGCAGGGAGGGCAACTCGGTGGGTCCCGTCATGGCTCGATATTGACACGGACCCGGTTGTGGTTTCGGCGATCGGGGAGGGGGCCTGCGGGTATACGGTGGGCCCATGGCGGTGAAGGAGCCGATCACGGGGTTCGCGGTGGCCGTCGTGCGCGAGGACGGCAAGTGGCGGTGCAGTCCGCTCGACACGGCCGCTCTCAGCGAACTGGATGCCGCGATCACGGAGCTGCGGAAGTTGCGCTCGACCGGAGCGGTCTTCGGCCTGCTCGCCGTCGATGACGAGTTCTTCGTCATCGTCCGGCCGACGCCTGGAGGCGCGGCGCTGCTGCTCTCCGATGCCGCGGCGGCGCTGGACTACGACATCGCGGCCGACGTGCTGGACCTGTTGCGCGTCGACCCGCCCGACGAGGACGACGACGTGATCTGGCCGGAGGGCGACCTCGAGGTGCTGGCCGATCTCGGCATGCCCGGCCCCGAGCTTGAGGTCATCGTCAACGAGGTCGAGCTGTACCCGGACGAGCAGCTGCAGATGATCGCCCAGCGCTGCGGGTTCGCCGACGAGTTCGGCAAGCTGCTCGACGACCTGTGAGGCCCGAAGACACCGATGCCGTCCGGGCGGCCATCCGCGCGGCGCGGCGCGCGCGGGGCACGGAGGACGTCCCGATCGGGGCGGTGGTCCTCGCCCCCGACGGCACCGAGCTCGCCGGTGCGCACAACGCCCGAGAGGAGCTCGGCGACCCCACCGCGCACGCCGAGGTGCTGGCGCTGCGGGCGGCGGCGAGCCGCTTCGGCGACGGCTGGCGGCTGGAGGGCTGCACGCTCGCGGTGACGGTGGAGCCGTGCACGATGTGCGCCGGCGCGTTGGTGCTCGCACGCGTGGCTCGGCTCGTGTTCGGGGCGTGGGAGCCGAGGACGGGCGCGGTCGGCTCGCTGTGGGACGTGGTGCGCGACCGGCGGCTGAACCACCGGCCGGAGGTGGTCGGTGGGGTCCTCGCCGAGGAGTGTTCGGCGCTGCTGGAGGACTTCTTCGCAGGCAGGCGCGCACCCGGCGACCCATTCGAAGCGCGTTGAGCCGATGCAGTATCGTATCCGGCGGTAGCGTGTCCGAGCGGCCGAAGGAGCACGACTCGAAATCGTGTGACGGGTGACCCCCGTCCGTGGGTTCAAATCCCACCGCTACCGCTCTCGATCGGGGCGGGCATTCCCATGCGGATGCCCGCCCCGATCGCATTTCTACGGGCTACCTGTTGTGGTCACAGTCGAATTACTTCACCCAGTCAGGTGAAACATTCTCACTCGATCTAGCGAAAAGCGGGCATGTCGTCCGCATGGAAGCGCTCGTTCTCGCGCGCGTTTGCGCTGTTCGGGGTCACCCTCATGGCCGTCGGTTTGCTCGTCGGCTTCGCTCCTCGCCAGGCCGCGGCCGCGCCGGCGCTGCCCGACGGATTCGTGCTCAGGGACCAGCAGAGCGGCCAGGACGCTTTCGACCTGACCGATTTCGCCTACCTGCCCGACGGCAGCGTGCTGACCACCGGCAAGCGCGGCAAGCTCGCCTGGGTCTCCGCGGACGGCTCCCGCACGAGGACGGTCGCGACGCTCCCGGTGGAGCCCGTGCAGGACATGGGCCTTGTCGGCCTCGCCGTCGCGCCCGACTACGAGACCTCGCGCAAAATCTACCTCGCGCGCTCGGTGCCCACCGGCGGTGGCGCCTACAACATCCGCCTCGCCGCCTGGACCGTCACGGGCTCCGGTGAGCCGACGGGCATCACCGGCGAGACCACGCTGCTGCAGGTGCCGGGCGACGCCACCGTGCACGGCATCACGGGCATCATCGCCGCCGCCGACGGCACGCTCTGGGTGTCGATCGGAGACGTCGCCCACTTCGTCGGCACCGACACCAGAGCGCTGCGCGCGCTCGACGTCAACGCCGTGCAGGGAAAGATCCTGCACATCCTCCCCAACGGCAACGGCGTGCCGGGCAACCCGTACTACGACGCCGCGAACCCCGGCTCGGCCAGGAGCAAAGTGTTCGCCAGCGGTTTCCGCAGCCCGTTCCGGTTCTCGCTCGACCCTCGCACCGGACACCCCGTGGTCGGCGACGTCGGTTATCAGACGTGGGAAGAGGTCGACCTCGTGAAGCCCGGCGCGAGCTACGGCTGGCCGTGCTGGGAGGGCAACTCGCGCACGCCCGGCTACAGCAGCCTCGCCGCGTGCACGGGCGTCGGCAACACACCGCCGCTCGTGGCCTACCGCCACGGCAGCGCCATCGACCAGGGCAACAGCGTCACCGGCGGCGTCTTCTACACCGGCACCTCCTACCCCGAGCAGTACCGGAACACGTACTTCTTCGGCGACTACGTCGGCAAGAAGCTGTGGACGATGCAGTTCACGCCGCAGGGCACCGTGACGAGGCCGATTGAGAACCCGCCGTTCGGCCTCGACATCGGCGGCCCGGTGAAGTTCGCGACCGGACCGGGCGGTGACATCGTCTACGCCGACATCCTCTCGGGCCAGCTGCGCAGGCTGAGCTACGTGCCGGGCAACTCGGAGCCGGTGGCGAAGGCGTCCACCAGCACCGACCCGGCCACCCGCACGGTGACCTTCGACGCCTCCGAGTCGATCGACTACGACGGCGACCGGCTCACGTACAGATGGGACTTCGGCGACGGCACCACCGGCACCGGCGTGCGGGCCACGCACACCTACCCGTCGACGCCGGACAGGTTCACCGCTCGGCTGACCGTGACCGACCAGCTGGGGCTGGCCGCGAGCCTCGACATCACCGTGGTGCCCGGCAACTACGCCCCCGTGATCACACCCGTGACCCCGGAGGGGCTCGACTTCGCCGTCGGCGAGCAGGTCCGGGTGACGGTGAACGCGACGGACGCCGAGGACGGCCCCCTCGACGTGGAATGGACCAGTGCCGTCGTGCACTGCGCGGAGGAGGACACCTGCCACGTGCACAGCGGCCCCGCGGCTGCGGGTCCGACGATCACCATGCCGTTCACCGACCATCCGGACTCGCGGATGGAGTTCACGGCCAAGGCGACCGACAGCGACGGAGTGTCCACGACATACACCTACGTCGCCGCGCCGAGGGAACACCGCGTGACGCTCACCAGCAACGTCCCGACCGCGCTGCAGATGCCCGACGAGGGGGTCGGCGGCAGCACCGCGATGGTCACCGAGGGCGCGCTGCTGAAGATCGAGGCCGCGGTCACGGCGAGCGACGGGCTCTCGAAGTTCGCGAGGTGGACCGACGGCCCGGCCACAGCGAGTCGCACGATCACCATGGGCGACAGTGATCTGACGCTCAACGCCGAGTACACGACCCCGGTGCAGCAGCGCTACGACTCTGATCCCGGGCTGCGCTCGGTGCTCGGCTCCCCCGTGGGACCCGAGGTGATCGAGGGCGGCGTGTACTACCGCCCGTACGCCAACGGGCGCCTCTACTGGTCGGCGTCGACGGGCACGAAGGCCGTCATCGGCGCGATCCACGACAAGTACGTCGCGCTCGGCGCGCACCGGACACTCGGCCCGCCGATGACCGACGAGACGGCGACCCCGGACCGCGTCGGCCGGTACAACCACTTCGCCGGCCTGCCCGGCGGTGGCCCGGCGTCCGTCTACTGGACACCGAGCACCGGTGCCCACGGCATCTGGGGCGAGATCCGCAAGAAGTGGGCCTCGCTCGGGTGGGAGAACGGGCCGCTGGGCTACCCGACCACCGACGAGACGGCGACGCCGGACGGTCGTGGGCGGTACAACCACTTCTCCAAGACCGGGTCGATCTACTGGACCGCGGCCACGGGTGCGCACGGCATCTGGGGCGAGATCCGCAAGCGTTGGGCGGCGCTGGGCTGGGAGAACGGGCCGCTTGGCTACCCGACCACGGACGAGCGCGTGACGCCGGACGGTCGTGGGCGGTACAACCACTTCTCCAAGACCGGGTCGATCTACTGGACCGCGGGCACCGGTGCCCGCGACATCTACGGTGCGATCCGGACCCGCTGGGCCGCGCTCGGGTGGGAACGTTCCTACCTCGGTTACCCGACGAGCGGCGAGTTCGCCGTCACGGGCGGGCGCAGGAACAACTTCCAGCACGGCTACATCCAGTGGACCGCCGCGACGGGAGCCGTGATCGACCGGAGGTACTAGCCGACTGCAGTGAAGGCCACCTTCACTGCGCCCACCCGTCTCCCGCCACCACCCCAAACGGAGGCGCTCCGCGCCGCTGTGTTCGATCAACGCAGGCATGGTGGCCTTCACTGCGGGCGAGAGGCCAGCAGGGCGCGGAGCTGGGCCAGCAGGTCGCTGCGGCTCGTGGCGCCGAGGCGCTGGCGCATGCGGGCCATGTGGTGTTCGACGGTCTTCGCCGAGATGAACAGCTGGTCGCCGACCTGCTTGTACGTCATGCCGGAAACAACGAGCTCGGCGACCTGGGCTTCGCGCTCGCTCAGCTTCGGGGCGCCGCCCGCGTCGGTCACCGCCTCGCCGGGCTCGCGGCCCCGCAGTTCACGGGCACAGTCCAACAGCGACACCATCGCGGAGCGGTCCGTGGTGCGGATCGCGGCCTGGCCCGCCAGTCGCGCCGCGTCCCAGCGGAGCCCGTTGTCGTAAAGGCCCCGCGCCGCCGACTCGACCCGGTCGGCGTCGACCTCGCCCGCCACCACGTGCAGCCAGCAGTCCGCGGCCGCGGCCACCACGGCGTGAAACGGGCTGTGCCCCGCGGCCGAGGTCAGCGCGGTGACATGCTCGCGGGCCTCGTCGGACTGCTCGGCCATGATCGCCGCGTGCAGACCGCTCCAGTGCAGCGGCGCTGTCCACAGTGCAGGGTTGCCCAGCGAGTCGAGCAGCCGCCACGCCTGGCGCAGGTGGTGGGCGAGCCGCTCGCGGTCGCCGAGCCGCGCGGCCGCCACCGCGAGCTCACCGAAGGGCAGCAGTGCGAACAGGTCGACGGGATGCCGGATGACGGCGTCGCACGCCTCGCCCCAGACGGTGCGCAGGCCGGCGAGGTCGCTCGTCCGGCGCGCGAGCGCGGCCCGCAGGCCGGCGGCGAACAGCCAGTCGCGCGGCGACAGATCGGTGCCCGCCGCGGCGAGACGCTCCGCCGCGAGCTCGGTGTTGCCGCGCAGCACGGAGATCCAGCCGAGCAGCAACCGGTGGCGCGGGGCCAGCGCGGCGCCGCCGGACTCCGCCGCGACGGCCCGCTCCAGCAGTGTCTCGGCTACCCCCAGCTCGCCACAGTGGATGCCGACGAGCGCACCCAGTGCGGACGGGCTGTCGGGCAGCAGGGCCGAGCGGCCCACGGGCTCCAGCATCTCCGCCGAGCTGACCAAGGTGGACAACGCGGCGGCCGGGGGGCCCGACACCGACTCGAGCACGCCCTGCGCCGCGGCGGTCATCGAGCCGGAGAGCAGCGTCGGCGGCTCGTCGGCGTCGGCAGGCGGGTCGAGTGCCCGCTCCGCTTCGGCGAGCCGCCCGTTGCCGAGCAATCCGATGGCGGCGTACACAGTGCACAGCCGGGTGCCGGACCAGCGGAACAACTCCGCGCTGCGGGCCAGCTGACCGAGGTGCACGAGCGCGATGCCCGCCACGCGTGCGCCGTCCCTGCGGTCGCGCGCCTCCGGATCGGCGATCACCTGGTCGGCCAGTCGCGCCGCCGTGGTGAGGTCACCCGCCCGCGCGGCGGCCTCCGCCCAGCGGGTGCCGACGCCGGTCAGGGGCAGGCCAGCGGCCACGGCGGCGTCGAAGAGGCGCGCGGCCAGCGCCGGGTCGGTCCCGGCGGCCTCGTCGGCCGCCGCCTCGAACGCCGCGGCGGGTTCCGGCCCGGTGAGCCCACTGCCGAGCAGCGGCCGCACGAGCGAGAGCACGGGGCCGCGCCGGTCGAGCTGGAGCCGCACGAGCCGCTGGTAGACGGCGAGCCGCCGGTCGGAGGGAACGAGCGCGGCGAGCGCGCGCCTCGCGATGGGCAGCAGCGTGCCGTCGGGGCCGAGGAGCCCGGTCGAGCGCGCGGCGTCGACGGCGCCGGCGACCTCGTTCTCGGCCTTGCCGAGCAGGCCCGAGAGCAGCCCGGTGTCGAGCCCGGCGCCGGCCTCGGCGGCGAGCAGGACCAGGAGCGTGTCGGGCGCGAGCCTGTCGAACTCGGGGCGGAACTCCGCGAGCGCGGCCGAGGGCACCTCCGCCTCCGGCTCGAGAACACCGGCGAGGCGGCTGACGAACCCCGGCACGCCGGCGGTCTCCGCCTGCACGAACTCCGCGAGCCCGGCGTGCGCCCTTCCGAGCAGGGCCGCGATCCGGCGCCGGTCCAGCGGGCGCAGGACGATCTGACCCCGCAGCCGCGTGAGCGCGGTGTCGAGCGCGGGGGGCCTTGGCCATGGCCGGGCCGCGATCACGAGCCCGGTGCGGTCGTCGGCCGCCAGCTCACTCAGCTCGGCGAGCCCGGTGTCGCCCAGTTCGTGGGCGTCGTCCACCAGCACCAGCTCCGAGCCGCCGGTGTGCTCGCCGAAGCGGGCGACCGGCAGGTCCGAGCGGGTTCGGGCACTGGCGAGGTGGTCGAGCAACGCGGTCTTGCCATAGCCGCCGGGCGCGACGATCGCCAGCCGCGCGGGGGCGAGCCGCCCGCTCGCGACGGCCGCGCACAGCTCGCGCGTCGGCTCGTCGAGCAGCAGCTCGGTCCTGATCCCGGTAAGGCTCACCGTTCCTCGTCTCGATCGGTGGTCGAAGCCGCCTTGCGGGCCAGCGAGAACCGGCGCCGCGGCGGCTCGAGCGGCGTGATCTCCACCGGCGGTCGCTCCGGTGGCGGTTCGATGTCGTCCAGGTCGTCGCCGCGGTACACCACGGGCAGCTCGTACGAGCCCGAGACGAGCGACGTCGACGTGCTCTCCCGTGTGGGCTCCGGCTCGGGCACGGGGCGGGCGGCGAGCGCCGCGCCCCGGCACAGGGCAGTGCCGGGGTCGTGGTCGACCGCGACCGGGCACGACAGCATCGTCTCCGCGAGCTGCGCCGCGAGCGGGGTGCGCGCCGTGCCACCCACCAGCACCGCCGCGGCGAGATCCCCGGACGGCACGGTGGAGGCCAGCCGCTCGAGCGACGAGATCGCCGAGGCCAGCACGGGCCGCGCCAGCTCGTCGAACTCGCTGCGGGTGAGGGGCACGTCGTCGAGCACCGTCGTCTCGGGCACCTGTGAGAGCCGCTCCTTGGCCGCGGTGCACGCGGCGCGCAGCCGTGCCATCGCCGCCGGGTCCTTCTCGTCCGCCCCGGCGGCGCGAACCAGGTGCCGGACGAGCAGGTCGTCCAGGTGCGTGCCCGCGGCGTGCTCGGGGCCCTCGGCGTGGGCGAGCAGCTCGAAGCCGCGTGGGCCCCTGCGCAGCAGCGCGGCGTCGGTGCCCTCCCCGCCGATGCGGCAGACCGCCAGCGTCGCGCCCACGTCCACGTGCTCACGGGCGTGGTGACTCTCCGCGGCTGCGATCGGGCTCGGCAACGCCAGCACAGCGGGCAGCTGGGCGGCGTCGAGCGCCTCGTGCAGGGCCCCGCGCCGGTGCCCTGACCAGCCGGGCGGGTGGGTCACCACGATCCGCTCCGGATCGGTGCCCTCGGCGTCGGCGACGCGGTCGGCGACCCAGCCGATCAGCGCCGCGGCCAGTGTCTCGGCCGGGTACGACATGTCGCCGAGCACGAACGGGACGGCGTCGCCGGTGCGGCGCAGCGGCCCGCGGGCGATCCGGTCTGGCTCCGTGGCCGCGCGCCGGAGCGCCGCCTGACCGGTGAGGACGTCGCCGTTCGGGCCGACGTGCAACACCGAGTCGAGCCATGGGAACCCACCCCCGAGGGGGACCGTCTCGGGCCGTCCCCAGTGGGGCCCACCGGATCGGCAGACGGCCGCGGTCGTGCGCGTGGTGCCGAGATGGACACCCAGGACATAGCGCATTTTTCCGCGGTTTCCTCACTTCTTCTCTGGTGGCCGGGCCTGATGTGCGTCCTTTCGTACCAAAGGCTTGCGGCCGGATGACAGCCCCCGCCCGGCCGGAGGCCGATCCCCTAACCCCCTAACGAATCCCCCAAGGTGTGGCGCCTACAACAGGGAGTGATCCCCGATGACCGCCTCGTAGCGGAGGCATAACTTGCTCGGGTCGGCGTCCCCGAGCGCCCAGATGATCCCCCCACGAAATGGAGATTTAGTTGTCCATCCACGAGGAGCAGACGCTGCACGACTTCGTGCTCGGCCTGCTGAACGACCCCGCCTCGCGGCTCGAGTTCACCCAGGACCCGACTCACGTGCTCGAGTGCGCGGGCCTCGGTGACATCACCGCGCAGGACGTGCAGGAAGTCGTCCCGCTCGTCATGGACTACAGCGGCCAGCTGCCCGGCGCCGACGCGCTCGGTGGCGACCTCCCCGCCGACGTCGCGGGCCTGGACGGCGCCATCGCGCAGCTGCGGACCGTCGCTGACGCCGCGGGCCAGGGCCGTTCCGACGACAGCCTCGACCTCGGCGGCTTCGACGCCGAGCTCGGCGGCACCGCCGAGGGCATCGCCGGTGCGGGCGAGCTTTTCACCGACCACCTCGACGCCGTTGGCGCCGCCACCGCTTCCACCGAAGGTGGCGCGGTCGCCTCGGCCATCGACTCCGACGCCGGTTCCGGCGAGTTCGCCGGTGAGGCGAGCGAGGACGGCGCCAGCTTCGCCTCCAGCGGCGACTCGCTCCTCGGCCACTTCGCCGGCATCGGCGGCGCCGGGCTGGAGAGCTCGGGCGGCGCGCTGGCCTACGAGGGCGACGCGGCGACCGGCAGCGGCATGCTCGACGCGAGCCTCGACGGCGTGACCGGCGACCTGTCGTTCGTCACCGAGCAGGGCGGCGTCGCGGGCTTCGCCGACGGCAGCGCCGACGGTGCCGCGGGCGGCGTGGCGCTGGAGAGCGAGGCCGTCGAGGCCGAGGGCATCGCAGGCGGTTCGACCGACGAGTTCGCCGCCGGTGGTGAGCTGGAGTCGCCGCTGGGCACCTACGGTGTCGAGTTCGCCGGCGAGCCCGCCGACGCCCCGCTGCCGGACTTCGCCACCACGGGTGACCTCGCCGGCGCCCTTGACTCGGAGAGCCTGACCCGCGGCGCCGAGCCGGCCGCCAGCACGCTCGCCACCTACGTGACCTCGGACGGTGCCGCTCTCGGTGGTCTCGCCCCGGTGCAGCTGCCCGCCGCCGAGCAGCTCCCCGCCGAGCTGCCCGCCGCCCGCGGGGACCTGCCGGCCGACATCCCGGCCGACATCCCGGCCGGTGCGGGTGACCTGCCTGTCGACCTGCCCGCCGCTCCGGCGCCGGGACTGCCGGACGTCGGCTCCGTGCCGGTGGACGTCCCCGCGGACGTGCCCGCCGAGCTGCCGACGGACCTGCCCGCAGGGCTCCCGGCCGAGCTGCCCACCGAGCTGCCGGAGCTGCCGGTGGCCAACCCGCTGCCCGCCGCCCGCGGCGACCTGCCGGCCGACACCTGCGACCCGGCCGGCACCGTCACGGACAGCGTCGGCTCGAGCCCGCTGGGTGACGTGCCGAACGCCACCGAGGCGCTGCCGACCGACGTGCCGAACACGGGTGACCTGGGCCTCGGCCTCTGAGGGCAAACTGATATCGGAGTGGTAACGAGCTGGGCTCGGGCGAATCACGGGCCCAGCTTCCACTGCGGAGAGTGACCGAGGCACACTCTTCGTCCGATGATGGCTTCGCCCTGGCTCGGCGTCCTGGATGACACCATCCAGGCGTGCGGAGCGCACGCGCGACCAGACCTGGTCGAACGCCTTCGGGCCCGCCGCGCAGAGCTGGCGGGACCGAAGGTGCGCGTGCTCGTGCTCGGCGAGTCGGGCCAGGGCAAAAGCCAGCTGATCAACGGCCTCGTCAACGCTCCGGTGTGCGCGGTCGGCGACGACGTCACCACCTCGGTGCCCGCCATCGTCCAGCACGCCGAGGCCCCGGCGGGCGCGATCGTGACCGGCGACGACGCCCGCAACCTCGAAGGCCCCGGCCGCGTCCCGACTCCCGTCGAATCGGTGACCGCGCGGGCCAACCGCGACACCGGCGCCGTGCGGGCCGAGATCGGCCTGCCGCGCAAGCTCCTCGAAACGGGCCTCGCGCTCGTCGACTCCCCGCCCATCGGTTCCCCGGCCTCGCAGCACACCCACCGCACACTCGCGGTGCTCCCGCAGGCGGACGCGGCGCTGCTCGTCTCCGACGCGACGAAGGAGCTCACCACCTCGGAGCTCGACCTGATCGGCAGGGTGCAGCGGTTCTGCCCGACCGTTGCCGTCGTGCTCACCAAGACGGACCTGGTGCCCGGCTGGCGCCGCGTCGCCGAGCGCAACCGCGCCCGCCTCCAACAGGACGGCCTGCCCGCGACCGTGATCCCGGTGTCGGCGTCCCTCCGCCTCGCCGCTGCCCGCAGCGGCGACAAGGCCCTCAACGAGGAATCCGGCTACGGCGCGCTCGTCCGGTACCTGCACCAGGACCTGATGGGCCACGTCGACCTGTTGCGCAGGCGCTCTGTCGCAGCCCTCATCCACATGACCGTCGAACAGCTCGGCGCCCCGTTGCGGGAACGGCTCGCCGAACTGCGCGAGGGCGGGACCGACGAGCTGACGGCGCGCTGGCGGGCAGCGGGCCACCGGCTGGAGGAGCTGCAGCGTGAGTCGGCGCGCTGGCAGACGGTGCTCTCCGACGAGGTCGCCGATCTCATCGCAGACCTCGACTTCGACCTGCGCGAGCGCACGCGCCGGATCCTGCGGGAGGCCGAGGAGTACTTCGAGGTCGCTGATCCGGCGAAGGACTGGCCCGAGTTCGAGGGCTGGCTGCGCGAGAACCTGCGATCGGTCGCGGAGACGAACTCGGACTGGCTGCTCGACCGGTTCGAGTGGATCGCCCGCAAGATCGCGCGGCAGGTTGCTCCCCGCAGCGGTGACGTGCTGCCGGAGGCCCTGCTGGACGCGGAGTCCCGCGACCACATCGGTGACCTGCGGATGCCGAACGTCGAACGGTTCAGCCTCGGGCAGAAGCTGTTCGTCGGCATGCGCGGCTCCTACAGCGGCCTGCTCATGTTCGGGCTGGCCACGACGTTGGCGGGCATGCCGCTCATCAACCCGATCTCGATCGGCGCCGGTGCCGCGTTCGGTGCCAAGAGTGTCTTCGAGGAGCGCGGCGCCCGGCTCAAACGGCGGCAGGCCGCCGCGAAGACGGCCGCGCACCGCCACGTGGACGACTTCTTCCTCACCTACGGCAAGCAGAGCAAGGACACGGTCCGCCTCATCCACCGCGAGCTGCGGGACCGCTGCACCGCCGTCGCACACGAGCTGCGTGCCGAGATCGCCGACACGGCCAAGCGCATCAAACAGGTCATCGACGCCGAGACCGCCGAGCGCGGCGCGAGCGCGCGTGAGCTGACCCGCGCGATCGAGCAGCTGAACCTGCTGTACCGGCGAGGGCACGCGCTCGCGACCACGCAAGCCGCCCGCGGGTTGACGGCGTGAACCTGCCGGAGCTGACCTGGTCGCTGCTCAGCCGGGCACTGGACGCGTACGCGGACAGCCCGAGGGCGACGAACTGGCTGCGCGGGCACCTCGCGCGGTTCACGGAGCCGTTGCGGCTGGCCGTGACGGGGCCGCACGGATCCGGCCGGTCGACGCTGGTGAACGCGCTCGCCGGTGAGGTCGTGGCGAACGGGCCGGAGCCCACGCGCCACCACGTGCCGGCGAGCCGTTCGCAACCGGAACTGACGTTGATCGACACCCCGCCCGTCGACGCGGAGGGCGCCGACCCGGGATCGCTCGAGCGGATCTGCCTGGAAGCCGACGCGGTGCTGCACCTGATGGGGCACCCGCACAACGCCGACCTGTCGTTCCTGCGGACGGTGCAGGACCACCCGGTGGCGAGGGCCGCGCCCGTGAACGCGCTCGTGGTCCTCTCCCGCGCCGACGAGCTCGGCGGCGGCCGGGTCGACGCGCTGATCTCGGCGCGGCAGGTGGCGCGCCGCTACCGCAGGGAGACCGAGCTGGCCGGCCTGTGCCAGGACATCGTGCCGGTGGCCGGTCTGGCGGCGCAGGCCGGCCGGACGATCACCGAGGCCGAGTTCGAGACGATCGCGGCGCTCGCCGCGGTCCCGAAAGCCGAGCTGGAGCCGCTGTTGCTGTCCGCCGACCGGTTCGCCGCCGACGAGGCTCGCGCTGCGTTGCTGTCCCGGTTCGGGCTGTTCGGCGTCCGGCTCGCGACGACCCTGGTGCGAGGTGGCGTCGACAGTCAGGCGGCGCTCGCCGCGCAGCTGCTCCAGCGCGCCGGGCTCTCCGAACTGCGCGACGCGATCACCCGGTACTTCACCGACCGCGCGAGGGTCCTCAAGGCGAGGTCGGCGCTGATCGGGCTCGAGGTGGTGCTGCGGATGGAGCCCCGGCCCGCCGCGGCGCCGCTGGTGACGGAGCTGGAGCGGCTGCTGGCGGGGGCGCACGAATTCGCCGAGCTGCGGATGCTCGCGGCGCTGAACACCGGTCGAGCGCGGTTGCCCGACGGGCTCAAGGACGAAGCGCTGCGGCTGATCGGAGGCTATGGCGACGACCCGCCGTCCCGGCTGGGAGTCGCGGGCCCGGAGCCGCAACTGCGGCAGGCGGCACTCGGTGCTCTGCGGCTGTGGCAGGAGTACGCCGAGAACCCAGTGCTCGGCGCGGCGGAGCGCAGGGCGGCCCTGACCGTCGTCCGGAGCTGCGAAGCGATGGCGATGGCACCGGGCCTGTAACCGGACGGCGTGCCGCTTCCTCGAAGACGCCGGCGACGTTGCTCGTCTCGAACGTGGTCGAGACCCATTCCCGATCTGTACCCGGGAATCCTTCCTTCGTTCACCCGACTGGGTAAAGATCTCCCGGTGACCACACTCTTCCGCCGTGCGACGGTCGTCGCCACCGTGGCCGGCCTGGCCGTGATCGCCGCGCCCGCCACCGCAGCCCCCAGCTCAGGCCCGGTGATCGCCGAGGTCTACGGCGGGGGCGGCAATTCCGGTGCCACCCTGACCAACGACTTCGTGGAGCTGGCGACCGTGGGAACGGCGCCGGCGAGCCTCGACGGGCTGAGCGTGCAGTACCTGCCGGGTTCGCCGAGTCCTTCGAGTCGCTGGCAGTCGACCACGCTGAAGGGCAGCGTCGAGCCGGGCGGGAGCTACCTGGTGGCCCAGGCCAAAGGCTCTGGCGGCACGGTCGCCCTGCCGGAGGCCGACGCGGTGGGCTCCATTTCGATGGCCGCCGGGTCGGGCACCGTCGCGCTCGTGGCGGGAACGACGCCGCTGACGTGCCTGACCGCCGCCGACTGCGCGGCCGACTCCCGGATCGTCGACCTCGTCGGTTACGGCAGCGCGGTGGTGCGGGAGACGAGGCCCGCGCCCTCGGCGAGCAACACGACGTCCGTCGCGCGCGCGGCCCTGACCGACACCGACGACAACTCGGCCGACTTCGCCGCAGGCGACCCGACGCCGGTCAACGCGGCTGGCGAGGAACCCGGCGGTGGCGCGCCCGAGCCCACCGACGCCCGCATCCACGACGTGCAGGGCACCACGCGGCTGTCACCGCTGACCGGCGAGACCGTGCGGGTGCCAGGCATCGTCACGGCAACGCGGGCCTTCGGGTCCGCGCGCGGTTTCTGGTTGCAGGACCCCGAACCCGACGACGACCCCCGTACCAGCGAGGGGATCTTCGTCTTCACCGGTTCGAGCACACCCTCGGTGGCGCCCGGTGACGCGGTGACGGCCACCGGCCGGGTCGCGGAGTACTACCCGGCCTCGGGTGCGCAGTCGCTCACCCAGCTGACGGGTGCCACGTGGACGGTCGAGTCCCGCGGCAACGCGGTCCCCGAGCCGCGGGCCGTCACCGAGGACACGCTTCCCGGCGAGCTGGCACCGCAACCGGGCGGCAACATCGAGGGGCTGCCGCTGGAGCCGGAGAAGTACTCGCTGGACTTCTGGGAGGCGCACGAGGGTGAGCTCGTGAGCGTCACCGACGTGCGCGCGGTGAGCCGCAGCACCGACTACAACGAGCTGTACGTGACGACCAAGCCGGACCAGAACCCGAGCGCGCGCGGCGGTGCGGTCTACCTCGGCTACGACCGGCCCAACACGGGAATCGTCAAGATCGAGTCGCTGATCCCGTTCTCCCAGCGGCCGTTTCCGCAGGCCAACACCGGCGACACGCTCGCGGGCGTGACGTCGGGCCCGGTCGAGTACGACAGCTTCGGCGGCTACACGCTCATGGCCAACGTGCTGGGCGAGGTCAAGGACAACGGGCTCGAGCGAGAGGTCACGCGCAAGCAGCGGGCCGGTGAGCTCGCCGTGGCGACCTACAACGTCGAGAACCTGTCCGCCGTCGACGACCAGGCCAAGTTCGACGCGCTCGCCCGCGGTGTCGTGGAGAACCTGGCGGCGCCCGACATCGTGACGCTGGAGGAGATCCAGGACAACAACGGAGCCGAGGGTGTCGAAGACGGTGTGGTCGCGGCGGACCGGACGCTCGACCGGTTCGTGGACGCGATCGTGGCGGCCGGCGGTCCCCGGTACGAGTGGCGGCAGATCGATCCCCAGGACCGGACCGACGGCGGCGAGCCCGGTGGCAACATCAGGGTGGGCTTCCTGTTCAACCCCAAGCGGGTGTCCTTTGTGGATCGCCCAGGCGGTGACGCCACGACGCCCGTCGAGGTCGTTCGCAAGGCCGGCAAGGCGCGGCTCTCGATCTCGCCCGGCCGGGTCGACCCTGGCAACGACGCGTGGGAGGACAGCCGCAAGCCGCTGGCCGGCGAGTTCCGGTTCCACGGCCGGACGGTGTTCGTGGTCGCGAACCACTTCGCGTCCAAGGGCGGCGACCAGCCGACGCACGGCGTCAACCAGCCGCCGGTCCGCGGCTCCGAGGTGCAGCGACTGCGGCAGGCCGAGGTGCTGCGCGGGTTCGTGGACGAGCTGCTGGCCGCCGACCGCGGGGCCAACGTCGTGGTGGCGGGCGATCTGAACGACTTCCAGTTCTCGCCGACGATCGGCAAGCTCCGCGGTCCGCTGGAGGTCCTCGTCGACACCCTGCCGGAGCGGGAGCGCTACGGCTACGTCTTCGACGGCAACTCCCAGGTGCTCGACCACATGCTGATCTCGCGGGCGCCCTACGGCGTCGACTACGACGTGGTGCACATCAACGCCGAGTTCGCCGAACAGGCCAGCGACCACGACCCGCAGGTGGTGCGCTTCCGGCCGGGCGGCTGGTGGTCGTGGTGGTGGCTGTGAGTTACCGCGCGCGCCAGCCGAGCTTGAGGATGGCCTGCGTCAGCTCGTGGTAAGCGGGTCGGACGTCCTCGGCGTAGCGGTGGAGCCATTCGCCGCGCGCCGAGGCCGCCGGCTCCGGCGGAGCCCCCACTTCCAGCCAGGACAGCCGGGACACGTTGTCCTTCGCCATGCGCCACCAGCGGTTCGCCCGGTCGGTCATGGCTCGTTCGCGTTCCTCGGCGGCCGTGACGGCCTCCGCCTTGGCCGCGATCTCGCCGTTCAGCTGCTCCGCCCTGGCGAGCTCCCAGGTGCGGAGATCCTCGGCCGCCTTGCGGGCAAGGCCGATGATCTCCTTGTACCGCATCGCGGCGGTCGGTTCGTCACTCATCGGACGGCTCCGTGCGGTGGAAGGGGATGATCACTTCGGGCGACGAGTGGGTTGTCCGGTCGAAGAACAGCGCCCGATCCTGCCGCGGCGACCAGTGCACCACCTGGCCGGCGCAGAACGGCGCGAGCTCGTTGCCCTGCACGTCCAGCGCGGCCCACGCGCCGATGTCGTCGGTGCCCGCGAAACCGAGGGTGTCCTTGAGCCGGGCGACACCACGCCACCAGCCGAGGACGTGCAAACCTCGGCCGGGCCCCTGCTTGAGCAGCGTGCGCAGGTGGTCGAGGCCGCTCTGTTTGCCCGGCTCCTTGTGCTCCAGCGCGGGCAGGGCGGCATCCACGCCGTAGAGCACCAGGATGCGCGGCGTGTCCAGGTCGGCCAGCGCGGCTGCGGAGGTGGTCACCACCTCGGTGAGGTCGTCGGCGGCGACGAGGCCGGCCTTGTGCCCCTCCGCGACGAGCCGGTCGGTCAGTTCCCTGACCGCGGGCAGGCACCGGTCCACCAGGCAACACAGCACGAACTCCACGTCGCCCTGCCGGTACTGCCGGGCCAGTGAACGGGTCGCGGAGTCCAGGATCGACAGTGCCTCCTTGGCGCTCGTGCCCAGCACGGCGAGGTTGCGGCCGGGCGAAGCGGACAGCTCCACGCTGTGCGCGGTGTCGGCGACGTCGATGGACTGACCCACGAGCGCGCGCGGCCGCTCCGCGGGGCCGAGCGAGGTGAACGCGGCCGACTCCTCAAGCGCCGGAGCGTGCGCGCCGTCGAACAGCCTGGGCTGCCCGTGCCCGGCGTAGGCCTGCCACAGTTCCCGTTGCAGCGCGGGGAACACGCCCTTGCCGCTGGCGTCGGGCACGTGTGCGAGCTGGTTGCCGTGCGCGATGCCCGAGTCGTGGTTGACCACCGCGTGCCATTTGGGCGCGGCGACGGCGGCCTGGTTGGTCTCTGCGAGCACGCGGCGAGCCTTCGGCATCGCGATGCGCAGGGTGCACTGCTCGAACACCGCCGGTTTGCCCCAGAACGCATCGATGCCGGCGATGTCCTGGCTGGCCAGGATCAAGTGGATCCCCTGCGAGCGGCCCCGGCGGGCGAGGTCCTCCAGCAGCGAGGTGGCGAGCGAGGTGACCGTGTCCCGCTCGGCGAAGAGGTACTGGAACTCGTCGATCACGGCCACGATGCGCGGCCAGTGGCCCCCGGGGTCCTGTTCCCGCAGCTCGGCGAGGTTGGTCACCTCGTGGTCCTTGGCCGCGGCCGAGCGCCTCCGCAGTTCGTCGGCGAGGAACCGCAGCAGCGCGAGCCCGAACTCGCGGTCGGTGTTGACGTTGACACCCACCAGCCGGGCGTGCGGCAGCCAGCTCTCGTCCTTGCGCCCCGGCGCCAGGCCCGCGAACGACACGCCTTCCTTGAAGTCCAGCAGGTACAGTGCGAGCTCGTCCGGCGAGTAGCGGGCGGTGAGGCTGCCGAGCAGCGCGTACAGGAAGTTCGTCTTGCCGGATCCGCTCGGTCCGCCGATCAGCGCGTGCGGGGTGGCGTCGCCGATCACCACCTCCACCGGCTCGCCCTCGAAGAAGCCGACGGGGGCGCGGAGCTCACGGGCCGAACTTTCGCGGCCGTACTCGGTCGGGAGCAGGTCGGCGAAGGAGCGCGGACCGCCCTGCTTGGCCACGAGCGCCTCGGCGATGCGACCGGCGGCCGTGGTGACCTGGCCGGACGGCAGCGGCGGATCGAGCGTGACCACGAGGTCGGAGCCGGTCATGCTCGTGAGCGCGTGCCGCTCGTCTAGCATGCTGATCGTTTCCACGGAGCCACCGAGAACGGTGGGAACGTCCACCAGAATGAGTGAGATCCCGGCGTCCAGCGCGCCGCTCGCGACCCGTTTGAGGTCGCGGATCTGCTCTGGATGCAGGTCCTCGCCGTTGCCGTAGAGCACGGCGATGCGCCACGGCTCCGCCCGCTTGCCGGTCGCCGTGCGCAGTGCACGCAGTGACGGGAAACCGGCCTGCATGGTGTGGCTGTGGATGCGGCGGATATGCCCGGCGAACTCGTCGAGCAGGTCGACGAGCCGGGTGGGGTCGTGCACCGTGACCGCGCTGGTGCGGCTCAGCGCGTAGAAGCTCGGCAGCACGGCGGTGAGCTGGCCGACGTCCCACAGGTGGATCTTCACAGCGCCGGGCTCGAACGTGCTGAGCACCCGCATCAGGAGGTTCTCCACGATCGCGTCGACGGCGGGCCTGGTGTTCGGTGCCGACGTGATCGCGAGGTGGGACTCGTCCAGCAGCGGAACAGCGACGTCGAACGTCAGCTCCGTGCCCGGGGTGCGCCCGGCGGCCGAACCGTCCACTGTGGAAGTTCCGATGCGCCAGAGCTGCGGGGCGGAGACGCCCGGCGACGAGCCGACACGACCGAGCCAGTCACCGGGTGGCCGACCGGCCGGGCCGGGGGCGCTGGCGGCGACGAGCTCGCGCAACCGGTTCGGTCCGTCAGCCCACTCCCGGTAGAACTCGCTGCGAACGCTGCGTAGCCAGGACAGGACCTCCGCCATGGCGGGGTCGTTGGCGCGCTCGGCGATCTGGGGGTCGTGGGCGGCCCGCTCGAGCCCGGTGCGCACGACGAGCTGCTCGAGCTGGAGCCTGGCCAGCTCGTACTCCGCCGTCTCCCGGGCGTTGCGGGCCGCTCCGAGGGCCAGTCCGATCTGCTGCCGCAGGTGATCGAGCGCCGTCGTCACCCGCGCGCGTTGCTCGCCGGCCTTCCTGCCCATGTGTCGCCTACAGCCTCGCCTCGTAGTTGCTCAGCAGCTCGCCGGCGCCGGCGAGCCGTCCGGTCTCGGTATCGAGTTGCTCGAGCGCGCGGCCCAGCTGGGGCGGAAGCCACGGCTGGGCCTGAACCTGCGCGTCGACCATGACCCGGCGGTATTCCTCCAGCAGTTCCTTCGCTCGATCGGTGTGCGCGCGGGCATCGGAGAGCCCGCTGTGGACCTCGGCGAGCGACTGGCGCAGCTGGTCGAAGGACATCGCTAGAGCCGGGCGGAATAGTTCTCGGCGGACGAGATGCAGGCCTGGATGGTGCTCTGGGTGCCGTTGATGCCCTGCAGCGCTTCGGCCAGCAGGCCGTGAGCCTGGTTCACCTCCTGCTGGGTGCTGCCGGACGTCGCCATCGCCAGCGTCTGCTGGGCTTCTTCGAGAGACTGGGCGGCCTGCTGCAGTGCGGCAATGCCAGCGGAAGCCTTCTCGTTCGCGAGGGCGATCCCCGCGCGGATCTCTTCCACACCGGGCATGGGGCGGACTCCTTGATGAAGTCGGGTCTATCGGTAACAAACTTAGCGTGACCGATCGACTCCGGACAGATGAAGGTGGGGGGACGTGCTGGTTACTCTGTGCGCCCGCCTACGAGAGAACGCCGGAGCCCAGAAGGGGTTCCGGCGTTCTGCTCAGCGCGCGGAGGATACGGGATTCGAGCCCGTGAGGGGCGTTACACCCGACACGATCTCCAGTTCCGCATCCAGATGTCCACACCGACTCTGGCTTCGCTGAGCCGGAGTCCGTGCGACGGCAGAGACACTAGTAGACAGGTGGTACGGGCATGAACTGAGCCCCGAACTGAGCGCCGTCCCGCAAGGTCTGTTGCGATCGGGCTCGACCCATGGCTCCGGGGCGCTCAAGGTGTGATCGTTACCACAGGTTCTGAGGCGAAGCCAGACTTCTGTTGGATCGGCGTACAGCGGCACTGCCCGTCCTGAAGGGCTCGGGCGGGGCACCGGCGATTCAGGCCAGCAGGGCGGGGTGCGCCAGGAGGACGATCGCCGTGACGATGAGCAGGCCGCCAACCACCCGACTGACCAGCTCGCCATGTCGGGTGACCTTCTCCAGAGCGACGACGACCGCGAGCACGGCCATCCAGACCAGGTTCATCATCCCGGCGGCGAGCAGCACCGCCATCAGCGCCCAGCAGCATCCCAGGCAGTACGCGCCATGGCTGAGCCCGACCCGAAGGACACCGAAGCGGCCGTGCACCGCCGTCTTGCTGTGTTCGAGCAGCAGCGCCATCGGGGATCGACAATGTCGCAGGCACACCCGCTTCAACGGGGTCAACTGATAGACCCCGGCGACCAGCACCACCATTCCGCCGGCCCGCACGGCGGTCAGGCTGGGGCCGGTCACGACCGTCTCCAGCCCCCGCACGAACGCGAACGCCGCGATCCCCACTGCGGCCCACACGATGAAGTAGCCGACGAACAGGCCGTCGCCGCGCACGCCGCGGCTGCGGAGGAGCCGGCGCATGCCCAGGCTGAACGGCACGATGCTCGGCAGCATCATGGCCGCCATCATCACGACCCACACTGCGAGGAACAGTGCCGCTTCCCAGGGCCACGGCCGCATCGCGACATCCATCTCGTTCATCGTGGGCCCGCCGGTCAGGACCCCGATGCGCATGTCCGCGGTCGCGAGCCGGCTCGTGAGTACCCAGGCGGCGGCCGCGAGCGCCAGTAGCACGACCACCAGCAGGGCCTCGGCGCGTGACCATTGCCGCATCAAGTCCGCACGCGACGTGCCACCGTGCGCCGCACCATCCGGGCCCGGTCGCGCGGTCATGCCGCGTCCGGTCCGCTCCACTCGAACGGGATGAGTTTGCTGGAGTTGCCGCTGCGCTCCCAGCGGAAGCCGAACGCGTCCGCGAATTCCTCGGTGACCCGGCCCCACACCGCTGGCGGTTGCCCAGGGCCCACCTCGGCGCCCGGAAGGTTGTGGACCTCCACTCGTGTGCCCGCCCCGCTCGTGGGTCCGGTCAGCGCCGCGACCCGCGCGGTCGCCTTACCGGGGATGCTGACGCTCCAGTCGGAATAGTCATCGGCGATCGACGCCTCGATGGCGGCGAACTCCATGCCGCGCATCTCACCGCCGAACATCTCGTTGAACTGAGCGGGCCAGCCCCCGGCCTGGCCGCCGAAGATCGTCTGCAGGGCGCCGCGCTGCGCCTCGTCGGCGCGCTCATCCAGGAATATCGCGCCGTAGGCGTCGCTGTGTTCGCCCCACACGTTGCCGACGAAGGACGCAAGCATCACGACGTTCAATCCGTCGAGTCGTGCCTCGCCGTAATTGCCGTCGCGAACATGCCACAAAAGGACACCGTCGCAATCGCCGTAGGTCGGCGGCTGGGCGAATGAACACGGGCACGGAATCGCGCATTTGCAGGCGTCAAACCACACCCCACGCAAGCGCCACGGCTGTACGGACAGATCAGTCATCGCCACACCCTCCCTTCGGGAATCAACCTACGTCGCATCAGTGTCCCTCCCGCCCCTCGCCCGAACAAGCGACGGACCGTCCGCGAAAACTATTCGCCAGGCGCATGTCAGATCGATTGTTTTTGACACGCAGAACAATTCGACCATTACTGGCGAGCGACCAATCAAGATTGCTGCCAGCGTGACCGTCGTCCGTTCGGCCGCGAAGCGACGGCCCAGTCTCGCAATACCTGTGGACGGGTCGCTCTCTGTCTACCGCATGAGGGTGGCACGGGTGTTCCTACGCAGGGCACGCCTGGGAAATCGTGTCTCTGGATGGCTTTCTGGGCCGGTTCCAGTATGGAAGCCGATCAGGTTTGGCGCGCCGGGACAACCGGTTCGTGCCGCGACCCTGTTCCTGTCAACGAAAGTTGGTTAGTCATCGTGCGTGAGCATAATGAGCTGTATCTAGACGGCGCTTGGCGTGCCCCGCTTGACCCGACGGTCATGGAGCTCGCAGCCCCGGCCACTGGAAATCTCAACGCCCGGGTGGTGCTAGGTGGTGAGGCAGATGTCGACGCCGCCGTCGCCGCTGCAGAGCGAGCGTTCGTCTCGTACTCGCAGACGACTCCGCAGGAGCGGATCGCGCTGCTGGAGCGGGTGCTGGTCGAGTACGATGCGCGGTCTGAGGATCTGGCGCAGGCAGTCACCGAGGAACTGGGTGCGCCACTGGCGCTGGCTCGGGGCGCGCATGTGCCCTCCGGCCGGGTGCAGATCGCCACAGCGATCGAGGTTCTGAAGTCCTACGAGTTCACCGAGATGCGTGGAGAGACCTGCATCCGCAAAGAAGCACTCGGCGTCGCCGGGCTGATCACTCCGTGGAACTTCCCGGTTCTTCAGCCGGTCGGCAAGACCATGTCCGCCCTGGCCGCCGGGTGCACGGTAGTGCTCAAACCGGCTCAGCTGACACCGTACTCCGCGATCATCCTGGCGGAGATCATGGAAGCGGCCGGTGTCCCGGCTGGGGTGTTCAACCTTGTCAACGGTCGCGGTTCGGTAATCGGCGCGAGCTTGAGCTCACACCCGGGTGTCGGCATCGTATCGTTCACCGGTTCACTCGCGGCGGCCACTCAGGTGGCGATCGCTGCGGCACCGACGGTCAAGCGCGTCACCTCCGAGCTGGGTGGGAAGTCCCCGCACATCCTGCTGCCCGATGCCGATCTGGACGTGGCCGTGGATACTGCGATGACCTGGCTGATGGCCGTGACGGGTCAGCTGTGCAGTGCCCCGAGCCGCACCCTGGTGCCCCGGGCGCGGCTCGAGGAGTTCCTCTCCGTCTTGGTTCCGGTGGTCGAGAACATCGTCGTCGGCGACCCGCGCGCCGAGGACACCACCATGGGTCCGCTGATCTCCGCCGAGCAATGGAACACCGTCCAGGGCTACATCCGCCAGGGCCTGGACGAAGGTGCCCGCTTGGTGACCGGCGGGCTGGGCAAACCGGCCGGGCTGGAAGCAGGTCATTTCGCCAAACCGACCGTGTTCGCAGACGTCGAGAACTCCATGACCATCGCCCGGGAGGAGATCTTCGGCCCGGTGATGTCAGTGATCGCCTACGACACCGTCGACGAAGCGATCGAGATCGCCAACGACACCCCCTTCGGACTCGCCGCCTACGTCACCGGCGAGGATCTGCAGGCGGCCCGCGCGGTGGCGGAGCAGATCAGGGTCGGCTACGTCATGATCAACGACGCCGAGTTCGACTGGTCAGCACCCTGGGGCGGCTACAAGCAGTCCGGTAACGGACGCGAATTCGGGCTCGACGGCATGACCGAGTACCTGGAGACCAAGGTCATCCGCGGCGGTTGACCATCGCAGCCGCCGATCTCAGGGCTCTCCCAGGCCAGACACCATGGCTCGTCCCGTCAGCAAACCGGACGGTGGCGGGCCATGGGCGTCCGGCCGTTCCTATGGAAATCCTTCCCTGGCTGAGTCGATCGGAAGCGACCAGCCTGAGAAAACCACCACGCATGGTCCCTCGTTTTTCTAGGAGTAGTTCATGACTACTTGGTTCATCACTGGCGCTTCGCGCGGCTTCGGCCTCGAGATCGCCCGTCAGGCACTGGATCGCGGCGACAACGTCGTGGCCACTGCCCGTGATCCCGAGCCCGTGAAGGAAGCACTGCCCGGGTACGGTGCCCGCCTGCTTGCGGCCGGACTCGATGTCACTGACGAAGCACAGGCACGTGCGGCGGTCACCGCCGCGGTCGAGGCCTTCGGTTCGATTGATGTTCTGGTCAACAACGCCGGACGCGGCCTGCTGGGCGCGGTGGAAGAGTCCTCCGATGCCGCGGTCCGCGCGATCTACGACATCAACGTCTTCGGCCTGCTCAATGTTACCCGCGCAGTGCTGCCCGTCATGCGGGCTCAGCGCTCGGGCCGAATCCTCAACGTCAGCTCCCTGGGCGGCTTCAGCAGCTCGGCAGGCTTCGGGATCTACTGCTCCACCAAGTTCGCTGTGGAGGGGATCTCTGAGGCCATGCACGCCGAACTGGCGGGGCTGGGCATCGCGGTGACAGTGGTCGAACCGGGCTACTTCCGCACCGACTTCCTCGACGACCGGAGCCTGCACACCGAGGACACCGTGATCGATGACTACGCGAGCACCGCTGGTGTGGTTCGCGGGGCGGTCCCCGGCCTCAACCACGCCCAGCCCGGTGACCCCGTCAAAGGCGCCACCGCCTTCCTGACCCTCGCCGACGCGGCTGCTCCGCCGTTGCGTGCCCAGCTGGGCAGCGACTGCCTGGAGGAGCTAGACCGCAAGATCACCCAGCTGCGCACAGAATCGCAGGCCTGGCGGGACTTGGCGCTCTCTACCGACCACGACGACGCACTGGTCTGAGCGGAAGGACGGCAGGTGTTCCTCCGGAGGTGGCGACTCCTCCGTGATCGCCGCCTCCGGATGGAAGTAAACGCAGGATGGGCACGTTGGGGGAAGAAGAGTCCAGGAGAGGGGGAGGCCGTGACCGAACTGGGTGATTATCTGCGCTCGTGCCGGGCCCAGGTGAGCCCCGAGGCCGCCGGAATACCGAGTTCCGGGCATCGCCGGGTACCAGGGCTGCGGCGCGAAGAGCTGGCCATGCTGGCAGGGGTCAGTGTGGACTACATCGTGCGCCTCGAGCAGGGCAGAGCGAAAACCGCATCACCGGAAATTCTCCTGGCCCTGGCACGCGCACTCGACCTGCGCGCCGACGAACAGGAGTATCTGCTGCGGTGCGCGGCCGAGGCCACCGGCTCGTCGGCTACGCGGGCGGATACGGCGGCGCCTGCCGCGCAGCGTGTGTCCACCGCCATCCGCGTCCTGCTGGACAGCATGACCGGCGTGCCCGCGCTGGTGTTGGGGCGGCGGATGGACATCATCGGGTGGAATGCCTTGGGGGCGGCGCTCATCACGGACTTCGGTGCACTGGCGCCGCAGAATCGTAACCACATCTGGTTGACGTTCCTGGACCCGCGAGTCCGCGGGCTCTACCGCGATTGGGAGAAGGTTGCCCAGGAGTGCGTCGCTTACCTTAGGATGGATGCCGGCCGCTACCCCGAGGACCCGGCGCTGGCCCGCCTCATCGGAGAGCTGTCCATTAAGGACGAGGACTTCCGCCGCTGGTGGTCTACCCACCGTGTTCGCGCCCAACGCTCCGGCCGCAAGGAGTTCCTCCACCCCACCGCAGGGGACCTCTCCTTGGACTTCCAAGTCCTCGACGTCCGCGGTACAGCCGATCAAACTCTACTCATCTACACGGCTGAACCGCACTCACGCTCCGCGCAGGCCCTCACCTTCCTCAGCGGATGGGCCGAGACCAATCACGAGCCCTCAGTAAACATTGCCACGCAATACACCAGGAGCTGACAGGGGAACCCCGTGCAGCGGGCAGGCAGTGCAGTTTCTCGACTGTGGTGGTTGGCTCGCAGCGGCAAGCACTCGCGCTCACTGGGGCGCATCGGTCGACCTGACAGTATCGGCACCAGCCCCGGCCAGCTGCCACACTGCCGATACCCCAGGCCGAGCGAGCCTGCCCGCCGCGGATCAGTGCTGAACCGCGACGGGTTTGATGGGGGCTCGGCCGGAATCGCATCGACTCGGCGGCCACGGCCCGAGCGCAACAACTCCAGAAGGCAGGCCACCGGCAGGTCTGGACAAGAAGCGTCGCTTGACAGCACCACTTAATCGCGGTTGCGGCGCGTGTGCCATGCACCTGGTGCGGCAATCCGCTGTCACGCCGTTCGGCGCGCGACAGGAGCCGGGGCGTAGCGGATTCCTCCGGGCCTTCGACGTAGAGCACGAACCAACCGCAGTCGTCGCGCTCGCGCGGCAGGCCTTCGGACACCGGGGAATGACTGTGACTGGACGTTTACGAACCTCCGGGGCCGGCCGATTGACCCAACTGACGACCACAAAGCCTGGAAGGCACTGTTCCGCACTGCGGGAGTCAGCGAGATTGCACGACGCCCGCCACACGGCTGCGACGGTCCTCTCCTCGTCCTGAGGGTGCCGTTGCCGGCTGTGATGGAGCTCATGGGCTCGTCGGACGCTGCCGTGGCAAAGCGGTGTATGCGCGTGAATGACGAGGTGGTCAGGGTGTCGCCCACGAGGTTGGCGGCCACATCTGGTAACGGCGGTGACGCCGATGATCACGAAGCCGCAGGATGGTGCCGCCCCCGGCCTGATGTGCTCGTGGCGGCGTTGCCGCCGTCCCGTCGCGCAACAGGCACGACTTGAGCGCCAAACTGAGCCCCATGCGAAACGCCGGGCGACCCGACTCTGGCGGGTGACCCGGCGTTTCGCCTGTTCAGCTGGCGGAGGATACGGGATTCGAACCCGTGAGGGCTGTTACACCCAACACGATTTCCAATCGTGCGCCTTAGGCCGCTCGGCCAATCCTCCGTGGACGAGGGTAGCAGGGGCGCCGTTGACCAGCGGTTACGGGGTCTGAGCTGCGGTGATCCCGAGTAGCGGTAGGCAGGGCTCCAGTCCCTCCACGCTCACCGGCACCCGCCTGTGCAGCTCCCAGTCCGTCCGGGACAGGCGCATCCTGTGCTCGACCGACAGCTTGCCTCGGATGGCGTGCCGCTTCGTGCCGTCGGGCCGGTATCCCAGCTTGCGGGAGACCGTCAGCGACGAGAGGTTGTGCTCGAACGCGCCCGAAGCCGCCTCCGCGGCGCCCAGCCCGGCGAACGCCAGGTGCAGAACCGCTGCCCGCATCTCGGTGCCGATTCCTTTGCCCTGGTGTGCTTTCCCGAGCCAGGATCCGGTGCTCACCTCACGGGTGACGCCGAAGTCGTGACCGTTTATCGTCTGCTGGCCGACCGGGACCCCGTCCCGGAACACGACGAGGTTCAAGGACCAGCTCTGTGGCAGCCAGTCGCCGAGCCGCAGCCAGTGATACTGGATGACCGAGCGCGCCACCGCTTCGGGCGTCTGGTCGGTCCAGGGGACCACGAACGGCATCACGCTGGGGTCGTGCACGCCCTTGGCCGCGAGCTCGCCCAGTTCGGCAAGCTCCTCCTGCGACGGCAGCCGCAGTTCGAGCCGCGGCGTTGTCAGTCGCAGCCCGACAAGCGGGAAATGCTCGGCCAGCATGCGGCCATTCTCGACGTGACTTGATGCTGCGTCATGCCTTTTTTCGCTCTGTAGTTGTCCGGCCGGCCTTGCCCGCGGCCTTGTGCTTCGTTGACGCGCGCTGGTGGCACCTGATCCGCCGCGATGGCCCCGCCCGTCTGGTCGACACGCGGTGAGCGGTGTTGCGCATGGGACGTCGTCGTGAGTCTCGCCAGGCGGGCGGGACGAACTCCGGCAACCCGTCACCTCTGTTGATGCGCACCTGCCAGTCGGTGTGGTGGAGCATGCGGTGATGTCGGCCGCAGACCAGCACCATCGTGTCGATATCGGTCGGGGCGTCGCCGCGCGGCCACCAGTCGACGTGGTGGGGCGCGCACCATTTCGGGCTACGGGTGCACCCGGGGAAGGCGCACCCTCCGTCTCGCAGGGCCAGCGCTCGCCGCTGTGCCTTGGTGGCGTGCGGGCTGGAGCGACCGAGGTAGAGCACCTCTCCCGGTGCGCCGAAGATCGCCGGAACGACGTGTGACTCACAGGCCAGGCGGCGGAGCTCGTCGAGTGAGGTGATCCCTGGTACGTCGAAGATCGCCCGGAAGGTACGGTCCTCGAGGTCGCGCAGCGAGATGGTGGCGGTGAGCACAGCCCGTTCGCCGCCCTGAACGGTCAGCTCGTCGGCGCGTGACGCGGCCTCGATGATCTCGGCAAGTGCATCACCCCGGCGGCGGCTCGCACTCCGGGGATCACGGCTGCCGTGCTCGTCTCGCGGCCGAGGTTTGGCAAGCGGCGCCAACAAGCTTTGGAGGGTTGCTGCGGTCTCCCTGTCGAGGGATCCGGAGAACTCCATGTGGCCCGCACTCGAGTAGCGGTAGCGGAACTCGCGTCGTGGTGATGCCAGGTCTTCCGGCGAGGGCAACTCGGTTCGCGTCGTCCAGGAGGCGAGCAGTTCGCGCCCGGCCTTCCGGACCGTCTCCGGTGCCGCCTGCGCCGCGAGAGCGAGCAGGCTCCGTTCGGCCTCGATGCGCTCGCCGACGGTCAGTTCGGCGGGTGCCCGCGAGAAGACGGTCGTGATGTCCCGCAGGTGTTCCCGGCTGATCCGCGCGGTGGCCAGAGCGGCGCCGGTGGCGGCGAGTGGCGCCGGACGAACCTCGCCGGTGATCGTGCGGATCGGCTCGGTCGCCGCGACCTCGCGAAGCCTGGCATGAGAGTCTCGTGTGGACAGACGAAGCTCCTCCTTGAGAAAGGCGAACAGGCCGCGATAGCCGAGCTTGCGCGCTATGTCCCTGCGCTCCGCTTCGCCGAGCATCGTCAACATTCGTGAGTACTGACGGCGAAGCGTGGCTTCGCACTCGACGAGTTCCGTCGCGAGCTCGGCGTCTGTGAGCCGGCTCGGTGCGGTGAGGGTGGTTGTCGTGTCCACGTGTCTGACGATAGCGGAATGGATCGAACATGTGTTCGACACGATCGAGTGAAAGGCTCATTCGAGCACGGCGAGGTCGAGGCTGTGCAGGCGATCCGGGTCCGCGATCACGTCGATCTCCGTGACTTTCCCGTTCGCGACGGTGAAAGCGAGGACCAGCGAGAGGCGGCCACCGGGAGCCATCACGAGGCCGACAGCGCCGTTAACCAGCGCGGGCTCGGAAGACTTGGCTCGCTCGGAGGCAAGCCGCGCGCCCCTGGCGACGTGGTGGGCGCCCCGGATGACGATGGGCTCCGCGGTCGGACCCGCCTGTCGATCGGCGTGAAGCACCACATTCGGGTCGAGCACCGCCACCAAGGCTTCCAGGTCACCGCTTCGGGAGGCGGCCAGGAACGCCTCGACCACGCTCCGCTGCCGGGCTACGTCGGCCTCGTGCGCGGTGGTGCCACCCTTCACCCGGCGGCGTGCGCGGCTCGCGAGCTGTCTTGCGGCCGTCGGAGTGCGATCGATCATGGGGCCGATCTCGTCGAAGGGCACGGCGAACATGTCGTGCAGCACGAACGCCAGTCGTTCGGCAGGAGACAGGGTGTCGAGCACGACCAGCATGGCCGTACCGACCGAGTCGGCCAGCACCGCCTCCTGTTCGGGGTCGCCTACCTCGTCGGGTTGCGCGGCCTGGTCCGATGTCTGCAGCTCGAGGCTCTCCTCGCGACGCGTCCGGCGGCTGCGCAGCATGTTGAGGCATACGCGCGTGATCACGGTGGTCAACCACGCGTCGAGATTCTGGAGACCCTCGGAGTCCGTCCGGTCGAGGCGCAGCCACGTCTCCTGAACGGCGTCTTCGGCCTCGCTGAGGGAGCCGAGCATGCGGAAGGCCACGCCTCGCAGCCGACCCCGCTGCGCGTCGAATCGCTCCGCCAGCCAGGTGCCCTCGTTCATCGCTCACGATCCTCGTCCGCAGGGGTGTCACAGTGGTAGACCCCGCGGTGTGCTCAGATGTGACCGGCGACGGGATCCGGCTGCTCAGGCACCTTCGACGCGCTTGCGAGCAATCCTTCCACGAGGTGTCGTCCGTATCCTTCCGGGACGGGCAGGTCGAATAGTGTGCGCAGCGTCAGCGGCGCCAGGATCCGGTCGAGTACCTGATCGGGTGTAGGCGGGTTCTCCTGTCGCTGGCCGGCGCGGTCGAGCACGGTCGTGATGTCACCGAAATGCCGCAGCACGTCCCGCGCGTGACCGGGGCTGTCGTCGGCGGTCGTGAGGGTGCGAAGCAGGGCGCGGCCCTCCGGTGTGCCCAGGTTGTGTTCGACGTCCGCGATCCAGTCCAGCAGGTCGCCGCGGAGCGAGCCCGTGTCCGGGGTTGACGAGTTTCTGCGCAGGTGAGCCGCCGTGGCGTCCAGTACGAGCTGGTCGCGAGTGCCCCACCTCCGATAGATGCTGGTGGGATTCACACCTGCCTCGTGTGCCACGGCGCTGATCGTGATGTCCAGATCGCCGCGGGAGATCAGGTCGACCACGGCCCGATGAACCGAAGCGACCACTCGTGCGCTGCGTCCACCTGGGCGTGGGGTCGACATGTGGGCAGCTTAAAGCAATAGGTGTTGCCTTTGCCGTGGCGGCACGCTAGCCTCCCCTTAAAGCAAGAGTCATTGCTTTAAGGGGAGGTGAAGATGACTCACTGGGAAGTAGGCGACGGCTCGTGCCCGTGTCGTGTTCCGATGTCGCCCGGGTGCTGCGAGCGAATCGTTCCTCCCTGAGTTCGTGGTCAGCGGAAGCAGTAGGAGTCTGACGACGCGTCGCCGCCCTGTAGCCGCACCTGATGTGCGCGCAGGCCGCGGAACTCGTTGCCGTGTGGGAAGAACCGGTCATCGATGGTCAAGCCACCGCCGCTGTCCGGATCGGTGTCGATCTTGGCGAACCAGGCGCCGACACCATCCGGGTAGAACTGGTCATCCCACGAACCATACAGCGAGTTGGTCACGTAGATCCGCTGTCCGTCACGGCTGACCTCCACCATCTGTGGACCGCCCGCGAGCGACTCGTCCTTTGCGGACGGATGCGGAACGCGTCCGACGATGCCGCCGAGCCGGACGGACCCGGCCTCGCGCGGGTTCGTGGGGTCGCTGACGTCGTACTGTTTCAGCTCGCCCGTGCCCCAGCACGACACGTAGAGGAAGCGGTCGTCCACGGACAGGTTGATGTCCGAGACGAGCGGTGGCACTGCGCCGAAGGGCTTCAGCGCCGGCGGGAGCAGTTCGGGGTCAGCCGGTTCCGCCGGGATTGTGATCACCTTGTCGGCACGCCAGGTGGCGCCGTCGAGGTACCACCGCCAGACGGATGCCGATAGGTCTTCGGTACTGACGACCACGCCGACGAAGCCCCACGTCGCCTCGGGATCGTGCGAGGGACGCAGCTCCAGCACCATCTGGTGTTGCGCGCCGAGGTCGACCTGCTGGATATGACTGCCCTTGGCGAGGTCCCAGAAATGCAGACAGTGGCCGTACTTGTTGCCCAGCAGCAGATCCGGGTTGATGCCGTCTTCGATCATCGACGGCGTGCCCCATTCGGAGGTGATGGCGATGTTCTGATTGAGATGCCACCATGCGTCGTAGGCCAGGTACTGAGGGCCGCGATCCGTTTCCCAGGCGCGCAACACATCGAAGGTGTCGTGGTCGAGCAGCGCGATCCCGCCGGGGCCGTCGGCCCCGTTGGCGCCACCAAGGCATGACAGGAAGATGCCGTCGGGGCCGCAGTGCAGGGTGTGCGGCCGGGAATAGCCGGCCTTGTTGGCGAGCTCGCCGGCTTCAACCGTGCGTACGAGTGCCGGTTGCCGGGGGTCGGGTTTCGTGTCGAAAACGTGGATGTTGGACGAGCGGAGACCGGGAAGGAGGAGATAGCGGCGTTCCAGTCCGTCCGTATGGTGGCCTGCGTGCGCGAACGCACTGCTGCAGGCATTCCAGCCGAAGTGGTGTAGCTCGTCACCCCGTGTGGGCAGGTCGGCCCAGCCGACGATTTCGCCGTACGTATCGGAGTGCGGGTCGGTGTCCACCACGGTGAGTGCGTCCGGTCGTTCCGCCGTTCGGTCGAACGCGACGACGTAGGCGAGGCGCTCGGGCGGTGCCGCGATGGCGTCAGCTGGGCTGCGGTAGAAGGTCGGGTCGATGTCGTGACCGTTGGCGTGAGGCATGGCTCGTCTCCTCGCTGAGACGTCGGAAGCTTCAGCCTCTCCGTGAGGAGGGCTGCTGTCTAGGCCGGTGCAAAACTTGGCCCGGCTCCGGTGGCGTTTTCGCTCCGTCGGCTCGGGTACTCGCGGGCCATGGCGGCGACGACCCTCGACGTGGAGCAGTTGACTGAGCTCGGCCGGCAACTTCGCGTGGACGCGGTGAGGGCCGCTGCGGCGGCCGGCTCCGGGCATCCCACGTCGTCGATGTCGGCGGCGGACCTGATGGCGGTGCTGCTGGGCAGACACCTGCGGTACGACTTCGCGGAAACCCAGAATCCGGGAAATGATCATCTGATCTTCTCGAAGGGGCATGCGTCCCCGCTGTTGTACGCGATGTACGTCGCGGCGGGGGCCGTCTCCGACGACGAGCTGCTGACTTACCGCAGGGCGGGCAGCAGGCTGGAAGGGCATCCGACTCCGCAGTTGCCGTGGGTCGACGTGGCGACCGGGTCGCTCGGTCAGGGACTGCCCATCGGCGTCGGCCTCGCCATCTCGGGCCGGCACCTCGAACGGCGGGACTTTCGTGTGTGGGTGCTGTGCGGAGACAGCGAGCTCGCCGAGGGATCGATGTGGGAGGCGTTCGAGCACGCCGGCCACGCCGGGCTCGGCAACCTCGTCGCGATCGTGGACGTCAACCGGCTCGGGCAACGCGGGCCGACCCGCCACGGCTGGGACACGCAAGCCTATGCGCGAAGGATCGGGTCGTTCGGCTGGCACACGATCGAGATCGATGGCCACGACATCGACCAGATCGATCGTGCCTACGCCGAGGCGATCGGCACCTCCCGGCCCACGGCGATCCTTGCCCGTACGCGAAAGGGCAGCGGTGTCGCGGCAGTCGAGGACAGGGAAGGGCAGCACGGGAAACCGGTGCCGGACGCCGAGGCGGCGATCGCGGAGCTCGGTGGCAGGCGGTCGATGCGGGTCGAGGTGACGGCACCGAACGGGGAGCCCGAACGGCTGAGGCCGGACACGGGGTCGCTGCGGCTGCCGGAGTACGAGCAAGGTGACGAGGTGGCACCCGGACCGCGTTCGGCGAAACCCTCGCGGCGCTCGGCAAGGCCCGCTCCGATGTCGTGGCTTTGGACGGCGAGGTCGGGGATTCCACTCGCAGCAGGTACTTCGAGGAGGTGCGACCGGAGAGATTCATCCAGTGCTACATCGCCGAACAGCAGATGGTCGCGGCGGCGGTCGGACTGCAGGTGCGGGGATGGACGCCGTACGTGGCGACGTTCGCTGCGTTCCTGAGCCGGGCCGCGGACTTCCTGCGCATGGCGACGGTCAGCGGAGCGAGGCTGTGCGTGGTGGGTTCGCACGCCGGGGTCTCGATCGGGCCCGACGGCCCATCGCAGATGGGCCTCGAGGACTTGGCGTTCTTCCGCGCGTTGTGGCGGAGCACGGTGCTGTACCCGTGCGATGCGAACCAGACTGCACACCTGACGGCGGCGATGGCGGACCTCTCCGGGGTCAGCTATCTCCGCACCACCCGCGGGGAGACGCCGGTGCTGTACGGGCCGGCCGAATCGTTCCCGGTCGGTGGCAGCAAGGTCTTGAGGTCGTCGCCGGGTGATCGACTGACGATCGTGGCCGCAGGGGTCACGGTGCACGAGGCGCTGCTCGCCGCAGACCGGCTCGCCGACCTCGGCGTCGCGGTGCGGGTGATCGACCTGTACTCCGTCAAACCGGTCGATGTCGCCACGTTGCAGCAGGCGGCGGCGGACACGGGCCGCGTTCTGACCGTGGAGGACCACTGGCCGCAGGGCGGGCTGGGTGATGCGGTCTTCGACGCGTTCACCCGGGTCACCTGCGTGCCCCGGCTGGCGAAGCTCGGCGTGCTGGCGATGCCGGGGTCGGCGTCGCCGGTGGAGCAGCGGCAGCACGCGGGCATCGACTCGACGGCGATCGTCGAGGCGGCGCACGAACTGCTGCTGGACAGCTGACGGGGGCCTACTCCGTGGCAGAGCTGACGGGTGTGGGTGCCTACTCCGTGGCGCGGAAGGTGGCCGCGGTGACGAGGCCGTAGGCCACGTGTGGGACCACGTCGCTGAGCCAGTCGTCGGCGCTCCACCGGCGAGGGTCCGTGATGCCGAGGACAGTCATGGGCCCGGCCCCCGCGACCATGGCCGCCCCTGTGGCGGCGAGCGCGCCGACCAGCAGCGGGGGTCGCCAGCCGAGCCCGCGCAGGGCGCCGTAGGCCGCACCGACCGTCGTACCGGTCAGCGCACCCAGCAGGGAGCCCAGGCCCGACAACCGGCTCTGTCGTGTCTCGCCCCTGCCGGGCACCTGTACGCCGACGGTCGCCGCGAGCTTCTCGACGGATCGCTCGGGTGTGCTGCTGGCCTGCCTGCCGCGTACCGCCATGTCCAGGTAGGTGGTGGCGTTGAGCGCGGTGACCCCGGCGGCGCCTGCGGCGAGTCCGCGCGCGATGGACCTCAACATGTGAGCCGGATACCCGAGGTGGGCCCCCGGTAACAGGACATCGGGAGGTGGTTTCAGACATATAGTTGCCTCGTGGCTGCGGAGCAGCGGAACGCGAGGGAGCGGGTCGTCGAGCAGAGCAATGCGCTCGACGGGCTCCTTCGCGAGCGCGACGGCCTGCTCACCGTGCTCGACCGCGTGGTCGCCCTGCACGGCACCGCCCGGCTCATCCGGGAGCGGCTCGGCGCGGACTTCGGGTTCGTCGCCGACCTCGACGGGCCCGACCAGGCCGTCATCCGGTGGCTCGCCGGAAACCGGACCGACCAGCTGCACAACCTGATCGTGCCGGTGGGCCAGGGCATCGGTGGTCGCGTGCTCGCGCTCGGCCAGCCCGTGCGCGTGAGCGACTACGTCAGCTCGCCCACGATCACACACCAGTTCGACGCCCAGGTCCGCGGGGAAGGGCTCGGCGGGATGCTCGCGGTGCCGATCATCAGCAGGTTCGGGGACAAGGAGAAGACGGTCGCCGTCGCCTACGCCGCGATGCGCAAGGCCGCCGACTTCGGGGACGCGGCCGTGCTCAAGCTGGAAGGCATCGCCGACCGGGCCGCCACGGCGCTGCACCTCGCGGGGCTGGCCGAGTCGAGCACGGCGGACGCGGTCACGGCCGAGCGGCAGCGGATGCAGAGCGCGCTGCACGACTCCGTCGGTGCCCTGCTGTTCTCGATCGGGGTGCAGGTCAGGGACCTGCACGAGGCGATCCGGGACAACCCGGCCCTCGACGTGCGGCTGCAGCGGCTGGAGTCCGACGTCTCCGCCGCGTCGAGCGCATTGCGTGAGTCGCTGCTCGCTCTCGCCGACACCACGCCCGAACGGGCCTTGCCGGTCGAGCTCGCCGAGTACACCCGGTCGTTCGAGGCGCGTACCGGTGTGCCGGCGCGGTTCGTCCAGCTGGCGCCCGTGCCGCCAATGGACGCCGAGCGCACCGCGCTGCTCGTCGCCGTGGTGCGGGAAGGCCTGCTCAACGTGGAGAAACACGCCAGGGCGTTCTCGGTGGTGGTGAGTCTGGGCCCGTGCGACGGCGGTGTGCAGGTGGTGGTCGCCGACGACGGCACCGGAGAACCCGCCGAGCCCGGTGCCAGCACCGGCATGGGTGTGCGGTCGCTCGCGGAGCGGGCCGTGCGTGCGGGCGGCCGGGTGAGCCTCGTCCGGGACGAGGACGGTGGGTGCACTCTGCGCGCCTGGCTGCCGGACGTGGAGGCACGGTGAGCGACCATTGCGAAGCCCCGCGCGCCGGTGCCGGCCGGGAACGGGTGTCCCGCGGGGCACGGGAGGTGCGGTGAGTTCCACGGTCCTGGTGGTCGACGACCACCCCGTCGTGCGCGACGGCGTCACGATGCTGCTGCGCTCGGATCCGTCGCTCGCGATCGTCGGCTCCGCGGAGTCCGGGCATGCGGCGATCGAGCGCGTCGCCGAGCTGTGCCCGGACCTCGTGCTGCTCGACCTGCGGTTGCCCGACATGCTCGCGCCAGAGGTGATCGCGGGGCTGCGGCGCGAGCACCCGCGCGCCAAGATCGTGGTCTTCACCGCGCACGGCGATCACCAGGGTGTGGTCGCCGCCCTGGAGGCCGGCGCGAACGGCGGGTTGCTCAAGGACGTCGCGGGCACCGATCTCGCCGCGGCGTTGCGCAGGGTGCTGCACGGCGAGCGGGTGGTCGACCCCCGGATCATGCCCGACGACGGCGAGCGGTCCAACGCGCTCGCCCGCAGCGGGCTCACTCGCCGTGAGTACGAGGTGCTCCGCCTGGCCGCCCAGGGCAAGACCAACCCGGAGATCGCACAGGCGACCGGGCTGACGCGCAACACCGTCAAGACCTACCTGCAGTCCGCGCTGCACAAGCTCGGTGCGCGCAACCGTGTCGAGGCGATCGGGAAGGCAAGCGAAGCCGGCCTGTTGTGACCAGGCCGTATCCGGTTCGTTGCTGTTTACCTCTCCAAGTGGGGGTGTGCGTTTCAAACCGGCCCACGCAGGATAGCCGCCACTGGTAGTGACCTGAGTCACACGACCGGAGGTCCTGATGGGCAACGACGCCCCGAAGCGGGAGACGCCGTGTTAACCGTGCGTGACCTCACGGTCCGTTACGGCCGTTCGGTTGCCGCGCTGCACGGTGTCGACCTTGACGTGCCAGACGACGGCGTGCTGGCCGTGCTCGGCGGCAACGGCGCCGGGAAGTCCACCCTCCTGCGGACCATCTCCGGCACGCTGCGGATGCACCGTGGCACCGTCGCCGGGGGCGAGGTGCGCTACGGCAACCGCCGCATCGATCAGCTGGATCCCGCCGCGATCGTCGGCCTCGGCGTGGTCGGCGTCCCCGAGGGCAGGCAGGTCTTCGCCAGGATGACCGTCGCCGAGAACCTGCGTGCCGGGGCGATCGGTGCTCCCGCGTCAAAGCGGGCGGAGGCCCAGCGGCGCGTGCACGACCTGTTCCCCGTGCTCGCCGAACGCGCGAGCCAGCGCGCGGGCCTGCTTTCCGGCGGCGAGCAGCAGATGCTCGCCATCGGCAGGGCGCTGATGTCCGGTCCCCGCCTGCTGCTGCTCGACGAGCCCTCACTCGGGCTCGCGCCCCGGATCGTCCAACGCATCGGCGCGACCATCCGCGAGATCCACGAGCAGGGCACCGCTGTGGTCCTCGTCGAGCAGAACGCCGTGATGGCGCTCGACGTCTCCGACCACGCCGTGGTGCTCGAGGTGGGCGGTATCGCCCTCGCGGGCACCGCCGCCGAGCTGTCGGCGAGCGAGGACGTACAGCGGCTTTACCTGGGCGGGCACGCCGAATCGGACGCCGCGGCCGAGCGGCAGGTCGCGGAGGCGCGCAGGCAACGCGCGGGCGTTCGCCGGTTGTCGAGGTGGGGCGGATGACCGCGCCGGAACTCCTCGTGCGGGACGTGACGCTCCGCTTCGGCGGGCTCTACGCACTCGACGACGTATCCCTCACCGTCGAGCCGGGCTCGCTGCACGCGCTCATCGGACCGAACGGCGCCGGGAAGTCCAGCTGCTTCAACGTCATCAGCGGGCTTTACCGCGCCAACGAGGGCAGCGTGACCTTCGGCGAGCACGACCTGTCCCACACTCGCCCGCACCGGCTGGCCCGCCTGGGCATCGGCAGGTCGTTCCAGAACGCCGCGCTGTCGCCGCACTCCACGGTGCTCGACAACGTGATGCTCGGCCGGTTCGCCCTCACCCACGGCGGCTTCCTCTCCTGCGGGCTTCGCCTGCCCTGGACGCGTCGTGAGGAGCGCAAGCACGCCGAGCGTGCCGCCGAGATCTGCGCCTTCCTGGGCATCGGCGCGGAACTGCACCAGCCCGTCGGCTCCCTGCCCTACGGCATCGTGAAACGGGTCGACCTCGCGCGAGCTCTGGCCGTCGAGCCGTCCTTGCTGTTGCTCGACGAACCGGCCGCCGGGACGAACGCGGCTGAGACCGCCGAACTGGCCAGCACGATCCACGACATCCGCGACGAGCTGGGCATCTCGATCCTTCTCGTCGAGCACGACATGGGCCTGGTGATGGGCATCGCCGACCGCGTGACCGTGCTCGACTTCGGCCGGGTCATCGCGGACGGCACTCCCGCCGAGGTGCAGGCCGATCCCGAAGTCATCAGGGCCTACCTGGGCAGCGAGAACGCGGAGGCCGGCTAGTGGAGACATTCGTCCAGCTCATCGTGAACGGCCTCGGCAAGGGCGCCGTGTTCGCGCTGCTCGCCCTCGGCTTCGTGATCATCTTCAAGGCGACCGAGGTGGTCAACTTCGCGCACGGCTCCCTCGTGCTGTTCGGCGGCTACCTCGTCGTGACCCTGCGCGAGAGCATCGGCTGGGCCGGAGCCGCGATCGTCGGCGTTGTCGGCGCCGGGCTGCTCGCCCTGGCGGTCGAGCGGCTGCTGCTGTCGCGCTCGAAACTCGCCGACCCGTTCAGCCTCGCCCTGCTGACCATCGGCGTCGACGTGATCGTCACCGAGGAGATCGTGCGAAGGCTCGGGGTCTCGTTGCCGTTCATCGGCGACGCCTGGGACGCCCAGCCGGTCCAGGTCGGCGGCATCACGCTCTTCCGCACGCACCTCGTGGCACTCGTCGTGGCGACCGTGCTGATCACGCTCTTCTTCCTCGCGTTCCGGTACTCGAACTGGGGCATCGCGATGCGCGCCCAGGCGGAGAACAAGGAGGCCGCCGCGCTCGTGGGCATCCGCAGCGGGAGGGTGACGGCGACCGCGTGGCTCGTCGCCGGGCTGCTTGCCGGTGTCGCCGTGCTGTTCATCGCCACGCAGGACTTCTCGGGAGCCGGCCTCTCCAGGGGCACGCACTCGATCGCGCTCGCCGCTTTCCCGGCGGCCATCCTCGGTGGGCTCGACTCCACGGCCGGCGCCGTGGTCGGCGGCATCACCGTCGGGCTGGTCGACGCGCTCGCGACCCACTACGTGTCCTTCGCCTTCGCCAAGAGCGCCGTGTTCCTGGTGATGCTCGTCGTGCTCGTGGTGCGACCGTCCGGCCTCTTCGGGACGAGGGAGACCATCCGTGTCTGACATCGCGACCAAAACGCCGCCCGAGGCGCCCGAGCGGGCACCGAGCCCGAAGCCGCGCCGCGACGCGCTGTGGTGGGTCCGGAAGGCGCTGTGGCTCGCGGTCCTGCTCCTGGCGCTCGCTCTGCCGCTCTACCTCGAGGCCGAATGGCTGAAGGCCGGCCAGTACATGATGGTCGGCGCCGTCGGCGCGATCGGGCTGACGCTGCTCACCGGCCAGGCGGGTCAGCTGTCGCTCGCGCACGCGTTCTTCCTGCTCGCCGGTGGCACGGCGTACACGGTGCTGGCGGGACCGACCGGAGATCCGGAACTAGTGGGCTTCGGCCTCGACCCGCTGCTGGCCCTCCTCGGCGCGATCGCGATCTGCGCGTTGCTCGGCCTCGCCTTCGCTCCCGTCGCGGGCCGGTTGCGCGGCATCTACCTCGGCGTGGCCTCTCTCGCACTGGTGTTCCTCGGGCTGTACTTCGGGCAGGCCGCCGAGAACCTCACCGGCGGCACCTCCACGGGCCGCCCGCCCGCCGAGTTCTCACTGTTCGGCTTCCCGTTCTCCAACGAAGGCGACCTGGAGATCCTCGGTGTGCCCATCCGCGCGACCGAACGGGTCTGGTACCTGTTCCTCGCCCTCACCGTCATCGCGTTCCTGCTGGCGCGCGGCGCGGTCGGCGGCCGCGTCGGTCGCGCGTGGCGCGCGGTGCGGGACAACGAGCCCTCGGCCGCGGTGATGGGCGTGAGCGTCTGGCGGGCCAAAGCGGGTGCGTTCGCGGTGTCCTCCGCCTACGCCGGGCTCGCCGGCGTGATGACGGTGCTCTGGTTCGACCTGCTCAAGCCCGACGAGAGCGAGTTCGGCACCTACGGGATCAACGTGTCGATCGCCTACCTCGCCATGATCATCATCGGCGGCCTCGGCTCCGTTCCCGGCGCGCTCGTCGGCGCGCTGCTCGTGAACGGCCTGCCGCAGGTGCTCGCCCTCTACTCGACCGAGCTCGGCTGGTCCACGGGTACCGGCGAGCACGCGTTCACGCCCATCTTGATCAGTTCTTTCGTCTACGGCGCGGCGATCATCCTCGTCGTGCTCTTCGAGCCCGGGGGACTCGCCGCGATCGGCCGCAGGATCGCCGGTCGCCTGAGTGGGAAACAGCGGGAAAGGAAAGGCACATGAAGCGAATACTCGCGTTGGCGTGCGCCTCGGCGCTGGCAGTGGCCGCCTGCGGCACCAAGGGCGGCGGATCGGAGGAGACCGGAGAGGGCGCGGGCGGTGTGCAGGCCGGGGTCGGCGTGACCGACTCCGAGATCACGCTCGGCGTCATGACCGACCAGACAGGTCCGTTCAAGAACCTCTCGACGGGCATCACGCACGGCAACGAGCTGTGGGTGAAGGACGTCAACGCCTCCGGCGGCGTGTGCGGTAGGCAGATCAAACTGGAGATCGTCGACCACGGGTACAAGGCCGACACCGCGAAGACCCTCTACCCGCAGATCGAGCCCAAGGTCGCCGGGTTCGTCCAGGTCGTCGGCTCGCCGATCATGGCGGCGCTGAGCAGCGACCTCGAGTCCGACGAGGCGACCGTGACGCCCGCGTCCTGGTCGTCAGAGCTGCTCGGCAACCCCTACGTGATGGTGGTGGGCACGACGTACGACGTCGAGATGATCGACGGCCTCTCCTACCTGCAGGAGCAGGGCAAGATCAAGGACGGCGACACGGTCGGGCACATCTACATCGACGGCGAGTACGGCGCCAACGGCCTGCGCGGCGCGCGGCACTACGCGCAGCAGCACGACCTGAACCTGCGCGAGGTCAAGATCACCTCCAGCGACAACGACCTCACCAACATCGTCACCGGATTCAAGGGTGAGGGGGTTAAGGCGATCCTGCTGACCACCACGCCGACCCAGACCGGTTCGGTCGCCGCAGCGAACGAGGCGCTCGGGCTCAACGTGCCGATCCTGGGCAACAACCCGACGTTCGACCCGCTGCTGCACGACAGCCCCGCCGCGGGCGCGCTCGACAAGCTGTACGTGGTGGCGAGCAGCGTGCCCTTCTCCGCCGACATCCCGAAGATGAAGGAGGTCGCGGGCAAGTACGAGAAGGCTGGCTACAGCGAGCCGCCGAACGCGGGCGTGCCGTACGGCTACGCCGTTGCCGAGGTGTGGGGTGCGGTGCTGCGCAAGGCCTGTGAGAACAAGGACCTCACGCGGGCCGGCATCCACAAGGCGCTGCAGGAGACCACGTCCGCCGACACGGGCGACCTCGTGGCGAAGCTGGACTTCTCGCAGCCGGGCGCACCGGCGACGAGGCAGGTGTACGTCGCGCAGCCGGACGCGTCGGTGCCGGGCGGCATGAAGTACGTCAAGCCGCTCTTCGAGTCTCCGGAGGCCAAGGACTACCAGGCTCCCCACCAGGGAGGCTGACCTGATGCGGTGAAGGCCACCTTCGCTGCGCCCGCCGCTGCGTTCGATCCCACGCAGCGCTGGTGGCCTTCACCGCGGGCGGGATTCCATCTGCCGGAAAGGGGGCTGTTCGGCTGTTGATGGGGTCGGCACGACGTGTGAGGATTCGGCAATGAGTCAGCGTTCGACACCTCCGTTTCGCGCCGACCACGTAGGCAGCCTGTTGCGGCCCGCCGAGTTGCACCGCGCTCGCGAACAGGCCGCGCGGGGCGCCATCACTCGCGACGAACTCAAGGCCGTCGAGGACGACGCCATCCGCCGCGTCGTCGACCTCCAGCGCAAGGTGGGCCTGCGGTCCGCCACCGACGGGGAGTTCCGGCGCGCCTCGTGGCACATGGACTTCATCTATCAGCTCGACGGCATCTCGCAGAGCGACGAGCGCCTGCACGTCAAGTTCCACAACGCCGCGGGGGACCTGGAGTTCAGCCCGCCTGGCCTGCAGGTGGACGGCAAGGTCGGCCTGAGCGGGACGATCTTCGGCGAGCACTTCTCGTACCTGAAGTCCATTGTGGACCCCGGGGTGACGCCGAAGCTGACCATCCCCTCGCCCAGCATGGTCTACTACCGCGGCGGCAGGCACGCCGTCGACGAGCACGTCTACCCCGACCTGGAGGACTTCTTCGCCGACCTCGGCAACGCCTACGCGGCACAGGTCAAAGGCGTCGGCGAGCTCGGCTGCACCTACCTCCAGCTCGACGACACCAGCCTCGCCTACCTCAACGACCCCAAGCAGCGTGAGCTGGTCGCGCGCATGGGCGGCGACCCGGAAACCCTGCACCTGCGCAACATCAAGACGATGAACGCGGCCATCGCGGGCAAACCGGAGGGCATGACGATCACGACGCACCTGTGCCGGGGCAACTTCCGCTCGTCGTGGGCGGCGGAGGGCAGCTACGACTTCGTCGCCGAGGCGCTGTTCAACGAGCTGAACGTGGACGGCTACTTCCTGGAGTTCGACGACGAGCGCTCCGGCGGCTTCGAGCCGTTGCGGTTCGTGCCGAAGGGCAAGTACGTGGTGCTGGGCCTGGTGACCACCAAACGCGGCGAGCTGGAGCCGATGGAGTCGCTGGAGCGGCGCATCGAGCAGGCGGCGAAGTTCGTCGACATCGACCAGCTGTGCCTCTCGCCGCAGTGCGGGTTCTCCTCCACGGAGGAGGGCAACGACCTCACGGAGGAGCAGGAGATCCGCAAGCTGGAGCGGATCGTGGAGACGGCCGCGAAGGTGTGGGGGTAGCCATCAGGTCAGGTCCGCGAACGTCTCCACCTCGTCGCGGCGGCCCGCGACCACGAGGATGTCGTGCGGGTGGATGACCGTCTCCGGCGTGGCGTAGGTGAACTCGCTGCCGGGCCGCTTGATCCCGACCACGGTGACGCCGTACTTGCTGCGCAGCCTCGTCTCCCCGAGCGGTTTGCCGAGCGCCTCCGCCGGAGCGGTCGTCTTCACGATCGCGTAGTCGTCCTCGAACTCGATGTAGTCCAGCATCCGCCCGGTCACCAGGTGCGCGACGCGCTCGCCCATGTCGTGCTCCGGCAGCACGACATGGTGGGCGCCGACGCGTTCGAGGATGCGCCCGTGCTGGCGGCTGACCGCCTTGGCCCAGATGTGCGGGATGCCGAAGTCCGCGAGCAGTGACGTCGTGAGGATGCTCGCCTCGACCTCGGTGCCGATGCCCACCACGGCGCGCTCGAACTCGGGCACGCCGAGCTGCGTCATGGCGTCGACATCGGTGGTGTCGGCCACGGCGGCGTGGGTGAGCTCGTCGGCGTGCTTCTGCACCAGCTTGGGGTCGCTGTCGATGCCGAGCACCTCGCAGCCGCCCCTGACGAGCTCCATCGCCAGCGAGCTGCCGAACCGGCCGAGCCCGATGACGACGACGCGGCGACCCTGGTTGCGGTTAGCCAACGATGGGCCTCTCTTCCGGTAGTTCGTAGCGCCGCGACCGTTCGCGCAGGGCGAGTGCCGAGGCGAGGGTGATCGGCCCCACGCGGCCGAGGAACATCAGCAGCACGAGCACCAGATGGCCTGCCGAGCCCACGTCCGCGGTGATTCCGGTCGACATCCCCACGGTGGCGAACGCCGAGATCACCTCGAAGAGTACGACTTCCAGCCGGTACTGGGTGAGCGTGAGCAGGACCAGCGTGCCCGCCACGACGGCGCCGACGCTGAGCAGCGCGACGGCGAGCGCCTGCCGCTGCGTGCTGGCCGCGAGCCTGCGGCCCATGACGTGAACGGAGGGCTCACCGCGGATCTCGGCGTAGATCACGAACGCCAGCAACGCGAACGTGGTCACCTTGATGCCGCCGGCGGTGCCCGCGCTGCCGCCACCGATGAACATGAGAATGCTGTTGACGAGCAGTGTTCCGGACTCCAGCTGGCCGACATCGACGCTGTTGAAGCCGGCCGTCCGCGGCATGACGCCGTGGAAGAAGCCCGCGATCAGTTTGCCACCGGGGCCGAACCGGCCGAGTGTCTCCGGGTTGTTCCATTCGGCGATCGTGATCACGACGAACCCGACGAGCAGCAGCAGCCCCGAGGTGAGCACCGTGATCTTGGTGTGCAGCGACCAGCGCCGCCTGCCTCGCTCCCGGCGCCGGTGTCGCCAGATCTCCAGCCACACCGGGAAGCCCAGCCCGCCGGCCAGCACCGCGATGGAAATCGGTACGCAGATCCACGCGTCGGTGGCGAACCGGGTGAGGCTGTCGGTGTAGAGCGCGAATCCGGCGTTGTTGAAAGCCGACACCGCGTGGAAGACGCCGTGGTAGAGCGCCCTGCCCGGGCCGTAGTCGTAGCCGATCGCGAACCGCGCGGCGAGCACGAGGCTGGTCACGAGCTCGAACGTCAGGCTCACGAGCACGACACCGCGCACGACGCGCCGCACATCGCCGAGGTCGAGCGCCTTCGTCTCGGCCTGCGCCGTGAGCTGCATCCGCAGCCCGAACCGGCGCGAAACCAGCAGACCGAGCAGCGAGGCGATGGTCATGATGCCGAGGCCACCCGCCTGGATGAGGCCGAGGATCACCAGCTCGCCGAACGCCGACCAGTAGGTGGGCGTGTCCACGACGGCGAGGCCCGTCACGCAGGTAGCGGAGGTGGCGGTGAACAGCGCTGTGACGAAATCCGTGCGCGTGCCGTTCTCAGCCGCTGCGGGCAGCATGAGCAGCACGGTGCCCAACGCCACCACGCCCGCGAACGCCAGCACCACGATCCGCGCGGGGTGCCGCCAAGTGGATAGGAACCGGCGAACCCGCCGCCGGCCCGAGACTCCGGCCACCGGACACTCCGTTCATTGATCACCCTCGGCGCCAAGCTAACCAGTTCCGGCCCCTGCCGCGCGGTTGCATCGGCGAGCCCGACGAAGTTGGCTGAGGGTGTGCGGCACAACGCAGGGGTCTCACCGACAGTGGTCGGTCGTGTGCTCGGCGTGCTCGACGCCTTCAGTGCCGAGCACCCAGTCCTCACCCTGTCCGAGTTGAGCCGCCGTGCGGGGCTGCCGCTTTCGACCACACACCGGCTGGTGCGCGAGCTCACCGAGCGCGGTGCCCTCGAACGCGACGCCGACGGCCGGTACCGCATCGGCCTGTGGCTGTGGGAGGTCGCCTCGCTCGCCCCGCACGGGGCGGGGCTGCGGGAGAGCGCGATGCCGTTCCTCGAGGACCTCTACGAGGCCACCCACCAGCATGTGCAACTCGCGGTGCTCGACGGGTCCGAGGTCGTGTACGTGGAGCGGATCTCCGGCCGCAACGCGGTCAGGATCCAGTCGCGGGTCGGGGGCAGGCTGCCCGTGCACGCCACGGGTGTCGGGCTGGTGCTGCTCGCCTTCGCCGTGCCGGAGTGGCAGGAACGGGTGCTCGCCTCGCCGCTCAAGCGCTTCTCGCCGAGGACGATCGCGTCGCCGGCCGAGCTGCGCCGCGTGCTCGCCAACGTCCGCCGCGACGGTTATGCGATCAGCGACGGGCAGATCGAGCCGGAGGTGCTGTCGGTCGCGGCTCCCGTCTACGGCGAGCAGGACACCGTGGTGGCCGCGTTGTCGATCGTCGTGCCGTCGGAGGGCACCGATCCGCGCACGCTCGTGCCCGCCGTCCGGGCGGCGGCGAGGGGCATCTCGCGGGCGCTCGGGGCGCCGAGGGCGGTTCGGGTCTCGGGCGGCGCGCACTGGGAGACCCTTTGAAAGGCTTCCGCTCAATGGAAGCCCTGGTGGTTCCGAGCCGGGTGCACGGCGCACGCTTGGTCGCGGCAACGGCAATGACGACGTGGAGGCATCGGTGACGGACACCCAGGTGGGCATCATCGGAGCGGGACCGGCCGGCCTGGTCCTGTCGTACCTGCTGCACCTCGAGGGCATCGACGCGGTGGTGCTCGAGGCGCGCAGCCGCGAGTACGTGGAGAAGCGGGTGCGGGCAGGCGTGTGCGAGCAACCGACCGTCGAGCTGCTGCGCGAGCTCGGCGTCGGCGATCGGATGGCGGCCGAGGGGCTTCCGCACCACGGGCTGTCGCTGCGCTTCGACGGCGCCGACCACCGCATCGACCTCACCGCGCTCACCGGCAAGGCGATCACCGTCTACGGCCAGCAGGAGATCGTCAAGGACCTCATCGCGGCGCACGTCGGCAAGGGGCTGCCCATCGAGTTCGAGGTGTCCGATGTGGAACTGCACGACCTCGACACCGAGTCGCCGCGCGTGACCTACCGTGACGCCGATGGCAACGCGCGCGAACTGAACTGCGCCGTGATCGCGGGCTGCGACGGCTTCCACGGCGTGTCGAGGCCGTCGATCCCGGCCGCCGAGCTGACCGCCTACGACCACCAGTACCCGTTCGCCTGGCTCGGCGTGCTCGCGCGGACGCCGCCCTCGCACGAGGAGCTGATCTACACCCACCACGAGCGCGGTTTCGCTCTGCACAGCATGCGCTCGCCGGAGATCACCCGGCTCTACCTCCAGGTCGATCCCGCCGAGCGGATCGAGAACTGGTCCGACGACCGGATCTGGGCAGAGCTGGAACAGCGGCTGGAGACGAACGAGGGCTTCTCGCTGCGCGAGGGACCGGTGCTGGAGAAGAGCATCACGCCGATGCGCAGCTTCGTGGTGGAGCCCATGCAGTACGGCAGGTTGTTCCTCGCGGGCGACGCCGCGCACATCGTGCCGCCGACCGGCGCCAAGGGCATGAACCTCGCGATCGCCGACGTACGCAACCTCTCCCGTGCGCTTAAGGCACTGTTGCGGGACAAGGACGGCGAGCTCGCGTTGTCCTACTCGGACCGCTGCCTGCGCCGTGTCTGGCGGGCCGAGCACTTCTCCTGGTACATGACGTCGATGCTGCACACCGACCCGAACGCCGACGCGTTCCAGCGCCGGCTCCAGCTGTCGCAGCTGCGGTACACGGCGTCGTCCACCGCAGCCGCGACCAGCCTGGCCGAGAACTACGTGGGCCTGCCCTTCGAGTGAGCCACCCCCTCGGCCCCGGCTGCAGTGAAGGCCACCTTCCCTGCGTTCAACGCAGGGAAGGTGGCCTTCACTGCGGTTGGGGGAGGATCAGGCCGGGCGCTCCGGGCGGGCGCCGGTGGCCCACTCGGTGTGGAAGGAGCCCTCACGATCGACTCGGCGGTAGGTGTGGGCGCCGAAGTAGTCCCGCTGGCCCTGGACGAGCGCCGCGGGCAGGCGGTCGGCCCGCAGCCCGTCGTAGTACGCCAGCGCCGTGGAGAAGCCCGGCGTCGGGATGCCGAGACACACCGCGGTCGAGACCACCGAGCGCCACGCGTCCTGCGCGTCCTCGACGGCCTTGCGGAAGTCGCCGCTCGTGAGCAGCGTCGGCAGCCCTGGCTCGGCCTCGAAGGCGGCGCGGATGTCGTCGAGGAACTTCGCGCGGATGATGCAGCCGCCTCGCCACAGCGAGGCGACCGAGCCGAGGTCGACGTTCCAGCCGTACTCGGCGCTGCCCGCCTGGATCTGGTTGAAGCCCTGCGCGTAGGCGACGACCTTCGACGCGTACAGCGCCTGCTCCACGTCGTCGGCGAAGCGCTCGGCGTCGCTGCCCGACAGCGGCGTGCGCGACGGTCCGGCGAGCCCCTTGGTCGCGGCGCGCAGGTTCGCGTGGCCGGAAAGGGAACGCGCGAACGTCGCCTCCGCGATGCCGGTGATCGGGATGCCGAGGTCGAGTCCGATTTGGACCGTCCAGCGGCCGGTTCCCTTCTGCTCGGCCTGGTCGAGCACCACGTCGACGAACGGCTTGCCGGTGGCGGCGTCGGTGTGGGCGAGCACCTCGGCGGTGATCTCGATGAGGTACGAGTCGAGCCGCCCGGTGTTCCAGGTGCGGAAGATCTCCGCGATCTGTGCGGGCTCGTAGCCGAGCGCGCCGCGCAGGAGGTCGAAGGACTCGGCGATCAGCTGCATGTCGGCGTACTCGATGCCGTTGTGCACCATCTTCACGAAGTGCCCGGCGCCGTCGGGTCCGATGTGGGCGCAGCATGGCGTGCCGTCGACCTTGGCCGCGATGTCCTCCAGCAGCGGGCCCAGCGACTCGTAGGACTCCTTCGAGCCGCCCGGCATGATGCTCGGCCCGTGCAGCGCGCCCTCCTCGCCGCCGGAGACGCCGGTGCCGACGAAGTGCAGCCCGCGCTCACGCAGCGCCGCCTCGCGCCTGCGGGTGTCGGCGAAGTGCGCGTTGCCGGCGTCGACGATCACGTCACCGGGCTCCAGCAGCTCGGCGAACTCGTCGATCACGGCGTCCGTGGGCGCACCGGCCTTGACCATCACGACCACCTGCCGTGGCCGCTCCAGCGCGTCGACGAACTCCCTCGCCGAGTGCGCCGGGATGAATTCACCCTCGGAGCCGAACTGCTCCACCAGCTCGCGGGTGCGTTGCTCCGAACGGTTGTGCAGCGCGACGGTGTGCCCGTGCCGGGCCAGGTTCCGTGCCAGGTTCCGGCCCATCACCGCGAGGCCGGTGACGCCGATGCTCGCCTTCTTGGTCATGACCTGCACCCTACGCCGGAGAGGCGATTTCGAGTTGGGCGCCGAAAACGGTAACGTCGAGGCGCCATGGCCAGTACCGTCACCTCCCGAAGAAAGCAGCTCGGCAACGAGCTGCGGCACGCGCGCAACGCCGCGGGCCTCACGCAGCAGCGCGTGGCCGAGATCCTCGGTTGTACCCAGGGCAAGGTCAACAAGATCGAGTCGGGAGCCGTCGGGGTCAAGCTCGGCGACGTCCGGGCGATGCTCGACGCGTTCGGCATCGCGGGCGAGGAGGCCGACACCCTGCTCAACCTCGCGCGGGCCGCGGCCGGGCAGCGCGGGCACTGGTCCGGTTACCGATCCGTTGTGCCGCACTGGTTCCGCACGTTCACGGACCTGGAGCCCGCCGCCGCGGAGATCATGACGTGGCACGGCGAGCGCATTCCCGGGCCGCTGCAGTCCGAGCACTACATGCTCAAGCAGTTCACCGAGTTCGGAGCGACGGACGTCACATCACTGGTTCGCAACCGGCTCGACCGCAAGGCAGTCTTCGACCAGCAGCAGCCGCCGTACTACCGCTTCATCCTCAGCGAGTCGGCGCTGCGCAGGGCTCCCGGCGGCCGGTCACCGGCCGTGATGCTGGACCAGCTGGAGCACATGCTCGAGCTGGAGAAGCGGGCGAGGGTCTACCTGCACGTGCTGCCGTTCGACGCGAAGCTGGCCTCGGTGCCCAACGACTTCACGATCATGCGGTTCCCCGACCGCACCCGGGACTTCGTCTACATCGAGCACTCGGCCGGCGGGATCTACCTCGACGACGTCAAGGACTTCCAGATCTTCGTGGACTCGTGGGACCGCCTGCGCGGCGCGGCGTTGGAGCGGCAGGAGACGCGGCAGTTCTTCAAGGAGCTCGCCGAGCACTACCGCGAGGAGCTGAACCGTCAGACGCGGCAGTAGCGCACCGAAAAGTTCGGTTCGAGGAGCCGGAGCGGGCGGGGCGGCCACACGCGGACGAAGCCGAGATCGAACCGGCGGGCGGGCTGTTCGGAGGGGGGCAGGTCGTCGTCTTTCGCAGGACCGGCCCGCTCGACACCCCTCGGTTCCAGGTCCAGTCGTACGGCCATGTCGTGCTCCATCCCCGGTCTTGCCTGTGTTGCCGATCTCTCATGAGACGGCCCCCGGATTGCGCCGGGCGCGGCCCCTATGGATAGTAATAATCCTAGTCTCAGATTAATCACGCTGTCGACCAGCTCGGCCGAACATCGCACGAATGGCGGCATCGGCCGGTGGGGATCGACTCTGGGGCATCGAGAAAGGTGTGACCTTGCGCACTCCTTCGCCGATGTCCTTCGACCGGGCACGGAGGTAACGCCATGGCCGATTACGCCGCTCAAGCGGATTATTACGACCCCGCCACGGCCGTGAGCATGTTCGACGCCGCCGGCTGGCAGAAGTCGTTCGCGAGCGAGCCCAACGGTGGCAGCTGTGTCGAGGTCAACCTGGGAGCGGACAAGGTCGGAGTGCGGGATACCAAGCTCGCCGACAGCCCGGTGTTCGTCTTCAACACGCGCGAGTGGGAGGCCTTCCTGATCGCCGTCAAGGCCGGCCAGTTCGACCTCCCGGCGTAGACCCACTCGGTTCGGCCCGGCGGGGCCACGGTCGGTCCGGCCCGCCGGGCGCGCCGGTGTCCCGGCGGAGAACCCCGCATCCCGCCGGGCTCGCGATCGTCGCCCCGTGGTGGCCGCCCCACCACGGGAACGTGGGCGTGAGCAGCGAGCCGGGAGCCACCGGGTTCACGGCGGCACTCCCCGTGTCGGCGTCCAGCGGAGGCGTCGCCTAGACTGGGCGACGGACCCCCGCGGCGTCCACCCTGTGAACCTCCCCAGGGCCGGAAGGCAGCAAGGATAAGCAGGCTCTGACGGGTGCGGGGGTCCCCTTTTGTCCCCGGACGGCCGGGCGGCCCCGGTGTCGGAGACTGCCGGTACCCTCGCCTCGTGGCTCTCGCGCTGTACCGCAAGTACCGGCCGGCAACCTTCGCCGAGGTGGTCGGGCAGGACCACGTCACCGAGCCCCTGCGCACCGCGCTCGCGGCAGGCCGGATCAACCACGCCTACCTGTTCTCGGGGCCGCGTGGCTGCGGGAAGACCTCCAGCGCGCGCATCATGGCGCGCTCGCTCAACTGCGTCGAGGGCCCGACACCGGACCCGTGCGGCAAGTGCGGCCCGTGCCTCGCGCTCGCCCCGGAGGGGCCGGGCAGCGTCGACGTCACCGAGCTCGACGCCGCTAGCCACGGTGGTGTGGACGACGCGCGTGAGCTGCGCGACCGTGCGTTCTACGCGCCCGCGGAGTCCCGCTACCGGGTGTTCATCATCGACGAGGCGCACATGGTCACCACGCAGGGCTTCAACGCCCTGCTGAAGATCGTGGAGGAGCCGCCGGAGCACCTGATCTTCATCTTCGCGACCACCGAGCCGGACAAGGTGCTGCCCACCATCCGCTCGCGGACGCACCACTACCCGTTCCGGCTCATCCCGCCGAGCTCGATGCGTGAGCTGCTGGAGCGCAACGTCGCGGCCGAGGGCGTGCAGGTGGAACCCGCCGTCTACCCGCTGGTGATCAGGGCCGGTGGCGGCTCCGCTCGAGACACCCAGTCGGTGCTCGACCAGCTGCTCGCCGGTGCGGGACCCGAGGGCGTCACCTACGCGCGCGCGGTGTCGCTGCTCGGCGTCACCGACGTCGCGCTCATCGACGCGATGGTGGACGCGCTGTCAGCCGACGACCACAAGGCCGTGTTCAGCACGGTCGACCAGCTCGCCGAGGCCGGCCACGACCCGCGCCGGTTCGCGACCGACCTGCTCGACCGGCTGCGCGACCTCATTCTGCTGCGCTCGGTGCCCGACGCGGCGAGCGCGGGCATGGTGTCGGCGCCGGAGGAGCAGCTGAACCGGATGGTCGCGCAGGCTGAGCGCATGCAGCCCGGCACGCTCACGCGGTACGCCGAGATCATCCACAATGGACTCCTCGAGATGCGGGGGGCCACGGCGCCCCGGCTGCTGCTCGAGCTGCTGTGCGCGCGGATGCTGCTTCCGGAGGTCGCCGGGGACGAGGCCGCCATGCTGCAGCGGCTCGAACGGCTGGAGCGCCGGTTCACCGCGGGTGGCCCCGCCCCGGCCGCTGAGCCCGCCGCCGCTCCGCCTCCGGAACGGACCTTCGAGCGGCCGTCGCAGCGTGCCGTGTCCCCCGCTCCGGTCGGCGAGTCCCCCGCTCCGGCCGGCGAGTCCCCCGCTCGGGCCCGCGAAGTGCCCGCTCCGGCGCCGAAACCGGCGTCGGCGCCCGCCGCGCGGGCGGAACCGGTCGCCGAGGCCGCGCCCGTCGCCGGGTCGGAGCCGGGTCAGATCGACGCCGCAGCGCTGCGCCAGTACTGGCCGCAGCTGCTTGCCGCGGTCCGCAAGCTCAGCCGCAGCACGGAGGCCATGCTTACCAACGCCACGGTGCACAGCGTCGAGGGCTCCACCGTGGTGCTCACCCACTCCGCGGAGCCGCTCGCCCGGCGCCTTTCGGAGCCCCGCAACGCCGACTGCATCGCGACCGCGCTCGGTCAGGTGATGTCGGGCCAGTGGACGGTGCGCTGTGTCCACGCCGGTGCCGTGCAGGCGAGCGCGGCGGCCGCACCGGCCAGGCAGGCGCCGGCCGCGCCCGCGCGCCAGGCGCCGCAACCCCCTCAGCCCTCTCAGCCCTCTCAGCGGCAGACCTCGGCGGAGCAGCAGCGCTCCTTCCAGCGGCCGCCTGCGGCGGAGCCGCCGCGCCGGGCGGTTCCTGCCACGACCGAGCCGGACATCCCGCTGCCGCCGGAGCCGGAAGACGAGGACGACCCCTACCCGGCGGGCCCCGACGCGGGCGGCCCCCCGGCCGCTCCCGCCCCGGAACCGGCGGACCCGGAAGCCATCGCCCACAAGCTCCTCTCCGACCACCTCGGCGCCCGCCCGATCGACTGACGAGGCTCCGCTACCGCCGCAGGTAGGTCAGGATTCCCGCCGTGATCGCGTCGGCGTAGCGCTGGCGGCCCTCCGGGGTCGACATCACCGCTGCCTCGTTCGCGTTGCGCATGTTGCCGCATTCGACGAGCACGGCGGGCCGCTCGGAGAGGTTCAGCCCGGCCAGGTCGTCCCGGCCGGAGAGGCCGCCCTCGCCGATGTAGTCGGCCACGGGGAACTCCGCCGCCAGGCTCGCGAGCACCGCACCGGCCAGGCGTTGCGCAGGCTCGCCCTGCGCCTCGTTGAGCGGCGGATCCGAGTAGGCGACGTGGAAGCCGCTGCCCTGTGCCGACGAGCCGTCCGCGTGGATCGACACCACGGCGTCCGCGAGCGCCTCGTTGCCGATCGCAGCGCGCCGGTCGACGCACGGGCCGACGCCGTCGTCGTCCTCGCGCGTGTAGACCACCCGCACGGCCTGCGCCGAGAGCGCGTCGCCCACCCGTCTCGCGACGTCGAGGTTGAACGCGTGCTCGGGGTAGCCGCTGTCGGTGGCGGTGCCGGTGGTGTTGCACGGCTTCATCCGCCCTCGCCCCGCCGGTACCTGCCGGTTGATCTCGGCGAGTGCCGTCGCGTTGCCGCCGTTGTGGCCGGGGTCGAGGACCACCACCGGAGCCTCGGGCTGGGGAGTGGTCCTCGTGGGCGCGGCGGACCGGCTCTGCGAGGTCTCAGGGCCGGGCGAGTTCCGGGTGGGCGAGGCGGTGACCCCACCGTCTCCGCTGCCCCCGCAAGCGCTCAGCACCAGGCCCACCACCAGTAGGACGACACCGCGACAACGCACGGCTCACACGGTGCCACAGCCGCTGCGACTAGGCTGGAGACCACGTCACGCAAGCTACGAAAGCGGGAATCCGAATCATGGTGCAGCCCGGCGGCGGAATGCCCGACATGCAGCAGATCCTGCAGCAGGCCCAGAAGATGCAGGAACAGCTGGTCACGGCTCAGCAGGAACTGGCGGCGGCCGAGGTCACCGGCACCTCCGGCGGGGGCCTGGTGACGGCCACGGTCACCGGCGGCATGGAGCTCAAGAACCTCGTGATCGACCCGAAGATCGTGGATCCCGAGGACACGGAGACCCTCGCGGACCTCGTGGTCGCCGCGGTGCGCGACGCGACCCACAACGCGCAGAAGCTCACCGAGGAGAAGCTCGGCCCGCTCGCGGGCGGCTTCGGTGGTGGCGGCATGCCCGACCTCGGCGGGCTCGGCAACCTCGGTCTGCCCGGACAGTAACTTTGTACGAAGGCGTAGTTCAGGACCTCATCGACGAGCTGGGCCGCCTGCCCGGCATCGGTCCCAAGAGCGCGCAGCGCATCGCCTTCCACCTGCTCGCCTGCGATCCCGTCGACATCGGCAGGCTGCAGGACGTGCTGGGCAAGGTCAAGGAAGGCGTGCGGTTCTGCGACGTCTGCGGCAACGTCTCCGAGGAGGAGCGCTGCCGCATCTGCCGGGACGCCCGGCGCGACCCGGCGCTGATCTGCGTGGTCGAGGAGCCCAAGGATGTGCTCGCCGTCGAGCGCACGCGGGAGTTCCGCGGCCGCTACCACGTGCTCGGCGGCGCGCTCGATCCGCTCTCCGGCATCGGCCCCGACCAGCTCCGCATCAAGGAGCTGCTCGCCAGAATCGGTGCGGAGGAGGTGAGCGAGGTGATCATCGCGACCGACCCCAACACCGAGGGCGAGGCCACGGCGACCTACCTCGTCCGGATGCTGCGTGACTTCCCCGGCCTCACCGTCACCCGGCTCGCCTCGGGTCTGCCGATGGGCGGCGACCTCGAGTTCGCCGACGAGCTGACGCTCGGCCGGGCCCTCTCCGGCCGCCGCGCGCTCTGACGCGTCCCGTGCCTGACGTCGCGGAGCTGGGGCGGGCCGTCGCGGAACGGGTGCTGCGTGCCGAGCCGAGGCTCGGCGACGTGCGGGTGCTCGCGATCGACGGCCCCTCCGGGTCCGGCAAGTCGACGCTCGCGGCGGCCGTCGTCGCCACCCTGCGCGAACGCGGCGTGCCCACGGCGCTCGTCAGCACCGACGACTTCGCCACGTGGGACGACCCTGTCTCGTGGTGGCCACGCCTGCGGGAGGGCGTTCTCGACCGGCTGGCCCTCGGCCTGCCCGGTCGCTATCGGCGCATGGACTGGACCACTGGCGTGCCGGAGCTCGGACCCGTCGTGGACGTCCCGGTGCCGAGCGTGCTCGTGCTCGAGGGGGTGTCGGCGGGCCGCGCGTCGGTGCGGCCGAAGCTGTCATACCTGTGCTGGGTGGAGGATCCGGATTCCACCGCCAGGCTCGAAAGGGCCGTCGCCCGTGACGGCGAGACGTCCAGACCACACCTCATCGCCTGGCAGAGCTTCGAGCGCGGGTGGTTCTCCGTCGACCGCACACAGCCGCACGCCGATGCGGCGGTAGGGCTCCACCCCGCCTGACAGAAGCCGACCAAAGCAGGTAGCGCGTAGTCGATTGGTCACCCAGCGTGGTGATTTCTCGACTGTTCGGAACTTTTTCACCTTCTGCGTAGCCCGATCGTAACCTCAGGACCTTAAGTAACCGCCCTCACACCCGCTAGGGTCAGCGACCATCGCGGACACGAGATTCGTGCCCGCGAACCGAACTGATGTTTCCTCAAGGGGTGCCAAAATGCTCCAACTGCGGGTGGCCCGAACGCGACGCACAGCCCTGATCGGGCTGGCCGCCGCGCTCGCGGTGTCCTTGACCGCCTGTGCCGAGTCCGAACGTGATACCGGCGGTGGCCAGGAAGGAGGCACGCTGGTCTTCGGGGCCACTGGCGCCCCGTCGAACTTCGACCCGTTCTACGCCTCCGACGGCGAGACCTTCCGCGTGACCCGGCAGATGTTCGAGAACCTCGTCGGCATCAAGCCCGGCACCGCCGAGCTGGAGCCCGAGCTCGCCACCAAGTGGGAGTCGAGCCCCGACGGCAAGACCTGGACGTTCACCCTGCGTGAGGGCGTGAACTTCCACGACGGCACCCCGTTCAACGCCGACGCCGTGTGCAAGAACTTCGAGCGCATGTACGGCCAGACCGGCGCCGGCGCCACCGCGGCTCTCTCCTACTACTGGATCGAGAACTTCGGCGGCTTCAGCGACGGGGCCAACCCCTCGCTCTACCAGGGCTGCACCGCCGAGAACCCCACCACCGTCAAGCTGGAGCTCACCCGCTTCACGGCGACGTTCCCGACGATGCTGTCCCAGGACTCGTTCGCCATGCAGAGCCCCAAGGCGATGGACGAGTTCCAGGCCAACAACGTCAAGGCACAGGGAGACAGCTTCGTCTTCTCCGAGTACGCGCGCTCGCACCCGACGGGCACCGGGCCGTTCAAGTTCACCTCCTACGACGAGGCGAACGGCACCATCGAACTCGCCCGCAACGACCAGTACTGGGGCGACAAGGCCAAGCTCAACAAGCTGATCTTCCGCGTGATCGAGGACGAGACCGCCCGTAAGCAGGCGCTCGAGGCCGGCGACATCGACGGCTACGACTTCCCGGCCCCCGCCGACTGGGACTCGCTGAAGGCAGGCGGCTACAACCTCCAGATCCGGGACCCGTTCAACATCCTGTATCTGGGCATCACGCAGAAGAACAACCCTGCGCTCAAGGACCTCAAGGTGCGCCAGGCACTGGCCTACGCGATCGACCGCGAAAGCCTCGTCAAGTCGGTGATGCCGGAGAACTCCGAGGTCGCCACGCAGTTCTACCCGTCGTCGGTCGACGGATACGCCGACGACGTGCAGAAGTACTCGTACGATCCGGATCGCGCCAAGCAGCTGCTGCGCGAGGCCGGCCATCCCAACCTGACTGTCGAGCTGTGGTGGCCGAGCCAGGTCACGCGGCCCTACATGCCGAACCCGCAGGCGATCTTCGGTGCCATCAAGGAGGATCTGGAGGGCGCCGGCATCACGGTGAAGCCGATCAGCAAGCCGTGGGCCGGTGGGTACCTCGACCAGGTCGAGGTCGCCGACGCGCAGCTGTTCCTGCTCGGCTGGACGGGTGACTACAACTCGCCGGAGAACTTCATCGGCACCTTCTTCGGCACCACGGAGAACCAGTTCTGGACCTCGGGCTCGCCGTGGGGCCAGCAGCTGGCCACCGCGATCGAGGACGCCGACTCTACTGTGGACGCCGCCGAGCGCGAAGCGAAGTACCAGCAGATCAACCGGGACCTGATGTCGAAGTACATCCCGGCGATCCCGCTGTCGCACTCCCCGCCCGCGATCGTCGTCTCCCCCGAGGTGCAGGGGCTGGTGCCCAGCCCGCTGACCAAGGAAGAGTTCGCCGCGGTCTCGGTCTCGTCTCCCGAATAAGCGAGAACGGTGCTCCGATACACGATTCGGCGCGTGCTGCAACTCGCACTCGTCGTGGTAGTGCTCTCGGTGCTGATCTTCGGCTGGCTGCGGTTACTCCCGGGAGGGCCGGTCTCGGCCCTCCTGGGGGACCGCGGCACAGCCGAGAGCCGCGCCGAACTGACCGACGCCCTCGGGCTGAACGACCCGATCTTCGTCCAGTACTTCGCGTTCCTCGGCCGGGCGATCACCGGTGACTTCGGCACCTCCACCGGGGTCTCGCCGGGCAAGCCGGCGATGGAGCTGTTCCTGGAGCGGTTCCCCGCGACCATCGAGCTCAGCATCGCGGCGATCCTCATCGCCCTGATCGGTGCGATCCCGCTCGGTTACCTCGCGGCCCGCCGCCGGGGCGGCTGGCTGGACAACGCCGGTGTGGTCGGCTCGATGATCGGCATCTCGATCCCGATCTTCTTCCTCGCGTTCCTGCTCAAGTACATCCTGTCGATCAAACTCGGCTGGCTGCCGACCGGCGGCAGGCAGAGCGCGGACATCGAGGCCACGCGCGTCACCGGCTTCTTCGTGCTCGACGGCCTGCTGACGCGCGAGTGGGACGCGGCGTGGGACGCGCTGGAGCACCTGCTGCTTCCTGCGCTGGCGCTGGCGTCGATCCCATTCGCGGTGATCTTCCGCATCACCAGGGCGTCCGTGCTGGACGTCATGGACGAGGACTATGTGCGCACGGCCCGGTCGAAGGGGCTGACCCGGCGGATCATCCGGGACCGGCACATCCTCCGCAACGCGATGCTCCCGGTGGTGACGACGGTCGGCCTGCAGACCGGCGCGCTGCTGTCGGGCGCCGTGCTCACCGAGACGGTGTTCTCGTGGCAGGGGGTCGGGCAGGCGCTGGCGATCGGGTTCGAGCGCAAGGACTACCCCGTGCTGCAGGTGGTGATCATCGCGGCCGCGATGGCCTACGTACTGGTCAACCTCCTGGTCGACCTGTCGTACGCGGTGATCGACCCGCGCATCCGCACGGCGCAGAAAGTGAGCTAGCTATGACGTCGTCTCGTGCGACGAAAATCGACCGGCTCGCCAGTGTGGCCGCGCGGGGTCCGGAGTTCGAGGTCGGTCCCGACGGACAGGGCTCGCCGAACGGTCACGACGCCGGCGTCAGCCTCGCCGTGTCCGCGTGGCGGCGGCTGCGGCGCAACCCGGTGTTCATCGTCGGCGCCGTGATGATCGGCCTGTTCGTGCTACTGGCCGTGCTGGCACCGTTCATCGCGCCACACGATCCCGCGCTGCGGCTGCTGGAGGACCAGGTCTCCCGCGCCAACAACGAGATCCCGCCGCCGCAGGACGGCTACCCGCTCGGCGGCGACCAGTACGGTCGCGACCTCTTCTCCCGGATGCTGCTCGGCTCGCAGCAGACGCTGCTCGTGGCCGCGCTCGCCACGGTGATCGGGCTCGGCGGCGGGCTGGTGCTCGGCACGCTGGCCGGCGCGTTCGGCGGCTGGGTCGACTCGGTCGTCATGCGGATCGTGGACGTGCTGCTCTCGATCCCCTCGCTGCTGCTGGCGGTGTCGATCGGCGCGCTGTTCGCGGAACAGTCGCAGTTCACGGTGATCCTCGCGGTCGCGATCGTGCAGATCCCGATCTTCGCGCGGCTGCTGCGCGGAACGATGCTGAGCGTGCGCGAGAGCGACCACGTGCTCGCCGCGAAGGCGCTCGGCGTGAAGAGAAGGGCCATCGTGTTCCGGCACATCCTGCCGAACTCGCTCGGCCCGGTGATCGTGCAGTCGACGCTCGTGCTCGCCATCGCGGTGCTCGACGCGGCCGCACTGTCGTTCCTCGGCCTCGGCGCCGCGGACGACTCGACTCCGGAATGGGGCCAGATGCTCGGCAACGCACAGGACTTCTTCGACAGCCAGCCGCACCTCGCGTTCTGGCCCGCCGGGTGCATCATCGTGGTGGCACTGGGCTTCACGCTCGTCGGCGAGTCGATGCGCGAGGCACTCGACCCACGGCAGCGGCGGTGATGGGGATGGCTCTGCTGGAAGTTCGCGACCTCTCGGTGGTGTTCCGCCGCAGGGGCGAGGAGCCGACCATCGCGGTCGACAACATCAGCTTCGACGTCGAACCGGGCCAGACGGTGGGTCTCGTCGGCGAGTCGGGCTGCGGCAAGTCGGTGACCTCGCTGGCGATCATGGGCCTGCTGCCGTCGCGGGGCGCCGAGGTGTCGGGATCGGTGACGTTCGAGGGCGAACAGCTGCTCGGCCTCTCCCAGCGGCAGCTCGACGAGCGGCGAGGACGGGACCTCGGCATGGTCTTCCAGGACCCGCTGTCCTCGCTCAACCCGGTGGTGCCCATCGGCCTGCAGATCACGGAAGTGCTGGAGCGGCACCGGAGAATGTCGCGCAAAGAGGCCAAAGTGGAGGGCGAGCACCTGCTCAACCGGGTGGGCATCCCCGACCCGAACCGGCGGCTCGACGAGTACCCGCACCAGCTCTCCGGAGGAATGCGCCAGCGCGCGCTGATCGCCATCGCGCTGGCGTGCAGGCCGAGGCTGCTCATCGCCGACGAACCGACCACCGCGCTCGACGTGACCATCCAGGCCCAGATCCTGAGCCTGCTCTCGGAGCTCGTGTCCGGCACCGACACGGCGCTCATCATGATCACGCACGACCTCGGCGTGGTCGCCGGACTCTGCGACGAGGTGAACGTGATGTACGGCGGCCGGATCGTGGAGCGCGCGCAGCGGCACGCGCTGTTCGCCGAGCCGAGGCACCCGTACACGCACGGCCTGCTGGCCTCCATCCCCCGTCTCGACGCGCCGCGCGGCGAGAAGCTCGTGCCGATCCGGGGGTCCGTTGTGGACAACATCGCGTGGTCGCGCGGGTGCGCGTTCGCGCCGAGGTGCCCCAACCAGCTGGAACAGTGCTGGAGCGATCCGCCGGAGCTGGTCGAGGATCGCGGCGGGATGCTGCGTTGCCACAATCCGGTGGAGGTCGCACCACTGGCGGCGGAGGGAACACGATGAGCGACGACCCACTGGTCACGATCGATGACCTCAAGGTGCATTTCCCGATCAAACGGGGCATCGTGCTCGACCGCACGATCGGCTACGTCTACGCCGTCGACGGCGTTGACCTGCGGATCGAACGCGGCGAGACCTACGGTCTCGTCGGCGAGTCGGGGTGCGGCAAGACCACGCTCGGTCGAGGGCTGCTGCGGCTCGTGGAGCCGACGGGCGGGCGTGTGGTGTTCGACGGCACCGACCTCCGCAGCCTCAAGGGCGAGCAACTGCGCACCATGCGACGCCGCATGCAGATGGTGTTCCAGGACCCGCTGTCCAGTTTGGACCCGCGGCAGTCGGTGGAGTCACTGCTCGTGGAGGGCATGCGCGCGCACGGGCTCGACAAGGGCAAGCAACAGACGCACCAGCGGCTCAAGGAGCTGCTCGCCGCGGTCGGTTTGCCCGAGAACGCGCTGCGCAAGTACCCGCACGAGTTCTCAGGAGGGCAGCGCCAGCGCATCGGCATCGCGAGAGCGCTCGCGGTGGAGCCGGACCTGATCGTGGCCGACGAGCCGGTGTCGGCGCTGGACGTCTCGGTGCAGGCGCAGGTGCTCAACCTCCTGGAGGAACTGCAGGACGAGTTCGGCCTCACCTACCTCGTCATCGCCCACGACCTCGCGGTGGTGCGGCACATCTCCGACCGGATCGGCGTGATGTACCTCGGCTCGCTGGTCGAGGAGGCGAGCTCCGACGAGCTGTACCAGGACCCGCTGCACCCGTACACGAAGGCGTTGCTCTCGGCGATCCCGGTGCCGGACCCGGTGGTGGAGGACAGCCGGGAGCAGATTCTGCTCGCCGGAGACCTGCCCTCACCCGCCGCGCCGCCGAGCGGGTGCCGGTTCCACACGCGTTGCCCGTGGCGGCAGGAGACGCTGTGCGACACCGACCGGCCCGCGCTGCGGGAGATCGGTGAGGGCCACCGCGTGGCCTGCCACTACGCGGAGGACATCCGCGCCGGGCGGATCTCTCCGCACGAGGTGGAGGTGGAGCTGGTGCAGCCCGACGCCGTGGTGTCCTGACGCCCGCGGCGGCGCACCGAGCCGAGCAGCACGCCGCCGACCACGACGGCGCTCGCGACGATCTCGACCACGGTCGGGCGCTCGTCAAGCAGCACGAACGCCAGCGTCAGGCCGACGACTGGCACCAGCATGGAGAACGGCGCCACCGTGCTGGCCGGGTTGCGGCGCATGAGCGCGCTCCAGATGCCGGAGCCGACCACGGTGCCGAGCACGGCGGTGTATGCCATTCCGGCCAGGGCGGGCAGGTGGAACGTGCTCAGGCTCTCCCACTGCGCGGCGGTTCCCTCGAAGACCAGCGAGAGCCCCCACATGGGCAGCGGTGGCACCACCGACATCCAGAGCGTGAAGCGCAGCGGGTGCTCCGGTTCGGCCTTGCGGAGGCAGAGGTTGCCGCACGCCCAGCTCAGCGCGCCGAGCAGCGTCAGCAGCAGCGGAAGGAGCGCGGCGTACTCGGCGCGCTGCCAGCCGATGGCGCTCATCCCCGCGACCGCGAGCAGGATGCCCGCGACCTGCCACGCCGTGAGGCGCTCGCGCAGGAAGACGGCACTGAGCACAACCGTGAAGGGTGCCGACGCCTGGAGTACGAGCGAGGCGAGACCGGTCGGCATGCCGGCCTTCATGCCGACGAAGAGGAAGGCGAACTGGAGCGTGCCGAAGCCGATGCCGTAGCCGATCAGCCAGCGCAGCTTCACCTTCGGCCACGGCACGAGCAGCATCGTCGGGATCGCGATCACCACGAACCGCAGCGCGCCGGCGAACAGCGGCGGGAAGTGCGTGAGGGTGGCGTGGATCGCGAGGAAGTTGCAGCCCCAGAGCAGGGCGGTGAACGCGGCGAGAAAGCGGTCACGTCCAGGCACACTCCAAGCTTGCGCCCGCTAACAATGAAGGACCAGCGAGTTTAATTTCAATGACCTTGTAGCTGTGCTTCACTGTGCTGGTGGACCTGGACAGACTGCGGACGCTGCGAGAGTTCGCCGATCGGGGCAGTGTGACCGCGGCCGCACGGGCACTGCACTGCACGCCGTCGGCGGTGTCGCAGCAGCTGCGGGCCCTGCAGGCCGAGGTCGGGCTCGCGCTGACCGAACCGGCGGGGCGGGGGCTGCGGCTCACCGACGCGGGCAGGGCGCTCGTGGCCAGGGCCGACGAGGTGCTCTCCGCGCTCGACCGGGCCGAGGCCGAGCTGGACACCTACCGTCGCTCGCCGCGTGGCCGTGTGCGGTTGGCGATCTTCCCGTCGGCGGGGCTGCTGTTGCTGCCCGGCCTGCTGCCGCGGTTCGCCGCGAGGGACGGGCTCGACGTGGACGTCCGCGACGTCGACATGACCCCGCCCGAGGTGCCGGGGCTGCTCGCCGACCACGACGTGGTGGTGACCCACCGCGACGAGCACGCGCCGCCGTTCGCCGGTGAGCGCATCGACGTGGTGCCCCTGCTGAGGGAGCCGCTCGACGTGGCACTGCCGCCGGGGCACCCGCTCGGCGACCGGGCCCACGTCGAGCTGACCGATCTGGCGACGGAGCAGTGGATCAGCGTCGACGTGGGGTTCCCCGTCGACGACGTCCTGCTCTCGCTGGCGACGCGAACGGGCGTGCGACCGCGTGTGGCGTACCGCTTCAACGACTTCCGGATCACCGAGGCCCTGGTCGCCTCCGGACACGGCATCGCATTGCTGCCCAGGTACACGATGGACACCCGCCGGGTGCTGCGCAGGCCCTTGGCGGGGATCCGGGCGGCGCGGGTCGTGGAGGCGGTGTTGCGAGCGGGCACCCGGCGTCCCGCCGTGACGGCGGTCCTCGACGCCCTGCGCACCGAAGCCGCCGAGGTGGGCGCCGACCCACCCGCCTGACGCCCCGTCCGCGAGTCCCCCGTTCCGGCCCGCGAGTCCCCCGTTCCTGCCCGCGAGTTCTGCGTTCCCGTTCGCGAGTCGTGCGTTCCCGACGCCGAGTTGTGCGTTCGGAACAGGGAAGGCCCCGACCTGAGTGGGCAACTCGGCGGCCTGAGCGGGCAACTCGGCAGCCCGAGCGGGGGACTCGCGAACCGGAGCGGGGGACTCGCGAGCCGGAGTGGGGACTCGCGCGACAACCGGTTCCAACCATGACGGGAACTGACAGGGTTCGGCGGCATCGTCGGGTGCATGGGTAACGAACTGGCAGGGAAGGTGGCCGTCGTCGCGGGAGGAACCCGCGGGGCGAGCAGGGGGATCGCGATCGAGCTGGGCAGGCGCGGTGCGTTCGTCTACGTCACGGGAAGGACGTCGGGACAAGAGCGGTCTGAAGTGGACCGGCCGGAGACGATCGAGGGCACCGTCGAGAAGATCGCCGAGGCGGGCGGCGAGGGAGTCGCCGTGCGGGTGGACCACCTCGATTCCGCGCAGGTCGCCGCACTCGCCGAACGTATCGACCGTGAGCACGGCCGGATCGACGTCCTCGTCGACGGCATCTGGGGCGGTGACGAGTACATCGGCTGGGGCAAGCCGGTGTGGGAGATGCCGCTCCACGACACACTGCGCATGATCCGCCTCGGCATCGACGCGCACGTGATCACCAGCCACCACCTCCTCCCGCTGGTGATCCGGCAGCAGGGCGGCCTGGTGGTGGAGATGACCGACGGAACGGCCGAGTACAACGCCAAGTTCCGGGTGGGCACGTCGCTCGGGTTCTACGTCGCGAAGGCCGCCTCGCACAACGTCGCGCGAGCCGAGGCGCACGAGCTGCGCGAGTACGGCTGCACCGCGGTCGCCATGACCCCCGGCTGGCTGCGCTCCGAGGCCATGCTCGAGCACTACGGCGTCACCGAGCAGAACTGGCGCGACGCGCTGGTGAGGGAACCGCATTTCTGCATCTCGGAGTCGCCCGTCTTCGTCGGCCGCGCCGTCGCCGAGCTCGCCGCCGACCCGGACCGGCACCGCTTCACCGGGCAGACCCTCAACAGCGGGCAGCTCGCGAGGATCTACGACTTCGACGACGTCGACGGCAGCAGGCCCGACGCCTGGCGTTACGTCGACGAGGTGCAGGACCCCGGCAAGCCCGCGGACGCCACCGGCTACCGGTGACGGTCGGCCATCCGCTGTGCGGCGTCGGCGAACGCCGCCCGCACGGCGGGTGGTGCCAGCACCTCCACCCCGGTGCCGAGGCCGAGCAGCTGGCCGGCCGCGATGTCCCCTTCCTCCAGCGGCAGCTCCACCTCGGTCCAGCCGTCGGCGTCGGGAGGACCCGCGGCCTCCAGCGCGGCGAGCGCGACATCGGGCTCGATGTACCTCGGCAGCGCGCGCCGACCGCCCCTGCTCAGCCGCACCCGCACGCGTTGCCGTCGCAGGGAGCGCTCGAACTCCGCCGACGACCGGTGCCACCAGCCGGCCAGGTCGAAATCGGCAGGCCGCTCGAACGTCTCGTCCAGCGGTTCCGACTCGGCGATCCGGCTGACGCGGTAGGTGCGAACGGCGTCGCCGACCCGCGCGACGAGGTACCAGACGCCGGCCTTGAGCACGAGGCCGAGCGGGTCCAGCAACCGGTCGATCACGTCGTCGCCGCGCCGGTAGCTGACCCTGGTCCGGCGCTGCTCCCACACGGCCTGCGCGATCGTCGCGAGGTGCTCGGTGTCGTCCTCCTCGCGGAACCAGCCCGGCGCGTCGAGGTGGAACCGCTGGGCGAGATGCTGGGCCTGTTCGCGCAGCGGGGCGGGCAGGGTAGCCGACACCTTCGCGTGCGCCGCCGAGACGGCGGTGCCAAGGCCCAGCTCGGCGAGCGCGCGCGGCACGCCCATCGCGAAGATCGCCACCGCCTCGCGGGAGGTGAGGCCGTCGAGCCTGGTCCGCCAGCCCTCGACGAGGCGAACCCCGCCGTAGCGGCCGGGTTCGGTCCACAGCGGAACCCCCGACGCCTGCAGCGTGGCGATGTCGCGGTGCATGGTCCGCTCGGAGACGCCGAGCGCCTCGGCCAGTTCGGGGACCGTGGCGCTACGCCTGCTCTGCAGGGTGAACAGCAGTGCCACCAGACGTTCCGCGCGCATAGTCCAGATGATGCCCGGTCCGGCGCCGCCACACCGCGGCGACCAGTGCTGTGAGCACGGCGGCGACAGCGAGCGACAGCAGCAGGCTCATGAGTGACTCGTCGACCATTGAGCCGCCGAGGTAGCCGAGCAGGACGGCGTAGGTCGACCAGAGGATCACCCCGATGACGGACGCGGTGAGGAACGCCGCGCGTGGCCAGCGCAGCGATCCGGCGAGCAGCGAGCCCGCCGTGCCGCCCGCGGGCAGCCAGCGCGCGATCACGAGGACCGCGACGGGCCGCCGTTCCAGCCGGGCGGTGAGCCAGCGGATGGTCGTGTCGGCGCTGCGCCGCCTTCGCACGCGCGCCAGCGCGCGCGAACCGCCTCGCCTGCCCGTGACGTAGAGCAGGTAGTCGCAGAGCAGGCAGCCCGCGGAGGCCACGAGGATGGTCGGCGCGATCGGCCCGTCCTTGGCCGCGGCGACGACGCCCATGCCGATCAGCGTCACCTCGGTCGGGGCCAGCGGCACCGCCGCGATGACGAACAGCGCCAGCAGCGAGAGCGTCGAGACGTCCACGTACCGCTCAACGCAGCCACCACTGAGAACCCCTCAGGGTTGCTCCCTGCCGCCGGACGCACCGAAGGCCACCTTTGTTGCGTTGAGCGCAGCAAAGGTGGCCTTGGGGGCCGACGGCCGGAAGGGTCAGCGGTGCGCGCGGTTCACGGCGGAGACGACGGCGCGCAGGGAGGCGGTGACGATCGACGGGTCGATGCCGACTCCCCAGTACACCTTGTCGTCGATGGCGCACTCGATGTACGAGGCGGCCTTCGCGTCGTCGCCCGGGGTCAGCGTGTGCTCGCTGTAGTCCATCAGCCGCAGGTCGTAGCCGACCGTGCTCAGCGCGTCGAAGAACGCGGCGATCGGGCCGTTGCCGCGTCCGGTGATCTCCTGCTCCTCGCCGTCGACGCGAACCGTGGCGGTGAGGTCGTACTCACCGTTCGCGGTCACGTGCTGGCGGACCAGCTCCAGCGGCGTGCGTGGCTCGAGGTACTCGGCCGAGAAGGCGCTCCACATCGTCTCCGGGTCCACCTCGCCGCCCTCGGAGTCGGTGTGCCGCTGGACGGTCTGCGAGAACTCGATCTGCAGTCTGCGCGGCAGGTCCAGCTGGTGCTCGGTCTTCATGATGTAGGCGATGCCGCCCTTGCCCGACTGCGAGTTCACGCGGATCACGGCCTCGTAAGTGCGGCCGATGTCCTTCGGGTCGATCGGCAGGTACGGGACCTCCCACGGGAACTCCTCCACTGGCACGCCCGCCTTCTCGGCCGCGGCGTTCAGCGCGTCGAAGCCCTTGTTGATCGCGTCCTGGTGGGAGCCGGAGAACGCGGTGAACACCAGGTCGCCCGCCCACGGGCTGCGCTCGTGCACCGGCAGCTGGTTGCAGTACTCGACGGTCCGCTTGATCTCGTCCATGTCGGAGAAGTCGATCTGCGGGTCGATGCCCTGGCTGAACAGGTTCATACCCAGCGCCACCAGGTCGACGTTGCCGGTGCGCTCACCGTTTCCGAACAGGCAGCCTTCGATGCGGTCGGCGCCGGCCTGGTAGCCCAGCTCGGCGGCGGCGACGCCGGTGCCCCGGTCGTTGTGCGGGTGCAGGGAGAGGATCACGCCGTCGCGGCGGTCCAGGTTGCGGTTCATCCACTCGATCGAGTCGGCGTAGACGTTGGGGGTCGCCATCTCCACGGTCGCTGGCAGGTTCATGATCACCGGCCGCTCCGGCGTCGGCTGCCAGATGTCGGAGACGGCGTTGCACACCTCGGCGGCGTAGGACAGCTCCGTGCCGGTGTACGACTCGGGCGAGTACTGGAACCGGAAGTCGGTGTCGGAGTACTTCGAGGCGTACTCCACCACCAGGTCGGCGGCCTGCAGCGCGATCTTCTTGATGCCCTCGCGCTCCTCGCGGAACACCACCCGCCGCTGCAGGATCGACGTCGAGTTGTAGATGTGCACGATCGCCCTCGGGGCGCCCTCCAGCGAGGCGAAGGTGCGCTCGATCAGCTCGGGGCGGCACTGCGTCAGCACCTGGATGCGGACATCGTCCGGGATCGCGCCGTCCTCGATGATCTCGCGGACGAAGTCGAAGTCGGTCTGACTCGCGGCCGGGAAGCCGACCTCGATCTCCTTGAAACCCATGCGCACCAGCAGGTCGAAGAACTTGCGCTTGCGGGCGGGCGACATCGGGTCGATCAGGGCCTGGTTGCCGTCGCGCAGGTCGACCGCGCACCACAGCGGGGCGCGGTCGATGCGCTTGTCCGGCCACGTCCGGTCGGGCAGCTGGATGTCCTCGACCAGGCGGTACCACGGCTGGTAGCGGTGGACCGGCATCGACGAGCCGCGCTGGGTGTTCCACACCGGCTGGCCGTCAGGCGCGGGCCGGGACGGCGTGCGGATACGGCTGGCGGGCGATACCGAAGGTTCGGGGGTGCTCATGTCTGGAAATGCTCCTGCTCGGTTGTGGGCTCGGTTACGACCGGCGGCACCACAAAGCCCCGCGACGGGGAGCCGGTCTGATCAGGCCCCGTCGCGGCAGCGAAGCAGGAGAGCACGTGCCACGTCGGCCAGCTTAACCACGGCGTGATCGCGTTGAAAAGCCGGGGCGAGGCCGAACCGTTATCGCCCGGTCGTTCCGTCGAGTTACTGGCGCGTAGCTTTTCGCCGGGAGCCGTGGGAAACTGCGGGGCATGGCTGAGCACGCCGAGAAAAAAGCGCAGGGCAGTGACGCCAGCGACGCCGAGGCCACGCAGGCGCTCCCGCCCAGCCCTTCCGTGTCGACCTTCCGCAACTCCCCCGAGGAGCAGGAGCCGGCGCCGAAGCGCAAGACGGACTGGAAGGCTGTCCGCGACCAGGTCGTCGGCCTGCTGGCCGGCGTGGCCCGCTGGGTCGGCCTGCTGTTCGCGCTGGTGCTGGTCCTGCACGTGATCTTCGTGATCGGCGAGGCCAACCCCGACAACGGCATCGTGTCGTGGGTCGCCGACTGGTCCGAGGGCCTCTCGCTGGGCTTCAAGGACCTCTTCACACCCGACGACCCGAAGCTCTCGGTGCTGGTGAACTACGGCATCGCCGCGATCTTCTGGCTCGTGGTGTCCTCGATCGTGGCCCGCATCATCCGCAGGGTGGGCGGCGCCTCCTGAGCGGAAAACCGGTCCGTGCTCGCGCGGCCTTGTCATAATCGGGCGGCGCATTCGCCCGAATGACGCCCAGCCGCGCACCGCATGGGGTACCGATGTCCGCCCACATGGATCAGCTGATCGCCCAGTTCGAGAACTTCCGGAGCAAGATCCGTCAGGCCGAGGCCAGCTTCGCCGGCGTAGGAGAGATGCAGGCGCGGATCGCCGAGATCGAGAGCACCGCGACCTCGCCGGACGGCAGTGTCACGGTGGTCGCGGGCGCCGGAGGCGCCGTCACCGACCTGCGGCTGACCCCCGGCGCGCTGCGTCAGGACCCGGGCCAGCTCTCCGCCACGATCATGAGCACCATGCGGCAGGCGGTCGCGGGTGCGGTCCAGCGGCAGGCCGGGATCGTGGACGACGCGTTCGGTGACACGTTCGGTGTCAACACCTCGGAGCAGGTTCGCCAGGCTCAGGCAGAGGCGTTCGGAACCGCCGAGGAGGAACCTGCGTCGCAGCAAACGCCGCCGCCGACCCGGAGGTCCCGCCCTTCGGACGACGACAACGACGACTACTTCGACCAAGGTTCGATCCTGCGCTGACCGATCCCGACCGAGGGGGCCCGATGCCCGACGGCATACAGACCAACATCGAGGCGATCTCCGCTTACGCCAGGCAACTCCCGCACTACGAGGGGGAGGCCGACAAGTTCGGCAACCTCATCGACGCCGCCGACGTGACAAACGAGGCCTGGGGCGTCATCGGGATCTTCGCCAAGCAGGGTTACACCGATCGCCTCGCGGAGCTGCGGTCCCTGCTGAACGACATGAAGGACGGCGTCGACGGGTTCATCACCAAGCTGAACAGGGCCGCCGAGATGTACCAGGAGGCCGAGGACGCGGGGACGATCACCTTCGGGCGGCACCAGGGGCAGATCGACGCGGCGGGAGGGCACGGCTCATGACCGAGCGGGAGAGCATCGCCGACACGCTCGACGTCCAGGCGTACGACGAGAGCACGGGCGCCAACATCGACCGCGCGATGGGCCACGTGCCGGTGGTCGGCACGGCCTACGACTCCGGCAAGTCGATCGCCGCGCACGCCCAGCAGGCGGCGCAGGCGGACAATCTGCAGGAGCTGGCCTCCGCGGGCGCCGCGCTGGTCGGTGACGGCGCGGCGTTCGTCGGCGCCGCGGCCGGGGACATCGTCACCTTCGCCATGGACCCCATCGGCTGGCTGGTCAGCCACGGGCTCAACATGCTGCTGGAGCTGGTTCAGCCGCTGCAGGACGCACTGCACCAGGTCACCGGCGACGGCCCCGCCATCGGGCACGCCTCCGACAACTTCGTCACCATCGCGCAGGGCTTCGTCGCGCTCGCCGACGACTTCGAGCAGGCGGGCGACACCGCGCTGGCCGAATGGGTCGACGAGGCGGGCAACGCGGCGAAGGAGGCGCTCGGCGACTTCTCCTCCGGCATCCGCGGCATCGGCTCGGCGGCCGGTTCGGTGGCCGAGGTGCTGCAGATGTGGTCGATGGTCATGCAGGTCATCGAAGAGGTGATCAAGGCGATCATCACCGAGCTGGTGTCGTGGCTGATCACCATCTGGCTGCCCGCCCTGGCCGCGTCGGTCATCAGCTTCGGCAGCTCGGTCGCCGCCGCGATGACCGCCTCGATCGCCAAGGCCGCCAGCGTGCTCAAGAAGGTCACCGGCTACCTCGGCAGGTTCGGCAAGCTGCTCGACACCTTCATCGACTTCCTGGCGAAGTACTCGACGAAGGTCATGGAGATGACCAGGAAGTTCCGCCTCGGGACCTACGCCGGTGAGTCGAAGTTCTCGCTCGAGGTTCTCGAGCACACCGCCGGGGTGCCGTTCAACCCGAGCAACCGGGCGCTCACCACGATGTTCCAGACCTCGGCCGGTGTTCAGCCGTTGGTCGCCGGTGCCGGAGCCAAGGCCGGTGTAGCGGCGGGGCGGACCGCCTACAGCGAGGGCACGGAAGACGTCAGCGTCGGAGGGGACGAGCCGTGGTTCGACAAGAGCGAGATCGGCGGGGACCAGAGCGCGGAGGAGACCCGAGGGAACCTCGACATCTAGCCGGCACGCCGGAGGAGCTGATCGCCCAGGCGCCCACCGAGGCCAGGCGGCGGGCGGCGGAGAAGATCTTCGCTCACGAGGAGCGGCTCGACGCGAAGCGCGACAAGACGCTGGTCCGCCCCGGTTTCCGGGAACGGGTCGAGGAGCTGCTTCGCGGTCAGTGGCGCGAGCCGGTGATCGTGCTGCGCCTGAGCGACGACGGACTCGGGTTCGAGGTGCCCGGCAGGCGCATGGACGGCACGGTCAAGGGCAAGAAGCTGATCCGTCGCTTCTGCTGGAACATCGTGCGCGGCATCGGCGTCTCGGTGCTCTCCGTCTTCGCCTTCGTCAACGGCGCGGGCAGCGGCGGAGGCAAGTGGGGGAACCCGTTCAAACGGCAGATCCGCGTGAAGGGCCCCGAGAACGCGATGGTGCTCGACCTGGTGGACCGGCTCCGCGGGGCGAAGGGACCGTGGCTGGCCTGCTCGCCGTCGTGGCTGGCGATCGTTGACACCGGATCGACCTTCACCGACCCGGCCGACGCGCCCCCGCCGCGGATCCTCTGGCAGGCGCGGCGGCCGCAGGCGCCGGAGGTCGACCTCCGCGGGCGGACCATCACCTGGCCGGACGGGTCGACGTTCGAGTTCCCCCTGCACGGCCGCGCCGAGGACCGGCACCTCCGGACGTTCCTCGGCCCGGGGGGCGCGATCAACTGGCCTTAGAACGCGGGGGTGCCCCAGCTGCCCGTGAAAGCGAAGTCCTCCAGCGGCACGCGTTTGCGCGGTGCGCTTTCCCTCGCGATGTCGCGCTCCTCGCCGAGCACCTCCGGCTCGGCGAGGCCGCCGACGGCGATCGCGACGAGTGGCCGGACCTCGTCGGGCAGGCCGAACTCGCGGCTCACGGCCTCGTGGTCGAAGCCGGCCATCTGGTGCGCGACGAGCCCCTCGGCCACGGCCTGCAGCACGAGGTTCTCCGCCGCGAGCCCGGCGCCGTACTCGGCGTAGGGGATCGCACCCTTCTCGTTGTGTGTGAGCGCGAGCACCACGAGCAGCGCCCCCGCGCGGTGAGCCCAGGACTGGTTGCGGCGCGTGAGCGTGCCGAGGATGCGGTCGTAGGTGTCCGCGCCCCTCCTGCCGACCAGGAAGCGGGCGGGCTGGGTGTTGCCGAACGACGGCGCCCACCGCGCGGCCTCCAGCAGCGCGCGGAGCTGGTCGGCTGTGACATCGGCCATGTCGTCGAGGGCCCTCGGGCTCCATCGCCGCGCGATCAGCTCGTGCACCGGGGCGCTCGTCTCGGCTTCCTTGTCACTCATGGGCTCACTGTAGGTCAGCGGTGTGGTACGCGTGGCGCTCGGCGAGTGGCCGGGGCCACAAAGCGAGATGTCCTCGGTGCACACCCCCGGTACTCTGTCCCGAAGGTATGGAGCGGGCCCTTCGCAACAGAACCGTGAGGTGTGCTCGCTCCGGCGAGGAGGTTCGGCAAGTGGCGCTCGTGGTCCAGAAGTACGGCGGTTCGTCGTTGGAGAGCGCAGACCGGATCAAGCGCGTTGCCGAGCGGATCGTTGCCACCAAGAAGGCGGGCAACGAGGTCGTGGTGGTGTGCTCGGCGATGGGTGACACCACCGACGAACTGCTCGATCTCGCGGAACAGGTGAACCCGGTTCCCCCGGAACGCGAGATGGACATGCTGCTGACGGCAGGAGAGCGGATCTCCAACGCGCTTGTCGCGATGGCGATCTCGGCGCAGGGTGCCGAGGCGTGGTCGTTCACCGGTTCGCAGGCGGGGGTCGTCACCACGTCGGTGCACGGCAACGCGCGCATCATCGATGTCACGCCCAGTCGCGTGACCGACGCGCTGGAGCAGGGCTACATCGCACTGGTGGCCGGGTTCCAGGGCGTCGCGCAGGACACCAAGGACATCACCACGCTCGGCCGGGGTGGCTCCGACACCACCGCGGTGGCGCTCGCCGCCGCGCTCAACGCCGATGTGTGCGAGATCTACTCCGATGTGGACGGTGTGTACACCGCCGACCCGCGGATCGTGCCGAACGCGCGCAAGCTCGACACGGTGCCCTATGAGGAGATGCTCGAACTCGCCGCCAGCGGCTCGAAGATCCTGCACCTGCGCTCGGTGGAGTACGCCCGCCGCTACGGCGTGCCGATCCGGGTTCGTTCTTCCTACAGTGACAAGCCGGGCACGACCGTGGCCGGTTCGATTGAGGAGCTCCCCGTGGAACAAGCGTTGATCACCGGTGTGGCCCACGACCGCTCGGAGGCCAAGATCACGGTCACCGGGGTCCCGGACCACGCGGGCGCGGCAGCGAGGATCTTCCGCACCGTCGCGGACGCGGAGATCGACATCGACATGGTGCTGCAGAACATCTCCAACACCACCGGCCGCACTGACATCACCTTCACGCTGTCGAAGGCGAACGGCCCCAAGGCCGTGAGCGAGCTCGAGAAGATCAAGGCGGAGCTGGACTTCTCGGCCGTGCTCTACGACGACCACGTCGGCAAGGTCTCGCTCGTCGGCGCGGGCATGCGCTCGCACCCCGGTGTCACGGCGTCCTTCTGCGAGGCGCTCGCGAAGTCGGGTGTGAACATCGAGATCATCAACACCTCGGAGATCCGGATCTCGGTGTTGATCAGGGACGCGCAGCTCGACGACGCGGTGCGCGCGATTCACGAGGCATTCGAGCTCGGCGGCGACGAAGAGGCCGTCGTTTACGCAGGGAGTGGACGCTAGATGACTGCACAGGGCCCCACGCTGGCTCTGGTCGGCGCGACCGGAGCGGTCGGCACCGTCATGATCGACATCATCAACGGGCGCGAGAGCGTGCCGTGGGGTGAGATCCGGCTGATCGCCTCCGCGCGGTCGGCGGGCAAGAAGATCGTGGTGCGCGGTGAGGAGCTGACGGTCGTCGAGCTGAAGCCCGAGGCGTTCGACGGCGTCGACGTCGCGATGTTCGACGTGCCCGACGAGGTCTCCGCCGAATGGGCTCCGGTCGCCGCCGCGCGCGGCGCCGTGGCCGTCGACAACTCCGGCGCGTTCCGCATGGACGACGAGGTGCCGCTCGTGGTGCCCGAGGTCAACGCGGACAAGGTCGCGCAGCGACCCAAGGGCATCATCGCCAACCCCAACTGCACCACGCTGTCGATGATGGCCGCGCTCGGCGCGCTGCACCGCGAGTTCGGGCTCACCGAGCTGGTGGTGGCGTCCTACCAGGCCGCTTCCGGTGCCGGGCAGGGCGGCATCGACCGGCTGTACGCCGAGCTGGAGGCCGTGGCGGGCAAGGGACTCGGCTCGAAGGCCGGCGACGTCCGCGCCGCCCTCGAGTCGGCCGGACTGTCCATGGCGGACACTCCGTTCGCCGGAACTCCGTTGGCACTCAACGTGATCCCGTCTGCTGGCTCCTACAAGGGCGACGGCTGGTTCTCCGAGGAGCTGAAGGTGCGCAACGAGTCACGCAAGATCCTCGGCATCCCGGACCTGAAGGTGTCGGCCACCTGCGTGCGCGTACCCGTGGTCACCACGCACTCGCTCGCGGTTCACGCCACGTTCTCCCGTGAGGTGACCGTCGAGGCCGCGCACAAGGTGTTCGAGCAGCAGCCTTCGATCGTGCTCGTCGACGACCCGGAGAAGGGCGAGTTCCCGTCGCCCGCCGACGTGGTGGGTGGCGACCCGACCTACGTCGGCCGGGTCCGCCAGGCGCTGGACTTCCCGAACACGCTCGACTTCTTCGTGTGCGGCGACAACCTCCGCAAGGGTGCCGCCCTGAACACGTACGAGATCGCCGAGGAGCTCGCGCAGACCCTCGCCTGAGTCACCTACTGCAGTGAAGGCCACCTTGCCTGCGTTCAACGCAGGCAAGGTGGCCTTCACTGCAGCTGGGCACGGCTGACCTCGCCGTGCGGTCAGTGCGCCGTTGCGTCCACGCGCTCGCGGGATCGTTGCGGCGCCTGGTAAGCCCAGTGCCACACCTGCTCCAGCGGGCCGCGCGAGAACCGGGACAGCCACCACGACGCCAGCAGCATCAGCAGCGCGCACACGCTGACGAAGAGCGCGGCGACCCACCACGGGCGGGCGTCGGCGAACATGGCCGCGAGGCCGAACCCCCAGCCGTAGCACAGGATCGAGCACACGACGTTCTGCCCGACGTAGCACGACAGCGCCGAGCGCCCCACGGCCGTCAGGCCACGCCGCAGCGGTCCGGCCTCGTCGCGCATCCGGTGCAGCAGCCACGGCACCAGGCCGAGCAGGCCGAACGCCACGAGCGGAGCGGCGAGGTATCGGTCGGCCAGGAACCACTCCGTCCCGGCGAACGACGTGAGCAGGTTCAGCGGGACGCCGACGCCGAGCCCGATCCGCATCAGCCGCACCTGGACAGCACGCCCTGACGACGTCAGCGCCCCCGCCCGCCACAGCCGCACCCCGGCCAGGAACAGCACCGTGCTGAGCGGGATCGCGAACAGCGCCTCGGCGCGGTACGTGGCGAAGTCGGAAAGCCGCGTGCTCACCTGCTCGGGCCAGCTGTCGGTGCTCGTGGCGGCGCCGCCGGAGACCGTCGCGTCGGAGAGCGCGAGAGCAGCCGTGAGCAGGCCGATGACCGTGACGTGCAGCGCGGCCACGCCGATGAGCCAGCCGCGCTGCACCCGGGCACTCCGGCCGACGAGGAACGCCACGAGCACCGATACCACGGCGTAGTACATGAGGACGTCGAACTCGAAGATCAGGACGTAGTGCAGAAGGCCCTCGACCAGCAGCAGTGCCGAACGCCACAGATACCAGCCGGGCCAGCGCCTACCGCGCCGCATCGCCGCGCGGTACTGCAGTTCGAGCCCGATCCCGAACAGCAGCGACAGCAGTGCCAGGAACTTGCCGTTGGTGAGGAAGCGCAGCACCGTCTCGGTGAACCCGGCGACCGAGTCCGGTGCGGGACCGGTGAGGAATCCCGCTGCCCCCAGCGGGTCGGTGAAGATCCAGATGTTGGTGCCCAGCGTGCCGAGGATCGCGATGCCCCGGATCACGTCCAGGGCGGTGACGCGCCCACTACCTGCCATGATTCCCTCCCGCGACGAAACTAGGGCCGCGGGGCGCCGAGGGCGTCGTCCTGAAGTCGGAGGCCGGGTGGGCAAAAGGGAGGAACCCGGTAGGTTCTGCGGCATGCTGAAAAGGTGCGCGCCGGTCGCGCTGGGACTGTTGCTGCTCACGGGCTGCTCCGAGGTGAACGAGGCCGTCGACCAGGTGAACTCGGCGACGAGCAAGGCGAGCGTGTGCAGCCAGGCTCTGGGCATCGTCGACCTGAACCCGAACGTGGACCCGCAGGAGGTGCAGGCGCGCGCCGAGGAGAAGGCGAACCAGCTGCAGGACCTGGCCAACCAGGTCGCCGAACAGGACGTCAAGCAGACGCTCGGCGCGATGGCCGACGGCTACCTCGAGCTCGAACAGCAGAAGCTGGACAACATGAACGCGTTCAACCAGTGGTTGCAACGGAATCTGAACAACCTGGAGCAGTTGCGCCAGGCCTGCCTGTAACCGACGGCCGCCCTGGGCGGCGCTGCAGCAGCCAGCCTGCGAGGGCGAACAGCAGCCCGCCCAGCCCCGCGGCCACGAACCCCCAGCCTGGCTGGGAGTGATCGATCACGAAGCCCACCACCGGCGCGCCGATCGCCATCCCGATCCGGGTCGCCGAGTCCTGCAGGCCCATCGCCTCGCCGCGTACGGACACCGGTGCGAGCCTGCTCACCGACTCCGTCGTCGCGGCCAGCGTCGGCGCGCACGCCAGGTTCGTCGGCACGAGTGCGAGCGCCAGCAGCCACCACGGATCGGTCACCAGCGCGACCGGAATCACCAGCACGGCGAGCAGAACCATCAGCGGTAGCTGGGAGAGCGACCTCGGCACCGCGCCGTGGATGAGCCCGCCCGTCAGCGACGCGACGCACATCACGGCGATCACGACACCGGTCCAGCCGACCTCGCCGGACTCGCGAAGGGCCGCGAGTGCCGCGAGCTCCGTGCCCATGAGCACGAACAGGGCGCCCATGGCGACCAGCAGCGTGCCGATCAGCGGCGCGCCGAGCCACGCGCGGATCCTCGGCCGCGTGCCCGGTGTCGCGCCGCGCTCCTCCTCGGTGCGGATGGGTGGATCCACCAGGTACAGCGCCGCAGCGCACGCCCCGAACACGATGCCGATGCCCGTGAGCGCCACGGTGGACGAGAGCTGCGTGCTCGCCGCGATGCCGAGCGCGGGGCCGATCATGAAGGTGGTCTCGAGCGAGATGGTGTCGAGCGAGTAGGCCGCGCGCCGCCGGGGCTCGGGCACGAGTGCGGTGATCACCTGGCGGGCGATCGAACCGGCCGGCAGCACGAGCGCCCCGGCGGGCAGGGCCACGACGAGCAGCGCCTGGTACGGCAGGTACGGCACGCTCACCCAGAACGCCGTCGACGCGAGCCCGCACACCGCGACCACGGGGCGCAGGCCGTGCCGGTCGATCAGCCTGCCGATCAGCGGCGCCGCGAGTGCCGTGCCGGCCGTGGTGGCCGTGCCGACGAGCCCGGCCGCGCCGTAGCCGTGCCCAAGCTCGCTGACGATGTGCAGCGTCAGCGTGATGCTTGTCGCCGTCATCGGCAGCCGGGCCAGTGTCATCAGCAGGAAGGACGTTTTCGTCCCTGGCAGGCGGAGGACGTCGAGGTAGGGCTGCAGCGGCACAACGTCCAGACAAGCGCAACCTGGTACGCCCGTGCAACTTCTTTTCGGTGGCGCCGGACGAAAAATGGTAGCTACTATCAAAAGGTAGTTACTGTCGAAAGGTGGTCGCCATGGCTGCTCCCGATCCACGCCGCTGGTGGGCCCTCGGTGCGCTGGTGTTCGCGGTACTCGCGTTCGGCCTGGACGTCACGGTGCTCAATGTCGCGCTGCCGACGCTGGCCGTGGACCTGCAGGCCTCGACGAGCGAGCTGCAGTGGTTCGCGAACTCGTACACGCTCGTGCTCGCCGCAGGGCTCCTTCCCGCCGGCCTGCTCGGCGACCGGTTCGGACCCAAACGGCTGCTCGTCGTGGCACTCGTGGTCTTCGGTGTGGCGTCGGTGGCGTGCGCCTACGCGGGCACGCCCGAGCTGCTGATCGCCGCCCGCGCGCTGCTCGGCGTCGGTGGCGCGCTGCTGGTCCCGCTGTCGATGTCGGTGCTGACCGTGCTGTTCCCCGGTGAGGAGCGGGCGCGTGCGATCGGCGTGTGGTCGGCGGCGATCGCACTCGGCATCCCGCTCGGTCCGGTGGTCGGTGGCTGGCTGCTCGACAACTTCTGGTGGGGCTCCGTCTTCCTGATCAACGTGCCGTTCGTCGTGGTCGGGGTCGTCGCGGTCGCGTTCCTCGTGCCGCGCCTGCCCGGGAGGCCGGACCAGGGCATCGATGGTGTCGGCATCGCGCTCTCCAGCGCAGGCCTCGTGTCGCTCACCTACGGGCTGACCGAGGCGGGCGAGCGCGGCTGGAGCTCCGCCGTCGCGCTCGTCCCGCTGGTCGCCGGCGTGGTGCTGCTCGTGGGGTTCGTGCTGTGGCTGCGGCGAGCGACGCACCCGCTCGTGGACCGGGCACTGTTCCGTTCGGCGGGGTTCACGTGGGGTGCGGTGCTGGCGACACTCGCGTCGTTCGCCCTCATGGGCGCGATGTTCGTGCTGCCCCAGCTCTTCCAGGCCGTGAACGGCGCCGACGCGCTCGGCACCGGGCTGCGGCTGCTGCCCATTGTCGGCGGCCTGCTGGTCGGCGTGCAGGTGGCGGAGCGGCTGCGCGAACGGCTCGGCGCGAAGGTCGTGGTCGCCGCGGGATTCGCGATCATGGCGGTGGGCGGGGTGCTCGGCACCGCGACCGACGCCGCCGACGGCTACGGCTTCATCGCGACGTGGATCACCGTGCTCGGGCTTGGCCTCGGGTTCGCCCTGCCGCCAGCCATGGACATCGCGATGGGCTCGCTGGACACCGAGCGCAGCGGGGTCGGCTCGGGCCTGCTCCAGGCGATGCGGCAGGTCGGGGGCACGCTCGGGGTCGCGATCCTCGGGACCGTGCTGAACGCGGGCTACACCTCCGCCGTCGACGTCACCGGGCTGCCGCCCACCGCGGCCGACGCCGTGCGCGACAGCGCCGCCGCTGGGGTGCAGGTCGCCAGGGAGGCGCCGGGTCTGCTGGGCTCCGTGCGCGACGCGTTCGTCAGTGGCATGACCGCGACCCTGTGGGTGAGCGCGGCGTTCGCGGTGGCCGGCGTGGTGCTCACGTTGAGGTTCCTGCCGAGGCGGCCAGAGGATGTCGTGCGGGCAGAATCAGGGCATGACTACGTCGCCAGCTGACAAGCCGGTCGGGCTCCGGGAACGCAAGAAGGCCAGGACGCGCGCGGCGATCCAGGACCACGCGCTCCGGCTGTTCACCGAGCAGGGCTATGCGGCGACGACCGTCGAGCAGATCGCCGAGGCCGCCGAGGTCTCGCAGAGCACCTTCTTCCGGTACTTCCCGACCAAGGAGGACACGGTCCTCTACGACCGGCTCGACCCGGTGCTGATCGAGCATTTCGTGAACCAGCCCGCCGACGTCGGGCCGATCGCGGCGATCAAGGCGGCGGTGCACGCCGTCTTCCGCGGCCTCTCTGCGGAGGAGGCCGAGCTGGAGGCCGTGCGGCAGCGGCTCGTCATCTCGGTGCCCGACCTGCGGGCCAAGCTCTTCGAGCAGTTCACCGAGGGCATGCGGATGCTGCACGACGCGATCCTGCGGCGGCTCGGGCGCGAACGTGACGACTTCGCGGTCCGGATGTGGACGGGTGCGCTCACTGGCGTGATCCTGGCTGCCTATGTCACGTCGATCGAGGAGGGCGGGGACTTCCTCGAGTACATCGACCGGGGCCTGACCCAGTTCGAGCGGGGCCTGCCGCTGTGAGGTGAGGGCCGTTCGTGTGTGTCCGTTAGGCCCTCCGTGGTCCACGCGACACGCGCGCACCACGGGGTGATGGGTGAGTGGGGCACCCGAATGCGCCCGCACGGATGACCTGCCCGTACCACCGGGTGATGCGACTGCGGAGCGTGGTTTTCATGCTGATCTTCCGGATGAAGCGCAACAGTTCAAGGTTCATCAATTGCGGGCGACTATCGCTCGGCGAATTCGGCACGTGAGGGTTGGAAACTGTCGTGTCCTCGGATCGGCTGGTGGATCACTGACCCGGTTGGTATCCATGGTCCCGTCGGGCTTTCAGGAGGGCCGGGAGGTTTTACGAAATGAAAAGCAAATTCGCTCGCGTGGTGGCCGCCGTCGCGACAGGTGCGATGCTCGCGCTGACCACGGCAGGGGTGGCCGCGGCGAGCAATTCAGGCGGGGGTAAGGGCTCCACGTCGACCGAGGCGGCCGGGGCGCAGGTCCTCGAACTACGGGACCAGCTCGCCAAGGTGGCCTACTCCGGGGACGTGCGGGGGACGCAGGACACGCTCGCGGACCTCGATCCGCTGCTCGCCGACCTGGCGGCAGGCCAGATCTACACGATCCAGGCCGACGCGCAGAACCAGGCCGGCACCGCGAAGTCGCAGAACAGCGAGGTCAGCGAGGTGCTGGCCGACCCGGCCGCCGAGCCGAGGGCCTACACCCAGCAGGTGCCGGGGCTGCCGCCGCTGCCCGACCCGCTGAGCATGGTCAACGGCTTGCTGCAGGGTCTGCTGGAGAGCCTGCAGGCGCTGCTGAACTCGCTGCTCGGCTCCGTTCCGCCGCTGCCGGCGGTTCCCGAGGTCCCCGGGGTGCCCGTGCCGGTGCCATGATCCTCACCAAATGAGGGGGACCGGAATCCGGCGTGGAATTGCTTCCACGCCGGATTCCGCTATTTCGGGGAAAGAAGCCTCACGGCTTGAGGCTGAGGCCCATTCTCAGTGCGCCCGCCGCTTCCGCCGTCGCCTCGCGGAATCGCTTGCCGACGCCGAGGAAATTGACGTAACCGTGGATGAGATCGGCCTGCCTGCTGAGCGCGACGGGCACGCCGGCGGCGGACAGCTTGGCGGCGTAGGCCTCGCCCTCGTCCCGCAGCGGGTCGAACCCGGCGGTCGCGATGTAGGCGGGTGGCAGCCCGGAGAGGTCCTCGGTGAGCAGCGGCGAGAGCTTCCGGTCGGTGCGGTCGACGCCCTCGGGCGCGTAGTGGTCGAGGAACCACGTCATGTGCTCGTCGGTGAGGAAGAAGCCGTTGCCGAACAACTCGCGCGAGCGGCGGCGCACGCTCGCGTCGACACCTGGATAGAGCAGTAGCTGGAACGCGGGCGCCGGGCCGCCGCGCTGCGTGGCGACCTGTGCCGTCACGGCCGAGAGGTTGCCGCCCGCGCTGTCGCCGCCCACCGCGATGCGGTCGGGGTCGGCGTCTAGATCGGCGGCCTTGGCGTGGGCGAAGTCGAACGCCGTGAGCGCGTCTTGCTGGGCGGCGGGGAACGGGTGCTCGGGCGCGAGCCGGTACTCCACCGACAGCACGCGCACACCCGCGTGCTTGGCGAAGAAGCGCGCGGTGTTGTCGTGGCTCGCTCGGGTGCCGATCACCCAGCCGCCGCCGTGATAGAAGACCAGCAGCCCGGAGCCGGGGGCGAGGCCCTCCGGGGTGTAGAGGGTCGCGGGGATCTCGCCGTGCTCGGCCGGGATCGAGACGTCGCGCGTGGTGACGGGTTGGATGGGCTTGCCGCTGACGAGGTGCCGCGAGACGTCCAGCGCCGCCCTCGACTGCTCCACGGTGGCGTCCCTGCTGACCAGTGCCGCGCCGGAGAGCTGCTGCATGCGGAGCAGGAGCTGGGCGTCGAGCGCGAGCTCCTGGCCGTCGAGCCGGATCGGTCTGCCCGCGACGGCCCGGCGCAGCGGGCGGGGAAGCGCGTAGAGCAGCTGTGCGGCCGCGGCCTGCACCCGGATCTGGAGCGGAATCGCCATTCTTCCTCCCGTCAGCGATGACGGGACCGAGGCTACTGATCGGTAGCTTCGGGCGCCAGATGTGACCGATGTCCCGGCCGTTCGGGCTGGCCCTCGACCTAAGTCGAAGGTCTAGCCTCGGAGGCGTGACTTCCACGCGTGCGATCAAGGTGCTCGGAATCGGCGGCTCTCTTCGGGACGGCTCCCAGTCCGAACGCGCCTTACGCATCGCACTGGCCGGGGCGGAGGAGGTGGGCGCCGAGGTCTCGGCCATCACCGGCAGTGCCCTGATGCTGCCGTTCTACGACGCCGGCATCGACGAGCGCACGCCCGAGGCACTCGAGCTGGTCGAGGAGGTCCGCGCCGCCGACGGCATCGTGGTCGTGTCGCCCGGCTACCACGGCGCGCTGTCCGGCCTGGTGAAGAACGCGCTCGACTACGTGGAGGACCTGCGCTCCGACACCCGCCCCTACCTCGACGGCCGTGGCGTCGGTCTCATCGCGGTCGCGTACGGCTGGCAGGCGGCCGTGACCACACTCAACCAGCTCCGCACGATCGCGCACGCGCTGCGTGGCTGGCCGACCCCGCTCGGCGGTGCGGTGAACACGGCGGAGGTCAAGTTCGACGAGGCCGGCGGGGCGTCCGAAGAGAAGGTGGTGGCCAACCTCCGCCTGATCGGGCGGCAAGTTGCCGAGTTCGGCCTTGCCCGGCGCACACTGGGGTAGGGGTTTCGCCCTGACCTGGAACGGGTAGCCGTCGGCCGGACGCCGTGCGCCACGTCGACGCTCCCACCACAGTGCGAAGAGAGGACATGAAGATGGCCAACTCGCCGGTCACGAGCCCGCTCAAAGAGAGCGACAAGGAGCATACGGCGAACGCTCTGCAATCCACCCTCGTTGACCTCGTCGACCTTTCGCTGATCGCCAAGCAGGCGCACTGGAACGTCGTCGGTCAGCACTTCCGCAGCGTGCACCTCCAGCTCGACGAGCTGGTTGACGCCGCGCGTGGATTCACCGACGACGTCGCCGAGCGTGCCAACGCGATCGGGGTCTCGCCCAACGGCAAGGCCAAGACCGTGGTCGAGAGTTCCGGGCTGCCCGAGTACCCGGACAACTGGCAGACCACGGAGGCCACGGTCAACGCGATCGTGGAGATCCTCGGCAAGATCATCGAGCGGCTGCGAGCGCGCATCGACGAGACCGACAAGAGCGACCTGGTGACCCAGGACCTGCTGATCGAGATCGCCGCCGAGCTGGAGAAGCAGCACTGGATGTGGCAGGCCCAGCAGGCGTCCTGACCCACTGAGCCCCAAACTGGGAGCAAGGGAGCTTTACTACCGAAAAACGGTAGTAAAGCTCCCTTGCTCCCTTCTCACGTCAGGTTCAGGGCGCGGCGGGCGAAGTCGACCTCGATGGCGACCTGCTTGATCGTCTCCGCGATCACGAGCGAGCCGTGGCCCGCGTCGTAGCGGTAGAACTCGTACGGCACCTCGCGCGCGGCGAGGCGATCCAGGTAGTTCTCGATCTGCCGGATCGGGCAGCGCGGGTCGTTGTCGCCCGCCAGCACCAGCACCGGGACGTCGACGTTCTCGATGTAGCTGATCGGCGAGCACTCGTCGTAGACGGCTGGCACGTCGGTGGGTGACCCGCCGAAGAGCGCGCGGTCGAACGCTCGCAGCTGCTCCATCTCGTCCTCGTAGGCGGCCACGTAGTCGGCCACGGGCACACCGGCGACACCCGCCGCCCACCGGCCGGGCTGGGTGCCGAGCGCGAGCAAGGTCAGGTAGCCGCCCCAGGAGGCCCCGGCCACCACGCACCTCGCGGGGTCCGACAGTCCACTGCGGACCGCCCAGTCGTGAACCGCGGCGACGTCCTCCAACTCGGTGAGCCCTGGACGGCCCTCGATGGCGTCGCGCCACGCCGAGCCGTAGCCGGTCGAGCCCCGGTAGTTCACCTCCACCACGGCGAACCCGGCGTCGAGCCACACCGCGCGGTACGCGGAAAACCGGTCCTCGTCGGCGGCGTGCGGTCCCCCGTGCAGCAGGAAAACCGTCGGCTGCGGACCCTCCGCGCCCGGTGGGCGGGAGACGAGCGCGTGGATGCGGCCGCCGGGACCGTCGACGAACGCGTCGGTCACCGGCTCCGAACCGGGTGCCTTTTCGCCGGGCGGTTCGAGCAGCACGCCGTCCGAGCCGTCGGCGGCACGCACCCGCACCACGGGCGGTTCCGCCGCACTCGACCACGAGTATTCGATGGTGCCGTCGGGGCGCACGCCCGCGCCGCCGATACGGCCCGGCGGCGTTTCCACCGCCGTCAGCTCACCGGAGGCGAGATCGTAACGGTGGAGCGAGCTGCGGCCCTCGTAGAAGTGCACGATCAGCAGCGCGCTCGCGTCCGGGTACCAGTCGCCGACCACCTCGCCGGGCAGCCCGAGGTCGATCTCCTGCTCGGCGCCGCTCTCGACGTCCCAGATCAGCAGTTCCTCGCGGCCGTGCCGCTCGTGCAGCAGGAGCAGCCGGGTGTCGCCGTGCTTCGGCGAGAACGCCAGCGCGGACAAACCCTTGCCCTCTCCGTCCCACTTGTCGGCGACGGTGGTGAAGTCGTCGCTCGCGAGCACGCGAACGGCTGGGTGCCGGGAGTCGCCGTGCTCGGAGTGTGAGATCGCCAGCAACCGCTCGTCCCGGGACAACGCGGACACGCCGGCGTCGTCCTCGCTGCTGTAGAAGCGCATGGTCTCGCCGTCGCGGTGGGCGTAGAGGGTGGAGCCGTCGTCGGTCGAGACACCGACGGCCACCAGCCGGTGACCGATCTCCAGGCCCGCCGGGTAGCCGTCGGGCACGTCGGTGAGCGCCTTGGCCGCCGCGCCGTCGCCCGCGTACGGCTCCCTGACCCAGGAGCCGAACTCGTCGCCGTCGGTGTCGTCGAACCACCAGATCCACTGGCCGTCGGGCGAGGGCGTCGCGTGCAGGGTGCCGTTGGGGCGGTCGGTGACCTGGCGATGGGTGTCCGCCGCGCGGTCCCACGCGTAGACCTCCCAGACGCCGCTCGCGTTCGACACGTACAGGCTGGCGTCCGGGGCGTCGAGGGCCCATTCGGGCACCGAAACCCTCGGCGCCTTGAAGCGCGCGCGCCAGCGTTCCTCTGCGGCCGGGTCGGCGAAGAGCTGGTCGGGGACCTGAGCTGCCGGATGCTGTGTGGTCACACGTGAGATCCTGCCAGGTCCGTACTGTTGTGGGCGTGCTGGAGGGTTACGCGGGCTTCGCCCTGCCGAGGCTGGAGCCGGGCATGCGGGTGGTCGATGTCGGCTGCGGGCGTGGCGCGATCACGCTGAGTCTCGGCACGGCTGCGCATCCGATAAGCGTGCTGGGTGTCGACGCCGACGTCGCCGAAGTCGCGCTGGCCCGCAAGTCGGCCGAGCGGGCCCGGGTATCCACAGTGGACTTCATCGCGGCGTGCCCCGAAGGGCTGCCCCTTCCATCGTCCTCAGTGGACGTGGTCTTCTCGCACGCGCTGCTCGAGCACGTGCCGCAGCCGCAGGCCGTGCTCGCGGAGTGTGCACGCGTCCTGCGGCCCGGTGGCACCCTCGCGGTGTCCACACCGGACTGGAGCAAGGCGAAGCTGCGGCCGAAGACGGCGAACGTCGACGCGGCGCTACGGGGACGGCACCTGCTGCACCGCAGGGCGGGCGGCGATCCGTTCGCGGGCAGGCACGTGGCCGACTGGGTGGTGCGAGCCGGTTTCCGCGACGTCCGGGCGAAGGCGCGATTTCACGCGGAGATCGGCTACCGCGAGCTGGCGGAGCGGGTGGAGGCCGAACTGGCCGAGGCCATCCACATCCGGCAGGACCAGCAGCTCGCGAGCGCGGCCCGCTCGGCGTGGATGTGGGTCCGCAACGGAAACGGCGAGTTCGCCCAATGCTGGATGGAGGTCCTGGCAACCAGGTGACCCACCCGCAGTGAAGGCCACCATGCCTGCGCCCGCCCGTCTCCCACCACCACCCAAACGGAGGCGCGCCGCGCCGCTGTGTTCGATCAACGCAGTGAAGGCCACCATGCCTGCGTTCAACGCAGTGAAGGTGGCCTTCACTGCATCCGGCAACCCCACTCCCAAAAGGTCTACCTAAGGGGGGTCCGGGGGGGGGGCGAAGCCCCTCCGGGTGGGGCGTGGGGGCTCCGCCCCCACAAGACACAAAGGAAGAGCCGTGTCCGCGCTTTCCGCGGACACGGCTCTTCCAGATCTTCCGTCGGGGTGGCGGGATTTGAACCCACGACCTCCTCGACCCGAACGAGGCACGCTACCAAGCTGCGCCACACCCCGATGTACTGCTCAATGGGTCGGGAGACAGTCTAGCGGACGTCGCTGGCGGCCTTTCGCCGGGCTGCCTTCCTCGCCTTCGCGGGCGCCTCGTCGCGCGGGACGAGCGTCAACAGGCTCGCCTCCGGTGGGCACGCGAAGCGCACCGGCGCGTACGGCGATGTGCCGAGGCCTGCCGAGACGTGCAGCCACATGTCGGCGCCCCAGCGCGAGGCGCCGCGGGCGCGGGAGCGGTCGAGCTCGCAGTTGGTCACCAGTGCGCCGTAGCCGGGGATCCGGAGTTGCCCGCCGTGGGTGTGGCCGGCGAGCACGAGGTCGTAGCCGTCGGACGCGAACGGGTCGAGCACGCGCGGTTCCGGCGAGTGCGTGATACCGAGCCGGAGCACGGCGTCCCGATCGGGTCGGCCAGAGATGTCGACATATCGATCTCGGTGCAGGTGCGGGTCGTCCACGCCTGCCGCGAAGATCCGCTGGCCCCCGACCGTGATCGTGCGCCGGACGTGGGTCAGGTCGTGCCAGCCGTGCTCGAGGAACGCCGCGCGCAGGTCGCGCCACGGCAGATGCCTGCCGTGGATGCGCTTCTTGCGGCCCCTCGGCATCAGGTACCTGGCGGGGTTCTTCGGCTTGGGCGCGTAGTAGTCGTTGCTGCCGAACACGAACAGGCCGGGCCGGTCGAGCAGCGGGCCGAACGCACGCAGCACCGAGGGCACCGCCCGCCGGTGGGCGAGGTTGTCGCCCGTGTTGACGACCAGGTCGGGCTCCAGCCGGTCGAGCTCGGCGACCCAGCGCTGCTTGGAGACCTGGCCGGGCAGCATGTGCAGGTCGGAGACGTGCAGGATTCTGATCGGCCGGGCTCCGCTGGCCAGTACGGGCAGCTCCGCCGTGCGCAGTGTCCAGTGCCGCCGCTCGATGTCGACGGCGTAACCGAGGGTTGCGGCGCCGAGTGCCGCCGTACCCGTCACGAGACGTTTCATCATCATCCTTGAGCGTGCCTGTGTTACCCAGCGTACACGCGTGATGCAGAAAACGTGTTCGTCCGTGGCAACGATTCAGCCGATCGTCGCCGATGTGCTCAGCCGGGCTTCAGTTGACCCGCTCGTACTTCGGGTCGGCCGGGGGCAACGGCGGGGCCGGCTGCCCTTCGAGGATCTTGCTCACGGCTCCGAACCACGTCCTGGCCGGCGTCTTGCCGCCGAACATGTTGCCGCTGTCTCCGTCGACCGCGATCACGTTGCCGGGCCCGCCGTCGACCAGACCGCCGTTGGGCAGGTCGGGCCGGAACACCATCGACGCGCCCGCGATCTGCGGGGTCGCGCCGATGAAGGCGGCCGAGCCGTTGTTCTGGGTGGTGCCGGTCTTACCGATCATCGGCCGGCTCCAGCCGACGCCCTGGGCCGCGGCCGCCGCGGTTCCGCCTGGCAGATCGTCCTTGCTCAGCCCCACCACCATCGTGTTGGCGAGCCCCTCCGGCACGGCCTGCTCGCAGGGCTCCTCCTTGATCGGCACCGGGTTGCCGCTGCGATCCCGGATCTCGCCGATCGGCGTCGGCGGGCACCACACGCCGCCGCTCATCAACGTCGCCGCGACGTTGGCCAGCTCCAGGCCGCTCGTCGGGCTCACCCCGAGCGTGAACGAGCCCTTGCCCGGGGACCGTTCGCTCGGTCCGAAGAACTGGGTCTGGCTGAGCCTGACCTCCTGGCTCTCCGCGTTCGGGTCGGGCGGGCCGCCGGTCGCGGCGTTGGACGCCATCGTCTTGCGCAGCCCCAGTTTGCTGGCCATCTCGACGATCGGCCCCATGCCGGTCTGCTCCTCGAGTATCACGAAGGCCGTGTTCGGCGAGGTCTGCAACGCCGTCTGCAACGACATGCTGCCGCTGTAGCCCTCGCTCGCGTTCACCACGCAGTAGCCGCGCGTGTAGGGCGCGATGTAGGGACACGGCGGAGGGCTGCCGCTGAAGATCTGCGACACGTGCGACGGCGGCGACTGGACGGTGTCGTAGATGCCGACCACACCGCGTTCCACGGCGGCCGCGGCGGTGAACATCTTGTAGCTCGATCCCGCGCCGGTCACGTTCGAGATGGCCGAGGGCAGCGCGTACTCCGTCTGCCCCGCCTCCGCGTCGGGCCCGTAGTCGCGGTTGGCGGCCAGCGCCACCACCTCGTGCCGGTCCTTGCCCGGCTTGACCAGCGACAACGTGTTGGCGACGTTGTCCTCCATCTTGTCCACCTGCTCCTCGGCCGACTGCTTGGCGAGGTGGTTGGACCTGGGGTCCATGGTGGTGCGGATGGTGTAGCCGCCGGTGTAGAGATCTTCCTTGGTCATCCCGTGCTCGAGCAGGTAGTCCTCGACGTACTGGCAGAAGAAGCCGTGTTCGGGGCCTGCGCCGACGCAGTTGGCGGCCGGCTTGTTGGGTCCCTCGGGGACCACGCCGAGCGGCTCGGCCTTGATGCGTTCGGCGTCCTGCGGCGAGAGCTTGCGATTCTCCACCATCTTGTCGAGCACGAAGTTGCGCCGCTCCGTGGCGCGCTCCGGGTTGTTCCACGGGTCGTAGGCGGGCGGGTTGTTGGCCATGCCCGCGAGCAGCGCGCCCTGCGCGACCGTGAGCTTGTCCGGCGTGGTGTTGAAGTAGGCGCGCGCGGCACCACCGACCCCGTAGATCTCGCGCGAGAACTCCACGACGTTGAGGTAGCCGGCGAGGATCTGCTCCTTGCCCATCTTCGTCTCGAGCTGGATGGCGATCCGGGCCTCGTTGAGCTTGCGGGCGATGGTGACCTCCTGCGCCCGCTGCTGGCCCAGCTTGTCGCCCCGGTAGATGACGTTGATGAGGTAGTTCTTGACGTACTGCTGCGTGAGCGTGGACGCGCCCTGCGTGTCGCCGCCCGAGGTGTTGCTGATCGCCGCTCGGATGGTGCCCTTCCAGTCGACTCCGTGGTGCTCGTAGAAGCGGCGGTCCTCCACCGAGATCAGCGCCCATTTCATGGCGTCCGAGATCTGGTCGGGGGCGGTGGGTATGCGGTACTGGTCGTACAGCGTCGCGATCGGTTGGCCGTCCCGGTCGGTAATGGTGCTGACCAGCGGCGGCGGCTCGTCGGCAAGGCCCGTGGACATGGCCTCGACGGTGTCGCTGGCCTGGTTGGAGAGCACCCCCATGCCCCCGACGACCGGGAAGAGGATCCCCGCGACCAGCACCCCCGCGAGTAGGCAGAGGCCGAGCATCTTCAGCAGACCGTCCCTCATGCGCACCCATATCAGGGTAGCCACGAGTGGCGTATCTCACCTGATTCGTTCACTGGGCCGAGCGGGTTGCGTTCTCCGGATACCGCATTGACAGGAATGTGACATCTGGTAACAAAACGCGGCTTGGGGGTTGGCGGACGGAACCGAGGCCCCCTACAGTCCGTCAACATCTCACGAATACGGCGCCTGGGGAGGCGCTACTGGAGGGACGTGAGCACAGGAGACCTGCTCGCGGGGGGCGAGGCCGAGGAACTTCGCTGCCTGCCTGCGGTCACAACAGGGTAGGAGCTGGGGGTATGGAGACCAACCAGTCGGACTGGCGGATCTATGCGTACTGCAGGGACACCGACCCCGACGGCCTGTTCGTCAGGGGCGCGGAGCAGAACCGGGCCAAGGTCGTCTGCATGGGGTGCCCGGTGCGCACCGAATGCCTGGCCGAGGCGCTGGACAACCGGATCGATTTCGGTGTCTGGGGCGGGATGACCGAGCGCGAGCGGCGCGCGCTCCTGCGCAGGCGGCCCGAGGTGGGCAGCTGGCGCGACCTGCTGGAGTCGGCCAAACGCGAGTACGAGCCCGCCGCGGGAGCCTGAACGCTGAAGGGGGCCGCCTCAGCTTCCGGCCAGGCGGTCCCCGATTTCCCTCAACCCGGCGAGGTCGTGCACGTCGCTGGGCAACGCCGGAACCCGCACGACCGACACCCCGGGGTGAGCCCGGGTGAAGCGCGCGAGCAGGCGCTTCTCCCGTTCGGCCAGCGCGACGCGGTCGGCGTGCAGGCGCAGGACCGCGGCGGCGAGCGGAGCGCTCCTGCCTCCGCGGTCGAGCGCGTCGGCCGCGGCCAGCGCGTCGATGGCCGAGAGATCGGCGAGCACCGGATGGGTCCGGTTCGCGACGAGCCCGGCCAGCGGCATGGACTCCTCGGACAGCCGCTCCACGAAGTAGCTCGCCTCCCGCAGCGCGTCCGGTTCGGGCGCCGCCACCACCAGGAACGCCGTGCCCTTCGAGCGCAACAGCTCCGCGGTCTTGCGGGCCCGCTCGCGGAACCCGCCGAACGTCGTGTCGAACGCCTGCATGAACGCCGACGCGTCGGCGAGAAGCTGCCCGCCGAGGATGGTCGACACGGCCTTCGCGAACATCGAGAATCCGGCGCTGACGACCTTGCGAAGGCCCCAGCCGCCCGCCTTCGCCGGTCCGGTGAGCAGGCGGATCATCCGGCCGTCGAGCGCGGCGGAGAGCCGGGTCGGCGCGTCGAGGAAGTCCAGCGCCGACCGGCTCGGCGGTGTGTCGACGATGATCAGCTCCCAGTCGCCCGCAGCCGCGAGCTGGCCGAGCTTCTCCATCGCCATGTACTCCTGCGTGCCGGAGAACGACGTGGAGATCGTCTGGTAGAAGCGGTTGGCCAGCAGCTGCTCGGAGCGTTCCGGCCCGGCGTGGCGGCGCACCATGTCGTCGAAGGTGCGGCGCATGTCGAGCATCATCGCCCACAGCTCACCCTTCGGCTCGAAGCCGGCGACCGAGACCTTGCGCGGGTGGTTGCCCAGTTCCCGCAGGCCCAGCGCCTGTGCGAGCCTGCGGGCCGGGTCGATCGTCAGCACCACGGTCTGCCTGCCGCGTTCCGCCGCGCGCAGGGCGAGCGCCGCCGCCGTCGTGGTCTTGCCGACCCCACCGGAGCCGCAGCACACGATCACGCGCGTCTCGGGGTCGTCGATCAGTGTGTCCACGTCCAGGCTCGAGGTCGGGAAGGTCATCGAACCCCCTGTTCGACCAGTGCCTCGGCGAGTTCGTAAAGAGCGGCGACGTCGACGCCACCGTTGAGGTCGGCCAGCTCGAGCGTAGGCAGGTCGCTCTCGGAGAGCTGCTCGCGCGCGCGTTGCTCGGCGGCCAGCCGGATCGCGTGCTCCACGGTCTCCTCGACGAGCCCGTCCAGGGTCGCCTCGGGCAGCTCCAGCCCCGCTGACGCGAGCCCGCCGCGGACGCGGGAGGCGTCGACCCTGCCGTCCGCGGCGGCGGGCACCGATCGCGCGGGCAGCCTCGGCGGGCGGACCCGGTTGATCAGCACCGCTCCCGGCCGCAGATCGGCGCCGTCGAGTTCCGCGACCGCGTCGAGGGTCTCCCGTACCGGCATCTCCTCCAGCAACGTCACGAGATGCACGGCCGTCTCGCCGGAGTGCAGCAGCCGCACCACCCCTTCGGCCTGCGCGCGGATCGGACCGGTCTTGGCCAGGTCGGTGAGGGCCTTGGTGACGTCGAGGAACTTCACCACGCGGCCGGTCGGCGGCGCGTCGACCACGACGGCGTCGTAGGTGTGCCTGCCGTCGGACTCGGTCCGCCCGACGCACTCCTTGATCTTGCCGGTCAGCAGCACGTCACGAAGACCCGGCGCGAGGGTGGTCGCGAACTCGATGGCGCCCATGCGGCGCAGGGTCCGGCCAGCGAAGCCGAGGTTGTAGAACATCTCGAAGTACTCGAGCAGCGCGGCCTCGACGTCGATGTGCAGAGCCCGCACCTCACCGCCGCCGGGCGCGGCGGCGATGCGCTGCTCGGCGTAGGGCAGGGGCTCGGTGTCGAAGACCTGGGCGAAGCCCTGTCTGCCCTCCACCTCGATGAGCAGCACGCGTCTGCCGTGGCTGGCCAGCGCGAGTCCGAGGGAGGCGGCGAGGGTGGTCTTGCCGGTCCCGCCCTTGCCTGTGACGAAGTGGAGCCGGGTCCGTGTGAGCTCGTCGGTCCAGCCAGCCGGTGTGGTCACCTAGGCAGGGTAAGCCAGAAATCCCGATCATCGCGGCTCAGGAGGCGAGTGTGAGGACGGTGACGACCAGCGTGACGAGCCCGGCGACACCCCAGGCCACGGCACCGGGCAGCACCGTGAGTGTGAGCACGCACAGCACGGCCACCGTGGTGAAGGACACGAGGCCGGCGACGGCGACGGTCGGCGAGCTGTCGGTGCTGTCGCGCGCCTTGGCCATGATGATCAGCACGCCTGCCACGCCGGCCACGGCCAGCAGGATCGTCGCGAGGATGCGCCATGTCTCCACGCGCTCAGACGGTACTGGCTAGGGTGTGCCGCATGAGTGCCACGAAGTGGGAGTACGCCACGGTTCCACTGCTGATCCACGCGACCAAGCAGATCCTCGACCAGTGGGGTGAGGACGGCTGGGAGTTGGTGACCGTGCTGCCCAACCCCAGCGGCGAGCAGCACGTCGCCTACCTGAAGCGACCGAAGGGCTGAGCCCGTGAGCTGGAGCGCGAGGCTCGCCGACCTCGGCATCGAGCTGCCCGGCGTCGCCGCACCGGTCGCCGCCTACATTCCCGCCATCCGCAGCGGCTCGCTCGTGTTCACGTCGGGCCAGCTGCCGTTCGTCGAGGGCTCGCTCGCCGCGACCGGCAAGGTCGGCGGCGAGGTGAGCCCCGAGGAAGCCAAGCAGCACGCACGCACTGCCGTGCTCAACGCGCTCGCGGCCGTGCACGATCTGGTGGGCATCGACTCGGTGGTCCGGGTGGTCAAGGTGACCGGTTTCGTGGCCTCCAGCGAGGGATTCACCGGTCAGCCCGCCGTGATCAACGGTGCGTCCGAGCTGCTCGGAGAGGTTTTCGGCGACGAGGGCAGGCATGCCCGGTCCGCCGTGGGCGTCGCGGAACTGCCGCTCGGAGCCCCAGTCGAAGTCGAGCTGACCGTGGAGGTTTCCTGATGGACCCCGACATCGAGTACGCGTGCCACGAGCTGCTGCTGCGGCTGGCCGGGCGCATGCCCGACCAGATGCTGTGGCGGTTCCGGGACTGGCTGGGTGAGGGCGCGATGGGTACGCTCTCCCGCACCCTCCCGAAGTCTTTGCTTAAGCACAGGATCGATCTCGACCAGGCGGAGTACCGCCTGTTGGTCGCCGGTCTGATCCCCCACGGTGCCGATTGGCACCAGGTGAGTTCGACGCTTGGGGTAGACGCCTCCGCCGAGAACCGGTACACATTCACGACGGGTGCACCCGATTGGGTGAACACCGTCGATTCGGTGTCCGTGGTGGTTCACGCAACGTTGCGTGGTCGCCCGGATGTGGGAGAGGTTCGGGAGAGCTGGCGGCACGACCGTGGGTCCGAAGACGAGGCGAAGCGGATCCTGCTGGTCACCGCGGTTTCCGGCCTCCCACGACTTACTGGGGAGCTACAACGAGTCCTCCGGGTGCTCGGTGACGAGGCGCCGAGCGTGGAGGTCTTGCCGGTGCAGTTCGACGTGCCCGCCTACCACCGGGCGGCGCTCGAGAACTCACGGTTCGTGTGCGTGGGCTCCGTGGACGCCGGTCACCACAAACTCGTACCCGCGTAACGCTCGCTCGGCCAGCGGGCTGGAGGGAGATCGGCGATGGTGGATGTCCACGATGGCCTGCCGAAGGACGGCTTCGCGGTCCCGCTGCGACTGCACAACGTCCTGCTGGCGCTGGCGGGCCGACTGGACGACAGCGCGCTGTCGGAGGCACGTGAGCTCGTCGCTCGTTCGCACCTGGACGACGCGGCCGAACTCGCCGTCGGCGCGCTGATCTCCGGCCGGATCATGGTCCGGCCTGCCGAGCAGCGTGAGCTGGCGCTCGTGCTGGAGATGAGCAGGTCGGACGCGACGCTGGCCGATCAGCTCACCGTCGGCGACGCCATTCCCGGCTACGCCCACCGGTTCAGCCGCGAGAACGAGCCCGAGCGCGGCATCTCCGAGGCGCTCGACCGCACCCTGCAGGTGCTGCCGGATCTGCGCTCCGTGCACGCCGTGTGGCGCAACACGCCCGCGGGCAGCGTGCCGGGCCCGCTGCCGCAGCGCGTGGTGCTCGTCGAGATCGGCCCCGAGGCACACCCGCCCGCCGTCGCGTTCCGCGTCGACGACGCGCTGCGCAAGGGCGGCATCCGCTCGGTCGTCGAGGTCACCGGACCCGGAGCCGAGCGCACCGAGTACCACGAGGCGGCGCTGGCCGCGGCGACGCCGGTGTGGCTGGCCACGGGCCAGTCGGCAGGCGGCTCGGCCTCGTGGAGCGCACGCGGGCCGCGTCCGGTCGGGGGCGCCCACACGGTCGCCGAGGCGCCGACGCCGCGTGAGCCGTCCCATGCGGCTCCCGACTTCGAGGAGCCTGCCGTAAAGGTCTCCACCGAGGAGAAGGACACCGGCGAGGCTCCCGAGAAGGAGCCGGAGCCCACCCCGGCGGAGCGGGAGAACCGCGCCGCGGCGACCACCGAGATGACCAAGGAGGAGGTCGCGCAGCTGCGCGCCGCTATCGCCGAGGACCCCGAGAAGGGGCGCGCGATCGCCGCCGTCAACCTGCGTTCCGACGAGATCGTCGAGCTGCCCGAACTCGACCTCGACGACCCGCAGCTGTCCGACCGCGACCGCCAGCTGCTGCGTGAGCTGCACGCCGAGCTGGCCGAACGCGAGCGCGCTGAGGCCGCGAAGAGCGCCAAGAGCAGGACGAACGGCAGCGAGCACCGCTGGGCGGACGGCTTCTCCGGCGGCTGAAGGTATGTTTCGGGGCGTGCCAGCGAACTTCCACGTGCCGAAGCAGTCTGTGCTGTCGTTGCCGGCCGAGCCGCCGGAGCGGCCCGCCGCCGCCAAGGACGCGGCGACGGTTTTGCTCCTTCGCGACGCGGGTGACGGCGTCGAGGTCTTCCTCCAGCGCCGTGTCACGGCGATGGCCTTCGCGGGCGGGATGACCGTCTTCCCAGGCGGGGGTGTCGACCAGCGCGACGCCGACGCGTCGGTGAGCTGGGCAGGTCCGCCGCCCGCGCGGTGGGCGGAGTGGTTCGGCTGCTCCGAGTCGGTGGCGAGGGCGCTGGTGTGCGCGGCCGTCCGCGAGACGTTCGAGGAGTCGGGCGTGCTGCTGGCGGGCTCCGAGTCGAGCACGGTCACCGACACCTCGCAATACGCGGCCGCCCGTGAACAGCTCGTCTCGCGGGAGCTCTCGCTCGCCGGCTTCCTCGCAGGCGAGGGTCTGACCCTGCGCGCGGACCTGCTGCGGCCGTGGGCGAACTGGGTGACCCCAGAGCAGGAGCCGCGCCGCTACGACGCGCGGTTCTTCCTCGCCGCACTGCCAGAGGGCCAGCACGCCGACGGCAGGACCACCGAGGCCGAGTCGTCCGGCTGGAGCAGGCCCGCCGACGCCATCGCCGACGCCAAGGCGGGCCGGAGCACGCTCATGCCCCCCACGTGGTTCCTGCTCGACGAGCTCATCTCGTGCGCGTCGGTCGCCGAGGCGCTGGCGCAGGAGCGGTCGGTGCGCAAGATCACGCCTCGGCTCGTGCCCGACGGTGACGCGGTGAGGGTGGAGTTGCCATGACCCATCCCGCGTACGGGAAGCTGCGCGAGGTCTCGCCCGCCGCCTCGGTGCTGCTGGAGAACAACCCCTCGATGATGACGCTCGAGGGCACCAACACGTGGGTGCTGCGGGCGCCCGGCTCCCGCTCGTGCGTGGTGGTGGACCCCGGTTACGAGGACGTCGAGCACCTGGAGCGGGTCGCCGCCGTCGAGCCCGTCGAGCTGATTCTGCTCACCCACCACCACCCCGACCACTCCGAGGGCGCGCCGTGGCTCGCCGAGCGCGTCGGCGCGCCGGTGCGCGCGTTCCAGGCCGACCTGTGCCTCGGCGCGGAGCCGATCGCGGACGACGACGTCGTGACCGCCGCCGGGCTGGAGATCGCCGTGCTGCACACCCCCGGCCACACCGACGACTCGGTGAGCCTGCGGTTCGACGCGGCAGGGCGCACCCACGTGCTCACGGGCGACACCGTGCTCGGCCGGGGCACCACTGTGCTGACCGATCTCGGACACTACCTGCGCTCGCTGAAACTGCTCTGCGCGTTGCCGGAGGGGGCACTCGGGCTGCCCGGTCACGGGCCGGAGCTGGCCGACCTCACGGCCACCGCGCGCGAGTACTCCGCACACCGGGAACAGCGGCTCGACCAGGTGCGAACCGCGCTGCGGCAGCTCGGCCCCGAGGCGACGCCGCGGCAGGTCGTCGAGATCGTCTACGCCGACGTCGACCCCTCGCTGTGGGGTCCGGCCGAGTCCAGCGTGGTGGCTCAGTTGGAGTATCTGCGGTCCGAGGGATAGCGCTTTCAGCGCGAATCCCGTTACCGTGGTGGCGTTTTCATCGACATCCCAATGGAGGGAGGCGCACCATGGTCGAGTCGGGCGAGCTGGAGGTCTGGACCACCCCGGACTTCGAGGAGTACGAGACGCCGATGGAGGTCACGGCGTACTTCGGCCGTATGGAGTGACGAGTGTTTCGGCGTGGCCGATGGGAAAGCGCTTACAGCCGTTCCGTCGGCCACGCCCCACCGACCCGGGAGGACGGCAGTGCGGCCGATCGAGCCGAAGCCACCGATGACCGAGCAGGCCTTCGTCGCCGCGCTCAAGGGACTCTCGCACCGCTACTGGGGCACCCATCCGTTCCACCACCGGATGCACGCCGGTGAGCTGACCGAGCACGAGCTGCGGGTCTGGGCCGCCAATCGCTGGTACTACCAGCGCATGCTGCCGCAGAAGGACGCGGCGATCATCAGCAACTGCCCGCTGCCGGAGGTGCGCAGGCAGTGGCTCGACCGCATCGTCTACCACGACGGCCGGGCCGAGGGCGAGGGCGGAGCCGAGCGCTGGCTGCGCCTGTGCTCGGCGGTCGGCCTCGACCGTGAGGAGGTGCTGGACGAGCGCCACGTCGCGCCGGGCGTGCGGTTCGCCGTCGACGCGTACGTGAACTTCGCGCGCACCAGGCCGTGGGCCGAGGCGGTCGCCTCCGGGCTCACGGAGATGTTCTCCGGGCACCTCATGCGCCGCCGGGTCGGCGACATGCTGGCGCGTTACGAGTGGATCCGCAGCGAGGACCTGGCCTACTTCACGAACCGGATCGACGCCGTGAGCGGCGAGGGCGAGGAGACGCTCGCGATCGTCGTGGCCCACTGTGTCACCCGCGAGCAGCAGGAGGCGGCCGTGGCGGCACTGTCGTTCAAGTGCGACGTGCTGTGGTCGATGCTCACCGCCATCGAGCACGCGGCGGCGAAGCAGTGACGCCCCGGCTGCGCTGCGGCGTGCGGCTGACCTACGACCGCACCAGGCAGACCCACGTGCTGCTGTTCCCCGAGGGCGTGCTGGTGCCCAACGCGACCGCGGCCGCCGTGCTCGAGCTGTGCGACGGCGAGCGGACGGTGCCCGACATCGCCGCAGCGCTCGGCGAGCGCTACGCGGGTGTGCGCGAAGGCGACGTCGGCGACGTGCTCGCCAGGCTCGTCGACCGGCAGGTGGTCGAATGGGCGTGACGGAGGAGGTGCAGGGGGTGCGGCCGCCGCTGGGCATGCTCGCCGAGCTGACCCACCGCTGCCCGCTGCACTGTCCGTACTGCTCGAACCCCGTCGAACTGGTCACGCGCGAGCGGGAACTGGGCACCGAGGAGTGGTGCTCGGTGCTCGACCAGGCCCGCGACCTCGGCGTCCTGCAGGTGCACCTCTCCGGCGGTGAGCCGCTGGCCAGGCCGGACCTGCCGGAGCTGGTCACCCGCGCTTCCGGTCTCGGCTGCTACGTCAGCCTCGTGACCAGCGGGCTCGGGCTCACCGAGGCGCGCCTTGCCGACCTCGTGGACCGGGGACTCGCACACGTCCAGCTGTCCGTGCAGGGTGCCGACGCCGCGCGGGCGAACCTGCTCGCGGGCGCGAAGGCCCACGACCACAAGCTCACCGCCGCGGCGCTGGTGAAGAGGTTCGAGCTGCCGCTGAGCGTCAACGTCGTGCTGCACCGGGCCAACCACGACCAGCTGGAAGGCATGATCGCGCTCGCCGAGCGGATGGGCGCCGACCGGCTGGAGCTGGCCAACACGCAGTTCTACGGCTGGGCGCTGCGCAACCGCGACGCGCTCCTGCCGACCCGCGAGCAGCTCGCGGCGGCGGAGCCGGTGGTGCGGGCGGCGATCGAGCGGCTCAAGGGCTCGATGCAGGTCGTCTACGTGCTCTCCGACTACTACGAGCAGTACCCCAAGCCGTGTATGTCCGGCTGGGGCGCCCAGCAGCTGACCGTGGCTCCGGACGGCACCGTGCTGCCCTGCCCCGCGGCCACGGCGATCACGACGTTGCCGCTGGAGAACGTGCGAGAGCGGCCGCTGGCGGAGATCTGGTACGACTCGGAGTCGTTCAACGCCTACCGTGGCGAGGACTGGATGCGCGAGCCGTGCCGGACTTGCGAGCGGCGGACCGTCGACTTCGGCGGTTGCCGCTGCCAGGCGTTCCAGCTCACCGGCGACGCCGCCGCGACCGACCCGGTGTGCCGTCGCTCGCCCGACCGGGGATTGGTGGACGTGCTGCTGGAGCCGCCGCACGGCTCCGGCGAGTTCGTGATGCGGGGTGTGCGGTGAAGGTGATTCTGCTCGGCACGGCCGCGGGCGGCGGGGTGCCTCAGTGGAACTGCGCGTGCGCGAACTGCGAGGCCGTACGCGACGGGAGTGCTCCCGCGCGGACGCAGGACTGCCTCGCGGTGAGCGCCGACGGCCGGGCCTGGTACCTGCTCAACGCTTCGCCGGACGTTCGCACACAGCTGACGTCCTGCGCGGCCCTCGCGCCGGGGCCGGGCCCGAGGGAGACGCCGCTGCGGGGTGTGTTGCTCACCGACGGCGAGCTCGACCACACGCTGGGACTGTTCCAGCTCAAGGAGGCCGCAGGCCTGCGCGTGTGGGCTCCCGGCGCGGTGGCGGCGACCGTGCCGGCGCGGGAGATCGCGGGGCGCTACCACGGCTGGGAGTGGCCACGGTTGAGGGAGAGGTTCGAGCTCGACGGCCTGGTGGTCACCGTGTTCCCGGTGAGCGGCAAGCGCCCGAAGTACGCCGGGGACTCGACCCTCGACGGTCCGTGGGTCGTGGCGTACCGGATCGAGGACCCGGCGACCGGCGGCTCGCTCGTGTACGCGCCGTGCGTCGCGCAGTGGCCCGCCGGGTTCGACGAATTCTGCGCGGGGGCGAGCTGCGTGCTGCTGGACGGCTCCTTCTTCGCGCCGGACGAGATGGCGGGCGCGACGGCCGGGGGCGTCGGCTCCGGCGCCCAGCTCGCGATGGGTCACCTGCCGATGGCGGGCGAGCACGGCAGCCTCGCGCGCATCCGGCGTTCGCGGGGCACTCGCTGGCTGTACACGCATGTCAACAACACGAACCCGGTGCTGAACCCGGCGTCGCCAGAGCACGCCGCCCTTCTCGAAGCAGGTGCCGAACTCCCGCCGGACGCCACGGAACTGCTCCTCTAACGGCCTTGGGGGCAGGCGGGGTCAGGTGAGTGCGGGTGCGGTGGGCTTGGGTTTGACGGGCCGCGGTGGGCGGATGGTGTGGCGGAGGAGCCAGACCACGGCCGCCAGGGCCAGCGCACACGCCGCCGCGGCCAGGAACGCGGCGGGCGGGCCGCTGTGCTCCACCAGGTAGCCGCTCACGGACTGGCCGAAGGCGAGACCCAGCGTCACCGCCGTGAGCACCCAGCCGAACGCCTCGGCCGCGGTGCCCTTCGGCGCGACGATCTCGATCGCCGTCGAGTGCGCCGTCGACTGCGGCGTGATGAGGGCACCGGCGCCGAGCATCGCGATCGCCAGTGCCCACAGCGTCGTCGGCAGCGCGAGCAGCGCCACCAGCGCGCCGAACAGGGCGAGCAGCACGGGCAGGCGGAGCCGCATCGGCCGGGGCCACGGGCGCAGGCTGTAGGCGACGCCGAAACCGACCGAGCTCACCGACCACGCCGAGAGCAGCAGCCCGCCGAGCGCGAGGTGGCCCGCCTCCTCGGCCGCCGCGGGCACCGCGACCTCGACGAACCCGATCACCATGCCGAAGCCCAGCGCCGCGAGCGCGAGTGTGCGCATGCCGGGGCTCGCGAGCGCGCCGAGCAGCCGCCCCCCGGTGCGCTCCTCGGCGGGCCCCCACGCCCGGACCGCCGGGCTCAGCGCGAACAGCACCGCACCGGTGACCATGCACGCGGCGCCCAGCACCATGCCGGTGCCAGGCCATGGCGCGGCGATCAGCAGTCCGGCCAGGCCGGGGCCGAGAATGAAGAACGTCTCCATGCTGATGGCCTCGTAGGAGAACGCCGCGTCCCGCGTGGGACCCTCGGGCACGAGCCGCGCCCACAGCGCCCGTGACGCCGAGCCGGTCATCGGCTCGGTCACGCCGATGCCAACGGCGAGCGTCACCAGCAACGGCGTGGGGGCATGCGCCTCGATCGCGAGCACGAGAATGGTCATCGCGACCGAGAACAGCGCCGCCACCAGTAGCAACGGCCGCGTGGGGCCGAACCGGTCGATGATCCGGCCCTGGACCACCGAGCCCGCCGAGACGCCGACGAGCGCCCCGGCCGACACGAGCCCCGCCGCGGCGAAGGACCCGGTCTCCCGCTGCACGAACAGCAGCGCGGAGATACCGATCATGGCGATGGGCAGCCGTGCGAACAGGGAGGCCACCATGGGCCTGCGGGCGCCCGGCGTGCTCAGCGCGATGCGGTAGTCGGCCAGCGTCGTGCGGCCGTGGGACTCGGACTGGGACACGCGTACCAGTATGCCTCGCAGTGGTACGCGAGTACCACTTGTATACCGGAAAAGCGACACGCCGACTCGAAGAGGTGTGAGATCCGTCCCGGATGGGTACTTCTGTCTCAGTTGGGTAACAGAGTGCGGATTCCGGGCATCAAACCATCACATTGGGCGTCCTTGAGAGTGAACGGCCTTGAGTTGGTGGGTAGGGGTCGTGGATCGTGGAAGTTACGAATAGCGCCGCAGTCTCCCTCCGGGAATCGGGTCGGGGCCTACAACCGGAGGGCGGGGAGCGCGGACTGTCGGGGGATGGTCCGCGCACAGCAAGGGGCCGGTGCGCCACGTCGGGGGTGGCGCCCGGCCCCTTGTTATGTCTGGAGCTGCGTGCTCAGCGAGCCCGGCGGGCGAGCCGCTCGGGGTCGAGGATCAGCACGCTCTTGCCTTCGAGTCGCAGCCAGCCACGGTGCGCGAAGTCGGCGAGCGCCTTGTTGACGGTCTCGCGCGACGCGCCGACGTACTGGGCGATCTCCTCCTGCGTCAGGTCGTGAGTGACCCGCAGCAGGCCGGCCTCCTGGCTGCCGAAGCGCTGTGCGAGCTGCAACAGCGCCCTGGCGACGCGGCCGGGAACGTCGGTGAAGATCAGTTCCGCGACCATGTTGTTCGTGCGGCGCAGCCTGCGCGCGACCACGCGCAGTAACTGCTCGGCGATCTCCGGACGCGTCGAAATCCACTGCCGCAGGGCAGGCCGGTCCATCGTCACGGCGCTGACCTCGGTCACGGTCGTCGCGGTCGAGGTGCGGGGGCCGGGGTCGAAGATCGACAGCTCACCGAACATGTCGGAAGGGCCCATGATCTGGAACAGGTTCTCGCGGCCGTCCGCGGACTTGCGCCCGATCTTCACCTTGCCCGACTTGATGATGTACAGCTTGTCGCCCGGCTCGCCCTCGTTGAAGATCACGTGGCCGCGGGGAAACTCCACAGTCTCCAAGGTCTGCGCAAGCGCCTCGGCTGCTGCCGGTTCCACACCCTGAAAAATGCCCGCGCGGGCCAGGGTCTCGTCCACCTCGTGCCTCCTTTGAGAAGCGACCGCGATCCTCGAACTCAAGGAGCGTGTCGCCGATCACTACGTGCAGTGTAGGGCGTGCTCCCGAGATCGCCTCCCGGCTCGCCGTGCCGAGGTGAACCCGCCCTGCGCGGGTGATACCTCAGCGCATTCGCGCCAATACCGCCTGTCAGAGCGGTGTGGAATCGATCTCGTCCGATCGGCCAGTGTAACCGTGACGCGCGGCGTCTCCGCTTGGGCGGTGGTGGGAGAACGCGCGGGACCGGCTCACTGTCAACCGCGGACGCGGCGCGGCTTCAGTTTGGCGGTCTTCCCGCCGAGCCTGCGCAGCCGGAAAAGCTCGAGCGCACGGCCGATTCCGTGCCCGTACAAGGCCCTGACCTCGTCGGGCTGGGCCTGCTCGAGGAACTCCTCGACGTCCTCACCGCGGACGGACACGTGCCGGAGCCTGTTCTCGACGCGCTCCATGCCGAGCGCGAACAGCATGACCACGAGGGGCACCGCGATGACGAACCATACGGTCATGAGTCTCCTCATCCTCGCTCGTGGCTGGCCACGGGGCCGACCTTAGCCAAGCACGTATCCGTCTGCTCGGACGGCGCACGTAGGCTAGCGGTGTGTCGTCAGCCGTCGGTCGCGCCCCCCGGAAGCGGCGCTCGTTCGCTGAAGAGAGCCGATTGTCGTTGGTAAGACGCGCCCGGCGTATGAAACGTTGCCTCGACGAGGCATATCCAAACGCCCACTGCGAGCTGGATTTCACGACGCCGCTGGAACTTCTCGTCGCGGTGATCCTTTCCGCACAGTGCACCGACCAGCGCGTCAACCTGACCACGCCCGCGCTGTTCGCCCGCTACCGCACCGCCGCCGACTACGCGGGAGCCGACCGCACGGAGCTGGAGGAGCTGATCCGGCCGACCGGGTTCTACCGCAACAAGGCGACGTCGTTGCTGGGGCTCGGCGCCGCGCTCGTCGAGCGGCACGGCGGTGACGTGCCTGGCAAGCTCGACCAGCTCGTGAAGCTGCCCGGCGTCGGGCGCAAGACCGCGAACGTCGTGCTGGGCGAGGCGTTCGGCGTTCCCGGGATCACTGTGGACACCCACTTCGGCAGGCTCGTGCGCCGCTGGGGCTGGACCGGCGACGAGGATCCCGTCCGCGTCGAGCACGAGATCGGCGAGCTGATCCCGCGCAAGGAGTGGACGATGCTCTCCCACCGCGTGATCTTCCACGGCAGGCGGGTGTGCCACGCTCGCAAGCCCGCCTGCGGCGCCTGCCCGCTCGCGAACGACTGCCCTTCCTACGGAGCGGGTCCGACCGAGTTCGACGTCGCGGCGAAGCTCGTGAAGGGTCCCGAGCGCGACCATCTGCTTTCACTGGTGACGAAGTCTTGACCACTGCGACCAAATGGGCGCTGGCCGTGGGCGTGCTCGCCCTCGCCGTGCTGGTGGCCGTGCTGCCGAACATCGGTGACGAGCCGGCGCCGCCGCGGGCGGGTGAGGACCTCGGACCCGCCCGCTCGGCCGCCGCGCTGGAGCCGTGCCCGAAGGGCAGCGGCACCGTCCAGCGGCTCGCCGGCGTGGAGGCCTCGTGCCTCGGCGACGGCTCGCAGGTCGACCTCGGCAGTGCGCTGGCCGGCGAGACGACGCTGGTGAACGTGTGGGCCACCTGGTGCCAGCCGTGCCGCGAGGAGTTGCCGCTGCTCCAGTCCTACGCCGCGGAGCCGGGCGCCGCGCGCGTGCTCGCCGTGCAGGTGCAGAGCGACGCGAAGGACGGCCTGGAACTGCTGGCCGAGCTCGGCGTGCACCTGCCGTCCGTGCACGACGGCGAAGGCCCGACCGGGCCGGTGCGGGAGGCGCTGAGGGTGCCGAGGGCGCTGCCCGCGTCGTACCTGGTCACCGAGGACGGGCAGGTCCGCTTCGTCGACGATCCGCGCCTGTTCACCTCCGTGGCGCAGATCCGCGAGACCGTGGAGGCGGCCAGGTGACCGGTCCGCTCGTCGACCCTGGCGACGTCCCGGAGTGGCTGCGCGGCCTCGTCGAGGTCAGCGGCGAGCTGGACGCGAAGACGTTCACGCGCTTCGCCGCGCCGTCCGGCACCAGGACGAGGTCCGCGGCCGTGCTGATCCTCTTCGGCGACGGGGGCGAACGGGGCCCCGACGTGCTGCTGCTGCGCAGGGCCGACACGCTCGGCTCGCACGCGGGCCAAGTGGCGTTCCCCGGCGGAGGCGCCGAGGACGGAGACGACGGGCCGGTCGGCACGGCCCTGCGCGAGGCCGAGGAGGAGACCGGGGTCGTCCCGTCGGGCGTGCGCCCGCTCGCCGTACTGCCGGAGCTGTACGTCCCCGTGTCCGGTTTCGCCGTCACGCCCGTGCTCGCCCACTGGCGCGAGCCGTGCCCGGTGCACGCCGTCGACCCGGCCGAGACGGCCGCCGTCGCGCGGGTGCCGGTGGCGGAGCTCACCGACCCCGCCAACCGCTTTCTGGTACGCAGGTCCGGTGCCGACTGGAAGGGCCCGGCCTTCGAGGTCGGCGAGATGTTCGTGTGGGGCTTCACCGCGGGCCTGCTCTCCGTGCTGCTCACCCTCGGCGGCTGGGAGCGGGAGTGGGACCACACGGACGTACGAGACCTTGACGTAGCGTTGGCGCGACACGAGGCCCGCGTCAGGCGCGCGGAGGCCGGCTCGCGCGAGTAGGGAGAGACGTTGAACTGGGTCGACGTGCTGGTGATTCTGCTGGCATTGCTGGCGGCGGTCTCCGGCGCTCGCCAGGGGGTCGTGATCGCGCTGCCCGCCTTCCTCGGGGTGATCGCGGGCGCGGTGGTCGGGATCCAGCTGGCGCCGATGGTCGTCGACTTCTTCGACCATCCCGCCGCGCGCGTCGCGTTCGCGGTGGGCACCGTGGTCTTTCTCGTCGCGCTGGGCGAGACGCTCGGCGTGTGGCTCGGCAACAAGCTCAAGAGCAGGATCCGCTCGCCGAAGCTGTCCGGCGTGGACAGTTCGCTCGGCGCGGTCGTCCAGGGCGTCGTCGTGTTCGTGGTGGCGTGGCTCATCGCGTTGCCGCTCACCAGCGTCGCCGCGTTGCCGGGGCTGGCCAGGGCGATCAACAACTCGGTTGTGCTCGGCGGAGTCAACTCGATGATGCCCGACGCCGCGCAGGGGCTGCCCGGTGAGCTGCGCCAGCTCCTCGACGCCTCCGGCTTCCCGTCCATTGTGGATCCGTTCCAGAAGGCGCCGGTGCGTGAGACCGGCCCGCCCGACGCGGCGTTGCAGAACAGCGCCGTCGTGCAGGACCTGCGGCCGAGCGTGCTGAAGATCCGCGGCATCGCGCCGTCGTGCTCGCGTTCACTGGAGGGCAGCGGCTTCGTGGTCTCGCCGGAGCGGGTGATGACCAACGCGCACGTGGTGGCCGGCACCGAGGAGGTGGCGGTCGAGACCGACGCCGGACGCCTCGACGCCAGGGTCGTGTACTACGACCCGGAGACCGACCTCGCGATCCTCGCTGTGCCCGGGCTCACCGCCGCGCCGCTGGCGCTCGACCCGCAGCCTGCGCAGGAGGGCGACGACGCGATCGCGCTGGGCTACCCGCTCGACGGCCCCTACACCGCGTCCGCCCTGCGCGTGCGCCAGCGCATCAACCTGCGCGGCCCCGACATCTACGACGCCAACACCGTGGAGCGTGACGTCTTCACGGTGCGCGGTCAGGTCCGTAGCGGGAACTCCGGCGGGCCGATGGTGGATCCCGACGGCGACGTGATCGGCGTGGTCTTCGGCGCGTCGGTGGAGGACCCCGAGACCGGGTTCGTGCTCACCGCCGACGAGGTGCGTGCCGAGGTGGAGGCGGCTCCGGGGCTGGGCGCCCAGGTCAGCACCGGCCCCTGCACGTCCTGACCGGATCCTCGCCCTGCAGTGAAGGCCACCCTCACTGCGTTCAACGCAGTGAGGGTGGCCTTCACTGCGGTTGCCCGCTCCCGCGCAGGAAGCTCACGAGCGCCTTCGCCGTGTTCTCCGGCTCCTCCAGTTGCGGGTAGTGCCCCACGCGCGGCATCGTCTCGAAGCGCGAGCGGGGGCCGAGCCACGGCGCGGAGTCATGCGCGGTGCCGGGGAGCACGACGGGGTCGGCGGCGCCGTGCAGCTGCAGCACCGGCATCCGCAGCCGTGCGTCGACGGCCTCGGCGAACCGCCTGCCCTCGCCGCGGAACTGCGCGCGGAAGGCCCACCGGTAGTACTCGAGCGCGCTGTGCGCGACGCCGGGAACGAGCATCGCGTTGCGGAACGCCCTCGCGGTCTCGGCGAAGCCGGGCCCGCGCCGCCACGTCTCGCCGGACCAGTCGTGGAGCAGCCGTTCGACGGCGGCGGCGTCGTCCTTCACGAGCCAGCGTTCCGGCCGCATCGGCATCTGGAACCGCAGCAGGTGGGACATCGCGCGGGCCTGGCTGCGCCGCCTGCGCAGGGCGGAGCGCCCGAACGCGGAGCGCAGCGCGAGCGGGTGCGCCCCGCCGAGCACGCTCACCGAGCTGACGACGCGGGGATGCAGGGTCGCGGCGGTCCAGGCGAGCAGGCCGCCCCAGGCGTGGCCGACGAGGTGCGCACGCCGCTCGCCCAGCGCGCGGACCAGGCCCGCGACGTCGCCGGCGAGCGTCCAGGCGTCGTAGCCCCGCGGTGGCTTGTCCGAGTCGCCGTAGCCCCGCAGGTCGGCCGCCACCACGCGGAACCCGGCCTCGGAGAGCGAACGCAGCTGGTGGTGCCACGTCCACCAGAACTCCGCGAACCCGTGCAGCAGCAGCACCAGCTCACCGGATCCGGCCTCGGCGACGTGCAGGCGGATCCCGTTCGCGGAGACGTCGCGGTGGGTCCAGGGACCCACCAGCCGGACGGTCGACGGGTCGGGCGCGGGCACGGCGACCTGCGGCACCGCCGTCAGCGCTGCGCCGGCAGGCCCGGCTCCGCCGCGGCGGGCTCGGGCTCGCGCCGGGGCTTCAGCGCTGCGGCCGTCTCCTTCAGGCTGTCGATCGAGCGTTGCGGCGCCCTGACCTTCTTCCACTTGCGGTAGCCGAGCAGGCCGAACAGCGCGGCGGTGACCAGCATCAGCAGGAACACGATGCCGAACGCCGCCCAGCGCTGCAGCCACTCCGACAGCAGCTCGCCGAGGAAGAAAAAGAAGAAGAACGAGCTGTACAGCGCGACGACGCCGGCGATCACGAAGAAGACGCTGCCCTTGGCCGCCTTCTTGGCCTCCCCGACGGTCTCCGCCTTGACCAGCTCGACCTCGGCCCTGAACAGGGTCGAGAGGTGCGCCGTCGCGTCCTTGACGAGCGCACCGATCGACTGGCCGTCGGCCGCGGATTCGTTCTCTTCGGACAGCGGGATGTAGGGCACTGAGCCCACACGATCGCCGCCGACCGGTTCGTGTTTGGGGCTGCTCACGGGCCTCATCGTGCCATGTGATCAATCCGAGGGCTCGGTGGGCGCGCCACTCGCGTGCACCTTGCTCCGCCTGATGAGCAGCAGGGCGGCGGTGAGGGACGCGACGGCCGACGCGATGAGCACGGCCGCCTTGGCCAGCTCGGCCGCCTCGCCCTCCAGGGAGAGCTCCGCGATCAGCAGGCTCACGGTGAAGCCGACCGCGCCGAGCATCGAGAGTGCCCCGATATCGAGCCAGGTCAGCGAGCCGGGCAGCCGCGCGATGCCGAGCCGGACGGCCAGTGCGGAGAAACCGAGGATGCCGACGAGCTTGCCGCCGAGCAGGCCCGCCATCACCGCGAGCGGGATGGGGCTCGTGAACACCGCGCTCAGCGCGTCGGCGCTGACCGCGATGCCCGCGGCGAACAGCGCGAACATCGGCACGGCGAAGCCGGCCGACCACGGCTGCAGCCGGTGTTCGAGCCGCAGGGCGGGAGCCTCGTGCTCGCCCCGGTCGGCCCGCACCCGCGTGAGCAGTCCGAGCGCGACACCCGCGATCGTCGCGTGGACGCCGGCCGCGTGCACCGAGGCCCAGACGACGAGGGCCAGCGGCACGTAGATCCACCACGCCCGGACGCGGCGGTGCTGCAGGTAGGCGTAGCAGGCCAGCCCCGAGACGGCGATCGCCGCGGCGACGAGGCTGAAGCTCTCGGTGAAGAGCGCGGCGATCACGATGATCGCGCCGAGGTCGTCGACCACGGCGAGCGAGAGCAGGAAGACGCGGGCGGCCGTGGGCAGGTTCGAGCCGGTCAGCGCGAGCACCCCGAGTGCGAACGCGATGTCGGTCGCCACCGGGATCGCCCACGCCTGCTCGATGCCCGGCTCGCCCCACGCGATGCCGACGGCGATCAGCGCGGGCGCGATCATGCCGCCCGCCGCGGCGATGATCGGCAGAGCCGCGGACTTGAGGTTGGACAACTCGCCGACCACGAGTTCTCGTTTGAGCTCCAGCCCGGCGACGAAGAAGAACACCGCCAGCAGGCCGTCCTTCGCCCAGTCCCCGATGGAGAGGTTCAGGTGCAGCGACTCGGGTCCGATGCGGAAGTCGCGGACGGTCCGGTAGACGTCGTCGAGCGGCGAGTTCGCCCAGAGCAGCGCGATGGCCGTGGCGGCGAGCAGTAGCATGCCGCCGGTCGTCTCGACCCGCAGGAAACGGGCGAACTCGGATACGGCCTGCGCAGGGCGGCGAGAAGTGTTCACGGGCGGCTCCAGGGATCGGCGATGAGACCGCCGACCAGACTTCCCGGCACACCTGCCTACCACCCTAACTGGTCGCCCGGCGTGGCCTGACCCCCGTCGGTCCGGAATTTACTCAGCAGTAACCTATCGTGTTGGTGGTTTTCCATATCCGGCAGGACAAGGGCGGACGCACGTGAACTCCGTGGAAACGGCCTCCACCGAGGCCAACAGGGACACCAGGTTCTTCGGGCACCCACGAGGGCTCGCGAACCTCTTCGGCGTCGAGATGTGGGAGCGGTTCTCCTACTACGGGATGCTCGGCATCCTCCCGCTGTACCTCTACTACGCGGTGGCCGACGGCGGCCTCGCGATGTCGAAGGCGACGGCGCTCAGCATCGTCGGCGGCTACGGCGGGCTCGTCTACCTCTCGACGATCGCGGGCGCGTGGGTGGCCGACCGGCTGCTCGGGCCCGACCGGACCCTCTTCTACAGCGCGATCCTGATCATGATCGGGCACGTCAGCCTCGCGGTGCTCCCCGGCTACGCCGGGATCGGCGTCGGCCTCGCGTGCGTCGCGCTCGGCAGCGGCGGGCTCAAGGGCAACGCCACCGCCGTGGTCGGAACCCTCTACAGCGAGCAGGACCAGCGCCGCGACGCCGGCTTCACGCTCTTCTACATGGGGATCAACCTGGGCGCGTTCGTCGGCCAGATCCTCACCGGCCTCGCGCAGAAGGAGGTCGGCTTCCACCTCGGCTTCGGGCTCGCCGCGATCGGCATGGCCCTCGGGCTCATCCAGTACACGCTGGGCAGGAAGAACCTCGGTGAGAAGGCCCGCGAGGTGCCCAACCCGCTGCCGCCCTCGCGGCTGCCGCTCGTGGGTGTCGGCCTGCTGGCACTGGCCGTCGTGATCGCGGTGCTCGTGTTCGGCGGCGTCATCACCGCGGCGAACCTCTCCGACGTCACCGTCTGGGTCGTCGGTGTCGCCTCGGTCGCCTACTTCGCCGTCATCCTCACCAGCCGCAAGATCACGGCCGTCGAGCGCAGCCGGGTGCTGTCGTTCATCCCGATGTACATCGCCAGCGCGGCGTTCTTCGCGCTGTACCAGCAGCAGTTCACGGTCGTCACCGTGTACTCCGACGAGCGGCTCGACCGGAACCTCTTCGGCTGGGAGATGCCCGTGTCGTGGGTGAACTCGGTGATCCCGGTGTTCATCATCGTGCTGGCGCCGGTGTTCGCGACGATGTGGACCAAGCTCGGCGAGCGGCAACCGTCCACGCCGATCAAGTTCGCGCTCGGCACCGCGCTCATGGGCGTCGCGTTCCTGCTGTTCCTGCCGATGGCGGGCGGTACCGGCAACACGAGCCCGGTGCTCGCGCTCGTCGGCATCCTGCTCGTCTTCACGCTGGCCGAGCTGCTGCTGTCGCCAGTGGGGCTCTCGCTGTCGACGAAGCTCGCGCCGAAGGCGTTCCGCACGCAGATGGTGGCGCTCAACTTCCTGTCCGTGTCGCTCGGCACGGCACTGTCGGGCTCGCTTGCGGAGTACTACAGCCCCGACTCCGAGGGGTCGTACTTCGGCATCGTCGGCGCGGTGGCCGTGGTGATCGGTGTGCTGATCGCCCTGCTTTCGCCGTACATCCGCAGGCTGATGCGGGGCGTGCGCTGAGGCGTTCGGCCAACGCTGACCCGGCTAACCCGTCGTCACGCCGAACAGCAGGCCCACCAGGTACGTCACCAGCATCGTCAGCACGCCGACGCCGATGTTGCGGGCGACTGCCCTGAACTTGCGGGCGTTGCCGAGCTTCGCGCTCGCCCATCCGGTGAGCGCGAGGCCGGCGACGACGCCGCCCATGCACGCCCACACCCGCAGCGACACGGGTGGCAGCGCGATCGCCAGCAGCGGCAGCAACGCCCCGATCGTGAAGGCCGCCATCGACGCGAACGCCGCCTGCCACGGGCTGGTGAGGTGGTCGGGGTCGATGTGCAGCTCCGCCTCGGCATGCGCCTGCAGCGCGTCCTTCTCGGACAGTTCCCTCGCCACCCTGGCCGCGAGCTCGGGGGAGAGCCCCTTCTCCTCGTAGATCTCCGCGAGCTCCCGCTCCTCGGCCTCGGGCATGGTGCGCAGCTCGTACTTCTCCAGCCGCAGCATCGCGCGCTCGGTGTCGCGCTGGGTGCTCACGGAGGCGTACTCGCCGCCCGCCATCGACAGCGCACCGGACACGAGTCCCGCGATGCCGGCGATCATGATCGCGGTGCGGTCGGCGGTGGCGCCCGCGACGCCGACGACGATGCCCGCGACCGAGACGATGCCGTCGTTCGCGCCGAGCACGCCGGCCCGCAGCCGGTTGAGCTTGCCGCTGAAGTCCTCGTGGTGGTGCTCGCCGGAGTGCGGCTCGGTTTCCGATTGGTTGCTCACGGCGACATTCAACGCGTTGTGGGGCGAGCCGCAAGTGCGAAAACCCGTACGGCCGAGCGCTTCCACTGCGGTATACCGGGCCTATGGGACAACGCGAGCATTCCTACGCACTCACCGTGCGGTGGACGGGAAACCAGGGCACCGGCACGTCCGGCTACCGCTCCTACAGCCGCGAGCACGAGATCAGTGCGGAGGGCAAACCGGTGCTGACCGGCTCCGCCGACCCGGCGTTCCGGGGCGACCCCGCCCAGTGGAATCCCGAGGATTTGCTGGTCGCTGCGCTCTCCGAGTGTCACCTGCTGTGGTACCTCGCCCTGTGCGCGCAGGCGGGGGTCGTGGTGACCGACTACGTCGACGCCGCGTCGGGGACGATGGCCCAGCAGGCCGACGGCGCCGGGCAGTTCACCGAGGTGGTGCTGCGGCCGACGGTGACGGTCGCCGAAGCCGCCATGGTGGAGAAGGCCGCCGAACTGCACGGCCCAGCGCACGAGAAGTGCTTCATCGCACGCTCGGTGAACTTCCCCGTGAAGCACGAGCCGACGATCCTCTGCGACACCGCAGCCTGAATCCATGAAAGAGGACGGCCCCGGCCCCGGAGTGCTCAGGGACCAGGGCCGTCAGGAGGAAGGTCTCAGTTCTCCAGCTCGGCGAGCGCCTGCTTGGCCTGCTCCAGCTGGGCCTCGAGCTCTGCGACCTTGGCGGCCTGCTGTTCCCTCGCCGCGTTGATCACCTCGTCGATGGGGGCCGACAGCTCCTCGTGGAGTTCCCTTGCCGCCCGCGACACCGCGGACGCCGGGATGTCGAGGCCGCGCGCGACCCACTTGCTGCCGTGCTTGAGCTCCGCCTGCCACTCGCCGTCGGCGGTGCCTGTGACCGTGAGCGTCAGCTCGACGGTGCGGGTCTTGCGCGCGCTGCTCGAGCCCTTCGGGCGGCCCCGCTTCGGCTTGCTCTCCTCGGCGGGAGCCGGCGTCTCCGCGTTCGCCGTGGGCTCAGGGGACTCCGAGGACGCCGAGGACTCGGCGTGCTGCGCCGCCTCTGGATCCTGCGCAGCCTGCGCGGGTGCCGCGTCGGCGGAGTTCACCTGCTCGTCCGGCGTGATGGATGTGTCCAAGCTCATGCGGGGTGGTCTCCCTGTCGGTGGCGTGCGGCTACGACGGCCGAAAGTATAGAACACACGTTCGAGATCAAGACTGCCAGGGCTGGGGTGGCCGCGATTGTTCCGTTTCGATCGAGGCCGGCCAATGTGGCGCTGCTCGCACTTTCCGGGTAGGAATTCCACGGGAGAAGGAGCCCGGACCGGTGACATTGCGCCGCAGCGGGTGACGACGATCCTCAAGATCGCGTTGTGTCGCCTGACGAGGGTTAACACTATCGGGTGATCCACTGGCGAGTGGCTGGCCTGCGTAAACGCGCCGTTTGCGCTGCTGCCGGGGTTGTGGTGGAAAACCAACGAGTTTGATCCGCCGTTCTTCACGGGATAACAATGCGAGTCGTCTCGTACGCATGCGGTAGTCAGCGCGATTTCTGGCGCTGTCGTTGGGGTTCCGCGTGTGTGTACCCGTGTACCTACTGCTTCAGGACAAGTGATCGATGGATAGATCTGGCACCTCCCGTGCCCTCGGGAGGAAAAGGTCGGCACGACTGCTGGCGGTCGCAAGCGCGGCACTGCTGGCGTTCCTCGTCTCCGCGTGTGGCGGCGGAGAGGAGCAGAACACGGTCCAGCCATCGGCGGTGAGCCAGGAAGACCTGACTCGCCTGCCCGACGCCACGACATACGGCGACCTCGCGGATGCACCCCTCGACCCCGGCGCCGCCCCCACCGGGCAGGTGCTGCACCCGAAGAAGGACCTCGTCGTCTACAAGGCCGTGAACGGGGAGCCGTTCGCGAAGCTGCCGACCCGCCAGATGGGTTCCCCGACCTGGGTTCCCGTGATCGCCACGCAGGGCGAGTGGGCGCAGGTTCTGCTGCCGACGCGGCCAAACGGGGCGAGCGGCTGGATCCACGCCGGAGACTCCGATGTGGAGTCGGCGCGCAACAACTTCGTGGTCAACGTGAACCGCGAGGCGTTCGAGCTCGAGATCACCGAGGACGGCAAGTCACTCGGGAAATGGACCATCGGCATCGGTAAGGACGAGCACCCGACGCCGGAGGGGCGTGCGTACATCATCGCCTCCATCGAGGAGACGGTGAACGACTACAGCCCCATCGTGCTTCCGTTGAGCTTTCACTCGGATTCGCACGAGACGTTCGGCGGTGGCCCCGGCACCGTCGGCATTCACACCTGGCCGGACGACAGCTTCGTCGGCCAGGCGAACAGCGACGGGTGCATCAGGGTGACGCAAGAGGCCCTCGACGAACTCGTCAAGCTTCCGCTCGGCACGGTCGTCAACATCGTCTGACGCCTTTTTCGGAAGCTTTCTTTCGCACGAAGAACCGCTTTCCGCGGTAATTGTACGCAATTTCTTTGAAGGGTAGTTCATTGTCCAAGAGAAGACTGGCCGTGACCGGTGTCGGCGCCCTTTCGGCCGTGCTGACCGCTGGTGTCCTGCTCGCCCCCACCGCTTCGGCCACCGGTGGCGAGAACTCGGCCTTCGCGATCTCCGCCAACGGTCTGCTCAAGATCGCCCCGACGCCGTACGTGGACGACACGAACGGCGCCACGGAGGAGTCGGTCGTCAGGCTCGACGTGCCGCAGAACCTGCTGAGCCTGGGCGTGCTCAACGCGCGTGCCGGTGACGGCTACGCCAAGTCGAGCATCGCCGACCTGCGCGTGAGCCTCAACGCGCTGCCCGACCTCGGCCTCGGCCTCTCGCAGCCGCTCGTCGCCGCCGAGGCCATCGAGGCCAACTGCGAGGACGGCGTGGCGTCCTCGTCGGTCGCCGGCGCGTCGGTCGCCGGGATCGCCCTGGACGTGGCCGCTCCCCCGAACACCGCCATCGAGGTGCCGGGCCTGGCCTCGGTCACCCTCAACAAGCAGGTCACCAACGACGACGGCTCGACCACCGTCACTGCCATCTCGATCAAGGTCAACAAGCTGCAGAGCCTCGACCTCGCGTCGGCGACCTGCACGAAGGCTGACGACGACGGCGGAAAGCCTTCCACCCCGCCGACGACGCCCGGTGACGACGACGGCGACAACGGTGGCGACAACGGCGACGACTCGAACGGCGGCTCCGGCTCGCAGGCCGACAAGGACGGCATGGCCCCGGTGCCGACCCCGGTGAAGGGCCACCTGGACGTGACCGGCTGATCGGCTGATCGGCTGAGCGCACAACGAGAAGCGGCCTCCACCCACGCCGGGTGGAGGCCGCTTTCGCTTGCGCTGTCGAGTTACTCGTCGCCCTTGCCGGACTTGAGACCGCTGGAGATGAGGTCCATGACCGAGCTGTCCGCCAGCGTCGTCACGTCGCCGACCTCCCGGTTCTCGGCGACGTCGCGCAGCAGCCGGCGCATGATCTTGCCCGAGCGCGTCTTCGGCAGCTCCGGCACGATCATGATCTGCCTCGGCTTGGCGATCGGCCCGATTTCCTTCGCGACGTGGTTGCGCAGGGCCTGGATGGCCTCCTCGCCGCCCGCCTGATCCTCCACGCCGCCGCGCAGGATCACGAACGCGACGATGCCCTGCCCCGTCGTCGGGTCGGTCGCGCCGACCACGGCCGCCTCGGCGACCGTCGGGTGCGAAACGAGAGCCGACTCCACCTCGGTGGTGGAGATCCGGTGCCCGGAGACGTTCATCACGTCGTCGACGCGGCCAAGCAGCCACACGTCGCCGTCGTTGTCGTACTTCGCGCCGTCACCGGCGAAGTAGTAGCCCTGGTCGGCGAACCGGGACCAATAGGTGTCGCGGTAGCGCTCGTCGTCGCCCCAGATGCCCCGCAGCATCGACGGCCACGGCTTGTCGAGCACGAGGTAACCACCGCCGCCCTTGCCGACCTCCTCGCCCTTGTCGTCCACGACCTTCGCGGAGATGCCGGGCAGCGGCCGCTGTGCGGAGCCCGGCTTGGCGTGGGTGACGCCGGGCAGCGGGGAGATCATGATCGCCCCGGTCTCGGTCTGCCACCACGTGTCGACGACAGGGCAGCGGTTGGCGCCGACGTTCTCCCGGTACCACATCCACGCCTCGGGGTTGATCGGCTCGCCCACGGAACCTAGTACACGCAGCGACGACAGGTCGTACTTCGCGGGGATGTCGGCGCCCCACTTCATGAACGTGCGGATGAGCGTCGGCGCGGTGTAGTAGATCGAGACCTTGTACTTCTGGACGATCTCCCAGTGCCTGCCCTCGTGCGGGGTGTTGGGCGTGCCCTCGTAGACCACTTGCGTCACACGGTTGGCGAGCGGCCCGTACACGATGTAGGAGTGCCCGGTGACCCAGCCGATGTCGGCGGTGCACCAGTAGACGTCCTCGCCGGGCTTGTGGTCGAACACCGCGTGGTGCGTGTAGGCGGCCTGCGTCAGGTAGCCGCCCGAGGTGTGCAGGATGCCCTTCGGCTTCCCCGTGGTGCCCGAGGTGTAGAGGATGTAGAGCGGGTGCTCGGAGTCGAACGCCTCCGGCGTGTGCTCGTCGGGCTGCCCGTCGACCAGCTCGTGCCACCAGAGGTCGCGGCCATCGGTCCACGGCACCTCGCCGTCCAGGTCGTCGCCGGTGCGGCGCACCACCACGACCTTCTCGACGCTCTCGGCGCCCGCGAGCGCCTCGTCGACGTTGGCCTTCATCGGCGCGGCCTTGCCCCGGCGGTACTGCCCGTCGGAGGTGATCACGACCTTGGCCTGCGCGTCGTCGACCCGCTGGCGCAGCGCGCTCGGCGAGAAGCCGCCGAACACCACGCTGTGCAGCGCGCCGATCCGGGCGCACGCGAGCATGGCGACGATCGCCTCGGGGATCATCTGCAGCTGGATGGCGACGCGGTCGTTGGCGGAGACGCCCAGCGAGAGCAGGGCGTTCGCGGCCTTGGATACCTCGCGCTTCAGCTCGGCGTAGGTGATGTCACGCGTGTCGCCCGGCTCGCCGACCCAGTGGATGGCGACCTGGTCGCCGTGCCCGGCTTCGACGTGCCGGTCGACGCAGTTGTACGCCACGTTCAGCCTGCCGCCGACGAACCACTTCGCGAAGGGAGCGTCTGACCAGTCGACGACCTGGGTCCACTTCGTGTCCCAGTGCAGTCGTTCGGCCTGCTCGGCCCAGAAGGCGTCGCGGTCCTGGTCGGCCTTCGCATACCACTCGGAGGTCGCGTTGGCGTTCGCGGCGAACTCCTCACTCGGAGGGAAGGTCCGGCTCTCGGTCAACAGGTTGTCGAGTGCCGGCGACTGCTCTGTCATGGTGCTTGGCCTCCTGATACGCGAATCGTGGCGGCGTCCGTAGTGACGTTAGTACGGCATGTAGAAGGTTGCAGCCAGGTTGCCGGTGCGACAAGGAGCGGGCGACGAGCGGCTGACAAGCGGTTGACGGGCGCTGCCTATGCTCGTCGTACCCGGTAGTAGGCGAAAGGGACGGCGCGGATGGCTGAGCGCGAGGAGCTCACGTGGGAACTGTTCGGCACGGCCAGCCGTGAGCTGGCGACGCAGGTGGCCGACAGCGGGTTCCGGCCCGATCTCATCCTGTCGATCGCGCGCGGCGGCCTGTTCGTCGCGGGCGCGCTCGGGTACGCGCTGGACGTGAAGAACCTGCACGTCATGAACGTCGAGTTCTACACGGGCGTCGACCAGCGGCTCGACCTCCCGGTGATGCTGCCGCCGGTGCCCAACGCTGTCGACCTTGCCGGTGCCACCGTGCTCGTGGCCGACGACGTCGCCGACACCGGCGCCACGCTCAAGCTGGTTCGCGACTTCTGCGCCGACCAGGTGGCCGAGGTGCGCTGCGCCGTCGTCTACGAGAAGCCGACGTCGGCGGTCGCGTGCGAGTACGTGTGGCGGCGCACCGACAGGTGGATCAACTTCCCGTGGTCGACGCTGCCGCCGGTGGTCGAGAAGAAGGGCCAGGTGCTCGACGCATGACGGACCCGCTCGCGCCTCTGTTGGAGCTCGACGGCGTCGCCACTGCCGCCAAGACCGCGCAGGACGCCATTTTCGCGGTGCACCGGCACCGCGCGAACCTGCGCGGCGGATCGGCCACCGCGGCGGAGGCATCGGTGCGTGCGGCCCGAGCGTCGGCAGGCACCGAGGGCGCCGACCCGGACCTGCCCGACGAGGGTGCCGTGACCGACCCGGTGCTGGCGGGCGCCCTGCGCGTGGCCGAGGCCGCGGAGTCGCTGCTGCCGACGTGGCGGCGGGCGCCGCTGCAGGCGCTGGCGAGGATGCACGTGCTCGCGGCCGCCGACCTCACCGCCGACGCCGACGCGCTCGGCAGGCCCCGCACCGGCGCGGGGGTCGGCGCGCGGCTGGAGCTGCTCGCCCAGCTCGTCACGGGCGCGACGGCCGTGCCGGGGCCGGTGCTGACCGCCGTGGTGCACGGCGAACTGCTGACGCTGCGGCCGTTCGGCTCGGCCGACGGCGTGGTCGCGCGTGCCGCTGCCAGGCTGACCATGATCGCGACCGGTCTCGACCCGAAGGCGCTGACCGTGCCCGAGGTGGCCTACTTCCGGCGCACCGGCCGCTATCACGAGGCCGCCGGGGGGTTCGCGAGCGGCGAGCCCGAGGGCGTGCGGCAGTGGCTGTTGTTCTCGTGCGAGGCGTTCGAGGCGGGAGCGCGGGAGGCGACGAGCATCGCCGATGCCGCCGCCTCCTGAGCCGGTTAAGAGGCCCGCGCCCGCACGGACTCCAGTGCCTTGCGGACGTGCCCGTCGGTCGCGGCCAGCGCCTTGCCCGCCGCGGCGACGTCCACTCCGGACAGCAGGTGGACGAGTGCGACCTTCAGATCGCCGTCCGCCTTGGTCAGTGCCTCGTCGCAGTCCTGCGCGCTGAGCCCGGTGGCCTCTTGCAGGATGCGCAGCGTGCGACCCCGCAGCTTCGCGTTCGTCGCACGCATGCTGACCATCAGGTTCGAGTAGGTCCGGCCGAGCTTGACCATCGTCGCCGTGGAGAAGGCGGTGAGGACGATCTTCTGCGCGGTGCCCGCCTTCATGCGGGTGGAGCCCGCGATGGTCTCGGGTCCGGTGTCCACGGCGATCAGCACGTCGACACCCGGCGGCTTCGGCGCACCCGGGTTGCCGGACACGAGCCCGGTCCGTGCGCCGCGCCGCTTGGCGGCCTGCACCGCGCCCAGCACGTAGGGCGTGCGGCCGGACGCGGTCAGCCCGAGCACGAAGTCGCCCGCCGCCACCGTGGAGCTCAGCTCCGCGGCGCCCGCGCTCTCGTCGTCCTCCGCGTTCTCGACGGCGTGGCGCAGCGCGCGCTCCCCGCCCGCGTGGTGTGCCACGAACCAGTCGGGCGGCACGTTGAACGTGGGCACCAGCTCCGCGGCGTCCAGTACGGCGAGCCTGCCGGATGTGCCCGCGCCCACGTAGTGGACGCGGTGCCCGCCACGGAGCGCCTCCGTGGCGTAGTCGACGGCCGTCGCGAGCTGCGGCAGCACCGCGTGCACGGCGCGGGGGACACGGCTGTCCTCGGCGTTGATCGCCGTGAGAATGCCCGCGGTGGACATCTGGTCGATGTCCGTGGTGCGGGGGTTGCGTTGCTCGGTGGGCGAGTCGACGTGCACCACCTGGGGTGGTACCGCACCGACCATCCTGCGGCTGGTTGTCATTGGCCTCACCGTCTTCGCAGTTCTGCTGTCGGAACGCGCAGCCGTATCCACCGCGTCGCTCATTTGCCGGTGTCCCTCGGCCGCCTCCTGCCGTCGGGTCTGACCCCGAGCCGGTGGGTGCCCACCGCGTCGCGGGTGGCGTCGAGCGCGCTGACGGCGTCGTCCATGTGCCGCTGCGCGACCCCGATGAACAGGCAGTCGATCACCGTCAGCTGGGCGATCCGGCTGGCCGTCGCACCGGAACGGAACGTGGTCTCGCGGGCCGCCGTGGTGAGCACGTGGTCGGCGACCTCCGTGATCGGCGAGCGCGGGAAGTTCGTCACCGCCACCGTGGTCGCGCCGTGCTCCCTCGCCACGCGCAGCGCCTCGACGGTGTCGGTGGTGGCGCCGGTGTGGGACATGCCCACGGCCACGTCACCGGCCTTAAGCACGGCGGCGGAGGTCAGCATGATGTGCGTGTCCGACCAGGCGAAGCTGATGCGCCCGATGCGGTGCAGCTTCTGCTGAAGGTCCGCGGCGACGAACGCGCTCGCGCCGACGCCGTAGACGTCGACCCTGCCCGCCGCGGCGAGGAGGTCGATCACGCGCTCCAGCTCGGCGACGTCAAGCTGCTCCGCCGTCTCCTCGACGGCGCGCGCGTCGGCGAAGCTCACCTTGCTGACCACGGAGGCCAGGTCGTCCTCCCTGGTGATGTCGCCGCCGAGGTTGCGCGTGGAGCGTGCGGCCGACCGGGCGGTGTCCGCGGCGAGCGCGATGCGCAGCTGCGGGTAACCGCCGACCCCGATGGCCTTGCAGAACCGGGTGACGGTGGTCTCGCTGGTGTTCGCGGCGAGTGCGACCTCGGTGATGCTGCGCCGGGCGACGGCCGAAGGGTCGTCGAGCACGACCTTCGCCACGCGCTGCTCGGCCCGCGCCAGGCCCGGGAGTAGCGAGCGGATGCGCACGAGCGGGCTGGCGTCCGCGTCGAGACCCTGGCCGACGGCTGCCTCGGGACCGTCGGGAGACGGCTCCGGAACGTCCTGGTCGTCAGGGTGGACACTCATCGTGGGAAACTTACTAACCGTAGGCATCTGCGACAAGGTTACCCACACCTTTCGGAATGATCGCAACCTGAGAGTGTTCCCACGTCCCGTGCTGCTGCTTCGTAGTTGCTGAGAAAGTCGCCAACCGGGTCGTGGTCGTTAACCTCCCCAGGCTAACGACTTCGCAACTAATTACCGGCTGTGCAACGAGAAGCCCACGGCGTCGAACGCGTCGGGGCTCCGCTCCCCGTCCAGCAGAGTGCCTTCTGCGTCGGCCACCTCGATGGCGTCGATGGCCACACCGCGGGCCGTGTAGTTCCCATCTGTTGTGAATCGCCAACGAAGAGTGAGATTTTCAGCGCGCGGAAGCTCCGCGCGCACGGACCACCACGCGCGGTGATCGGTTCCGGCCAGAAAAGGGACGGCCTCCCGCGGTGCGCCGGGACCCGTCGCGGTGACCGTGACCGGTTTCCACGTCGTGCCGTCGGTGCTCGCCTCGAGCACGAGCGGGTCCGTCTGCTCACAGTCGACGAAGGCCGAGAACCGCACCGACGTGTAACGGCCACCCGTCGTAATGGGCCGTGTCGTCAGCGTTGCGGTGCTGTCGTCGCCGAGTCCGCTGAACCAGAACGTGCGCCCCTCGGCCGGCAGCACCGCCATCGCACGGGAGAGCGCGGTCGCCCACGCCTGCCGGGCCACGTTGATCGAGCCCCACTCGCGACTGGGATGCACGCGGTTGGTCAGCAGGATCGCGATCGAGCGGGACTTCGGGTCGACGACGAACGACGTTCCGGCGTATCCGGTGTGCCCGGCGGTGACCTTGGACGTGAGCCCGCCCATGTACCACAGCTGGTTCAGCTCGAAGCCGAGCCCGTGGTCGTCACCGGGGAAGTCGACGTTGTAGTTGGTGAACATGGCGCGCACGCTCGCCTCGCTGAGGATCCGCTCGCCCGCGTACGTTCCGCCGTTCAGCAATGCCTGGCCGAGCACGGCCATGTCCGTCGCCGTGGAGAACACCCCGGCATGCCCGGCGACGCCGCCGAGCGCCCACGCGTTCTCGTCGTGCACCTCGCCGCGGATCATGCCCCGCCTCGGCTCCGTCTGGTACTCGGTGGCGGCGATGCGGTCGCGTTTCGACGCGGGCGGGTTGAAGCCGGTGTCGGTCATGCCGAGCGGCCGGGCGATCCGTTCGGCCACCACCCTGTCCAACGTGGACCCGGTGAGCCGCTCGACCAGCACGCCCAGCGTGATCAGGTTGAGGTCGGAGTAGGTGTAGGTGCTGCCGGGTTCGTTCTGCGGCGCGACGTTCATGACGGCCTTGATGCGCGACGCCTTGTCCGGCCAGTCGCGCCACAGCAGCAGGAACGGTTCGAGCCCCGAGGTGTGGGTGAGCAGCTGCTCGACGGTGATCGACCGTTTGCCGTTGACGCCGAACTCGGGCAGGTAGCGGGCGACGGGCGCGTCGAGGTCCACGCGGTCGCGTTCCACGAGCTGCATCACCGCGATGGACGTGAACAGTTTCGTCACCGACGCCATGTCGAAGATCGTGTCGACGCGCATCGGCACCTGCTCCGACCTCGGCAGCTCCCGCCCGCTGCCGTCGGCGTAGCGCACGGCGCCGCCCGTGGCGTGGGTGTCGACGATCAGGCCGTTGTGTACGAGCAAGCCCACGGCCCCGGAGAACAGCGGATGCCCGTCGGCGGCGTCGGCCCGGGTCCAGCCGGTGAGCTGCCGTTCGGCGGCCCTGATCGGCTCGGGGTCCAGCCCCGCCTGCTCCGGCAGGGCCTCCATCAGCACGGTCGACGCGGGGGCGAAGCCCTCCCTCGGGCGGTCGAACCGCCCGCCGTCCTCAGGAAGGGCAGAAGCCATCGCTGTCGCTCCCGTGAGCACCATGACCGCGGCCAGCGCCGCAATTCTCCCCCGCACGATCGTCCCCACCTATCGGTAGATCAAGTACTCCTGCCGTCTGCGCTCGAACTCGGCGAGCTCCCCCTGCCATGCCCCGACGATCTCGTCGGTGCCCGCGCCCGCGTCGACCATCGTGCGCAGTCGCGCCGAGCCGGCGAGCTTGTCGATGAAGTTGTCCGGCCGCCAGCCGAACAGCCGCGGATGCACCCGCTTGGCCGTCACGAGCATCGCGACGGCAGTGCGGACGGGGTCGAAGGCGTGCGGTTCGGTGACGCTGAGCTGCACCCCGCCGCACGTCTCGCCGGAGAACTTGCCGAACGTCGGCACGAAGTAGGTCTCCCGGAAGCTCGCCCCGGCCAGGTGTTCCTCCGTCAGCGCCTCACGCCACCGCCAGTCCACACCGGGTGCGCCCACGATCTCGAACGGTCGCGTGGTGCCGCGCCCCTCGGAGAAAACCGTGCCCTCGAACAGGCACGTGCCCGGGTAGACGAGCGCGGTCTGCTCGGTCGGCACGTTCGGGCTCGGCGGCGTCCACACGAGGCCGGTCTCGGCGAAGAGCTGGGAACGCCGCCAGCCCTGGGTCTCCACGATCTCCAGTGACTCCAGGCTGCCGCCGTCGTCAGGCAGGAACTCGGCGTCGAAGAGGCGGGCCAGCTCCCCCACGGTCATGCCGTGCTGCTGCACGATCGGCTTGAGCCCCACGCCGGAGCTGAACGCGGGGTCCAGCATCGGCCCCCTGGCCTTGCCGCCCACCGGGTTCGGCCGGTCCAGCACCACGAACGCGGCGCCCGTGCGCGCGGCGGCGGCCATCGCCGTGTACATCGACCAGATGTAGGTGTAGAAGCGGGCGCCGATGTCGGCGATGTCGAACACCACCGTGTCCACACCCGCCTTGGTGATCATCGCGGCGAGCGAGTCGGCCGTGGCCCCGTACGCGTCGTAGACGGGAACGCCCGTGCGCGGGTCGGCGTAGTCGCCCTCGGAACCGCCCGCCTGCGCGCTGCCCCGGAACCCGTGCTCGGGACCGAACGCGGCGACCGGCCGGATCCCGGCAGCGACCAGCGAGTCGACGATGTGGTCGCGGCTGGCGAGCACACCGGTGGGGTTGGACAGCACGCCCACCTTTCGCCCGGCGAGGCGCTGCCAGCCCTCCGCGGCGAGCACGTCGGCGCCGGGCGTGACCCTGCCAGCCTGCGGGATCGGCGCGGCCGTGGCGAGCTGCGATCCCGTGGTGAGCATCGGGGTCGCCAGCGCGCTCGCGGCGAGGAAGAGCCGCCTGTTGACCATCACCACGTCAGTCCGTGGCCGAATGGGTAGAGCACCGTGCCGGGGTCGTCCCCGGCCGGGATCGTCACCGGAAGCCTGCCCTGCGGCGACAGTTCGCCGAAGAGCACCTTCGCGAGGGAGGACATGGTCACGCTCCGCCAGTCGTAAGTGGCGACCCACGCCGGCACATCCGCGTACCCGGGGTCGTACGGTTCCTGAACCGACACTGCCACGACGGGCTTGCCGGTGGCCATGAGTTCTTCGACGAGCGCCTGCTGGCCTTCGCTGCCGCGCAAGTTGTTCGTCAACACGATCACGACGTTTGCGCTGGTAGCAGCGGCCGTGGCACGGTCGATGGCCGCCGCGTCGGGGTTGGTGCCGGTGGGCAGGGGCGTCGCGAACGGGCCCATCGCGTCGGCGAGAGCGTCGACCGGCTCGGCCGGATAGCCGGGGTAGTCGGGCCGGTTCCAGCCAGTCACGAGCACCTTGCCCGCCTCGGCGATCGGAAGCACGCCGGCGTCGTTGCGGAGTACGGTCGTCGTCCGGTCGGTGACCTCCTGGATCCGCGCGAGGTGCTCGGGGTTGCCCACCGTGCGCTCCACCGCCCGCTCGTTCACGAACGGCTTCTCCACGATCCCGCGCTTGGCCTTGAGCTCCAGGATCCGCAGCACGCTCTGGTCGATCCGCTCCTCGGTGAGCCTGCCGCCGCGCACCGCGTCCAGCACGCCCTCCATCGCGACGCCCAGGTCCGGCGGCATCAGCATCTGGTCGACCCCGGCTTCCAGCGCGCGTACCGGGATCTCGGCGTCGGAGTACAGCTCGCGCACCCCCTGCATCTGCAGCGAGTCGGTCACCACGACACCGTCGTAGCCGAGTTCCTCGCGCAGCAGGCCGCCGATGATCGGCTTCGACAGCGTCGCCGGATCGCCCGACGGGTCGAGACTCGGCACCGCGATGTGCGCCGTCATGATCGAGTCGACGCCCGCGTCGATCGCGGCCCGGAACGGCGGCAGGTCAATCTCGCGCCACTCCTGTTCCGTGCGCTCGATCGTGGGCAGGCCGGTGTGGCTGTCGGTGGCGGCGTCGCCGTGGCCGGGGAAGTGCTTCGCCGCACCGGACACGGTTTCAGTGGGGCTGCCCGAGTTCTGGTAGCCCTCCACCTGCGCGGCCACCAGCTCGCTCGCCAGCGTGGGATCGGCCGAGAAGGACCGCGAGCCGATCACGGGGTTGAGCGGGTTGGAGTTCACGTCGGCGTCCGGCGCGAAGTCCTGCGCGATGCCCATCGCGCGCAGCTCGGCGCCGTTGATCGCGGCGGCGGTGCGGGCGCCGTCGGCGTCGCGGCCCGCGCCGAGCGCCATCGCGCTCGGGTACTCGGTGGCCGGGTCGCCGATGCGGGTGACGCGCCCGCCCTCCTGGTCGATCGACAGCACCAGCGGCACATGCGGCTCCGCCGAGACCGCGGCGCGCTGCAGTCCGTTGGAGAGGCGCGCGACCTGCGTGGGGCCGTCGACGTTGTCGGTCCCCGCGTTGTTGAAGTAGATGACGCCGCCGACCTGGTAGCGGCGCACGACCTCGGCGGGGGTGTCGACGCCGTACTTCTCCTGGTTCGAAGGGTGGGCCTCGTCCGCGCGCTTGCCGAACACGTCGGCGACGAAGAGCTGGCCCACCTTCTGTTCGAGGGTCAGCCTGCTCAGCGTCTCCTCGGCCCAGCTGTCCGGCCGCGGGTCCTCCGCCGCGGCGGGCACGGCACTCGCGGTCACCGCGAGCAGTCCGGCGATCGAGGCGGTGGCGCATTTCCTGGCATACGTCGTCCTGTGCCGGGCGCGGGGGATGGTCACGGAAAGCCTCCCAAGGCGTGTGCGTTCGTGGGATTTCCACGAGAACTCGCCGACGCCGGAAAGCTACTAACGAAACGGGAGCCGGTCAACGACCGAAAGGCGGCACTACCGACGGAAAACCGGCCGCATACGCTGGCGGCGCCCGTGACGCTGAGCGTCAACGGGCGCCGCCTGCTCGCGCGGACTGCTCGGGTGACCAAGCTGCAACTTGTGTCGCACTCAATGGGGTCTCGGCGTCCGGCGTCCCGGTACGCAGTCCCTCGGCGACAAGCCTCCCGCGGCGTGCCCAGCGTGGGTGCCCGGAGTCCGCGCACGGAGATCGATCGGGGTGGATCGGGCTTATCTTCGCCGGATCCCTGGCCGACTCGATGTCCGCACCTCCTTTCTACCGAGTGATGGCCGTCACTTCAAGGGTGCTGTGAAGTGCACCGGTACAGACCCGCGATCCAGTGACTTTCACGTGTGTGAGCAGGTCTGTTTCCGTGACACACCAAGCCGGACAAGCCGCCGGGCGGGTGGTCTACGGGGCGTCCTTACGGCGACGCCGCGACAATCCGTAGAGCGTCGCCCCCGCGGCCACCGCGCCCACTCCGAGCCCCACCGCCATCACGGCAGGCGACGGCGCCGGGATACGGGCGCGCAACGAGACCGGGTTGGTGAACGAGTGCACGGGCCAGTCGCGCTCGACGGCCAGCTTGCGCAACGCCCGGTCGGGGTTGACGGCGTGCGGGTGCCCGACCACCTCCAGCAGGGGCACGTCAGTGCTCGAGTCGGTGTAGGCGTGGCACGCGGTGAGGTCGTAGCCGTACTCGGCGGCGAAGCGTTTCGCCGCCACGGCCTTCTGCTCGCCGTAACAGTAGAACTCCAGCTCACCCGAGTAGCGGCCGTCGACGATCTCCATCCGGGTGCCCATGCTCCTGGTGGCGCCGAGCATCTCGGCGATCGGCGCCACCACTTCCTCGCCCATCGCGGACAGCACGATCACGTCCTCGCCGCGCGCCTTGTGCTCGGCGATGAGCTCCGCGGCCTCCGCGTACACGAGCGGAGCGACGACGTCGTGCAACGTCTCGTTGACGACTGCCCGCACCTGGGCCACATCCCAGCCTGCGCACTGTGCCGAGATCGCCGCCCGCAGGCGCTCGGTACGGTCGGCGTCGGCTCCGGACAGCGAGAAGATCAGCTGTGCGTAGGCGCTCTTGAGCGCCGCGCGCCGGTTGATCAAACCCTGGCGGAGAAAGGGTTTGCTGAACGCGAGCGCGCTGGACGAGGCGATGATGGTCTTGTCGAGGTCGAAGAACGCCGCCACCGAGGCAGGTGCTCCTGACGTGCTCCGCGGTGAGCTGCTGGGTTCGGCCACGGTTCCACCATAGTGATCTGGTGTCCGGCCACCGTTACCCGGCGAGTGAGCGATCGGCGACGATGGGTGTCAGGCAGGGGATTCCCGCCACGCCGCGACAACGGAATGGAGCCTCCGCGCCGTTACCGAATTGCGGTACTCGGCGGCACGAGACCGGCGTTGCCGGCGTTAGAGTTGAAGAGTCCGGTTCAGCCGGACCCCGGTTCAGTCCGACCCCCCGGGACTGAACCCCAGGCGGTCCCCGCTCCTCCCCCCTGGCGGGGGCCGCCCCTTTATCCACGGAGTTGTCCACAGCGGGGCGGTTGTCCACAGGTTCGCGAACTCGGGCTTGCCGTGCCCCCGCGCGCCGCGTGACCGTGGGACGCGATCGGGAACCGGGTTTTGGGGGTAGCAAGTGCAGCAGGCCGACCGTCCGCTCGTCGTGGCGCGCGACGACGCCGTTGCCGACGAGATCCAGCGGATCGCGGCAGCGGTGGAGTGCGAGAGCGAGTGGGTGAGCGATCTCGACGCGGCGCGGGAGTCGTGGGCGGACGCCCCGCTCGTGCTGATCGACGACTCCGTTCTCGTGGACGACCCCGGCCAAGCGTTGCCGCGTCGCGAACGGGTGCTGCTCGTCTGCAAGGGCGCTCCCGGCCCGGCGTCCTGGCAGCGAGCGTTCGTGCTCGGCGTCGAGAAGGTCGTCGCCCTCCCGGAAGACGAGGACACGCTGGTCGCCGCGTTCGCGGACGTCGCTGAGGGACCGAGCCAGGGGAAGGGCCAGGTGCTGGCCGTCGTCGGTGGATGCGGCGGGGCGGGCGCGTCGGTGCTTGCCGCGAGCGTGGGGCTTCGCGTTGCGAGGACCGGTGGTTCCGCGCTACTCGTCGACTGTGATCCGCTCGGCGGGGGCGTCGATCTGCTGCTCGGGTCCGAGCGCGCGGAGGGCGTGCGCTGGCCGCAGTTGCGTGTGCGGTCGGGGCGGGTGTCGATGTCGGCGCTGGAAGCCGCCCTTCCGGCCAGGAAGCACGGCGAGGGAAGGCTTTCCGTGCTGTCGTGCGACCGCGAGGGGCCCGGTCCGACGGCTGACGCGGTCGCGGCCGTCGTCGAAGCGGGCAGGCGAGCGGGCCGGGTGGTGGTCTGCGACGTGCCCCGGCAGGCCGAGTCCGCCTCGGAGGAGGCGCTCCGGCGCGCCGACCTGGTGGCGCTGGTGGTGCCGGCCGAGGTACGGGCGTGCGTCGCGGCGACCCGGGTACTCGCCCGGCTCGGTGAGCTGACCGGCGAGGTGCGCGTGCTCGCGCGCGGCCCCGCGCCCGACGGGCTGACCGCCCACGACGTCGCTGACGCCGTGGGCGTGCCCCTGCTCGGCCGGATCCGTACCGAGCGCAGGCTCGCGCGCGCCGTCGAACGCGGTGTGTTCAACCCACGACCGGGCGGTGCGCTCGGCACCGCGGCCCGTGCGGTGCTGGAGACACTCGCTAGCTGCTGAAGCCACCGTCCACATTGAGCACCGTGCCGGTGACGTACGCGCCGCCGTCCCCGGCGAGGAAGGCCACCGCGGCGGCGATCTCGTCGGGTCGGGCGTAACGGCCGAGCGAGGTGAAGCCGCGGATCGTGTCCGCGTTCGGCCCGTCGGCGGGGTTGGCGTCGGTATCGGTCGGCCCCGGGTGGACCAGGTTCACGGTGATGCCGCGCGGCCCCAGTTCCCTGCCGAGTCCCTTCGTCAGCCCGATGAGGGCCGTTTTGCTGAGCGAGTACAGCGACATCCCGGGGAACACCGCACGTTCGGCCACGTTGCTGCCGATGTTGATGATCCGTCCGCCGTCGGTCAGGTGCCGCACCGCGGCCTTTGCCGCGGCGAACGGGGCGCGCACATTGACGGCGATGGTCCGGTCGAACTCCGCGATGTCGAGTTCTTCCAGCGGTGCCACGGGAAATCTGCCGACGTTGTTGACGAGGACGTCCAGCCTGCCGAACTCGGTGACGGCCGAGTCGACGGCCGCCGCCACGGCTGCCTCGTCGGCACTGTCCGTGCGGAGGATGAGCGCCCGCCGCCCCGCCGCCTTGATCCGGTCGGCCACCGCGTGTGCCCGGTCCTCGTCTTGCTGGTAGGTCAGTGCCACGTCGGCGCCGTCCTCGGCGAGGCGGCTCGCGATCGCCGCACCGATTCCCCGGCTGCCGCCCGTCACCAGCGCGACCTTGTGGTCGATTCTTCGCTCCATGGCTACAGCTTCGCTCTTTCCCGCGCTGTGGTCCGGCGGGAATCGGACACGTCGTTCACCGCGGTTATCCACATCGGACCGGTTATCCACAGCCTTGTGAAATGTGTCTTGTGGTGCCTCGCGGCACCCTCGATCGTGGAAGTACAGCCGATCCGAGGGGGTCCCGATGGATGCGACCAAAGTCCACTCACGACAGTCGAGCGCGACGGCCGACACCGCGCTGGTCGAGCGCGTTCGCAAACGGCTCGCCGGTGCGGGCTCCGGCACCGATCCGCGCGCCGTCGCCGATGCCGTGCGCGCCGAAACCGGCGGCGTGGCGGGACATCTGGACATCCTCGACGCGCTCCGCCTGCTCCGGCACGAGTTCGTCGGCGCAGGGCCACTCGAACCGCTGTTGACCGATCCCGGAGTTTCCGACGTGCTCGTCACGGCCCCCGACGAGGTGTGGGTCGACGGCACGCAGGGCCTGCGCCGGACCGAGGTGCGCTTCACCGACGAGGAGGCCGTCCGGCGGCTCGCCCAGCGTCTCGCGCTCGCCGCGGGCCGCAGGCTCGACGACGCGCAGCCGTTCGTCGACGGCTGGCTGCCCGGCACGGGTCCGCACGGCCGGGTGCGGCTGCATGCTGTGCTGCCGCCGATCGCGGCAGAGGGGACCTGCCTGTCCCTGCGGGTACTCCGCCCCGCGGTGCACGACCTGCGCGCGCTCCGCAGGCTCGGCACCGTCGACGACAACGGGCTCGCGTTGCTGCGCGCGACCGTCTCCGCGCGGCTGGCCTTCCTCGTCAGCGGGGCCACCGGATCGGGCAAGAGCACGCTGCTCGCGGCGCTGCTCGGCGAGGTGTCGCCTGCGGAGCGCATCGTCTGCGTCGAGGACGCCGGTGAGCTGCAGCCCTCGCATCCGCAGTTCGTCCGGCTCGTCGCCCGTCCGCCGAACGTCGAGGGCGCTGGCGAGGTGACGCTGCGCGAACTCGTGCGCGAGGCACTGCGCATGCGCCCCGACCGTCTCGTGGTGGGGGAGGTTCGGGGGAGAGAGGTCTGCGAGCTGCTGACCGCGATGAACACCGGACACGACGGTGGCGCGGGCACTCTCCATGCCAACTCGCCGAGCGAGGTGCCTGCCAGGCTGGAGGCGCTTGCCGCTCTCGGCGGGCTTTCCCGTTCCGCGCTCCACAGTCAGCTCGCCGCGGCCGTGCAGCTCGTGCTCCACATGCGCCGCCTGCCGGACGGTCGTCGCGTGCTCGCCGAGATCGGGATCGTGCAGCGTGACGGCGACACCGTGCGGGTCGCGCCAGCGTGGCGGCCCTCCGGTTGGACCGCGCGCAAGCAGCTGGTGGCCGATCTGCTCGTCGCGAAGGGAGCGGAGGTGCCGTGCTGACCTGCTCCGCGGTCAGTGCCGCGCTCGCTCTGCTGAGCTGGCCGCCGCCGACGGGGTCCCGCAGGCTCGCCCGTTTCCGTGCGCCGGGGTGCCCGGTCCCGCGGCATCGGTTCGACCCGAAGCGGTGGGCCGTCGCCTTGCCGACCGTCGGTTCGGTTCTGGCCATCGTGCTGTTCGGCCCGGCTGTCGCGGTCGCCCTGCTGTTACTGGTGTGTGCCGTCTTCCTGCAACGGCGCGCCCGCCGCCGAGCGAGGGCGCGGGTCGAGGCAGCGGCCGCGCTTGCCGAGGCCGTACGCACGATGGTCGGCGACCTGCGCGCGGGGGCGCATCCCGCGACCGCTGCGGAAGCCGCTGCGGCGGATGCCGATCCCGTTACGGCGAAAGCACTGCGCGCGGTCGCGGCCTCGGCCCGGCTCGGCGGAGATCTGGACGGTGCGCTACTGGCCCGGTCGGCCTCGAGCCCCGGCGGTGACGTACTCGCCCAGCTCGCCCGCACCTGGTCCCTCGCCCGCGAGCACGGCCTGCCGCTCGCGACCGTGCTCGACGCCGTCCAACGCGATGTGGATGCCAAGGTCCGCTTGGCCAACCAGGTCGACGCCCGCATGGCGGGCCCACGCGCCAGCGCGGGGATCCTGGCCATGCTGCCGGCGGCGGGAATCCTGCTCGGCGAGGCCATGGGCGCGCGGCCGCTTCACGTGCTCGGTACAACCTCGGCGGGGCAGCTCCTGCTCGTTCTCGGTTCCGCACTGGTGCTTGCCGGGGTGTGCTGGAGCGCTGCCCTCACGAACCGGGTGTTGCCGCGATGACTCGGCCGAGCGCGGTCAGCACGCTGCCACCGCGGGGGACACCGCGCCGATCTCGCGAGGTACTGCGTTTCGTCCCGGTGTCGCCCGGACGCGGGCGGTTGGTGATCAGGGCTGTTTTGTGGCGATCCAGGTTCCGGGGGTGGTCGACCCTCATGGTGGTGTTGCCGCTGCTCCTCTCGGAGGCGGTGAGCCGATCTCGCGGGATAGTGCGTCCCGTCCCGGCGTCGCCCGAACCTGAGCGGCCAGGGAGCACGGCTGCCCTGTGGCGATCCGGGCTGCGGGGGTGGTCGCGGTGACCACGCCGAGCCTCATCGCGGCGCTGCTGGGCACCGCGGCGCTGGTAGCCCCACCGCCCCGGGCCAACCGCCTGCGTGCGGTACTACCTCGCCCGGCTCCCCGACGGGCCACGCCCGCGCCGGTACGGACGACGCGCTCTCCGACAGGGCGCGCCAGCTGTGTGGCCGTCGCCGTGGCGGTGTTGGTGGCCGCGGGCGGGAGCTGGGCACTGGCGCTGCCGGCCGGTGCGCTCGCCGGGTTCGCCGTTCGGAAGCTGCTCTCCCGTGACCGCGCCCCCTCGGCGGATCCGCTGCGACTCGCCGCGACCGGCGACCTGCTCGCCGCCTGCCTCACCGCCGGGCTACCGGTGCCGACGGCCGTCCGGGCGGTCGCGGGAACGGCGCCGCCGGAGGAGGCGGCGGCGCTGCGGGCGACCGCCGACCTCCTCGCTCTCGGCGCCCAACCAGCCGAAGCGTGGGAACCGTCGCGCCGTTGCCCCTCGACCGCGGAGCTGGCCCGTGCGGCGTGCCGCACCGCCCGCTCTGGCAGCGCACTCGCCGAGGTGGCATCGGGAATGGCCGAACGAGCGCGCTCCGCCGTCGGCGACGAGGCCGAGGCCCGCGCGCAGCGTGCTGGCGTCCTGATCACCGGGCCGCTCGGCCTGTGCTTCCTGCCCGCCTTCCTCTGTCTCGGAGTCGTCCCCGTCGTCCTCGGCCTCGCCGAACGGCTGACCGTTTTCTGACCCCGCTCAACAGAAAGGAACCACCACCATGAACACCCTGCTCCGCCGACGCGGTCCGCAGCCCCGCGACCTCTTCGGCTCCGACGACGGAATGAGCACCGCCGAGTACGCCATCGGCACGCTGGCCGCCGCGGCCTTCGCCGCGCTCCTCTACACGGTGATCACCGGCGACTCGGTGGTCAGCGCGCTCACCTCGCTCATCGAGCGAGCGATCTCGGTGAGCTTCTGATGCGCCGGTTCCGAAGGGCGGGCGACCGCGGCACCGCCACTGTGGAGGGCGCCATCGCGCTGTGCTCGCTCCTGACGGTCTTCGGTCTCGTGCTCATGGGGATCATGGCGATCTCTAAGCAGGTGCGGTGCACCGACGCGGCGATGGAAGCGGCGAGGCACCTCGCGCGCGGACAGCCCGCGCTCGCCGAGGAGGCCGTCCGGAGGCTCGCTCCCGGCGGTGCCACGCTCGACGTGCGAACGCGCGACGGAACCGTCGAGGTGACGGTCGAGGCTCCAGCGATGAGCGCGTTGCCGGGCGTCGCGGTGCGGGCGGAGGCCTTCGCCGAACTGGAGCCAGGTGAACGGGAGGCGGGCGCCGGTGCCGCGGCCAGCGGATGAGCCCGACGGCGGATCGGCGACCGTGTGGGCGGCTGGTGCGATCGCGGGCCTGCTCGTGGTGGCCGGTCTGCTGTGGCTGCTGGGCGGTGCCGTGGTGACACGGCACCGGGCCGCGAACGCGGCGGACCTGGCCGCACTCGCCGCCGCCGGTCACGCCGACCGGGGCAGTGCCGAGGCGTGTGCGCACGCTCGCCGGATCGCCGAGCGCATGCGTGCCCGCATCCGGGACTGCCGCTTCGACGGCTGGGACGCGCTGGTGGTCGTCGAGGCACCGGGTGCGGGGCCGCTCACCGGGTTCGGGCCGGCCACCGCTCGCGCTCGGGCCGGGCCGGTCGATTCGCCCGCGGTGAACGGGCGAATGGAGCCGGACTGACCTGCCGCGCGAAGCGGTCACCGGCGAGCAGCGGTCATCGGCGTGCGACGAGCGGTCTTCGCCCGGGACGAACTGACCGAACGACCGCAGGACGAAGCTGATCACTGCCGGGTGGGTGAGGTGCGGCGGCTGCGACGAACGGCCAGCTCAAGGGCTCCTGACGCCGACGATTGACACGCGGGGTTCAGCCGAGCCGTTGTGTCAATGCTCACTCATCGTCTGTCAAGCACCGGTTGCCGACGGGGGCCTTCCGGCCAAGTGCAACTTGCCGTTTATTGATATGCGACACCGCGTACGAGGCGGTGGAAGTTTCTGAGGAGGCTCGAGAAAGAAATGTTGGACACGGAGTGGTCGGACAGCTGGCGCGGCGCGTTCCGCATCGAGTTGCGCGCCGAAGCCATCGGCCTGGCCTGGCGAGGCTGGCCGGTGCTGCCGGGTACGTACCCCGGCGCCGGTGACGACACGGAGTCCGGCTCCGCGTGGACGCGGCCGGTGCCGGCGCACGAGGACTGGCGCCAGCGGATCGGTGCCCACCCGCAGCAGGTCGCCGCGTGGTGGACCGGCAGGCCCTACAGCCTGCTCGTCGCCACCGGGACGATGATCGATGCCATCGAGGTGGACGACCAACTCGGCCGTCGCGCCGCCACACTGTTGCGGGCGACCGGGCACCCGGCGCCGATCGTCGCGATGCCGAACGGCAGGTGGCTCTTCCTCACCACGTCGACGGACCACGTGCCGTCGGTGCTCGCCACGAACGAGAACGTGCGGTGGCACGGCGAGGGCAGCTATGTCCCGCTTCCGCCGACGCCGTTCGAGCACGGTGTCGTGCACTGGCGGGTCAAGCCGGAGATCTGGGGCTGGCGGCTTCCCGCCGCCCGCGCGGTGCACGAGGTCCTGGTGCGTGCGCTGCTCGGCGAGGCCGCCGACCACGTGACCGCTCAGCCTGTCTTCGTCGCGGGATCCTCCGCGGCGTGATCCACCCCGTGACCGTGCCGACCATCGTGGTTCACCGCCCCGAGCACGATGTCCAGCACGGTCACCGCCCCCGCCTTGTCCAGCGGATCGTTGCCGTTCCCGCATTTCGGCGACTGGACGCAGGACGGGCACCCAGCCGGGCACTCGCAGGAGACGATCGCCTCCCGCGTAGCGGCCAGCCAAGGGACGAGCGCGGCGAAGCCGCGGTCGGCGAATCCGGCACCCCCGGGATGACCATCGTGCACGAACACCGTCGCCTCCCCGGTGTCCGAGTGCATCGCGGTCGAAACTCCGCCGATGTCCCAGCGGTCGCACGTAGCGAACAGCGGTAGCAGGCCGATCGCCGCGTGCTCGGCGGCATGCAGGGCGCCGGGGATGCGCGCCGGTTCGAGACCGGCGCCCCCCGGCGCCCTGTCGCCATCGTTGGCCTTCTCAAGCAACTCGTCGCTGATCGTGTACCAGACGGCGCGGGTGCGCAGCACCTGCTCCGGCAGGTCCAGCGCGACGTGGTCGAGCACCTCGCCCGACGGCAGACGGCGCAGGTAGCCCACCACCTGCGAGGTCACCGCCACCTCGCCGAGACACACGGTGACGCCGCCGTACCGCTCCTCGCGCACCGTGTCGAGCACCGCGATGTCGACGATCTCCCTCGCCGAGGTGTTCCACTCCGGGTCCTCGGCGTGCACGAGTGCGAGGCCCTGTTCCAGATCGAGATCGTCCACGACGTACGACGAACCCTGGTGCAGGTACACCGCTCCCTGATGCACCGTGCTGCACGCCGAGCCGGGGTCCACGGTGCCCAGCAGCCGCGACGTGTCCGCCTCGACCACGGCGATCTGGTCGCCGCCCGAGCCGCGGATGTCCACCTGATGCTGCGGGCGGTCCCTAGTCGTCCAGTACCAGCCGCTCGGCCGTCGCCGCAGCACCTTGTCGGCCACCAGCTCGTCGAGCACCTCGCGGGCCGCCGCGCCGCCGAACGCGTCCAGTTCCTCCGCGGTCAGCGGCAGCTCCGCCGCCGCGCACGCCAGCTGCGGCGCCAGCACGTACGGGTTGGCGGGGTCCAGCACCGCCATCTCCACGGGACGGTCCAGCAGCGCCCCCGGGTGGTGCACCAGATAGGTGTCGAGCGGGTCGTCCCTCGCGACGAACACGACGAGCGCGTCGTCACCGGCCCGGCCCGCGCGGCCGGACTGCTGCCAGAACGACGCGAGGGTGCCCGGATAACCCGCGAGCACCACGGCGTCCAGGCCCGCGATGTCGACGCCCAGCTCCAGCGCGTTCGTGGTGGCGACCCCCAGCAGGGTCCCCGACAGCAGGGCCTTCTCCAGCGCGCGCCGCTCCTCGGGCAGGAAGCCCGCGCGATACGCCGCCACGGCCTCGCCCAGCTCGGGATCCACCTCGGACAGGATCCGCTTCGCACCGAGCGCGGTCAGCTCCGCTCCACGCCGCGAACGCACGAACGCGAGGCTGCGGGCGCCCTCGATCACCAGCTCCGCCAGGATCCGCGCGGCCTCGGCGCCCGCGGAACGCCGTACGGGGGCGCCGTTCTCCCCGGCCAGCTCCTCCAGCAGCGGCGGTTCCCACAGCGCGACCGTGCGCGCTCCCCTCGGCGAGGCGTCCTCCACGACGGGCGTGCACTCGCGCCCGGTGAGCCGCGACGCGAAACCGGCAGGCTCCGCGGTGGTGGCTGAGGCCAGCACGAACACGGGGTCCGCGCCGTAGTGCCTCGCCACGCGCCGCAGCCTGCGCAGCAGCAGCGCCACGTGCGAGCCGAACACGCCCCGGTAGCTGTGGCACTCATCGACGACGACATAGGTGAGCTTGCGGAAGAACTTCGCCCAGCGCGCGTGCGCCGACAGCACCCCGCGGTGAAGCATGTCGGGGTTGCTGAAGACCCAGCGCGCGTGGTCGCGCACCCAGTCGCGCTCGTTGAGCGGGGTGTCGCCGTCGTAGGACGCGGGCCGCACGCCGTCGAGGCCCAGCGCGGACACCGCACGCAGCTGGTCGGCGCCCAGCGCCTTGGTCGGCGCCAGGTAGAGAGCCGTGGCCTTGGGGTCGGCGAGCAGCTTCGAGAGCACGGGCAGCTGGTAGACGAGCGACTTGCCCGACGCGGTCCCGGTGGCGACCACGACGTCGCTGCCCGACCACGCCAGCTCCGCGGCCTCCGCCTGGTGCGTCCACGGCCGCTCGACGCCGGTGGCCCTGATCGCGCCGACGACGGCGGCCGGAGCCCAGTCCGGCCAGTCCGCGAAGCTCGGCTCCCTGGCCGGGAGGTCGGCCACGTGAGTGACGGGGTTGCGCCGTTCGGGAATGCCCGCGGTGGCACGGCTCAGCAGGCGTCGCGCCCGCAGCGACTCGCCTCGACCGCTCATGTGTTCGAGCATCGCACACCGGCCACTGCGCGCCGATCGGCGGTGCCGTGAGCGGTTTCACACGAATACGCAGCGTATGTGACATGGGACGCCCTGCCGGGTCGTCCGTCTCTACCAATAGACTCCGCCAAACCACACCAGAAGTGGTGTAGATCCCATGTCAGCGTCGGCACAGTGGTCAGCCCGCTCGTCGGCGCTGGCAACAGGCGACGTTTCCAGGAGGACGAATGTCCCGGCACTTCCTCGCGGAGGGTTCACCCGAGCTCTCCGGAGGTGACTACGGCATCGTGGCCGTGGTCGCCGTGGTCGCCCTTGCTGCGCTCGTCATTGGCTATCTGCTGTTGAAGGAGGTCCTGGCCGCCGGTCAGGGCACCCAGAAGATGCAGGAGATCGCCAAGGCGGTGCAGGAAGGCGCGGCTGCCTACCTCAACCGGCAGCGGAACACCCTCGCCGTTTTCGGCGTGGTCGTGTTCCTCCTGCTGTTCGCACTCCCCGCGGAGGACTGGAACGAGCGGATAGGCCGTTCGCTGTTCTTCTTGGTCGGTGCGGTGTTCTCGTTCTCGATCGGCTACCTGGGCATGTGGTTGTCGACGAGAGCGAACGTCCGCGTCGCGGCAGCGGCACGCGAGTCCGGTGGCCGGGAGAAGGCGATGCGGATCGCGTTCCGCACCGGTGGCGTAGTCGGCATGATCACGGTGGGACTCGGCCTCTTCGGCGCTGCCGTCGTTGTGCTCGTGTACGCGGGTCAGGCCCCGAAGGTCCTTGAGGGCTTCGGCTTCGGTGCGGCCCTGATCGCGATGTTCATGCGTGTCGGTGGCGGCATCTTCACCAAGGCCGCCGACGTCGGCGCCGACCTGGTCGGCAAGGTCGAGCAGAACATCCCCGAGGACGACCCGCGCAACGCGGCCACGATCGCCGACAACGTGGGCGACAACGTGGGTGACTGCGCCGGCATGGCGGCGGACCTGTTCGAGTCGTACGCGGTGACGTTGGTCGCCGCGCTCATCCTCGGCAGCGCCGCGTTCGGGGCGACGGGCTACGGCCTGGTGTTCCCGCTGATCATCCCGGCGATCGGCGTGATCACGGCCGTGATCGGCATCTACATCACGCGGGCGAGGGCGGGCGAGAGCGGCCTGACGACGATCAACCGCTCCTTCTACATCTCGGCAGTCATCTCCGCGGTGCTCTCCGCCATCGCGGCGTTCGTGTTCCTGCCCAGCTCGTTCGACGGCGCCGAGGGCAACCCGGCCGTCATCGCGACGGTCTCCGTGATCATCGGTATCGCGCTCGCCGGCGTGATCCTGTGGCTGACGGGCTACTACACCGGCACCGAGCACGGGCCGGTCAAGAACGTCGGCAAGACGTCGGAGACCGGTGCCGCCACGGTGATCCTCTCCGGCATCTCGGTCGGTTTCGAGTCGGCGGTGTTCACCGCGCTCGTCATCGGAGGCGCGGTGTACGGGGCCTACCTGCTCGGTGGTGCCGTGGCGCTGTTCGCCGTCGCGCTCGCCGGGACGGGCCTGCTGACCACGGTCGGCGTCATCGTCGCGATGGACACGTTCGGCCCGGTGTCGGACAACGCACAGGGCATCGCCGAGATGTCGGGCGATCTCGAGGAAGGCGAGGGCGTCCAGATCCTCACCGAGCTCGACGCGGTCGGCAACACGACGAAGGCGATCACGAAGGGCATCGCGATCTCGACCGCGGTGCTCGCCGCGACCGCGTTGTTCGGGTCCTACTCCGAGGCCATCCTCGGCGCGCTACGCGACGTGGGCACGGGTCTCTCGGACGTCCCGGAATCGTTCATCGACAGCATCATCGTGCCGAACACGCTGGTCGGCGTGATCGTCGGCGCGGCGGTCGTGTTCCTGTTCTCCGGTCTCGCCGTCAACGCGGTCTCGCGGGCTGCGGGCGCCGTGGTCTACGAGGTGCGGCGCCAGTTCCGCGACATCCCGGGGATCATGGAGGGCACGACGCGGCCCGAGTACGGCAAGGTCGTGGACATCGTCACGCGCGACTCGCTGCGGGAGCTGGCCACGCCGGGTCTGCTCGCGGTGTTCGCGCCCATCGCGGTCGGCTTCGGTCTCGGCACCGGGGCGCTGGCCGGTTACCTGGGCGGTGCGATCGCCACCGGCACGCTGATGGCGGTGTTCCTCGCCAACTCCGGTGGTGCGTGGGACAACGCGAAGAAGCTGGTCGAGGACGGCCACCACGGTGGCAAGAACTCGGAGGCGCATGCCGCGACGGTCATCGGTGACACCGTCGGTGACCCGTTCAAGGACACGGCTGGCCCGGCGATCAACCCGCTGCTCAAGGTGATGAACCTGGTGTCGCTGCTGATCGCGCCCGCGGTCGTGCAGTTCACCGTCGGGGAGGACGCCTCGATCGGCGTCCGCATCGCCATCGCCCTGGTGTCCGTGGCCATCATCGTGGCCGCGATCGTGGTGTCGAAGCGCCGCGGTACGGCCATCGCCGAGACGCCTGCTCCCCAGCAGGCGACGAAGGCGTAGCGCCACCCGCTGTCCGGGCCCGGAGCGCTCGTCGCTCCGGGCCCGGCTTGTGTCCGCGGCGGGGTCGCTTGCGGGCTGTGACACGACCGGTACCGTCGGACGGGATCGTGCTCGATTGGACACCGTGTGTCAGGAGGTGTGGGCGTGCGGCCGCGGATGACCGTTCTCGCCGCTGTGATGCTGGCCCTTGGGGGCCTGGGACTCGCAGGGTGTGGTCAGCCGAGAACGCAGCCCGGCGCCCAGCAGGCGGCCGAGTCCTCGGGCCCCGGCCTGACGGCCGAGGAGGTGCGCCGCGAGGACGCCACCACCGCGTGGGCGGGCGGCTACTGCGCCGCGGTGTCGGAGCTGGTGCGCTCGTTCTCGCGGATGCCGAGCATCGACCCGACCACGCCGCAGCAGGCCTCGCGGACGTCGAGTGAGCTGCTCGGCGTGATGATCGGGGGCCTTGACCGCACGATCGAAGGGCTTGACCGGCTCAGCCGGGCCCCGTTGTCCGACGGGGAGCGCATCAAGGCGCAGGCCGTCTCCAGGTACGTGGGCATCCGGGACCGTGCCGTGGGAGCGAAGCAGCAGCTCGACGCGGCCACCACCGAGGAGGCCAGCAGGGCGGCGATCGGCTCGGTGCGCGCGCCACTGGAGGAGATCGGCCGGATCAGCCTGCTGGACGGTTTCGACGCCGTGCCGGAGCTGAAGGAGGCGAGCCTGCGGGCGCCGCAGTGCAAGGAGCTCACCGACTCCCGTGAGACGGCGAGGTTCGACCCGGGGGCCTCGTAGCGCGAGCCTGGGGACCGCGGTTCCCCAGGCCCGGTGCTAACTCAGGCGGGCCTGCGCGTAGGCCGCCATGGTGTCGCGCAGGTAGGCCGCAAGGCCCGGCGCGACCTCGTCGATGCTCGCGGTGAACCGCGGGTCGTCGACGTAGAGCCTGCCGAGGCCCGTGTAGGACTCCCGGTTCGGAGTCCAGAAGTGGCACAGCCACCGGTAGTGGGCGTCGGTCGCCTCGATCGCACGCGGGTCGTCCGGCGCGACGCCCTCGCGCATCAGCTCGGCGAGCCGCGCCGAGGCGTCGGCTCCCGCCTGCTGGACCGCCTGCCACTTCTCGTCCGACCAGCCCTTCACGCGCTCGTGGGACGCGAGCGAGCCGGGCCAGCGCTCCTCCGCCTCCTCGGCGAGCCGCTGTGCCTGCTCGGAGTGCCGCTCGAAGCCGGTGTACAGCTCATCGGCGTTCACAGTGTTCCCTCCCTCCAGTTTCTCGATCGTTCTCCGTACGGTCCTGGCGAGCCGGTCGAACCGGTCCCGTTCCGCCGTCAGCCACTCGTGGTGCACCTTGAGTGCGGCGAGCCGGTCGGTCTGCCGATCGAGGATGTCCCCGATCGCGTCCAGCCCCAGGCCCAGCTCCCGCAGCACGAGGATCTGCTGCAGGCGCAGCAGTTGGTCCTCCTCGTAGTAGCGGTAGCCGTTGCCGCCGACGTAGGCGGGCGGCAACAGGCCGATCTCGTCGTAGTGCCGCAGGGTGCGCGAGGTCACTTTCGCGATCCGCGCGACCTGGACGATCGAGTAGGCCATGCGGACAACGGTAGAGGTTGACGCCGCGTCAACCTCAAGTCCGAAAATCGAGCCGATCAGGCCGGCTTGGGCAGTGTGCAGGCCGGGCGCTCCAGTTCGATCTCGCTCGCCGGCGTCAGGCAGCCGTAGAGGCGGTACGTCTGCTGGCCGTACTTGGCGCCGTGCCGCACCGTGACCTGTCCGTTCGCGCCGACCTCGCACGGGTTGTTCATCGTGCACCGGTCGCCGTTCTCGTTGGCCGTGTTGTTCACGCCCACGACCTGGCGGCTGGCGGTGTCGATGATCGGGGAGCCCGACGTGCCGCCGATGGTCTGGCACTCGGGCGTGTACCGGATCGAGTCGCGCCAGGTGTAGCCGCCCTCGCGCAGCTCGCGGACGAACCCGTCGACGGAGCACGCGTACGTCTTCTTCCAGTATCCGGAGGCCACGGTGATGCCCGTACCCGCTCCGGGTCGCTCCTCGGAGAGCTCGAGCGGGGCGATGCCGTGGTCGCGCTGGATGTCGGCGTAGGTGGTGCCGAGCTGGTACACCGACGCGTCGGTGCCCGTCATCGTCGCGTACAGCAGCTTCGTCGCCCGCAGGGTCGTCACCTCGCGTCCGTCACCGGCGAGCAGGGTGAACGTCCGCTGGGACGGCCGGTCGACGATTACCTCGCCCGGCTGCGGGAAGCCTTCCTCCAGGCAGTGCCCGTTGGACAGCACCAGCGCGGGCGCGGTGGCCGGGGCGCCGGCGAGCCGCACGACCGAGCCCGAGCAGTTCGACAGGGCGACCGTGCCCGTCAGGTCGACGGTCTCCGCGCTTGCCGGAGGCGCTGTGACCAGTGCGAACGTGAAGATCGTGGCCAGCAGGACGCCGAGCGGGCGGCGGAACATCGAGGAGGTCCTTTCGGTCGGCGGGCTCGTGGGACGGAGCGTAGTGGTTCGGCTACCCGGGAGCCTGGGCGACGTGAGGTCCACGTCACGTGCTAGGTGTGGAAGGGAAACGTCACGGCTGCACACGGCGATGCGCTTGACACACGCTTTACGGCGTGTTGAGCCACCTGAGAAGACGCCGTCGCCCGTGAGAGTGCACACTGGCGGGTCGAACAGGTGAGTTACCGAGCGGAGAGCGGACAGCGTGGCTGGATCGACAGAGAGCACTGCGGCGCGCGGCGCCACCGTGGGGGGCGGTGGTCGGGCGAAGGGCAGGCCGAAGAAGAGTGCCGCGGCCAACGGCAGCGGCCGTCGACGGCTGGTGATCGTCGAGTCGCCCACCAAGGCGCGCAAGATCGCCCCCTACCTCGGCCGTGACTACGTCGTCGAGTCGTCCCGTGGGCACATCCGCGACCTGCCGCGTGGAGCCGCCGACGTGCCTGCCAAGTACAAGGGCCAGCCGTGGGCGAGGCTTGGCGTGGACGTCGACAACGACTTCGAGCCCCTCTACGTCGTCTCACCGGACAAGAAGGCCACGGTCACCGAGCTGAAGAGCCTGCTCAAGGACGTCGACGAGCTCTACCTCGCCACCGACCCCGACCGCGAGGGCGAGGCGATCGCGTGGCATCTGCTCGAAGCGCTCAAGCCCAAGATCCCGGTCCGCAGGATGGTGTTCCACGAGGTCACCGAGCAGGCCATCCGCTCAGCGGCCGAGAACACCCGTGAGCTCGACCCCGACCTGGTCGACGCGCAGGAGACCCGCCGCATCCTCGACCGGCTCTACGGCTACGAGGTCTCACCGGTGCTGTGGAAGAAGGTCATGCCGAGGCTCTCGGCGGGCCGCGTCCAGTCGGTGGCCACGCGGGTGATCGTCGAGCGCGAACGCGAGCGGATGCGCTTCACGTCGGCGTCGTACTGGGACATCTCGGCGACGATGGACGCCGGTGCGGAGGCCAGCCCGCGTACCTTCCCGGCCCGGCTCACCGCCGTGGCCGGCTCCCGGCTCGCGACCGGCCGCGACTTCGGCCCCGACGGGCAGCTCAAGGCGTCCGCGCGCGACGTCCGCATCCTCGACGAGGCCGAGGCCGGCCGGCTGGCGCAGGCGCTGCACCAGCGGGACTTCGCGGTCACCAGCGTCGAGGAGAAGCCGTACACGCGGCGGCCGTACGCGCCGTTCATGACCTCGACACTGCAGCAGGAGGCGGGCCGCAAGCTCCGCTTCTCGTCCGAGCGCACGATGCGCATCGCGCAGCGGCTCTACGAGAACGGCTACATCACCTACATGCGTACCGACTCGACGACCCTGTCGGAGACGGCGCTGACCGCGGCCCGCAACCAGGCGACCGACCTCTACGGCTCCGAGTACGTGTCGCCGAGCCCCAGGCAGTACACGCGCAAGGTGAAGAACGCGCAGGAGGCCCACGAGGCGATCCGCCCCGCGGGCGAGGTTTTCCGCACGCCGGGCCAGGTGGCCGGCGAGCTGGAGACCGACGAGTTCCGGCTCTACGAGCTGATCTGGCAGCGCACCATCGCCTCGCAGATGGCCGACGCCAAGGGCACCACGATGTCGGTGCGCATCACCGGCACGGCCACCAGCGGAGAGGAGTGTGTGTTCTCCGCGTCCGGCCGCACCATCACCTTCGCGGGCTTCCTCAAGGCCTACGTCGAGTCGGTGGACACCGAGACGGGCGGCGAGGCCGACGACAAGCAGAGCAGGCTCCCGCAGCTGCGTGAGGGCCAGGAGCTGACGGCGACGGAGCTGTCGCCGGACGGGCACGCGACGTCGCCGCCCGCGCGCTACAGCGAGCCCGCGCTGGTGAGCAAGCTCGAGGAGCTCGGCATCGGCAGGCCCTCGACGTACGCCTCGATCATCAAGACCATCCAGGACCGCGGCTACGTGTGGAAGAAGGGCTCCGCACTGGTGCCCTCGTGGATCGCGTTCTCGGTGGTCGGCCTGCTCGAGCAGCACTTCGAGCGGCTGGTCGACTACGACTTCACCGCCGCCATGGAGGACGAGCTCGACCGGATCGCGTCAGGTGATGAGCAGCGCACGCGCTGGCTGTCGAAGTTCTACTTCGGCGGCGACATGGGCGTCGACGGCTCGATCGGGCGGCTCGGCGGGCTCAAGAAGCTCGTCGGCTCCGGCGTCGAGGACATCGACGCCCGCGAGATCAACTCGATCAAGCTCTTCGACGACACCGAGGGGCGCGCGGTCGTGGTGCGGGTCGGCCGCTACGGCCCTTACCTGGAGCGCGAGGTCGACGGCGAGTCGCAGCGCGCGAACCTGCCGGAGGACCTGCCGCCGGACGAGCTGACCCTGGAGATCGCCGAGCGGCTGTTCGCGACGCCGCAGGAGGGTCGCGTACTGGGCACCGACCCGGTCAGCGGCCACGAGATCGTGGCCAAGGAGGGCCGGTTCGGGCCGTACGTGACCGAGATCCTGCCGGAGCCCGAAGAGGCCGAGGGAGGCACTGCCGGCAAGAAGACCAGCAAGGCCAAGAAGCCGAAGCCGCGCACGGCGTCGCTGTTCAAGTCGATGACGATCGAGGAGATGACCCTCGACGACGCGCTGAAGCTGCTGTCGCTGCCAAGGGTGGTCGGCAAGGACCCGGAGAGCGGCGACGAGATCACCGCGCAGAACGGGCGCTACGGGCCGTACCTGAAGAAGGGCACCGACTCGCGCTCGCTCTCGACGGAGGAGCAGATCTTCGACATCACGCTCGAGGAGGCGCTCAAGATCTATGCCGAGCCGAAGCGCAGGGGACGCCAGGCGGTCGCGAAGCCGCCGCTGAAGGAGCTCGGCGAGGACCCGGCCTCCGGCAAGCCGATGGTGGTCAAGGACGGCCGCTTCGGCCCGTATGTCACCGACGGTGAGTACAACGCGTCACTGCGGAAGTCGGACACGGTTGAGGACCTGACCGTGGAAAGGGCTGCCGAGCTGCTGGCCGAGAAGCGGGCGAAGGGTCCGGCGCCGAAGAAGAAGAGCACCACCCGCAAGAAGGCGTCCACGGCGAAGTCCAAGTCGTGACGCTGGGTGAGCGGTAGTGCGCCCCGTTGGCGGATGCGCGCCGTGACCGGGTCGCTACCCTTGAGGAGCACGACAAGACCCGGCTAGGAGGACGCGTGGCCAACGGGGACGGTACTCAGGCGCCCGAGCCTCCGCAGTCGTTCAGCGACCCGCTGTCGGGCCTGGTCACCAGCGGCAAACCGGACTTCACGGCCACGACCCAGCGCGACCAGCCGACCGCGATGCCGCTCGCCATGCCGGTCGAGCCGGACCCGGACATGGTCAAGGGGATGGTCGACGCGGCGCTGGGTGACGAGACCCCGAAGCCGGAGGGGGCCGAGGCGACGGAGGCGACCGTCGAGGGCGGCGAGTCCCCGCCGCCGGGCGCTCCTGCTGGCGCCGCGCTGTCGGGCGAGGGCGGCCCTCCCGGTGTGTACTCCGGTCCCGATCGCTCACGCTGGCCCGCGCGTACCCAGCTGCTGCCCGAGATCCTGCGCAGGCGGCAGCGCAACCGGGTACGGGAGAGCCGGCCGTGGTCCGAGCGGCAGCTGATTCGCAGGCCGTCGAGCGGTTCGGCCGGGCTCGCCGTCGCTCTCGTATTGCTCACGGTGTTCGGGATCGTCGCGATTCAGTTCATCTCGAGTCTGGTCGAGAGCATTACCGGGCTTTTCAACTGATCGAGCGGGCTGTTCGTCAGCGCTCGGTGCTGAATTGATCACCGCGGGTGTTTTACCCGGTACTCCGGCGCACGGTGCGTGTTGCGGGCTACCCTGACCACACAACCGTGCCGGTGGCTATTGGGGTGGGGCACATCAGCGAGGCAGCACAGGGGAAAGCAGACGCCGACGCGAAGGAGTCGGTGCGGGGAGAGGCGTCCACGGTCCACCGCGTGCGCCGAGTCCTCGCTATCCGGCCCTTCCGGAGGCTGTGGGGCGTCACCTATCTGTGCAGCGTCGCCGACTGGCTCTCCTTGCTCGCCCTGGCCGGTCTGGTCACCAAGTTCACCGACAACTACATGGCGCAGAACTTCGCGTTCGCCGGCGTCGTGCTGACCAACCTGCTGCCGGGTCTGCTGTTCGCGCCGGTCGGTGGGCTGCTCGCCGACCGCTTCGACCGGCGCAAGGTGATGATCGTCGCCGACCTGGTGCGCTTCGGCCTGCTGCTCTCGATCGCGATCGTCGGTTCACCGATCTGGCTGTTCGTCGCCAACTTCCTGGTGGGTTCCGCGGCCATGATGTGGATCCCGTCGAAGGACGCGGCGGTGCCGAACCTGCTGCGCAGGCCCGACCAGGTGGAGACGGCCAACCAGCTCGGCATGGTGATGACCTACGGCCTCGCCGTGGTCACCGGCGCCGGCCTCTACTCGATCCTCACGGGTATCCCGACGACGTTCAACCTGTCGCCGAACGTGTTCGGTGTGTTCGGCATCGCCAACGCCGTCGTGATCATCAACAGCTTCCTCTACCTGGCGAGCGCCCTGATCGTCGCCACGCGGATCCCCGAGCTTTCGCTGCGCAACGTGCACCCGGTGCCCGCGTCCGGTGCCGTGCCCGAACCCAAGCCCGAGGCCGACGAGGACAAGTCGTCGGGCGGGCTGTTGGGGATGATCCGCGACGCGTTCCGGTTCATCCGCACGACGCCGCTGGTGCGCGGGCTGCTGATCGGCATGATGGGCGCGTTCGCCGCGGGTGGTGCCGTGATCGGGGCGGCCAAGCCGTACTCCTCGAGCCTCGGCGGCGGTGACTCCGCGTTCGGTCTGCTCTTCGTTGCCGTGTTCGTCGGCGCGGCGGTGGGCCTCGCGGGGGTGCCCAAGCTCGCGCAGCGCCTCCCGCACGACCGGATGTTCGGCATCGGGATCGTGCTCGCCGGCCTCGCGCTCATCGTCGTGGCGCTCTCGCCACACCTCGCCGTCTCGCTGGTGGCCGTCGCCGTGGTCGGCGCGTGCGCCGGTGCGGCGTTCCTCACCGGCGTGACGATCATCGGCTCGCAGGTCGACGACTCGATCCGGGGCCGGATCAACGCGATCTACCAGTCGTTGATGAAGATCATCATCTTCGGCTCCACGGCACTCGTGCCGCTGCTGATCGGTCTCGTTCGTCCGCACAAGGTGACGGTGTGGGGCAACGTCCTCACGATCGACGGCACGCGGCCCGTGCTGCTCGGCGGAGGACTCCTGGCCGCGCTGGTCGGCATAGTCGCCTACCGGCAGATGGACTCGCGCCGTACCGAGCCGATCCTGGCCGACCTGCGCAACGTGATCCGGCGCAGGCCGCGGCGCGTCAACGGCCTGCTGATCGCGCTGGAGGGCACCACCGCCACCGACACGGCGGCACAGGCGGCGCGGCTCGCCGAGTGGCTGAGCAAGGGGCCGCGCCGGGTCGTGCTCGCCGCCGACCCCGCACTCGACGACTCGCGGCTCGCGTCGCTCGTCTCCGGGGCGTCGCTGTCCGGCGCGCGGGCACAGGCGCTCGCCGCGGCGGCGGTGCGGGCCGACATCGTGGAACGCGACGTGCAGCCCGCCTTGAACGCGGGCGCGGTCGTGGTGATGGAGCGGTTCGTGGACTCGCCCCTCGCCCACCTGTCGGCGGTCGCGGGGTTGGACGCCAAGGAGCTGGAGGGCCTCGCCGACTGGGCCACCGGACGGCTGCGGCCCGACCTCACGGTGCTGCTCGACGCGGAGCCGGGGGCCGACGCGGAGTCGACGAACTCGGCACAGCACCATTGGCGCGTGCAACAACTGCTCACCGAGATGGCCTCCGCGGACCCCGAGCGCTACGTCGTCGTCGAGGCCGACGGCACCGAGGACGAGGTCGCCGACCGCGTGCGGATCGCCGTGCAGACCACGCTCGTGGGAAGGGTCGCCGGCCTGGCGCCGCCGCCGGTCGCCGCCGTGCAGGCGACGTCCGTGAAGGCGACGTCGTGACGCAGCCGGTGTGGTCGCAGCTGGTGGGTCAGGAACCGGCTGTCGAGACGCTTTCCGCCGCCGCGAGCTCGGCCGCGGCGCTCGTGGCCGGCGAGACGGCCGACGCGGGCGCGATGACGCACGCGTGGCTGTTCACCGGGCCCCCCGGCTCGGGCCGGTCCGTTGCCGCGCGCACGTTCGCCGCCGCGTTGCAGTGCAGCCTCGGGCTCGGCTGCGGCGGCTGCACGGGCTGCCGGACGGCGCTGGCAGGCACCCACGCCGACGTGCGGCTGGTCGTTCCGGAGGGGCTGTCGATCTCGGTAGCCGAGATGCGGGCGCTCGTGCAGGCCGCCGCGCGCAGGCCCACCACCGGCCGCTGGCAGGTGGTGATCATCGAGGACGCCGACCGGCTCACCGAGGGCGCGGCCAACGCGCTGCTCAAGGCCGTCGAGGAGCCGCCGGAGCGCACGGTGTTCCTGCTGTGCGCACCGTCGGACCACCCCGAGGACGTGTCGGTGACCATCCGCTCGCGCTGCCGTCTCGTCACGCTGCGCACGCCGCCGCCGGAGGCGATCGCGCAGGTGCTGGTGGAGCGCGACGGCGTCGACGAGGCGATGGCGCGATGGGCGGCCTCGGTGTGCGGCGGGCACGTCGGCAGGGCGCGCAGGCTCGCGACCGACGAGAGCGCGCGCAAGCGGCGTGACGCCGTGCTGCGGATCCCGCTGGGACTGCGCAGACCCGCCGACGTCTTCGTCTGCGCCGACGAGCTGATCAAGACGGCCGAGGCGGACGCGACGGACGAGAGCAAGGCGCGCGACGAGGCCGAGCAGGACGCGCTGCGCACCGCGATGGGCTCCGGGGGCACCGGCAAGGGCGTCGCCGCGGCGAAGCGGGCTGCCGACGCCGCCGTGCGGCAGCTGGAGAAGCGACAGAAGTCGCGGGCGACGCGGACCCAGCGCGACACGCTGGACCTGGCGCTCGTGGACCTGGCGGGCTTCTACCGGGACGTGCTGGTGACGGCGAGCGGGGCCGGCGCGGCGCTCAACCATCCTGACCACGCCGAGCAGAGCCGCTCCGCCGCGGAGCAGTGGACCCCGGCGTCGGCGCTGCGCAGGCTGGAGGCCGTGCTGGCCTGCCGCGAGGCGATCGAGTGGAACGTCAAGCCCCGCATCGCCGTGGAAGCCATGGTGACCACTCTCCGCGAAGGCTGACCTCTCTCAGGTAGCTGCAGTGAAGGCCACCTTGCCTGCGTTCAACGCAGGCAAGGTGGCCTTCACTGCAGTTGGTGCCTACTCGTCGCGGGGGCGCGGTGATGGCTTGCGCGGGTCGGCGGCCGTGACCGGGGCGGGCCTGCGGCGGTACGGAAGGCCGGCCACGAGCACCGCTCCGAGCAGCAGCATCGCCGTGCCCGTCCAGAACAGCGGCACCGACGAGTACGCCGCGCTCGTGTACGCCAGCTTGTCGGGGCCACCCGGCTGCTGCTCGCCACCACCCGGCGGCGGCGGGGCCTGCGGCGGCGTCGTGAAGCCGCACTCGACGCCGCCCTCCGGCGCGTAGGCCCTCGCGACCTGTTCGCCGAGGGACAGCTGTGCCAGCGACGACGGCAGGTTCTTCGCCGCCTCGGCGGGCAGGGCGTCCTTGAGCGCCTTCGTCGGCAGAATCTGCAGGTCGAGCAGCCTGGCCGAGGCGCCGAGCTGGAAACCCTTGAACGGCTCCTCCAGGTGCGTGCCCTTCTGGTCGAGGCCCGCGATGCTCAGCCGGAGCACGCCGAGGTCGGCCACGAACCCGTTCGCGGCGTCGGTCAGCGGCTTGAGCAGGCCGTTCGCCAGCTCGGCGACGCCGCCGATCACCGGCAGGTCCTTGGCGTTCTCGAAACCGGGCACCTGCTCAAGGCCCGGCAGCGGGATGCCGACCGGAATGTCCTTGGTCGGGTTCGCCGCGTCCAGCTCGAACAGCTTCTGGCCATTGCGCTCCACCGACAGCACCGGCGCCGTGTACTCGACCTTCGAGGTCGCCTCGTCACCGGTCGAGGTGACCGTCAATGTCGGCTGGCTGGCGACCTTGATCGTCAGCCCGAGCGGGGTGCCCTTGAGGATGTTGATGTCGGCGGCCTGCAGTGTCGACGTCGACTGGACGGCTTTGCGGTCGGTGCCGGGGATGTCGACGAGCTGCACGGCCGAGCGCGTCGACAACGTGTTGGGCATGCTCAGCACCGAACCGGTGCCGTCGGCGTTCGGCTTGGCGCCGCCCGAGCCCGAGAGCAGCCCGCCGAGGCTCGCGAGCGGACCCGGCAGTGAGCTGAGGCCCTCCTTGAGCCGGGTGTCGGCGACCTGGCTCAGGTCGGGCATCGTCGGGATCACGTTCAGCAGCGAGATGCTCGCGACGGAGGTGCTGGCGTCGGAGATCGTGCCGACACACGGCCCTTCCGTGGGGCTCCACCGCGCGTGCGCGCTCCCGTTGAGCGCGCCGACGTTCAGCAGCGGGTTCTCCGGCGCGTTGAACCCGGACGTCACGGGCTCCGGGTTGTCGGGCAGCGCCGTCTGCACGAGCGAGCCGGGCGTCTGCGGCGCGTTGCCCCCGACGGAGAGCCCGAAGGGCGAAGCCTGAGCGATCGCGCGCTCGTAGGTCAGGTAGGACTCGGAGTTGGCCTGAGCGCTGGAGATGCCGAACCCGCCCTCGAGCACCGACTGCCTCGGCAGCTCGTCCTCCATGCCGGGCAGGATCGCGTCGGTCGGCACCGCCTCCGGCAGCAGCCGCAGCATCCCGAGCGCCGTGCCCGCCTCGCCGACCGCCTTGCCCTTCGGCATCGGGTTGGGCGGCGAGGTGATCGGCGCCTGACCCGGATCGGCCGGTTCGGGAATCGGCGTCGTCGGGATCGTCTGCCCGGCCGCGGGCGCGGCTGACAGGAGGAGCACCGCAGCTGTGACGGGAAGTGCCAGCGTGCGGGGCAGGCGTCGGCGCATGTACCAGTCCTCCAGACCACCAGTGGGCCCGCTCACGGAGGTGGGCGGTGTCCTGGCGTCCTAACGACCCAGGGGTGGAAAAGTGACGCGCGAGGGCATCGTTATACTGGGTTGTACCGGACGCGGTCCGGGCCGCCTTAGCTCAGTCGGCCAGAGCGGCTCACTCGTAATGAGCAGGTCAGGGGTTCGATTCCCCTAGGCGGCTCCACAAGATCGGGGCTCCTCGCGGACAGCGAGGAGCCCCGATCTTTTTCATGGCTCTGCCGGAAGGTCGAGCTGGGCGATGCGCTGCGGGTCGGCCAGGATGTTGATCTCCACGATCCTGCCGCCGCGCACCGTGGGGCTGAACACCGCGACCGGTTTGCCCCTGACCACCGAGACGAGCCCGAGCGCGCCGTTGACGACCGCACGGCGGGCCAGCGGGCCGGTGCGGGAGAACAGCAGCGCCTGCTTGGCCACGTTCTTCGCGCCACGCACCAGCCGCGACGGCGCCGCCGCGCCGGTGTCCACCCGCAACACCACGTCCGGGTCGAGTACGGCGACCAGCGCATCGAAGTCGCCCGCTCGCGACGCCGCCAGGAACGCGTCGATCACCTCGCGCTGGGCGGGCAGGTCGGCATCGGGCAGCGCCGCGCCCCGCACCCGGCGCCGCGCGCGGCTCGCCAGCTGCGTCGCCGTGGCCGGGGACCGTCCGACGATCGGGGCGATGTCGCCGAAGGGCACGCCGAACATGTCGTGCAGCACGAACGCCAGCCGCTCGGCCGGGCTGAGCGTCTCCAGCACGACGAGCAGCGCCAGCCCCACCGAGTCGGCGAGCACGGCCTGCTCAGCCGGGTCCGGCTCGGCGGCCGCGACGATCGGGTCCGGCACGTGCGTGTCGAGCGACTCCTCGCGCCGGGATTTGCGCGAGCGCAACATGTCCAGGCAGACCCGGCTGACCACAGTGGTCAGCCAGCCGGCCAGGTTAGCCACCTCGCTCGTGTCGGATCGGGCCAGCCGCAGCCACGCCTCCTGCACCGCGTCGTCGGCCTCGGTCAGCGAGCCGAGCATCCGGTAGGCCACCGCGCGCAGGTGCTCGCGATGGGCCTCGAACCGCTCGGCGAGGAAGTCGTGCTCGGCCATGTCAGGTTCCTCCGTCGTTATCCGTCATGGCGTTGACGGACCGAATCCGACCGATATGACAAGTGAGGACGAACATGCAGGCACGGATGACCCACCCCGCCTTTCTCATTCCCGCCGCGATGAAGGGCCTCCAGGCATACGGCCGCTCCGCGGACGACCAGGGCGTGCCCGCCACCACGCTGGAAATGGTTCACCTGCGGGCGAGTCAGATCAACGGCTGCAGCGTCTGCGTGGAGCTGCACGCGAACGCGCTCAAGAAGGCCGGCGAGTCCGACGAGCGGATCTTCGCGGTCGCCGCGTGGCGGGACGCGCCCTACTTCACCGATGCCGAGCGGGCCGCGCTGGAGCTCGCCGAGGCGACCACCCGGGTGGCCGACCGCGGCGACCCGGTGTCGGACGAGCTCTGGGCCGAGATCAGCAGGCACTACGACGAGCGGGGCATCTCCGCGCTGCTCATCGCGATCTCCGCGGTCAACGTGTGGAACCGGCTCAACGCCGCCACCCGCCAGCCGGCCGGCCAGTGGAAGCCCTAGGGAGGCACCGATGACGGAGTTCCGTGCTCTCTCCGACCGGCTCGAGATCGAGGCGTTGCGCGGTGAGTTCACCGACGCCGGGATGATGCGCGACTACGACCGGTTCGCGTCGCTGTTCACAGACGACGGAGTGTGGAAGATCCCCGGCGCGGGCGTCGAGCTCCGCGGCAGGGCGGAGATCCGCGCCGGGATCGAGCGGTTGCGAGGCGGCTGGGACTACTTCGTGCAGACCGTGCACCCCGGCTGGATCGGCATCGAGGGCGACACGGCGGCGGGCCGAGCCTACGTCGCGGAGTTCGGGCGCTTGCGCGATGGCGGCTCGCATTCGAACCACGCCCTCTACCACGACCGCTACCGGCGCACTCCGGAAGGCTGGAAGTTCGCCGAGCGCGTCTACGAGGTCAGGTATCTCGACACGACCCCGCTGGCCGGCTCGGCGCCGTAGTGGATCGCGCGACGCCCTGGCCGGGCCGATACCTGGCTAGGGTGTCGCACATGCCGATGTTCGCCTTCGAGGGCAAGACTCCGCAGGTCCATCCCGACGCCTGGATCGCACCCACCGCCACCCTGATCGGCGACGTTGTCGTCGAGAAGGGCGCCTCCGTCTGGTATGGCGCGGTGATCCGCGCGGATTTCGGCAGGATCGTCATCCGCGAGGGCGCCAACGTGCAGGACAACTCGGTGCTGCACGTCGGCGACGGCGTGTGCGAGGTGGGTCCGAACGCGACGGTCGGCCACTCGTGCGTCGTGCACGACTGCACGGTCGGTGAGCAGGCCCTCATCGGCAACCACGCGACGGTGCTCGACAAGGCCACGGTGGGCGCGCGCACGCTGGTGGCGGCGGGGTCGACCGTCCCGCCGAACGCCGAGGTGCCCCCGGACGTCGTCGCACTCGGCAGCCCAGCGACGAAGTTCCTGCCGCACTCGGAGTCCGCGCGTGGGTGGGTCGAGTACAACGCCGAGATCTACCGGCAGCTCGCCCGCAGGCACGCCGAGACCATCGAGCCGGTCGAAGAATCCTGACCCTCCACGTCAAGGGTCGGCCTTGGGGGCAGTCGGCACCTGGCGTTGGGGTGCGCGTCACCCGGTAGACCACCTCGGCTGGTAGACCGGCGGCGTGGACTGGGGCGCGTACGTCGACGGCTACTGCGAGCGGCTCGGTCCCGGGCTGTGGGGCGAGCCGCTCAACACCGTGAGCAACCTGGCGTTCCTGGCCGCCGCCGTGGCTGTGTGGCGGCAGGCGCGCGGCGCGACCGGGCCGAGGGTGCTCGCGGTGCTGCTCGGCCTGATCTTCCTGGCCAGCACGGCCTTCCACGCTCTCGCGACGCGCTGGGCCGGCGCCGCCGACACGTTCTTCATCCTCGTGTTCGTGCTCGCCTACACGGTGGTCTTCACCCACGTCTTCCTCGGCGTCCGCTGGGCGAGGGCGTGGCTCGCGGCGCCGGTTTTCCTCGCCCTCACCGTGGTCGTCACCGCCGCGCTCGCGCCGCTGGACTTCGACGGCGCGAGCTACGTCGCCCCGCTGCTCGGCCTCTTCGGACTCGCCGCGCTGCTCGCCACGGCGCGGAGCCGGCGCGTGCGCCGATACTGGCCGAGGTTCGCGCTGACCGGTGGGCTCTTCGGCGTCTCGCTGTCGCTGCGCTCCGCGGACCACTCCGTGTGCGGCGGTTTCCCGCCCGGCACCCACTTCCTGTGGCACCTGCTGAACGCCGTCGTGCTGTACGTGGTCTCCCTCGCTGCACTGCGGGAATGGGCCCCGCGTCCACTACCATCGAGGGCGCAGTAGCGACTGGCGCCATCGAGGTGGAGCACCACCGGGGAGCGAAACAGGGCCGGCACCGCGCGCCTGGGTGTCCGCACCGCCCTACGCATGCCAGGAGTCCGTGACATGACGCATCAGCCAGCGATTCCAACGTTGTCCTCCGCCGACCCCGAGATCGCCGGGTTGATCGAGGCGGAGGCCGCTCGTCAGCACGACAAGATCCGTCTCATCGCGTCGGAGAACTATGTGTCGCAGGCGGTGCTCGAGGCCACCGGCACGGTGCTCACCAACAAGTACTCCGAAGGCTACGCGGGCAAGCGCTACTACGAGGGCCAGCAGCTGATCGATCCCGTCGAGCTGCTCGCCATCGAGCGCGCCAAGGCGGTGTTCGGCGTCGAGCACGCCAACGTGCAGCCCTACTCCGGCTCCCCTGCCAACCTCGCCGCCTACCTCGCGTTCGCGAAGCCCGGCGACACGGTGCTCGGCATGGCGCTGCCCGACGGCGGTCACCTCACCCACGGCTGGTCGGTCTCCGCCACGGGCAAGTGGTTCAACGCGGTGCGCTACGGCGTGCGCAAGGAGACCGGCAGGGTCGACCTCGACCAGGTGCGCGACCTCGCCCGCGAGCACCGGCCCAAGCTGATCTTCGCGGGCGGCACGGCCATCCCGCGCACCATCGACTTCCCCGCGTTCGCCGAGATCGCCCGCGAGGTCGACGCGGTGCTCGTGGCCGACATTGCGCACATCGCGGGTCTCGTCGCAGGTGGCGCGCACCCGTCGCCCGTCGGCCACGCCCAGGTGATCACCACCACCACGCACAAGACGTTGCGCGGTCCGCGCGGCGCGATGATCCTCTCCGACACCGAGCACGCCAAGGCCGTCGACAAGGCCGTGTTCCCCGGCCTGCAGGGCGGTCCGCACAACCACACCACGGCCGCGATCGCCGTCGCGCTCGGCGAGGCCGCGAAGCCCGGCTTCCGCGACTACGCCCACGCGATCGTCGCCAACGCCAGTGCGCTCGCAGAGGCCCTCATCGAGCGCGGCTACGACCTCGTCTCCGGTGGCACCGACAACCACCTGCTGCTGGTGGACCTCACCAACAAGCAGATCGGCGGCAAGCCGGCCGCGAGGGCGCTGGACGAGGCAGGCATCGAGCTGAACTACAACACCGTGCCGTTCGACCCGCGCAAGCCGTTCGACCCGTCCGGCATCCGCCTCGGCACGGCCGCGATCACCACCCGCGGGCTGAAGCCGGAGCACCAGCCGCTGATCGCCGAGTGGATCGACCGCACCATCACCGCTGCCGTCGCAGAGGACACGGCGGCGCTGCAGAAGATCTCCGCCGAGGTCCGCGAGCTGCTCTCGGCGTTCCCGATCCCTGGCTACCGGGCCTGAGTACGCCGAACGCCCCGTGGCCTGCCGGCCACGGGGCGTTCGGAAGTGCCTTGGAGATCAGTGCTCGCCGTCGTCGGCGGCCTGCTTCTCGCGGCGCTCGGCCTCACGCTCGTAGGAGCGCTTGATCTCGGTCTCCGCGTCGACGCGGCTGACCCACGTGGAGCCTTCCACGCTCTTGGCGGGCTCGAGGTCCTTGTACACCTGGAAGAAATGCTCGATCTCGAGCTTGTGGAACTCGTTCAGGTGGTGGATGTCGCGCAGGTGCTCCAGGCGGGGGTCGTCGGAGGGCACCGCGAGGACCTTGTCGTCCGGGCCCTTCTCGTCACGCATGCGGAACATCCCGATGGCGCGGCACCGGATCAGGCAGCCCGGGAATGTGGGCTCCTGCACCAGCACCAGCACATCCAGGGGGTCACCGTCCTGGCCGAGCGTGTCGTCGATGAAGCCGTAGTCGGCCGGGTACTGGGTGGCCGTGAACAGGGTGCGGTCGAGCTTGATGCGCCCCGTCTTGTGGTCCACCTCGTACTTGTTGCGCTCCCCCTTGGGGATCTCGATCGTGACGTCGAATTCCACGCCGTCCTCGCTGCCTCGTCGCCTGCGTGCCGCGTCCGGGCGGCTCACATTGTCCAGTTACCGTCCTCACTAGTGTGGACCACGGATCGGACGGGTGCCGCACTGCTGGCCGCAAGTGTGACGTTGGCCCCGTCGAAGGCGGCGAGGAGGGGTGTGTGCCCGGCACGGACGAGACGCCAGAGCCCGCGTGGCCGTCGGCCGACCACGACACGGCAGGCGAGAACGAGCCGGAGGGCAGAACCCACGAGCTGCCGATGCCGAACGCGAGCCTGCCGGAGCAGCCCACGGTCTTCGTGCCCAAGCCCCCCGCTGCGCCGGTGCCCCGGCCGCAGCAGCCGCCACGCCCGCAGGCCCGACCCCAGCCCCAACCCCACGCACAACCTCCGCCACGACCTCAGCAGGCGCCACCACCTCCGGCTCCGGATCCGCGACCGCAGCAACAACAACAGCAGGCACAGCCGGCGCAGGCCCCCGGGCGCATCGAGATCAAGCCCGCGAACGCTCACGCCGTGCCCATGCGGATCGAGCCGACCGGGCAGCAGCACCCCGCCGAGACGAAAGCCGAGGCCGGGGAGCCGCAGCGGGAGCCGGCAGCCGAGGGCCCGCCCAAGCGCAGGCGCCGCGCGTGGTGGATAGCCGGTGCGGCCGTGGTGCTCGTGGTGGCGCTGGGCGTCGCCGCGGCGTTGCCCTATGTCTCCAACCGCCTCGGCCTGCCGTGGGCTCCGAACGCGCCGAAGGGCGACCCGCCGCGGCCGATCGCCGTCAGCCGCGACCTCGCGGGCCCGTCGACCTCGGGTCCCGCGCCGACCCCCGCAGGGGTCTCGCAGGCCATTTCCGGGGCCGTGAGCAACCCGGCGCTCGGCACGCTCACCGGCACGGTGATCGACCCGGTCAGCGGCACGACGCTGTGGGAGAAGAACGCGGGACAGCCGATCACGCCCGCGTCCACCACCAAGGTCCTCACCGCCGCGGCCGCGCTGCTGGCCCTCGATCACGGCACCCAGTTCTCGACCAAGGTCGTCGAGGGCTCCCAGCCGGGCAGCGTCGTGCTGGTCGCAGGCGGTGACATCACCCTCTCCTCGCTGCCAGACGGGCAGGAGTCGGTCTACCGGGGCGCAGCGCACCTCGACGACCTCGTCGCCCAGGTGAAGGAGGCCACCGGCGGCGACGTCAGCCAGGTCCAGCTCGACCTCAGCGCGTTCACCGGGCCCACGTCGGCGGAGGGCTGGGCGCCAGAGGACGCGCCGTCCACGTACATGGCTCCCGTCGAGCCCGCCATGCTCGACGGCGGACGCAGCGTGCCCGACGACGACGGGTCGATGCGCACCGGCAGGCCCGCCGAACAGCTCGCCGGTGAACTCGCGAGCAGGCTCGGCGCGCAGGTCGCGAGCACCCCGGCCACCACGGCGCCGCAGGGTGCCCGCGTGCTCGGCGAGGTGAAGTCAGCGCCGCTGACCGAGCTCGTCGACACCGCCCTGTCGATCTCCGACAACCTCCTCGCCGACGTGATCGCGCGGCACGTCGCGATCGCAGAGGGCGCCGAGCCGTCGTTCACCGGCGGCGCGCAGGCGACGCTCGACGTGCTCTCCCGCAACGGGTTCGACGTCACCGGAGTCGAGCTGAGCGACGGCAGTGGATTGTCCCTGCGCAACAAGGTCCCCGCGAAGCTGCTCGGCGAGCTGCTCTCGGTCGCGGCCGCACCGGACGGCAAGGGCGACCCGCGCACCGCGAAGCTGCGCCCGCTGCTCGGCGGCCTCCCCGTCGCCGGTGGCAGCGGCACGCTGGCCGAGCGCTACACCGAGGGCGCCGCCGCCGAGGGCAAGGGATGGGTCCGCGGCAAGACCGGCACGATCCCCTCCGACGGCATCAACTCCCTCGCCGGACTCGTGCTCGACACCGACGGGCGGGTGCTGGTGTTCGCGCTCATGACCGTGGGCTCGCAGACCGAGGCCGGACGGGCGGGGCTGGACGCGATCACGGCGACTCTGCGCGGGTGTGGCTGCGGCTGACGAACGGGTAGCGTCGGGAACGTGAACACGGTGAACCAGCAGTCGCAGGCGAATCCGCTGGTCGACTGGTCCGTGGCCGCTTCGGCCGGCGCCTACCTCGTGCGTGGTGGTCCCGTCGTGCCGAGGGAGGAGGCCGAGCGCGCGGTCACCGAGCTGCGCGAGCTGACCGTCGACGCGGAGCGGCACGTCCGCGACCTGACCGGCCTCGGCGCGGGGCTGCCGCTGCTGCCCGGTGACGTCGTCGACCGGCCGGGCTGGGTGCGCGCCGCCGCGGCCGGGCTCGACGAGCTCACCAGCCGCGCACTGCCGAGCGGACCGGGTGGCCCGTTGACGCCGCTCGTCGCGGGCGGCGCCGGCCTCCAGACCGGTGTGGTGCTGGCGTTCCTCGGCGCCCGCGTGCTCGGGCAGTACGACCCGTTCGGCGGCGAGGACAAGGAGGGCAGGCTCCTGCTGGTCGCCCCCAACGTCGTCACCGCGCAGCGCGCGATGGGCGTGTCCGGACGCGACTTCCGGCTGTGGGTGTGCCTGCACGAGTGCACTCACCGGCTGCAGTTCACCGCGGTCCCGTGGCTGCGCGACTACTTCGCCGACGAGGTGGCGGCGCTCGTCGGCGGGCTCGCCGACAGCGACGGCCTCGGCACCGTCCTCAGCAGGTTGCCCGAGACGCTCAAGGAGGCGCGGCGTGCCAAGTCGGACGGCTCGATGGGCCTCGCCGAGCTGCTGCAGTCGCCGCAGCAGCGGGCCGTCTTCGACAAGCTGCTGGCGCTCTCCACTCTGCTGGAGGGCCACGCCGACTACGTGATGGACGCCGTGGGCCCCGATGTGGTCCCCAGCGTCGCGACGATCCGCCGCCGGTTCACCGAGCGCCGCAAGGGCGGCGGCCTGCTCGACCGGCTGCTGCGCAGCCTGCTCGGCGTCGACGCGAAGATCCGGCAGTACGCGCTGGGCGCGAAGTTCACGAAGCACGTGATCGACGAGGTCGGCATGGAGGGTTTCAACGCCGTGTGGCGCTCGCCCGTCACCCTGCCGACCCGGGCCGAGATCAGGGATCCGCAGGCGTGGGTTCGCCGGATGCGCTGAGCGCCGTCCGCAGGGCCGTGCGGGACTTTCTGGCCCGCCACGAGTACCTGGTCGCGGGCGGAGAGCTGTTCGTCGCGGTTTCGGGCGGAGCCGACTCGCTCGCGCTCACCGACGCCGCCGCGCGGGCGGCGCACCGGGCCGGGCTGCGCCTGACCGCACTCGTCGTCGACCACCGGCTGCAGGACGGCTCCGCCGAGGTCGCCGCGACGGCCGCCGCCACCGCGCGCAAGCTCGGCGCCGACGAGGCGAGGGTGCTCACCGTGACCGTGTCCGGTCCCGGCGGGCTCGAGGCGGCCGCCCGCACCGCGCGCTACTCGGCACTGCGCCGCGCCCTGCCGGAGGAGGGCGGGCTCGTGTTGCTCGGCCACACCCGCGACGACCAGGCCGAGACCGTGCTACTCGGGCTGGGCCGGGGCTCGGGGCCGAGATCGGTCGCCGGGATGCGACCGCTCGACCCGCCGTGGGGTCGGCCGCTGCTCGCGCTGCCGAGGTCGGCCACCGCCCGCGCGTGTGCCGAGCTCGGCGTCGAGCCGTGGACCGACCCGCACAACGCCGACCCCCGCTACACGCGGGTGCGGCTGCGGCGCGAGGTGCTGCCCCTGCTGGAGGACGTCCTCAACGGAGGTGTCGCCGCCGCGCTCGCCCGCACCGCGGCGCAGTTGCGGGAGGACAGCGATGCCCTCGACGGCCTCGCCGCGGAGCTGCTGGAGCGGGCGCGCGACGGGGCGACGCTCGACGTGGGCGTGCTCGCGCAGGCGCAGGCGGCACTGCGGCGGCGTGCACTGCGCACGTGGCTTCTCGACGCCGGCGTGCGTGAGCTGACCGACGCCCACCTGCGTTCGGTCGACGCGCTCGTCGGTGAATGGCGGGGGCAGGGAGGCGTGTGGCTACCCGGCAATTTTGAAGCGCGCAGATCACGTGGAAAGCTCTGCGTGGAAGCGTGAAGGCTCCCGAACCCACCACAAGAGGGGACTGGCCCGTGTACGAAGGCGACATCGCCTCCGTGCTCATCACCGAGCAAGAGATCAAAGACAAGATCGCGGAGCTGGCCGAGAAGGTCGCTGCCGACTACCCGCAGGAAGGCCGGGGGGCGGACCTCGTGCTGGTCGGCGTGTTGAAGGGCGCGGTCATGTTCATGACCGACTTCGCAAGGGCGCTGCCCATTCCGGCGCAGATGGAGTTCATGGCCGTCTCGTCGTACGGCTCGGCCACCTCCTCGTCGGGCGTCGTGCGGATCCTCAAGGACCTCGACCGCGACATCGCGGGCAGGGACGTGCTGATCGTCGAGGACATCGTCGACTCGGGACTGACCTTGTCGTGGCTGCTCAAGAACCTGAGCGCCCGCAACCCGGCATCGCTCAACGTGGTCTCGCTGCTGCGCAAGCGCGAGGCCGTGCAGGTGGATGTCCCCGTGCGCTACATCGGTTTCGACATCCCGAACGAATTCGTGATCGGGTACGGGCTCGACTACGCGGAGCGTTACCGCGACCTGCCGTTCATCGGGACGTTGGATCCGAAGGTTTACTCCTCGTAGTCGCAGGTGAACGCATTGCGTCACCATCAGTGATGCGGAACCCTGAGCACCGAGAACGCGTCATACGGGCACAGCTGTTGCGTTAACCTAAGCGAAGATCACAGGCGTTTTTCTGGCTGTGCTGGGGACAGGAGAGAGCGGAAAAGATGGGGAACAGCAGCTACGCGGATGCCGCCGCGTTCCGGGCCGCGGCCGCGACCGGTCAGGTCGGCGTCGATCCCGACGCCGCACAGGGTGTGTTGAACAAGATCCGCACCGGCAAGGACGAGGTCGAGGCGCTGCTGGCGAACGCGGGAGCGCTCGCGACGCAGCCCAAGCTGGGAGCCAACCCGGTGGGCAACGCCATCGCCGCGAAGTTCTCCGAGCGCGCCGACGGGGGCGGCGACTCGTACGCGCAGGCGCTGCAGAACCTCTACACCCAGTACGAGCAGGCCGAGCAGGCCATCCTCACGGCGATGAGCCGTTACCACGAGATCGACGAGGCCGGCGCCGACCCGTTCCGCGGTCAGGCGTAATCCAGGGGGAGCGAAGACATGGCATTCGAGAACTCCGGTCAGCCGCAACCGGGCTCCACGGTTCCGCTGGGGGACAACTCCGAGGTCGCGGACATCGTCCAGCAGGCGAGGGGCCGTGCCGACGGCTTCGCATACGGCGACGACCGCGCGATCGGCGACCGGCCGAACTGGCACGCGCAGGAGAGCCAGCAGCTCTACAACTTCGCCACGGTCAACAACGAGCCGGGCACGGCCGAGGAACTCGGCCATTCGTGGTCGAACCACAGCGCGAGCCTCAGCAGGGCCTCCGAGGATCTCTACAACGCGATCTCCGAACTCGGTGCCGCGTGGATCGGCCAGGGTGCCGGTGCGGCGCAGGGCGCCCTCGTCGGCATCGCCAACTCCAGCGCGCAGGCCTCCGAGGCGGCCAACACGATGAGCTCGCGGCTCGCGCAGCAGGCCGCGGCCGCCGCCGAGCTGAAGAAGATGCCGCAGCCGGTCGAGTTCGACCCCGGTCAGCAGACCGCGGCCATGCTGGCGGGTGGGCCCGCCGCGATGGTCAAGGACATGAAGCCGCAGTTCGACGCCGCCAACGACGTGAAGGCCCAGCAGGTCGCGTACCTGGAGGCCTACACCACGGCGATGTCGGAGATCGACGGCACGACCCCGAGCTTCGGGCCCGAGTCGCTCGGCCTCAAGCCGCTGGCGGGCACGCCCGGCTCGTACGCGGGCCCGGTCGGCGGCGTCGGCGGCTACGGGGGCCCCGGCGCGGGTGCTCCCGGCGCAATGCTCGCCGGCCTCGGCGCAACCCCGCCCATCGTCACCCAGGGCGCGGACAACGGCGTCGCCGCCTCCGGCTTCACCGGTGGTCCGCACCAGGCGCCGCCGCAGGCGCCCGCCGCGGCCGCACCGGCTCCGGGACCGGGCGCGGGCACGGGCACCGGGGCGGGCTCCGTTCCCGCCGCACCCCCGGCGTCCAGCGGCGGTCCGAACCTCGCCGCGCTCGGCGGCGCGGTCGCCGGTGGCGCTCTCGGCTACGCGGGGGCCCGCTCTCTGGCCAAGGGCAGCCGCAGTGGCAGCACCAAGCAGTCGTCCACCGACACCACGGCCTCGGGCAACAGCCAGCAGGCAGGCAGCGCCGCCTCGGTCGCGCCGCAGCAGCAGGGTGTCGTGAACCCGGCGGGCACCATCGGCGGTGCCGCCACGCCGCCCGCCGCCCCGATGGGGGGCATGGGCGGTATGGGTGCTGGTGCCGCGCAGCAGGAGGAGGACAAGGAGCACACGCACGCCTCCTTCCTCATCGAGGCGGACCCCGACGAGACCTTCGGCGCCACGCAGGCCACGCCGCCGCCGGTGCTCGGCGCCTGGGGACCCGACGACGACGAGGAGCGGTAGGCGGTGTCGGTGCGGCTCACTCCGCTGGAGTTCGACTTCCTGTGGGAGTCCGCCGGCATCGGTGAACTGCCCTACCCACTCCAGGTCCGCTCCCACGGCGAGACGATGGAGGAGCGCGCCACGCTGCGCCAGCAGGTGCTCGCCGAGCTGGCGCGGCGCGGCATCGTCGACGACCAGGGCAGGCCGCAGCCGCACATCGAGGACCTGCTCGGGGTGATCGCCGGCTCCGACGTGAGCCTGGACTCCGTGCAGATCAGCGCGCCGAGCGCCGAGCCGCAACTGGCCGTCGTCGCCGCGCTGGGCTCGCAGGGCACCATGCTGATCAGGGATCCGCAGGGGTTCTTCGTCGACCGGGTGCCCTCGGACGGGCTCGCGAGCGCGATCGTCGGCCTGCTGCCCGCCGCCCCGCGTGGCAAGGAGAAGTCGATCACGGTCCCGCTCGAGCAGCTGCTGTCCGGGCCTGGTGTCGACTTCATGCAGCGCAGGGCGCCCTCTCCCGACGGAGGACGCGCGAGCGTGGACGAGGACCGCAAGGCGCTGGCCCGGCTGCACGCGCAGCCGCGCCAGCGCGGTGGGCAGATCGGTGCCAACGCGCGCAGCCGCACCGGCAGCAAGAGCCGGATGCCAGTGCTGAGCTGGTTCGACACCGAGACCGGGCGGTACTTCACACAGGCGACACGGGGCCGGGACGGTCGCGACTGGATCACGATCGCGCCCGCCGACGCCGCGACCCTGCGGCACCGGCTCTCCGAGATGCTGGCCGGGGCGGTGAGCTCCACCGCGGCACCGCTCTGAGCCCGACCCCGTCAGCTAGTCTTCCCAGCGAACCGTGGCTGACATGGGGAGGATCGTGCCCACGCAGGAGTTCTTCACGCCGGTCGCCTTCGACTTCCTCTGGGAGTCGGCCGGCATCGGTGAGCTGCCTTACCCGCTGCGGGTCCGCTCGCACGGCCGTACCGAAATGGAGCGCAGGGAGCTGCGCAGGCGCGTCGACGCCGAGTTCGCCGCCCGCGGCATCCAGGACTCGCCGGTCGAGGAGTGGCTCGCGCTGCTCGCGCGGCCGTCGACCAGCATCGACGCGCTGTTCATTCCCGAGTTCCAGGCCCCGCCGGTCGGGGCGCTCGCCGCCTCGGACGGCAGGCAGGCGGTGCTGGCGATCCAGGACGCGAGCGGTATCTGGCTGCGCCCGATCTACCCGGAGGGCCTCGCGTCCGCGGTGGTCGAGCTGCTCCCCCCAGCGCCGCGCGGCAGCGAGGCGTCCATCACGCTCCCCATCGACGAGGCGCTGCGCACACAACCCGCTCGCTCCGGTGTCGTGGCGGGTACGTCGGCGTCGGCCGAGAGAGGTGGCGCACGCAGGCGCACGGGCCTGTCAGAGCGGACCACCGACCCCCGTCAGGCGTACGCCCAGCTGATCGCGCAGCCGAGGTCGCGTGGAGGTCAGCTCGCCGCCAACAGCCGCGACGACCTGGGCGGAAAGCGTCGTTCGGCGGTGCTCGCGTGGTTCGACACGGGTACGGGCCGCTACCTCAGCCTCTCCCGCGCCGGCACCGACGGCAGGGAGTGGGTGACGGTGTCGCCCGCCGACGCGAAGACCCTGCGTACCCGGCTCGGCGAGATGGTGGCGACCGTCTCGCGGTAGGGGTGACGGCTCCGTTCGCGTCCGCGCATTGAGTTGCGTGTCAGCCGGTGGGAACATCGGGTCGCTGGTGGCCGTTGTCCTCCTGGAGGATCGCCCGGCTGCCTCGTCAGGCCGGGCGGTACCCTGGTGGGACGGCTAACCCCGTGCCCATCGCAGTTGTCAACACCGTGACGGCGGATGTGACATGTACCGCCTAGCCAGGGAGGGTCGAGGCCACCACGGCCGGATCTAATGGACCGCAAGCGCCTGCTCAAGAACCCACTGCTGTGGATAGTCGCGGTTCTGCTGCTCTATTTCGCCTTCAGCATGATCTTCGACAGCGACCGCGGGTACACACACGTACCCACGTCGCAGGCCGTCCAGCAGATCGAGTCCGGCAACGTCACGGAAGCGAACCTGGAGGACAAGGAACAGCAGCTCAAGCTGCACCTGGCCGACGCGATCGAGGTCGACGGCCAGCAGGTCAACCAGGTCATCACCAAGTTCCCTGCGGGTGCCTCGGGGCAGCTGTACAACGGGCTGATCGACGCGCGCAACGGCGACTCGGGCGTCCGGTTCGACACCACCGTCACGCAGGACTCGTTCTTCACGCAGCTGCTCATCTACATGATCCCGCTCGGGATCCTGCTGCTCCTGCTGATGTGGATGATGAACAACGCGCAGGGCGGCGGTAACCGGGTCCTCAACTTCGGCAAGTCCAAGGCCAAGCAGCTCAACAAGGACATGCCCAAGACCACGTTCACCGACGTGGCCGGCGCCGACGAGGCCGTCGAGGAACTGCACGAGATCAAGGACTTCCTGCAGAACCCGGCGCGCTACCAGGCACTCGGCGCCAAGATCCCGAAGGGCGTGCTGCTCTACGGCCCGCCCGGCACCGGTAAGACGCTGCTCGCGCGTGCCGTCGCCGGTGAGGCGGGCGTGCCGTTCTACACGATCTCCGGTTCCGACTTCGTCGAGATGTTCGTCGGTGTCGGCGCCTCCCGCGTGCGTGATCTCTTCGAGCAGGCGAAGCAGAACGCGCCGTGCATCATCTTCGTCGACGAGATCGACGCGGTCGGCCGCCAGCGTGGCGCCGGCCTCGGCGGTGGGCACGACGAGCGCGAGCAGACGCTGAACCAGCTGCTCGTCGAGATGGACGGCTTCGACTCGCGCGGCGGGATCATCCTCATCGCCGCCACCAACCGGCCCGACATCCTCGACCCGGCGCTGCTGCGCCCCGGCCGCTTCGACCGGCAGATCCCGGTGTCCGCGCCCGACCTGCGTGGCCGCAGGGCGATCCTGGAGGTCCACTCCAAGGGCAAGCCGTTCGCGCAGAACGTCGACCTCAGCTCGCTGGCCAAGCGCACCGTGGGCATGTCCGGTGCCGACCTCGCCAACGTGATCAACGAGGCGGCGCTGCTCACCGCGCGGACGAACGGCAACGTCATCACCGACGCCGCGCTCGAGGAGTCGGTCGACCGCGTGATCGGCGGACCCGCGCGCAAGAGCCGGATCATCTCCGAGAAGGAGAAGAAGATCACCGCCTACCACGAGGGCGGGCACGCGCTGGCGGCGTGGGCGATGCCGGACATCGAGCCGGTCTACAAGCTCACGATCCTGCCCCGTGGCCGCACCGGTGGGCACGCGCTGCTCGTCCCCGAGGACGACAAGGAGCTGATGACCCGCTCCGAAATGATCGGCAGGCTCGTTTTCGCGATGGGCGGGCGCACCGCCGAGGAGCTCGTCTTCCACGAGCCCACCACGGGTGCGGTCTCCGACATCGAGCAGGCGACCAAGATCGCCAGGGCGATGGTCACCGAGTACGGCATGAGCCCGCGCCTCGGCGCCGTCAAGTACGGCCAGGAACAGGGCGACCCGTTCCTGGGGCGCTCGGCGGGCAGGCAGGCCGACTACTCCCTCGAGGTCGCGCACGAGATCGACGAGGAGGTCCGCAAGCTCATCGAGACCGCCCACACCGAGGCGTGGCAGGTGCTCAACACCTACCGCGACGTCCTCGACGAGTTGGTGGTCGAGTTGCTGGACAAGGAGACCCTGCAGCGCAGGGACCTCGAGCGCATCTTCGCGACGGTCGAGAAGCGCCCGCGCATCACCGCCTTCAACGAGTTCGGCGAGCGGCTGCCCTCGGACAAGCCGCCGATCAAGACGCCGGGCGAGCTGGCGATGGAGCGGGGCGAGCCGTGGCCGCCGCCGCAGCCGGAGAAGGAGCGGGAACCGGAGCCGGAGAGGGAGCCGGAGCCCGAGCCCACGCCCGTGGCGACCGCGCCCGGCGGCAGCGACTTGCCCGGCGGTCCGCCGTACAACAATCCGAGGCCGAGCAACCCGCCGTCGTCGTACAACCCGTACGCGCCGCCGGGTGGCGGCAGCGGTGGGTACCCGAACGGCACCCGCAGGCACAACGGCGGCCACGGCCAGGGCTCGCGGCCGCAGCAGCCCTACGGTGGCGGACAGTCCGGCGACTACCCCGCCGGCCCGCCGAACTACGGCGCGCCTCCGGGCTGGACCCCCGCCACCTCACCCGGTGGCAGCAGGCCCAGCCAGCCGTGGCGCCCCGCGCCCGGCAACGGTCCCGACCCGGCGCAGCCGCAGGGCGGCCAGCATCGCCAGGGCGATCCCGACGATCAGGACGGTCACCATCGGCAGTGAGTTGAGCGGCAACGGTCACGGGGCGCTGAACGAGGACACCCCCGTGGCGACGGGCCGGATGTTCGATCAGGCACGTGCGGAGAAGGCGGTGCGCGAGTTGTTGCTCGCGTGCGGCGAGGACCCGGACCGCGACGGGCTGACGGACACGCCGGCCCGTGTCGCGCGTGCGTACCGGGAGATGTTCGCGGGGCTCTACAACGACCCGGACCACGTGCTGGACCGGACCTTCGACGAGAGCCACGAGGAAATGGTGCTCGTCACCGACATCCCGATGTACAGCACCTGTGTGCCGAGCAAGCAGACTGTCAATGCGGTCGGCGGGCGCAAGCAGGCTCGTGAGGTCGAGGTCGGTGACAAGCTGTGGACCCTGGCCGGAGGCCGGGTCGAGGAGACCACCGTGGTCGGGATCAGCTCGCACCAGACGCGCGAGCTCGTCGAGGTGAAGACCTCTGGTGGGAGCTTCGTCGTGACCCCGGACCATCCGCTGGCGACGCCGGCTGGCTGGATGGAGGCCAAGGATGTCGAGGGCACGTTCATCGAGTGGACGTCAGCCAGGAAGCTGTGCCGGGACCGCTGGAGGCCCACCCTCGGTTACGACTTCGGCTACGTCGTCGGCAGTGTGTGTGCTGACGGGACCGTGGCGGAGCGGTACGTCTCGCTCGTCGTGAACGACCGCGACTACGCGAAGAAGTTCGCCGAGTCGCTGTACCGCGCCTTCGGTGTCGACGCCGAGCTCGAGCCGGTCGAGCGTCCCTCCGGTTACCTCGGGCGGCCCGTCCCGGGCTTCCGGGTCAGGGTCGTCTCGTCCTACCTCGCCGACCTGCTGAGGCAGTACGTCGGCGGCGATGCCCACCATATGAGGCAGCGGTTCCCGATGGTGGTGCTGAACGACCGGGAGACCTTCAACGGCTTCCTCGACGGGTACATCGACGGGGACGGCTGCCGCAGCAAGCAGAGTGCCGGCCAGATCGTGGTCAGCGGGAACACGGCGTTTCTCGAGGATCTCGCGACCGTGGTGGGTGCCCGTTTCACGCCGAAACTCGACCGGGCCTCGCACCTGTACATCGCGGACAGTTGGTTCCGGCGCCACGGTTTCCCCCAGGACGACTACGCGACGGACCTCATCGAGTCGGAGTACGTCGAGGTCGAGTCGGTCGAACCGGTGACGGCTACCGGCGCCAAGCCGTACACGGTTTACAGCTTCAAATGCGAGCCGCACCCGACGTTTTTGATCGCCGGTCATTTGACGCACAACTGTGAACACCATTTGGTGCCATTCCACGGCGTCGCGCATGTCGGTTACATTCCCAATTCACAGGGCAAGGTCACGGGACTGTCCAAACTGGCCCGGCTCGTCGACCTCTACGCCAAGCGTCCGCAGGTGCAGGAGCGGCTCACCTCGCAGATCGCCGACGCGCTCGACCGCAAGCTCAAGCCGCGCGGCGTGATCGTGATCGTCGAGGCCGAGCACCTGTGCATGTCGATGCGCGGCATTCGCAAGCCCGGTGCGCGCACCACCACGTCGGCCGTCCGTGGGTTGCTCAAGACCTCGGCCTCCTCGCGGGCGGAGGCGCTGGACCTCATCAAGGGCCGGCGGTGACCGCGCGGCTTCCCTCGCCGGGCAGGTGCGCCGTCATGGGCGTGCTGAACGTCACCCCGGACTCCTTTTCGGATGGTGGCCGGTACCTGAGCCGGGAGGACGCGCTCGCGCACGCACACGCGATGTGGCGGCGGGGCGCTGACATCATCGACATCGGCGGCGAGTCCACGCGGCCCGGTTCGCAGCGCGTCGACGCGGAGACCGAGACTGCGCGGGTGCTGCCCGTGGTGCGCGCGCTCGCCGCCGACGGGCTCGTCCTGTCCGTCGACACCACGCGTGCCGCCGTCGCCGCGGCCGCGATCGAGGCCGGCGCGCAGGTGATCAACGATGTCTCCGGAGGGCTCGCCGATCCGGACATGGCGAAGGTCGCCGCCGAGACGGGTGCGCCGTTCGTGCTGATGCACTGGCGCGGCCACAGCAAGGACATGAACGCGCTGGCCGAGTACAAGGACGTCGTCGCCGAGGTGCGCGACGAGCTGTGCGCGCGGGTCGACGACGCGCTCGCCGCGGGCGTCGCCACGGAGGCGATCGTGCTCGACCCGGGGCTCGGCTTCGCCAAGCGCGCCGAGCACGACTGGGCCCTGCTGCACAGCCTCGACGTGTTCCTCGACCTCGGCTTCCCGGTGCTGGTCGGGGCCTCGCGCAAACGTTTCCTCGGGCGGCTGCTGGCCGACGCCGAAGGCGAGCCGCGCCCGCCGTCCGGCCGCGAGGTCGCCACAGCGGCGGTGTCGGCGCTCGCCGCGCAGGCCGGCGCCTGGGGCGTGCGGGTGCACGACGTCGGCGCTTCGCTCGACGCCGTGAAGGTGGCCGCCGCCTGGCGGGAGGCGTCCGGTGGGTGACCGGATCACGCTGACCGGCCTCAAGGTCTTCGGCCGCCACGGCGTCTTCGACCACGAGAAGCGCGACGGGCAGGAGTTCGTCGTGGACGTCACGGCCTGGCTGAGCCTCGCGCGCGCAGCCGCGTCCGACGAACTGGCCGACACACTCCACTATGGCGAGCTGGCGCAGCTCGTGGCCGGCATCGTGGGCGGCGAGCCGTACGACCTCATCGAGAGCGTCGCGGGCCGGATCGCCGACGAGGTCATGGAGGACGAGCGGCTCTCCGCGGTCGAGGTGACCGTCCACAAGCCCTCGGCGCCGATCCCGCTCGACTTCGCCGACGTGGCCGTGACCGTCCGGCGTGACCGATGAGCAGGGCGGTCCTCTCGCTCGGCTCCAACCTCGGCGACCGGCTCGGCTACCTCCGACTTGCCGTCGACGGCCTTCGGGACGTGCTCGTCGCCGTGTCCGGGGTGTACGAGACGGCGCCGTGGGGCGTCGAGGACCAGCCTGACTTCCTAAACGCCGTCTGCGTCGTGGACGACCCCGCCCGCGACCACTGGGCGTGGCTGCGGAAAGGGCAGGAGCTGGAGCGCCAGGCCGAGCGAGTGCGGGAACAGCGCTGGGGCCCGCGCACGCTCGACGTCGACGTGGTCACCGTCGACGGTGTCCGCTCCGACGATCCCGAGCTGCTGCTGCCGCACCCCGGAACCGGCGACCGCGCGACCGTGCTGATCCCGTGGCTGGAGATCGACCCCGAGGCCGAAGTGCCCGGCAGGGGCAGGGCGGCCGACCTGCTCGCCGCCCTGCCGGAGCCCGACCGCGCCGGGGTCCGCCTCCGCGAGGACCTGATCCTCTAGTCCCCCCCCGCCGGAGGTTCGCCACATAATTCGGCGGCCCAGCTTCCCGCCGGCTGCGGTGCCGGTCCGCCCAAGTACGGCCCAGTACGAGGACGAACCGGCGCCTTGCCAGCGGAAACCTGGATCCACCGACTCAAGCAACAGACTTCCGGCGGAGGGCACTAGCCGATCGACGCGCGCACCGCGGCGACGATCCACTGCGCCGCTGCGTTCTGGCTGGGCACCGGCGGCCAGCCGTTGATGATCGCCATCAGCTGCCAGTACCGCTCGCCGCGCGGGTCGGCACCCGCCGCCAGCTGCTCGGCGAGCTTCGCGCGGTACTGCGGGGTGTCGGTCTCACCGTCTGCCCGCGAGAGCTGCGCGACGTCGTCGGCGAGCGCGCGCCCCTCCTCGCTGTCCGGCGGCAGGCCCGCGTCGAGCGCCGCCTGTGCCCGCTCGCTCCAGCCGCACCAGGCGTCCTTCTGGGCCTGCGAGAACGTGTCGATGTCCTGGCCCCTCGCGCGGCGCTCCGCCTGCTGCTCGCCCATGCCGCGGATGAGCGCGCGGAAGTCGGCGTCCTGCACCAGCTCCGCGAACTCCACCCACGCCTCGAGCTGCTCGGGCGAAGGGTCGTCGGGCAGCTCGGGCTTGGCCGAGCGCATGTGGGCGTAGAACTCGGAGTCCACGTCGAGGCCCTCGGTGACCTCGTCCCAGAACTCGTCGACGAGGCGCCTGCGCTCCTCGTCGGACATCGAAGCCAGTCTGTTCATCAGCTGCACCTCGTCCAGTTCGGATTGTCGTTTGGCGACCGCCCGCAGCACCGCCCTGCGCAGCCGCAGCACGCGGATCTGCTCGTCGAGCACCTCCAAGTGCTTGCTCGCGAGCGCTGAGATGCTCTCCGCCCGCGCCAGCACCTTGTCGACGTCGGCGAGCCCGATGCCCAGCTCGCGGAGCGTGCGCACCAGTTCGAGTCTCGCGAGCGCCTTGGCGTCGTAGAGCCGGTATCCGGCGTGGGTACGGTCGGTGGGAGGCAGCAGGCCCTCGTCGGAGTAGAACCGGATGGTCTTGACGGGCAGCCCGGTTCTCCTGGCCAGCTCCCCGATCGTGAACACGCTTACCCCCTGCACGACATCCAGGCTGCAGTCTCCAGCCTCTGGAGGGTCAAGCATCGCGCGCCACTGCAGTGAAGGCCACCTTGCCTGCGTTCAACGCAGGCAAGGTGGCCTTCACTGCCGCTACGGTGGGGGCATGCACTTCACTCGGCCACGGGAACTGCTCGTCGCCGGGGTGATCGGCCTCGGGCTGGTCTACTTCCTGTTCGAGGCGGCCTACGAGGCGATGCCGAGCCTGCCCACGCTGGCCGGCGCCACGTTGCTCGTCCTCGCCGTCGGCGAACTCGTCCTGGCGTTCGTGGTGCGCAACCGGATCCGCAGCGGCCGCGTGGTCACCGGCATCGGCATCGCGCGGGCGGTCGCGCTCGCCAAGGCGTCGTCGTTGCTCGGAGCCCTGATGCTCGGGGCCTGGCTCGCCGGTGTGGCCTATCTCGCGCCGCGCTCCGACGAGCTCACCGCCGCGTCCGACGACCTGCCCGCCGCGATCGTCGGCGCCGGTTGTGCCGCCGCGCTCATCGCCGCGGCTCTGTGGCTGGAGCACTGTTGTCGGGCACCGGAATCCCGTGATCATGATCGCGATCGGAGAGTGACCGGTTAACGCGCCAAAGCCACCGCTCGAAGTACCGACAAGGTCTCGGATGGATTACTAGAAGGTACGGTGTTGGGCATGACTGGCGTGGGTGACGACTCGCGCGGCCACTCTTCCGGTAGGCCGTGGCTGGCCGCGGGCTTCGCCCTCGCCATCGGCGCGACACTGGTCCTCGTTCTCACCGAGGATCTCAGATGGTTGCGGCTCGGGATCGTCGCGGCCCTCTGGGCGGCGTTGATCGGTGCGTTCGTCGCCGTGCGCTATCGCAAGCAGGCCGCCGCGACCGGAGAGGCCGCCGCGCAGGCGCAGGAGATCTACGAGCTGGAGCTGGAACGCGAGATCGCGGCCAGGCGTGAGTTCGAGCTGGAGATCGAGGCGGAGACGCGCGAACGTGTCGAGGAAGAGTCCCGTGAGGAGCTCGAGGCGCTGCGCAACGAGGTCACCGCGCTGCGGGAGAGCCTGCAGGCGCTCTTCGGCGGCGAGGTGCTGTGGGAGCGCGTCGCGCTCACCGCGCAGTCCACCCGCATGCGCTCGATCGGCGAGGAGGCGAGGATCGTCACCTCGGGCGAGCCGAACGGCAGCGTGCCCGCGCAGATCACGGCGGGCAAGAACGGCGCCGAGGTCGGCGAGCGGCCCACCGAGCTGATCACCCGGGTGCGGGACAAGGAGCCGGACGTCGTGCTGCGGCCGCCCCGGCGTCCGCAGCAGACGCCGCCCCCGAAGCCCAAGCCGCAGGAGCCGAAGACGGCGTTCGTGCCGAGGCCCGCGCGCCCCGTCGAGGAGAGCAGGCCATCCCAGCAGCCCGTCGAGCCGCCGCGTGCCGACCTGCCGACCCGGCGGGTCCGGCCCACCGGCCAGGCCGGTGCGTCCGCGGCCCGCGCGGCCAAGGCCGCCGAGCTGGCGCGAGCGGAGATGGCACGCGCGGAGCTTTCGCGCCCGCAGCAGCAGCCGGTCCGGAAACCCGCCGAGCGGCCCGTGGAACCTCCCGCCGAGCGATCGAGGCCAGAACAGCGCCCCGTCGCCGGGCGCCCGCCGCAGCAGCCAGAGCCGGCGAAACCGCAGCACGCGCCGCAGCGCCCCGAACCACGCCCCGAGCCGCTGCCGACGCGGCCCTCGATGGAGCCGCTGCGCAGGGGCAGGCCGGCGTCGAGCGTCGAGCCGCCGCAGCGCAAGCCCGCCAAGCCCGAGCCGCCCACGACCTACGCCAGGAGCGTCGACCCCGACTGGACGCCGGCCTGGGAGGCCGCCGACGAAACCCCGGAACCGGAGCCACCCGCGCGGCAGAAGGACACCGGTTCGCCCCGGGTCCCGCCGGAGCCCGCCGGGCAGCCGGAGCCCGTCACGGAGCCCGAGCCCGGCAAGGAGCCGGAGCCCGCTGAGACGGTCCTCAACCCGACGTTGCCGCCCGAGATCCGCGACCTCCAGGGCCGTTCCGGTGGGCGCAGGCGCAAGGCCGACCACGACGAGGAGCCGGTGAGCCGACGGCGCGGCGGCGACGGCGACTCCAGTGGCGGCAGGCGGCGCAGGGCCGAAGGGGACCCGCCGTGGCAGGGCTTCACGGCCTCGGAGCCAGGCGAGTCGGGGCGGCGCAGGGCCAGGCAGGAGACCAACGGCTCCAGCGGTGGCGGCAGGCGCAGGGCTCCCGAGCCCGCCGAGCCGAGCGGGTCCCACGCCGAAGGCAAGTCGGTGAGCGAGCTGCTCGCGGCACACGGGTCGAGTGACTCGTCGCCGCGCAGGCGGCGTCGTGCCGAGGACTGACGGCCGCCGACGCTAGGGTGCCCGCGTGAGCGGACCCATCACCAGCCGGCCCGTCAAGCACCTGCGCCGGCACACGCCCCGCAGGATCACCGTGCTGCTGCCGGTCGTCGGCCTGGTCGGCGTCGCGTTGTGCGGGCTGCTCGTGGTGGCGTTCGCGACGGTCAGAGTCGGCGTGCTCGCCGTGGTGATCGGGGTGATCGCCGCGGTCGTGCCGGTGGCCGTCGTCACCGCGGCGTTCCTCTGGATCGACCGCTGGGAGCCCGAGCCCGCGAAGCTCTTGCTGCTCACGTTCCTGTGGGGCGCGTGCGTCGCGACGCTCTCGGCGCTGCTGATCAACGACACCGCCGAGACGGTCGGTGACCTGCTGCTCGGTTCCGGCAACGGCGGCAAGGTGAGCGCCGTGGTCTCGGCGCCGTTGGTCGAGGAGCTCATGAAGGCCGTGCCCGTGGTGGTGATCCTCTGGCGGCGCTCGCACGAGTTCGACGGCGTGGTCGACGGGATCGTCTACGCCGGGTTCAGCGCGGCCGGGTTCGCGTTCACCGAGAACATCTACTACTTCGGCAGGGCATTCGCCGAGCAGGGCTTCGGCGACGGGCTGAGCTCTGGCGTCGTCGCCGCGTTCATCCTGCGCGGGGTGCTCTCGCCGTTCGCCCACCCGTTGTTCACGGTGCTCACCGGCATCGGCCTCGGCATCGCCGCGCAGACCCACGGCAGGACGCTGCGGGTCCTGCTGCCGCTCGCCGCCTACGTGGCCGCGGTCTGCCTGCACGCGCTGTGGAACGCCTCGGCGGTCCTCGGCGGGGCCACCGCGTTCCTCAACGTCTACTTCCTGATCATGGTGCCGATGTTCGTCGGCGTGTTCCTGCTCGTGCTGTGGCAGCGGCGCCGTGAGCAGCGGATCATCGCCGCCGCGCTGCCGAGCATGGCCGCCGCGGGATGGATCGCGAGGTCCGAGATCGATCTGCTCGCCGATCTGAACGAGCGGCGCCGGTGGCGGCGGCAGGCGCGCAGGGAGTCGGGCCGCGCCGCGGCGAGGGCCGTCGCGGAGTACCAGGCGGGTGTCACGGAGCTGGCGTTCCTGCGGCGCAGGCCGTTCAGCGAGGAGCGTCAGCAGGAGCTGGTCGACGTGGTGCGGGCCAGCCGCGCCGAGGCGGTCCGGCTCGCCACGGCGGGCCGGACGGGGTGACCCGGGCCGGGTGAAGCTCGTCACCTGGTGGCCGTTACCGGCGCGTTCGGAGGCTACTCTCGCGCCGTCGTCTGGTACCCGCGACCGAAGAGCGGGACTGGAACGAGCTTGGGAGTTTGACCATGAGCGTCCGTTGGCGTGCGCGATGACCGCGATGGCACGGCCCGCCCGGCTTTCGGTGGGCGTCGTTTCCGCGGGCAGGGTCGGCAGCGTGCTGGGCGCGGCGCTGACCAGGGCGGGCCACACGGTGGTCGCCGCCTCGGGTGTTTCCGACGCCTCCGTCCGGCGCGCGGAGCGGCTGCTGCCCGGTGTTCCCCTCCTTCCGCCCGACGAGGTCGCGCGGCGCGCCGACCTGGTGCTGCTCGCGCTGCCGGACGACGCGCTCGGGCCCATGACGGGCGGCCTCGCCAAGACTGGTGCCCTGCGGGCTGGCCAGATCGTGGTGCACACCTCGGGTGCGCACGGCATCGGCATCCTGAGCCCTGCCACCGAACTCGGGGCGCTCCCACTGGCCCTGCACCCGGTTCTGACGTTCACGGGCCGCGAGGAGGACCTGGAGCGGCTGGCCACGTGCAGCGTGGGCGTCACCGCCGCTGAGGGCGACGAGGCGGCCTGGAACGTGGGCGAGGCGCTGACGGTCGAGATGGGCGCCGAGCCGGTGCGGATTTCGGAGGCCGCCAGGCCGCTCTACCACGCCGCGCTCGCCCACGGCGCCAACCACCTGATCACGCTCGTGGCCGACAGTGTTGAATTGCTGCGGGCGGGCGGTGTGCGCAATGCCGAACGCCTGCTCGCCCCGCTGCTGTCCGCCGCGCTGGACAACGTGCTGCGGCACGGAGACCGCGCCCTGACCGGCCCGGTCGCACGGGGCGACGCCGGTACGGTCGCCAAGCACCTCGCCGTGCTGGCGGACGAGGCGCCGGACGTGGCCGCCACGTACGCCACGCTCGCGCGCAGGACCGCCGCCAGGGCCACCGCCGCCGGACTGCTCGGCGCCGACGCGGCGGCCGAGCTCCACGAACTCCTCGACAACGGACGTGAAACCCCATGACAGCCCCGAAGTTCACCCGAGGAACGCTCAACACCTATCGCGCGCCGTCCGACGTCACGAAGGTGACGGCGGCGCTGCGCGCGGTCGGCCGGAAGGTCGCGCTGGTTCCCACGATGGGCGCTCTGCACGCGGGGCATCGCGAGCTGCTGCGCAGGGCAAAGCGGCTGCCCAACACCGTGGTGGCCGCGTCGATCTTCGTGAACCCCCTGCAGTTCGGGGACGGCGAGGACTTCGAGGCGTACCCGAGGCCGCTGGAGCGTGACCTCGAGGTGCTCGAGGAGATGGGCGTCGAGATCGCGTTCACGCCGCAGGCGGACGACCTCCACGCCGAGGACGCGAGCGTCACCGTGCAGCCAGGTTCGCTGGGCGACGAGCTGGAGGGCGCGTCGCGGCCCGGCCACTTCGCGGGCGTGCTCACGGTGGTGTCCAAGCTGTTCAACATCGTCAGGCCGCACTACGCGCTGTTCGGGGAGAAGGACTACCAGCAGCTCGTGTTGATCAAGAAGATGGTGCGGGACCTGGATTTCGACACGCGCGTGCTGGGCGTGCCCACGGTGCGGGAGGCCGACGGGCTCGCGCTCTCCTCGCGCAATGTCTACCTTTCCGAGCCGGAGCGCGAGCAGGCCGTGGTGCTTTCGTCCGCGCTCGTCGCCGGTGCCCACGCGGGACGGCTCGGTGCCGAGGCCGTGCTCGACGCCGCGGGGCAGACGCTCGCCGCCCGGCCCGAGGTCGAGGTGGACTACCTGGAACTGCGGGGAACCGACCTGGGGCCCGCGCCCGTCGATGGGGAGGCACGGTTGTTGATCGCCGCGAGGGTCGGCAAGACCCGGTTGATCGACAACGTCGCCGTGTTGCTCGGCGCCGCCGCCGAGTACGGCTCACAATTGTCCACTGAGGACGCAGGGGTATAGAGGGAGTCCCGGATGTACCGCACGATGCTGAAGTCGAAGATCCACAGAGCCACGGTGACGCAGGCAGACCTGCACTACGTCGGCTCGGTCACGGTCGACGAGGAGCTCATGGAGGCCGCCGACCTGTTGCCCGGCGAGCAGGTGTGCATTGTGGACATAACCAACGGTGCGCGGCTGGAGACCTATGTCATCAAGGGCGAGCGGGGCAGCGGCGTCATCGGGATCAACGGTGCCGCCGCACACCTGGTGCACCCCGGTGACCTGGTGATCCTGATCGCCTACGGGCAGATGGACTCCGCCGAGGCGGCGTCGTTCGAGCCGAAGATCGTGTTCGTCGACGCCGACAACCGCATCGTCAACCTCGGCAGCGACCCCACTGAGGCGCCCGACGGCACCGGCCTCGTCAGCGGCGCGCTGCCGATCGGCCCGCAGGTAGGAGAGCCGCAGGCGTTCCCGGTGGCGGAGACCGTCGACGCCGCCCGCCTGGACGCCCTCCTGCACGCGGAGAGCTAATGCTCCTTCCAGAAAGGTTCAGCACGGCTCTCCGCGGCCCAACTGCCGGTCGGCCGCGTTGCGGAAGCGCCCAAGTGTGTCCAACACGGGGACGCTCCCGCGCCTTGCCGACGAACACCTGGATCCACGGATAACCCCACCATCCTCCCGCGAAGGGACACTATTGCTCCTCACCGTCGACATCGGCAACACGAACATCGTGCTCGGCCTCTACTCGGGGAGGGGCGAGTCCGCCGAGCTCGTTCGTGACTGGCGGATGCGCACCGACGCGCGGATGACCGCCGACGAACTGGCGCTCACCATGCGCGGGCTGCTCGGCCAGTACGCCGACTCGGTGAGCGGCATCAGCGCGTTGTCGACGGTTCCCGCCGTCCTGCGCGAGCTGCGCGTGATGCTCGGCAGGTACTACCCGAGGGTGCCGAAGATCGTGGTGGAGCCCGGCGTGCGTACCGGAGTCCCGCTGCTGGTCGACAACCCGAAGGAGGTGGGCGGCGACCGGCTGGTGAACACGCTGGCCGCGCACCACCTGCACAACACCGCGTGCGTGGTGGTGGATTTCGGTACGTCCACCAACGTCGACGCCATCTCCGCCAGGGGTGAGTTCCTCGGCGGGGCGTTCGCTCCGGGCATCGAGATCTCGGTCGACGCACTGGCGGCGCGTGCGGCCGCACTGCGCAAGGTGGAGCTGGTGCCGCCGCGCTCGGTGATCGGAAAGAACACCGTGGAATGCCTGCAGTCCGGCATCGTCTTCGGTTTCGCCGGGCAGGTAGACGGCCTCGTGCGGCGCATCGCGCGCGAGCTCGCAGGCGATTCGGGCGAGCGCGTCGAGGTGATCGCGACCGGCGGCCTTGCGCCGCTCGTGCTGAGCGAGTCGGAGACGATCACCGAGCACCGGCCGGAGCTGACGTTGCTGGGCCTGCGGCTGGTCTACGAGCGCAACGTGCGCTGAGGCCGACCCCGCGGAACGGGTAACCGGTGTGCACGGCTCGCACGGGTGTTCGTACCCTAAGGCCCCATGAGCGAATTCCCGGAGCAGCCCACGAGCGAGGACGACCTGCCGGAGCAGATGCGGGTGCGCCGGGACAAGCGGGATCGGATCCTGGCCGCGGGCGTCGAGCCCTATCCCGTCGAGGTGCCGCGCACCCACACGCTGGCCGAGGTCCGCGCCGCACACCCCGACCTGCCCGCCGACACGCAGACGGGCGAGCAGGTGGGCGTCACCGGACGCGTCATGTTCCTGCGCAACACCGGCAAGCTGTGCTTCGCCACGCTGCGTGAGGGCGACGGCACGGAGCTGCAGGCGATGCTGAGCCTCGCGAAGGTCGGCGAGGAGGCTCTCGCCGCGTGGAAGTCCGACGTCGACCTCGGCGACCACGTCTTCGTGCGGGGCGAGGTGATCACGTCCAAGCGCGGTGAGCTGTCCGTGTTCGCCGACAGCTGGCAGCTCACGGCCAAGGCGCTGCGCCCGCTGCCGGTCGCGCACAAGGAACTCTCCGAGGAGACCAGGGTCCGGCAGCGTTATGTCGACCTGATTCTGCGGCCGAAGGCCCGTGACGTGGTGCGCACGCGCGCGACGGTTCTGCGTGCGCTGCGCGATGCTTTTCACCGGCGTGGATTCACCGAGGTGGAGACGCCGATGCTGCAGACGCTTCACGGTGGCGCGTCCGCGCGGCCTTTCGTGACACATTCCAACGCGTTCGACATGGATCTGTACCTGCGTATCGCGCCGGAGCTGTATCTCAAGCGCTGCGTGGTCGGCGGTATCGAGAAGGTCTTCGAGATCAACCGCAACTTCCGGAATGAGGGCAGCGACTCGTCCCATTCGCCCGAGTTCGCGATGCTCGAATACTACGAAGCCTATGCGACGTACGACACAATCGGCGTGCTGACCCGGCAGCTGGTGCAGGAAGCGGCCGAGGCCGCATTCGGTTCCCAGGTCGCCACGCTCGCCGACGGAAGCGAGTACGACCTCTCCGGCGAGTGGGCCGCAATCACAATGTACGGTTCGCTCTCCGATGCGCTCGGTGAGGAAGTGACCCCGGAAACGTCGGTCGAGAAACTGCGCGCGTTCGCCGAGTCGCGCGGGCTGCAGGTCGACCCGAAGCTGGGGCACGGCAAGCTCGTCGAAGAACTGTGGGAGCACCTCGTGGGCGACCACCTCGTGGCCCCGACATTCGTGCGTGACTTCCCGGTGGAAACGTCCCCGCTGACCCGGCAGCACCGCACCCAGGAGGGCGTGGCCGAGAAGTGGGACCTCTATGTACGGGGCTTTGAGCTGGCCACGGGTTACTCCGAGCTGGTCGACCCCGTCGTGGAGCGGGAAAGGCTTACCGAGCAGGCCCGGCTCGCCGCGAAGGGTGACAGCGAGGCCATGCGCCTGGACGAGGATTTCCTGCGTGCGCTTGAGTACGGAATGCCACCGACCGGCGGCGCGGGAATGGGAGTCGACCGGCTGCTGATGGCACTCACCGGCCTCGGTATCCGGGAGACGATCCTCTTCCCGCTGGTCCGTCCCGAATAACTGTGGTCGATACATCTGTATCCGCAGATGTTGATTTGCCTTTGCTCCTGGCAACGGGTATTAATGTCTGAAGTCAAAGGCTTTTGACCGGGCGTGGCGACCACGCGATCTATCGCCGGCTTTAAAACAGGAGGAACCATGGCGCAGAAGGTCCTTGTCTCCCTCGTGGACGATCTGGACGGGTCAGAGGCCGAGGAGACCGTCGAGTTCGGTCTTGACGGGGTGAGCTACGAGATCGATCTTTCGGCGGAAAACGCCGAAGAATTGCGGGATGCGCTGGCCCAGTATGTCGAGCACGCGCGCCGGGCCGGTGGCCGGAAGCGGGCGGGCCGCCCTGCCGCCGTCAAGGCGCCGGGTCGTTCGGCGGCGGTCGACCGCGAACAGAATCAGGCCATTCGCGCGTGGGCGAGGAAGAACGGTTTCGAGGTTTCCGACCGCGGCCGCATCCCTTCGGAAGTCGTCGACGCCTATCACCGCAAAAACTGAAATAGCAGTTTCACTGAATTCATGGCGGCGGCCTCCCGCATTGTCGGGAAGGCCGCCGCTTCATGCCGGGCCCGCCGTCCGCTGCGTGCGGGCATAACGCGCCGGGGAGGTGCCCACGACCGTGGTGAAGTCCCGGACGAAGTGCGCCTGGTCGCTGTAGCCCAGCTCGTTCGCGAGCCGCGCGTGGCCGAGCCCCGGGTCGTCGGCGATGCGCCGCGCCGCGTCGTTCAGCCGGTGCACCCGGATCGCCCACTTCGGGCTCACCCCGATCTGGTCCGCGAACAGCCGTTGCAGCGTCCGCACCGAGAGCCCGGTGGCGTCGGCCAGCGCGTCGACCCTGGTGAGTAGGGGATCGCTCGCGATCAGCCGGACGACCTCACGGGCCTGCGCCCCGGCTGCGTCCAGTTCGGGCACGTCCTTGCCCAGCAGTTCGTCGGTGAGGCGGACCATCTCGCCGGTGGCCCTGGCCGCGAGCACGGCTGCCTCGGTCTCGACGGCCTGGGGGCCGAAGACGTCGGCCAGCGGGAGCGTTCGTTCGTCAGGGGGCCTGCCCGCGAACGAGCGGAAACAGCCGGGGTGGAACCGCACGCCGAGCACCTGGTCGCGGCCCTCGAGCAGGTAGGAGAACACCTCGCGGCTCGGCCCCCACACGCCGGAGGCCGCGCGCGAGAACGAGACGTGTACCGAGAGGTTCGGCAGGACCCGCTGGCGATGGGGCGGCCTGCCGCGCAGGTCCCAGCGGACTATCCAGTAGTACCGCACGAACGGGCGCAGCGGCTCGGCCGGCTCGTGGCGGGTCAGCTCGAACGTGCTCGCCGCCGTCCGCTCGTCGAGGATTCCCTGCGCAATGCGTTCCACAGGCCGACGGTAACGGCGACCACTGACGCTTTTCTTCAAGACGAGACCTGTCGGGGGCCGGTGGAATGGGCGCCATGCCCGACCTGAGGGAACCGATCCGGATCGCCGCCGCCGACCTGTGCGACGTGGTGCGGGGTGTGCGCGCCGACCAGCTGGCCGAGCCCACGCCGTGCGAGAGCTACGACGTGCGAGGCCTGCTCAACCACCTCCTGTACTGGGGCCCCGCCCTGCTGGCGGCCGCGCGCAAGAGCGAGGTGCCCGCCCGCTCGTGCGACGAGGAGTCGGCCGCGCTCGCGACCGGTGACTGGGCGCAGCGGCTGGTGAAGCAGACGGAGGAACTGGCCGACGCGCTGGGGGAGCCCTCGGCGTTGGAGGGCGTCACGTCGATGGGCGCCGGGGACCTGCCGGCCCGGATGGTCGGAGAGATGGTGCTGTGCGAGTTCGTGTTGCACGGCTGGGACCTCGCGCGTGCGACAGGCGGGCGGCTGCGGCGGGCGGACGAGACCGGCCCCTCGGCCGAGCTGGTGATGCGGGGCATGGCCGAGCAGGGGCGCAGCATGCGGGTGTTCGGTGAGGAGGTGCCCGTCCCGGCGTCGGCGCCACCGCTCCACCGGGCGCTGGGGCTCTCCGGCCGCTCGCCGGACTGGGCGGCGTGAGGCGTCAGCGCGGCCGGGGACCGAGGCGCGGGCAGTCCGTGCACTCGGAGCGGCCGGGCAGCAGATAGGTGAAGCAGCAGCTCTCGCGGCGGCGGCACCATGCGCGGCGGCCCGCCTCGTCCGTTGCCATGCGCAGCGTCGAGGCCGAGGTCAGCGGTGTGAACCTCGATTCGAGCACGAGTGCCGCGTCGGCGACCCCGGCGCCCTCGTCGCCGCCATCGAGTCCCGCCCACCAGAGGCAGGCGTCCAGCGCGTCCGTGGCGCCGGCCCACAGCATGCGCGTGCTGAGCGGGCTGATCGGGGCGTATGCGCGCACGAACCGCGCGGCGTGCGCCGTGTAGCGGGCCCTCAGCACGGCCGCGAGCGCGCGTTCGTCGGCCACGACGGTCGCCTCGGGCCGCCCTGCGCCGGGGTCGAACGGCAGGCAGTAGAAGGAGGTGCCCAGCACCGCGATGCCCGTCGGGTCGGGCCGCCCGTCCGGCGCGATGCGCACGCCCAGCTCCTCGGGCCGCAGCGACGGAACGCGGCGCTCGTGGTGCAGCAGGAGCGCTCCCGCGTAGGCGGGTACCCGCAGGTACCAGGACATGACGTAGCTCGCGGTGGTGCGCGGCGGCGCGTCGCCGTACTCCTCGCGGAGCCAGTCGGTGAGCGCGAGGCACCACGCGGCGAGCCCGCGCGGGTGGGCGAGCAGGTCGGAGCAGCGTTGCCAGCCGTCGGCGGGCAGGTCGGTGCGGAGCTCGACCCGGTCCTGGAGCCCGGCCGCTCTCGTGAGCGAGCCCGACAACGCGTCGAGCTCGGCGCGAGTGTGTCGAGCATCACGAAAGGACCGGTCGACGGTCACGCACAGCCTCCGCTTGCTCCATCCGGGTGTTAGGTCTGCCTTACCTTACCGCTGTCCGGGTGGTTCGCCAGTGCCGCTCCCCGTTCGTGGGAATGTCGCGTGGCACCTGTTCGCGGTGAGCGGACAAGAATCCGCAACCGGAATCCCGGCGGGGCCCCCTGCGTTGTGCCAGACGTCAGCAGCCAGCAACAAACGGACTGTGTGTCAGGTCTTGGCCGGGCTCGAGGCCGATCAGAAGCCGACCTTGGGCGGGGTGCATTCCGCCGTAGTGGTAGGCCGACACGTGCGCCTGGCTACTACAGTGGTCTCACGGTGCCGAACTCATTGCCGGAATAGTCCGTTGGTGATGAGATCGGGCCGCCGGCGCAGCAGTCGAGGGAGTGGGAATGTTCGAGAGGTTCACCGACCGCGCGAGGCGGGTGGTTGTCCTGGCCCAGGAAGAGGCCCGGATGCTCAACCACAACTACATCGGCACCGAACACATCCTCCTGGGCTTGATCCACGAGGGTGAAGGTGTCGCCGCCAAGGCGCTGGAGTCGCTGGGTATCGCGCTGGAGGGCGTCCGCCAGCAGGTCGAGGAGATCATCGGCCAGGGGCAGCAGGCCCCGAGCGGGCACATTCCCTTCACGCCGCGTGCCAAGAAGGTGCTGGAGCTGTCGCTGCGCGAGGCGCTGCAGCTCGGCCACAACTACATCGGCACGGAGCACATCCTGCTCGGCCTCATCCGTGAGGGTGAGGGCGTGGCGGCGCAGGTGCTCGTCAAGCTCGGCGCAGACCTCAACCGGGTTCGCCAGCAGGTGCTGCAGCTGCTCTCCGGCTACCAGGGCAAGGAGCCGGCCGAGGCGGGCGCAGGCCGTGGCGAAGGCACCCCGTCGTCCTCGCTCGTGCTCGACCAGTTCGGCCGCAACCTGACCGCGTCCGCGCGGGAGGGCAAGCTCGACCCGGTCATCGGTCGCGGCAAGGAGATCGAGCGCGTCATGCAGGTGCTGTCGCGCCGCACCAAGAACAACCCGGTCCTCATCGGCGAGCCCGGCGTCGGCAAGACGGCCGTCGTCGAGGGGCTGGCCCAGAACATCGTCAAGGGCGAGGTGCCCGAGACCCTGAAGGACAAGCAGCTCTACACCCTCGACCTCGGGTCGCTGGTGGCGGGCTCCCGCTACCGCGGTGACTTCGAAGAGCGCCTCAAGAAGGTCCTCAAGGAGATCAAGACCCGCGGCGACATCATCCTGTTCATCGACGAGCTGCACACGCTCGTGGGTGCGGGTGCCGCCGAGGGCGCGATCGACGCGGCGAGCATCCTCAAGCCGATGCTGGCCCGTGGCGAGCTGCAGACGATCGGCGCCACCACGCTCGAGGAGTACCGCAAGTACATCGAGAAGGACGCCGCGCTGGAGCGCCGCTTCCAGCCGATCCAGGTCGGCGAGCCGTCGCTCGAGCACACGATCGAGATCCTCAAGGGCCTGCGTGACCGGTACGAGGCGCACCACCGCGTCTCGATCACCGACTCGGCGCTGGTCGCGGCCGCCACGCTGGCCGACCGCTACATCAACGACCGGTTCCTGCCGGACAAGGCGATCGACCTGATCGACGAGGCAGGCGCCCGCATGCGCATCCGCCGCATGACCGCTCCGCCGGACCTGCGCGAGTTCGACGAGAAGATCGCCGACGTCCGCAGGGAGAAGGAGTCGGCCATCGACGCTCAGGACTTCGAGCGGGCCGCGCGCCTGCGCGACGAGGAGAAGACCCTCCTCGGCCAGAAGACCGAGCGGGAGAAGCAGTGGAAGGACGGCGACCTCGACGTCGTCGCCGAGGTCGACGACGAGCAGATCGCCGAGGTACTGGCCAACTGGACCGGCATCCCGGTGTTCAAGCTCACCGAGGAGGAGACCACGCGTCTGCTCCGCATGGAGACCGAGCTGCACAAGCGGATCATCGGCCAGGAGGACGCGGTCAAGGCCGTGTCGCAGGCCATCCGCCGTACCCGCGCCGGCCTGAAGGACCCGAAGCGCCCGTCCGGCTCGTTCATCTTCGCCGGCCCGTCCGGTGTCGGTAAGACCGAGCTGTCCAAGGCGCTGGCGAACTTCCTGTTCGGTGAGGACGACGCGCTCATCCAGATCGACATGGGTGAGTTCCACGACCGCTACACCGCCTCGCGGCTGTTCGGTGCCCCTCCGGGCTACGTCGGCTACGAGGAGGGCGGCCAGCTCACCGAGAAGGTGCGTCGCAAGCCGTTCTCCGTGGTCCTCTTCGACGAGATCGAGAAGGCCCACCAGGAGATCTACAACACCCTCCTGCAGGTGCTGGAGGACGGGCGGCTCACCGACGGTCAGGGCCGCACGGTCGACTTCAAGAACACGGTGCTGATCTTCACCTCGAACCTGGGCACGCAGGACATCTCCAAGTCCGTGAGCCTCGGCTTCTCTTCCGGCAGCGACGAGGGATCGCGCTACGAGAAGATGAAGCAGAAGGTCAACGAGGAGATGAAGAAGCACTTCCGGCCGGAGTTCCTCAACCGCATCGACGACATCATCGTCTTCCACCAGCTCACGCAGGAGCAGATCATCGAGATGGTGGACCTGATGGCGACGCGGGTGGAGACCCAGCTCAGGGCCAAGGACATGGAGCTGGAGCTGACCGACCGGGCCAAGGCCCTGCTCGCGAAGCGCGGGTTCGACCCGGTGCTCGGTGCCCGTCCGCTGCGCCGCACCATCCAGCGGGAGATCGAGGACCAGCTGTCCGAGAAGATCCTGTTCGGCGAGGTGCAGCCCGGCCAGATCATCATCGTGGACGTCGAGGGCTGGGAGCCCGGCGACGACAAGGACGACAAGGCCAGGTTCGTCTTCCGCGGTGAGGCCAAGCCGATGGACGTGCCCGACGCTCCTCCGGTGAGCATCGCCGCCGCGGGCGGCGACGACGCCGGCGAGGCCGAGAAGGAGTAACCGCCGCAGACCGCTGCGACGCGAACGGCGCCCCTGTGCACTGCGCAGGGGCGCCGTTTCGCATGTGACCCCCAACGAACCGCGCGAGTCCCCCGCTCCGGTCCGCGAGTCCCCCGCTCGGGTGCGTGAGTTGCCCGCTCGGGTGCGCGAGTTGCCCGCTGGGGCCTGCGAGTCCCCCGCTCGGGTCTGCGAGTTGCCCGTTCGGGTGCGCGAGTTGCCCGTTCGGGTCCAGCGAGTCC
>NZ_SWMS01000009.1:206438-261856 GCF_005146945.1 Prauserella endophytica
TCCCCGCTCGGGTCTGCGAGTTGCCCGCTCGGGCGCGTGAGTTGCCCGCTCGGGTGCGCGAGTTGCCCGCTCGGGTGCGCGAGTTGCCCGTTCGGGTCCGGCGAGTCCCCCGCTCGGGCCAGCGAGTTGCCCGCTCGGGTCCGCGAATTGTGAGTTCTGGACCCACTCGCCGGGGCACCGACGGAGAGCTCGAACGCGGCACTCACGGTCCGGAACGCAGAACTCGGCGTCCCGAGCGGGGGACTCGCAGTCGGCAGCGGGGGACTCGCGGTCTTGAGCGGGGGACTCGCGGACCGGAGCGGGGGACTCGCGGTCTTGAGCGGGGGACTCGCGGTCGGGAGCGGGGGACTCGCGGCGGGGCCGTGTCAGTCGGCCTTGGGGACCGAGCTCTGCACCACCTCGAACTCCAGCAGGCTCGCCCCGCTGGCCACCGGCTTGGCGCGCTCGCCGGCGTGGGCCTCCCGCGCCGGGCCCTGCGCCCACGCCTGGAAGTGCTCCTCGGTCTCCCACTTCGTGTAGACGAAGTACCGGTTCTCCCCGGATACCGGGCGCAGCAGCTCGAAGCCGAGGAACCCGGGCTGCGAGTCCACGGCGTGCAGTCGTGCGGCGAACCGCTTCTCCAGTTCGGGGCCCGCGCCCTCGGGAACCTCGATCGCGTTGATCTTCACAACAGCCATGGGCCCAGCCTAGAAGCTAGCGCCGAAGCGAGCCGGGATAGAGGTGCTCGTCACCGGGCAGCTCCGCACCGCGGAACCAGGCCGCGAAGAACCCCTCCAGGTCCTGATCCGCGAGGTCGGCGACGAACCGCTCGAAGTCGGGCCAGCTCGCGTTGCCCTCGCGGTGCTCGACGGGCCACTCACGCAGCACCCGGTTGAACGCCTCGTCGCCGATCTGCCTGCGCAGCGCGTGCAGCGCGAGGATGCCCTTGTCGTAGACGCCCTCGAACTCGTTGCCCGCGCCCATGTCGTAGAGCCGCTGGCCCCAGAACTCCCGGTCGTCGCGCAGCCGGTCGATCGCGCGCCGGTAGCGGGCGTCGAGGTCGTCGCCCTCCTTGCCTTCGGCCCACAGCCACTGCGAATAGCTCGCCAGGCACTCGTTGAGGCAGATGTCCGCCCACGACTCCACCGACACCTCGTTGCCGTACCACTGGTGGGCCAGCTCGTGGACGATCGTTTCCAGATCGGCCGACACCGTGTAGGTGGGCCTGCCCTGGGTCTCCAGCGAGTAGCCCACGTTGTCGCCGAGGTAGATGCCGCCCGCCGAAGTCGCCGGGTAGTCGCCGAACTTGCCGGTGAGGAACTCGATGATCTCGGCGACGCGCCCGGCGTCCGGCCGGATGCGCTCGGCGCCGGGCGCGAACGCGCTCAGCACCGGTGTGCCGTCGGAGAGCCTGCCCCTGTCGATGGTGAACCGGTCGATCGCGACCGTGGTGAGGTAGCTGGCGACGGGCTCGGACTCGACCCACGTGCTCGTGGTCCAGCCGTCCGCCGTCGACGAGCCCTCCTGGCGGCCGATCGACACCGCCGTCCAGCCTTCGGGCACCCGTGCGGTGAGCCGGAACGTCGCCTTGTCCCTCGGGTGCTCGTTCACCGGGTACCAGTAGGAGCCCGAATGCGGCTCGCCGAGCACGAACGCGCCGCCGGAGTCGCTGCGGTGCCAGCCGTTGCCGCCGAGCTGGGCGCTCGAGGCGGCCTGCGGCGTGCCCTCGTAGCGCACGCGGGCGGTGAACTCGCTGCCTTCGGTCAGCGGCTCGCTCGGCGTGATCACCAGCTCGAAGGCGCTCTGCCTGGCGAACTCCGCGCTCCTGCCGTCTACCTCCACCGAGCTGATCGTGAAGCCGCGCAGGTCGAGGTTGAACGACTCCAGGTCCTGAGTGGCGCGGGCGGTGACGGTGGTGTCGCCGGTGAGCTGCCCGTTGGCGGGGTCGTAGGCGATCGACACGTCGTAGCCCGTCGCGTCGTAGCCGCCGTTGCCGTCGTTGGGGTAGTAGGGGTCGCCGATGCCCGCCGCGCCCGGCGACGGGACGCCCGGGGTGGGCTCCGGCCGGGGCGGCTCTTCGGACTCGGGTGCGGTGCACGCGGCTAGGGTGCAGACCAGGCCGAGGAGCAGGCCGGTCCGCGCGCGGCGGGAGATCATGGCGGGAGCCTACGTGCAGGGCCAGAAAGACGACGTGAACGAGGTGCCGATGCAGCCACGGGACGGGGTGGTCGACTTCGGGGGCGAGGGGCCGCCGATCGTGCTGCTGCACGGCCTCATGGGCAGGGCGACGACGTGGTGGGGTGTCGCGAGGTGGCTCACCGCGTACGGGCACGTCGTCGGGCTCGACGCACGTGGCCACGGGCGGGCGAGGCGAACGGGCGAGTGGCGGACCGAGGAGTTCGTCGCCGACGTCGCCGAGCTGGTGGCCGACCTCGACGAGGGTCCCGCGGTCGTCATCGGTCACTCGATGGGCGGCCTGCACGCGTGGGTGCTGGCCGCGACGCGGCCCGAGCTGGTGAGGGCCGTGGTGGTGGAGGACATGGCGCCCGACCAGCGCGGCCGCACCGTCGAGGCGTGGCGCGGTTACTTCGAGTCCTGGCCGGTTCCGTTCCGCTCACTCGCGCATGTGCGGGAGTTCTTCGGCAGCACGGGGAACTACTTCGCGGAGTGCGTCGAGGAGCGGGCCGACGGCTACCACCTGATGTCCGACCTCGAAGACCTGTACGAGATCGCCGCGGAGTGGGGCCGCCGCGACTACTGGTCCTTTGTGGACAAGGTGGAGTGCCCGCTGCTGGTGATCGAGGCCGGTGATACCGCGATGCCGCCGGGACAGCAGGCGGAGCTGGCCGCGCGCGCACCGGGCGGCGGCAGGCACGTCGTCGTGCCCGGCGCGGGGCACGTGGTGCACGACGACGCGCCCGAGCAGTACCGAGGCGCGGTGGAAGCCTTCCTCTCTCAGGTCCTGAACCGCTAGCCGGGCGGGTCAGCCGATGTGGGCCAGACGCGATTTGAGGGCCTGCCGGTTCGTGCCCTCCGCCAGCAGCGGCCAGATGTCGGCGCCGAGGAGACCCCGCTCGTCGGCGTGCGCCGAGGCGTAGCACGTCGCCGCGGGAACTCCGTTGGCGGCGGCGAACGACCGCACCGTCTCCCGGGTCGCGGGCCCGAAAACGCCGTCCACCGCCACGTTCTCGCCTCGCGCCCGCAGCAGCCGCTGTGCTTCCCGCACCCGCTCACCCGTGTCGCCCTGGCTCAGCAGCGGCCACTCCACGGGCTGGCGCGCCTGCACGCCCAGCTCGGCGGCCACCGCCTCGCGCAGCTCCGGCAGTCGTGCGTAGAGGACGTCGCCGGGACACTGTGTCGAGTTGAAGTCCCGGTGGCCCTTGATGAACTCGGTGGAGATGCCGTACTGGTCGGCCATGTAGGCCACGAGCCGCACCAGCGAGTCCCAAAGCGCCTGCGGCACGTCGACCTCGGTGTAGAGGCCCTCGTTCTCGATGCCGATGACCTCGCTGTTGTGGTTGCCGACGTTCGCGCCCAGTACGTGCTGCACGCCGCCGCGCAGCACCTCCAGGCTGCGGTGCCTGCCCTCGGTGATGTGGCCGCCGCGGCTGTTGGTGAACTGCTGGCCCGAGTCGGCCCAGCCGCGCGTGTCCATGTGGAACGTCTGGATGTCGCGCGAGATCTGGAACGCGCGCTCGCGCGAGTAGTCCTCGGTGTTGCCGGGCTCCACGGTGTGGTGCACGACGATGTAGGTCGGTTTGCGGTCGAGCACCTCGATCGGGCTGCTCGGCGGTCGCGCTCCCCAGATGTCGGTTCCGTAGATCACCGGTTCGGCCACCTTGCGCGCGGTGGCGGCGGCGGTAGCCGCCTGCCACGTGGCGACGGCGCCGACCGCGGTGGCGGCGAGGCCACCCTTGATCAGCGCACGCCGGTCGAACCCAGGCTTGCCGGCCATCTCGATCTCCCCTCGATCGGAACGAGGGGAAACATTAACAATATTCGCTTACGTGCTGTCAATGTTCGCCCGGCAGGGCGAACCTTCCGTCGGCCGTCTGCTCCACCAGACCGTCCACCAGCAACGAGTCGAGGCAGCGATCGCGCTGCCCCGCCTGCGGCCACACGACGTCGAGGCGCGCCTTCTCCACCGGGTCCAACGTCCCCCTCAGCACGTCGAGCAGCAGGCCGCGCACGTGCCGGTCGGTGCCCGCATACCTCTGCACGGGCTTGGCAGGCCCGGCGTAGGCGGGCCTGCCGGCGTGCTGCCACGCGCAGCCGTCGGCCACCGGGCAGTCTCCGCACCGAGGGGAACGCGCGGTACAGACCAGCGCGCCCAGCTCCATCAGCGCCGCGGACAGCCGAGCCGCGCGCGACTCCGACCGAGGCAGGAGCGCCTCGACGTCGGCCATGTCGCGCGTGTTCGACGCCGGTCCCGCGTCGCCGGCCCCGTGCACGGCCCTCGCGACGACCCTGCGGACGTTGGTGTCCACGACGGGCGCGCGCTTGCCGTAGGCGAACGCGGCGACGGCGCGGGCCGTGTAGGCGCCGATGCCCGGTAGCGCGAGGAGCGTGTCGACGTCGGAGGGCACGACGTCGCCGTGTTCGGTGGCGATCGCCGACGCGGCGGCGTGCAGGCGCAGCGCCCGCCTCGGGTAGCCGAGCTTGCCCCACGCGCGCAGCACCTCACCCTGGCTCGCGGCGGCGAGATCGGAGGGACGCGGCCAGCGGGCGAGCCACTCGTGCCAGATCGGCTCCACACGGGCGACCGGCGTCTGCTGGAGCATGATCTCGCTGACCAGCACGCCCCACGCCGTGCACTCGGGGCGCCGCCAGGGCAGGTCGCGGCCGACCGTGTCGAACCAGTCGAGGAGGGTGTCGGTGTCGATGGGCATCGACGGAGACTCTAGTCAGGACACCTCGGAGAGCACGCCCGTGTGCACGTCGTAGACGAAACCCCGCACGAGGTCCTTGTGGGGCAGGAAGGGGCTCGTCTGCACCCGCCGCACCGACTGGCGCACACTGGCCTCCACGTCCCGGAACGCCTCGACGGCCCAGGTCGGCCGCAGCCCGCTGGCCTCCTCGAGTTCGTCCTTGAAACCGTCCTCGGTCACCGTGTTCAACCCGCAGCTGGTGTGCTGCATGATCAGCACCTCGCGGGTGCCGAGCTTGCGCTGGCTGAGCGCGAGCGAGCGGATCATGTCGTCGGTGACGACGCCGCCCGCGTTGCGCAGCACGTGCGCCTCGCCCTGCAGCAGTCCGAACAGCTCGAACACGCGGATGCGTGCGTCCATGCACGTCAGGATCGCAACGTGCATGGACGGGCTCGCTGAGGAGCGGTCGCCCGGCACGACGTTGCCCAGTTCTTCGTTGCGCTTGAGCAGGAGGTCGATCGCGGTCATGCGGTCAATGGAACGGGGCCGCCGCGCGCCGCACAACTCGGGCGGATGAATGTCACTTCGGCTATGGGCCGAACCAGCGTTCCTCGGCGGTCCGGGGCGGGGCGGAGGTGGTGCCCACGCGCAGTTCGGTGGGCAGCGTGATGACCTTCGGCGCCACGCGGTCGGCGGCGCCGAGGAGGAGCCTGCCGGCGGACTTGCCCTTCTCCAGCACGGGCTGGTGCACGGTCGTCAGCCCGGCGCGCGTGGCCTCGGCGATGCCGTCGAAGCCGGTGATCGTCAGATCGGCGGGTACGCGCAGGCCGCGCCGTCCCGCCTCGGCGAGCGCGCCGAGCGCCAGGATGTCCGAGGTGCAGATCAGTGCGGTCACGCGCGGGTAGGCGTCGAGCAGTTGGCGTGCCGCGGAGGCGCCGTCGTCGACGTTGTGCTCGAAACGCTCCACCACCGGCACGCTCTCCCAGGCCACGCCCGCGGCCTCGAAGGTCCTGGCCAGCGCGGCGAGCCGGGTGCGCTGTACGTGGTAGTGCGCCTCCTGCTGGCGCGACATGGGCACGAAGTCGTCGTTGCGGTCCCGCGCCAGCCGCATGCACAGCACGCCGACCTGCCGGTGACCGAGCCCGACGAGGTGGTTGGCGAGGCTCACGGTCGCCGCCTCGTCGTCGGGTCCCACGCGGTCGACGCCCTCCACCTCCGGCTGGTCGACGATCACGGTGGGCACCGGGCGCTGGAGCACGGCGGCGAGGTGAGGGTCGTCGTCGGGAACGGAGTAGACGACGAAGCCGTCGACGCCGGCGCGGTGCACGGCGGCGACGTCCTCCCTGCCGGGGCTCGCCGGCACGAGATGCAGGCCGACGCCGGCGTCCTCGCACGCGAGCGCGAGACCCTCCAGCACGCCGACGGCCGCGGGGTCACGGAACGCGTACGAGAGGTTCTCGGTGAGCAGCAGGCCCACCGCGCCAGCCTTGCGGGTACGCAGCGACCGGGCCACCGGGTCAGGGCCGGGGTAGCCGAGGCGCCTGGCGGTCTCCAGAACGCGTTTGCGCAGCTCAGGCGATAGCTGATCCGGCCGGTTGTAGGCGTTCGAGACCGTCGTCCTGGACACGCCCAGCTCGGCGGCAAGGGACGCCAGAGTCGCCTGCCGCCGGGTTCGCATCGGCCGGTTCATGAACAAACCGTAACGGTTCAGAAGCCGATGCAGAAGTTCTGGCCCACGTGCGTCACATCTTGACGGTGCGTCGTGACCTCGGTCGCTGAGCTGTGGGTTCGTCACCGGTTGGGGTAAAGTTGAACCGACAATGGTTTCCATTATCTTCACTGAGTGTCACCCACCACGATGTTGACGGAGTGTGTTTGCCGATGAGCTCTCGCCGCGCGAGGCCCCTGCTCGCCACGACCTCGGTGCTCACAGCGCTGACCCTTGGCCTCACCGCGTGTGGTGGCGGCGGAGGAGGCAGCGGGCAGGCCGCCGAGGACGGCCGCATCTCGGTGGTCGCGTCGACGAACGTGTGGGGCAGCGTCGTCGAGGCCGTCGGCGGTGATCGGGTCGACGTGAAGTCGATCGTCGAGGACCCGTCCTCCGACCCGCACTCCTATCAGGCCAGCGCCGAGGACGCGGCCGATGTGCAGGACGCCCAGCTGCTCGTCTACAACGGCGGCGGGTACGACGAGTTCTTCGAGCAGCTCGCGGGCCAGAACTCCGGGGGCGAGCCCGTGGTCGCCTTCGAGGGCGAGGGCCACGCGCACGGCGAGGAGCACGCCACCGAGGAACACGGTGACGAGCACGCCACCGAGGGACATGGTGAGGAGCACGCCACCGAGCAGGGTGGCGAGGAGCACGGTCACGACCACGGCGAGGTGAACGAGCACGTCTGGTACGACCTGCACGTCGTCGCCGAGGTCGCCGACAAGGTCGCGGCCCGGCTCGGCGAACTGGACGCGGAGGCCAAGCAGACCTTCACCGACAACGCCAACGCGTTCAAGGCCGACCTCGACGAGCTGACCCAGCGCATCGAGAAGATCGGCACCGACCACCCCGGCACGAAGGTCGTCGCCACCGAGCCGGTCGCGCACTACCTGCTCCAGACCGCGGGCATCACCGACGCCACGCCGCACGACTACGCCGAGGCGATCGAGAACGAGACCGACGTGCCCGTCGCCGCCCAGCAGCAGGTCACCGAGCTCGTGTCCGGCAAGCAGGTGCAGGCGGTCGTCAACAACTCCCAGACCGTCACGCCGGTGACCGAGAAGCTCGTCCGCGCGGCCAAGGACGCGGGCGTCCCCGTGGTCGACGTGACCGAGACCCTGCCCGAGGGCGCGACGGACTACATTGCCTGGATGAGCACGCAGGTGGACGCGTTGGCGGGAGCATTGGGTCAGTGAGCCGTGGAGTCGTCGAGATCGAGGGCGCGGGGCTGCGGTTCGGCGACCGGGTGCTGTGGTCGGGTCTCGACCTCGACGTCCAGCCCGGTGAGTTCCTCGCCGTCCTCGGTCCGAACGGCTCCGGCAAGACCAGCCTGCTGCGGGTGCTGCTCGGGTTGCAGTCGCTGAGCGCGGGCGAGGCCCGCGTGGTCGGCAAGGCGCCGGGCCGGGGCAACCGCAAGGTCGGCTACATCCCGCAGCAACGCGCGATGGACGAGCAGCTCACGCTACGCGGCACGGACCTCGTCGGGCTCGGTCTCGACGGCGATCGCTGGGGCTTCGGCCTGCTCGGAGCGGGCAAACGGCGGCGCCGCATCGCGGAGCTCGTGGAGTCGGTCGGCGCGGAGTCCTACGCCTCGTCGGCGGTCGGCAGGCTCTCCGGCGGCGAGCAGCAGCGGCTGCGAGTCGCGCAGGCGCTCATCGGCGAGCCAGAGGTGCTGTTGTGCGACGAGCCGCTGGCCTCGCTCGACCTCACCCATCAGCGCGTGGTGAGCGAGCTGATCGACCGGCGCAGGCGCGAGGCGGGCACGGCCGTGCTGTTCGTGACCCACGAGATCAATCCGATCCTGTCCTATGTGGATCGAGTCCTGTACCTGGTCAACGGTCAGTTCCGCATCGGCACGCCGGACGAGGTGATGAACTCGCAAACCCTCTCCGAGCTGTACCGCACGCGGGTCGAGGTGTTGCGGGTCGGCGGCCAGATCCATGTCGCGGGCGCACAGAGCGCGCTGTGCGAGGACGAGGTGCACCATCACGTCGACGAGCGGGTGTCGTAACCGTCATGGACAAGCTGTTCGACTTCGAACTGACCGCACGCCTGCTCGGCCTGGACTTCGTGCAGATGGCGCTGCTCGCCGCGGCCGTGCTCGGCCTCGTCGCCGGCACCCTCGGCCCGCTCATCGTGATGCGCCGGATGTCGTTCGCCGTCCACGGCACCGCCGAGCTGGCCTTCACCGGCGCCGCCGCGGCGCTGCTGCTCGGCATCGGCGTCAGCTACGGCGCGCTGCTGGGCGCGGTGGTTGCCGCGCTGCTGCTCGGGTTGCTCGGCGGCCGCGAGTCAGAGCGCGACTCCGTCATCGGCGTGATCCTCTCCTTCGGGCTCGGTCTCGGCGTGCTCCTGCTGTGGTTCTACGAGGGCAGGGCGTCCAACAAGTTCGGCATCCTCGTCGGCCAGATCGTCGCGGTCGAGCCGCAGGACCTCACAGCGCTGCTGGTCGCGGCGGTCGTGGTGCTGGTGGTGCTCGGCCTCATCTACCGGCCGCTGCTGTTCGCGAGCGTCGACCCCGGGGTCGCGGTTGCCAGGGGTGTGCCGGTGCATCTGCTGTCGCCGCTGTTCGCGGTGCTCGTCGGCATCGCGACCGCGCTGGGCGTCCAGATCGTCGGCGCGCTGCTGGTGGTGGCGCTCATGGTCACGCCCGCCGCCGCGGCGGCCAGGCTCACGGCCAGCCCGCTGCGGGCCACGGTGCTCGCCGTGGTCTTCGCGGAGATCGCCGCGATCGGCGGCATCGTGCTCTCGCTCGCGCCCGGCGCGCCGGTGAGCTTCTTCGTCACCGCGATCTCGTTCACCATCTACCTGGTGTGCCGCCTGGTCGCCTACGTGCGGGGCCGCGAGCGGCGCGGTGCCGTCGACGCCGTCAGTGCAGCATCAGCAGTACCTGCAGCTCACCAACGATGAAGCCGATGACGCCGCCCACCACGATGAGCTTCCACTCGTCCTGCCGGAAGGCGGGCCGCAGCAGGCCCTCGTACTCCACCGGCGTCAGCTTCATCATCCGCTCCTCGACCATGTTGGCGACGTTCATCGCCTTGGTGAGGTAGCCCTCCGCGTGGGAGACGGTGTCGGGCATCCGCTCGATCGCCTTCGCCGCTGCCGCACGCTTCATCTCCTCGAGCCGCCTGGTCCCGATGGCCACGGTGACCAGCGGCTTCGCGGCGCTGGCCTGCTCGTCGATCGCCTCGGCCACCATGCGCCGGATCATCGCCATCAGCCGGTCGGAGCGCGGGCCGCGCAGGATCGACTCCATCAGGTTCGGCACGGTCAGCACCTCGCGGGCGATCAGCTCGCCGTACTGCCGCGCGACCTCTGTGCGCCGCCGCTGGAACTTGCCCTGCAACGTGAAGCGGTGGAAGACGCGGACCGGCTCGCGGGGGACGAAGATCAGCTTGATCGCGAGCCAGTCGGTGAAGAAGCCGATGCAGGCACCGAAGATCGGCATCACCAGCGGTTCCTTCGTCACCGCCCAGATGACCGACTGCACGATGCCGAGCACGAATCCGAAGTAGATGCCGGAGCGGGCGATGAACGCCATCTCGGGCCGCGACGTCTCGCGGATGAGCCGCACCAGCAGCGCCTTGTCCTGCGTCAGGCGCTGCACTGTCATGTGCTTGACGTCGAGGACGTCGTCGAGGTTCTCCCGCACCTCGTCCATGAGCTGCCGGACGAGCCGGGGTGAGGACGCCTGCAGCTGCTTGACGATCAGCTCCTGCGCCATCGGCGGCAGCCGGTCCCACATGCGCGGGTGGTACTCGGCGAGCACGTCGCGAGCGATGTCGTCGACGGCCCGCAGCAACGGCTGCTCGATCTCGCGCGCGATCCGCCCGGAGTCGATCCGGTCGAACACATCGCGAATATCGAGCAAATTCGCGGTGAGCAGATCGGTCGCGATCGCGGCCATGCGCCCGCCGTGCCGGGGGACCACGCCCTGCCAGCCGAGGAACGTTCCCTTGATCCCGGTCCACTCCAGCGGCCGGAACATCATCTCGATGGCGACCCGTTTGGTGACGTAGCCGATCAGCGCGGCGACGAACGGGATGGCCGCGTACAGCGGCCAGTGCCGTGCGATGTCGTCGAGGACCGCGTCCAAGTCAGACGTCCCTCCCCACGTGGGCGCAGCGTTGCACGCACAGTATCGGGCGAGTCCAGAAAGCGTCCGTTTGGAGGTATGGGATTCAGCCTGTGGACTCATTAAGGTTGCCGAATGGCAGAAGCCGGAGCACCCCCCAACCCCACCAGGTCCACCCAGTTCACCACGGTCTTCCGGGGCTACGACCAGGTACAGGTCGACGAGCACCTGAAGAAGATGGCCGCCGAGCTCAAGCGCACCTCCCGCAGCCGGGACGAGGCCACGGCGTCGGTCGCCGACCTCACCAAGGCGCTCAGCTACGCGCAGCAGGAGCTCACCGAGGCCAAGGCGGCGCTGACCCGCATGGTCGAGGACCCGTCAGGGCCCGCGGCCATGAGCGAGCGCGTCAAGACGATGATGCAGCTCGCCGAGGAGGAGATCGCCGACCTCCGCAAGAAGGCCGAGGAGGAAGCCGCGGCCACGCGTTCGGCGGCCGACGCCTACGCGGACAAGACCCGCGAGAAGGCCCGCGCGGAGGCCGAAAAGCTGGCCGCCGAGGCCGAGCAGGAGCGCAACCGCCTCGACGCCGAGGCCAAGGAGCGCCGCACGGCGGCCGAGCGGAAGTCGCAGGAGAGCATCGCCGCCGCCGAGAAGGCCTCCGCCGACAAGATCGCGAACGCGGAGAAGGCGTCGGCCGAGAAGATCGCCGCCGCGGAGAAGAAGTCCGCCGAGGAGATCGCCGCGGCCGAGAAGAAGTCCGCGGAGAGCATCGCCGCCGCCGAGAAGGCGTCCGCGGAGAGCATCGCGGCCAAGACCGCCGAGGCCGAGCGCCGCGCGGAGGAGCTCGAGTCCACCGCGAAGGCCCGCTCCGAGAAGATGATCGCCGAGGCCGAGAGCAAGCTCGCCGACGCCAACGCCAAGCGCACCGAGGCGCTCGAACTGCGCAGCCTCGTCGCCGACCGCCTCGCCGCGAGCCACACCGCGCTGCAGGAGGCCATCGAGCGGCTCGGCCCCTCACCCGAGGCGGAGAAGGTGAGCAAGAAGAAGGAGCCCGCCACCCAGCCCGCCTGATCGCGGTCCACACCAGAGCTGGTCGGGTACTGCAGTGAAGGCCACCCTCACTGCGTTCAACGCAGTGAGGGTGGCCTTCACTGCAGTGGGGTGTGCCCTCATGCGCTCCACTGTGGAATCGTCCACTCCAGACCGTCACGGCCGGGCTCGCGCAACGTCACCCAATGCTGCGGCTTGGTAACGATCGAGCTGCCGACGCTGGTTGAAGAGTGCAGTATTTCCGGGTGAACTCGGATGTCGCAGACAAAAAATCGTTGCCCGTCGACTTCGCCGTGTACGGGCTCGACTGGGGTTTCCGGGGCCCTCGCTGGGTGGACTTCTTCGAAGGGACCCCGGACGGCCGGCCGTGGGCGTTGTGGCTCGGTCACCGGCAGCAGGAGAGTGAGCACGGGGTTCGGATCGGCACGCTGCCGAGGCCTCGCTACGACGAGACCATGTGCCCCAACGGCGGCGACCCGCTCGCGGAGGTGGCCTTCGGCGGCGCGTTCGGCCTGGTCAACCTGACCCTTCCGGACGGGTCCGTGCCGCGCCCCGATGGGCTGATCCTCGCGCTCGTCGAGCACGCGGAGAAGCAAGCAAAGCGGTACGAGGAATGGCCGCAGGTCACCTGGCGGGTCGAGGGCGAGCCGGTGCGGGCACGGGTTTGGCACTTCGCGGGCGCGTGGGCGGGCTTCACCACCGAGTTGCCCGACGCGTACGTGGTCGCGATCGGCATCGGGTTGCCGCCGGAGGAGACGCATCTGGTGCGGATCGACAAGACCGACTCCTACGGCACCGACTTCGGCGCGCCGCTGAGCCTCACGGATCTGGGCAAGCACAAGAGCAACCGGCCCGAGGCGTGGCTGCCGCCGCCTCAGCGCGACGGCTTCCACCCCGACCAGCTCGCTCTCGTGCCCGAAACCGAACATTGACCGCCGTACCCTAGTGACGTGGATCACTGACTCGATAGGGTCCCGGTATGGGACGAAGCGACGATGCTGAAGGCGGGCGTACGCAGAGCGTCACGTCGGCCCTGCTCTCCGGAAGTACCTATCGCGGGCTGGCCGAACAGAAGCTGACGCCGGCCGAGGAACGGTTCGAACGAGCGCGGAGAACGGTGGGCTTCGTTCTCGCGCCGCTGGTGACGATCGTCTTCCTCTTCGTGCCGACCGCGCTCGACTCCTCGCAGCAACAGCTCGCGGCCGTGCTGCTGGGCGTGGTGGTGCTCTGGGTGTGCGAACCGGTGCCGATCCCGGTCGGCGGCCTCATCGGTGTCGCCACGATCGTGATACTCGGCGTGCTACCCGCCGACGACGTGCTGGCGCCCTTCGGCTCGTCGACGGTGTTCGTGTTCATCGGCGCGTTCATCCTGGCGCAGGCCATGCTGCGGCACGGCCTCGCGCGCAGGTTCGCGTTCCGGATCCTGAGCCTGCCGGGTGTCGGCAAGAGCACGTGGCGCGTGATCGTCGCGCTCGGCGTTGTCACGTGTGTCCTCTCGGCGTTCATCTCCAACACGGCGACCGTCGCGATGCTGCTGCCGACGGCGGTCGGACTGCTGTCGGTGATCGCGGAGCTCATCCGGGGGCAGACGCCGGAGGGGCAGCGCTTCGATCCGCTGCGGCTGCGCGTCGGCATCGCGCTGATGCTCGTGCTCGCCTACGGCGCGAGCGTCGGTGGCCTGCTGACGCCGATCGGCTCCCCGCCGAACCTCATCGGCAGGGAGCTGATCGAGGAGGCGACCGGCGAGCGCATCTCCTTCCTGCAGTGGACGATCACGGCGCTGCCCGCCTGCGCGGTGATGTTCGCGGTGCTCGTCACCGTGCTGATCCTGCTGAACCGGCCGGAGATCAAGCGGTTGACCGGCGTCGAGGAGTACGTCGCCAGTGAGCGCGCGAAGCTCGGCAAGCTCTCGCGTGCGGAGTGGAACACGCTGATCGCGTTCCTGGTCACCGTGGTGCTGTGGGTGGCACCGGGCATCGTGGCACTGGTCGCGGGTGGTGACTCGGCGGCGTACGAGACGATCAGCAATCGCCTCGACGAGGGCATCGTGGCCGTCGTCGGCGCGGCGTTGCTGTTCCTGCTGCCGGTGAACTGGCCGGAGCGCAGGTTCACGCTCACGTGGACCGAGGCGGCGCGGATCGACTGGGGCACGGTACTGCTGTTCGGGACGGGCATCATCTTCGGCACGCTGCTGAGGGACACGGGTCTCGCCGAGCGCGTCGGCACGGGTCTGGCGAACGGACTGGGCTTCACGAGCAGCGTGTCGCTGGTGATCTTCGCGGTGCTGATGGCGATCGTGGTGTCGGAGACGACGTCGAACACGGCCTCCGCGGCGGTCGTGGTGCCGATCATCATCCCGATCGCGGAGGCGGCGGGCGTCAACCCGTTCATCCCCGCATTGGCGGCGACGTTCGCCGCGTCGTTCGGCTTCATGCTGCCGGTGTCTACGCCACAGAACGCGATCGTCTACGGGTCCGGCGCGGTGCCGATCACGAAGATGATCCGCTCCGGTTTCGTCTTCGACATCGCGGGCGCGATCCTGATCATGCTGCTGATCCCGCTCATGATCGCTGCCGTCGGGTTGGGTGGTTGACGCGGTAGCGCAGGTGCGTCACGGTGGGCGAGCTGATCACCTCGACGGGCTCCATGGCCAGCCCGTTGACCCCGTCGAGGAGCCGCTCACCGGCGCCGATGGTCACGGGAACGAGGTGCAGCACGAGCTCGTCGAGCAACCCGGCGGCGAGGTACTGGCGCACGGTGGCGGCCCCGCCGGCGATCTCGACGTCCCGTTCCCCAGCGGCGGCGAGAGCCTGCTCGAGCGCCGACTCGATGCCGTCGGTGACGAAGGTGAACGTCGTCCCACCCTGCATCTTCAGAGGCGCCCGCTCGTGGTGGGTCAGTACGAAAACGGGCGCGTGGTAGGGCGGTTCGGCGCCCCACCACCCGGTCCAGCTCTCGTCCCAGGCGCCGCGCCCTGGCCCGAACATGTTGCGCCCCATGATGTGCGCGCCGGTGTTGGCGTGGATGTCGGCGAGCACCTGCTTGTCGCGCTCACGCCCTGGCAGATCGGTCTCGAACATCCAAGCGGTCAGCGCAGCGGCCCCGGTGCCGAAGGGGTTGTCGAGGTTCTGTCCCGGCCCGGCGGTGAAGCCGTCGAGCGAGATGGCGAGGTTGGCGGTCACGATGGTCATGCCGGGTAGACACGGGTGGGCGGCAAAACTCATCGGCGCGGCCCAGACCCGGCAGCGACAATCATGAGATGGACGGTCGCGACCGGTTGTGCGCATTCGTAGCTGAGCTGCTGTCACTCCTGCGCAGCCGCGACCAGGATGTTCTATGGAGCTCCTTCGCCACGGTCGAGGACGCCATCGCCGAACTGGAGCACTTGCGCGACCGCATCGCCGACGGAGATCCGGACGCACGTCGTCGGCTCAAGCTGCTGTGTTCACCTACGGGCGCGATCGAGGAGATCGCCATCTCCAGCGGATGGGCCGACACCTGGTCAGGCTCATCGACGGCAAGTACCGATCGGCGTGGAGTTAGGAATCCGGTGCCGATGTTCGAAGGTCGTCCACGCGTCGTGCCTGACATCTTGGCCGGAGGGGGCAGGAGTGCACACTGGACCGATGCCGCTCCGGGGCGACGAACTGGCCACTCCCGTCGTTTGGAGGGTGACCGGTCATGGTTGCTTTCCTCATGCAGCCAGTGTCGATGGGCGATGGTGGGTGCTGCGGGTCAACCACTGGCCAGACCATCCGCTGTACTCGCTGCTCATCGATGCTGTCTGGCGCGGTGACCTCTCGTTCGACGACGGCGATGGCTGGTGGCCGCGGGCATGGCAGGAAGCAACGCGAGGAGGGCTGCCTGAACTCAGCCGCGCGGAACTGAACGCCGCGTTGGGGCCGGTGCAAGGCTTCACGGCGTACGGCAGCGAATCCGGACGGTCGTGCGATTGCTTCTTCTGTCTCTAGCGCGGACCACGTCGCAGGCCGCCGCCGATCTCGTTCAAAACTGGTAGTACAAAAACGGGCTGAAGGTGCCCGTCGCCACCAGGATCGCGGCATAGGCCAGGCCCACCGTCATGATGCCGATCCGCAGCACCGTCGCCGGTCTGCTGCGCGCCGACTCCAGCAGCGGGCCCGTCACCGGGTGCGCCGGCAGGAAGAAGATCGCCGCCGCGCCCAGCAGGAGCACGAGTCTTTGGTTCGTCAGCGACGCCTCGACCAGCTCCGACAGGCCGTCGAAATCGGGCACCAGCATGTGCCCCAGCATCGTCAGCGCCTGCCCCATGTCGGGTGAGCGGAACAGCACCCAGCCGAAGATCGCCAGCACCAGCGTCAGCGCCCGCCGCGCCACACGCGCCGCCGAGTCCTTCGGCGCCTTGTCCCAGCCGCACGCGCGCTCGATGATCAGCAGCGCACCGTGGTAGACGCCCCACACCACGAACGTCCACGCCGCACCGTGCCAGAACCCCGTCAGCACGAAAACGATGCACAGGTTCCGATACGTCTTGCGCGCGCCGGCGCGGTTGCCGCCCAGCGGGATGTAGACGTAGTCGCGGAACCACCGCGACAGCGACATGTGCCAGCGCCGCCAGAACTCCGTGATCGTCACCGAGGAGTACGGCCGCGCGAAGTTCTCCGGGAGCCGGAAGCCCAGCATCCGGCCGAGCCCGATCGCCATGTCCGAGTAGCCGGAGAAGTCGAAGTAGAGCTGCAGCGTGTACCCGATCGCGCCGAGCCAGGCGATCGCGAACGTCATCTCGTCGGCCGGGGTCGCGAAGCACGCGTCGACCATCGGGGCGAGCGAGTCGGCGATCACGGCCTTTTTGACCAGGCCCAGTGCGAACCGCGGGAACCCGGCTGCGATGTCGTCGAAGCGGTGCGAACGGTGCTGCGGCAGCTGGTCGGCGATCTCCCGGTACCGCACGATCGGGCCCGCCGCGAGCTGCGGGAACATCGAGATGTACGTCGCGAACGACACCGGATTGCGCAGCGCGTGCCGCTCACCCCGGTAGATGTCGACCACGTACGAGATGTGGTGGAACGTGAAGAACGAGATGCCGATCGGCAGCGCCAGCTCCGCGATCGGGAAGTCGCCGCCGAACAGCTGGGCGAACCAGGCGATCTGCTCGGTCGCGAAGCCCGCGTACTTCCACACCAGCAGGATCGACAGGTCGAACGCGATCACGCCGATGAGCAGCCAGCGGCGCCGATTGTCCGGTCGCATCCCCCATTCGTCGGGTTCCAGCGCGGGACCCGCCGCGAAGTTGATCACCATGCACGCGAGCAGCAGCAGCGTGAACGAACCGGCGCCCGTCGCGTAGAAGAGCAGGCTCGCCACCGCGACGATGCCGTTGCGCCAGCTCCGCGGGCACAACAGCACCGCGATGAGCACCGCGGGCATGAAGTACCACAGGAAGAGTGGCGAGACGAACGACATCCGGTGGGACCCCCTGGGCACGATGCGGCAACGTGACCCTAACGGAGTAGGGAGCCCCGCGTGGTGAAGACCGACGTGAAGTGGTCTCCGCCATGCGACCTACACGCGGCCGTCGGCCCTTCGCCGCCTCGCGACCTCGGCGAGCAGCACGCTCGCGGCCACCGACGCGTTCAGCGACTCGACGCCGGGCGCCATCGGGATCGACACGGTCACGTCGCAGTTCTCCCGCACCAGCCGCGAGAGGCCACGCCCCTCCGAACCCACCACGATCACCAGGGGGTCGGTGGCGAGGTCGAGCGAGTCGATCTCCAGCGTCGCGTCGGCGTCCAGCCCGGCGACCATCAGGCCCTCGGAGGCCCACGCCTGCAGCTGCCGGGTGAGGTTGGTCGCGATCGCGACGGGCAGCCGCGCCGCCGTGCCCGCGCTGGTCCGCCACGCCACGGCCGTCATGCCCGCGCTGCGCCGCGCCGGGAGCAGCACGCCGTGCGCGCCGAACGCGGCCGCCGAGCGGATCACCGCGCCGAGGTTGCGCGGGTCGGTCACGCCGTCGAGCGCCACGATCAGCGGCGCCTCACCTGAGTCCCTCGCCATGGCCAGCAGGTCGTCCGGATGGGTGTACTCGAACGGCGGGACCTGGAGCCCGAGACCCTGGTGCACGGCGCCGCCGGTCTTGCGGTCCAGCTCGTCCCGTGGGACCTCCAGGATCGAGATCCCCTTGTCCGCGGCCCGGTGCACGGCGTCCTTGACGCGGTCGTCCGCGTCGATGTTGAGCGCCACGTAGAGCGCGGTCGCGGGTACGTTGGCCCGCAGCGCCTCGACCACCGGGTTGCGGCCCGCGATGATCTCGGGACCCTCGGCCTGCTTCTTGGCGACGTTGCGCTTCTTCTCGGCCCGCGCTGCCGCGGCAGCGGCCTTGCGCTGTGCCGGGTGCCCCTTCCGGTCCTCGGCCCTCGGCGTCGGGCCCTTGCCCTCGAGCCCCTTTCGCCGCTGGCCGCCGGAGCCGACGACCTGGCCCTTCTTCGTGCCGGTCTTGCGAATCGCGCCCCGGCGCCGGGAGTTGCCTGCCATCTCTCAGTCTCTCACTGTCCACAAGGGACCATTGGGGGTGTCTTCCACCGCGATGCCGGCAGCGGTCAGCTGATCGCGGATGGCGTCGGCCCTCGCGAAGTCCTTGTCCTTGCGGGCCTGCTGCCGTGCCGCCAGCATCCCTTCGATGAGCGTGTCGAGCGCCCTGGTGTTCGAGCCCCCGGTCTCCGCCCACTGCTCGGACAACGGGTCGAGCCCGAGCACGTCGGTCATCGCCCGCACGGTCTCGGCCAGCTCCAGTGCCTTGGCCGAATCCGCCGCGTCCAGAGCGGCGTTGCCGTCGCGCACGGTGTTGTGCAGCACGGCGAACGCCTGCGGCGTGCCGAGGTCGTCGTCGAGCGACGCGGTGAACTCACCGGGGAGGCGTCCGATGTGGACCTCGCCGGCCGTGCCGGCGACGCGCCGGAGGAACTGCTCGATGCGCCGGTAGCCCTGGGCCGACTCCGATAGCGCGGCGTCGGAGTACTCGATCGTCGACCGGTAGTGCGGCTGGATGAGGTAGTACCGCAGCTCCACCGCGCGGTAGCGGCGCAGCATCTCCGGAATCGAAACGACGTTGCCGAGCGACTTCGACATCTTCTCGCCCGAGAGCGTCACCCAGGCGTTGTGCAGCCAGAACCGCGCGAACGGGTCGCCCGCGGCGTTGGACTGCGCGCGTTCGTTCTCGTGGTGCGGGAACACCAGGTCGACGCCGCCTCCGTGGATGTCGAACTCGGCGCCGAGGTAGGTCGTCGCCATCGCGGAGCACTCCAGGTGCCAGCCCGGCCTGCCGGAACCCCACGGGGTCGGCCAGGACGGCTCACCGGGCTTGCTGCCCTTCCACAGGGTGAAGTCCCGTGGGTCGCGCTTGCCCTCGGCCAGCGTCTCGCCCTGCTGGACCTCGTCGAGCCGCTGCCCGGACAGCGCGCCGTAGCCGTCGAAGGAGTTCACGGCGAAGTAGACGTCGCCGCCATCGGCGTAGGCGTGGCCCTTGTCGATCAGCCGCTGCATCAGCTCGACCATCTGGGTGACGTGGCCGGTGGCGCGCGGCGCGATCGACGGCGGCAGGCAGCCGAGTGCCGTGTAGGCGTTCTCGAACGCGCGCTCGTGGGTCGCGGCCCACTCCCACCACGGCCTGCCCGCGTCGGCGGCCTTGGTGAGGATCTTGTCGTCGATGTCGGTGACGTTGCGGACCATGAGCACGTCGAGTCCACTGTGGACCAGCCAGCGCCGGAGCACGTCGTAGTTCAGCGCGCCCCGGACGTGGCCGATGTGCGGAATGCCCTGGACGGTGGCCCCACAGACGTACATGGACGCCGTTCCACTGCGCGCGGGGTGGAACTCCCGCACGTCCCTGGTAGCGGTGTCATAGAGATGTAGGACCACGAAGAAATGGTACGGGTCAGAGCACGGAGTGCTCGCGCAGGGCGGTCAGCAGCCCGTCGCCGCGCTCGCTCGTCGGCAGCGGGTCCACCAGCGCGAACGGGCAGCCCAGCGCCCTTGCCCCGCCGTCTGCCTCGTCGCTGTCGCCGACCATCAGCGTCCGCTCGGGGGCCGTGCCGAGCCGGTCGAGCAGGTTCCGGAAGATCGCGGGGTCCGGCTTGATGGCCCCCACCTCGAACGACAGCACGAACTCGTCCACGTACTCGTCGAGCCCGCGCTCGCTGAACGCAGGCCGGATGTCGAAGGCGATGTTGCTCAGCACGCCGATGCGCACGCCCTTGCCCGCGAGCGTCTTCAGCGCCTGCTCGGTGTCCGGGTAGGGCGTCCACTCGGAGGGGTCGATGAGGCGGTCGTAGAGGGCCTTGGCCTGCTCCACGCGCGCGACTCCGGACTGGCGCAGCACCTCCATGTACACCTTGTTGTGCATCGCGGGGTCGAGGTCGCGGTTCTCCCAGGCGTGCCAGTGCTCGTCGTCCAGGTCGACGGTGAGCGTGACCGGCGCGGTCATCCGGCGCATCATCTCGGCCTGCGCCTCCACGTCGAGCGGGTCGCCGTCGTGGTCGGTCACATCGCTCAGCCAGGTCTCATTCTGCTCGAGTCGGAAGAGAGTGCCGGAGAAGTCGAACATCACTGCCTGAATCGTCACAGATCCAGGCTACCCGCTACCGGGGGAGGAGCAGTGCGGTCGCGATCGCGGCGATGCCTTCGCCCCGGCCGGTGAGGCCGAGCCCGTCGGTGGTCGTGCCGGACACGCTCACGTCGCCGCCCACGGCCTCGCCCAGCACGCGCTGCGCCTCGTCCCGGCGAGTGCCGATACGGGGCTTGTTGCCGATGACCTGCACCACCGCGTTGCCGACGCGGTAGCCCGCATCTTCGACGAGCCTGCGGGCCTCGGCCAGGAACGCCACGCCGTGCGCACCCGCCCATCGCGGGTCGCCAGTGCCGAAGACACCGCCGATGTCGCCCAGCCCTGCCGCGGACAGCAGCGCGTCGCACAGCGCGTGGGCGGCCACGTCGCCGTCGGAATGGCCGGCGCAGCCGTCGACGCCGTCCCAGCGCAGCCCGGCGATCCAGCACTCCCGGCCGGCCTCGATCGGATGCACGTCGATGCCCTGACCGATTCTCACTGGCGTTTCTCCGAGGTCAGCAGGGCCTCGATGACGGCGAGGTCGAACGACGTCGCGAGGCGCATGGCGTGGGGGTGTCCGGCGACGGTGTGCACTTTGGCCCCCAGCCCGGCGAGCGGCTCGGCAGGGTCCGCCTGGCGCAGCACGTCGGCGAGAAAGCCTTGCGGGGTCTGGGTGAAACGAAGTTTCGAGCGGTCACGGGTGCCGCACACGATGTCGTCGGAGTCGACGAGCTTGATGGTGTCGGTGACGGGCTCGACGGGGACCGCTGCGAGCGCCCCGGAGCGCACCGAGTCGACGACCGCCCGGATGGTGCCGGCCGGTGTGAAGGGTCGCGCCGGATCGTGCACGAGCACCACGTCCGACACTGTCGCCGAGCAGGCCGCGAGCGCCGACCGCACCGATTCGGCACGGCCGGCACCCCCGGCGACTACTCGTACCCGCGTGTCCGCGACCGATTCGAGCACGGTCTCGTACGCGGTCAGATTCTGCGGCGGGCCCGCTACGACCACCCGGTCCACGCAGCCCGAGTGCAACAGGCCTCGAACGGCATGCGACAACAGCGGTTCACCCCGGAAATTGATCAACGCCCCGGAAAGGCGGTGGTCGTGCTCCTCGAGGGGAACCAGTGCGATGACGTTCAGGGTTGCTAGACCGCCGCGGTTTCCAGAACCTCGTCGAGGAGCACCTCGGCCTTGCCCTCGTCGGTGCCCTCGGCGAGCGCCAGCTCGCTCACCAGGATCTGTCGCGCCTTGGCCAGCATCCGCTTCTCACCAGCGGAAAGGCCACGGTCCTTCTCACGCCGCCAGAGGTCGCGCACCACTTCGGCCACCTTGTTCACATCGCCGGAGGCGAGCTTCTCGAGGTTGGCCTTGTACCGACGCGACCAGTTGGTCGGCTCGTCGGTGTGAGGTGCGCGCAGCACGTCGAAGACGCGGTTGAGACCGTCCTGGCCCACGACATCACGCACGCCGACGATCTCGGCGTTGTCAGCGGGAACGCGAACGGTGAGATCTCCCTGCGCGACCTTGAGGACGAGGTATTGCTTTTCCTCGCCCTTGATCACGCGTGTCTCGATCGCTTCGATGAGTGCGGCACCGTGGTGCGGGTAGACGACGGTCTCTCCGACCTTGAAAACCATGTGTCCTCTGCCCCTTTCGCTGTATCCAGCTTAGCACGGAGCATCCAGGGCTAACCAGTCACCCGCGCTCGTCCTCGCAGGTCAGTGGCCTGATCAAGGGTCGCCCGGGGGTTGACAAACCGCCGATTCGCATACTCACGCAGGTGGGCGCGGACGCGTTTCCCGGGATTAATGGAATCCATTGTGGACGTTTGATCTTGGGTTGTGGGGTGGGTCGCACCACTCGAGCGGCCACCACGTCGCGCCCGGAATATGGCGCCGGGATAGTCTGCGCGGCAGGGCAGGTCCTTAGCTAGGAGGGACTCGGAAGTGAAACGTCGCATGCTGGGCTCGGCCGTTCTCGGTCTCGGTGCCGCGTTGCTCGTCGCGGGGTGCGGGGCGGGGCAGATCACCCAGACCGACACCCAGGAGGCGGCGGTCAACGGCGCGTCGGCCGAGGTGAAGGACATCGCGATCCGCAACGCCGAGCTCGCCTATCCCGAGGGCGTGCAGCCCGCGGCCTACGTCCAGGGCTCCGACGCCGAGGTGCTCATGAGCATCGTCAACCGGAGCGGCCGCAACGACGAGCTCGTGTCGGTCTCCTCCGACGCCGCGGCCAACGTCTCCGTTCAGGGCGCCCGCGCGGTCCCGGCCGGAACGGCGCTGTCGATCGGGCCGGACGAGCCCGGCGCCGGCAGGCAGCTCCAGGGCGAGATCGTGCTGGAGGGCCTCAAGCGCGAGATCCGGCCCGGCCAGACCATCACGGCGACGCTGACCTTCCGCGAGGCGGGCCCTGTCGAGGTCGAGCTGCCCGTGATGGCCCCAGCGGAGCCGAGGGTCGCCGAGGAAGGACACGGCGAAGGCGGTCACTGACGCCGGTTTGTCGGTGCCCCCGGCTACGGTCTCCGCGTGGTCAAGAAGGGGTCCAGCAGCTACCGCTGCGCCGAATGCGGTCTCGAGGTCGCGAAGTGGGTCGGTCGCTGCCCGGAGTGTCAGGCGTGGGGGACGATCGAGGAGCGCGGTGACATGCGCCCGCCCATCGCCCGCGTCGCGGCAGGAGCGCCGAGTGCGCCCGCGCGGCCCATCGCCGACGTCGACGTGGAGAGTTCGCGAGCGCGTCCCACCGGTGTCTCAGAGCTGGACCGAGTGCTCGGCGGCGGGCTCGTGCCCGGTGTCGTCGTGCTGCTGGCCGGCGAGCCGGGTGTCGGCAAGTCGACCCTGCTGCTGGAGGTCGCCTACCAGTGGGCGGCCGAGGGCGCGGGGGCCGCGCTGTACGTCACGGGCGAGGAATCCGCCGGCCAGGTACGGCTGAGGGCGGAACGCACCGGCAACGTCCACGGTGAGATGTACCTCGCCGCCGAGAGCGACCTCTCGTCGATCCTCGGCCATGTCGACGACGTCAAGCCGGGCCTGCTGATCGTCGACTCCGTGCAGACGATGTCGTCGCCGCAGGTCGACGGCGCTCCCGGCGGGGTAACCCAGGTGCGGGCCGTGACGGCGGGGCTCGTCGCGCTCGCCAAGGAGCGGGGCCTGCCCGTGGTGCTCGTGGGGCACGTGACCAAGGAGGGCTCGGTCGCAGGCCCCCGCGTGCTGGAGCACCTGGTGGACGTGGTCCTGCACTTCGAGGGCGACCGGCACTCGACGTTGCGCATGGTCCGGGGGGTGAAGAACCGCTTCGGCGCCGCCGACGAGATCGGCTGCTTCGAGCTGCGCGACGACGGCATCATCGGCGTCCCGGACCCGTCGGGACTGTTCCTCAACCGGCACGCTGAGGCGGTGCCCGGTACGGCCGTGACGGTGACCGTGGAGGGCAAGCGGCCGCTGCTGTGCGAGGTGCAGGCCCTCGTCGGGCGTTCCCACCTCAACCAGCCGAGGCGCGCGGTGAGCGGGCTCGACTCGGCGCGGGTGAGCATGGTGCTCGCGGTGCTGGAGAAACGGGGCGGCGTGCTGCTCGGCGACAAGGACGTCTACACGGCCACGGTCGGCGGCATGAAGGTCACCGAGCCCGCCGTCGATCTCGCGGCGGCGCTGGCGGTCTCGTCGGCGTTCAGCGACGAGGCGCTCTCTCCCCGGCTCGTCGCGATCGGCGAGGTGGGGCTGGCCGGTGAGGTTCGCAGGGTCACGGGGGTCGGCAGGCGGCTGGCCGAGGCGGTGCGGCTGGGGTTCACGCACGCGCTCGTGCCGCCCGACCCGGGGCCGCTGCCGGACGGCATCAAGGCGCTGGAGGTCGGCGATCTCGCGAGTGCGGTGCACGCGGTGAGGTACGTGCCGGTGAAGTGACGAGGAGGCGGCCGGGGAGTCCCCCGACGACCTCCCGGCCGCCTCGTTGCCGGTGAGACGCGGCCGGGTTCTGTCGGTGGCGCGGCGTAGGCTCCGATGTGATGTGACTCACATGGAGGTGACCATGGAAACCCTGCTCGCCATCGGCACGCGCAAGGGCCTCTGGCTCGCGCGAAGCCGGGACAGACGGCACTGGGACGTGTCCGGCCCGCAGTTCCCGATCGCGGACGTGAAGGCGATCGGCATCGACACGCGGCGCGCGACGCCACGACTGTCGGCAGCCGTGCTGAACAGCCATTTCGGGCCCACCGTCGTCACGAGCGACGACCTGGGGGAGACGTGGAGCGAGCCCGACGACGCGCCCGTCTCCTTCCCCGAGGACACCGGGGCCGCGCTGGAGGGCGTGTGGCAGTTCGCATACGGGCCCGAGCCCGACGTCGTGTACGTGGGCGTGGAGCCGACCGCGCTGTTCAAGTCCGTCGACGGCGGCCGGACGTACGAGTTCGTGCGGGGCCTGTGGGACCACCCGCACCGGGAGCACTGGATGCCGGGCGGTGGAGGCAAGGCGCTGCACACGGTGCTGCCCGACCCTCGGAACCCGGCGCGCGTGAACGTCGCTATGTCCACCGGCGGGGTGTACCGCACTGAGGACGGCGGCGAGAGCTGGACAGCGTCGAACAGCGGGATCTTCGCCGAGTTCATGCCGGAGGGACAGCAGTACCCGGAGTACGGCCAATGTGTGCACAAGGTGGCCGTGGACGCCGTGAACCCCGACCGGCAGTACCTGCAGAACCACGGCGGCGTGTACCGGAGCGCCGACGGTGGGCGCAAGTGGGAGTCGATCGCCGAGGGCCTGCCCGCCGACTTCGGGTTCCCGATGGTCGCGCACCCGACGCGGTCCGAGGTGATCTACTCGTTCCCGCTCGAGTCGTCGATGATGCGGTTCCCTCCGCAGGGCCGATGCCGCGTGTACCGCAGCGAGGACGCGGGGAGTTCCTGGACGGCGCTGTCCAAGGGCCTTCCCGACGTCGGCTTCTGGTCGGCAGTGATGCGTGACGCGATGTGCGCGGACAACGCCGACCCGGCCGGCGTGTACTTCGGCTCGCGCTCCGGGGAGGTGTGGGCGAGCGCCGACGAGGGCGACGCGTGGGCGCAGGTGGCAGGCCACCTGCCCGACGTGTTCTGCGTGCGCGCCGCGGTGATCTGAATGGCCTCGGTGGGACTGCCGTCGATGCTGCGCGGGCTGGCCGGCGGGGCGTCGCACGTGGAGGTGGCGGCGGGCACGCTGGGCGCGGCGCTGGACGTGCTGGGAGAGCGGTATCCGGCGCTGGAACGGCGACTGCGGGACGAGCGGGGAGCCCTGCGCCGGTACGTCAACTTCTATGTGGACGGCGAGGAGTGCCGCCGCCTCGCCGGCCCAGCAACCCCGCTGCAACCACACACCGAAGTGGTGATCATCCCCTCAGTAGCCGGCGGCTGACCGAGGAACCCAATCGCAGTGAAGGCCACCATGCCTGCGTTGAACGCAGTGAAGGTGGCCTTCACTGCAGGCGCGGGTGTGGCTGGGAAGTTGTCCACATGGGGGTGGTTGTCCACAGGTTTGGCGGTTGGGGGTTCGCTTTCGTCGCAGTGGTTCTCAAGATCGGTCTGGTGAAGAGAGGACGTTGGGCCGACCACCCCGAGCTGCTGCAACAGCGGAGTCGACTCGGCGTTGTCCGGGTCGCTTCGCTGGAGGCGCTGGGCATGCCGAGCAGCACTGTGTATCGGCGCTGCCTGCCGGACGGACCATGGCGCCGCGTGCTGCCGGGCATCGTGGTCCTCCAGACCTCCCCGCCGACTCAGGAGCAGCGGGTCGTCGCAGCTCTGCTGTTCGCCGGCGGTGAGGCCGTGGTCACCGGCGTGGAGGCTTGCCGGAGGCTCGGGTTCCGAGACGCGGAGCTGCCTGCATCGGCAGGCGTGCACGTGCTGGTCCCACATGAACACAAGCTGCAGAGCAGTGGCTTTCTCACAGTGGAGAGAACCAAGAGGATGCCCACCGCCGTCCCGCGCGGTCGGGTGCCGCTGGCGCCGCCCGTCCGCGCCGTGCTCGATGCCGCACGCCGGATCAGGACCGTCGATCCCGTGGCCAAGCTCCTGATCGAGGCCATCCAGCGTGGGCGTTGCACTACGGAGGCGTTGTCCTACGAACTGGAGCACGGCACGCAGCGTGGCACGGCGATTCCTCGTCGGGTGCTGGCACAGATCGAGCGGCTGCGGTCGGTCGCTGAGTTCCATGCCCGCCGCATCGTTGCTGATGTCGCCGTGCCGCCAACACACTGGAACCACGAGCTCTACGGCCCGGACGACAGCTACGTCGCCTGTCCCGATGCCTGGTGGGACGACGTGGGCCTTGCCTGGGAGGTCGACTCCCTCGACTTCCACTTCTCCGTCGACGGCTACGCGAAAACCTTGGCGAGGAACACTCGGTACGCAGAGGTGGGCGTGACAGTCGTGCAGACGCTGCCCTCCCGGCTGCTGAACGATCCCGCTGCGGTTGTCGCCGAACTGAACGCCGCGTACCAAGCGGCTGCCGCGCGTCCCCGGCCCGCGGTTCGCATCGCGACGGCGGCCTGACGCAGGCTCCCAACCGCAGTGAAGGCCACCTTCACTGCGTTCAACGCAGGCAAGGTGGCCTTCACTGCGGTTAGGAGCAGGCGAAGGGGTTACTGGGCTGCTAGGAGGCGGGCACAGCGGATCAGGCCGATGTGCGAGTACGCCTGCGGGTGGTTGCCCAGCGAGCGTTCCGCGATCGGGTCGTACTGCTCCGGCAGCAGGCCCGTCGGGCCCGCCGCGTCGACCAGCTGCTCGAACAGCTCCTGCGCCTCCGTGCGGCGGCCCGTCAGCAGGTACGCCTCGATCATCCACGCCGCACACAGGTGGAAGCCGCCCTCGCCGCCCGGCAGGCCGTCGTCGCGGTGGTACCGGTAGACCGTCGAGCCGCTGCGCAGCTCGGCCTCGATCGCCGTCACCGTCTGCTGGAACCGCTCGTCCTGCGGGTCGAGCAGCCCGGACAGCCCCACGAACAGCGACGCCGCGTCCAGATCCGTGCCGTCGTAGGCCGTGGTGAACGCCTTGACCTCCGGGTTCCAGCCCTTCTCCAGCACGTCCGCCGCGATCTCGTCGCGCAGCTCCGGCCAGCCCGCCGGGACCGGCCGGTCGTAGATGTCGGCGAGCTTGATCGCCCGGTCCAGCGTCAGCCAGCACATCACCCGCGAGTACACCCGGTGGCGCGGCATGTGCCGCTCCTCCCAGATGCCGTGGTCGGGCTCGTTCCAGCGCCGCTTGACCGCCTCGGCCATCGCGCGCACCATCTGCCAGTCCTCGTCGCGCAGCATGCCGCGCGCCTCCGCCAGCGTGACCACCAACTCGACCACCGGGCCGAACACGTCGAGCTGTACCTGGTGGTTCGCCAGGTTGCCGACGCGCACGGGGCGCGAGCCCTTGTATCCCGGCAGCGAGTCGATCACGGCCTCGGCGCCCAGCTGTGTGCCGGCCAGGGTGTACAGCGGGTGCAGGCGCTCTGGCCCGGCGAGCGTCGACAGCACGCCGTGCAGCCAGCGCAGGAAACCGTCGGCCTCCTCCAGTGAGCCCAGCGTCACCAGCTCACGCACCGTCATGGCGCCGTCGCGGATCCAGCAGTACCGGTAGTCCCAGTTCCGGACGCCGCCGATCTCCTCGGGCAGCGACGTGGTCGCCGCGGCCATCACGCCGCCCGTGTCGGCGTCGGCGAGCCCGCGCAGCGTCAGCGCGGAACGGGCCACCAGTTCCGGCTCCACCGTCGGCAGCTTCAGCGTCATCGCCCACGAGCTCCAGTACTCACCGGCCCTGGCGCGGCGGTCCAGCTCGGGCAGGTCGTGAGGGCCGAGGTCGGTCGTCCCGCAGCGCAGCTCCAGCACCACCGGCCTGCCGGGCTCGGGCTGCACGAGCGCGCTGGCCGTGTCGTGCAGGCCGTCGCTGGTGATCTCCCACTGGACGCCCGGCGCGCGCAGCACGAACGGTTCCGACGTGCCGAGCACCCGCAGGCCGTCCTCCTCCGGCAGCAGCCGCACGGGCACGCCACCGAACTCGGGGCGGGGCGCGAACACGATCGACGCCGCCGCCTCACCCGAGATGACGCGCACGATGTCCGTGCGGTGGGTGGGGCATTCCGGCTCCATGTAGTCGGTGACCAGCAGGCGCGACCAGCGCGTCTCCACCGTCATCGTGTTGGGCAGGTAGCGCTGGCCGAGCGGCAGCCCGTTGCGGTGCGGCTTGATCGAGAAGTGGCCCGCGCTCTCGCCGCCGAGCAGGTCGGCGAACACGGCGGGCGCGTCCGGGCCGGGGTGGCACAGCCAGGTGAGCTTCGCGTCCGGTGTCAGCAGCGCCACGGAGCGTTCGGAGGCGAGCATCGACAGTCGCTCGATCGGCGGAGACTGCTCGCCGTAGAGCCAGTTCCGCCGCTCCTCGAGCATGAACGCGAGCACGGTGGCGACCTGCTCTGGATCGTCCACGTTGTACTGGGCAAGGCTTTCGCCGTCGCCGACCTTGATGCCGAGGTCGGGGCCCGCGAGCCGAGCGAACGCCTTCTCGTCGGTGACGTCGTCGCCGATGAACACGGCCGCCGTGGCGCCCACCTGGTGCCGGAGGGTGTCGAGCGCGGCACCCTTGTTGGTCTGGACAACCGAGAGCTCGACGACCTCCTTGCCGTCGGTGGTCGACACGCCCTCCCACGTGCAAGGTCCATTGTGGACGGCGTCGACGATGCGCTCGGCGTCCTCGCGCGAGGCGCGGCGGACGTGCACGGCGATGCTCGCCGGCTTCACCTCCAGCGACGCGCCCGCGACGCCCTCGATGAGCCGGTCCAGCTCCTCCTCGATGCGGCGGTGCAGGTCGCGGGCCTGCGCGTCGAGCTCGTGGACGAAGCCGATGTCGAACTCGGAGCCGTGGCTGCCGACGAGGTGCACCTCGGAGGGGAGGCGGGACAGGGTGGCGAGGTCACGCAGCGCGCGGCCGGAGATCACGGCCGTGGTGGTCTCGTGGAGGCCGGCGAGTGAGCGCAGCGCTCCGACCGACTCGGAACGAGGGCGTGCCTCGTCCGGATTCTCCATGATCGGCGCCAACGTGCCGTCGTAGTCGCAGGCGACCAGCAGGCGCGGCGTCCGGGCGATCTGCATGATCGCGCGCCGCAGCTCAGCGGGCAGGGCCTCGGCTGTCAACACTCCTCCTCAAGGAGTTCGCAGTGGTCTGGGGAGTCAGGCGGCCGTCTCGGACCCGAGAGCTTCGAGGAACGAGCGCGCCCACCTGTCGACGTCGTGCGTCAGGACCTGACGACGTAAGGCGCGCATCCTACGCCGACCTTCCGCGGGGTCGAGCGTAATAGCCTGTTCCAGCGCATTCTTCACCCCGTCCAGGTCGTGCGGGTTGACCAGGAACGCGCTGCTCAGCTCGGCCGCGGCGCCGGCGAACTCGGACAGGACGAGCGCCCCGCCGAGGTCGTGCCTGCACGCCACGTACTCCTTGCAGACCAGGTTCATGCCGTCACGCAGCGGGGTCACCACCATGACGTCGGCGGCGGAGAAGAACGCCGCGAGCTCCGTCCGGTTGACCGATTGGTGAAGGTAGTGCACGACCGGGTGACCCACGCGGGCGAACTCACCGTTGATGCGGCCCACCATCTGCTCGATCTCCCCGCGCATGCGCTGGTAGTGCTCCACGCGCTCACGGCTCGGGGTGGCGAGCTGGACGAACGTCACGTTCTCGGGCTTGACCCTGCCCTCCTGCAGCAGCTCGTGGAAGGCCTGCAGGCGCAGGTCGATGCCCTTGGTGTAGTCGAGGCGGTCGACGCCGAGGAGGATCGTCTCCGGGTTGCCGAGGTCGCTGCGGACTTGAGCGGCCCGGTCGGCAACGGCCTTGGTGCGGGCGAGCGAGTCGAGCCCTGCGGCGTCGATCGAGATCGGGAACGCGCCGACGCGAACGGTGCGGTCGCCCACCTGCACCATGCCGGGTCTCGAGCGGACGCCGACCGAACCTCTGCTGGGCTCCAGGCCGATCAGCTGCCGGGCCAGCCACAGGAAGTTCTGCGCGCCGCCCGGCCGGTGGAAGCCCACGAGGTCGGCGCCGATGAGCCCGCGCACGATCTCCGCTCGCCACGGCATCTGCATGAACAGCTCGACCGGCGGGAACGGGATGTGCAGGAAGAAGCCGATCCGGAGGTCGGGCCGTAGCTCGCGGAGCATGCTCGGCACGAGCTGGAGCTGGTAGTCCTGCACCCACACGGTGGCGCCCTCGCCCGCCACCGCCGCGCTGGCCTCGGCGAAGCGCCGGTTGACGCGGACGTAGCTCTCCCACCAGCCTCGGTCGAAGATCGGCCTGGCGACCACGTCGTGGTAGAGCGGCCACAGCGTGGCGTTGGAGAAACCCTCGTAGTAGTCGCGGACGTCGGTGGAGGTGAGTGTCACCGGATGGAGGACGAGTCCGTCGTCGCTGAACTCGTCCACCTCGACGTCCGGAACCCCGGGCCAGCCCACCCAGGCCCCCTTGCGGGAGCGAAGGAACGGCTCCAGCGCGGACACGAGACCACCGGGGCTCTGTGTCCAACGCCGAGTGCCGTCTTCAGCACGGTCGAGGTCCACCGGTAACCGGTTGGCGACGACGACGAACTCGGCGCGTGCTTCGGACTTCGTGGCTGTCGCGGGCATGTGAAAACACTATCGCGATGTGCTTACTCCAGACGGCTTCCAGCATCCAGCGGACCGGCCATCCGGGGGCCGGCGAGTTTGCGCTCGAGCCTGCCGAGGCCGGTGCGCAGCGGCTGCGCGAGCCACTCGCCGAGCACCACGCCCGCGGCCAGTGCCAGGCCGATTGCGACCGCCTCCATGAGCTGGGTCGCCGTGCCGAAGTCCGCCAGCTGCGACAGGCCGCGGTACGTCGCGAAACCGGGAAGCAGTGGCGTGATGCCGGACACAGCGACCACGAGCGGGGTCACCCGCAGCCTGCGGGCGAGCACGCCGCCGCCGAGACCCACCAGGGTGGCGGCGAGGGCGGAGGCGATGATCTGGCTGGAGTCCGTCATCGTCAGCGCCCCGTAGGCACCCGCGCCCACGGCGCCCGCCGCCGCCGCAACCGCCATCGGGCGCAGGCTGGAGTACGACGCGAGGGCGAAGCACGCGGCCGCGCCGCTACCGGCGAGGATCACGATGGGCAGGTTCACGGCCGTGAGCGCGTCGATCGCGGGGATCGGCGTGCGCTCGACGCCGAGGCGTTCCGCGAGCCCGATCGCCGCCGCGACGCCGGTTATCAGCCCGGCACTCATCAGCGCGACCTCGAGACTTCGGCCCGCCGCCGTGACGTAGTAGCCGGTGATCGCGTCCTGCACCGCCGACACCGTGGAGAGCCCGGAGAGGAGCACGGTCAGTGCCGCGGCGACCACGAGCGTCGGCCGGTCCTCGGGGATGATGTCGAGGTTGACGAAGGTGATCGCCGCCAGCGTGGCGACGAACCCGCCGACCACCTGCTGGAAGAAGAACGGCAGCGACAGCTTGTTCAGGATGCGGCCGACGCGGTCGACGACGGCGCTGATCACGAACGCGACCATCGCCGCCCAGCCCGAGGCGCCCAGCAGCAGTGAGATCGAGGCCGCCATGCCGCCCCAGGCAAGGGTGGACACCCAGCGCGGGTACGGGTGCTTCGCGTTGGTGATGCGGTGCAGCTCGGCGTAGCCCTCCTCCGCGCTGATCGTGTTGCGCAGGAGCCGCTGCACGAGGCGCTCGGTGTCGGAGAGCCGCGTGTAGTCGAGGCTGCGCGCGCGGACCACGCGCACCGCCGTCACGGGTGAGAGGTCGCTGCCTCGATGGCAGCTGACGGTGATGGACGTGAAAATGACGTCCACCTCACAGTGGGGTAGACCGAGGGCGCGTGTCAGGGCAAGGATCGTCGCGGTCACGTCGGAGGCGCCCGCGCCGCTGGCCATCTGGACCTCGCCGATGCGGACGACGAGGTCGAGGACCAGATGCAGGGTCGCTTCGTCGGGGAGTTCGGGGCCCATGGTCGCGGGGGGCTCGACCACGGGAAGCTCGCCGGTCGGCGCTTCGAGGATGTGCCAGGCTCGCTGGCGCAGCATGCGGCCGCGCTGTTGCCGTGGGACTCGCTTCTCTGCCCGCTCCTCGGCCGGTGCTTCCAGGATCTGCCACGCGTGCCGGCGGTTCAGCGCCGTTTTCGCGCGCGGCCGTAGTTTCATCAGCCACCTCCTTACTGGTTTCCCGCGCGTAGCATCGACCGGCGCGCTCCGGCCGTTGCATGCTGACCACCGTGGCGTCCGCCACGTTTTTCGTTGACCGCGACCGGCGACCAATCTAACTTTCCGCCGGCCGTGCGGCAGTCGGGCGAACACGCGCGGCCGGGCGCTCTCGGGCGAGCCGGTGGCGGATATAGTGGGCCCGCGCTCGTGTGTCCGCGAGCCAGGCCGGTATAGCTCAGTTGGTAGAGCAGCTGTCTTGTAAACAGCAGGTCGCAGGTTCGAGTCCTGTTGCCGGCTCCATCCAGATTACGTTCTGACGTGGGAAAACGTGCCCAGTTGACCTGTGACGTGCACCCTCTGCGCTGAGGTCCCGAAGTCCGCGCGGCTTCGTCAGGAGGTCGCGCGGTCCTCACCGGGTTGGAGCCGCCGCGAGCTGAACGCCGGCCGGCTCACTGTCCTTTCCGTCTTGTCCGCTCCAGAAGTTCCTTCGCGCCGTCGATCTCACGCTCGACGTCGGGGCGCAGTGCCCGGCGCAGGAGCGGCTCGGTCAGCCAGCGCAGCGCGGGCGGGAAGCCGATCTCGATCGACCTGGTCACTTTCGTGCCGTCCTCCGCGGGCTCGCAGACGAAGCTCGCCGCGAAGGTGGAGAGCCTGCGGACGAGGCGGTTGTGCGGCGGCGGGGCGTACTCGATGTCGACCCGCTCGCCCGGGGTGAGTCGCATCCGCGAGACGACCTTCGGCGCGGGCCCCGGCAGGCCGGGCAGCCGCGAACGGAACTTGAACTGCGTGATGTCTCCGTCGCGGCGCACCCAGTCGATGCGTCCCAGCTTGTCGTCGATCTGCGCGTACCGCTCGGCGTCCATCACCAGCGCGAGGAATTCCTCTGGCGTGCACCGGACGGTCCGCTCCACCGTCACTCGAGCCATGGTAAGAGAGTACTCTCTTTCTATGGCTCGAACAACGCCCGGCGAGACGCGACAGCGCATCCTCGACGAGGCCATCAGGCTCTTCGCCAGCCGCGGCTACGACGCGACGTCGGTCGTGGACATCCAGGTCGCCTGCGGGCTCACGCGTGGATCCGGCGCGCTCTACAAGCACTTCCCCTCGAAGAAGGCGCTGCTCGAACACGCCGTCACGCGCAACGTCGAGACGCTCGCGAGGAAGCACGCCGAGGCGGTAGCCGAACTACCCGCGGACCCGAGGGAGGCGCTGAAGCTCCTCGCGGACGTCGTGTGGACGGTCATGGACAGCGAACGGGACCTGATCAGGATCATGATCCGCGAGTTCGGTGGCTTCCCGGAGCTGTTCGAGCGGATGTGGCAGGGCGTGCTCGCCCACCTCTACCGCGTCTGCGGCGAGTGGATCGCCGGACTGTGCGAGCGGGGCGAGGCGGAGGTGGCCGATCCGGACGCGACGGCGGCCGTGCTCCTCGCGTCGCTGACCTACTACCCGATCCTCGACACGCTCATCGGCCACACGCCCGGCGACACGGACCCCGAGCGGTTCCTCGCCGCGTGGTTCGACCATGCGGCTGCGGCGCTCCGGCTCGACCAATCGAACTCGACCGCCGGTGGGCCCCGCTGACGCCCCGGACCCGGGAGGCTTCCTCGAGCGGTTCAACCGGAACAGAGCCTCACCACACCGACCAGCCGCCGTCGACGACCCATTCGGCACCGGTGACGAACGCGGCGTCGTCGGAAGCGAGGAACTCCACCACGGCGGCGACGTCGTCGGGAGTGCCGAGCCGCCGCAACGGCGTCGCGTCACACAACAGCTGGGCCAGCTCGGGACTGACGTCGTGCTCGGGAGTCTTGATCATGCCGGGCGCGACGGTGTTGACGCGGACGTTCCAGCGAGCGGCGACGACCGCGAACTCGCGAGTCAGCGCCGCCAGCCCGCGCCCGACGTTGACCACGGAGCCGCCGGTGTGCCCCGCCTGCTCCATGGCCCATCCGCAAAGTGCCCGGACGGTTCGTGGGTCTTCGTGAGGCCCGACGTTGACGAGAAGCGCGATGCTCTCGGTCATGCTCGTCGCGAGGGAGGTCAACCTGTGCCTGCCGTCCTGGCTCGCGACGTCACATGGGCACACCGCGATCGTGCAGGCGGATGCCGAGGTCGACTTGGCCGTCATCGTCAGCTCGGTCTCGTCGGGTCCGGCTACCAGGCAGTCCCACCCGGACTCGGCCAGCCTGAGCGCGATCGCGCGGCCGAGGTAGTGGCCGCCATCGGTCACCACGGCGAGCCTTCCGGGCGGGGAGTCCCGGCTGGAACGCAACGGCGCGTCCTGCGGGCATCGGTCGCGCATGGGGCTCCTCGGGAACGCGGGATTCCGGGCCGATGCCACAGTGTTCCCGTGCGCGACTGCCGAGGGCAGGAGCCGCCTTCCGCTGGCAGGTCAGCGGGTTCACCCACATGAGCGGTTAGACGGTTGCCGCCCCGGGGCATCGGGCACTCGCTCAGTACCTGGATCCCCATCGGGTCAGTGACAACGGCAACCGAGAGGAACCGTGATCATGACCCACACCATGAGGCCGGACGATCTTGTCGACAGCACGGTCGTCGACCAGCGCGGAAGCAAGATCGGCAAGGTGGGCACCGTCTACCTCGCCGACGACACACACGAGCCCGAATGGGTCACGGTGCGGACCGGCATGTTCGGACAGAAGGAGAGCTTCGTGCCTCTCCGTGGCGCCAGCCTCGACTCCGACGGGCTCCACGTCCAGGTCGCGAAGGACAAGGTGTCCGACGCGCCGAGGATCGACGCCGACGGGCACCTCTCGCAGGAGGAGAGCGTCGAGCTCTACCGCTACTACGACCTGCCCGCGCCTCGTAGCACCATGGAGAACGCCCGCCGTGGCAAGGACGAGCGCCAGTCGATGGCAGGCATGCAGGGCATGGGCACGCGCTCCGACACCGGGCTGTCCAACCAGTCGGGCCAGGCGCCCGAGTCCATGCCACAGACCGGCCCCAGCGGCAGGCACGCGGCCGCCCAGCAGACCGGGCAGGCGACCGGACAGACGACCGCGCGGTCCGGTCAGCAGGCCCAGGGCCAGCGCATGGCGGGCGCCGACAGCCTGCGCGGCCAGCAGCGGGACCGTTCGAGTGCCACCGCCGGCGAGACGATGACGCGCAGCGAGGAGCAGCTCAAGGTCTCCACCGAGCAGGTCGAGACCGGCCGCGTGCGCCTGCGTAAGCACGTCGTCACGGAGGAGCAGCGGGTGAGCGTGCCCGTCAGCCACGAGGAGGTGCGGATCGAGCGCGAGCCGATCACCGACGGCGTCCACGACGGCAAGGCCAAGATCGGCGAGGAGGAGCAGGAGGTCGTCCTGCACGCCGAGCGCCCCGTCGTGAAGAAGGAGACGGTGCCGGTGGAGCGTGTGCGCATCGGCACCGAGCAGGTCACCGAGGAGCAGACCATCACCGACGAGGTCCGCAAGGAGCAGATCGAGGTCGACGACGACTCCGCCAAGAAGGACCGCCGGCAGCACTGAGGTCCGCGTCCTCGACGGTGCACGGCCCCGGCCGTGCACCGTGCGCCTAGGCTGCCGTTGACGGTACGACAACCTGGCGTGAGAGGACACGGATGCTGGACTTGCTGCTGCGTGACGTGCGGGCGCTGACCCTGACCGGCGACCGGCCCCGCGCGCACACGGTCGGCGTGCTGAACGGACGAATCGTCGGGGTGGACGAGGAGGTCGAGGGGCTGACCGCGCGGCACGTCGTCGATGGCGACGGCGCCGTGCTCACGCCCGGCTTCGCCGACGCGCACAACCACATGGTGTGGTTCGGCCTTTCGCTGGCGGAGCTGGACCTTTCGGTCTGCCGCACGCCGGAGGAGGTCTACGACGCGGTCGCGGCGCGGGCGGCGAACCTGCCGTCCAACGGCTGGGTCATCGGCTCCGGCTACGACGACTTCGTGCTCGGCGGGCATCCCGACCGCGCCGCGCTCGACCGGGCCGGTGGCGGCAGGCCGGTGTGGCTGAAGCACCGTTCGGCGCACATGTGCGTTGCGAGCAGTGCCATCCTCGCGCAGGCCGGGGTGCTGGACGGCTCCGCGACGGTGCCCGAGGGCGGCGTCGTGGAGCTCGACGACGACGGCGCGCCGACGGGCCTGCTCGCCGAGCAGGCGCAGCAGCTGGTCGACGCGCTCGTGAAGCCGTACCCCGTCGAGGAGCTGGTGGAGGCTATCGACCGGGCGGCGCGCGTCTACGTCGCCGAGGGCCTCACCCACGTCACCGAGGCCGGGATCGGTGGTGGCTGGATCGGGCACAGCCCGGCGGAGGCCGCGGCCTACCAGGTGGCGCGACAGCGCGGGCTCCTGCCGCTGCGGGTGGAGCTCATGCCCGCCAGCGAGGTGCTGCACCCGCTGCACGGCGACGCCTTCGGCCTCGATCTGGGTCTGCGCACGGGTTTCGGCGACGACTTCCTGCGCATCGGGCCGATGAAGATCTTCACCGACGGCGCGCTGTCGAGCCGCACCGCCGCGGTCACGGAGCCGTTCTGCGGGCACGGCGGGCTGGGCGTGCTCGGCGACGACCCCGACGTGCTGCGCGAACGCATGCTCGCCGCGCACAGGGGTGGCTGGCGCATCGCCGCGCACGCGATCGGGGACCGCGCGATCGACCTCACGCTCGACACCTTCGAGGAGGCCCAGCGCGTGCTGCCGAGGCCCGGCGTGCGGCACCGCATCGAGCACGCCGCGATGGTGCGTCCCGAGCAGCTCGCGAGGATGGCCGCGCTCGACGTCGTCCCGGTGCCGCAGGCCCGGTTCCTGTACGAGATCGGCGACACGATGGCCGAGGCGATCGGCGAGGACCGGGTGCCGTGGCTCTACCGGCACAAGTCCTTTGTGGACGTCGGGCTGCGGGTGCCCGGCAGCTCCGACCGGCCGTGCGTTTCGGCCGGAGCGCCGCTGCTCGGTATCCGCTCGATGGTCGAGCGCACCACCAAGGCCGGTGCGGTCCTGAGCGCCGACGAGCGGGTGGACGCCGAGGAGGCGCTGCGGGCATACACCCTCCATTCGGCCTACGCGGCCGGTCAGGAGCACGAGCGAGGCCACCTCGCGGCGGGAGCGTTCGCGGACATGGTGCTCCTCGATGACGACCCCACCACCGTGCCCAGCGAGCGGATCGGCGACATCGGCGTGCTGGCGACGTTCGTCGCGGGCCGCGCCGTGCACGGGGCGGAGAAGTTCGGGAACGCGCCGAGCTGAGCGTCAGGGAAGCGGGATCGGCAGCCGCTCGAAGGCGATCGTCTCGTAGCTGCCGCCGATCCCGGTCTCGTAGAGCAGGCCGACGGTGCGCGCGTCGAGCTGCACCAGATCGGAGTACGCGGCGGGCGCGTCGGACACGGTGTGCGCCGTCCGCCACGTGCGGCCCCGGTCGTCGCTGACCCGGACACTCATCGCGCGACGAGCGTCCGGATCGGACGGTCCGGCGAACAGCAGCACGTCACCCCTGGACGTCTGCAACACGCTGCCCTGCACGCGAGGGCCCGCGAGCCCGGGCTGCTCGCGGTAGGGCGCGTCGAGCGTCTCGCCGCCGTCGCTGCTGTAGGCGTCGAGGCGATGTGCGGGCGATTCGCCCTGGTCGCGGCTGTTGAAGTACAGCCTGCCGTCGGGCAGTTCGGCGACGGTGGTCTCGTTGGCGGCGATCCAGCCGTCGGTGCGGGTGTCGGTGAAGCCGATGCGCCACGTGTGCCCGCCGTCGTCGCTGAGCAGGCAGTGCCCGCCGTAGTACTTCGCCTCGGCCCCGGTGTCGGGTGAGCCCGCCTGCGGCGAGGCGGAGTGGTTGGCGGGCACCACGATGCGGCCCACGTGCTTGCCGTGCCGCAGCTGGATGGCGTGGCAGGGGCCGGTGGCGTACCAGCGCCAGCCGGGTTCCTTCGCCTCCGCCGTGATCTCCCTCGCCGGGGAGAACGTGTGCCCGTCATCGGTGCTGCGCTGCACGAACACCCTTCTGGTGTCCTCTTCGGACACCGTGCCCTCCATGATCTCCCGTTCGGTCACGCGGCCGTTGCGGGTGGTGAGCAGGACGATCTCGCCATTGCTCAGCACGACCGGGGCCGGGTTGCCCGCGGTGGCGTCGCCATTGCTCGACACCACGGAGAGCGGCCCCCACGTGCGCCCGCCGTCGGCGGAGCGGCGCAGCACCACCTCGATCGCACCGGTGTCGCCTGCCGACTCGACGCGACCCTCCGCGAACGCGAGCAGTTCGCCGGAGGTCGTGCGGACGAGCGCGGGGATGCGAAAGGTGTGGTAGCCCTCGGTGCCCGACGTGAACGGCACCGACGCGGCGCGGGTCGCCGCGGTGGCGGATGGTGCAAGCGCGAGGCCGGCCACGGTGGCTCCGGCGAGGGAGAGGGCGGTGCGGCGGGATACGGCGGGCATCGACAGCCTCCTTGCTGCGGGGCGAGGAGCTAGACATAGGACGTCCTATCTAGGAACCTAGAGTGGTTCGCGGACGGTGGTCAAGATCCGAATTGGTCTCGACGAATGGCGTCGGCGAGCTCTAGCGTGGCCAGGCGATCGAAGGAGGCGCCAGCATGCGGGAGGACGTTCGCGCGCTGCTCGACGGGCTCGACGCGCAGCACGGGGACATCGAACGGGCGGCGACCCTGGTGCTCGAAGCCGTGGCGGGCGACGGCCTCGTCTACGCCGCCGGTGCCGGGCATTCCCTGGCGATGGTGTGCGAGACGTTCTACCGCGCGGGCGGGCTCGCCGCGGTCCGGCCGCTGTGGGATCCGCAGGTGCTGCCGCTGATGGGGGCGCTGCGCAGCTCGGGCGCGGAGCGGGAGCCGGGGCGCGGGCGGGCGTTGATCGAGGCGACGGCGCCGACGCCCGCCGACGTGGTGGTCGTGTTCTCGACGAGCGGACGCAACCCATACCCGGTGGAGATCGCGCAGACGGCGCTGGCGAGGGGCGTCCCGGTGATCGCGGTGACGTCGCTGGCGGCATCGGCACAGGCGAGCGACCGGTCCGGCACGCGGCTCTCCGACCACGCGACGGTGGTGCTCGACACCGGGGTGCCGCCGGGCGACGTGGTGCATCCGGCTGCCTCACCTCGGACGGCGGCGGTGTCGACGATCCTCGGCGCGTACCTGTGGTCGGCGTTGCTCGCGGCTCTCGACGGGCTCGCCGAGGAAAGGGGCGTGGTGCTGCCGCTGTGGACGAGCGCGAACGTGCCTGGTGGCGACGAGCGCAACGCGGAGCTGGTCGCCCGGTATGCGGACCGGATTCCGGAGCTGAACCTCGGGCTCTAGCCGCCGTCGGGAACGGGCGACTCGCCGTCGGGAGCGGGGGACTCGCGGTCGGGAGCGGGGGACTCGCGGTCGGGAGCGGGGGACTCGCGGTCGGGAGCGGGGGACTCGCGGTCGGGAGCGGGGGACTCGCGATGAGTTTGCGCGGTTCCGTCTGTCTGTACTCCTGACGGAGGTGGGCGATGGGCGACGGGTTGGACCTGCTCGAACGGGCGATCGGCTACACACTCGGGAGCCTGCGCCTGGTCAGCCTCGATGCGCTGCCCCGGGCGACACCGTGCCGGCTCTGGGACCTCGGCGACCTGCTCGGGCACCTGGACGACTCGCTGCTCGCGTTGTCCGAGGCCGCGGACCTCGGCGTCGTCGCGCTCGATCCGCCCGGCCGAGCCCACCCTGCCGACCTCGTGGGCGCGCTGCGCGAGCGGGCCTGTCACCTCATGGGTGAGTGGACCGCCACCGGGGGCGCGGGCACGATCTCCGTCGCGGGCAGTCCGCTGCCCGGCGACCTCGTCGCGGGTGCCGGTGCAATCGAGGTCGCCGTGCATGGCTGGGACGTCGCCCGCGCCTGCGACACGGACCGGCCCATCCCGCGAGCCCTCGCGCGCGAGCTGCTGGAGCTCTCGCCGCTGTTCGTCAGCGGTGCCGACCGGCCCGCGCGGTTCGCCGCGCCGGTCGCGGTCTCACCGCTGGCCGGCGCCTGCGACCGGCTGTTGGCCTTCCTCGGCCGAGACCCCGGCTGACGGGTGCGTGAGCGGCAGGCCGAACAGCTCGAACAGCCGCGTGTCCATGAAGTTGGCGACGTGGCTGATCCCGCCGCGGGTCAGCGTGAGCACCTGCAGCGTGAAGGCGCGGAAGTCACCGCTCTCGGGGTCCCGCAGGTACTGGGCGAACGCGGGCTGCCCGTTGGCCTCGACCGGCACCATGAGCACGCCACCCGGGCGGGCCGGGCAGCGCTCGGCCAGGTGCGTGCCCACGTCGGTGGCGCCGGAATACCAGGACGCGAAGGGCGGCATCTCCCACACGATGTCGGCGGTGAACAGCTCGACGAGCGCGGTGACGTCCTTGCGCTCGAACGCGTCGACGTACTTCTCGAGCAGCTCGCGTTGCTCCGCCGCGGCCGGCTCCTCGACGTCGTCCGGCGTCGGTGACGCCTGCGCGAGCTGGGCGCGGGCCCGCTGCAGGATGCTGTTGACGGCCGTGGTGGTGACGCCGACGGCCTCGGCGACCTCGGCCGCCCGCCACTTGAGCACGTCGCGCAGGATCAGGACCGCCCGCTGCCGGGGTGGCAGGTGCTGCAGCGCCGCGACGAGTGCGAGGCGGATGCTCTCCCGCTCGGTGACGATCGTGGCGGGGTCGCTCTGCGCGGTGCCCGCCAGCGCGTCGGGGATCGGCTCCAACCACGGAACCTCCGGCCGGTCGGCGAGGTCGTCGCCGGGATCGGCGCTGCCGCCGCCGAGCCCGGTGGGCATGGGGCGTTTGCTCCTGCTCTCCAGCGCCGTCAGGCACGCCGTGGTGGCGATGCGGTGCAGCCAGGTGCGCAGCGACGAGCGGCCCTCGAACCTGTCGTAGGCCCGCCAGGCGCGCAGGTACGTCTCCTGCACCAGATCCTCGGCGTCGTGTGCCGAGCCGAGCATGCGGTAGCAGTGCGCGAGCAGCTCCCGCCGGAACGGATCCGCCTGGCGCAGGAACTCGTCGTCCACCTTGGTGTGCGGCATGGCCGTGCCCTTTCGCTGCATCGAGGTCCTCATCCTGACAGACCCCACCGACAGGAAGAACTAATCGCGAGGGCCGTCGATGAGCTCGGGCTCGCCATCCGACCCATCCGCAGTGAAGGCCACCTTCACTGCGTTGGGCGCAGGCATGGTGGCCTTCACTGCAGATGGGCTACAGCATTTCGAGGGGTTCCGGGCGGGTCGGCGGGGGGAAGCGGGTGTCCAGGGCCGAGAGGTCCTCCTGCGTGAGGCGCACCTCGAGGGCCGCCGCGTTCTGCTCCACGTGCTCGCGGGTCGCCGCCTTCGGGATCGCGCACACCCCCGGCTGGTGGAGCACCCACGCGATCGCGATCTGCGCGGGCGTCGCGCCGTGCCGCTCCGCGACCTCGGCGAGCACCCGGTCACGCAACAGCCTGCCCTGCTCGATCGGCGAGTACGCCATCACCGGTACCCCGCGCTCCCGGCACCAGGGCAGCAGGTCGAACTCCGGGCCGCGCCGCGTGAGGTTGTAGAGCACCTGGTCGGTCACCACGTGCTCACCGCACGGCGTCCGCCACGTCTCGCGCAGGTCGTCGCGGTCGAAGTTGCTGACCCCGTAGTGCCGGATCTTGCCGTCCGCGCGGAGCCGTTCCAGCGCCCGCAGCGTCTCCGCCAGCGGGTGCCCGCCGCGCCAGTGCAGCAGGTACAGGTCGAGCCGGTCGGTGCCGAGGCGGCGAAGGCTGCGCTCGCACGCCTCGATCGTGCCGCGCAGGCTCGCGTTGTGCGGCAGGACCTTGCTCACCAGGAACGTCTCGTCGCGGCGGCCCGCGATCGCCTCGGCGACGACCTCCTCGGCCCCGCCGTCGCCGTACATCTCCGCGGTGTCGATGAGGGTGAGGCCGAGGTCGAGGCCCGCTCGCAGGGCCTCGACCTCGGCCTCCCGGTCACGTCCGCGTTCACCCATGTGCCAGGTGCCCTGACCGAGGACGGGCAGCCGGTCGCCGGGGCCGAGCCGGAGATAGCGCATGGCCCCATTGTGGGTCAGGAGCGCTTCACCGCGTCGATCTTGAGCATCCGCGCGATCACCTTGTCGAGCTCGCTGTCGTCGAAGATCTTCTTCCAGTCGTCCTTGACGATCGTCTCGCGCCCGTAGTCCATCGCGATGAGGCACGCGTCGGAGAACGGGTTCGACCCGCGCAGGGTGTTGGTGAGCGCCACCTGCACGTGGCCGAGCAGCATCGCGCGCGCGGCGGACTCGGGGACGCCGACGGTGTGCACCGTCTCGTGCAGGGCCTCGTTGAGCAGCGAGCCCACCATGCAGGCCACCGTCTCCACCAGCGTGGGCTCCAGCACCGCGAGCTGCTTCACGGTCACCCAGTGGACGTCCACCACGGGCGCGTACATCACGCGAATGACGTCGTCGGCGAGCTTGCGCGCGGTCTCGTTGTCCGACTCGAACGCGGCGACCACCTCCTGCGGCGCCGCGATGCCGCCGAACGTGTCTGCGTACTCCTCCTTCGTGGTGCGCTCGAGGAACACCGAAGGGTGGCACGGGTGTGCCACGGCGTACTCGATGTCGTCGCGCTTGTGCAGCAGGCCCGCGTACGCCGCCGCCGGGTCCAGGGTCAGCACGATCGCGCCCGGCTTCAGCTCCGGCACGAGCGCCTCGGAAACCTTGCCCAGCACGACGTCCGGCACTGCGAGGATCACGACGTCGCTCTCGCGCGCGGCCTCGGCCGAGTCGGCGAGCTCGCGATCCTGGCTCCGCAGCAGTTCCTGCCCCTTGGGCGAGTTCTCGCTGTAGAGCACCCGGTAGTCGCTCTTCGCGAGGTTGTTGGAGACGCGCTGGCCCATCTTGCCGCCGGCGCCGACAACGGTGACCGTGGTCATGAGTTGCTCCTTAGGAATTCCACACTGTGCCGCGTCCACTCGTCCTCCAGCCGGCAGGTCGCCTCGAAGTCGTCCTGCAGCGGAAGCCAGTGCTCCACGATCTGGTTGATGTTCTTCTCGGCGGGCTTGACCCGCTCGATCATGGCGCCGTAGTCGAGGCGCCCCTCGCCGAGCCTGCAGCCCGAGAGCGTGAACCCGACCCAGCCCGCCTGCCGGGCGAAGTCGAAGTCCTTGACGTGGAGGTTGGCCACGTGCCGGGCGGTGGTCTCCACGACCTGCCTGGGGTGCTCCAGGTTGGCCACGCAGTTGGCGGGGTCGAGGCAGATGCCGAGGTGGTCACTGCCGACGGCCTCCACCACGTCCACGAGGTCGGCCGAGGCCACCTGCTCGTAGGTCTCCAGCGCGAGCGTCACACCGCGCTCCGCGTAGCCGGGCACGGTTTCGCGCAGCCACTCGGTGGCCTCGGCGAGCGTCGGCCGGTCGGTGGCGGAGTACAGCATGCTGCGCACGAGCGTCACGTCCAGCGCCTCGGCGAGGTCGAGGTAACGCTTCAGGTGCTCCGGCCGCACGCCCCGGGTGCCGAGTTCGAGGGTCACGCCGAGGTCGCGGGCCACCGAGCGCAGTTCCCGCAGCTCCACTGTGGACAGCCGCTCGACCGGGGCGTGGTCGCAGATCTGGAAGACGTCCGCGCCGAGCTCCCTGGTCTGCTCGAGCTGCTGCGCGAGCGTCAGCGGCTTCTCGGCGCGGTCGGAGATGCGCCAGAAGAACGCGTAGGTGCTCAGTCCGATGGCCATCAGGATCCCTTCGCCAGTGTCAGCGCCTCGTCCAGGATCTTCCCCACGGCGGCGGGGTCGTGCGCGAACCGGCCGAGGAACAGGCCGTCGACCGACCTGCCGAGCCGCGACAGCAGGCCCGGCCCGGCGCTGCCGCCGTAGATCACGCGGACGCCGAGGCTGTCCTTGAGCGTGCCGCACACCTCGGCGATGTGCGACTCCGGCGCGGGCTCCTCGGCGCCGATCGCCCAGTGCGGCTCGTAGGCCACCACCACCGGGCCCGCCGAGCCGCCGAGCGCGGACTCCACCTCGGCGACGCACGCTGCGGCGGCGTCCGAGGCGGGCACGCGGCCGGGCTCGCCGACGCACAGCACCGGCACCAGCTCGTTGCGTAGCGCCGCCGCCGTCTTGCGGGCGACGGTCGCGTCGTCCTCGCCGTAGAGGCGTCGCCGTTCGGCGTGGCCCACCTCGGCGTAGGCGCAGCCGAGCTCGCGCAGCAGCGGCCCACCCACCTCGCCGGTGAACGCGCCGCTGTCGTCGGCGCACAGGTCCTGGGCGCCCACCCGCACCGGCGTGCCCGCGAAGATCTCGGCCACCGCCGGGATGCTGGGGAACGAGGGGAGCACGAACAGCTCGGCGTGCCCGCCCTCGATCGCCTCGTGGCCGGCGAGCGCGGCCACGTCCCTGCTCCACGCCAGTGTCCTGGCGTGGGAGAAGTACAGCTTCAGGCTGATGCCAAGGCTCAGCACGAACCCACGCTCTCGTAGTCGGTGAGCACCTGCACCTTCTTGGCTGACGCTGAGTTCTCGTCGAAGGTGTAGGTGAGCCACTCGCGGGCGAGCCTGCGGGCCAGCTCCAGGCCGATCACGCGCTGGCCGAACGTGAGCACCTGAGCGTTGTTGCTCAGCACGGAACGCTCGACGGAGAAGCTGTCGTGCGCGGTGACGGCGCGGATGCCGGGCACCTTGTTGGCCGAGATCGCCACGCCGAGGCCGGTGCCGCACACGAGCAGGGCCCGGTCGGCCTCGCCCTTGGCGATCAGCTCGGCCGCGGTGACCGCGACGGTCGGGTACGGGGTGTGCCCCTCCGCGTCGACTCCCACGTCCACAACGGACTCGACGAGCTCACTCGCCTCCAGGTCCGCCCTCAACGCCTCCTTGTAGTCGAAGCCGGCGTCGTCCGACCCGACCACGATGCGCCACCTCTGAGCCATCCCAGCCATCACACACCTTTCCTCTCGGCGAGCACGCCGTGCACGACGTCGGTGATCAACGCCAGCGACACCGCGCCCGCATCGGGCGTTCCCACGCTCTTCTCGGCGAGCGGCCTGGCCCTGCCGATCTTCGGAACCAGGTCCGCCGTCGCCTTCGCGGCGGCGTCGGCCTGCTCGGCCGCACGGCCCCACGCCTCGGTGAGTCCCCTCGACTCGCCGACCGCTGTCGCGAGCGTCTCGGCGAAGGGCGCCAGCACGTCGACCAGAGTCTTGTCGCCGACCCGCGCCCCGCCGACCCTGAGCACGTTCTCCAGCCCGGCCGCGACGCCCTCGCTCACGGCCGCGGCGGTGGGCTTCTCCTTGTCCCCCAGCGTGTTCGCGATGGACCGGAGCAGCAGGCCCCACAGCGCGCCTGACGTGCCGCCTGCCTTGTCGGCCCACGCGTCGCCCGCGAGCGCGAGCAGCGTGCCCGCACCGGCGCCGAGCCGCAGCGCCTCCCGCGCGGCGTCCACGGCGGCGACCGCGCCGCGCTGCATGCCGATGCCGTGGTCGCCGTCGCCCGCGACCGCGTCGATCCGGCCCAGCTCGTCGGCGTTGCCGTCGATCACCTTGCGTACGGCCTCCAGCGCGGTGAACACCACGCGTGCGGCCTCCCGCGACTCCTCGCTCGCCTCCGGCACGGTCTGCTCGGCCGACTCCACGGCGAGGTCCTCGGGCGCGGGCGGCGCCGGGGTGAGCGAGCCCTTGCGGAACGCGGGCGCGTCGGCGGGGGCCGTCCAGTACCGCTCCAGCTCGTCGTCCAGCCAGAACAGGGTCAGCGAGGCACCGGCGAGGTCGAAGCTCGTGACGAACTCGCCGACCTCGGGGTCCACCACCTCGACGCCCGCCTCGGCGAGCAGCTGCGCCACGCGCCGGTAGACGACGAACAGCTCCTCGTGCTTCACGGTGCCGAGCCCGTTGAGGATCACGCCGGCCCGCTGCCCGCGCACGTCGGTGATGTCGGAGGGCAGGTCGGCGAGCAGTGTCCGCACGAACAGCTCGGCCAGCCCGTCGGCACTCGGCACGTCGGCCTCGCCGATGCCGGGTTCGCCGTGGATGCCCATGCCCACGGCCATCTTCCCCTCGGGGACCGTGAACAGTGGCGCGTCGGCGCCCGGCAGTGTGCAGCCGGAGAACGCGACGCCGAGCGAGCGGGTGCGGTCGTTGGCGCGCTCGGCGACGCGGTACACCTCGTCGAGGTCCAGCCCAGCCTCGGCGGCCGCGGCGGCGGCCTTGAACACGGTGAGGTCGCCCGCGACGCCGCGCCGCTTTGCGGTCTGGTCGGCGGGCGCGCTCGACACGTCGTCGGTGACCGCGAACGCCTTCGTGGGTATGCCCTGCTGGGTCAGGATCTCCGCCGCGTGTCCGAAGTGGAGCACGTCGCCCGCGTAGTTGCCGAACAGCAGCAGCACGCCGCCGCCGCTCTCGGCGGCCCTCGCCACCGAGCACGCCTGCTGCGCGGAGGGCGAGGCGAAGATGTTGCCCGACACCGCGCCGTGGGCGAGACCCTGGCCGACGAGCCCGGTGAACGCCGGGTAGTGGCCGGAGCCGCCGCCGACGAGCACCGCGACCTGCCCCGGCGTCTTGGCCGTGTTGCGGACCACGCCGCCCGGCACGCGCCGGACCCACCGCTGGTGTGCCGCGACGAAGCCGTCGAGCACCTCGCCCGCGAACTCCGCAGGGTCGTTGTACAGCCTGGTCATGCCTTGGTCACCGCTCTCTCGTCGAGGTCACCGGTCTGCGCGCGGCCGCGCTTGGCCAGCGCCACCATCAGCACCGCGGAGAGCACCATCAGCCCGCCGACGACGAACATGGGCACGACGTAGGAGCCCGTGGCGTCGTTGAGGAAGCCGGTGACGTACCCGGCGGCGAACCCGGCGATGTTGCCGAACGTGTTGATGAGCGCGATGCCCACCGCGGCGGCCGCACCGGTGAGGAACTGCGCGGGCACGGTCCAGAAGTTGGGCAGTGCCGCGAAGATGGCGCACGCGGTGATGGTGATGACCACGATCGTCGCCGCGGGCGAGCCCATGAACAGCGCGATCGGGACGCTCACGCCGCCGACGAGCGCGGGCAGCGCGATGTGCCACGTCTGCAGGCCGCGCCTGGTCGCGTCCCGCGACCACAGGTACAGCACGATCGCCGCGGGCACGTACGGGATCGCGGTGATGAGGCCCTTTTCGAGCACCGTGAACGTGGTGCCGAAGCCCTCCTCGAAGCCGCTGATGATCGTCGGCAGGAAGAACGCGAGCGCGTAGAGGCCGTAGATGAAGCCGAAGTAGATGAGCGCGAGCGTCCACACGCGACCGCTGCGCAGCGCGGCCAGGATGCCGCCCTTGTGGGAGGTTGCGCCCGTCTTGTTCTTCGCCTCACCCTCCAGCTCGGCGGTGAGCCAGTCCTTTTCGGCCTGCGTCAGCCATTTCGCGTCGGCGGGCCGGTCGCTCAGGTAGAACCAGGTCGCGATGCCGACGACGATCGCGGGCACCGAGACGCACAGGAACATGAAGCGCCAGCCCTCGAGGCCGAACACGCCATGCTGCTCGATGAGCGCGCCCGCGAGCGGGGCGCCGATGACCGTCGTGAGCGGCTGCGCGAGGTAGAACAGCGCGAGGATCTTGCTCCGGTGCCGCGCCGGCACCCACAGCGACAGGAACAGGATCGCGCCGGGGAAGAACCCGGCCTCGGCGATGCCGAGCAGCAGGCGCAGCGTGTAGAGGCCGCCGACGCTGTCCACCCAGGTGAACAGCAGCGAGACGACGCCCCACGACACCATGATCCGCGCGAGCCACTTGCGGGCGCCGAAGCGGTGCAGTGCGATGTTGCTCGGCACCTCGAGCAGGATGTAACCGATGAAGAAGACCCCGGAGGCGAAGCCGTACTGGGCGGCGGTGAGCCCGAGATCGTCGTTCATCCCGTTCGGGCCCGCGAACGAGATCGCGGTCCGGTCGAGGTAGTTGATGAAGAACATGAGTGCCACGAAGGGCACGAGCCGCACGGCGACCTTTCTGATCGCCGAGCGCTCAACTGGGGACTGCTGGGTGGCGTCCACGTCGACACACTCCTGACACGCGCTGAAGATTGCGGCGATGCTAAGCACGCGTAACCGAAACGGCCCAGTGTCCATGAACGGAGTTGCAGCTATTGGGCCGGTGCGCCCAGCCGTTTCGATCCAGAAGGGGATGCCGGTGAGAATGCGTTCAGTCGACGAGGGGTTCGGCGGCCTTCGTGTCGACGATCAGCTCGGTGACGGCGCCCGCGAGCAGCGCGGCTCGCAGCACCGGGGCCTTGGCCTCGCCGAGCGCGACGCAGAGGCGGCGGGGGATGCGACACAGCGTCTCGATCGGCAGTCCGCTGGAGCGCTGGTTCATCGCGATGTCGGTGCTCGACCCGGTCGCGTGCAGGAACACCGTCCCGAGATCGCCCACCACACCCTGCTCGGTGAGCGAGCGCAGGTCGTCGCGGTCGAGGTAGCCGGCCCGGTAGAGGTGACCGGGGATGCCACCGCCGAGCGCGCCGACGGAGAACAGCGCGACGTCGGCCCGCTGCTGCAGGCGCAGGATGCGCTGGACGCTGTGCTCGGCCCACAGCGCCGCCCGCGTGGCGGCCGAGTCGAAGAACGCGGGCACGGGGAAGTGGTGCACGCGGGCGCCGAGCACCGCGCCGAAACGGTCGAACACCCCCGAGGCGTACTCGGCGCCGGAGGAGAACGTGTTGCCCGACCCGCTCATCTGCACCACCTGCAGGCCGGGGACCACACCGGGGGTGAGGTTGCGGGCGAGCGTTGCGATGGTGATGCCCCACGTGACCGCGATCGTGGTGTCGGGCGAGAGCGTGAGCCGCAGCTTCGCGGCGGCCTGTGTCGCGACGTGCAGCAGCCGCTCGCCCTCGGTCGCCCGCTCCGGCGGCGCGATCACGGTGGCCTCCACGCCGTAGCGGTCGGCGATGAGGCGTTCCAGTGTGCTCGCCGCGCGGCCGCTGCGATGCACGGTGATCTCCACGAGCCCGGCCGTGCGGGCCTCGCCGACGAGGCGGGACACGGTCGCGCGCGAACAGCCGAGCTCCTGCGCGATCGCCTCCATCGTGAGGTGCTCGGTGTAGTACAGCTCCGCCGCCCGCAGCACCGTGGCCCTGCGCGCGGTGTTCATGCGACGTGCTCCGCGATCGCGGTGACCACCACGGCGAACGAGACCGCGCCCGGATCGCGGTGGCCCAGGCTGCGCGCTGCCAGCGGGCGAGCACGACCGAGCCGGGGACTCAGCGATGCCGTCGCCTCGGCTGCCCTCGCGGCGACGGCCGAGGCGTTGACCCACGCCGGGCCGAGCGGCAGCTCGGCGGCAAGGTCGGCCTCCAGGCTCTCGGTGAACGGCAGGAACGCGTCCACCACGGTCTTGTCGCCGACGCGGGCGTTGCCGTAGGCCGTCACGGCGTCGAGCGCGGAGCGGCACGCGGCCTGCACGGCGTTCGCGGGCGGGTCGGTGTCGGAGAGCACCCGCGCGGCCGCGCGCAGGCCCGCGCCCCACAGCGCGCCGGAGGAGCCGCCCGCCCGGTCGCTCCAGGCGTCGGCGGCGAACAGCAACGTCGTGGCCGTGCCGGCCCCGGCTTCGACGGCCCGGCCCGCGGCGGCCGCCGCCGCGCGGGCGCCCCTGGCCATCACGCGCCCGTGGTCGCCGTTGCCCGCCACCGAGTCGAGCTCGCCCAGCTCCGGCTCGGCCTCGGCGAGTGCGGCCGCCGCGGTCTCGAACGCCGCGTGCACCAGCTTGGCGACGCGCCGCGACGCCTCGCTCGACTCCGGGATGGCGCGCTCGGCGACCTCGGGCACGGGCCTCGGCGTGAGTGGAGCGGCCTCGGCGGGGCCCTTGCGGTAGGCGGGGCTCTGCGCGGGCGCGCCCCACAGCGCCTCCAGCTCGTCGTCGAGCCACGTGATCGTGAGCGAAAGACCGGCCATGTCGAGGCTCGTGATCAGCTCGCCGACCTCGGGCTCGACGATCTCGACACCCTCGGCCTCCAGTGTCGGCACGACCTCGTTCCACAGCACGAACAGTTCCTCGTACTTGGTGGCGCCCATGCCGTTGAGCAGCACGGTCGCCCGCCGAGCGCCATCGGGGCGTTCGGCGAGGACCCGCCCGACGAGCAGCCCCGCCAGCTCGCGCGCGCCCAGCAGCGGCTCCTCCGACACCCCCGGCTCTCCGTGGATGCCGAGGCCGACGCCCATCCGGCCGTCGCGCACGGTGAACAGCGGGCCGCGGGAGCCGGGTGGCGTCGGCCCCTCGAAGGCGATGCCGAGCGACACCGTTCCCGCGTTGGTGCGTTCGGCGACGCGGACCACGCCCTCCAGGTCGTATCCGGCCTCGGCCGCGGCGCCGGCGATCTTGACGACCACCAGGTCTCCCGCAGTGCCGCGGCGAAGGGACCGCTCGTCCCGTGGCGCGCTCGCGAGGTCGTCGCTCACCACCACCGAGCGCACCGGGATGCCGTCCTCGGTGAGCTGTGTGCGGGCGGCCTCGAAGTTCAGCACGTCGCCCGCGTAGTTGCCGTAGCTGAGCACCACGCCCGCGCCGGCGTCGGCCGCCGTCGCGACGGCCACCACCTGCTGCGTGGACGGCGAGGAGAACACGTCGCCCACCACGGCGGCGTCGGCGAGACCGGGACCCACCCAGCCCGCGAACGCCGGGTAGTGCCCGCTGCCGCCGCCGACCACCACAGCGACCTTGCCGGGTGTGGCCTGCGTCGCCCTGACGACGCCGCCGGGCACGCGCTGCACGAACCCGGGGAACGCGCGCGCGAACCCGGAGAGCATGTCGCTCGCGAAGTCGGAGGGGTCGTTGAAGATCTTGGTCATGGAGCCCTTTCGTGCGGATCCGCTACAGCGGCGGGGTGAGGTCGACGAGCCAGCGGCCGCCCGTCTCACTCACGCTGAGGTCGTAGGAGAACGGGCCGCCGTCCTGACGGGTGCCGCTCACGGTCGCCACGCGGGGGGCGGTGACGTCCGGCCGCAGGGAGACGCTCAGTCCCGTGGTGCCGCGCAGTTCGTCGACGTAGGTCTGGGCGAAGTCGGCGGCCTGCTCGCCCGGCTCGCCCAGCAGCAGGCCGAACTCGTCGGCGTCCCGCTCGGTCAGCGCGCGTTCGAGCCGGTCGCGCAGCTCGGCGGGCGAGGCGGCGCCGGTCTCGGGCTCGCGCGAGATCAACACGGTGACCACCAAGATCCACACCACGACGATCGCGACGACGCCCGTGACAAGCGTGTTCCTGCGCATGTCCGAACGGTATCTCACGGCGGTTCCAGTGCGGGCACCTCGCGAAGCGGCCCTTGCCCTAGCCGAGCAGCGCTACCTCGGCGCGGCCCCGGCCGCCGTGCACGCGATCTGCCCGGTGGCCACAGTGGACAGCCGGCCCGGCGATACGGAGAGCGTCACCACCACGCGGCCCACGCTGCCCGCCGTCACCGTGAACGGCGCGGCCTCGGGCGCTACCCCGGTGCCGGGCCCGCGTGCTCGTTCCTCTTTCCGTCGGGCCGGCCGCGAGCATCGCGAGGGTGTCCGCATAGGACAGCGGCGGTCCGTCGCGCACCACAGGGAACGGCTTGCCCTCCGGAGGAGGCACGGCGTCACGGTCGCGTCCTGCGCCGCCGCGCCGGTTGCCGTACCCGGTGTGGCCGCACCGGTCTACTCCTGAGCGCTCGCCCGCTCGCGATGCTTGCCGAGGGTGAAGAGGTGGTAGGTCACCGGCCCGGCGGCGGGCAGACCGAAGATCGAGAGCACGACCGCGAGGAACTCGGTGACCCCTTCCGGCAGCACGAGCCCGAACAGGTGCACGAGCCCGCCGACGATGCCCAGGTACGCCACCGCGCCGAGTGCCGTCGTGCCGACGCAGACGAGGATCAGCCGCGCCATCTCCGCGAGCTTGCCGTCGCGGATCCGGCCGGGCAGCACGCGGAGGCCGACCGCGATGGCCATGCCCGTCAGGCCGCCCACCGCGATCCCGGTGACCGAGACGGGGATCAGCACCGCGGAGTCGTCGGCCGGCAGTCCCGAGTCCCGCGCCAGTGTGCCGAGCCCGAACGCGCCCGCACCGGCGCCGCCGATCATGAGCACGAGCAGGAAGACCACCCAGCTGGCGCCGAGTACCTTGTTGCTCTCTTGCTCCGGAGCCGGGGTCCTAGCGGATTTCCGTTCGTCAGGGCCGGAGTTCGACCAGGCTGCCGAGGCCCGAGAGTTCGATGACCCGCCTGCTGGCGGAGCCGAAGGGCGCCATGATCTGGCACTCCGTCTGCAGCAGCCGGAGCCGTTCCACGAGCGCGAACAGGATGCGCAGGCCCGCGCTGTCGAGATAGGTGACGCCAGCGAGGTCCAGCCGCACGGTCACCAGGTGGTTGGTGATCGCGGCGAAGATGTCGTCCTGGATGACCTCGCAGTTGGAGAGGTCCACCTCGCCGGTGATCGCGATCTCGACCGTGCCGGTGTCGGGGGACAGTACCTCGATGTTCGCCGTCGTCATGCTGGATCTCCGCCGGTGACGTTCTTGCGGATGTGCACGAGGGTTCCTCCCGGTCCGTGTTCGAACCTGAGGTCGTCGCTGAGCTGGCGCATGAGCTCCGTTCCCTTCCCCCGATGGGTGCCGCGGGGTGACCGCCAGTGGCCGGTGTCGCCCACGGTGGCGATCACCTCCCCTTCCCTCGCCTCGAAGCGCAGCGAAAGCGTGCCGCCGAGCGGGCCGTACGCGTGCTCGATGACGTTGGAGCACGCCTCGCCGACCACCACCAGCATGTCCCCGACCTCGTCCGGCGACGCGCCCGCCGACGGCAGCCAGCGGCGCAGGGTCGCGCGCACGTCGGCGAGCACCTCGGGGACCGCGTCCAGGTCGAAGCTGATCTCACGCAGCTCCTCGGCCTCCTGTCTGCGCAGGGCGAGTACGGCGATGTCGTCGTCGGTGGGGCTCGTGCCGACGAGCCGCGACATCACGCGCGAGCACAACTGCTCGGTCGGACCCGTGGTGACTGCCTCGCACAGGAGCCGCAGCCCGTCGTCGAGCGTGCGGTTCCGCCGCTCCACGAGGCCGTCGGTGTAGAACAGCACCGTCGCGCCCTGCGGGACGTCGATCGTGCCGCTGCGGCGCTGAACGGGGGCCGTGCCGATGCCGATCGGCGGATCGATCGGCAGGTCGATCAGTTCCCCCCGCTCGCCCGGCAGCGCCAGCACCGGCGCGAGATGCCCGGCGAGCGAAAGGTGCAGCCTGCTGAGCGAAGGCTCCCACATCGCGTACGCCATCGTCACCATCGTCTGTGGCTCGAAGTGGCGCATGTGCCGGTCGAGCCGGGCGAGCACCTCGGTGGGGCTGTCCGAATCCAGCGCGTACGAGCGGGTGGCCGTGCGCACCCTGGTCATCACGGTCGCCGCGGGCAGCCCACGTCCGACCACATCGCCGACCGTGACGCACAGCCAGCCCGAGGGCAGGGTGAAGACGTCGTACCAGTCACCGCTGACGCCGCTCTCCTCGCCGGGCGCGTACCTCGCGGAGAGCTGCAGGCCGGGGATGGTGGGCAGCCGGGCCGGAAGGAGCGTGCGCTGAAGCGCGGACGCCGCGGCTCGCTCGCCGCGCGTGAGCCCGGTCCGGGTCGCCAGCGCCAGCCGGTCGCCCGCTACCTGCAGGATCTCGACGTCCTCCTCGGTGAACGGCGTCGAGTCGAGCGTGCCGACGTGCAGCACGCCGAGCATTTCGCCACCGGCGAGCAGCGGGACACCGGCGAGCGAGCGGATGCCCTTCTCCCACAGTAGCGGGTTGACCACCGTCGTCGGGTCGACCTGCTGGATCACCAGTGGCTTACGGGAGGCCGCGATGTGCCCGGCGAAGCCCTCCCCGATCGGGATCCGGACGCCCTGGCGCACCTCCTCCTCGATGCCGGAGGACGCGGAGGCCACCAGATGCTCACCGCCGCTGTCGAGCAGCAGCACGGTGGCGGTGTCGGCATCGAGGAGGTCTCGCGTGCGTTTGAGCAGCTCAGGCAGGAGCTGCTCCAGATCGAGATGGGCGAGGGTGCTGTCCGTGACCGCCTCGATGCGGCGGAGCCGGCTCTCCGCGTTGCCCCCGGAATCGACCGACCTCGGCATGAGGAGGAGCATAACGTCGGCCATGCCGTGCGGCAGCGCCCGACTTGTTGGCCAGGGCGAACGGCCATCACAGCCCAGGACGCTCCTCGGCCAGCAGCGGCTCGAACAGGTCGCCGTACTCCTCGACGCGCTCCAGCACCTCGTCGGCGGTGAACACGAGGTCTGCCGCGGTCTCGCACTCGGCGACCTCGTCCCACAGCAGCGGGGTCGACACGGTCGGTGACGGCCGCGCGCGCAGCGAGTACGGCGCCACGGTGGTCTTCTTCGTGTTGTTCTGGCTCCAGTCGATGAACACCTTGTGCGGCCGCAGGTTCTTCGCCATGCGTGACACCACCAGCTCGGGCATGGCCTGCTCGAGCCGCTCGGCGAGCTGCTTGGCGTACTCGCTGGTCCGCTCCGCCGAGCGCACGCGCACCGGCGCGTACAGCTGCATGCCCTTGGAGCCGCTGGTCTTGGGGTGCGCCTCGATGCCGTCCTCGGCGAGCTCGTCCCGAAGCCGCAGCGCGACCTCGCAGCACTCCACGATCGTCGCGGGCTCGCCGGGGTCGAGGTCGAACACGAGCAGGTCCGGTTTGCGCCTCGCACCCCGCGGTCCCACGGTCCACTGTGGAATGTGCAGTTCGAGGCTCGCGAGGTTGGCCACCCACATGAGCGTGGGCAGGTCCTGGATCAGCGCGTAGTCGGCCTTGTCGGAGCCACGGGAGCTGCCGGGCGTCTCGATGCACACCGTGCGCACCCAGTCCGGCGCATGCCGGGAGACGTCCTTCTCGAAGAACGACTTGCCCTCCACGCCGTTGGGGTAGCGCTTGAGCGTCAGCGGCCGGTCCTTGACGTGCGGCAGCAGCACCGGGGCGACGCGGGCGTAGTAGTCGAGCACCTCGCCCTTGGTGAAGCCGACGTGCGGGTAGAGGATCTTGTCCAGATTGGACACCCGCATGCGGCGGCCGTCCACCTCCACGAGCGGGCTGGTCACTAGTGCACCCTCTTCCGTGCGGGCCCCTGGATGGGGCTTGTGGTAGGAACTAGGCGGAAGTCGG